>JBAWZY010000005.1:0-224860 GCA_037142775.1 Chitinophagia bacterium | reverse complement strand
AGTGGTCGTATTCAAACTCACTCTCACTCTGGCCTTTGTGCCCAGAACAGGAATCGAACCTGCACTACCTTGCGATAACCAGATTTTGAGTCTAGCGCGTCTACCAGTTCCGCCATCTGGGCCGGGGTGCAAATATATAGAAAAGCAGGTGTTTGTCAAAACAACCTGCTTTTTTATTAATAGCTTTTTCCCTCCTCTAAAAGCCTTTGTAAATACTTTTGCTGATAGTAGTAATGCTTTACTTGCAGCATCTCTTCCTGGGTAGTAATACCTGCCTGATAATTTGCCATAATCGGCTCCACCTGTTCATATAATGAATGTTGTTGTGTTGTAATTTTTTCCTTCACTTTCTCCTTTTCTTCCTCAGTCTCCGCATCTTGCAAAGCTTCATTTAATTCCATCATTTCCATCAAAAAGTCAGGCGATAAAGTGAATTTTTCCTCCTCCGGTAACCCAACTGTTTGCTTCAATAAATATGCCATGGTTTTGATTGGATTCGATAAGGTTGCATATGCTTTATTTATTTCCTGCAATTTTTCCTCTGCTTCCAGTCTCTCTACTTCCCCCTGCTGTACATAAAAGTCGGGATGGTACAGTCGACTGAGTGCATAAAATTTCTTTTTTAACATCACCTGGTCGGGGAAAAAACTCCAATTTATCTCAAACCAATCAAAATAGTTCATATCTGGGTTACCGTCTCCTAAAGGGTTTTAGCTACCTTTGGGATACAAAAGTAGTACAATGGCTTGTATCGGACTTATTAAAGAAGGAAAAATACCTGCCGACAATAGGGTAGCCCTTACACCAAATCAAGCCCGATTGTTGCAACAACAGTTTCCGGAGTGTACTATTATTGTGGAACCTTCTGCTGACCGATGTTTTTCGGATGATGAATACCGAAAAGCGGGTATTCAGGTTAGCGAAAACCTGCATGAATGCGAAATTTTATTGGGAATCAAAGAGATACCAACTGCTCAACTGCTGCCAAATAAAACTTACCTGTTTTTTTCCCACACCAAAAAAGAGCAACCCTATAATAGGGCACTTATGCAGGCTATGGTGGAAAAGAAAATTACCCTCATTGATTATGAGTGTCTCGTGCATCCGGATGGACAAAGATTAATCGGATTTGGATTTTTTGCAGGTATTGTAGGTGCACACAATGGCATTATGGCTTATGGGAATCGGACCGGCCTGTTTTCCTTGGGCAGAGTTTCAGATATACGGGATTATCGGGACTTAATTCACACGTATTTCGGATTGAAATTGCCGCCTTTGAAAGTTGTGGTAACTGGAAGCGGAAGAGTTGCTCATGGAATACTAGAAATTATGAATCTCCTGGATATTCAGGAAGTGGAGCCTGATGAATTCCTGCATCAATCCTACACTTACCCGGTTTACGTTCATTTGAAGGGCGCGGATCTTTATCAACACCGAATTACTAAAACTTATCAGCGCATGCATTTTCATGAAAATGCCCAGGAATATGTGAGTTTATTTGAGCCTTTTACAGCCGTTGCTGATATTCTAATGAATGGAATTTATTGGGATGAATCTATTCCTCGATTATTTTCCATGCATACGCTGCAGCGACCCGATTTTCGGATGTTTACCATCGCAGATATTACCGACGATAAAGGTGGAAGTGTTCCCTGTAATTTGGGAGACGCCCTTCCGCAAACTCCAGTTTATGGAGTTGATAGATTTAGTGGGTTACAAACTGCTCCTTATTTGCCTAATAGCATCGATGTAATGGCAGTGGGAAATTTACCAAATGAACTACCTCGGGATGCCAGTAGATATTTTGGTGAACAGTTGATAAAATATGTTTTTACCGATTTGATTGCCGGTGGTTCGCAAATCATAACCGGTGCTACCATGCTTAAAAAGGGTGTACTTACCGAACCATATCAATATTTGCGGAATTATGCATATAGTACCCATTAGGTAAATGCAAGATAATATGGTTGTAATAATTGCTGCATCCAATCGGAGTAAACGCCATTATCTTTAATGTACACATCTTCCCTTTCTGTTTCATTCACAACATTTCTACTAAAAAGCAAACAATGTCGAAATGGTTTACTACTTGGCTGATTGCGAATCATACATTCTTTAATCAACTTCCAACCATTCTTTTCTGCATTTTCAATAGCAGGATTTCTTCTGCGCGCCGGCAATAGCAAAGCCCATTTACCTCCAGGCTGTAACAATTTATTCATTCCGAAAATCAGTGATTCCAATGTTAATTCACTACTATGAAGTGCCAAATTTCTTTTTGCATTATCCGATACTAAGTCATTTTCGTAAAATGGGGGATTACTGATTACAAAATCATACAAATATTCGGGTTCAAAACTTCTTATATCCCCTTTCAATGCCCGAATCCGATTTGCCCAAAGGGAAGCTTTAAAATTTTCATCGGCTTGTTGATAGGCTGACATTTCTATTTCAATTGCCTCAATCCTACATTGAGTTTCCTGAGCTACTTGTAAGGATAGCAAGCCCGTACCTGTGCCTATATCTAATAAAAGTCCATCGGCACCCCTCCATTCCCTCGCCAGCCAAGCACCAAAAATGCAGGCATCGGTACATACTTTCATTGCTGCTTTTCCTTGCTGTACCCGAAACTGTTGAAATTGAAAATAATCGTTTGGCATATCGCATCTACATTATGCAATCCACCCTTCGGATTGTTTCAATTGCCTTAAAGCATCCAATAGCGCTTCCAGATCATCTGCCGTATTAAATGCCTGAATAGAATAGCGAATATAGATATCCTTATCTTGCCGCATAATTGGTACTTCAATCTTATAGTCGGTAAATAATTTTCTTTGCAATGTCTCCGGTTGTGGTGTTCGAATAGGTATACTTATCATTTGACCAATCCATTCATTATTGAGCGGACTAATCGGGCGGGTTCCTAAACATTCATAAAATGCAGGAGCATATTGCAACACCATTTCGTGGCATTTTTTAGTTTGCTCTTTCCAGTTGTACTGATGCATAAATTCGATACAAGCAGGCACCGTTAAGAATGCAGAAAAATCGCGGGTGCCAATCATCTGATTATAATCAAGCAAAATATTACCCGATGGATGCAATGCCTGATAGCCCCAACTTACTACCAGCGGTTCAGACAATAAAGATCGACAGGATTTACTAACATATAAAAAGCTGCAGCCTTTCGGAGCCATCATCCATTTATGACAAGCGCCGGTATAAAAATCGGGTTGTAATTTTTCAATCGAAAGCGGAATATGGGCAGGAGCATGGGCACCATCAACAATTGTAATCAGTCCTAGTGCCTTCGCTTTTTGAATAATGGGTTCAACCGGGAGAATTAATCCGGTTGCACTGGTAATATGGCTAATGAAAATTGCTTTGGTAGCTGGGGTTAGCCCTTGAAAGAATGCATCTGTAAATTCTTCTGCCGATGTTACAGGTAGTGGAATAGGTTGCCGCTTATAAATAGCGCCTACTTTTTGGCAATACAAATTCCATGTTCTGTCGCATGCCCCGTATTCGATATCGGTGGTCAATATTTCGTCACCCGGTTGTAAATGAATATTTTTAGCAATCAGGTTGATGGCGAAAGAGGGATTGGTAACATAAACCAAATCATCTTTATCGGCAACATCAATGAAACGGGCAAGGTGCTCACGACTATTGGCTAGAAATCCAGCTCCATCAAATGCAATCATTTGAACCGGCTCCCATTCGAGTTGGCGTTGCCAATATTGATAGTTTTCAAAAACGGGTGCCGGACAGGCGCCGAATGAACCAAAATTCAGGAAATGAATTTCGGGATTAATTAAAAATAAATCCTTGAAATCGGGCATGGAAATGTTTTTTCTAAGGTAATCAATAAATGGTACAGACATAAAAAAAGCTGCCGTGATTTGGGCAGCTTTTGTCAATCGTAAAATAGATTTATTCGGCTGTTACAGTAGCCATCAAATATTCTTTGTTCAAACGGGCTATGTTGGCAATAGAAATTTCTTTCGGACAAGTTGCTTCACAAGCACCTGTATTGGTGCAAGCTCCAAAACCTTCTTTATCCATTTGTGCCACCATATTCAAAACGCGAGTACTTCTTTCAGGATCGCCTTGTGGCAATAAAGCAAGGTGGGAAACTTTAGCACTTAAGAACAACATGGCACTACTGTTTTTGCAAGCAGCAACACAGGCTCCACATCCAATACACATGGCAGCTGCGAAAGACTGATCAGCATTGTCTTTCGGAATGGGTAATGAATTTCCATCAACAGCATTACCTGTATTTACACTGATATAACCACCTGCTTGAATAATTCTATCAAATGCACTGCGGTCTACCATCAAATCTTTAATAACTGGAAATGCATTGGCACGCCAGGGTTCAACCACAATGGTATCTCCATCCTGAAATGCACGCATGTGTAACTGGCAGGTTGTATTGGCAGCCCATGGTCCGTGCGGTTTACCATTAATATACATGGAACAGGCGCCACATATACCTTCCCGACAATCGTGATCGAAGGTGATGGGATCTTCACCATCGCGAATGAGTTGTTCATTCAGCACATCGAACATTTCCAGAAAGCTCATTTCAGAAGAAATGTTTTCAACCCGATACAGCTTAAAAGCTCCCGGAGTGCTGCTATTAGCTTGTCTCCATACTTTCAGGTTCAAATTCATGTGATAGTGTTCCATGGTTCGCTATGATTCCACAGGGAATCTTTTTTGGTTCTATTGAAAAGTATTATTTATAATTTCTTTGTGATGGCTTGATTACATCATAAATCAATGGTTCTTTATGAAGTTCCCACTGATGTTCATCTTTAAACTGCCAGGCTGCTACATACATATAATTGGCATCATCTCGCAGGGCTTCTCCATCGGGAGTTTGATATTCTTCCCTAAAATGTCCACCACAGCTTTCATTTCTGTTTAATGCATCTATACACATCAATTCTCCCAGCTCAATAAAGTCGGCAACGCGATTGGCTTTATCTAACTCCGGATTCATGCCATTGATCACTCCAGGAATTCTAACATCACTCCAGAATTCTTTTTTCAATGCCTGCACATCTGCAATCGCTTGCTTGAGGCCTGCCTCTGTTCTGGCCATTCCACATTGATTCCAGATAATTTTACCTAATCGCTTATGAAAGCTTTCAACGGTTTGCTTACCCTGTATGCTCATTAATTGCTGAATGCGATCATTTACTTTCTTTTCAGCTTCTTCAAAAGCAGGGTGTGAGGTTGAAACGGGTTTATTGTAAATTTCATCTGCCAGGTTATTTCCTAAAGTGTAAGGAATAACAAAATATCCATCAGCCAATCCCTGCATTAATGCAGATGCTCCCAATCGGTTAGCTCCATGATCAGAAAAATTGGCTTCACCTAAGGCATATAAACCTGGAATAGAAGTTTGCAGTTCATAATCTACCCACAATCCACCCATGGTGTAGTGAACAGCCGGATAAATCCGCATCGGTACTTCGTAGGGATTTTCACCAGTTATCTTTTCATACATATCGAAAAGGTTGCCATACTTTTCTTTCACTACTTCTTTACCGCGGGCAACGATTTCTTGCTGGGTTGCAGAATTTTTTCCCTCTTTCCCCATTTCAATCTTGCCATAGCGGATAATTGCATCTGCAAAATCGAGATAAACTGCTTGCTTGCTCGTACCTACCCCGTATCCTTCGTCACATCTTTCCTTTGCAGCACGGGAAGCTACGTCGCGGGGAACCAGGTTACCGAATGCGGGATATCTTCTTTCCAGATAATAGTCTCGCTCATTTTCGGGGATATCGGTTGGTTTGCGGGTATCATTTTTTTGCGCAGGAACCCAAATACGACCGTCGTTGCGGAGTGATTCCGACATGAGCGTTAATTTACTTTGATGGTCGCCACTTACGGGTATGCATGTTGGGTGAATTTGAGTAAAACAGGGGTTTGCGAAGTAGGCTCCGTTTCGGTGTGCTTTCCAGGCAGCGGTAACATTGCTTCCCATTGCGTTGGTAGATAAGTAAAAAACATTACCATATCCTCCGGTACATAAAAGTACGGCATGACCAAAATGGCGCTCCAGTTCTCCGGTTACCAGGTTCCGGGCAATAATTCCCCGTGCTTTTCCTTCAATAGTTACCAGCTCAAGCATCTCGTGTCTGCTATACATCTTTACAGTTCCTAAAGCCACTTGACGTTCCAATGCCTGATAGGCGCCTATCAATAGTTGTTGTCCGGTTTGTCCGGCTGCATAAAAAGTTCTTTGAACCTGTGTACCTCCAAATGAACGATTACTAAGTAACCCTCCATATTCACGCGCAAAAGGTACGCCTTGAGCCACACACTGATCAATGATATTGCCACTCACTTCAGCCAACCGATGCACATTGGCTTCTCTTGCACGATAGTCACCACCTTTGATGGTATCATAAAACAGGCGGAAAACACTGTCTCCATCGTTCTGATAATTTTTTGCAGCATTGATTCCACCCTGAGCCGCAATAGAGTGGGCACGACGGGGAGAGTCCTGAAAGCAAAAAGCTTTTACCTGATATCCCAGTTCACCCAATGAAGCAGCAGCCGAGGCACCGGCTAATCCGGTTCCTACCACTATCACTTCCAGTTTTCTCTTATTTGAGGGGTTTACCAGCTTGCAATGACCTTTGTAATCTGTCCACTTTTCGGGGAGCGGTCCTGCAGGAATTTTTGCATCTAACATATCGGTTTCAGTTTGTGGGGTTCTATTGTGTGTTCGATTGAGGTAAATTATTATTGAATCCAGTGCAGATAGATACTAATAGGCATCATGGCAAATACAGCGGGAATTACTATTGAAAAAGCAAAACCTGCAGCGGATAACATGCCATGATATCTTCTGTTATGTACACCGATGGTTTTAAAAGCACTTTGAAATCCATGTGCCAGGTGATATCCCAGGGCACCACAGCTGATAACATAAACAATCACTACCCAGGCTTCACTAAAGGTATCTTTCATTAATGCAAAAACATCATGTACTTGAAGTCCTTTAGTCAGTGTTGCTTCATAGGGGATACCGGTAAAACGGGAGGGTACCCAAAAATGTTTCCAATGCAAAATAAAAAATAGCAACAAAATAGTACCTAAAATAGCCATACTGCGACTGTACCATTTACTACCTTTACTGTAGTCTACGGCGTATCCAACCGAACGTTTGCTGCGGTTTTCCAGCGTAAGCAGGTATCCTTGAAAAATATGTAGGAGAATTCCGGCAAATAAACCCACTTCTAACACCCGGGGAACTACATTACTACCCATAAAGTGGGCAGCTTTATTAAACATTTCTCCACCATCATTAGCCCAAATGCAGGCATTTAAACCGGCATGTACTACTAAAAATAGAATCAAAAAAATACCGGTAAAGCCCATCACCAATTTTTTGCCAACCGAAGAAGTGAGTGCATTTTTCAAAGCCATAACTGTTAATATTTAATCAATTGCATGCAAAAATACTACAGGATACAATGCTAAGTTGAAATCTTCTTTTTTTTCTTTCCACTTTTCGGAAGGATTATATATTGGTTTACACCTGTGCAACCGATACCCTCCTGAAAATAGAGTAACTTAAACAGCTTTTTTGCCGTTTACATAAATTTTACTCCCCACATCTTCGAGTAGTGTAATTTTGCTGAATGATGAAATTGTTGAATATCCTACTTACCAGTCTACGCATGGCAATGCAGGAATTGTGGGCAAATAAGTTACGTACTTTCCTGTCCTTATTCGGCATAACCATCGGAATTTTTTGCATCATTGGTGTTTTGGCTACTGTTAATAGCCTGGAGAGAAAAGTACAGACTGATATTAAAACATTAGGTAACAATACCATTTACATCGATAAGTGGAACTATGCGGGTGGCCCAGATTATCCCTGGTGGAAGTATCTGAAGCGTCCCAATATGAAGTACGAGGAAATGAAATTTATCAAAGAAAAAAGTCAGCTGTACTCAGCGATTTGCTTCATGGTAAACCGCAATATCAATGTAGATTATAAAGATAATATTCTTTCCAACATTAACTTATATGGTCCTACTGAGGATTTTGATAAAATACAAACTATCGACATCTCAGACGGCAGGTACCTTACAGAAGCCGATTTTGAACGAGGTACTCCCGTTTGTGTTATTGGCAATAAAGTAGCAACCGAATTATATGGTAGTCCGGAGCGAGCCCTCGGAAAATCAATTGGTTACAATGGCCGGAAATTGCTAATTGAGGGGATTGTAAAAAAGCAGGGACAGAGTTTGGTTGGTGGATTCGATTTTGACCAGTCGGTGATTGTTCCCTATCGCTATTTTGCCAGTGTATTTGATGCCGAAAATAATAGTCCGAATATTTTAGTACAGGCTAAAACAGGGGTTCCTTCTGCTGCTTTACAGGATGAACTGGTGGGAATTATGCGTCAAATTCGCAGATTGAGCCCCACACAGGAAGATAATTTCTCTTGCAATGATGTTGCGATGTTTGCCGAACAAGTGTCTAGTTTTTTCGGACAAGTATCCCTCGGTGGATGGGCTATTGCAGTTTTGAGTTTGATTGTGGGCGCATTTGGTGTTGCTAATATCATGTTTGTTACTGTGCGGGAAAGAACCAGTCAAATAGGGTTGAAAAAGGCATTGGGTGCAAAAAAGAGAACCATTCTTACAGAGTTCTTGCTGGAAAGTGCTTTTTTGTGTGTAATTGGCGGACTAATTGGTTTGGGTATGGTTTGGTTACTAACCTTGGTACTTAGTAATTTTTTACCCTTCCCAATCGTTATTGCTCCCAACATTATCATGTTGGCATTAAGTATTTGTATCGTATTAGGAATTGCTTCGGGTATCATTCCAGCGTCTATTGCTGCCAAATTGGATCCGGTGGTAGCAATTCGTACGAAATAATCATCTCTTACCCTTCAAATAGTACCTTTGTCGCCTAATGGCTAATTTTAGATGTCTGTAACCATTCTGGCAATAGAATCCTCATGCGATGAAACATCGGCAGCAGTTTGCAGGGATGGCAAGATTCTGTCGAATGTTATCGCAAACCAAACCATCCACGAGCAATATGGAGGTGTAGTTCCCGAATTGGCAAGTCGGGCGCATTTGCAAAATATAGTACCCGTTATAACCACTTCCCTGCAAAAGGCTTTTCCAGGAATTACTTCACAAGTAGCTCTTCAGCAAATAGATGGATTTGCCTTCACTGCTTCTCCGGGATTAATTGGTAGTTTACTAGTAGGAGCTCAGTTTGCCAAATCGCTGGCGATTTCATTACAAAAACCCTTACTGGCAGTGCATCATATGCAAGCGCATGTGTTAGCAAACCTGATTGGCGAAAGTACACCTTCCTTTCCTTTTTTGTGCTTAACGGTAAGTGGCGGACATACCCAATTGGTGATAGCTCATAGCCCCATGGAATTAGCAATAATCGGACAAACCATAGATGATGCTGCCGGGGAGGCTTTTGATAAAATTGCTAAATTGCTGGGGTTGCCATATCCTGGCGGACCCTTAATTGATCGGTATGCGCGGGAAGGAGATCCAAAAGCATTTACATTCGCCATGCCCCGTGTTCCAAATTTGGATTTTTCATTTAGTGGTTTAAAAACCTCGGTTTTGTATTTTTTGCAAAAGCAATCCCCCGAATTTATCCAAGCAAACCTCGCCGATATTTGTGCATCGGTTCAATTTACCATCGTTAGCATGCTCATGCGGAATCTGCAAATGGCAGTATTGCAAACCGGAGTCCGCTCGGTGGCGATTGCCGGCGGAGTGAGTGCCAATAGTGGTTTGAGGCAAGCATTACTGAATACGGGTAAACAAAAGGGTTGGGAGGTTTTTATCCCAGCTTTTGAATATTGCACAGATAACGCAGCTATGATCGCTATCACCGGTTATTATCAATTTCTGGGAGGAAAATTCAGCGAACTCAGTACTCCCGTTTCAGCCAGAAGTGAATGGTAGCTTCATGTAAACTGCTGGTAAGCAAGTCGTATCTTATAGATAAATCTTCCACTTATCTTCATTCATTTTTTCTGCGGGATTCATCATGTAGGTAACAAAGCTGTTATCTTTCAACAGTTCTACAACCCGAAAACCCCGATAAGGAGTTCCCCAGTTGCCTCCCACATGTGCATCAAAAATATATGGTATCGCTCTCTCCGTTCTCATGCCATCCTGGTCGTGTTCATGGCCATGAAAAACAGCCCTAACATTCGAATAGCCTCTTAATAAATCAAAAAACGCAGGTGTGTCTACTGAATTGGCTGTCCATGGCGCCTGTGGAATATGCAGGAATAAAAATACGTGTTGATATGATTTACCCTTATCCAATTGTTTTTTTAGCCAATCGAGATCAGGGGATAAATAGGTTCCTTTTTCATTACTGGTATCTGCCAGCACAATCAATGATTTTTTGTGTTCAACAACATGGTTAAAGGGATAACCAAAAACATCAATCCAATCTTTTAAACCTACCATATCGTGATTGCCACGGGTTACATACCAGGAGGTACTCAATTGCAAAAACTCATTTTTTACTTGTTGTAAAAACATGGGTTCATTGTGAATCAGGTCTCCATTAAATACACAAAATTCTAATGGGAATTGTGTGTGAAATTTATTCAATTGGCTTAATACGATTTGCGTCATTTCCCGGTAGGCGGTGGCAGGTTGTCCGTAATGCAAATCCGAAGCAACGGCAAATCGAAAGCTAACCTCTGCTTGTAAATCGGCAACATCCTGCGCTGAAATTTTTTGAAGAGGTGCTCCCCAAACTGCCAGGGTGGCCATTGAAATATCCCGGATAAATTTCCTACGGGTATTCGTGTGGAGCTGGTTGGATGCTTGAAATTTCGACTTCATATGAATGAAATGGTTAAATAAAATTACAAAGTTCTCCCCAATTCAATTGTTAAACCGGAAAAAGCCTTTACCCTGGTGGCTAATCGAGGGTTAAGCTGTACTTTTGCCGCCAAAACTACTATCCTACTATGATTAGTGTTAGAAATATTACGCTGGCATATGGCAAGCGAGTGTTATTTGATGAGGTAAACATCAACTTTGTTAAGGGGAATTGTTATGGGGTTATTGGTGCCAATGGTGCAGGAAAATCTACTTTTTTAAAAATTCTCAGTGGGGAAATCGAGCCCAATAAAGGTACAGTTGAAATTACTCCCGGAGAAAGAATGGCCGTATTGAAGCAAAATCACTTTGCATTTGATGAGGTTACCGTTTTGAATACAGTTTTAATGGGGCATCAGCGTTTATGGACGGTTATGCACGAGAAAGATGCGATTTATGCAAAGGAAGATTTTACCGAAGAAGATGGAATGAAAGCGGGAGAACTGGAAGCGGAGTTTGGTGAAATGGGTGGATATGAAGCTGAAAGCAATGCAGGAAGCTTATTGAGTAGTTTAGGGGTAGGGGAAGACTATCATCAAATGTTACTTAAAAATATACCTTCCAATTTTAAAGTACGCGTTTTATTGGCTCAGGCCCTGTTTGGAAATCCTGATATCTTATTGTTAGATGAGCCTACGAATGGATTGGATATTGAAACCATTGGCTGGTTAGAGAACTTTTTGGCCGATTATGAAAATATCGTACTGGTGGTGAGTCACGATCGTCACTTTTTGGATACCGTTTGTACGCACGTTGCCGATGTAGATAGAAGTAAGATTAAAGTATTTACCGGAAACTATACTTTCTGGTATGAATCTTCTCAGTTGATTAGTCGTCAAATCAGCGACAAAAACAAAAAGAATGAAGAAAAGCGGAAAGAACTACTTGATTTTATTGCTCGATTTTCTGCGAATGCCTCTAAAAGTAAACAGGCCACTTCACGAAAAAAAGCTTTGGAGAAATTGGTGATTGAAGAAATACAACCTTCTAACCGTAAATATCCCGGCATCATTTTTCAGCCACTACGGGAAGTGGGTAATCAGATATTAAATGTTGAGCAACTTAGCAAAACGGTTGATGGAAGGAAGTTATTTGACAATGCAAATTTTAGTATTAATAAGGGCGATAAGATTGCTTTTTTAAGTAAAGACCCTTTAGCAGTTACTTACTTTTTTGAGATTATCAATGGAGCTGTTAGTGCCGATATGGGCAAGTTTGAATGGGGTACTACCATAACCAAAGCCTATCTGCCACTTGAAAATCAGGAGTTTTTTCAGGATGCACTGAGTTTAATGGATTGGTTGCGTCAATATGTACCATCGCACGTTACCGATGCTGATGAGCCCTTTATTCGCGGATTTTTAGGTAAGATGTTATTTAGTGGGGATGATGTGCAAAAGAAAACCAATGTTTTGAGTGGGGGAGAGAAGGTACGCTGTATGATTAGCCGCATGATGCTGCAGAATCCCAATGTTGTTATCCTCGATCAACCTACCAACCACCTGGATCTGGAAAGTATACAAAGTTTTAATGAGGGATGCCAAACCTTTCCCGGAGTTGTATTAATTACATCTCACGACCATACTTTTATACAAACAGTGGCCAACCGAATCATTGAATTAACTCCACGAGGTATTATCGACAGGCTTACTACATTTGATGAATATATGGAAGATAAGCGCGTGCAGGAACTCCGTGCTGAATACTATAAGTGAAGGATTTAGATTGTGGTGTCGGTCTGCTGGACTTTGGGAAGTTAATTATGTTATTTACCCATTTGGGAAGCGAGTGCAAACGAGGGACTGCAAAGCTTGCAATGGTAATCAAAAAATTAAGTATTGCTATAGAGGTGGATGGTTGCTGCCAATTTTCCTGAGCGGAGATTCAACCGGGAATAAAAAAATGTTTTCACACCCACTCATTCGTTCGCTCTCTTAATTTTTATTTTGCTGCTTTCACAGGAAGTTTATAAGTGCCTACTACGGGAATAATCCGGTTATTGGTATTTTTAAAATTACAACTGAAATTTCCGGCAACCACATAGGTTATCGAATTAGCAGTAGAATCCTTTTTGGTGATACTCGTAATGTTATGAACTATATTGGTAGTCTGGAGAATGGTATTATTGAAAATACTTGGAATACTGTTATCAACTAATCCAATTACTAAATCACCGGTACACCCGGTTGAGCTTAATAATTGTCCTCCATCATAAATTTTAAAAGTTCCTGTTTTCATTAGGGCAAAATCAATGCTTTTGGTGTAATGCTTAAAATAGCAATCTAGAAAAAAGCTATCAACATTAATTTGACCAACATTGGTAACACTATATAATTTAGTGCTCAAACAACCGGTTTGATTCGATAATACGAGCGTGGATACTGAATTGGTAGTATATTTTACATTATTAATGTAGGTATTCAAAAAGTAATCATAATTGGTAAGCGTTTCATCATCTTTACCACAGGCCAACCCAACGCAGCCAATCAGGCAACTGAAAAGAAAACGATATAAATAAGTTCGGGTTGATGTATTCATAAAAGATGATTGCTCAATGGCTATATTAAAATAGTTCTCCCAAATTTAGGTAAAATCCCTGGCTACCTTTTCCGAAACCGTAGTCCAGACAAATATTTGCTCCCGATTTTTTATTAACTCTGATTCTTAATCCAGCCCCATATCCTCTCAGAAAAGATTCATAGGCTTTATCATTTCCCAAAAATTGCTGCCAATTGAAAAAAGCAACTCCGCCCAATAAACCGTTTCGGGAAATCCGATATCGGTATTCTGCTTCGGCATAGAACATTTGTTTTCCGCGAAAACGACTCTGCACATAACCTCTGCCCGTATTATATTGATCATCCCAACCTGTGCTGGGGAGGAACAAATAATTGGGTGTGCCGGCAAGGGTGAGCCAGTTAAAACTCCATAATGCCAATGTATTATGTGATCCTTTTGGGAAATTAATATAGGCACGTGCATCAAATAAGAGCGATGCCCACTCACGATTGCTGCCCAGTTCTTTTAAACTTTGTCGAAGCGTTGCATTTGCATAAATGCCTTGAGTAGGATTGATTTGGTTTTTGCGGGAGTCAAAAATAATTTTACCTACTGGTCCACTTGCAGTTTGCGTGCTGCCAAACTCCTGTTGAATATACACATTGATTCTGCGGGTTTGTGGATCAATAACTTTGATATTCCAAAACTGATCGTAGTAATATCCTGCCCCCAGAAACAGGTTTTTATATACCCTTCGCAGAATAGTTTGATGCAGTTTTAGTTGTTCAAAGTTGATGGTATGGTTTTTATTGGGGTCGGTAGGGCCACCTAATCCAAAGATATTCGAGGGATAAGAAATATATCGGTTATCTGATACAAAATCCCAGTTACCATTGCTACTCAATATATCTGCATATAAGGGTATGATTGTTTGTTGATATTGAGAATAGGTAATACTGGCGGAAATAGTAGATATTTTTGGATCCGCTACATTTTTTGCAAAAAAAGCGATATTGCCAGTGAGAATCCCGGCAAAGCCGGTTTGTAAAGTATAGCCTACAGCAGGTAATGCAGAAACAAAAAATTTTCTATCTTTTTTTAATTGAGCCTTGGTACTTATTGAATTATTTTTTTTTCGAAACAAGTCAAAGAAATCTTTATCAGTTCTAGGAGAAGATAGAACCTTGGTGGCAGGGGGAATGGAATCTCGCTGGGCAAATGTAACTTGGGCGGTTAACATAATTGTTAATAAACAAAATACCGCCTTGCTATGCATATGGAATTTTGGGTTAAGGTAAAACCACTGCAAAAGTACAAAATCTACAATTTAAAAAACGCAGGATTTCCTGATTTTAAATTATTGTTTTTGAAAAGAATACTCGCCCAAATTGAGCGATTTTACATCCCCCAAAGCAGATAGTATAAATTGAATACCAATTTTTGATTGCCATTTGTGATTCCAAACTATTAAAAAGCTATCGTAATTAAAATGTTGCAGAATGCCCTTACCTAATTTCACATTATTTGCAACCAATTGACCATTTTCTAATTTTATTTCTATACTACCCATCAGGTTGTTTTTATATAATCCTGCATATTGATCTAAAGATTTGGAAGGAGCGGTATTAAGCACTCTTTTATCATAAATTGCTTTTTCTGCTGCTTCTTTTTTACTATGAATGTTTTTGTACAAGGCATAAAATTCTTTTTCCCAATCTTTGGTTTCTCCTAAAGCATACACATCAAGGGCTTTCAGCATTAAAGCATGCCTTGCTTCTGCATGATCTAAGTTTGCAAAAATATAAACCCCCACTTTCTTATCGGGAATTTGACCGTGAATTGCAATTTCACCTGAGAGTGATCCGGTATGAAAATTTAATTTTTCTCCTTTATAATCTTGTTGAAACCAGCCCAAAGCATATGTAGTAAAATGTGGCTTTGTTATTTGAGCGGTTGGATAAAAGCCCTCTTCTGTAACAAAGGTTTGTGGTTGCAATAATGTAATCCATGTTTTTTCCGAAACTAATCTTCCTCCGTTATATTTACTACTGTCAATCATACATTGCATCCATAAAACAATATCATCTATGGTTGAGTTTACTGAACCTGCCGCCGGAATTCTATCTGCGGTATCTTTCAAGATCTCGGTCACTTTATTTTCAATCATAAAGTGAGGCATTGAAACATTTGTAGAGCGAATCCAGGAATGCAATGCTTGGGTATGCGTCATTCCGAGTGGTAGAAAAATATGTTTTGTAACGAAATTAGCCCACGACATCCCCGAGACTTCTTCAATTACTTTTCCCGCCATATGATAAAAAATATTCTGATAGATAAAACCAGCTCTATATGCATAGGTTGGTTCTACAAACTGCATCCGACGAATAATTTCGTCACCACTTACATCATCAAACGTCCACAAAAAATCCGTATTTCCTAATCCACTATTGTGTAAAAACAAATCTCGCACTCTGATGTCAGCAGTTACAAAGGGATCAGATAATTTAAAATGAGGTATATATTTAGCAACCTTATCATCCCATTGTACTTTGCCTTGATCTACCAATATTCCCATAGCAAGGGCTGTCATCGCCTTTGTAGTTGAAGCACAAGCGAATAGGGTTTCATTGTCTACTTTTTCATTTGTATTTAGGGAACGTACTCCGTATGTTTTTTTAAATTTTACATTGCCGTCTTTCACAACTGCAATTGCCAATCCCGGAATTTGCCAATCACGAATGGCATTTTGCACATAATTGTCAAAGTAGGCACTCGTATCTTTAATAACGGTTTTTTGGGCTTGCAAAAAGGTAGTAATAATCAACCCACAAAAAAGAATTATTTTTTTCATCTATGAATTTACAGAAATTTCTGGCATTTATATTAGCCAGTTTTTGCAATTTTCTTACACATAAATTATACCAATAGCATTATTTATTTAAGTCTTTTGGAGCAATCATTCAGCATAACTCAAATGAAATATTTCAGCGTATATATTTTTTTCAGCGAAGTGTGGAAGTATCAGCAACCTTAGTTTTGTAATTTTTTATATTACTGAAATAAATAATGCATATACTGCTTCTATTAATGTTATTAACGCCCGATTGTCCATATCTTGCATCCAGTAGTAGGTTTTTGAACAAATTCCACATTATTATACTTTTTTTCTTAAAAAATTCCTTACCTTTGCCCTCCGAAAAAATCGGAATTAAACTAAGTATCATGGCAAGAGTATGTCAGGTAACCGGCAAAAAGCCCATTATTGGAAACTCTGTTTCCCATTCTAATATTAAAACGAAGCGCCGTTTTTTACCTAACCTTCAGAAGAAACGCTTCTACTTTGCTGAGGAAGATCGTTGGGTTACCCTCAAATTATCAGCAGATGCTTTAAGAACCATCAATAAAAACGGTCTTGCCTCTGTAATTAAAGGTATGAGAGCCGAAGGCATTAAAATCTAAATAACCGCACAATTATTACACAATGGCAAAGAAAGGAAACAGGGTTCAGGTGATCCTCGAGTGTACTGAGCATAAAACTACCGGTTTACCCGGCACTAGCCGCTACATTACTACCAAAAACAAAAAGAATACTCCCGAGCGTATCGAACTCAAAAAGTATAATCCCCTGCTGAAAAAAGTAACCGTTCATAAAGAAATTAAATAATTATGGCAAAAGCAGCTAAAACGGCTATCAAAACCAAAGACCAAAAAGCCGCAGCCGAGGCTAAGAACTGGACTAAAGTGATTAAAGCAGTTAGAAGTCCTAAATCAGGTGCCTATACCTTTAAGGAGGCTATTGTGCATAAAGATAAAATTAAAGATTTCCTGGCTGAAAAATAATGCCAGTACCTCAATATCTTAAGTGAAGCTTTCCCCCATTTCGGAAGGCTTTTCTTTTTTTGAGCAATCCCAACACCCATTTGTATGAGTTTTCTAGGTAAACTGTTTGGTAAAAAAGAAAAAGAATCCCTTAATCAGGGTTTGCGCTCAACCAAAGAGAGCTTTCTTTCCCGAATCAATAAAGCCATCTTAGGTAAAAGCAGGGTAGATGAAGACGTGCTCGATCAGCTGGAGGAGGCACTGATAACATCGGATGTAGGCGTAGATACTACCCTTGCCATCATCGAGGAGGTACAGAAAAAGGTTCAGCAGGATAAATACCTCAATACTTCCGAACTCAATACCATCCTGCAAACATCCATCAGCTCTATGCTGGTTGATGCCCCCGATAATAGCTACCGTAGCTTTCAGATTCCTGCAGATAAAACTCCATATGTGCTGCTGGTTGTAGGCGTGAATGGAGTTGGTAAAACCACAACCATTGGTAAACTGGCTCATCAGTTTAAACAAGCCGGTAACGAGGTAATGCTGGGTGCTGCCGATACATTTCGGGCTGCCGCAGTGGATCAACTTACCATCTGGAGCGAACGCGTGGGCGTACCGATTGTTAAACAACCCACCGGTTCCGATCCCAGTGCAGTTGCCTTTGATACCGTTACCAGCGCCCTGGCAAAAAAATCGGATGTTGTAATTATTGATACAGCCGGTCGCCTCCACAATAAACAACATCTGATGGATGAACTCGCGAAAATTAAACGCGCCATCGGTAAAGTAATTCCTGGAGCCCCTCACGATGTACTGCTGGTGCTGGATGGTTCTACCGGACAAAACGCTTTGGAACAGGCACGCCATTTTACTGCCACCACTCAGGTTACAGAACTCGCCATTACTAAGTTAGATGGTACCGCACGCGGAGGGGTAGTATTGGCAATCGCTCATCAATTTAAAATTCCTGTAAAATACATCGGAGTGGGTGAGAAGATTGAGGACCTGCTGATTTTCGATAAAAAAGAATTCGTACACAGTCTGTTCTCCTTGGAGTAACCCGAAGTAATTTTGGTAAGCGGGATTAGTTTAGTACATAGCGGATTCCGATTCCTCCCCAACCCGCTTCGAAATACTGATAGCCAATGATGTTGAATGAGGGCTGCCAATCCAAACTTATATTAAGTGGTGCATTTCTTATTTTATAGTCCAGTCCAATAATTCCATCCACCCCAATGGCAATCCCCGATTCGCGGGTAGGGTAGCGGGCCTTCCAATTATCAGTCCAAATACCCCAGTGTGCACCTCCACCCATAAACCAGTTGAGTCCGGTTACTTCCGGGGTTAGGGGGAAGTATTTTTCGTATAAACCAGTGAGCCGAAAAAAATCGGAAGAAATATAGAGATTAGCTTCCACTTTTGTATTTCCGCCCCAGTCTTTCTTATAAGAGATCGCTCCTGGAAACACTTTAATTCCTAATGATCGTTGATAAACGTATTCATTTTTCTGGGCTAACACCGGAAAGGTGACAGCAAGCAGCAATGCCAGTATCCAGTATTTTTTCATGGGGGGTGAATGTTTACAGGGCAAAATAAGGAAAATCATATGGAAACGAATCGTTAATTTATATACCCGAAATTGCGTTGTATATTTGATATAACTATGCATACATTTCAGGATTTGGTAAAACGATTTGGCGACTATTTTGCTGTTCGCCATTTTCCCACTACTCCCGCAACTTTATACGAGCCGGGAGAATATTTTTTATCCTGGGGCGGAAAACGCATTCGTCCGGTACTTTGTTTAATGGGTAATGAGTTATTCAACGAAATCAGTTCCCATGCATGGCATGCAGCAACTGCAATTGAGTTGTTTCATAATTTTACCCTGATTCATGATGATATTATGGATGCAGCACCCTTGCGCAGGGGTAATGAAACCGTGCATAAAAAGTATGGCAACAACACCGCCCTGCTTGCCGGAGATGTGATGCTGATTCAGGCATATGATTATTTGAATCGGATACAAGGAAATCAGCTATCATCTATTCTATCTCTCTTCAATACTACTGCCCGCGAAGTATGTGAAGGGCAACAACTGGATATTGATTTTGAGCAACAAAAAGATGTAAATCTTGATGCATATATCAACATGATCACTTTGAAAACTTCGGTGTTGTTGGCTTGTAGCTTGCAAATGGGAGCCGTGCTGGGTGGAGCGAGTGATGGGAACTGCAGGCATTTATACGAGTTTGGCAAAAACCTGGGAATAGCATTTCAAATACAGGATGATTACCTGGATGCATTTGGTGACCCAGAAAAATTTGGAAAAGAAGTCGGAGGTGATATTCGGCAGAATAAGAAAACCTTTTTGTTATTACATGCACTGGAAGTGGCTCCACCCGGGTTACGGCAGGAATTGGAAGATTTGATGCAGCAAAATCCGTCTGATAAAGTATCCCGTGTGCTAGACATTTTCCGAAGTTGTGGTGTAGAATCCTGGGCAAATGAATTGAAGGAAAAATATTGGCAGGAATCGCTGCGCCATCTTGAGGAAATTGCAGTGTTACAGGTGCGTAAAAAACCATTACTCGATTTAGCGGCTTATCTTTTACAGCGCGAACAGTAATCCGCGGTTTTGAATATTTAATTATCTTTCCAAATCGTTCACCCGCCGGTTTGTGCCGTGTAAATAATTGTATACATGCTTTCATCTCTGTTCCGGAAAAAGTCAATAGATAAAATGCGCATTGATGCCGAGTCTGGATTTTCGGATGCCCATGGAGTTACTTTGAAAAAAGAACTCGGTGTGCGCGACCTTACTTTTATGGGTATTGCCGCTGTAATTGGTGCGGGCATATTTTCAACCATCGGAACTGCAGCCCATAGCGGCGGACCTGGCATAGTTTTTCTGTTTTTTATTACTGCAGTTACTTGTGGGTTTAGTGCCCTTTGTTATGCAGAATTTGCCAGCAGAGTGCCTGTTGCCGGGAGTGCTTACACATATGCCTATGTTTCTTTTGGAGAGCTGGTTGCCTGGATTATTGGTTGGGCGCTGATTTTGGAATATGCCATTGGTAATATTGTAGTAGCCATTAGCTGGAGTGGATATTTTTATAATCTATTGGAAGGTTTTCATATTCATTTACCTGCTTGGCTGGCTACCAATCCGGCAACTGCGCAAGAAGGTTATATGGCAGCCTCTCAAGCCATCGCCCAAGGCACCTCGCTGGATTCTCTTAGCAAACAGGTAAAGCTGGGTTATGAGGCAGTACTACATGCACCGCAAATTGGGGGGTGGAAATGTATCATCAACCTGCCCGCCTTCATTATTGTGGCATTGATTACCTGCCTAGCTTATATTGGTATACAGGAAAGTAAAAAAACTACCAATGCAATGGTGCTCTTTAAAATTGGGGTGATTGTATTTGTGATTGTAGTTGGATTTTTTTATGTAGATACCCACAACTGGGATCCCTTTTTACCCAATGGAATCAATGGGGTATTGTCGGGTGTTTCTTCTGTGTTCTTTGCTTATATTGGGTTTGATGCGATCTCCACTACTGCAGAAGAATGTAAAAATCCGCAACGCGATTTGCCAAGGGGGATGGTATATTCACTTCTCATATGCACAGCTTTGTATGTGCTGATTGCATTGGTTTTAACAGGCATGGTTTCATATACGCAATTAAAAGTGGATGATCCCCTTGCGTTTGTTTTCGATCAGTTGAAATTGTATAAAATCAGTTACCTCGTTTCGGTAAGTGCGGTAGTAGCTACAACCAGTGTGTTGCTGGTATTTCAATTGGGGCAGCCCCGCATTTGGATGAGCATGAGTCGCGACGGACTATTACCAAAAAAGTTTGCTACCGTGCATCCGAAATTTCAAACTCCTTCTTTTGCTACCATCGTAACCGGATTGTTAGTGGGTATTCCGGCTTTGTTTGTATCGAGTGGAACTATGACCGATCTTACCAGTATCGGCACATTGTTTGCTTTTGTGCTTGTTTGTTTTGGTGTTTTGGCATTGCCTAGAATTACCAATACCGGAGGCCGAAGCATGTTTCGCCTGCCCTATATCAATGGAAAATGGATAGTGCCATTGTTGGTGAGTTTGATGTTCTTTTTGTTGAGAGATAGGATTCAATTGGCTATTCAAAATATGGGTAATGAAGGTTATCAGGAAGTGTTGTTTCTAATATTCATTCTCTTATCGATACTTGCTGCAGTGTTGAGTTTCCGCGGAAGTTATTCCCTAATACCCGTTCTTGGCGGATTATGTTGTTTATACCTGATGATAGAAATTCCCGCAATCAGCTGGTATTGGTTTTTTGCCTGGATGGGCATTGGATTATCTATATACTTTCTCTATGGTCGTTCCCGCAGCAAACTGGCATAAGTAACGGTTGAGTTAGCTGATGGTTGCTTGCAGTACTTGCTGTAATTTTGCAGCATGAAGTACCAGCCGGGCGATGAAATTATTGTATTACTCAGCAATGAAGAAGGAAGAGTAATTGAAATTATCAATGATAAACTGGTGATGATAGAAGTGCGCGGCGTAAAGTTCCCTGCTTATATGGATCAGATTGATTTTCCTTATTTCAAACGCTTTACTCAAAAAAAGTTCGTTAAGGAAAAAACGCCTCCCAAAATGTATGTAGATCAGGTTCCCAAAGAGAAACCCGTTCCAAATCAAATAGCTGTTTCTTCTGGTGTATGGCTAAGTGCGATTCCCCGATTTACCCTCGATGAATTTAATGATGAAGTAGTAGAGGAGTTGAAAATCTACCTCGTAAATAAAACCGGCGACAATTTTACGTTTCAATATAAACAACTTTCACAGGGAGTAGAACAGTTTAACCTTCATAGTTCGATTGGCGCATTTCAAGATTTTTATTTGCACAATATTGCATTTGAAAAAGTGAATGATGCACTCAGTTTTTCCATTGATTGCAACCTGCAACCCCCTGATAAAAAGCGCGCCACGCATTATGAAGCACAGCTGAAATGGAAGCCCAAAGCCATCTTCCAGAAAATGGAGGAGTTGAAGGAGCAAAATCAACCGGTTGCATCCTGGTGTTTGTTTACCGAATACCCGGTTCGAGAACCGGAACCTATGTTAGATACAACCGCACTAAGTAAACGGGGTTTTAAAATCTATGATGCCGGGCGCATTCGGGAACATCTGCCACCGGCACGATCGGTTTTGGATTTGCATGCCGATAAAATAACCTCGCACTGGGAATCAATGCAGCCCGATGAATTACTCCAAATGCAGTTGGATGAGTTGGTAAAATGGATTGAAATTGGCTATGCCCAACACCTCACCGAAATGGTGATCATTCACGGAATTGGCAAGGGTGTATTGCGCAATGAAATACATGCCCTGCTTAAAACACGTAAAGAAGTTAAATACTTTGTACACCAATACGAACCTGCATTTGGCGATGGTGCTACCCGAGTGTATTTTAACAGTTAAACCCATTCCTTTACAAATTCGTACCTTTGCATTGCTATACTCCCGAACCATCGCTCCGCTTAGGCGGGGAGGAAAGTCCGGACAGCTCAGAGCAACCTACCGGTGAATAGCCGGCTTCAGCTTTTGGCGGAACGAGAAAGTGCCACAGAAAATAACTACCCTGTTCGTAAGATCAGGGAAAAGGTGAAAACGTGAGGTAAGAGCTCACGGTGCAATCGGGTAACCGTTTGCAGGGGTAAACCTTGGGTGCTGTAATGCCATGTATAGGATCGTTTGAAGGTGGCTCGCCTGAGATCCAGGGTAGGCAGCAAGATCGGTTCAGTAATGGCCCGACCAGATAAATGATGGAGTAAAAACAGAATCCGGCTTACGAGGAGCGTAGTTTTACCCCTGCTTAAGAGAGCTTGTCTCACTTGTGCAGGGGTATTTTATTTGTATCTTTGCAGCTATGACACAAGAGCAACTAAAAG
This sequence comes from Chitinophagia bacterium, assembly GCA_037142775.1. Taxonomy (GTDB): domain Bacteria; phylum Bacteroidota; class Bacteroidia; order Chitinophagales; family Chitinophagaceae; genus Sediminibacterium. The sequence goes on along the minus strand of JBAWZY010000005.1, from coordinate 201,665 downwards.
TTTTGAGGGACCGCATACTCGTCCTGAGGAGGTTTCTTTGACGTTGAGAACCGCAATTACAAAATAGATACCGACCGACAATTATCGCTTTCACCGGGTTTTTGGGATGATAATGCCCGGGCTACTGCAATTATGAAAGAGATAAAATTGAATGAATATTGGCTGAAATTATTTCGGCAGGTTGAAACTGCTGTGGAAGATTTTGCTATCCTCTTCGATTTCTGGAAAGAAGGAGATGCCACTGAAGAAGAAGTGAAAGTGGCATTTGATGCCGCAGTTCAATCGGTAGAAGAAGCTGAATTTAAAAGCACCCTTAACAAACCCGAAGACGAATTACCCGCCATCCTGCAAATCAATGCCGGTGCGGGTGGAACGGAGAGCCAAGACTGGGCAGAGATGCTCCTGCGTATGTATAGAATGTATGGCGATAAACAAGGCTGGCGTGTTACTGAACTGGATTATCAGGAGGGGGAAGGTGCCGGTATAAAAACAGCTACCTTGCAATTTGATGGAGAGTTTGCTTATGGATTTTTAAAAGCAGAAAGCGGAGTTCACCGGCTGGTGCGGATTTCACCTTTCGATAGCAATGCGAGACGACATACTTCTTTTGCATCTGTTTTTGTATATCCTTTGATTGATGATAGTATTGAGATACAAGTAAACCCTGCCGATTTGGAATGGGCATTTTTTAGAAGTGGCGGCAGTGGCGGACAAAACGTAAACAAAGTAGAAACGGCCGTACGGCTAAAACATATACCCAGTGGGTTTATTGTGGAATGTCAGCAGGCCCGCACCCAAGGTGAGAACCGGGAGTTGGCATTAAAGATGTTGAAAAGTCGTCTTTACGAAGAAGAGCTTCGCAAGCGCCAGGAAGTGCTCAATGCCACCAATGCAGGAAAGAAAAAAATCGAATGGGGCAGTCAGATCCGTAGCTATGTTTTTCATCCTTATAAAATGATCAAAGACCACCGCACCGATTATGAAGTGGGAAATGTGGGTCCGGTTATGGATGGAGAAATTGATGGATTCATCAAAGCCTACTTAATGATGGAAAAGGAAACCGAATAAGTATCATTCAAATACATTACAGAAAAATTCCAGGAGAAGGAAAATTCAATTGATACTGCAAACAAATTAGAGGTATTGATACCAGCGTTTGTTCACATCCCAGTTTTCCATTTCTTTAGCAACATCCGATAAAAACGAAGCGCCCATACTTCCATCAATAATTCGATGATCGTAGCTTAAGGATAGGTACATCATATGACGAACTGCTATGGTATCTCCCTCGGGAGTTTCCATAACAGCTGCACGTTTTTTAATGGCGCCTGCTGCTAAAATAGCTACCTGTGGTTGATTGATGATGGGAGTTCCCATTAAGCTTCCGAAAGTACCCACATTGGTAAAAGTGAAAGTGCCTCCGGTTGTATCATCGGGTTTGAGCTGGCTGTTGCGAGCAGCATCGGAGAGGCGGTTCACCATTTTGCTCATCCCAACAATATTCAGCTGATCTGCGCCCTTAATTACTGGCACAATTAAATTACCCGAAGGCAGTGCCGTGGCCATTCCAATATTGATATCTTTTCTAAGAATTATTTGATCACCATTTACCGAGCTATTGATAAGAGGATAACGTTTCATCACGTTTACTATACATTCAATAAACATGGGTGTAAAAGTGAGGCGGGTACCTTCTCTTTTCTCAAATTCATCTTTCACGCGTTTTCTCCAATAAACCATATTTGTTACATCGGCTTCTGAGAAACTGGTAACGTGTGGACTCGTTTGCACACTGCCAACCATATGTTTGGCAATTAATTTACGCATGCGATCCATCTCTATCAATTCTGTTTCGCCCGTTACAACTACTTTTGAAGGATCCGACCACTGTCCGTTTGAATTTGGAATAGGAGAAAGTGGCTCACTCAACACAGCAGGGGGAATATTTGCTATAGGTACAGTTTGAAATACGGGAGCAGTATTGGGTGCAGCAACTTCTACTGGGATAGGTTCAGGTAAGGGTGTGTTGGTTGGGGTAGCAGCCGGCATCTGAATGGAAATCATTTCTGCACCAGGAAGTGCAGTGGGCTCAGCTGGTATATCGGAATCCTTTGCAGATCCGGGAACTTGAAAAATTGCGGTATTGGTTTCCGAAGCGTCAGTTACAGATGGCAGTTCAATAGGTTCGGGAACATTCGTGGGGACTGGAGTTGCAACCGGCATTGTAGCCTCAGCGGGCGCTGCCACTACTTTGCCTGATTTTTTATCGGCTATGTATTGTAAAATGTCTTTTTTGGTAACCCGATATTCATGACCTGTTCCGGGTATTAGCTCAAGTTCGCTCATGGAAATTCCCTCACTTTGAGCGATATTCATCACAAGAGGTGAATAGAACCGATTCATTCCAACTTTGCCTGTACCTTCAGCCGGAGCAGGAGCGGGTTCTGGTGCAGGAATGTATGGAACTTCGGAAGTTTGAGTGGGAGTGGAAGAAAGACTGATGATGGGAGTGAGGGAGGTTTCAGTTGATGGAATAGATTCAGGTTCGGGAGATCCTGTTTCGATGCGAGCAACTACTGCTCCTATAGGAACCACATCATTTACGCCAAATAATAGCTCCTTAATAATACCAGCAGCTGTAGAAGGCACTTCGCTATCAACCTTATCGGTAGCTATATCCAGCACCGTTTCATCTAATTGCACAGCATCACCTACCTGTTTATGCCATTTCAGGATGGTGGCTTCCATGATGCTTTCACCCAACTTGGGCATTATCAAATCTACTAGGGCCATAATTACGCTTAAGTAAACACGTAAAGCTGATTTTTGCAGGAAATTGAACTGAGAACGATTAGAAATAGTTGGAATTTTCTATTCCTTTTTCATTCAAAAACAATTCCTTAGTGCAAAAGTACATCAAACGATTACTCAAATGTAAAGGTTATTCAAAGAAGGATATTCACTTGTTCTCCACAATTGCGGTATGAAGGAGGCGGAGTGTATGTGATGCGGTTAGTTCTATATTCCTTTTCCGTGTAAATCGAAAACGCAATTCATGACTGGTAACGCCTTTTGGAGTAGCAATCGCAACCCAAACGAGTCCTAATGGTTTTTCTTTAGTTCCCCCATCAGGCCCCATAATACCACTAACGGCTACCGCATAATCAACATTCAATAATTGTTTCACCGAACTTGCCATTTGTTCTACGGTGGGGGCACTTACTGCTCCATATTCTTGCAAACAGGATTCGGTAACCCCGAGTAAATTCATTTTAACTTCATTATCATAACAAATTACCGATCCTTTGAAAAAAGCAGAAGCTCCCGGATGAGAAGTTAGCAAATGCGCAATATAGCCACCAGTACAACTTTCGGCAGTTGCCATAGTGGCGTTGTTGGTAGTTAATAATTTCCCAACAGCTTTTTCTAGTGGGATATCTTCATCTATGATCAAATGCGCCTGTACCCGTTGCTTGAATCGCGAAAATTCAGTGTCCAATTCGGCTGAAAGCGTTGTATCATCTGTTCCCCAACCTGTGAGTCGTAATCGTACCATTCCATAATTGGGCAAATAAGCAAGTTTAATGTGGGCGGGTAAACTCAATTCAATGTCCTGAATCATTTCAGCCAAAAATGATTCTCCTACTCCGGCGGTTAACATCGTTCGGTGTTGCACCACACCGCCTGAAAAATGTTGGGTTAGTTGGGGCAAAACCTTGTGTTGCATCAGCCACTTCATTTCATGAGGCACTCCAGGTAATGAAATAAACCAAACCCCATTTTTCTTGAAGAGCATACCAGGAGCAGTTCCCTGCTCATTCATTAGTACATTGCAAACATCCGGAACTTCGGCCTGTTTGGCATTACGCTCTATCATGGGGCGTTTCAGTACCTCCTCAAAAATATGGCGGATATGTTCCAGTGTAGGTTCATGCACCATCATTTTACCGCCAAAATACTCACACAAAACTGGCTTGGTTATATCATCCGCAGTTGGTCCTAAACCACCAGTTATGATTACTATTTTCGAATGCTTTCCTTCTGTTTCAAGTGCCTCCCAAATATCTTCCCGATTATCACCCACTGCAATGCGGTGTTTTAATAAAATACCAATCTGATTCAATTCGGTGGCAATCCATGCACTGTTGGTATCAATAACCTGACCTATCAATAACTCATCACCAATGGTAATTATGGAAGCAAAAACTTTTTCCGTCATGAGGATCTGCTTAATTTTAACGCAAGGTAACTGCATTTATGAAAACTATTGTATCCCTGTTCAGCCTTTTATTATTTTCAACCGCATTATCTGCACAATCAATTTCCGATAGATTATATGAAGCTACCCGAACTTTATTGTCCGACACTCAAATGAGATTTGCTCAATTGGGTTTGCTAATCATTGATGCTGAAACCGGCGATACGCTTGTTCAGCATCAACCGCATATCGGACTTGCACCGGCGAGTTGTCAGAAAATAGTTACTGGTTGCACCGCTTTTGAGTTGTTAGGTCCGGCTTTTCGATTTCAAACTGCATTCCTAACCGATGCACCTATTTTGAATAATGTATTATCAGGCAATTTATGGATATCAGGAAGTGGAGACCCAACTTTAGGGAGTTTTCGTTTTACCTCCACTAAACCTGTAAATCAAATTCCTGAGTGGATTCGTATTTTACGAAAAGCGGGAATTCATTCAATAGCCGGTAAGGTATTGTCCTACAATGATGGTTGGCCAATTGGCGCTACTCCGGGAGGCTATACCTGGAATGATATTGGAAACTATTATGGTGCGGGAAGTGATTATATCAACTGGAGAGAAAACCAGTATGATTTGATATTACGTTCAGGTGCAGCCTTGGGTGATTCGGTTACAATTGTTGAAGCAAAGCCTGCTCCCGTGGGAGTTAGATTCATTTCTACAGTAAGAGCTGCTGAAAAGGGAAGTGGCGATCAGGCAAATATTTATCTGGCACCCTTATCCAATCAGGCGCTGGTGCAGGGAACCATTCCTAGGGGTGAAGCAGCATTTGTTATTTCAGGATCAATACCCAATCCACCTGCACAACTGCTTCAAGAGCTCAATGATTCATTCAGGCAAAATGGATTAGTTGTTCGGGAGCAATCATTTCATTCAAACAGTAAAATGCAATTGCAACCTATAGCGTTTCATTATTCTCCTTCTCTTGACAGTTTACATTACTGGTTTATGAAAAAAAGTGTGAACCTTTATGGAGAAGCGCTGGTTCGGGCTATTTCCAGGAAGTATTCGGGTATTGGCTCTTTGGAAGATGGAATAGGGATAATCAGGCAATTTTGGAAAGCAAGGGGAATTGAAACGGGTGCTTTACGAATGATAGATGGCAGTGGTTTGAGTCCGCAAAATCGTCTCACCGCCGGAACGCTGGTAAGCATTTTGCAATATGCTCGTAAACAATGGTGGTATGCCCAATACCTGGATGCTTTTCCCATTTACAACAACATGACACTGAAAAGTGGTACCATTGGGGGTGCAAAATCATTTGCCGGGTATCATACAATGCCTAACGGTAAAACCGTTATTTTAGCTATCTTAGTGAATAATTATGAAGGCAGTTCATCCGCAATTGTTAATAAACTATTTCGGTTGCTGGATGAGGTTAAAAAATAATTGGCTTATCTATAATTTAATATTAATTAACCCTTATAATCAATTGTATGTCAAATCAAAATTTTAAAAATCACAAGCAGTATGTAGTCGGATATCATTATATTCTATTACCGGCTTTGTTAGTTTTATTGATTGGCTCATTTGTGAATCTTTCCAAATGTACCCCCGATAACTGCTATTCTGCTTCATTAATTTGTTTTGGCGTTTTACTCCTATGCATATTGGCATTTTATTCACGAATGTTTGCGTTGACGGTTCAAAACCGGGCGATACGGGCGGAGGAAAACTTGCGGTATTTTGTGTTAACGGGTAAATTACTTCCAGCGGGTATACGTATGTCGCAAGTAATTGCCTTACGATTTGCCCCGGATGAAGAATTCGTTGATTTGGTTGACCGGGCACTCAATGAACAACTCTCTGCAAAGGAAATCAAGCAAGCAGTAAAAAACTGGAAAGGCGATTATCACCGGGCTTAAACAGCAAAATAGGGAGTGAGCGTTTCCCTTAAATAGTCTGGCATTCGGGTGCGCTTATTTGCAGCAATATCCATAAATACCAGGGTAACTTGTCCGGTAGTAAGTAATTTTTTTCTTTCATTTGATACCTCATGATGAAAGGTAATTTCGTATTTCTCAGGTAACTGGCGGAGTTGTGTTTTGATGGTGATAAGATCATCATAGCGAGCCGGACGCAGGTATTGAATTTGCAGACTAACAACGGGCATCAGGATACCTTTTTCTTCCATGGTTTTATACGACAATCCCAGTTCCCGGATACATTCGGCCCTTCCTACTTCAAAATATTGGGCATAATTGCCATAATACACCACATTCATTTGGTCGGTTTCGGCATACCGAACTCGAATTTGCGTTATATGCTCGTACATATAGGTAATTGATAATAAAGGTACTATTTTATAAAGTTGGTAGCAAAGTGATCTAATTTACTACTTCGAGTTTTGTAAATGTTGAAATATATGTGCATAAACTTTCATGAGATAGTTAGTTAATATGAAATAGGGTATGGCTGCTGTTTTGTATATTCGTACTGGATTTTGTTTTTATAAACGATGCAGCAGCTGCTATATAAATATCTGGTATTAAATAATCGCTTGAACATTCCCTCTTTGGGTAGTTTTTCGGTTTCTTATGCACCTGCTCAGTACAATCCGCAAGACGGATCCTTATTACCCAAACAGCCTATACTTCATTTCAAGGATGGCCCACCCGCCACCGCGGATACACGTTTATTACCTTTTTTGGCTGCTGAATTAAATATTAGTCCTTCCGCTGCAGCAAATGAATTATTGAATTTCTCCCTACAGATTATGTCTGAATTGGTGGAGAATAAGCGGGCTCACCTGAGGGGAATTGGTATGTTAACGAAAGATGGTTTAGGCAAACTACATTTTGTTCAGGAAACAGCGAATAGGGTTATTCAACCCGCAATGCAAACTGTGCCCCCGGCAAATATGGCGCGTTCGACCAATTCTGCCCCTCCTGTTTCTGCTGAAAGTTACTATCAACCCAAGGTTGCTCCATCCCCGGTAACCCCCGGTAATGCTTCCTATACAAGCGAAAATAAATATCCGGCACCCACCAAAAAGAATCTTCCAGAGGGTAAACTTGATCCCACGCTGGATTATGCAAGTATTCAATCATATCAGGAGTCTCCCGATATGTTAAGAGTACGGCAACAACTAGCTCAGCGCAGGGAACAGGTGAATGCTGAGTTCCGAGATTTAAGGGAGGCAAAAGAGAGAATGAATAGGGTACATTTACCCGGAAATGAAGCCGCTCTACCTCCAACCAATCGATCTTTGGCCCAGGCATCTTCACCCAATCCATTGTCTGGTAATTTTTCAGCGACTAGCCCTGTTGATCCATTTGCTGAGAGACTCAATCGTAGTAAAAATCCTATGCTGAGAGATAGAGCTGACTCAATTTTTGGAAAAAAGGATTACCCTTCCATCAGTGAGTCATTGGGAGCCGGCGCAAATACTACTACAGATAATTCTCAAAATACTTCATCGAGCAAATTTTTTCCACCCAAGAAAGAGTCAAATCCGGAAGAAACTATCCGCTGGAATTCCCCCAAACTGGGGAATAATCCTCCTTCAACTGTACATCCAACCCCTGAACCATTCGAGTTAAATGATCCCCTTACAGTGCAAATGCCCAAAAGAAGCTGGCAATCTTCTGAAAGGCCTTTTAATTCAAGAAATACCGATATTGAGCCTAATCAATCCAATTCTTTACCTACCATTGGAAAGATGGGTAGGATTGGGGTTAATGGGAGAATAGATGAAACTAAATCCAGCGTAACAACTCGTCAAGCAATTCCCGAAGCTGAGCAAGCGGGTACACAAAAATGGCCCTGGCAAAAAAACAAAAATCTACCTTCAGTAAGTTTTCCAAAACCAGCAAAAATTACCAAAGAAGATGAGGAAGAAAAACCACAGAAACTAGGTTTTTTTGCAAAATTGAAGTCTTCAATAACCGGGCTTTTCAAAAAGAAGCAAGTGGTTGCATCTGACATTCAGGAGCAACAACCAGGCTTAGAAGGTAAAAAACTTTCAGGAATTTTTTCGAAGGCTTCGGCTAAGCTGGTTGATATTAAAAATAATGAGTTAAATGCTTCAGGCGAAATAAAAAAAGATTATTGGTGGGTTTACAGTATTGGATTGGCTTTTGTTGCAACCATAGCCATTATTATTCATATGTTTTGATATTCCAGCATCGCTGATGATTACCTCCTATGCAAGCTACTAATAATCTATCCTTTTCTTGTATTTGTTGCGGTAATACTCAACACAAAAAGGTAATAGCAGCAAAAGATTATACAGTTTCGCAACAAACTTTTTTAATTGACGAATGTACCCATTGCGGCTTCAGATATACTGCCAATGCGCCGGATAGTAACGAAATAGGTAGTTATTATGCAGCTGAGAATTATATATCTCATACCAATACCAGTAGAGGACTTATCAATCAGCTCTATCATCTGGTTCGTTCTTTTACGCTGAAAAGCAAACGAAGGTTGGTGATTCGTGCGGCAAAACAACCTAAAGGAAATTTGTTGGATGTTGGTGCCGGCACAGGATTTTTTGTGCAAGAAATGATGCAATCAGGTTGGCAGGTAACCGGAATAGAGCCTGATGAAACCGCCCGGCAAAAAGCTAAAGAAAGAGCAGGTATCATATTGGATAGTCCTGATTTACTTTGGAAATTGCCTACTGCTAGTTTTGATGTAATTACGCTATGGCATGTGTTAGAACATGTACACGATTTGAAAGGTTATTTGCAACAGTTTCATCAACTATTAAAACCAACTGGCACTTTAATCATTGCTGTACCCAACTATACTTCACGTGATGCTTGCCATTATGGTGCATATTGGGCTGCTTATGATGTGCCAAGACATCTCTATCATTTCTCCCCCGATTCGATGGAGTCACTATTGCAAACCCATCAATTTCAACAGCCCCGTTTGAAGCCCATGTGGTTTGATGCCTTCTATGTTTCCATGCTCAGTGAAAAGTATAAAACAACGCACAACCGACCTATCGTAGGTGCATTGCAGGGATTACTATCCAACTGCCTGGCCTTTTTCAATAGAAGAAAAACGAGCTCCCTGATCTATATATCAAACAAGAAAGTGTGAAGTTTCAGTGTGAGAGAGTGAGAGAGAGAGAGAGAGAGTGAGTGTGAGAGTGAGAGAGTGAGAGAGTGTGAAGAGAGCGATAGAACCTTGTTGCTTGCCTTACTTTTCCTTCCCCGTGTAGTCTCCGAGCGTTAGCGAGTGACTACGCGGCAGGTGCGCAATACTTCAATTATAAAAGATTGATTCTAAAGCTATCAAAATGCCCAGGCTTACAATTTGAAGCACACTCATCTAATCAAGCGGACCGATACCCCACTCAAGTACTATTGCATCCTGATCTCAAACAATGCCGGCCAATATTTGCCGGTTACGAAGAATGTTTTCTTTTGGGGATGATAGGCAATGCCATTCAATACTTCTGTTTTGGAGGAGGGAGTAATATTGTTTTTACCCAATATGCCCGACAAATCTGCTCGGGCAACTACTTGTCCGGTTTCCGGATTGATTTTTAAAATAAAATCAGTTAAGTACTTATTGGCGTAGATAAATCCATCTACCCATTCCATTTCATTGATATTATCTACATATCCATTGTTATCAGAAACTCCTACTGTTTTTTCAATTTTGAAGGTTTCGGGGTTAACAAAGTAAAGATTACTACCCCCGGAATTGATGATCAATTGGGTACCGTTGGTAGTCATACCCCAACCCTCATAGGGCCATTCAAATTCCTGCGGTAGTTTGCGGAACTGCATGTCGTATACAAATACTTTATGTTCCTGATAGGTAAGTTGATAAATTTTTTTATTGAGTATACAGATGCCTTCACCAAAATATTGGGGAGCAAGTTTTACCTGTTGTATTGCTTTACCTGATGATAGGTTAACTTTTAACAGTCGACTTTCTTTATACATACCGGTACCTTCGTATAATTCGTTATCGAAGAATAGTAAACCTTCTGTAAAAGAAGTAGTATCGTGCGGATAAATATTCAATACTGAATAATTCATAGGCATAACCTGCGCAATGGGGGTTGAAGCATTGTCGCTTGAAACACTTGATGAATTATTTTCGCAGGCAGCAAAAAGTAAGGCGCATCCAATTACCCAACATTTTTTCATGGTTCGGTTATTAAACATTAAACCTAAAGTGCATTATATCTCCATCCTTAACGATATATTCTTTTCCTTCAATACGCAATTTGCCATTTTCACGGCAGGCTGCTTCGCTGCCAAATTTTACGAAATCATCAAAAGCAATTACTTCTGCCTTGATAAATCCTTTTTCAAAATCTGTATGAATCACTGAAGCTGCCTGAGGAGCTTTCCAGCCTTTGTGAATCGTCCATGCCCGCACTTCCTGCACACCGGCAGTAAAATACGTATCCAAATTCAGTAGATGATAGGCAGCATGAATAAGGCGATGCAATGCAGGTTCCTTCATGCCGTATTCTTCCATAAACATTTGCTTATCATCTTCCAGTTCCATTTCGGCGATTTGAGCTTCAATATTATTACACATCACTATCACTTCAGCTCCTTCTGCTTTGGCAGCAACTTCCAGGGCACGTGCATAATCATTTCCGGTATGCATACTGGCTTCATCTACATTGGCAACATATAATACCGGTTTGTCGGTCAATAAAAACAAATCGGCTATCGCAACTTTTTCTTCTTTGCTTAATTGTAGCGTATGGATATTTTTTCCTTGTTCTAAATGCGTTTTACAACGATTGAGGATATCAAATTCTGCTTTAGCCTTGGCGTCGGTACCAACACGAGCCATTTTCTCTACCCGCTGCCATTTTTTTTCTACACTTTCCAGATCTTTCAGCTGCAATTCGGTTTCTATGATTTCTTTATCTCCAACGGGGTTGATTTTTCCTTCCTCCCGCAACACATTCTCATCCTCAAAACAACGAATCACATGAATGATCGCATCTACTTCGCGGATATTTCCTAAAAATTTATTTCCCAATCCCTCGCCCTTGCTGGCTCCTTTAACTAATCCCGCGATATCTACAATTTCTAATTGGGTTGGAACAATCCGATTGGGCTGCACTAGTTTGGCAAGGGTTTGTAAACGACTATCTGGCACATCTACCAAACCCACATTCGGCTCAATGGTGCAAAAACGATAATTGCTTGCTTGTGCCTTGGCACTATTACTAACTGCGTTAAAAAGGGTTGATTTGCCTACATTGGGTAATCCTACAATTCCTGCTTGTAATGCCATAATACTTTTTTTTCAATGTGTTCTGCCTCCGGCGATGAAAGTGCCCTCCGGGGCACCGAGAGTGCCTTTGGCGAATGCAAATATACAGGCTAACCGTCAAGGAATGGTGTTGATATTGAGCTTTCTCCTACTTTAGTTGGGCTGTAAATCGATGAATAGGGTTATGGCAAAAAATTATTGTTTATTTTCAAGCTATAATTAATTCTATGGCACTGAATTATGTATGGATATTCTTTTTTGTAATTGGCTTAGTGATTGCTTTGTTTAAGTTAATCGTTTTTCATGATTATGAAATTTTCCGGAAATTGGTAGAGGGTATTTTTGATGCTTCCAAATCGTCTGTTATGGATATTGCCCTCCCTTTAACTGGGGTGATGGTATTTTTTATGGGCTTAATGAATATTGGGGAAAAAGCAGGTGCCATTCAATTCCTCGCCCGCTTATTGAATCCGTTTATGAAGCGCTTATTTCCCGAAGTTCCCGATAAGCATCCGGCAATGGGTCAAATGGTAATGAATTTTAGTGCCAATATGCTCGGACTCGATAATGCCGCAACACCATTTGGCTTAAAGGCAATGGAAAGTCTGCAAACCCTCAATCCTACCAAAGAAACCGCTTCCAATGCACAGATTATGTTTTTAGTATTGCATACGAGCGGACTCACCCTTATTCCCCTTTCGATAATAGCTTATCGAGCCGGGGCAGGCAGTACCAATCCTACTTCTGTTTTTGTTCCGCTCATGATTGCAACTGTGGTAGCTACAATGGCCAGTATCATCATTACAGCCCTGTATCAGCGACTACGATTCGATTGGGTGATGATTGTTTGGCTGGCTTCTATTATTGGAGGGATTTTATTATTTGCTTATTTTATTTATCATCTCCCCTCAACCAAAGATGCGCCTCAAGGCGGAATATTTACTAAGGAAACCTTTAGCAATGTGCTGGGTAATCTGATTTTGTTTTTGGTTATATGCACATTTATAATTGGAGGATGGCTGCGAAAAGTAAATGTTTTTGATGCTTTTATTGATGGGGCAAAGCAAGGATGGGATGTAATCATTAAAATTATTCCTTACCTCGTCGGCATAATTGTAGGTATTCGGGTATTCCGTGATTCCGGAGGATTAGATGCCATTATTCAAGGCATTTCCTGGGTATTTCTCCACATTGGAATCACCAGTGATTTTGTTCCTTCTTTACCGGTAGCAATCATGCGGCCCTTTAGTGGGGGAGGAGGAAGAGGACTGATGCTGGATGTATTTAAGAATTATGGAGTAGATAGTTTTTTAGGTCAGTTAGCTTCCATCTTCCAGGGTAGTGCCGATAGTACCTTTTACATTATTGCATTATATTTTGGTAGTGTGGGAATCAAAAAAGTGCGCTATGCTATTTGGGCCGGCTTGCTTGCAGATTTAATAGGCGTGATATCAGCTATATTCATAGCCTATTTATTTTTTACCTGATTATTTGTTTACCTCAATATCCTGATAACCCAGAATTGCATATTCTTTATTGCGATAGATGATTCGGTATTTCCCTTTACGCAAATACAAATAATATAATCCATTTGCAGCAGCCTGATAGGTTTGATCTGCCGGAATGCAGGTTCCTGTTTTTTGTTTGCTCAGCTCATCTAAATAATAAGCTTGTATCAAAAAACTATTTTTAAATGCTGCGGGAATTTCCATTTCTTTTTTCCATCCCTGAAGATTCATCCATGAAGGTCGGTTATTGGTATAGGTAGTAGTGGGATGCCAGATCATTGCTGTGTAGAGTTCTTCCTCCAAAGCTTTTAGAGGTTTACCGTTTAATTGCGGAATAGTTGCCTGAAATACTGGTTGTTTATATTGTAAAAGTGCATGCAAAAAAGCACCATATTCATTGATGCTATTCTCCGTTAAAAAACACTGATCAAAACTAGCGGGTTTTTCATTAAGCCATGCAGAGAGATAAACACCCATCGGCACATCTTCGGGGTCTCCATATGCAAGTGCATTATTCCCAGGCTGAGTGATAAGTAAACATTTTTCATTTGGCTGTTGTGCCTGAATATATTCACCCAATTTGGCTGCCTGCAATTTGTGTATTTCGTTCGGCTTTTGAAGGGAAAAGTCGGGTTGGCAAGATATTACTTGAAAGCCAATTGAAATTGCTTTTCGAATGCACTCGGCAATTGCTGGTTCGGTAATAAATATGCCATCTTTCAGTGATACTTGTTGAATGGGTTTATTGGTTTTACTTATAATTTCAAATGCAAGGTGTTTATAACCCAATTTAAAAAGTGAATCCAGCAAGCCGGAAATCCATGCATAAGTAGCCGGCTTAAGATAAGAGGCATTGATCATGGTAACCCGATGTTTGGCCGCTTCCTGATAAACTATCGAAGCTGCATTGGTGCGGGTTGCTTTTTCAAACAATCCCGCCAATGATTGAATAGATTGTTGTTCAGAACTGGTAAGCGGGTTAAATGATTGTTTTTCGTAGAATAGGGAAGTGCGGTAATCGGTTAGTCTGCAAATCGCATCCGCCAGCATATCCCGATGGGTGGGGGTATCTATTACTGCTTTATTTTTTTCCCGATCTATTGCTTGTTGAATTGGTAATAAATAATTGATTCCTCCGGTATCTATCATTGATATCAACCAATTTGTATCTGTCAGTTGTTTAGGAGGAAGATTGATATAATATTTTTTTAAGGAAATAAATTCCGGCGATTCCTGTGCGGATAGTACACAGGAAATTTGAATCCCCCAAAAAATAAGAAACAGTATGCGCAATGTTTTTTTTTACAACTATAAGCAGGAAATATCAATGAAAAATGTTAAAGGTATTGTTTCAGTTTTTCTTTTAACATTTTTACCCCTACTCCGGCACTTTGTTCTATAACAATAGATGCTGCAAGGGCTTCATTTGATGGAATTTGTTTGTCGATGATAATTACCGGAATACCGGGTGCAGCATATTCAAATAAGGAGGCTGCCGGATATACTTGTAGGGATGTTCCAATAATTACCAGTACATCCGCCTTTTCTACCAATTGAATGGCAAGGGGAATCATGGGCACCTGTTCGCCAAACCAAACGATATGTGGTCGAAATTGAGCACCATCGGAGGCGGTTTGACCTAATTCTATTTCATCCGTTGCAGGAACAATTAACTCCTCATTTTTTTCACTTCGCATTTTCACAATCTCTCCATGCAAATGGATTACCTGCTTACTACCGGCACGTTCATGTAAATCGTCTATATTTTGGGTAATGATGTGTACGTCCCATTCCTTTTCTAATTCTACTAATCCGATATGCGCTGCATTGGGCTGTGCTGCTTTAATTTGTTTGCGGCGCATATTGTAAAATTGTAATACCAGTTCGGGATGTTTTTTCCAGCCATTGATATGCGCAACTTCCATGATATCGTACTCCTCCCAAAGTCCGTCGGAATCCCGAAAGGTTTTGATACCGCTTTCTGCACTGATGCCAGCTCCGGTTAACACAACCAGTTTTTTTAAATGGTCGGTGGTTGGCATATTAAATTAGTTAGATTTTTGTTTGGGCTAATTCCAGAATGATTTTCCATTCCTCCGGTTTCACAGTTTGCACGGATAGTCTTCCCAGCCGAACCAAATCCATATTTACCAGCCGGGGATCTTGTTTTATGGTAGAGAGGGGAACATTTTTTTTTAATTTCTTAAGGGGTTTTACATCTACTACTACCCAGGCCGGGTCGGGTGTTGACGGGTCTTGATAGGCTTCTTTGATGATTTTAGCAATACCTACAATTTCTACGCCCTCATTGCTATGATACCAAAAAGCCAGATCGCCTTTTTTCATGGCTCTCAGGTTATTACGTGCACCATAATTACGAACCCCATCCCAAAAGGTAGCGCCATCTTGTACAAATTGATCCCAGCTATATTTAAAGGGTTCAGATTTTAACAACCAGTAATTCATTAGTCACTATTGAAAATTGTTAAAAATTGATGAGATACCTACTCCCAACCGCTAGCCAGCACATCTGCCAGGTGCATAATTTTCAAGCCGGCATTATTATGTTTTATACAACCATCTATATGCATTAAACAACTCATATCAGTACTGATAAGCCATTTTGCTCCGGTTTCTTGTGCATGTTGGGTTTTTTGTTCTCCCATAGCAATGCTGATAGGCTCGAATTTTACGGCAAATGTTCCACCAAATCCACAGCAAGTGCTTGTTTCCTTCATTTCAATTAATTCAAGTCCTTGCACATGTTGCAATAATTTTCTGGGTTCCTCTTTTATACCACATTCCCTAAGTGCTGCACAACTATCATGATAAGTTGCTTTGCCCACCAGAGTCGCTCCGAGGTTTTCTACTTGCAGCACATTCACCAAAAAGGAGGAAAATTCATGAATTTTTTCGGATGTTTTTTTTGCGGGTTGCTGATAGGCAGAGTTTTCGAATAAACGACTGAAATAGTTTTTTACAAATCCTGCACAACTTGCACTGGGTGTAACTATGTATTGGGCTCCTTCAAAATCGGTTATGAATTTGGTGCAAACTTCTTTGGCTTCTCCCCAAAATCCTGCATTAAAAGCGGGTTGACCGCAGCAGGTTTGTGATGAATTGTATATCACCTCACATCCCGCCTTTTCCAGTACTTTTACCATATTCATACCTACTGTTGGGTAGAGCTGGTCTACAAAGCAAGGAATGAATATATGAACCTTCATGCTGGTAACTATTTTTTTAGTGAGCGGTTGAGGGTAATCATTTTTAGAGCGGTGATAGCACTTTCTTCCCCTTTATTCCCATGTTTGCCGGTGGTTCTTTCTTTTGCCTGCTCTTCGTTTAGTAGGGTAAGCACACCAAAAATCACAGGTACATCCAGCGACAAGTTGAGTTGGGTGATTCCATCGGTTACGGATCTGCATACAAATTCAAAATGAGGAGTATCGCCTTGGATAACTGTACCTAAAGCTATATAGGCATCAGGGATGCGGGTACAATAGGTATAATGGTTTTTAATGGCGAATGGAATCTCTACTGCCCCGGGAACGGTAAGGGTACGAATATTGCAACCAGCCTGACGTAAAATTTTACGGGCTCCCTTTTCCAGTTTATCTACGATGGAGGCATTCCATTCTGTTTTCACAATTACAATAAAGGCATCCGCAAGTGAGGGGATGCCTTTATGTAATGCAATATTTCCTTGAGTTGCCATAGGGAACTTACTATTCTTTTTCTATACTCAGCCGATTGATATATTTATCAGCCTGATATCCCTTTTCCGTTTTAGGAAATTTTTCTTTTAATTCTTTATATAATTCCAAAGCCTCTTTTGTTTTACCAGATGTTTCTTGTAATAAGGCAGCGCGAAATAAATATTCTGCAGAATTGCTTTCATCTTTTTCAAAATGATGGGATGCTTTCAGATAATATTCAACTGCCTGCTCTTTTTTATTGAGTTCTGAATAGGCATCACCTAAATTCCCAAAAGCCAACAATTGTATCTGAGGGGCATCGGTTGAAAAATCTTCCAGATATTTAATTGCATTGGCAAATTCACCTAAGTGTAAATAGCTGATTCCTGCATAATATTTAGCAAGATTGGCTGCTTTAGTACCACTAAATGTTCTTATAACATATAACGCGCCTTTACTTGTGCCATCACCATTCAATACCAGGCGAGCAGAGTCGATGGTAAAATATTGCTGCGATTTAAATAGGGCATCTGCAGCTTTTTCTTCATTGGGTTTTTTTACATATTCATTGTATCCATAGAAGCCAACTATCAGTAATACAATGGAAGAAACAGCAATCAGAATTTTATTCTGGTGTTTTTGTAAAAAATGCAGGATACGTTCCAGGGAATCTTCTTCGTGAAAAACTTTCGTACTCATGTTGGGTAATTTGCTTTAATGGTGTTGCTGCTCAGAAAATTTAATCAGTTATAAAAGGATAAGAAGCATCTACATACACATCCTTTAATAATTCGCTATCATCCGGCCACGGACTTTCCTCCGCAAAGCGAACACTTTCTTCAACTATTAGGTTAATTTTTTGATCAATCTGGGCTAAATCGGCTTCGGAAGCAAAATTGCTTTCCAAAATTTTTTTCCTAACTTTTTCTAGCGGGTCTTGATCTCGGTATTCTTCTACTTCTTCTTTTGTGCGATATTTTTGAGGATCAGAAATAGAGTGCCCTTTATATCGGTAGGTTTTTAATTCCAGCAGGGTAGGTCCATCTCCTTCACGAGCTCTTTTTACTGCACGAGAAACATGTTCGTGAACATTTTCAGGCGTCATACCATCCACTTTATCTGCAGGCATGTCATAGGCATCGGCCAGCTTGTAAATGTCTACAACGTTTGAAGTTCTTTCAACCGATGTACCCATGGCATATTGGTTGTTTTCGCAAATAAATATTACAGGCAACTTCCAAAGCATTGCTAGGTTAAATGTCTCATGCAAAATTCCCTGACGGGCTGCTCCATCTCCAAAAAAGCAAAGCACTACATTTTGTGTTCCTTTGTATTTTTCAGCGAATGCCAAACCTGCTCCTGTACCAATTTGTGCTCCCACAATTCCATGTCCACCAAAAAATCGGTGTTCAACACTAAAAAAGTGCATACTTCCACCCTTGCCTTTACTACAACCGGTAGCTTTCCCATATAATTCTGCCATACAAGCATTGGCACTCATGCCTTTGGCTAGTCCTAATCCATGGTCACGATAGGCGGTTATAAAGGGATCGTCGGACTGAGTAGCTGTCATACAACCGGCAGCAATAGCTTCCTGACCAACATATGCATGAAAAAATCCTCTGATTTTTCCGGCCATTTTATACATTTCTTCAGCCTTCAGTTCGAACTGACGGATCAATTGCATGATTTCGTACCAGTAAATATAAGTATCGCGTGAAAATTTAGTGGGCACAGGCAAAATTTTAGGAGGTGCAAATATACAGCGATTTGCCCAAAAACACAATAGGTGTTTAACGAGTTATGAACAGTGAGTAAGCAAGTGGGAACATTAATTAGGATTCAGTTACCCGGATAGGAAGAACACTTCAAAACGTGCAATTTACCTGGCGAAGAAGGTCATACGAACCGAAACCTCAATCACACCCTCGATCAACCTAGTCTACTTCGGCAATTTTAGTTTGGATTAGTAGCTCACTAACCCAGTTTTGCTCTTCTAGGGCAATCTCAACCGGTATTTGCACTTCGAGCATATTGGCAAAGGTTTCCATATAAACTACTACATCTTCCCGTTGATTGCGTTTTAGCCAGCGGAAACCACCCGGTAGCTTATTTAAAATGGAACGATCGGTTAAATATTCGAGGTGGTGAATATCGGTTGGAGTTAAACCCGCATCCATTAATTTTTTTACCAATAAACTTACTGGAGCCTGCGATATGCCGCAATATTCTGCCGCGAGCTCGGTCCACTCGCCAGGGGCAGTATGGGCATAGGTAAGAATTTCCTGCTCACTTAATCTGGTAATAACCTGCAGGAGATGTCCGCAATTACAACTACCATGATTTCCCCAGGCATAGGGGGCACCATTTTGTAAACGAAGCGCAGTTGCTCTCAATGCATCTACCAATTCACGGGTTGGTTTGGCCATACAAGTATAAAATTTAGATTATCAAATATAACCCCAGGTTATTAAAAAAGTTTAGACAGCCTGCTGCTTTTATACCTCTATAACATTCCCCCGCTCACTAAAATCCGTTCACGCTCAGGTTCATCGAACCTCCCCGCTCCCTCCCTCAGGTCCATCGTACCGCTCCCTTACTAGGCCCAGGGGGCCGAAATCTCACTAGGCCCAAGCGGGCCGGAAAATTAAGCTTCTAACAAAAAAGCATACCTGTAGTCGGTAGGCGGATCGTAAGTTTCTTTAATGGTTCTCGCACTCAACCATCGGTAAAGGTTGAGCTGACTGCCGGCTTTATCATTCGTACCGGATGCACGCGCTCCACCAAAGGGTTGCTGACCAACCACTGCACCTGTTGGTTTGTCGTTGATATAAAAGTTACCTGCACTATCGCGTAAGGCAAGGGTAGCTTGTTCAATTGCTGCACGATCTCTTGCCAGCACGGCACCGGTTAGGGCATAGGGGGATGTAGAATCAACTAACTTCAACACCTTATCAAAATCATTGGCAGGATAAACATATAAGGTAAGTACCGGACCAAAAATTTCTTCGCACATAGTCAGTGATTTGGGGTCGCGGGTTTCAATTAATGTGGGGGCAATAAAATAGCCATTTCGCTTACTAAATGTTCCTCCGGCGAGTATGGTATTTTTCTTATTTCTTGCTGCCTTTTTGATATAGCCGGTTATGTTATCGTATGCTTTTTCATCAATTACCGCATTCACAAAATTGCTGAAATCTTCCACCGTTCCAACTTTCATGCTGTTGATAGCTGCTACCAGCTTTCGTTTGATTTCATTTGCAAGATTGCTGGGTATATAAGCCCTTGAAGCAGCAGAACATTTTTGACCCTGAAATTCAAATGCACCTCTCGCCAATGCTGCCACCACTGCATCCGGATCGGCACTGGCATGTGCAAGCACAAAATCTTTTCCGCCAGTTTCTCCAACAATGCGCGGATAGCTTTTGTATTTAGGTAAATTTTCGCCAATAGTCTTCCACATATTATTAAAAACCCCTGTAGATCCTGTGAAATGAACCCCAGCGAAAAGCGGGTGCTCAAAGCAGTGTTTGCCAAGGGTAGGTCCATCTACATAAACCAGGTTGATCACTCCAGCGGGTAATCCGGCCTCCTGCAAAATGCGCATAAACAATTGGGCTGAATAAATCTGGGTATTGGCGGGTTTCCAAACCACTACATTTCCACATAGTGCTGCAGAGGTTGGCAGATTTCCACCAATGGCAGTAAAATTAAATGGGGTTATAGCCAATACAAAACCTTCCAGTGGCCTCCATTCCAGGCGGTTGTGCATGCCGGGAGAAGATATCGGTTGTTGTTTATAAATTTCACTTAAAAAGTGCACATTAAATCGTAAAAAATCAATCAGTTCACAGGCACTATCTATCTCTGCCTGAAAAGCATTTTTACTCTGCCCAAGCATCGTGGCGGCATTCATTTGATACCGGTACTTTCCAGCCAGCAAATCGGCAGCCTTTAAAAAAATATGTGCACGGGCTTCCCAACTCATCCGGCTCCAATTTTCACGGGCAGTAAGTGCAGACTGAATTGCCAACTGCACATGCTTGGCATCCCCGGCGTGAAAATGCCCAAGCGTATGTGCTATCTCATGCGGAGGATGTATCGCTACTTTTTTACCAGATCGAACTGCTTTTCCACCAATGTACATTGGAATATCCAACTCTTTCTTTTTCAGATCAGCAAGGGCTTTTTTGAGGGCTGAACGTTCCGGACTACCGGGTGCGTAGGATTTTACGGGTTCGTTTGCAGGTAAGGGATATGAAAAAGTACCAATTTGCATAAAAATTTTTGCCGCAAAGGTACAACTATTTCAGCCAGTTCAAAGTTGGCAAGCGCAGATGGTAAACCCGGTTTCACAATTAATAATTAATTTGCCTCATGCAAATTATTTTGGCTGATACCGAATACCGAAATGGTTGCCTACCTTTTTCCGAAACTAAGGCAGTAGCCGATTTACGAATTGGCATACTGACTATTCGGGATCGCTGGCAGTACCTGGCGGGTAAGGAAGTATTTATTCACACTGTGCCCTGGCTTCGCTGTTTGTATCCATCCCCTCCGAAGGAGCAAAGTATTTGGATAGATGCTCAGGCATTGGCAAATCCAGATATTGCTCGTATAGCTTTGGCATTACAACCTGGTAATGCACTTTCATGGGAGGGAAGAATATGGGCTTGTTGTGCTACTCATTCAAACATGCAGGATGCTTCCTCCGTTTTCAGTGCCGCCTATCAGCAAATAACAGAACATCCGGTAAGTTTTTTATCTCATCCATGGCAAATTATGCAATGGAATAAAGAATGGCTTGCAATCGATTTTCAATTGATAACGGCAAATCGCTATTCTGAACCCATCCCTGAAACCGTTTTTTGTACATCTGTCAACAACATTTTCATCGAACCAGGAGCTCAATTAATGAACTGCTGGCTGAACGCAGCTGAAGGGCCTATCTATATTGGTAAAAATGCTTACATCATGGAAGGGGCAGCTATCAGAGGGCCGTTTGCGATGGGTGAGGGGGCTGTAGTAAAAATGCAGGCAAGTATATATGGTGCAACTACACTCGGGCCTTTTTGTACTGCCGGAGGTGAAATTAAGAATGCAGTTATGATGGGTTATTCAAATAAAGCCCATCAGGGATATCTGGGAGATGCCGTAATTGGTGAGTGGTGCAACCTGGGAGCAGGTACAACCAATAGCAACGTGAAAAATACGGCCGGAATAGTGAAGGTATGGGATTTTAATACCAATCAATACATTTCAGTAGCCAATAAGTGCGGAGTAGTGATGGGAGATTATTGTACAGTAGCAATCAATAGTTCGATCAACACCGGCAGTATGTTTGGTACCTGTTCAAATATTTTTGGTACCGGATTATTACCCACCATTGTACCCTCATGTAATTGGGGAATAACGGGTATTCGATACAATTTTGACAAAGCACTTGATTCAATTAGAAACTGGAAACAATTCAAAGGCAAACTGCTTACTGAAGATGAAATCTCCGTGTTGAAACATATCTTTGCGCACCAATAATTATTCAAAGAATTTTTATATAAATCTTTACTATGCGAAAACAAATTGCGGCTGCTAACTGGAAAATGAATCTTACGCTTACCCAAGCAGAAGCACTAACACAGCAATTGATAGCAGCTCCACTTAATTTACAAAATCATCAGCAGGTAGTGCTCGCAGTACCTGCACCTTATCTTTATAGGATTGTTCAGATGTTGCAGGGTAAGCAGGGTTTTCAAGTTGCCGCACAAAATTGTTATTCAAAAGTATCTGGTGCATATACAGGCGAGATATCTGTTGAAATGCTAACCTCTATTGGGGTTTCGCATGTTGTGCTGGGGCACTCTGAGCGCAGAGAATATTTCAATGAAAGCAATGAAATGCTTGCTCAAAAAGTATCGATCGCACTCGAACATCAGCTCACGCCTATCTTTTGCTGTGGCGAACCGCTGTCGGTTAGAGAAGCCAATACTCAAAACGAATGGGTAGCCCTACAATTGAAAGAATCTCTATATCATCTCAGTCCTGAGCAAATTACTAAACTGGTAATTGCTTACGAACCCATTTGGGCTATTGGAACAGGTAAAACTGCTACCAGTTTGCAGGCTCAGGAAATACATGCATTTATACGAGCACAAATTGCTGCTCAGTATGGTGATCAGGTTGCGAGTCTGATACCCGTTTTATATGGTGGTAGTGTAAAAGCCTCCAATGCAGTTGAATTATTTCAACAAGCCGATGTGGATGGCGGATTGGTTGGAGGAGCCTCTTTACAAGCCGCTGAATTTACCGCAATCATTCAAGCGCTGCAATAATTGATTTGAATTTTATTGCTGCGGATATTTTTGCTGAAGATGTTGTATTGTTGTCTGAATCATTTGTTCAAGCACCGATAGATCGATCTGCTTAAGCGACTTAATTTGTAAACAACCTTTTCCTTGCTTGCATTTTCCTAATTGGGTTATTAACTTTTCATTTTCGGGTATTCCTGCCATCACATATAATGAGATACCTGCTTTTCTAGGTGAAAATGCAATCAAGGGAGCTGTTCCTGAATGTTTACTGGCATATTGATACGAGTAACTTCCATATCCCACAATGGCTTCACCCCACATTACCGGTTGATATCCGGTTACCTTTTCCATCCACTTTTGTAATTGCATTAATTCGGCAGCTGCTTCCGGACTGTCGGCTTTTGATTGTAAAAAACTGTTGACGGATATTTCGGAAGGGAGCGTTTTTTGTGTAGCCATGTTTAATTATTTAAAGGAAGTTGATTGCTATACCCCTCTAATTCTACCGCTTCATAATCGTTCAGCCAGTTCACATGCACAATGGTTCCGGTATTATGTTCATTAGGATGGAATATGGGCTTGAATTTGGCTCCGTATACCAGTTCACGATACGTGTATGAACTGCGGGAGATAACTGTGTTTGAAAAGCTTTCATCAAAGCCCTGCAGGAATACTAAAAATTCTGCATTGCCTAACTGAATGTCTGTGGGGGTGAGCCCATATAACGGACTATCCTCCCGAATCGCATGCACTAAAGTCCAACTACCCGATAATACATTGATTTTAGCTATTTCCAATGGGAGTGAGTAAAACTTGTTTTTCATAACTCCATCTTCCTCTATCCGAATGGCCATGGTAACACCAATTTCCACATTCATCAGTATGTTTTTGGTATAAGGAACCAGGCGAAACATAAAGGCTGCTCCGTTTTGATAGGGGGCAATCAGGGCGGGTTCACTGAAACGAATAAAGGCTCGCGGCCGAGCAAATCTGCCATAAAGTAATCCCGTTAAAAGAGCAAAACTCATCAAACCAGTGAGCGCTTCAAAGGAGGCAAAAAAACTGGCAGCAAATCCAATCGGATTGATTCGGCCATATCCCACTGTGGTAAAGGTTTGTGCACTAAAGAAAAATGCTTCTCCAAATTTTTCTCCCGGCGTTGTTGCAACCATGCCTCCTAAATGCTCTAATCCAATTAATAAATATACTCCTGCGAAAGCCAGATTAATGGTAATGAAGAATAAGAAAATAAAGGAAAGGAAATGACCGGTTGGTAATGATAGTAGGGTATGATACAAATTAAACCTTTTCCAAAATGGTAGTCCGGTATAAAAAATATTGGCGGAACCGTCTTTGTTGAAAAATCTACCACCATTAAAGTTACTATTTGAACTAAGACCGGTAGCATTCGTCTCCTTTCCACGGAAAAAGCTGTTTTTTCTTAGCATTGGGTGTAAAATATGAGTAAAGTTACTATTTTCAAATGCATATACCATCGGGGCTAGCCGGCTGATGCGCAACCGATTATCCACTTTACAATACCATCTTCAATAATCCATCCTTATTTTGTTCCGGTAGCCTATCTTTGCAGCCTTATGAAACATATTAGGAATTTTTGCATCATAGCCCACATCGATCATGGTAAGAGTACCCTGGCCGACCGATTATTGGAGCATACCAAAACGATTGGCGAGCGTGACATGATGAACCAGGTGTTGGATGATATGGATCTGGAAAGAGAAAAAGGGATTACGATTAAAAGTCACGCCATTCAAATTAACTATCCCCATAATGGTGAGAATTACACATTAAACCTGATTGATACTCCCGGTCACGTAGACTTCAGCTACGAAGTTAGCCGTGCTCTGGCAGCATGTGAGGGTGCATTATTATTGGTGGATGCTTCTCAGGGCATACAAGCCCAAACTATCAGCAATCTATATTTGGCTATTGATAACAACCTGGAAATTATTCCGGTTATCAATAAGATTGATATGGATGGTGCAAAAATTCCCGAAGTTACCGATCAGATTATAGATTTAATTGGCTGCAAGCAGGAAGACATCTTATTAGCCAGCGGGAAAACCGGTATTGGTATCGAAGAAATTCTTGCTGCAATAGTTGAAAGAATTCCTGCACCAACCGGAAGTTACGATGCTCCTTTGCAGGCCTTAATTTTTGATAGTGTATTCAATAGTTTTCGCGGGATTATTGTGTATTACCGCATTATGAATGGAATACTCCGTAAAGGAGATAAGATTCGGATGGTTGCTTCGGGAAACGATTATTTTGCTGATGAAGTAGGCGTTTTGAAATTAACCATGACACCTCGAAATGAAGTAAAAGCGGGGGATGTAGGATATATTATTACTGGAATTAAAAATGCAAAGGAAGTAAAAGTGGGTGATACCATTACCCTGGCTAGTAATCCTGGTGAGATGATTAATGGATTTGAGGAAGTGAAACCAATGGTTTTCGCTGGTATTTTCCCAGTTAACACAGATGAATTTGAAGAGTTAAGGGATTGCATGGACAAACTGCAATTAAATGATGCCTCTCTTACTTTTGAATTGGAAACGTCTCAGGCATTGGGCTTTGGATTCCGTTGCGGATTCCTGGGTTTATTGCACATGGAAATTATTCAGGAAAGACTGGAACGGGAATTTAATCAAACCGTTATTACCACTGTTCCAAACGTTAGCTTCATTGCCTATACTACCCGTGGAGAAAAGATAATTGTAAACAATCCCGTTGAAATGCCCGATCCGGTTAAGATTGACCGAATTGAGGAGCCTTTCATCAAAGCGCAGATCATTACATTGCCCGAATATATTGGTAATATTATGACGCTTTGTCTTGGCAAGAGGGGAATGCTCATCAATCAAAGCTATCTTACGCCAACCCGAGTTGAATTGATTTTTGAAATGCCGCTCACCGAAATCGTATTTGATTTCTATGATAAACTGAAGAGTTCCACCCGCGGATATGCATCCTTTGATTATTCACCCATTGGATTTAGAGATGCAGATATTGTTAAGATGGATATCCTGCTGAATAGCGATAAGGTAGATGCCTTGAGTGCGTTGATTCATAGAAGTCGTGCCCAGGATTTTGGCAGAAAACTTTGCGAAAAATTAAAAGAATTATTACCTCGACAGCAATTTCAGATTGCTATTCAGGCAGCAATTGGAGCTAAAGTAATTGCACGTGAAAATATCAGTGCAATGAGAAAAGATGTTACCGCAAAATGTTACGGTGGCGATATCAGCAGAAAAAGAAAACTGTTGGAAAAACAGAAAGAAGGTAAGAAACGCATGCGCCAGATTGGTAATGTTGAAATTCCGCAGGAAGCTTTTCTGGCGGTATTGAAATTAGATTAATCGCAGTTGATGCGTTTAATTGTTTATTCCTCCCAAACCTGATTTTCTTTTTTTAGGTTTTGGTAAACCTGCACCCGGAACGGGTTGTATTGCCGGTTGTTTGGGTATATTGATTGCTTTATTGGGATCCAGTTCATCTACAAATGGAATATGAACCCATTTTCCATTCATCCATTTGAATCCCTCAAAACTTCCCTCAGGCACAAGCGTGTAATGAGCCGCAGGAACCCCGTTTTCACTCACTAAATGTGCAAACGTAATCATCTTTAAATCTTCATCGTAGTTAAACCTGGCATTGCCGCCCTTTTTGTATTCTAAATAAAAGCGAAAAGCGGGAACGGGGGGCTTGGTATCGTCGGACTGATACTCAAAATAATTTCCTCCAAATTTCGGTACACCCTGATCGGTAAATGTTAGCACTTCCATCCACTTTCTGGTACTGCGTGCATCATTTTCATCATATCCTAACAGGGTATAATACTTCTTGCCCCTTTCGGTATTCAATAATATTTTATAATATACAGCACCAATCCACTGACTCGCATCCCGAACCGAATCGCAGGGGGCATCTGTAAAGGGAGAAACATCAAATAAGGGTGTTAATTTCAGTTTACCATCAGGAGTGTTATACTGTATGGCTCCCTTTTGACGGTAAAAGGTGAAATCTTTCATCAATTGCCAGCTAAAAATTCTGAATGTACTATCAGGTGCATATAGTACAGAAATGGTTTCCAGAGAATCAAAGGGGAAGTTAAATGAATAAGAACTTTTTAGGGTTTGTACCAATGTACGGGTAAATAAACTATCTGCCCGAAGCCTATCTTCCCATTCTTTTGCTTGAATAATTTCCTTTGCCTGCTTCCGTAGGGTGGCTTGCATTTGTTCGGGAGTTGATGTACCCGGTGTCAATGAAGTTTGTGCATCAGCTTGTTGAATGCTGAGAGTAAACAAAACTGCCAAAACAACAAACAACTGGTTTTTCATAAAGCAAAATTACAAACAATTATTTGCAGCTGAATACGAATGGCAGTTTTACATTTTCCTTATGGTTTGCATGCCTGGGAGAACTCGTATAAACTGTTAAACCGAAAATCGATATCCGGATGCGGAAAGGGAATTTCCGGATGGGTAGTTGCAACAAAACTGGTGTACATGCCAGCATTTCTGCCAAATTCCATGTCCGATAACCGGTTGCCTACTATAATGCTTTTGGTAAAATCAATTGCAGGAAAATCCAACTTTGCCTGAAAAGCCATGCCTGGATTGGGTTTGCGGTTGGGAGAATTGTTATCGATATCGCTGCAGAAATAAATCTTATCAATTCGTCCGCCTGCTAGTTGCACCTCACGCAAAAGCAATTGATGAATTTCCTCCAAATCATTTGCTGTCATTAACCCTCTACCAACACCTTTCTGATTGGTTACGATTACTATCCTCGGAAAAATGACTGCTAGATGCTTCAATGCTGCTAATGTATCATCATAGAACCTGAATTCCCCAACATTACGGATATAGTCATTGTCTTTATCATGATTAATCACCCCATCCCGATCGAGAAATAGGGTAAAAGTGTGAAGGTCTTTTGGTAAGGTAAATAAATTCATAGTGAAATTTGTAGTGGTAATTCCCGCTGAGCACGATAGTAATCTTCGGGTATTCCTATATCCAAAAAATAAGCATTTTCGTTGTAGCCATACATCGGGGTAGATGCATAATATTTTTGCAGATAATCATTTTCCAGCGAAAATTTTTCGGGCCAGGCAAATGATTGAAATGCTTCAACCTCCATCAAATAAATGCCGGCATTAATGAGTCCGTATTCCTGCCATTTTTTTTCCTGAAACCCTGTTATTCGGTTCATGTTATCTATAGAAACCACTCCGTATCTATCGAAATTGTGCATAGGAACTAGGGCCAGTGTGCAGGTGGCGCTATGTTTGATATGCGATTGCAGTAGTTGTTCGAGTGAAACCATACAAATACTATCACCATTCAGCACCCACACATCTTTTCCCTGCACCTGCTGCATTGCCAGTTGAACAGCACCTCCCGTACCCAATGGATACGGCTCTGTTACCAACGTGTATGCATCATCTTGTAATAGGGTGCTGATATAATTTGCAGCATGTGTTGACAAATAACCCAATGAAAATATAAATCGCTCAATACCCTGATGCTGTAGGTGGCGGATGAGATAGAACAAAAAAGGATGATCATTGATGGGTGCCATGCATTTGGGCAGGTTGGCAACTTCCGATTGCAATCGGGTTCCCAATCCACCGGCTAAAATAATCGCCTCCCGCACTTCCATTATCCGAAAATATTTTTCTCTACCAGTTCGCAGATGATATGACCGAGTAAGATATGACTTTCCTGAATGCGAGGTGTAGTATTGGAAGGTACTTCAATCAGGTATTTGCTGATGGCTTTCATTTTTCCACCTCCAGCACCCGTCATCCCAATGGTAATAACACCCATTTCATTGGCGGTTTCAAAAGCTTTGAGGATATTTCCTGAATTTCCCGAAGTGCTCAAGCCGATCAGTACATCACCCTTTTTTGCAATGCCGGCTATTAATCGGGAATAGATAACATCGTAACTATAATCATTGGCAACGGCTGTTAAATAGCTGGTATTGCAATGCAATGCTTCTGAGGGGAGGGCTTTACGGTCTTTATAAAACCTTCCTGAAAATTCTGCTGCGAGGTGTTGGGCATCGGCAGCACTACCGCCATTTCCGCAGAAATATACGGAACCACCATGTTGGAAAGTTTCGGTAATTACTTGAACTACCTCCTCCAACAGTGGGGCAATTTGACCTTGTTGAATCAATTGCTCTTTTACTTCAATGGAGGCTTTTATTAAGTTGGTGATGGTTGATTGTACATGCATGGGGTTATGAATTCTAATTAGTTATTAAATGTATTTATTGTTTACCAATATTCACCAGGGCTTCTACCAGATTCTGCCAGCTGTATAATTTTTTTTCTTCTTGAATATGGGGTATAAAATGGTTTACCCCTTTGGCATATAAATCCAGAATGCCGATTGCGATTGCTTCGGGGTTGGGTTGAGTAATGATGCCGGTTTTTCCATCGGATACTCTGTCGGGTAATCCGCCAACATTGGTTACCAGCATGGGTTTCTCAAAATGGTAGGCGAGGGGCGTAACCCCACTCTGTGTTGCGTTTCGGTAAGGTTGTATCACAAAATCGGCGGCACTCAGGTAATATTTTACCATGCTATCTGGTATAAAATCAGTCCGTAAAATAACACGATCCTCCAGTTGTTCCTTTTCTATGATGGATAGATATTCTTCGGGTTTATCATAAAATTCTCCGGCAATGAGTAAATATATATTTGCGGCACGGATGGCCGGATGGGCCATTGCTTGAAGTAATAAGTCGAGCCCTTTGTATTTTCGGATAAAACCAAAGAAGAGAATAATTTTCTCCGATATAGGTAAACTCAATTGTTCTCGGGCAGTCTGTATGGGAATGATTTCGCCAAAATGATCGTAGAGTGGATGTACAACACAGGCAGCAGGTTGTTGCGAGAAATTTTTTAATTGCTGTAAAACCTGGTCGCTCATGGTAATAAATCCATCAATGGCTTTTACAAAATAACGAGTAAAAAGGGTATCTCCGGGCCGATGTTCGTGTGGAACAATGTTATCGGCAATACAAACAATCCTTGTTTTATTTTTCCGTTTCGCAATGCGCAAAATAGAACCCAAACAGGGGCCCATCAGCGGCAGCCAGTAACGAACGATAATTAATTCGGGTTGCTGCTTTCGTATTTGCCTACCAATTTTAATCCAGTTCAACGGGTTCATCGAATGAATACAGCGATGAATAATCAAATCTGCCGGAGCAGGTTCGCTGGAATACTGGGTGGTGCCGGGAAATAAAAAATCGGGGTATTGTAAGGAGAAAGTATACAATTCTGTTTGATAGCCCATGCGAATACATTCTCTTGCCAGCCTTTCATTGAAGGAGGCCAATCCACCCCGAAGGGGCCAGGCGGGACCGATAATGAATATTTTTTGCAAAAGCGGGATAATCGGGTTTATTTACTGCAAAGGTACTCATTCGCAAGCTATACCGGTAAAACGCTTAGAATGCTGGGGAGGGAACATGCACGCAAGTTCTACCAGCCTGTTTTTTCCTCAATTTGGTAATGATTGCGTTCGGGGGCATTGCGTACTACTAATTCAGCTACAAATCCGGTTAAAAACAGCTGCATACCAATCA
This sequence comes from Chitinophagia bacterium, assembly GCA_037142775.1. Classification (GTDB taxonomy): domain Bacteria; phylum Bacteroidota; class Bacteroidia; order Chitinophagales; family Chitinophagaceae; genus Sediminibacterium. The sequence continues at coordinate 171,052 of JBAWZY010000005.1, read as the reverse complement.
CCATGGTAGTTAAGGCGATATAGAAAGCAGGGCGGTTGGTAAGTGCGAAAGAATCGGAAAATATTTTAGCAATAATTAAATAGCTACTGGAACACAATCCAATCAGGAAGAACAAACTACCCAATAAGCCAAAAAACTGCATAGGTCGTTTGCCAAATTTTCCCAGGAACATGATTGTAGCCAAATCTAAAAATCCATTTACAAAGCGTTGCCATCCAAATTTTGTAACGCCATATTTTCTCGGGCGGTGTTCCACAACTTTTTCACCAATCTTTTTAAATCCGCTCCATTTGGCAAGAATAGGTATATACCGGTGCATTTCACCGTATACTTCAATGCTTTTAACTACTTTACTGCGATAGGCTTTTAATCCGCAATTAAAATCATTCAACTGAATTCCCGAATTAGCGCGTGCAACGGCGTTGAATAATTTGGAGGGAATATTTTTGGTAAAAGTGTTATCGTAACGTTTCTTTTTCCATCCGCTTACCATATCAAATTTATCTTCGGTAATCATGCGGTAGAGTGCAGGAATTTCATCCGGTGAATCCTGCATATCGGCATCCATGGTAATGACTACATCACCAGCTGCTGCTTTAAATCCCTCATTGAGTGCGGCAGATTTGCCATAATTTCTTCTAAAACGGATGCCTTTGTAGTTCGAAGAGCTTGCAGCTCGGGAAGCAATCAGTGCCCAGCTATTATCTGTACTCCCGTCATCTACCAGAATTACTTCATACGTGAAGCCGGCAGACTGCATAACCCGATCAATCCAATCGCATAATTCGGGTAAGGACTCTTCTTCGTTGATAAGCGGGATTACCACACTGATTTGCATACTAGGAGGCGTTTTCGAAGGGAGATATTGGATTTTTCTTTGCAACACCCGCGCCAATCAGCGAAGCAACTACACCCAGTAGGGCTATTCCAAACAGAGATCCGGCAATTGCGAAGGGTAAAAAGAATTTGCGGGTAAAACCAAGTGCCATATCAATTTGATCTGCAGGAACTTGACCTTTTTTTTCCATTTCAGCCCTTGCAGCATCAATCGTCATTTCTATGATTTCAGGATAAATGAGTTTAACTGAGATGAAGGTATAAATTGAGATGATTGCGGCGATACCTGCTGTAACTTTAAAACCATGTGCAAAAACATTTCCGAAAGTAACCTGTCCCTCTTTTTGTTTTGCATAGTGTATGCAAGCCCAGATGATTATCCCAAATTGAAGAATCATCTGGATATATCCGAGTGATTTATTAGTTAGTTGATTCATTGCATAGGCAACTATGTTCATTACAATACAAATCAAACTAGTAATAAGTGCAATCATCCAGGGTGGGGTGAGTTTTTGTTCCATTGTTTTTGATTAAAAAGTAAAAAATTTTCCTTTCACAAATGTTCCCCAAACTTTTCCGGGAAGGGAATGGTTCATGAGCGGACTATTCTGTGATTTACTTAAGTTATTGGATGGAGTTAGCGAGGTTGTGCCGTGTTTGCTAAATAAGGTAAGCTCTGCCTTCTCGCCTTCCCTGATGTTGGTAGCAGGAAGGGCAAAAATATTACGGGCATTTTCTGAAAAAAGTTGTGCAAGCCGCTCAGCAGATAAATCGGGAAAAAGTTGATTGATGATAGCAAAGCTGGTTTGCAATCCAATCATACCCCAGGCTGCATATTCAAATTCACATACTTTTTGGTCGGTATGTTGGGGTAGGTGATGAGTTGCGATGCAATCGATGCTACCATTCACAATTCCCTGTTGTAAAGCTGCTCTGTCGGCAGCGCTTCTGAGCGGGGGATTTACTTTCAGCAGGGTATTATATTGTTGCAGGTCTTCATCGCAAAACAGCAGGTGGTAGGGGGTAACACTGCAGGTAACATTCCAACCCTCTTTTCGTGCTTCCTGAATAAGTGCTAATGATTTTGCGGTACTGATTCCCGTAAAATGCAATTTAGATTGTGTATAGCGAAGCAGATCCAGATCGCGTTTTACCATAATTTCTTCTGCCAGTGCAGGAATTCCCGGTAACCCCATTTGAGTTGAAATAATGCCTTCATTCATTAGGCCGTGCGCGCCGATACTTTTATCAACGGGCATTTGAATTACAACGCCGTCAAAGGCTTTTACATATTGCAAAGCTTTCAGTAAAATTCCAGGCTGTTGAACAGAATGCAATCCGTCGGTGAATGCGGATGCACCGTTTTGGTACATATCGTACATTTCTGCAAGTTCCTTTCCTTCAGTTGCACGTGTAAGTGCTCCCAGGGGATGAATATGTATAGGTAATGAATTGCTCTTGTTCAAAAGGTATGATATGGCCGATTTATTATCGGCAACAGGTTTTGTATTAGGGATCAGCAAAATTCGCGTATATCCACCTGCCGCTGCAGCTGTGGCGCCAGATTCGAGTGTTTCGCGGTGTTCGAAGCCCGGGTCGCAGAAATGAACGAATGAATCAACCCATCCTTGAGAAACAGTGAGGCCATCAGTTTCCAGGATTTTATCGGCATCTGTATCAATATGGGGTGCTATTTGTGCGATAGTATCTCCGGCTATCAGTATATCCTGAATTGTGTTATGATGAGGAGCGTTAGCACTGGCAATCAAAGCTTGCCGGATGAGCAACTTCATAAGAGGAGATAAAATTTACTGCAATATAAACTGATTTTTTCTTTTCCCGTATATTTGCACCCCCTAAGGTTAATAATGCTCAAAATAAGGGCAAATTATCAGGTTTTCGGGATGTAGCGCAGCCCGGTAGCGCACACGTCTGGGGGGCGTGGGGTCGCAAGTTCAAATCTTGTCATCCCGACATAATAACCCCGCACTAAAGTGCGGGGTTATTATCACTACGGAAGATATCTTTTAGAGTAGTAATACAGAAGAAATGCCGATCTGTGTGGGTAGGCATTTGTATTAGAGATTTTCTGAAACACCTAATTGAAAAAGTAGGATTTTTAATGTTTTGGATTTTAGGGGAGCGGACAATGGTTTTTTATAACTTCTCAATTATTTCCTTTATATCAGTAAGAAGTTTTTCCAAATCATTTTTAATAATAGTCCAAACGATTTCATAATCAATTCCCATGTAGTCATGAACAATTCTGTTTCTAAAGCCTCTTAATCTAAACCAATTAATCTCTGGAAATTTATCCTTTATTTCTTCAGGAAGTCTATTTGCCGCCTCGCCAATTATTTCAAAATTTCTTACAACGGCATCAATTGTTTTGCTATCCTCTATGAATTGCTGATAGGTTAACTCAAAAGTGTAAATTTTAATCTTTTCTATTGATTCGCAAATATCAGTGAGCAGTAAAGATGGCTCTCTCTTAGACATATGCTAATTCTGTTTCGATTGACTTGAAATATTTTTTCTTAATTCCCTTCTTTGAAACTAAATCTACTTTAATTTGGAGGATTTGCTCTAATTCTTCAGCTAAGTCTATAAATTCCAAACCAATTGGTCGGTTAAATTCAACCAAAATATCCACATCACTATTTTCCCTTTGCTGCCTGCGAGCATAGGATCCAAAAATCGCCAGTTGACTAAGTCCATACTTGTCTACTAGTTCACTCTTGTGTTTTTGTAAAATTTCAATAATGGAGTTCAGATTATCCATAGTCCAAATATACTAAAGTTCCTTAGAATGCTTTCATTTGCCTTATTCAGACTGATCTGATTAGCTCCTGAAACATACTTAAATTGTTGAATTTAATGGATTTTATCAGTACCTTTTTTTTCAAATATTCGATAACCAAGAATAGCATTTTTGGCCGATCCTGTTTTCACTTATCAATACTTTTTTACCCCCTCCCAATCCTCCCAAAAGTTAGAACCCGCGGCAGTCATCCCGACATGTTATTTTATAAAATAACAAATTACATGCAAAATGCCGACCTGTGAGGGGGGCATTTTGCTTTTCAGAAAATTCACTTTATTTTTAGATCTTCTTAGTTTTTGAAGAAACAATTTCCATAACAGGTTTATTTATCTCGCGGTTAGTGACATTGGTAATAAAAGTAAAAAGGGCAAACTCAGATCGTAATTAGTTTTCTCGTAGGAGGGTCCTATTGCCATTTTGGTGTAATACGATCTTAACCTGTTTTGGTATAATTTTTCAGATTCAATAAACCAAGCTTTTTTACCTAATTTCTGAACTAAGAACCACTTCTCAAGCAATCTCGCCATTCTTCCATTACCATCTGCAAATGGATGAATTTTTACGAAGACCAAGTGTATGAAGGCAGCATAATAAAAAATTTCATTCATTGTCATTTCTCTTTCAATCAGAATTCTGAGATCCTTATAAAAAAGATTCATTTCATCAATCACTATTTCTTTGCTTGCACCTTTATATACGTTTTTTCCGCCTGCAAAAATATAAACATCTTTATCGCGAATATTACCCCTATAGCGAGCTTCTGACAATAGGTTTTCTGATAGTATTGAATGAGCGGAAAGAATATTTTTTTTAATCAGTGTATGAGTACTTGCAAAATGATACGCATTAATTAGATCTTTAATTTCTTGAAAAGATTTACTCTTAGTATTCATTCCCGAAGTGCTATATTTTAAAAAAGATTCAAAATCAATGGGGTTTCCCTCTATCATTGATGAATAGACAGAAGATTTTGAGATATGGTAGCCAAAGGAATGCGTACTTAAAACAGTCTCCTTTAATTTGTTAAAGTGTTTTAAAATAGTAATAGGCTGAGCATCCTTGTAATAATCTAAATAATCTGAAATGATTAACCTTGTTTTCATATTCTAATTTAACAATTTTTTTTTAATCAAACATTTTCCTACTCCAATAGCCATCCAAAACAGAAGTTATTTAAGTGATAAGTTGAATATGATAAAGGTGTTTCCAATCAATAATATTAATATTTGTTAACTGTTCCCAATCCACCATTAAGTTAGAACCCGTGGCAGTCATCCCGACATGATAACCCCGCACTTTAGTGCGGGGTTATTCTCACTTCGGAAGATATCTTTTCGAGTAGTTATACAGAAGAAATGTCGATCTGTAAGGGTCAGCATTTTGCTTGAGGGGTATCCTATTTTTTGTGAAGTTGCATTGTAAGACTAAAAGATACCTGCCGACTCATTTATTTTTGTGCCTAAGCTTCCAATAAAGTTTGTACTTCGTTTTCTAATAGGGGAATATGGTTAGTAACAATACCCCAAATTATTTCATCAGAAACAGAATCATAGCCATGGATGATTCGATTTCTCGTATCTACTATTTTTCTGGCGTTGGATATATTAATTGAATCATCTCTCGTAATTACCCTATTTAAGGCTTCGCCGATTACTTCTATATTTCTTTCGACAGCTCGTTTAGTTCAAATATCATTTTTGTATGTAGTAAATTCTTTAGGAGTATCAACAAAAAAACTGTTGATTTCCATAATGGCATTCAAAATATCAAAAAGCCAGGTTTTAATTTCATTATCCATAAACAAGCGCTTTTTGTTGGTTAAGTGCTTGTTTAAAATAAGGATTCTTTATGGCTTGCTCTTCCAATAAATCTACCGATCTATTAAATATATTTTGTAACGAAAATTTTAAATCAAAGTAATTGTTGGCATAATCTGCAACATCCATTTCTTTGAAATCAACAATCAAGTCTATATCACTTTTATTATTAAAATCAGTAGTTAAAATCGACCCAAAGGCATATAAGCTCTTGACCTTTTGATTAACACAAAGTTTATTGATTTGTTGTTTATAGGTAGCTAACTGGTTCATTTATTAATTTGAATACAAATTTACTATATATTATTTTACAACGCTGATAGGGTAGTAAAATGGCAGGTATAAAAAATATGGACTATTGTAATATCAAAATTATATATGCTGTAATTTATTGAAATTTAATATTGAAATAGTATAGTTGATTAAAAATCAATGAAATAAATCTCTTTCTGTTGAGTAGAAGAATAGATTAAAATACTACTTGCCCTCTAAAATTGAGAAACAACTTCCCAATCTATCAAAAAGTTAGAACTAGTGGCATTCATCCCGACATGATAACCCCGCATCAAAGTGTTGGGTTATTCTCACTACTGAAGATATCTTTTCGAGTAGTTATACAGAAGAAATGCCGATCTGCGAGGGTCGGCATTTCTTCTGTATAGGCTTTTAAAAACAATGCCGGTTGGTTGATTTATAACGTACCGTTCAGGTTTAAAATCCCCATAAATCGGCTTCGTTCAACTACATTTTATTTGCCATTTTTATATTAATTTTAATCATCATGAAAAAACGGCAAATAAAATGCTAAATAGATACATGCGTATTCGAAAATATTCAATTCCTAAAATCACCCTGACTAAATAATAATTATGGATTTAAAGTGTGTATCAAGAATACATCTAACAATCAATTTGGTTTTGATTATTTTATTTTTCCTCAACAAAAGTTATCTACGTCCAAATTATAGTGATGTTATTTTAATATCTACAATCCTTGGGAGCTTGCCAAATCTCATTGGTGCATTTATGTTCAGTCTACTCCCGATGAGCAAAACAATAAAACTTAACTTACATAAAGGACGAAGGGTTATTTTAATTTGTTCCGTTTCTGTATTTGCCATTTTGACTTATGAAGAATTTTTTCCGTATTTTACAGCATCCAAAACGTTTGATTATTTTGATATTATTGCTTCCGGAATAGGTTCATCCCTTGCTATTATTTACTACTATTATTTATCCAAAAAGGTTGCATTAATAAAATAATATCTTTGGAACAATAATCAATTCACATAATTTTTTTTCTGAAAAAAAATGAAAGTCCTTGTATTGACATTTCGAACTTCAGAATAAAATAATGATTAATTTTCCAAATTACAATGAAGTTCTTAACGAGTTTTATTGAATCATAATTGGACTTTAATAAAAGTATATAACACCGGTTTCCCAAAATGCTGCAAGACAGTTAGTGCGAAATTTAGGTTTCGAGTACCGGCACTTCGCCAAGCCCGAAAACTTTCGCGTTCAGGCTAAAAGACGGCACGACAATGCCAAGAACATTAGTAATAGGGGAGGGGCCGACAAATTTTATTCACTTGCTACCATTTTATAGGTCAAATTAGTATTTTCTCACCCCCTCCCAATCCTTCCAAAAGTTAGAACGCATGGCATTCATCCCGACATGATAACCCCGCACTAAAGTGCGGGGTTATTCTCACTTTGGAAGATATCGTTTCAAGTAGTTCTACAAATGAGTAAGCCGATTCGTAAGGGTCGGCATTTTTCTTGAGGGGGTAGTTTGAAAACTAAATTTTTAATAAATTACACTTTAGAATGAGGCAGATTTTTGGGGATCTGACACACCAGATAAAAGGCCGGAGCTCCTAATTGCAATCCTGGTTATTTGGAAATTCTTTCTTTAATTAATTTCACATAATCCTTAGTATTTTCAAGTTCGGGAAAGTGTCCGCAATGCTTAAATTCAATCACCTCACAGTTCTTGATGTGGTTTTTTATTGAATCCTTATCTGTATTTCTGTGTGTGAAATCCAAGGACCCCCAAACTAAGGTAGTTGGTACTCCTATCAAGTTCAATTCTGAATTTCTATTCTTACTCAAACCCTGCACTAAGGAGGAAAGGCAAAAACATCCGCCTTTTTTAATAGAAGCTTTCGCCGTAATTGCATATCCCTCTGGTGATGAATGATCTTTGGGTAAAGCATATTTATACCAAATACCTGCAAGTTTTTTTGCATAAATCACATTTGCTAATTGCCCAATCAATGGTTTTTTTAAAATATTTGGAATCGAGTTTTCAGTCCATTTTACTATTGAATCTATAGAAGGAGTTTGTGATAAAAAAATATGATTAAATCTTTCAGGTCTTTCAATGCCAGCTTGAATAGCATAATATCCATTCGAACATGAAAAAAGTAAATTCACTTTATCTAATTTGAGGTTGTCCATTACCCGTAATAATAAGTTCGATCCTTTTGAAAATGAATAGTCATATTTATTATTGGGGAACGAAAAACCCAATCCTGGATATTCAAAACATATTACACGATAATCTTTGGATAATTCATTTATTAGCGGTATTTGATGTTCTATAACATTGGGTCCATCAGGTACATTAATGATAGCTGGCAAATTCCCCTTTGTGTCGAAAACTCTAATCTTTCCATAATCTGTGTCCATATAGAAAAAGCCTTCTGCAAATTGAGGTGTCGACTTCAAAGTGTAAATTATTGTATCTATTATTTGACCTGTTATCATTTTAAAACATTTTAAAACTTACATATATAAGAGATGGTTAAAACAAAACTAATTAACTAATGGAAAATATTGGATGATCATTTATCACCACAATCCTACCATTTCCAAAGTTACAGCACCCCAACCTGTATCGCGTTACTTGATAGGTGGCTGTTGTGTTAACAAAAATGACAGGTAACAAGATTGTAGCATCTACATACTGTGCCCATTTTGGTAGCTTAGTAACCGAATAGCGGATAAAAAACTCAGCCTCCATGGAGTACGGAATCTAAATTAAAAAGTCAATGATTTAATCAATGGTACTTTGGGAGTCTGACTGGTTTCATCCAAAACAAGCAACGTAATTTAAACCCTAAAATTTGCGTTACATCCTTGGACCAATCTATTGAATATGCTTTAATTGCTTAGAATTTACCTTCTAGTAAAATTATTGCTTGGTGTATTTTTTTATCTCGTAAATCTTTTAAAGAAAGCCCAAATTACTTCACATGCATTCATGTCCTGACTGGTTTTTCCAATAATTAACTCATTGAGGTATTGATATCCTTGAGGCCAGGTATGCCCGCCATTTAGAACAACATAGCTTACAACCTCAGTTCCATTGGTTCCACCCGAATAAACTCTTTGTTTAATGGTTGTTCCATCATTTGAAATATCAGGTAAATCGGTAATTACCGGTGTAGTAACACATTTGTTGATGCTAACCCATTTATCTATCGCTTGGAAATGGGATATTACAATCCCCCCCGCTGTTCCTCCTGCAGTCATTTGTCCGCCCGAAAACGGAACCAGGGGATCCGCTGTTCCATGGATATAGATAACTGTTACAGGTTTTCCCGGATTACAGTTGGGAGCAATAGTGGTGGCTTCTATGGTTGCAGCATCAACGGCAATTGCTGCAATTCTACTGCTTAATTCACACCCCAAACGGGATGTCATAAATCCTCCGTTAGAAATCCCCGTTGCATAAATTCGGGTCCCATCCGCAGAGGAATTTGTAACGAGATAGTCAATCAATTGATTGATAAAGCTAACATCGTTAATACCTAACTGATTTGGTGTAGTGGGTCTCCCATCGTTCCAATTATTTTGAATACCTGCCGGATACACTAAAAGTATTTTATCTCTATTGGCTACCGCAGTAAAATTTGCAATGTTTATCATTCCCTCTGGAGTACCACTTCCACCATGTAAAATAAAAATCACTGGCATTTTCCCGGCATTATTATAACCGGTAGGTTGAATTAGAATGAAGCTTCTGGGGTTTCCGTCTATTGTGAGATTAATTGTTTTTTGTTCGCTGGGTTTATCTGCACTTACGGTTGTATCGGTGGTTTTTTTGCAAGAAAAAAACACAAGTGAACCACAAATTAAAAAGATGTATTTTCTCATGCTATTTTTACAAATTAGACTTTATCCTACTCAAAGGGTTTAAAAGATAGCAGATTTTTTTATTTGTATACTTCCAGTCATACAGAAAGGAAGCAGTTTTGCAATATTGTAATGATTATATTTACAACCAAACTCTTCTTTGATTATGCTTGAGCCCATAACTATTTCAACAGAAATCCATGCACCCCTTCAATCCGTTTGGGAGGGGTATACGCAACCCCAGCATATAGTAAACTGGAATTTCGCCGATCCCAGCTGGCATTGTCCAGTTGCCGAAAATGACTTGCGTGTTGGTGGAATCTATAATGCCCGCATGGAAGCAAAAGATGGAAGTGCCGGGTTTAATTTTGAGGCTATCTATACTTTAGTAGAAGAAGGAAAGAGGTTTGAATATGTTTTTGGCGATAGATCAGCCAGTATTTGGATGGAAGAAGAAACCCCCGGAATTACAAAGATTACTATCCGCTTCGATCCTGAACAAATAAATCCTATTGAAATGCAACGTACTGGATGGCAAATGATTTTGGATAACTGTAAAAAATATATTGAGCAAACTTTACAGGATTAGCATTCTATAAATCCTGTTTCACCTACTTATAAATGAATGATAAAACTTTATTCCTATTCGTTTTTTCCTGAAAAAGTAAAATGAGTTTTTAAATTTGGCAATAAGTGTTTCAAACGGAATTTAGCTTAGTTCAAAATTTCAAAGATTTGCCTGGGAATTCAAACGGATTATCAGCATCACTCGCAAAATAATCCTGAACAATATATTGCCATTTGGCCGAATATGCTATCACCGGAAGCATGAGGGCATCACAGCATCTACTTGCTGATTTAATTACCTGAAGCCGATATTTAGTTGCTCTTGTTGCAGAAATTGCAAACACCCGCATATTCATTTGAAGAAGTATCTGCCTCATTTGAAATTACAATCCTCCCTCGAAAAAGTGCAACTGGCAGTTATTTTGCCATATTCTCCGATCAGTTCGTGATTCCTTGGATGACTTCATGTAAAGAATAATAGGACTCATTATGACAATGAAATGTTTAGTGTAAGAACCTTTGTAAAGATCTCTTTGCTGAATTTCCGTGCAGGTAAAAACTTGTGATTGACAATCTCAACTTTGGATACCAGCTCGGCCGAGTTGAGGTCATTGACTGTCATTCTGAGAAAGCATAGGAAATATTTAAATCAAAATCACTTTCATTTTCAAACAACCCTATCTTGGATACTTTGCTATTTCTTTCCGGGGTTCGGAATCAAATAGGAAAAATTATCTTAAATTACATCCTTACACTCATCCTTTGATCTTGGCTGCCACTCAAAGAGCCTATGATTACAGGAATGATAAGTCTACCAGAGGCCTGGGTACGAATGGGATTGTATTTGAAGGATTTAATTAATTTGTTTTACTCAGTTTTTTAAATATGAAATTTTTTTTACTCCTGCTTTTATTATGTGGCTTGTTTGCCTGCAATATAAATCAAAGTGATTTTTTATATAATAACACAGTCAGCGTTCAACCCAGGAAATCAACTCCAATTACTTCTATTAGCGAGATAGAAGCGACAGGATTAAAAGATTTTAATAATCGCGAAATCAAGTATGTTTACAAAATTTTCGTGGATTCCAGCTCTAATCAGGAGATACTGCTTAAAAAAATGTATCAACTTCAAAGAAAAATTAAATTCCCTTTCACAAGGCCTTTGCGAGAACCCAAGAATGGTAGATATGCTTTTGTAATGGAAAATGATGTTTCCGTTTTCGATAGGTTGAGTCAAACAATTATTGGGTTAAAAGAGGATAGTTCAATAAGTGTTTTTTTAATTGGATCCCCCTGTATGATGCAAAGCATGCCCAGTAAATTTATAAATTTAGACTATTACTATTTTTCTTGTTCGCTTGATTCTACTCAATCTGCGAGTAAATCGATTGCAATGATGGTTGAATCCTTCCCATCAAAACAAAAGGCCGATAGTATGCTGGCAATTGTTAAAACAGTTGCAAAAAATGCTTATCTGATAAAACAACCAGAGAGTATTGAGTATGTTAATAATTAATTAGGGTAAACTTACTCGGTAATATAGCTTTAGATTTATTTTTCAAATGCAGTTTCCAGTAACTTGATAGTTACCGAGCCATAAACTTGTATTAATCAATCCCCACCCTTGCTTTCACGCCTAATCCCAATCGTACAAATATTATGAGGTCCCCCAGACCGACACTTTACTCAGAACACCCTAGGTCCAGCGGACCGACACCTTCCTAAAAAAGATTCAATTGTGTAGGTAAAGCTTTTTTACTTGGTTTATCAACTTCGGTACCAGTAATTTCATACACTTCTGAAGCACGATAGCGAGAAGCTATCAAAATATGCGTATCTGTGGGTTCTCGGGTAAATACTTCTTTTACTTTTTCATGGGAATTGTTATTCCTCGAAAGATGGGAGAGGAGTAAATGACTCAATTGGGGGCTCTTGTGTTGTTGAAATAATTGCCAGGCTTCTTCATTAGATAAATGTCCATCTCCTCCGCGGATACGATTCTTGAGATGTTGAGGATAACGCCCATTTTCCAACATATCGGCATCATAATTCGATTCGAGAAATGCGGCATTACAAACTGAAAAATGTTGTTGCAAATTTTCACAAACCCTGCCAATATCGGTAAATACCCCCACTCGAATATGCTTATGTGAAACAGTAAAACTATGTGGATCGGCAGCATCATGGTACTTGGAAAATGCATCTACCTGTAAGTCACCCAACATTACCGGGTTTCCTGCTTTGAATCGTTTGATTAATTTTTCACCGGGTGATAATCGTAAGCTTAGTTGCGTTGCTTCCGTAATGTAGACAGGCAGTTGATATTTCCGCGAGATGACGTGTAAGCCACCGATATGATCACCATGTTCATGTGAAATGAAAATACCGCGGAGTTGTTGCATAGATAATCCTAATCGCAACATTCTTTTTTCAGTTTCCCTACAACTTAACCCTGCGTCAATTAGCACTGCATCTTTTCGGGTTCCAACATAATAGGCATTTCCATTGCTACCCGAATTTAATGAGGCAATAAATATACTCATGCCTTCCTTTCAATATGTACAGTAAAATTATTCAACCAGTAACTGGGTTGAAAATACCGTTCTTTTAAAATAATCTACTACAAGAATTACATAGGCTCCCTTAGCTTCTGTGGATGGAATGATAAAGCTGTGTGTACTCGTTTTTCCACCCACATTCATTTTTCCTTCTAACACTATACGACCATTCATGTCTATCATCAGCATACTATATTCACCCTTGTCGGCAATATTCTGCGTACGAATGGTGAATCTACCTTTGTTTACAGGATTTGGGAAGATAGTGTAAATAGGTTGGGGCTGCTTTACAACTTCTTTCTCCTGAAAAGTTACCACTGGCTTTGTAATTGGAGATTCAACAGGCTTCAGCGATAATAAATTGCTGCTTGCCATGTCTGATATATTTCCAATACCGGGAATTTTGCTATCATCTATCGGTTCTGCTGTTAATTGATTGATGTCTTTTACCCGAAACAAATGCTGGGTCATATTTTGTGTGCGGGAACTTCCACAACTTAGTATCAATTCTCCCTGCTCATCAACCGCTGCTCCATTAGTTGTAAAACCTGCCGGTAATCCACTTATTTGTCCCAAATACTCAGCTACCCGATTGGCAATGGTTATACGGAATACATAATTGCTTTGAGTTATCAGTACTAATCTTCCTGCAGCATCAGCCACCATGTCTCCACCCCATGATGTACAACTGCTTCTAACAAAAATGCCGTTTCCTGGTTTATCAGATAATACACCTAAGTCTAATATGGTAGGTTGCCCTTCCGTACTAAATCTTATCAAATGTTCCCCATCGTTGGTTAGTGCATATCCAAATCCATCAGCGCCCATAGTCATTCTGGAAATTTGGTTGGCAACATCGGTTCTGTTTCGCAATAAATTGAGCGATTGATTGTCTAAGTAAGTGAAATGTGGTTCTGTTTCATTTAAATCCATGTAACGCAATTCGGAGGAGTACATGGGAAAATAAAATATACGGTTGGTTTTTTGATCGTATGCCATTGAAGCTACTGAACCTCCCATCGGACTCTTCAATGTATCCAATTGACCGCTCGCATCATTTATGAAGGCGCTCTGTTGTAATGCCAGGTAAGTCTGGAATCCGTGTGTTTTAACCGCATATTTTCTTCCCGGTTCAAATACTTCTTTTACAAGTACTTTGCAAGTGCCGTCTAATTCCCGCAGATTGGTATATTGTATTGGACGAGTAGGGTCGGAAGCAATTACAAAAATTCGTTTGGCATTCTGCTGAGCAAAACTGGAAACAACTAAACATATTAAAACGGAAAGGAGGGATAGGCGATTTACCATACAAGTATGTTTTCTCATGGATATAATGTAAAATTACTGATTTTGAAGATATCAACTACACAGAAAAATAGGGTGAATTGCGTAATTTTACAGTTACAAAGTAAGAACAATGAAAAAATCTATCTGGCTTTTGGGTTTATGCTTAGTTTGTGGAAGTGTGGCAGCACAAAAGGATACCACCCCACCACCCAAAGACATCAATCTGATTGCGGAATTTATCAATGCAGATTATGAGATGGGCACCATACCCATGGGCAAGGGAACCGATTTCAATGTTTATATCAAAAATATTTCCAGTGCCGATACACTCATGGTGGTTGATGTGAAAGTAGGTTGCGGTTGCACTACGCCCAAATATCGCATCAATGACCCAATTTTGCCAGGAAAGATTTCTTATATCACCCTCGGATTCAATGGAAGTGCCGGCGGGGAGTTTACCAAGTTTGCTGATATCATATTTAAATCTGGACAAACCAAGCAGGTTAAGTTTCACGGAGTGGCAGTTGCCGAACCTGAAGGTAAACCGGCTGATAAAAAACAATAATGCCCGATGAATTTTCATCGGGCATTGATATGCGATTGCTTCAAAGTTATGCTAGAATCTTTCTAATTCTGAGAAAAAGAAATTTCCCTCAATAGCTGCATTTTCATCACTGTCGCTTCCGTGAACAGCATTTTCTCCAACTGATGCTGCATATTTTTTACGAATGGTTCCTTCCTCAGCCTGAGCCGGGTTAGTTGCTCCAATTAATTTCCTAAAATCAGCTACAGCATTATCTTTCTCTAATATGGCAGCAACAATCGGACCGCTACTCATGAAACTTACCAGCTCTCCGTAAAAAGGTCTTTCCTTGTGAACGGCATAAAAGTTTCCGGCTTGTTCCGGAGTTAAGCGAGTCCATTTCATTGCTTTGATTGTAAAACCCGCCTGTAAAATTTGGTCTAAAATTCCACCAGTATACCCTTTTGATGTAGCATCTGGTTTAACCATTGTAAAAGTTCTGTTACTCATAATTTGAATATTTGGCCCGCAAAGGTATGATTTTAAAGGGTGTTTATAATCTGAAACCTGTATTTTCTGAAGTTTATATAAAATGATTTGCACATGCAACCGTAAAATTGCAATTTTGCCCCTTCAATGCTACCAATCTCCGAATTTTTCCCACTTTTAACCCAACCATCCAGGGTGGTTATTACAACCCACCAAAAACCCGATGGTGATGCCCTTGGCTCTTCTTTAGGCCTCTACCATTATCTGTTAGGGTTGGGTCATACTGTTACCATAATTTCCCCCACAAACTGGCCCGATTTTTTAAATTGGCTGCCGGGAATTCGGAGCGTAATCAATTTCGAAAATCAAAGAGAAAAATCCATCCAACTCGTTCAACATGCAGATTGGATATTTTGTCTTGATTTTAATATACTTCATCGCACCAAAAATCTGGAGCCGGTAATTGAGACTGCTAACTCAATTAAAATATTAATTGATCATCATCAAGACCCTCAGGAACAGGCTTTTACGTTTGGAGTAAGTGACACAGGAAAAAGCTCTACCTGTGAAATGGTGTACGATTTTATCATTGGATCAGGAGGGGAAAAAAGTATATCGGAGGATATGGCTACCTGTTTATACACTGGTGTTATGACCGATACCGGCTCTTTCCGTTATCCGGCAACCACCGCTTCCGTACATCGAATGGTAGCCCGGCTTAAGGATACGGGTATGAGGCATGAGCAGGTTCATGAACAGATTTACGACAATTTTCTGGAAACCAGGCTCCGCTTTATCGGATTCGCATTGCTGAACCGAATGGAAGTATTATACGAGTATAATACAGCAATAATGTACATTACCAGGGGCGATTTGCATCATTTCTCTATAAAAACTGGCGATACCGAGGGGTTAGTGAATTATTTGTTGAGTATACAGGGTATTCGGTTTGCCGGTTTAGTAATTGATAGGGATGAAGAGAGAAAGTGGAGCTTCAGAAGTAAGGGAGATTTTGATGTAAATACTTTTGCCCGTTTACATTTTGAGGGAGGCGGACATAAAAATGCAGCCGGAGGCCGCAGCAGTGACTCAATAGAAATGAATGTGAAAAAGTTCAGAGATATATTACCTTCGTACCAAAACCAGTTACAATAAATGAAAAATTTGCTACCGCTGTTATCAGCCATGATATTACTTGCAAGCTGCAACCAATATCAAAAAACACCTTCTGGCGTTGCCTACAAAATTACCGGTAACAGCAAAGAAAAAATTAAAAATGGTCAGATTTTCAAATTCCATATGGAATATAAGCTGCCTGCCAAAGATTCAATATTTAATACCACATTCGAGCATCTTCCTGGATTCATGTTATTTGATTCTTCCCGTGTATCTCCGCATAGTTATCTGGAGCTCATTACCAAGTGTGGTGAGGGGGATGAAGTGGCTTTTTCTTTGAGTGTAGACACGCTCAAAAAAATGGGGGCATTGGAATATAACCAAACTTTTCATCGCAATGATGTAATTAAAGGCAGAATGAAAATTCTGAAAGTATTTAAGAACGAAGAAGAGGCAAATGCCGATTATAAAAAAGAAATCGATCTTGAAAAAAATCGTGAAATTACCCAGTTGAAAAATTATGTGAAAGAAAAAGGATATACTACCAAAGAACTTGCTTCAGGCGTATTAGTATTAGTAGAACGTGAGGGAGAACCCACCAAAGCCGATTCTGGAAGTACGGTGCAGGTTTTATATAAGGGCTATTTTCCCAATGGTAAAGTTTTTGATTCGAACAATGAGCCCACTTCTCAAAATAAAAATCCACTTACTATTAAAGTGGGTGGGGGAAATGTGATTCCGGGAATGGATGAGGGTATTCGTAGTTTTGGTAAGGGCGGCAAAGGAAAGATTTTTATCCCTGCCTTAATGGGTTACGGAATGGGCGGTCAACCTCCGGTGATTCCTCAGTATGCCAATCTGATATTTGATGTGGAAGTGATTGACAGAGTAGCTACTCCACCTGCTCCAGTTCCTGCCCCTGCTCCGGCAGAACCGGGTATGAAAAAGTAATACCTTGAAGATATGAATGTACAAAAGCGCCTTACCGGGCGCTTTTGTTTTTATAAATAGGAACTGAGTTCAATTACTTCTCTCGCTGCCGCTACATCATGTACCCGCAAAATGGATGCGCCCTGTAATAAGCCGGCAGTATGTAACACAGTTGTGCCATTGAGCGCTTCCTCAGGTGTTAAGCCCAGGGTTTTATAAATAAAGGATTTTCTGGAAACAGCCAGCATTAATGGGCAGGACAAATCGTTAAAAAGGGAGAGATTTTTTATCAAAAGAAAGTTTTCGGCAATTGTTTTTCCAAAGCCAATTCCGGGATCTAGAATAATATCATGAATTCCTGCTTCATGTAATCGGTAAATATTTTTTGTAAAAAAATCATAAACCCCGGTAAGTATATTTCTGTTGGCAGGTACTTCATGTAAAGTTTCACGAGTGCCGGTGCTATGCATTAAAACATAAGGCACTCGCAAGCTAGCAATGGTATTAATAAAATCACCCTCCCATCTGCCCCCACTAATATCATTCACCATGCAGGCACCGGCACTTACCGCCTCCAGTGCTACCCGGCTTCTATAAGTGTCTACTGAAATACCTGCTTCAGGAAATTGTTGGTGTAATGCTTCAATAACCGGAATAACCCTATTTAATTCTTCCTTTTCCGTTACGGGTTCACTGCCCGGACGAGTACTCACTCCCCCAATATCTAACCAGCTAGCACCTGCTGATAACATTTTCTCTGCTTGGCGCAATGCACCCTCTATTTCAAAAGTCCTGCTACCCACATAAAAAGAATCAGGGGTTGTATTGATTATTCCCATGATTGAAGGACCTGTAAAAAAGCTTAATCTTCCTCTTAGGTTAAGCGTATAATTACGTGGTATTCTAGTATCTTGCATAGCGATTGAATCGGATAAAACCGATGTAAAAGTAATAGGAAATGATGAATACCCATCTTCAATACGATCAGGCGATTCTGGAATGCAGGGAGATTTTTATACGAAAAACCCGCGATTATGGCACAGCCTGGAGGGTATTACGCACGATTTCTGTGGTAGATCAGATATTTATTAAAGCTTTACGCATTCGAACCATTCAGGACCTTGGAACCCAGAAAGTGGGCGATGACATACCGTCTGAATTTAAAGGGATAATAAATTATGCCGTTATCGGTTTGATGCAGCTGGAACTGGGTAATCCTCAGGTTGAGGAAGTTCCTGTAGAAAAAGTAGAAGCGATGTATACAAAACAGATTCAGTTTGCAAAAGATACCATGCTTAATAAAAATCATGATTATGGAGAAGCATGGCGCGATATGAGTCAGCAAAGCTTCGCCGATCTTATATTAATGAAACTGATGCGTATCAAACAAATTTTATTGAATGATGGAAAAACCCTCATCAGTGAAGGAATTGATGCGAATTATGTAGATATCATCAATTATGCTGTTTTTGCACTTATTTTAATTGCTGAAGGAAAACATACAACGGTATGAAAACATGGATTACGATTATCAGATGGCTGGTAGGAATTTTATTTATTTTTTCCGGATTAATTAAGGCCAACGACCCGCTCGGACTCAGTTATAAAATGCAGGAGTTTTTTGAAGTATGGGGTATGCATTTTATGTATCCTTACACTTTAACGCTGTCTTTATTGATGAATATTTTTGAAGTGCTGGCTGGATTTGCAGTAATTTTAGGCTGGCAGATGAAGTGGTTTTCCGCTTTGTTATTATTGCTCATCATTTTCTTCACATTTTTAACAGGCTATGCACTGTTTTCGGGTAAAATAAAAACCTGCGGTTGTTTTGGTGATTGCCTTCCCTTAACTCCTGCTCAGTCATTTATGAAAGACCTGCTGCTGTGGGCATTGATTGTATTGATTCGATTTTCGTTGAAAAATATTTCTCCTACCTTTTCAACTCGTATTTCACTGGTTTTTTTGGTAGTGGCAGTGCTGGGTACTGCCGGCGCGCAGGCATATGTTTTACAAAATGCACCTATAGTAGATTGTCTTCCGTATAAACAAGGAAATAACCTACTTGAAAAAATGAAAACTCCAGCCGGAGCTATCCCTGATAGTTTTGCTATTGAATTTACCTACTCAAAAAATGGAAAGTCAATCAGCTTCGATGCTGATCATTTTCCTGACGATTTTGATTCTACCTACCAATATGTTGATCGAAAAGACCGACTGGTTAAAAAAGGTAATGGATTACAAGCCGCTATTGTAGATTTTACTTTGCAAACACCCTCAGGTGCAGATACTACTGCTGCTCTATTGAATAGTAATAGCCGTTATCTTCTGGTATTGGCATTACATTTTAAGGAGGTCGAGGAATGGAGGGATAAGTATGCGGAAGTTAGTAAAATGGCAAAACAAAAAGGTATTCCGGTATGGTTAGTTACGGCTGATGCAACCAATGCACATCAAATTTTTCCAAATGAAAATATTTTGATTTGCGATGCAACCGTTATTAAAACTGCTGCACGGGTACAACCAACTTTCTTCCTGATGCAAGGAGCTTCCATCCAGCATAAATGTTCGGTTACCAGAACAAATGATTTGATAAAGGCATTTTAAATTGGTTCTGTTAGCTAAAGAGGAATATTCAATTTAGTGCAGTCCAAACTTCATAGATAAGAATGTGCATTGCTAAATGCCAACAGATAAGTGCATTTTGAATCAAAATCATCCACCCGATTTGCATTCAAATCAAAAGCATATAAGCTTTGAATTATGGGTAGCAGTCAACAATCAACACTCTTTTTTTCTTCCCCTGATATTTATTGAATAATAACTTCAGTAATTACTGTTTCCCTAAATTCTTCATTAACCCTGCTGATGATTTGGGGTTTTTGATACATCAATTCCTGTTTGAGCGGGGCAATAGGAGTCTCGATGAAAAGTTTTTGTTCAATGATTTGAATACGGGTAGTATGTTGTGCAATCGTTTTACCCATAATTTTTTCCCAAACTTCTTCAATACGGGCAGCCCGAACCCCATCGCGCAAACGACTCTTGGCCAAAAATTGTTTGATTACTTCACTGATGTGTAAGGTTGCCATATTTCAAATATATCCATTTACCGGTAAGTATCGGTAAAGTTTCAATTGTTTTATAAGTCCAACAACTGAAAGGGAATTCCCGTTTGTAATAATTCCGACTCTAATCTTTCCCGGTGCGTATCTGTAATAAAAACCTGCCCCCCCTCTGATTTACAAACCCGATGGAGTAATTGGTTCATTCGGTTACCGTCTAATTTTTCAAAAATATCATCTAACAATAAAATAGGAGGGAAGCCTTTATGCTGTTCCAGCACTTCCCATTCTGCCAATTTGAGCGCAAATAGCAAACTCTTTTTTTGTCCCTGTGAACCCTCTTGTTTAAATGGTTCATTTCCCTTTAGTAAAATTAAGTCATCCCGGTGTGGTCCGCGGGTGGTTCTCATCAAAAGTTTGTCGCGATTCTGCGTTTCTTTTAATAGCTGGTTAAAAGGAGTAAGTAATAAATGACTATCATATCGAATCGTAAGTCCGTCTTCTCCGTTCGCAATTTGCTGATAAATTCTTTGAATACGAGGAATAAAATCATCCAGGAAATATTTACGAGTAGTAAAGATTGCGTTACCATGAATACAAAGCTGGTTATCCAATACTTCCAAGAGGGTAGTATCGGTTGATAGATTTTCCTGTAATTGTTTGAGTAAGCTATTGCGTTGGGATAAAATGCGTTGGTAGGATATCAGCGATTGCAAATAAGCAGCATCCAGCTGACTTAACAAAGTATCCAGCCATTTACGTCTTTCTTCACCGCCTCCCGTTATCAGTGCAATATCATCGGGTGCTATCATTACCACGGGGAATTTGCCAACCTGATCGGATAATTTTTTGCAAGGTTCACCATTCAGTATCCTTTCTTTTTTTAAAGTTTCCCGAACTATACAAATTACCCGATATTCGGCTTCGCGAATCTGAAACGACCCTTCCAGTCTAAATCCTTGTTGCCCATGCTCTACATTTTGTGCATCGCTCCGGTTATGATAGCTTCGAGAGAAACTGAGATAATAGATTGCATCCAGCAGATTGGTTTTTCCGGTTCCATTTAATCCACAAATACCAATAATCCTTTCACTAAATGGAAAAGATTGGAGGTGATAATTTCGAAACTGAACCAAAGATATCTCGCGTAAAGTGAACATCTGCCTGCAAAATAGTTGGAATCTTTCGATATTACTACAGGTAAAGAATCATTTATAGAATTCAGCACTAACTGGCACTACTTTGGGGGAAACCCAGTAATTTTATAAAAAAATCAGTTGAAGACCATTTTAACAGATCGGCAATTGGCGCTTACCTGTAAAAGGCTGGCTCATCAGGTGTTGGAAAATCATCCGGGATTGGAAAATACGGTAATCATCGGACTCCAGCCCCGCGGAATTTTTTTTAGCAATCAGCTGGTATCAGTTTTGCAAGACCTTACCGGAAAAATGGTGCAGTACGGTCAATTGGATATCACATTTTATAGAGATGATATCAGAAAAAGCTTACATATCGCCAATGCTACTCATATTCCCTTTGATATTGAAAATAAGCGGGTAATTCTGGTGGATGATGTATTGTATACTGGAAGAACCATTCGGGCTGCGCTGGATGCGTTGCTCGATTTCGGCAGATCTTCAGAAGTGCAGTTGTGTGTGCTGGTGGATAGAAGATTTAGCAGAGAATTGCCCATTCAACCTGATTATACCGGAAAAGTAATTGATACCATCGTTTCTCAACGGGTTAAAGTATCCTGGAAAGAAAATGAAGGCATAGATGAGGTAGTGCTGCTGGATAACTAAATTTTTGTAATTTTGCTTTTTAATGAAACTGTCTGCCAAACATCTTTTGGGAATTAAGGACCTCACACCCGGCGACATTCAATTACTTTTATCTACTGCAGCTCAATTTAAAGAGGTATTACAGCGACCGGTAAAAAAGGTTCCTTCGCTCCGCGACATTACTGTAGTTAATCTTTTTTACGAAAATTCCACCCGCACCCGTATTTCTTTCGAGCTGGCTGAAAAGAGATTGTCTGCAGATGTGCTGAATTTTACAGCATCTTCTTCATCCGCTGCAAAAGGGGAAACCTTGCTGGATACGGTGAATAATATCCTCAGCATGAAAGTGGATATGGTTGTAATGCGCCACAGTGCATCAGGCGCGCCCCACTTTTTGGCACAACACATACCTGCTGCCATTATCAATGCAGGTGATGGAATCAATGAACATCCCACCCAGGCTTTATTGGATGCCTTGAGTATGCAGGAAAAAATGGGCAAATTGGAAGGACTTAAAGTGGCAATCATTGGAGATATCATGCACAGTAGGGTAGCCCTTAGTAATATGTACCTGCTGCGTAAAATGGGGGCTGAGGTGATGGTGGTGGGTCCACCCACCCTTATACCCACATATTTGGCTGCTGCATTGGATGTGCGGGTAGAATATAATTTGCTCAAAGCCCTTCAATGGTGCGATGTGGCCAATGTGTTACGGATTCAGTTGGAAAGGCAAAATCAACCCCTGTTTTCCTCTTTGCGAGAATACAATCTGGTTTACGGAATCAAACAATCCACCCTGCAAAAATTGTCGAAAGAGATTGTAATCATGCATCCTGGCCCCATCAATCGTGGGGTTGAATTGGATAGTGATGTGGCAGATGGACCTCATTCCATCATTTTGCAACAGGTTGAAAATGGGGTTGCCGTTAGAATGGCTGCACTTTATTTATTGGCAGGAAGAGAGTCGATTTCCTGATAATTCCGGTATTCTCAGAAAAAATGCTTTATTTCGGGATGTAATCTAATTTGCCGGTTATGCAAAGAATCTGCCTGTTCCCCGGAACATTCGATCCCGTTACGTTGGGGCACGTAGATATCATTAACCGGGCCCTTCCCTTATTCGATAAAATATATGTGGGCATTGGTATCAACGCATCCAAAAGTCCCATGTTTACTGCCGAGCAAAGAATGAAATGGGTTGCCGATATCTATGCGAATGAACCCAAAGTGGTGAGTGTAGCGTATGAAGGACTAACCGTACATTATTGTAAGACCATTCATGCGAATTTTATTTTGAGAGGGATTCGCTATGTAAGCGACTTTGAATATGAGAAAACCATAGCGGATGCCAACCGAACCCTCGATCATCATATAGAAACGATCTTCTTAACCGGAGAACCGAAATACACATCCGTAGCATCTACTATTGTGCGTGATATCATACGGAATGGGGGAGATGCATCTCCTTTTTTGCCGGATTTGGTGGCAAAATCTTTGTAAAGTGGTTGGAATATTTTTTAGCAAACTATTTTTTTATTGGGAGCTGACATCTTTATTTAATAATATTTTGACCTCATCATCATATCAATATGAAAATACACATAAGCGGAGGTGGCTTCTAAGGAAATGGAATGTAGAATCTACTTGTATCATTTTTTACATAATATGGAATAACGGGATAGCCTCCAAAAAATTAATGACCATCCCATCAACAGAATCCACGAACTCTTACCTATCAAATCTAAAGAATAGGGAAAATAGTTACGTAACTTAAATGTAGTTCACCGGAGGGATATGATTATTTACTATGCTTTTTGATTTGGAACTCGGAATAGTATTTTTATCTGATGAACCAGGAGACTGGCCATTTGGGTTTTCTAATTAGTGCTCCCACCCCGAATGTAAATAGGAGGTAATAAAACAGTGTTTTTTGTATTAGATAAATCATTTGATCTTATAATATCAAATGTACTATTTAAAATACGCAAATTTCTTTGAAAAAAATAAGTAGATCGAAACTTGAATTCGTTCCCAGGTCTATTTAGCCTAAGGAGGCTTGGTTTTAAATTGGTCAGATCAATTTTTTCTTGAGGACACCCTTCAATATCATTAATAGTTATAAACTGCAAAATATTCATTGAATCTCTTATGATTACTTCTTTAGCCCAATCTTCTTTCCAGTTTTTATTAGTAAGTTCGATAGCTTTTTTAATATTTACTACAAAATGTGGCGGAAAATGTTGTTCGCCAGAAATTGAAATATTATGAATGGTTTTTGCACTATCAAGGGTAAATTGTATAGAAAAATTTGTTTGTAAACAAAAGTCTTCATTACGAAAATTAGCTAACTTAATAAGTGAGTCCCCAAAGTTAAAATCGTTTTTTCCTAAATTAAACTGCTTTTGCCCAGAGACCTTTAATAATCCAAAATGAAACAACAATATTGCTAAAATAACTTGCTTCATCTTTGTATTTATTTGCATGGTGTGCCCGCACCATTTGCTAAAAATTTATTAAATATTTCCTTTGCTTTTTCTCTTGAAATACCATGCTTTGATGCTATATCATCAAAAGCAGCTTTATATTCCGGATCTTTCCAAAGATCTATATCTTCCGCAAGTCCTGATAAAATAAGGCCCCAAGTATCTTCAGGTGAAATATCAGGAAACATTGTTTTTAACTGTTCTGCTACAAGTAGTGAATAGTTATTTAAAATCGTGTAATGATCACTAACTCCCTCTGGTTCAGCCTTTTGTAAATATGCATGTAAGAATTCGTGTAGGAGTATAGCGACAGTTAATTCTTGAGGTGCATTTTTTAATAGATCGCCATTGACGCGAATTTTTATTGGTTGGGTACTAGTTCCGGATCCGGGAATTAATTTTTCTGTTATTGCTGGATATCTACCTTTATAATCATCACTAACAATAACTGTGCTAAAGCTATTTACAAAACCGAGAACATCTCCCATTCCGCCAGTTTTGTCAACAAGATTTTTAACTAAGTTAAAAGCACATTTGATTTTAGTATTTACAATTAAATCTCCCTGAATGTCTACATTCGCGGAACCGCTGCCACCATGACCACCGCAATTAATTCTTGTTATAATGTTTTGATCTGATACCAAATCTAAAAATCGTGTTTGTTCACATGGAGAGGGGTCTGACGAGCAGGTAGTAAATAGATACTCTCTTGTTACACTACCATCAGACCAAAAAGTGTTCAAATAAAAACTAACACAACCATTTGATTTTATATTACCTGATGAAGATGATTTATTTGGCTGAATCATCTTTTTATAAATTGCTTTCCCTTTCGAAAAGCCAACCTCAAATATGAATTTGTTATTCATTCGATATAAGGAAATACTTCCATCTCTTACATTGCTGGAATTATTGAAGTACCCAATTACATTAAGCGCAGCATTATAATAGTTGATGTCCTTTTCAAAATACTCTGTCAAATAACCAAAAAAAATACTTCCTTTTTTTGAATTTATTAAAAAAAGTAATCCCTTGTTTTTCTTTGGAGTGTTTATAGGAATGTAAACAAATTTTTGATTCTCAGATATTGCTTTTATAGATGCATGCTTCCAATCTAACCGCGAGATGACTGAGTCAATATTTCTTTTTTCATCTGTCGTAGAATATTCTTTTTGTGAATCTATCCAGTCGTTGAAAGCAGGCGAAAACAAATATTTATTATCTACACTTTCATCTGTTTCTTTAACTGCTTTGCGACACCCAATAATCAAAGTAGCTGACAGTAAAACAAAGCTTAGTATTATTAAGGATATTTTTTTCATTTCTCTAGGTTGTTGATATCAGAAAAATATATTTTTTATTTATCGAACAATAGTTGTTAAATTTTAAATCTAGAGGAGCTTTCAACGTTAGAAATCTCAATTTTTTCTGTGGCGATAGACTTGAATTATAATTTGGAGAAAAGCCAAGAATGGCGTAATTAATTTTGGTAACATTTTCTTTTCTAAGGTAAGTATATTTATTTTGTTTCAATCATTTTAACGGAATCCTCAAAAAAATATGCTTAATGTCGCAGTTTGATTTTCATTTATTGAACTAATCATCTTGACAGTTAATGATTCAGCTTTCTTATTCAAAGGGAAATACTCGTTACCTGTACTCACGTGTTTTTTCGAAATTTTCCATCTGTTCCATCAACAATGCCTAAAGGTAAATAATTTACACTGCACGTATTTTCATTAACTGTGTAACAACCCCGCTTTGCCAATGATTTCCCGAATAGTAGGAAAGCTTTGCTCGAGCAAATGTGGTAGTTCAGTAGCAGAAACCCAACGGATATCGGTAATATCTTCTGAACTTTGAGGAATCAGCGGCTGAGAAGATGTTGCATACATGGAATACCAATAGGTTATTTTTTGGGTAGGCAAATTGGTGAAGGGGTCATGATAATGATGTACGGTTTCTCCAACCGGTTTCAGCAATTGCACTTCAGATAATCCGGTTTCTTCCTCCACTTCCCGCACAGCACAGGTTTCAATTGCTTCCCCCGGATCCCTTTTGCCTTTGGGTAAGTCCCAATATCCTCTCCGGTAAATCATTAGTAAATAACCACGTTCATTCAATACCAATCCTCCGCCGGCTTCGATTATTTGTTGATTATTCATACCCCAAATGTGAATACAATTTCCCATATTCCGATAGCATGCCCATAAAATGCGTGTAATTTTGTGGTATGACGAACGAAAAAGCTGTTGCGGAAAAATTATTGCAAGTTGCTGCTGTTAAATTGAGTCCAACCGAACCCTATACCTGGGCAAGCGGATGGAAAAGCCCCATTTACTGCGATAATCGCCGCATTTTATCCTTCCCCTATGTGCGGGATTTTATCAAGAGTGAACTCTGTAATGTAATTTTTGAGCATTTCCCCTCTGCTGCGGTGTTGGCTGGGGTGGCTACTGCCGGCATTCCCTGGGGAGCTATGGCTGCCGATCAGCTGAAATTGCCCTTTATTTATGTTCGGCCCAAACCCAAGGAACATGGACTGGGTAATCAAATTGAGGGATATTATCAGCCCGGACAGCCAGTATTGGTTATTGAAGACCTCGTATCTACGGGCAAGAGCAGTCTGCAGGTGGTAGATGTTTTACGCAATGCGGGAGTGGAAGTGATTGGTATGGTAAGCATATTTAACTATGGGTTTCCACAGGCGCAGGAGGCATTTGATAAGGCAGGGGTTCCACTTCGTTCACTAACACAGTATGGCACACTTATTGAAACAGCTACAGAGAGCGGTCAAGTTGCCTCGGATCAACTGGCAACTTTGCAACAGTGGCGAGAAAATCCGGCTCAGTGGAATGTGTAAATTCTAGATACTATGATGAATAAATTGGGGGGGGCTCTATTGGTAATGATACTTTTCTTTGGAAAAGCAGCTGCGCAGCAGCCAAAATCGGAGTGGGTTACCATCAAATCGGCTAATCTTCGGTGTTGGGAATGTAAGGTGCGGTTAGAAAAACATCTTACGGTAGTAAATAAGGCCAATATGGAAAGTGGGATAATCCAATGGAAGATTCAATTGTTGCAAGGGGAAATTAAAGTGCAGTTTTGGCCCGACCGTACTTCGGCTGATGATATTCGGGTGGCCATTAATAATGCTGGGTTTGATGCAGACTCATCCCTGGCAACTGAAGATTCGTATAAGTTACTGCCTCCCGTATGTAAAAGGGCAGCGGATGGGGGAGGTCAGAAAAAAGGAGCCCCACCTTGTCATGTGCAACCCTATTAGTAAAATCCGGTTAAGTCGATCTTTTGTTTGGCAGCATAGGTAAAAGGCACGTTGGTAAAAATACCGGCTTTCCCTACCCGGGCAACTCCGTTTACGGTAAGTAGCATGTCTCGGTTAAGGAGGATGGAGAATCCGCTGGAGTAAATGGTTTTCATATCCACCTCCAGTTTCGCCGGAATGCGAAAGTCGGAACTGGCGGGAACCAGTATTAGGGTATCCATAACCAGTGTACCTAAGAACTTATTTTCAAGGGATACATCCGCCTTAATACTTTTCAAAGTAACCCGGAAGGGGTTGGGATTGTAGTACTGAATGCGGAGGGAGAGGACAGATTTGGAGAGACCAGCCTTTTCAATTTTCATCTCTTCAACCTGGCGGAACTCAAATTCACGGGGCCCTTTACAAGCAGATAGGAGGGCTACCATCAGCAGGGTGAACAGAAGGAAGCGGGTATGTGATGATGGGAATGTTCGTTGTATCATGCGGGGAAATTATCGGTTAAAGTTAACCGATTCCTTTACTAATAACTTTAGTGAAGGCATTAAAATTTTGAGAAAAAAAATGTACTAATATATTTAGTTAATTTTATTTATTATAAATTATTGATTGATAATTATTTAAATCGTTTAATTCAATTTTAATTAGATAATAAATTGTATTAAAAACCTCGCTTTTTCACCTATTTTTTGGAAAATGCAATACAAACAGATAAATTTAGATTTATTAACTGATATTCAATACTTTGGAAGTTTTAATTGGATTAAAACTTTATTCAATTCATCACATATCATAATTGAACAATATGAAAACTGGCAAAAGGGTGGATTTCGTAACCGAACCTATATTGCCGGTGCCGCAGGAACCCTGTTATTAACAGTCCCTATCCATGAGGGAAGAGATCAGCACACCCCCATGCATAGCATCCAAATTGCCTATCGGGATAACTGGGTTGAGCAACATATCCGTACCATAGAATCGTGTTACCGCCGGGCACCTTTTTATGAATATTATAGTTATTCTATATATGAAATATTACGCTCCCGACCTGAAAAATTGATCGATCTGAATGAGCAGTTGCTCGTTCAGGTCAGGGATTGGCTGTTTCCCGAAACCTTCATAAGTCGAACAGCCTCCTATCAGCCTCAGGCACCTGAGGGTGTTCAGGATATCCGGGGAAAATTTCAAAAGAAGGATTCCCTTAATCATCCACCTGTTCCCGGATATCGGCAGGTTTTTGAGGAGCGGACCGGGTTTTTGGGAGGTTTGGGCATCATCGATCTGCTTTTTTGCTGTGGACCTAATGCTAAAGCTTTATTAAAAGACAACGAATAATCAGTAGTTTGGCTCTTTATTTGTTGATAATAACAGGGGTTGAATGTAACTTTATGTGCCATAACAATACCATTTATAATTAATTGATAATCAAATTTCCCCTGCTCATGAATCGGTTTCGGTTGCTTTTTTGGGGATTTTGTTTGTTTGGGTTGAGTTTATCCGCAAGTGCACAGGAACTATCCAACAAAGGAAAAGAGTTTTGGCTCACTTATCCGGCGCACATTGATGGTACTTCTTCAGTAATGGGGCTTTATATTACTTCTTCTGTGAATACAACCGGTACAATTGAACTGGCAGGAGGGGCGCCAGTTACTTTTAACGTTCAGGCTAATGTGGTAACCCGCATCTTTCTCAACTCAACCGGCACAGGTACGGTTACCGGGACCAGTCCTATCTATTTTGGCCTGAACACTGCAGTTTATCAAAATCAATCTAATGGCGTTATCAGTAAATCCGGCATCCGCATTGCTTCAAAGGATCCATTGGTAGTATATGCTCACATCATCCGATCTGCTCGAAGTGCTGCTACGCTTGCCTTACCTACTCAGGTATTAGGTAATGAGTACATTGCCCCATCCATGCCATCAACTGTTACACAGGCGTCCAGCTCTAATGGAACTTTAGGCGGAATAGGTGAAATCAATGTGGTGGCCACCCAGCCTAATACGCAAATTACCGTAATTCCTACGGCTCCAGGTAAAAACGGTGAGCCAGTTGGTCAACCTATTATCGTAAATCTACCTAATGCCGGTGATTGTTATCAGTTTCAAAGTGGGAATTTAGGTGACTTGTCGGGGACTAAAATCAGTTCTGCTCCTGCAGCGGGTTCTTCGGGTTGTAAACCCATCGCAGTTTTTTCTGCATCCACCTGGAGTTCATTCGATTGCTCCGGAGCAAGTGGAGGTGATAACTTATTTCAACAGTTATTTCCAACAAAATCATGGGGTAAAACTTTTGTAACTGCCCCCTTTTACAATCGCAACTACGATATCTTCCGTATTATTCCAAAAACTGCCAATGCAAAAGTAACCATCCAGGAAAACGGTGCTACCATTACCCTGGGAGCTGCGAATTACAATAGTAATGGTAAATTTTACTTTTTTACCTCCGCCAATCCACTGGTCATCAGTTCAGATGAGCCGATTTCAGTCGCTCAATTCATCACATCCCAAACCTGTAAAACCGGATGCATCAGTGGCACAGGAGCCCCAACAAATTGTTTCGCCGACCCGGAAATGGTTATGCTGAGTCCGGTTGAACAAACTCTGCAAGACATCACTTTTTTCTCTGCTCACAAAGATTATGTACCGGCTGGTCAAACCGCTATCGCCCTTCACTATGTAAACATCATAATTAGTAAAAATTTTACCAATACGGTTAAAATAGATGGTAAAGCTCCGGTAGGAACATTTGTGCCTATTCCGGGAAGCAATTATGCCTTTTTACAGGAAGATCTTACTAACTCATCTCAAACCAATCCAATACACCGGGTATTGGCTGATAGTAGTTTTTCTGCTATAGTTTATGGTTATGGAAACGTAGAATCTTATGGTTACAACGGGGGCACGAATGTGTTAGATTTTACTCCTAAACCCACCATTCAAAATCCATTTAACCGAATTGATTCGGCTTTTACCTGTACAAATACTCCATTTACTTTCTCTGTACCATTGAACTATTTGCCTACTTCCTTGCAATGGGATTTTGCGCTGGCACCCCGAATTGCCCCGGCAAGTACCATCAACCAACCCACTGGTGGAACTCCCGATAGTACGATTGTTGTAAACGGACAAACCATTCGTTACTACAGCACGGGTATCAGCTATCAATTTAGTCAGCCCAATTCTTCTTCTGCTTTAGATACCATTCGGTTGTATACCACTTCTGCAACACCGGATGGATGTGGAAGTAATACACAAATGGTTTCATTGCCCGTTCGGGTGTATAGTAAACCGGTTGCAAAATTCAATACACTGAATTCGGGATGTATTTCCGATTCGGTAAAGCTGTTTAGTGAAGCCAGTATTGGTCAGGGACAAATCACTCGTTGGAGATGGAACAAGGGTGCTGGAAGTACAGAAATCAAGAATGATAGTTCTTATTTTGCATTTCGGTATGCTGCGGTAGGGAGCTACCAGGCATCGCTGGATGTAATTTCAGATATCGGATGCATATCAGATGCATTCACTCAAACAATCAGTATATCCAATCGCCCAACCGCCGCATGGGTTGCTGCCTCAGTTGCCTGTGTGAATAGCGTAGTAACTTTTTCAGATATTTCTACTGCAAATTCAGGAACGATTACTACCCGCATTTGGAATCTGGATGATGGGTCGGGTGTATTTACCCGAACTACACAAGATCCTGTGCAAACAACCTATACGAGCTGGGGTAACAAAAAACCAACTTTACAGGTAATCCTTAGTAATGGTTGTGCCAGTGAGGTATTTAGTAGCACCACCCCCTTTATAGTAAATCCAGTTCCCGAACCCGGATTTATTTCACCAGCAATTTGCTTGAATGATGCCAATGCAAAATTTATCGATACTACCCGCATTGCAGATGGTAGTGGAGGATTTAGCTACCAATGGAATTTCAATGCTGCGAATCCGGCAGTGAATCCGGGACCTATTCCGCTTACAAGCACGGCAACACTACCTTCCGTTACATATCAAAAGGCAGATAAATATATTGTTCGTTTACAGGTTACTTCCGCTGCAGGTTGTGCTGCCTCTATTACAAAGACTTTCACTGTAAATGGTACAACACCCAAAGCTGATTTTGAAATATCCAATCTACAGCCCTATTGTAGTGAAAGAACTTTGATATTGAAGGATTTATCAACGGTAAATTTTGGGGAATTAACCCGACTTACTATTCAATGGGATTATTTGCGAAACACAGCCGATCAAACCGATAAATTGTTACCGGCTTTGCAAGACAGTTATCCAAAGGTATTCACAACCGTAAATTCACCTGGGGCAACCAGTTATTTGGTAAAACTAAAAGCATATTCCGGCGGAAATACCTGTGTGGATAGTATTAGTAAAATCATACAGGTATTTCCTACTCCGGTTGCAGCATTTTCATCTGTAAAAAACAGTTTCTGTTCCGATGAAACTGTTCAATATTTTGATAAGAGTAATGGGATTTCCAGTGCAATTCAACAATGGAATTGGGATTTAGGAAAAGGCAATTCTTCATCATTACCCAACCCCCAGGTTGTTTATAATGACTCCGGCTCTGCGATTGTAAAGTTGAATGTGAAAAATGTGGCAGGATGCAGCAGTGACACAGCATATTTACCAATATTATTGTATCCCTTGCCCGTATTGAAGTTGCCCAAAGAAATCAGAACCCTATCCGGGGCTACAGTACCCTTGAAAACAGATTATGTGTTTGGCAAGTCACTAAAATATTTATGGACACCTGCTACTTATTTGAATAGCGATACCTCCTCCATTCCTTTGGCTACTGCAGAGGATGATATTACCTATCGACTCACTCTTACTGCAGAAGGTGGATGCTCTGTTTCTGATACGGTATTTCTGAGGGTATTGAAAGGACCGGAGGTTCCGAACGCATTTTCACCCAATGGGGATGGAATTAATGATGTTTGGAAAATAAAGTATCTTGAATATTATTCAGAAGCTACTGTTCAAATTTTTAATAGATATGGACAACCAGTATATTTGAGCACTGGATATAACGAACCTTGGGATGGCAGATATAGAGGGGAACCACTCCCTGTGGGAACCTATTATTATATCATCAATCCAAAAAATGGGCGGGAGATTATTAAAGGGTCGGTAACGATTATAAGATAACATGAAAGGAATGTATACAATAATTTGGCTATGCTTCTGTAGCTTCTTCTCGGTAAATCGAATAGAAGCTCAACAACGCCCTTATTATACCCAATATATACTCAATAATTATATCATCAACCCCGCTGTTGCAGGAATTGAAAATTATTGGGATATAAAAGCCAGTCACCGCATACAATGGGTTGGATTGCCTGATGCACCGGTTACAACTTATTTAACGATGCATGGCCCCTTGCGCAAAAGTGATTATGCCAGCAGCACAGCTACATCCATTCGGCCTAATGGTACAAATCCTAGAGGAGAAGCATATTGGAGAGACTACACTGCCCCCGATCCCCATCATGGTATCGGGTTTACTTTTTTAAATGATCGTACGGGACCTTTAAATCGTTTTGCAGCTTATGGTACCTATGCTTATCATTTGCCATTGAGTACAAGAACAACCTTATCTGCTGGTTTCTCTGCGGGTATCACAAATATGAGTTTAGATGCAACTAAGCTGAATTTCGGTGGTACTCAATTAGATCCGGCTGTGGCTACTTCTGGAGTAATTAACCGGATTAAACCCGATTTGAGTGCCGGGTTATGGTTATATTCTTCTCAATATTTTCTGGGTGTGGCTGTTCAACAAATTATTCCTCAACAAATTGCTTTTTCAGATAATACTGTGTATGTAGAAAATGGGAAGTTGATTCCACATATTTTTATAAGTGCCGGGTATCGTTTACAATTGGGTGAAGATTTTAGCATATTACCCTCAGCAATGCTGCGGTACATAACACCCTTACCACTCGGCTTTGATATCAATGCAAAATTACAATATCAGGATCTATGCTGGTTGGGTACTTCTTATCGCTATCAGGATGGGTTTGCTGCAATGGCAGGAATAAATTTAAATCGGAATATCAATATTGGATATTCTTACGATATACAAACTTCTACTTTGAATACTGTAAGTAGAGGAACCCATGAAATTATGATTGGTTTTTTACTGGGTAATCGTTATGGCGACTGGTGTCCGCGAAATCTTTGGTAAGCAACTATTGATTAGCAGTTGAACGTGTTGCCATTCGGGTTGAATCGTTGATGCTCGATCTATATATCATGATATGATTACCTTCATAATAGGCTTCCACTTGTTCCCGGATATTAGTTAAACATTGAAGTGCGATTCCCGACAAGGGTGCTGAAATGGGGAAACGTAAAAATATGATAAAGGGAGCTTGCAAGTTAATAGTAGAAATATAGGATGCATTTTCAGGATTTTCATTATAGAGTTTTTGTAGTGCCTCCATCCAAATCAAGCGATCATGAGGTGAAAGTTTTGCAATTGCTTTGGCAGTAAATGCTAAACTAATAGAATCGGGTAACGCTTGCATACTTCGATGCAGTTGTTCGATTTTAGTTAACCCAGCATATGTTTGCTGAGCAACCGTCAAAACCGGGAATACGGGTTTGTTGTGAGTGGGTTCGCTTAATAGCACAGTGGAGGAAAGCGTTTCAGCTTTCTTTAACCGTTTTGGAAATTGAATAGTTGTTAAAGAGTTTCTTTTTATTACAGCTGGTTTTGTACCCATCTGTTGCGGCAAGTTGATTGCAGCATTTAATCTTCTATCAGTAACCATCGAAGCAATTGAAGAATTGAGCTTGATATTTCCAGCCTTTCCAGTTCCGCTCATCCAAATTAATCCCGCCAGCAATACTACTAAACACAAACAGCAACTGAATAGCGGAATATCTTTTTTTTCATGCTCAGGACTTGCCAGTCTTTTGATTCGGTTTAATAACCGGGGCTGATTTCCGGCGAATGCCAAGGCGGGAATAGACTGATGCGAATAATCTTTTTTTGCAAATACCATCAATGCATTTGTATAGAAATAAACCGGAATTCCCGATTCAATTACCTCATCATCACAAGCTTTTTCTCGCTCTTCGCGCAATTGATTCATCAGAAGTCGTACAAAAGGGTTGTAAAACATAATGATTTCAATGCTGCTGATTAGGCATTCATGCAAAAAATCGTTGCGGCGTATATGAGCCAGTTCGTGTAATACAATCGATTGTACTTCTTCCACTCTAAGGCGATTGAGCGCTGCAACGGGGAAAAAAATGATTGGTTGTAGCCAGCCATATGTGAGCGGACTTTTGGTATGTAAAGTTGCACGCACGGTTGTTTTACTGAGCACCTGATGCGTAATTCGCATATCATCGATAATCGACTTAGCATCGGCCGGAAGGGGGAGTTGATGTTTTGCTAAAAATTTAAGTTGATATAAAGACTGTAAAAATCGGAAACCTTGATATAAACAACCCAACGAATAGAGCATTGCTATTATTGAATACAATGAAATAGGTAAATTGAAGTTTTCCAATTCAAATGAAACCGCCAGAAGTTGAAGGGTGGGAGGAGAGGGGTTAAATATATAATAGATAAAATTGGCACCCCATGAAACAAACAAAATACAAATCAGCGTCAATAATAACCAATATGTATTTTTGGCTAGAAGTGGAAACCGGTACTGGAAAATCAGAAATAGTAGCCAAATTAAAGCAGCCTGCCATACACTGGTAAATAGAGAGAAAGAGAGAGCTGTTATGATAGTTTCACTTATCATATTATATTTATTGTTGCTTTAATTGCGCAATCAATGCTTCAATTTCGGCTAATTCGTCGGGGTTGGGCTGATGATTGCCAAGGGCCTGCATTACCAGTTGAGAACTGGAGCCGCCAAAAAGATTATGAATCATCTTCCCAACCAGTTGTAGCTGTGTTTCTTTCTTACTGATGTTGGCCTTGTAAACATGCACTTTACTACTATCATTGCGGGTCACTATGCCTTTTTCAAACATAATCTGCATTAATTTCAGTGTGGTAGTATATCCCGAATTTTTATGTTCGCTGAGTGCTTCATGTACTTCCCGCACGCTTGCAGATCCTCTACTCCATAAGATTTGTAAAATGGCCAGTTCGCTTTCGGTTGGTTTGGGTGTTGGAAGTGCATGCATACATACGATATTGTTCGTAGCAATTTACATCCCCTTTTTTAAATTACTTATATATTTTTTGTTAAGATGTTGTATAAAAAATCCCGAACGCTTTTAGGGTTCGGGATTCCATCTGTTTCTAAATAATTGTATTATTTCTCTTTAAGGGAGAGTTTGATGTTTTGATTCTTAGGAAGTAAATCACTGTATTTGGCCGAGGCGGCTGCATCCAGGGTTTTACCGTTAATGGTTAGTATCCCTTTCTCGAAGCTGATGTCTACATTACCCTTTTTCACGTATCCGTCTTTTTTAAGTTCTTCTATGAGTTGTTTGGTTTGGTCTTTAGCCGCTTCAACTTTCACTTCAACATTCATCTTAGTTGCGGTATCATTTGCCGCAACCTTTGAAGTATCGGTAATTGATAACTCAATTCGTTGTTCAACCTGTTGCTTTTTTCCGATACCAGGATGCATATGAGCAAGGGTTGGGGCGATAACTAAGGATACAATTGACATCAATTTAATCAGGATGTTCATGGAAGGTCCTGAGGTATCTTTAAAAGGATCACCAACTGTGTCGCCGGTAACGGAAGCTTTATGGGGTTCTGATTTTTTATAGAATATTTCTCCATTGATTTCAACTCCGCTCTCAAATGATTTTTTGGCATTGTCCCAGGCACCACCCGCATTATTTTGAAACATACCCATTAACACTCCGCTCACGGTAGCTCCGGCTAAAAATCCACCCAAAACTTCAGCTCCAAAAACAAATCCAATAATCAGTGGGGTAATAATTGCGATAGCTCCGGGTAACATCATTTTTTTCAAGGAAGCCTCTGTTGAGATAGCAACGCATTTATCATATTCAGGCTTACCGGTTCCTTCCATAATGCCGGGGATTGTTCTAAACTGGCGGCGAACTTCTTCCACCATCGACATGGCTGCTTCACCAACAGCACGAATTGCCAGGGAGGAAAAGAGATAGGGAATCATGCCACCTACAAATAAACCTGCCAGCACCGGGGCTTTATAAATGTCAATACCTTCAATACCGGCAATTCCTACGAATGCAGCAAAAAGTGCAAGTGCTGTTAATGCAGCAGATGCAATGGCAAAACCCTTACCAGTTGCAGCAGTTGTGTTTCCAACAGCATCCAGTATATCAGTTTTTTCTCTTACTTCTTTGGGTAATTCGCTCATTTCAGCAATACCACCAGCGTTATCGGCAATTGGACCAAAAGCATCTATGGCAAGTTGCATGGCGGTAGTTGCCATCATACCAGCAGCTGCAATGGCTACCCCATAGAGGCCTGCACAATAATAGGAACCATAAATTCCACCTGCCAAAACTAAAATGGGTAAGAAGGTTGATTCCATTCCAATAGCCAATCCGCCAATGATGTTGGTGGCATGACCAGTTGAGGATTGCTTTATGATACTATTAACCGGGCGCTTACCCATGGCAGTATAATATTCGGTAATGATACTCATTAAAGTACCAACGGCAAGTCCAACAAGAATAGCAGCAAATACCTTACCTGGAGTGAAAGAGAATCCACGAAGGAGCATGGTATCGGGTAATAAGAACATAACCAGAAAATAGCAAGCGATTGCGGTTAAGATAATTGAGCCCCAATTACCCATATTCAAAGCTTTCTGCACACCGGAAGTCCCAATACCTGCAGTATCAGAAATCCGCACAAAGAAAGTAGCAATGATGGAAAAAAGGATCCCAACCCCGGCTATCAACATAGGTAGCAGGATGGGGGATAAGCCACCAAACTGATCCGCCAGTGGTAAAAAATTTGCACCAGTAACTTCTCTTCCGAGAACCATGGTTGCAAGTACGGTAGCAACGTAGCTTCCAAAAAGGTCGGCACCCATTCCTGCAACATCACCCACATTATCACCCACATTATCTGCAATGGTAGCCGGGTTGCGGGGGTCATCTTCCGGAATACCTGCTTCTACTTTACCTACTAAATCGGCGCCCACATCAGCTGCTTTTGTATAAATTCCGCCTCCCACACGGGCAAACAAGGCAATACTTTCAGCACCTAATGAAAATCCAGTGAGTACCTCGATGGTACGCTTCATTTCCTCACTATCTACTGCAGCGCCGGGAGCCAATAACTGGCGAATGATGATAAATAATCCTCCTAATCCTAAAACCGCCAATCCGGCAACGCCCATTCCCATTACCGATCCACCTGTAAACGAAACCTGCAAGGCCTTGCTCAAACTGGTTCTGGCAGCTTGTGCTGTACGCACATTGGCTCTGGTAGCAATCTTCATACCAATAAATCCGGCTAAAGCACTAAATAGCGCACCTATTATGAAGGAGAGGGAAATGCTCCAATGACTATTTGGGTCGGTATATCCCATTAAACCCAACAAAAGGGCTACCAGTAAAACGAAATAGGTAAGAATTCTGTATTCTGCTTTTAAAAATGCCATGGCTCCTTCGGCAATAAACTGACTGATTTCCTTCATCCGGTCGTTTCCGGCGTCCTGACGGGAAACCCAGTTAAATTTGATCAGGGTATAGAGTAATCCAACAATCCCCATCGCGGGCACGGCATACAGTAAATTCTGAATCATAAAGTTGAAATATAAAATAAGTGTTTTTCTAAAAAGTCTGCAAAAATAAGGGAATTGCTCAAAAAACCTCTGACCAATAACGATTGGGGAAAACCCGGATAGTAAACATTATTCTTCCAATTCGGTGCTATCCGCCAATCCGGTAAATACCGAACTTATTTTCCCTGCTGCCCAGATATTCCGGTTAAAGCGGTTACCAAGAATAATGACCACTGCATGGTCGGTAATCAGGCGCTTAAAAACGGTATTGTTTCCATGCCACCATCCATTATGATATATTACCGGTGGCTCATTTTTTGGAAAATACAAGTGCCAACCTAGTCCATAGTTTTTTACCCCTCGGTTTTCGTTACTATAGGGTTGATATGCCATGTTTTCAAGGGTTGTCAATGATACAAAACTGCCTTTTTGTAATGCTTCATTCCAAATAAGTAAATCGCGAACTGTGCTATATACATTCTTATCTCCATATACCAAATCCATCGATTCCAGGCGAAAGGGTGAATAATTATAGTTATAGGACGGCACGTATCGGTCAATATCACGCTTACTAAATACGAAACTATGCTTCATGCCAAGCGGGGTAAACAGACTGTCTTTCAAATAATCTGGATAGGATTGTCCGGTTACCTTCTCAATTATCATCGCAAGCAAAGCGTAATTGGTATTACAATATTGATAACGCTTATCGGGTGGGGCAGCAACTGGAATTTTGTTTCGAATCATGAAGTCCAGCACATCACGATTGGTTGCCATTCCCTGAAACCGGTTCGGGTCTTTGTAATATGTTTTCTTATATACCCATTTTCCCCTTTTATTTTTAACCTTAATTAACCGGGTGATGGTTTCATTCATGAAATACTCGTATTTAGGTAAACCACTGCGGTGGTTAAGTAGCATGAGAACAGAAATGCCGGCATGGGGAAATCCGGGTAGATAATTATTTACGGGATCATTCAATTGAATTTTTCCTTGTTCATATAAACGTAAGATTACGGTTGCCGTAAAAGTTTTGGATATAGAGGCCAGGTGAAAACTGCTTTCTGAATCAACTGGTTGTCGGGTTGCACGATTATAATATCCTTGATAATCTTCAAATAAAATCTCCCCATTTTTGGCAACAAGGATGCCGCCGCTAAAACCTGTTTTCAGTAACATATTTTGATACAGAGGAATAATAGCCTGCCGGTAATTTTCTTTAACCGATTCACTTAGCGGATGCGCTGCCCTTGGGCCAATGCTGGTAGGAACAAATTCTTTTCCGGTAGTATCGGTACCTCCATTGCAGGAGAGTAAAATGAAACTGGTTATCGCTATCAACATAAACCGACACATTAGCAATTTTTATAAATATTCGCAAAGATAATAACTGCTAATGGCTAAAGATTATGGGTGGATAACTATGTAATAAATCGTTTTGAATTTAGCAATACATTTGTAAGCATGATTAAGCAGGCACTCACCAGTTATCCTAAAGAGAGAATTAAAATTTTGTTTCTCGAAAACATCAGTGATAAAGCAGTACAAGTATTTAAGCAAAACGGATATGTAAATGTTAGAAAGATTTCCGGGGCATTAAGTGAGGAAGATTTAATAAAAGAATTGAAGGATGTACATTTATTGGGCATTCGTTCTAAAACGACCATAACTAAAAAAGTATTGGCTGCTGCTCCCAAGTTACAGGCAATTGGGTGTTTTTGTATTGGAGTAAATCAAGTTGATTTGACTGCAGCCACCGATGCTGGTGTGGTAGTATTCAATGCCCCCTATAGTAATACCCGCAGTGTTGCCGAATTGGTAATTGGGGCAGCAATCATGTTGATAAGGAGGATACCCGATAAAAATGCAGCAGCTCATGCAGGAATTTGGAAAAAGGAAGCCAGGGGGAGTTTTGAACTCAGAGGAAAAACAATCGGAATTATTGGATATGGGAATATAGGTTCTCAGGTGAGTGTACTGGCGGAAGCATTGGGTATGAAGGTGCTGTATTACGACATAGAAACCCGATTGCCAATGGGAAATGCAATTCCGGCAAGAAATTTAAAAGAATTGGTAGCTCATTCAGATATCATTACCCTGCATATTCCAGATACCCCTCTCACGAAAAACCTTATCAATCGAAACGTACTAAAATATGCAAAACAAGGAGCCATTCTTATCAATTATGCACGCGGGGAAGTAGTAGACCTGGAAGCACTTGCAGTTGCAATGGCGCAGGAAGTTATTTCAGGCGCTGCAATTGATGTATTTCCTGTAGAACCCGAAAAAAATGGAGATCATTTTGAATGTGCTTTGCAGGGCTTACCTAATGTGCTGCTTACTCCTCATATTGGAGGTAGCACTGAGGAAGCTCAAGAAAATATCGGTACAGATGTAAGTAGTAAAATGTTTCAATTTTTAGAAAGAGGCATTACCTATGGTTCTCATAGTGTTCCTGCAATCAGTT
Source organism: Chitinophagia bacterium (assembly GCA_037142775.1). Classification (GTDB taxonomy): domain Bacteria; phylum Bacteroidota; class Bacteroidia; order Chitinophagales; family Chitinophagaceae; genus Sediminibacterium. The sequence goes on along the minus strand of JBAWZY010000005.1, from coordinate 130,155 downwards.
TACCCCCGGTAGAAAATGCCCATCGGATTTTACATATTCATAAAAATGTGCCTGGTGTATTGAGTGCAATTAACTCAGCATTGTCGGCTAATAATATCAATATTGTTGGACAATACCTCTCCACAAATTCCCGTATCGGTTATGTTGTATTAGATGTAGATAAAAAGCTGTCGCAGAAAGCTCAAACGTTGCTCAAGGAAGTTAAGCATACTATCAAAGTTCGGGTTCTTTACTAATGTATATCTGTTTGATATTCAATATTTTATTTTGATATTTCCCTGTAATCCTTTAAATAAGCTATCTTTGCAAAGTAATAGTAAACAATATGGAAACGATTACACAAGCCCCCGTAAGTTTCACGCCAGGTGCAATAGCTGAAATTAAAAGACTGATGCAGGAACCTGATTTTCCTACTGATGCAAAATTGAGAGTCGGAGTAAAAGGCGGAGGATGCAGCGGAATGACCTATGTGTTGGATTTTGAAAAGGATCAACCGGAAGATGCTCACTTTGAATTAGATGGAATTCCCTGTATCATGAATAAAAGTCATGAACTTTATTTATACGGAATGGAAATCGACTGGAAGGGCGGACTAAATAGTAGAGGATTTACATTCAGTAATCCCAATGCATCCAAGACCTGCGGTTGTGGAACTTCATTCTCTGTATAAGTTATAGATAATGTAAAAGGTATTTCAATAAAAGTGTACTTGTAAGTGTTACTTTTTTTACATTCTTTTATTAAAGTACTAAGTAAACTATAACTATATTTGTAAATATGTTAAGGAAATTCCTCTTCTTAATTATTACATGCATTGCTTTCCAGCAATTGATTGCATCTGCTAAATTTTCGGCTGGCACGTCTATTTGTAATAAAGAGATTGTAGGAGCATTTCAATCTCCCTCTATTCATGAATCATATCCTCTATTAAACGATCTTTATTGGGAAGAAGATGAACTTGATCGTTTCAATTGGGAGAAAAAAACGGTAAGAACAGAATCAAATCTACAGCAAAACTTTTCTTTATCCATATGTGCTGATGGATTACCAAATGCGCAGATATCTTCACTGTCAGCTATTCTCCCTATACCAATTTACTTATATAATTCGAATCTTAGAATTTAGTTGGTTTATTTTTCCTGTGTGATGCTGATGCATTCACTTTTCTTGTTGACTATTTTTTTCAATAATTAATTAAAGAAATGACAATCTTACAAAGATGTATTTTAATTGGAGTATTTACCGGAATGATAGCCTGTAAATCAAAAAAAGAAAACCATGTTGAAGTAGGTAAGTTTCAAATTACCAGTGCCTTACAGGCAGATACCTCAGTAAATAAAGAATATGTTGCCGAAATTCAGTCTGTTCAAAACGTTGAAATTCGAGCCAAAGTAAAAGGGTATATTGAATCAATTCATGCCGATGAAGGACAACGGGTTTCATCCGGACAACTATTATTTACCATACGGCCGATTGAATATGAAGCAGCGCTGCTTAAAGCAAAGGCAGAGGTTAAAAAATGTGAGCTGGAAGTTCAGAATGTAAAAATATTAGCTGAAAAAAATATCGTTTCAAAAACTGAATTATCACTTGCACTCGCAAAACTCGATCAGGCAAAATCGGAAGAAACGTTGGCTGAATTATATGTAACCTATACAAAAATCAGGGCACCCTTTGAAGGTATAATTGATCGCCTGAAATTTAAGCAGGGAAGTTTGATTGATGAAGGAACATTACTCACCTCCATTTCAAACAATCGGGATGTATATGCCTACTTTAATGTGTCGGAAGTAGAATACCTTGATTTCAAAAGCCGAAATACAAATAACAACAAAATGACAGCTGGATTGATTTTGGCAAATAATCAGCCGCATCAGTATAAAGGACAAGTAGAAACAATTGAAAGTGAATTCGATAAGAATACTGGAAGTATTGCATTTCGTGCAAAATTTCCCAATCCGGGATATTTATTAAAACATGGTGAAACCGGAAAAGTGCAATTAAAAGTGCAATTAAAAGATGCTTTATTGATTCCCCAAAAAGCCACTTTTGAATTGCAGGACAAGATTTATGTGTATGTAGTGGATGAAAAAAATATTGTTCATGCAAGACAAATTTCAATTAAACAAAAGCTCAATAATATTTACGTGGTAGAAGATGGACTTACAGTAAATGATAAGTTTATTTTGGAAGGCATACAAAGTGCCAAAGACGATGCAGCAATTGAAACCACCTGGGTAGAACCACGTAAGGCTTTATCCTTAAAATAATTAAAAAAAGATGATTAAAAAGTTAATCAACCGGCCGGTTTTATCCATAGTAATTTCTTTAATTATTTTGCTCTTGGGTGCATTATCGCTATTGCAATTACCGGTTACACAGTTCCCATCTATATCACCACCCAAAGTAAATATTGTTGCTGAATATCCTGGTGCCAATGCCGAATTAATGATCAAGGCGGTAGTAATTCCGCTGGAAAGGGCTTTGAATGGAGTACCTGGCGTAAAATACATTGCATCCGATGCCGGAAATGATGGAACCTGTTTAATTACCGTTGTATTTAAATTAGGTACCGACCCCAATATTGCTTCTGTAAATGTTCAGAACCGAGTGGCAGCTGTAAATAACAAACTTCCTCCCTTGGTTATAAAAGAAGGAATTAAAATTTCAAGAGAAGAGTCGAATATGTTGATGTATGTGAACTTGTTTAGTAAAGACACCAGTCTCGACGTAAACTTCCTCTTCAATTTTGCCGATATCAATTTGCTTACTGAATTAAAAAAAGTAGATGGGGTAGGTTTTGCAGATATTTTGGGAAACCGAGAATACGCCATGCGGGTTTGGTTAAAACCCGATCGGATGATGGCGTATAAAATTTCTGCTGATGAAATATTAAAAGCTATTGATGAACAGAATTTAGAGGTAGCTCCTGGAAAAACGGGGGAAAGTTCAGGAAAACAGGCACAAACCTTTCAGTATGTATTAAAATATCCCGGTCGCTTTAATACCAAAGAAGGCTATGAGAACATTGTAATACGCGCATCAGAAGATGGTCAGATATTAAGAATCAAAGACGTAGCAGATGTAGAATTCGGAAGTTCTTACTACGATTTGTACTCAAAAATGAATGGTCGACCTTCCGCAGCCATTATGATTAAACAATCGTATGGAAGTAATGCTACCGAGGTAATTAAAAGTATCAAAGCCCGTTTGGCGGAAATTAAAGAGAGTTCCTTCCCAAAAGGAATGGAATATGAATTGAGTTACGACGTATCAAAATTCTTGGATGCCTCTATTGAGAAAGTTTTGCATACTTTATTTGAGGCTTTTATTTTGGTTGGAATTGTGGTATTTATATTTCTGGGCGATTTTCGTTCTACACTCATTCCTGCAATTGCCGTTCCGATTTCACTGATTGGAACTTTTCTTTTCATGCAATTTTTTGGAATTACCCTTAACCTCATTACGCTGTTTGCCTTAGTGTTGGCAATTGGTATTGTTGTTGATGATGCGGTGGTTGTGGTAGAAGCGGTACACGCTAAAATGGAGGAATACAATCTGGATCCAAAAACGGCTACCGAATCGGCCATGAGTGAAATTAGTGGGGCGATTATTGCTATTACATTGGTGATGGCTTCTGTATTTATTCCCGCTGCATTTATGAGTGGTCCGGTTGGAATTTTTTATAGGCAGTTCTCTGTTACGATGGCCACCTCCATTATTTTGTCGGGTGTTATCGCTTTAACTTTAACTCCCTCTTTATGTGCGTTGATGTTAAAAAATACCCATGGCAAACCCAAGAAAAATACGCCCATCAACCGTTTCATTGCCTGGTTTAATCAGTGGTTTAAAAATACACAGGGTAGATATAAAAATCTTGTAACAGCTATTGTAAGCAGAAGAGTAATTACAGCAATCGTTTTATTATTATTCTGTGGCGGAACCTGGTTCATGAGTACAAAGGTTCCTACCGGCTTTATTCCGAATGAAGATCAGGGTGTGTTTTATGGTTTGATATCAACCCCTCCCGGATCTACTTTGGAGAGAACCGATGCTGTTTTGAAGCAGATTCAGCAAATTGCCAATGGAATGGAAGATGTACAATCGGTTTCAACAACTGCCGGTTTTGAAATTTTAACTGAAGGTACTGGAGCGAACTCTGGTACAGCACTCATCAATTTAAAGGATTGGAAAGACCGAAAACATTCTGTAACGGAAGTGATGGCTGAATTGGAAGAGAAAACCAAGGATATTAAGGGTGCCAATATCGAATTCTTTCCACCTCCTGCTGTACCCGGTTATGGAGCAGCGGGTGGATTTGAATTGCGGTTATTGGATAAGGCGGGCAGCGGTGATTATAAAAAAATGGAAACAGTTAATCGACAATTTGTAGAAGACCTCGGTAAAAGGAAAGAGTTGAGTTCTGTATTTGGATTCTATAATGCCAGTTTCCCTCAATATGTATTAAATATTGATAACGACCGTGCTCAGCAAAAGGGGGTTACTATTGATAATGCCATGAGTGATTTATCTACTTTAATCGGTAGTAATTATTCCACCAACTTTATAAAGTTCGACAGACAATATAAGGTAATGGTGCAGGCATTACCTCAATACAGAACCAAGCCGGAAGATATTTTAAAGTTATATGTTAAAAATGATCGGGGAGAAATGGTTCCCTATTCTTCTTTCATGACTATGCAGAAGGTGTATGGTTTGGATGAAATTACGCGGCATAATATGTTTAATGCTTCTGAGTTGAGTGGCTCACCTGCAGATGGCTATAGTAGTGGAGAGGCAATAGAAGCTATTAAAGAAGTTGCAAAAGAAAAATTACCCAGAGGGTTTGGTATCGATTGGGCAGGTATTTCAATTGATGAAGTAGCAAAAGGAAATCAAACGCTCTATATTTTTATTATCTCACTTGTGTTTGTGTACCTGGTATTATCGGCTCAATATGATAGTTTCATTTTACCACTACCGGTAATTCTTTCATTACCTACTGGAATCTTTGGTGCGTTTTTTATGTTGTATTTGCTCGGCTTGGAAAACAATATTTACGCTCAAATTGCAATGGTAATGTTGGTGGGAATACTAGGAAAAAATGCTGTACTGATTATTGAGTTTGCTGTTCAAAGGCAAAAACTGGGCGCTACAAAACTTCAAGCAACGATAGAAGGAGCTGCGGCAAGGTTACGTCCTATTTTAATGACATCATTTGCCTTTATTGCCGGACTAATCCCATTGGTATTGGATTCAGGACCCGGGGCTATTGGTAATAGAACCATAGGATCTGCAACAGCCGGTGGAATGTTGTTTGGAACCCTGTTTGGTGTTGTGGTGATTCCTGGATTGTATTATTTATTTGCCAGAGTACCGAAACACACATTAAAAGAAGAAATTGTTCATATTATTAAAGAAATTGAAAATGAATAAATACATTTCATTTCCGTTGGTTGGCTCAATTGCCTTAATGGTAATGGGGATGTTCAGTTGTACGGCCCCGGCCATTTTGCAAACCCCTGCCGGGAAGCCGCTTCCAGCTGCATTCACATCTGGAAAAGACACATTGAATATTGCCACCATTAGGTGGAATACATTCTTCACCGATCCCACTTTAATTTCGCTAATAGATACTGCTTTAGCTAATAATTTCGATTTAAAAATCACCTTGCAGGATATTGAAATTGCCAAAAATGGTATCCGCATGGCGCAAAGTAAGCTGATGCCTACCGTATCTGCTGGTGCAGGGCTTGGCATAGAAAAAGTAGGACGATATACTTCTCAAGGTGCAGGTGATGCCTCTGCCGACATAACTCCCGGTAAAGGCGTTCCTGAGATTTTACCTAGTCAATTACTGGGATTTCAAGCCAGCTGGGAAATGGATATTTGGGGTAAATTGAAAACAGCTAGAAAAGCTGCATTAACCCGTTACCTAAGTTCTCAGGAAGCAAAAAATTGGGTAACCACCAATCTGGTTGCTGAAATTGCCAATAATTATTACGAATTACTTGCATCATTGAATCAGTTGGAAATTATTCGTCAGGCCATACAGCTACAGCAAAAAGAACTGGATGTGGTTAAAATTCAACGCCAGGCAGCTGCAGTAACAGAACTTGCTGTTAAACAATTTGAAGCCCAATTGCTGAATGCAAAAGCCTTGGAGTATAATGAATTGCAGCAAATCCTGGTTTTTGAGAATAATATCAACTTATTAATAGGAAAATATCCCGGAACCAGCAGATGGGAAGCTTCTCGGTTTATGCAGCCACTTCCCATAACTATTCAGGCAGGGTTACCCGCTCAATTACTGGAAAATCGACCCGATATCAGAAAAGCTGAACTCGATGTAATGGCGACAAAATTTGATGTGCAGGTTGCCAGAGCCGAGTTCTTTCCCTCACTAAATTTGGGTGCATCGCTTGGTTATAATGCTTTTTCTCCAAAGTATTTGTTGCATACTCCCGAATCTATCTTTTTCTCACTGGCAGGTGAATTGGTTGGGCCATTAATTAATAAAAATGCCATTATAGCAGAATTTAATACGGCAAATGCTGCTCAAATTCAGGCAGTTTATAATTACCAGAAAACCGTATTGAATGGATTTTTAGAAGTTACGAATCAAATGGGGGCAATTCAAAATATGCAGCAGGCGTATCAATTGAAAACAAAAGAAGTGGAAACCCTGGCCAGTTCTATTGAAATCGCCAGCGATCTTTTTAAAGCTTCTCGCGCCAATTATCTGGAAGTTTTGGTGGCACAGAGAGATGCACTGGAAACCAGACTAGAGTGGGTAGAAGCTAAAAAAATGCAATGGAATGCGCTTACCAATTTATTCAAGGCTTGTGGGGGTGGATGGAAATAAAAATGTAGGTATGAATTAAAATCCGGAGCTGAATTATAACGAACATAAAAAAGCCTGCTAAAAATTAGCAGGCTTTGTTTATAAAGTTCACTTATTGTTTGATGAAATTATTTCTTCTTTTTAGTTTGCTCATCTAATTTTCCTAAAGGACGATCCTTAGCAAAATCTACCAGAATAGGAGCGGCTACAAAGATGGATGAATAAGTACCGGTGATTACTCCGATTAACATAGCAAAGGAGAATCCACGAGTTACTTCCCCACCAAATATGAACAGGATCAGAATGGTAAGGAATACCGTTAAGGAAGTCATCACTGTTCTGCTCAAGGTTTCATTGATGGCTTTATTAATGATGGTGGCATTGTCTACCCCTTTCATCAGCTTGCTATCTTCCCGGATACGGTCGTATACAATTACGGTATCGTTCATAGAGAAACCGATAACCGTTAATACGGCAGCAATAAAGTGCTGATCGATTTCAAGCGGGAATGGTACAATTTTTCTGCAGAAGCTAAATACTATCAACGTTACAAATACGTCATGCAATAAGGCAAAAATAGTACCCAATGAATATCTCCAGTCGCGGAAACGAATGAAGATATATAAGCAAATGATGATGATTCCAAATATAACCGCCTTTGTTGCGCCAGACTTTAAATCATCAGAAATGGTGGGTAATACTTTTTGCGAACCTAATTTGTAGTTTCTTTCAAACTCACTGAAACTAACAGTTGTCGGTAAATGAGGCTTAAGTCCGTTATATAATTTCTGCTCTACCAGTGAATCAATATTATCACCCGACTGGCGAATCATGTAGGAGGTAGTAATATTAAGCTGATTTTTAGCATCTACAGTTTTAATAATAACCGGCTCCTTGAATTCGTTTTTCAACTCATTTCTAATCTGGTCTTCATTTACAGCTTTATCGAAGCGAACGGTATAACTTCTACCACCCGAAAATTCAACACCTTCATCAAAGGAATTGCTACGGAAAAGGGTGCTAATTCCTAATCCAAAAATAATTACAGAGAGAACATAAGCATATTTGCGGTATTCGATGAACTTAATAGCAGCATGCTGGAAAATACGCTTGGAAATACCCGTAAAGTACTCAAAATGTCTATTCCGGTTGGTGTACATGTCGGTAATTAATCTGGAAACCAGAATACCACAGAATAAAGAAAGTATAATACCGATAATTTGCGTGGTTGCGAATCCTAATACAGGGCCTAATCCAAAATAAGCCAGGATAATCGCAGTAAGCAAAGTAGTTACGTGAGCATCCAAAACAGGTGCAAGTGACCTTCTGTAACCATCTGTAACCGCGTTCGCATAGCTCTTTCCACGGGTAAGTTCTTCTTTAATTCTTTCAAAAATAATTACGTTGGTATCTACTGCTAACCCTACTGTTAATACCAGACCGGCAATACCGGGCGCAGTGAGCGTAAAGCCCAATGAGCTTAATATTCCCACTGTAAATAACAGGTTTAATATCAAGGCAATGTTTGCCACCCATCCAGCAGAATTGAAATACAACAACATTAAAGCAAATATTACCAGGAAGGAAACCAAAAATGATAATCCTCCACCTATAATAGTTTCTCTACCCAATGTAGGCCCAACTTGTTGTTCCTGAACAATTTTAGCAGGGGCAGGTAACTTACCGCTTTCCAGTATTTCAGAAAGGTCTTTAGCTTCTTTTAAAGTGTAGTTTCCTGTAATCTGAGAACTTCCGGTTGTAATGGGGTCGTTTACATTTGGAGCAGAATACACGAAATTATCCAGAACAATGGCAATAGGTTTTCCAACATTCCGGGTGGTCATTTTTGCCCAGATATTGGTACCAATTTTATCCATAGTCATTTTAATAGCAATTTTCCCTTTATCATCGTAATCTTGGGCTGCATTGCTAATATGGTCTCCTTCTAACTCTGCTTGACCATTTTCTAATGTTTTAATTGCATATAAGGTAAGAATGTCAGCCGCTTTTGGATCAGTAGATTGCAATTCCATTTTACCATACATGAATACCAGGTTGGATGGGAATTTAGATTTCACAATATCCAATTCCAGGTAATCATTCAAGCTGGCAGTATCTTTTGCATTGATGTAGCCGATAGCAGATGGGAAAATGGGTTTGCCATTGCTACCCTGAAAGGGCTGAGCAACTTGCAATAAACGGAAAATAGGGTTATCTACCGTAGCTTTTTTGGCAGTATCGGATTTTGAACTTGTTGATCCGGCTATATTGGAAATGGCAGAAATAGTCGCTGTTTTGCTGGTATCTTTCGCTGCGTTTGCATCAGCCTTGGTAGTATTTTTTGTAGTATCTTTTTTATTTACAGCAAGCGTTGTGTCTGTTTTACCTGCACCATTTACATAATCCTGAGCAGCTTTATCCGCAGCCATTAAGGCATTTTGAATATCTCTGCTTTCCAGTGTATAGGTTTCAAAAAATTGAAGATTTGCAGTAGATTGAAGATAAGATCGAACGCGTTCCTTGTCATTCACACCCGCTAATTCAATATTGATAATACCCTTTGCAGGATCAGGATTGATATTGGGAGATGCTACCCCAAACCGGTCGATACGGGTACGAAGGATGCGATACGTGTTGTTAAATGCTGCGGTTGCTTGTTCATTTAGGTAAGCAGTAACAGCAGCATCATTAGCATCAAATTTTACTTTGCCATTACTTCTTGCAGCAAAATAAGGGGCCAATTTTCCAGTAGGGTTGATTTTTTTGAATTCTTCTCCGAATAAGGTAATCAAATCAGCTCCACCATTGGCTTTTCTGGCAACTGCTTGCTGTAATGCCTTATTGAAAACCGGATCTTTCGTGAAATTGGCAAGGGATTTCAACAAACCATCTAATCCAACCTCCATCGTAACGCTCATACCGCCTTGTAAGTCCAAACCAAGCATCAGTTCTTTTTCTTTGGCACTACGGTAGGTAGTTAGACCAAAAGCCAGTTTGGTGTCTTTTGTGCTATCCAGTAATCTGCGTAAACGCTCTTTTTTTAAGTCGTTTAAACTGTCATTGTATTTTGCCTGGGCTTCCTTATCATTTGGATAAGCTACAGTTGCTGCCGGAAATTGTTTTAACCAGGCAGTCGCTTTTTTGTCCATTGCTGATTCATGATTTCTTACAAACCAGGTAAATGACAATTGATAAACGCAAATAATAATCAGGAAAATGGCAAAAATCTTCACTAAACCTTTCAGTTGCATACGGTAACGGTTTTCAAATTTAGAGCCGCAAAGATAGGGGAATGATACCTAAAATGACCATCCGAACCACCTCAAAAACCCTTTATTTTACCCCATTTTTGTATTTAGAAAGTCAAATATTAGGGATAAAGGGGGCAAAGCGGGTATTATTTTACATCCAGCAGGCTAATCTCAAAAAATAAAGGGCTGTTGCCTGGAATTACAGGTGGGTAACCGTTGCAACTATATCCCAGCGCGGATGGGATTATCAATTTGATTTTACCACCCTTTTTGAGAAGGGGAATGCCAATTTTCCAGCCATCGATTAATTGAGTCAAACTGCTCGTAAATGGGGTAGTAGATGAATCGAATGTGCTACCGCTTAATAACTTACCTACATATTGAACTGTAACGGTTGAGCTGGCTGTAGGTATAGGTGTTCCGGTACCGGCATCCATAATTTGATATAAAAGACCACTACTATGTTCTGTGTAACTGATGCCTTTACTATTGCAATAGGTTATCATAGAAGGCTTTTCGCTTTCCACAGTTGCTGGAGTACATCCGCTGGACTGGGTTTTTCCGCATCCCGATAGGATAATTATAAAAATAAGTGAAAGGTAAAATAACTTCATTTGGGATTGTTTATGGGGTAAGACTATTATCTAAGTCATTGGGCTGCATCGGGATTTGCATTTTTCTCTTTTTTTTGGCAAGTAGTTCCCGATAATACTGATCGTTTTTATCCCAGCGAAAAGAACGATAGAAATAGCCCATGAAAACAGAAACGATTAAGATAATGATTAGGAGCAATCCCGCACTCAACCTGGAATTAGCTACCATGGTTGCCCGAATAGCCCAACCCGAAAAAATGGAGATTACGGTGGCCACCCCAAAGACCAGTCCGAAAGAAAATCCAATCAGTAAAGGACGAAGACTATTTTTTTCAGATTCGCCGTTTTTTGACCAATATGCTATAAAATCCTCCTCTGTTTTCGATAACATGTTGCAAAAGTAGTTATTGTTGAAGATTTACCTGTAATTGTTTACAACTTGAAACCAAATTATCATAATGGGGTATCTTTATTAAAATCAATTGATCATCATGAATAAGCAACTACCCCAATTAATCGTGCTGCTATTCTCCCTTACATTATGCGTGCATCTATATTCAGTAGTATCTCATATGACTGCGATACGGGTAATTACTAAGTGTTTATTACTACCATTATTAATTATTTACCTGATTGTATCCACATCCGATACAAGTGTCATAAAAAAAACGGCTTTGTTTGCCTTATTTTTTTCATGGTTGGGAGATGTTTTACTTATCGGGGATGGGACACTTTTTTTTCTGGCTGGCATGCTTGCATTTATGCTAACACATATATTAAATGGGATGCTGTTAATTAAATTACAACCTTTTCGCTTCAAGGGTAGCAGTTGGGTGGGTATATTATTGGCCACTGGTGCTATCGGATTAATTTATTATTGGCTACACGATTATCTGGGAACCTTTTTAGTTCCCATTGTGATTTATATGGTGTTGATTGCCGCTGTTTGGGTTTGTACCTTTAATTTAAGTAACCATGTTAACTATAGATGGATCGCTTTTTATTTTTTTATTCCGGGTATGTTTTTCTTTGTTTTATCGGATGCTTTACTGGCATTGAATAAATTTTTATTTCATTTTCCGGAACGCTGGGATGTTTGGGTGATGCTAACCTATGCCAGTGCGCAATTATTCTTAACTTTGGGATATAAAAAAGTAATTGTAGTTCAATCGGAAGCAGATACTACTAGCTAATGATATATTGATTTTTTTTACGCTTCAATAGAAGCTCATCCCGATGAATACTTAGTATCGAATCAGATTTTTTTCAAATCTTCTTTCATATTGATTATTCCAATCTGCACTAACCTGGAGGGCAGCTCCAATGGCTCCCGCCTGCGGAACACTGGCTGCATATACCGCTTGTTCGGGAAACGCTTTTGCAAGTAATTGCATAAATAGTTTATTGTTGCTAAATCCCCCATCTACATATATCCTGCTCACTTTATTTTGCTGCAAAATAATTTGGGAGCTTTTCACCTGTTCTGTTACGATGTTTTCCATGAGTTGTTGATAGGCAACTTCATACTCGGATGAGTCTAATAATTGATTATTTAATTCCTGCAGAAGTTCTTCATATTTTTTTCCAAGGAATACCCTTGAAGCTTTTACAGGTTCCCCGTAAGGAGTTAGATAACAAAGTACATCCTGTTTTAATTCTGCGAGCGTTAAGGGATCAGCATTTGATGGATGTAAACTGATACACCATGTTCCGGTAGAAATCAGCATAAATTTTTCAGGCGAACAGCGTGAATAGGGGATAAGTGCTGCAGAACTATCGTGTAGGCCAACATTAGTAAGTATCGGGGGAAATACATTTTCCAGCCCTTCTTCCTTAACCCATGAATGATAGCATTGTTTTTCAAAATTCCATAAAAGGGTATGGCATCCAATACTTGTAATATCACTGGCTATTTCGCCGGTAATTAGATAATGTACATATTGAGGTAAATGGAGCGCCCACTTGATTTGCGCAAAAAAATCGGGTTGCTCTGTTTTTAATCTGAATAGCTGCAGTCCCGAATTCAGGTTATCTAAATTCGGCGAGGCTGTTTGTAAACATATCTGTTCAATGGGGCCATATTTTTTTTCAAATAATGCTTGGGTTTCTGAAAGTAAAGGCTTTAAATAATTATACAATTTGCCTATCTTCTTGCCTTCTTTGTTTAGAAAAACCCAACTAGCCCCATAAGCACAATAGTGAACAGCCTTTATCTTATATTGGTAATTGTTTTGAATTGAATGATAGCTAAGTAATATCCAATCTGTTAATGCATCTATATCTTCACAGGGAAATCCATCTTCATCATTCAATTCAGAAATTTGTATCGAATCTTCCAATACTACTTCATATTCGCTATTGAATAATAATAGTTTTTTATTGGTTTTTCCGATATCAAATATTACCAGTACTTCTTGTACAGTCATCCCTAATTAATTTATAGTCCGGTTGCAATATTCCCGGAACCTCTTTCACGAGTTAGCTGATTCCTGATTTGGTAATCTCTGAAGAACTGAATAGGTTGTAATGCGCCACCCGCTCTATATCTGGCTTCTGCAACAATAGGCCTTACATCAGTTCTGAATGCATGCTGGAGTATTTCCTGGGCTGTAACAACATCATTGTTTTGCTGGGCAGCTGATAAATGATTTCGGTTAATTAATAATGATTGAGCATAGGCAATCATGATGGCTTCTACCGATTGGAGTAAATCTTCCAGGGGGTCTTTTATGTTATGACTGGCATCGATCATCCATCCGAGATCGGTTGCGTGATGCATGTTTTTGGCATTCATTCCTTCTATCAATTCGTTAAATATCAGGAACAACTGATAGGGATTGATGCTGCCTACTGTTAAATCATCATCACCATATTTACTATCATTGAAATGAAACCCTCCAAGTTTATTTTCCATCAACAATAAAGCAACAATTTGTTCAATATTGGCATTCGGTAGGTGATGTCCAAGATCTACTAAGGTGTAAGCCTGATTTCCCAACTTATTTGCGTACAGTAAAGATTGTCCCCAATCGCCTACCGTCATTGAATAGAAGTTGGGTTCAAATGCTTTGTACTCAATAAACATTTTCCAGTCGGGTGGGAGGGTAGCATAAATTTCCTGTAACCCTTCCAGTGTATTTTGAAATGCTTTTCTAAAATTGAGTTGTCCTGGAAAGCTACTACCATCACTCAGCCAAACAGTTATTGATTTCGATCCCAATGATATTCCCTGCCTAATTACTTCAATATTGTGTTGGATGGCTTGCTTTCTAACAGCGGGATTTACGTGTTGAAGTGAGCCGAATTTATAACTGAGGGATTGATTTTTTTGATCCTGAAAAGTATTTGAATTTACTGCATCGAACTTTAAATTGAGTTCTGCTGCTAGTTGTTGAATGGATGCAACGTTTTCAGGAATATCCCATGGAATATGGAGGGAGATTGCTCCACTGCAATTATTTAATGCATGAAGTAAACCTATGTCTTCCATCTTTTGCTCAAGCGTACCCGGCTCACCCGGGCCGGAGAATCTTCCAAAACGGGTTCCCCCGGTACCCAAAGCCCAACTGGGAATGGCAATAGTAAAATCGGTTAATTGTTGTATGATATACTCAACATCCTGAATCGAATTTTTAGCAAATGAAAAGGAATGCTGATGTTGCGAAAACAATTTTTCATTGTGTTGTTCGATATCTTTTTTATCAATTCTCATACTATTGATTGAAGTATGTTAGTTTTATTAAGTTTATCTTACAAATGCTGCAGCAATTCCTCCATCAACATTGAGGGTATTACCAGTTGATTTTTGCAGTAATCCTCCTACAAGAGCAAAACACGCATTGGCAATGTCTTCCGGCAAAATGATTTCATGTAAAAGTGTACGTTTTGCATAGAATTCAGGTAATTCCTCCTCCCGAATCCCATAGGCTTTTGCCCTGCCTTCTGCCCAGCCACCGCTCCAGATATTACTTCCAGTAATTACTGCATCCGGATTAATTACATTCACTCTTATTTTATCTTTTCCTAATTCTGCAGCTTGTAATCTGCTTAAGTGCAATTGGGCTGCTTTTGCCGATCCATACCCAGCATTGTTGGGTCCGCTAACCAGGGCATTTTTGCTTACAATATTGATGATATCTCCACCCATTTGTTGCTTTCTCATCACTTCAACCGCTGCTTGCGACACAAACATCTGTCCTTTCACCAATACCGAATACAGTAAATCCCAATCTTTTTCAGAATGTTCCTCCAATGACTTGGAAATGGAAAGCCCCGCATTGTTTACCAATATATCAATGCCCCCCATTTTTAGGGCAATTGTATCAATAGCAGTCTGAATAGAGGATGCCTGGGTTACATCTAATAAGCAAGCTGCCACTGCATCTTTACCAAAAGCCGTTACAAATTCTTGATAAGCAAATTCCAATCTTTCTGCATGATTATCGGTTAGCACTACACATGCTCCTTCACTTGCCATTTTATGAGCAATCGCTTTTCCAATTCCTCCTCCACTTCCTGTAACCAATGCAATTTTGCCGGATAGCGGTTTAGGAGGTGCCATCCTTTTCAATTTAGCTTCCTCTAATAACCAATATTCGATATCAAATGCCTCTTGCTTTGGTAAAGAAGTGTAAACGGAAATAGCTTCAGAACCCCTCATTACATTGATGGCATTGATATAAAATTCGGAGGCGATTCGAGCGGTTGATTTGTCTTTTGCAAAACTAAACATCCCCACACCCGGATAGAGGATAATAACGGGATTCGGATCACGCATGGCCGGACTATCCTCATGTTGATGAGTAATATAATAGTTGGCATACATGGCGCGATACTCCTCAAAAAATGGTAGGATTTGGTGCTGAATGGAATGGGGATCACTCAAATTTGCTGTGGGAGCCAGTGGTAAGACGAGTGGTGAAATTTTGGTTCTCAGGAAATGGTCCGGACAACTGGTTCCCATGGGTGCAAGTTTTTCCAGGTCATTCGAATTGATAAATTCCAGTACACGACTATCATCAGTAAAATGGCATACCATGGATTGATTGGATGAGCAGCAACCTCTGATAATGGGTGCCAATGCTGCTGCCTGCTTTCTTCGCTCATTTTCCGGCAGGGAGCTATTTTTTTGTCCTGA
Source organism: Chitinophagia bacterium (assembly GCA_037142775.1). Lineage (GTDB taxonomy): Bacteria > Bacteroidota > Bacteroidia > Chitinophagales > Chitinophagaceae > Sediminibacterium. The sequence goes on along the minus strand of JBAWZY010000005.1, from coordinate 114,330 downwards.
AAAAACAGCTGTTTGATCTTGAATTTTTTCTTCTATAAAGATTGCGCATTTTTCAATAACCTGAAGTGTGTTGATGTAGCAATCATAAGCTGTATTTCCCCAGGTAAATAAACCATGCGAACCTAGCATAATCCCTCTGATATGTGGGTTTGCTTCGTAGCATTTTTTCAGTTGTAAACCCAGGTCGAATCCAGGTCGTTGCCAGGGTACCCATCCAATTGTGCCACCGAATAATTCCTTTGAAATGCGTTCACCATCTTTTGCTGCAGCGATTGCAATGGCTGCATCGGGATGCAAGTGATCGATATGAGCAAAGGGCAAAAATCCATGCAATGGTGTATCGATGCTTGGGGCTTTTGATTGTAAATCATAGATGCAGTGATTGAATAATGCAACCATTTTATCTTCCTGCTCCCGACCCTGATACACTTTTTCCAATCCCTTCAATCTTTCTAAATACAACGCTGATAATCCGTTGCGCTTGAGTGTTCCCAAATCACCTCCGCTACCTTTAATCCAAAGCACATCCACTGGTTCTCCTGATAAGGGATCTGTACCTTTTACTTTGCATGAGGTATTACCCCCTCCATAATTGGTCAACCGCAAGTCGGCACCCAGAAGGTTCGATCGGTATAGCAGCAGGGCTACTTCATCTCCGGCCAAAGCAGCAGCCGTTGCTTCATCCCATAAATAGCTGACATGTCTAAAGTCTTTTTGTGTCACAGTTCCCATTCAATTAATGATGTAAATAATTTCCATACCCAACCAAAAGTACCGATGCAATGATTGTTACAATACCTATTAAAATGGTGTTGGTTGTTTTTTTACTAACTCCTTTCCATTCCTTTAAAATCAATCCCCACAAATTCGCTATTAAAATGATAAATGCCATGTGTAAGATCCAGGAGCTCGGTCCATTTCCCAACTTACTTTCACCCATTCCATAGAAGAAAAATTGCATAAACCAGGTTGTACCGGCTAGAGCTGAGAACAGATAGTTTTTGTAGAGAGGTGTTTTTGAATTCGTATAATCATGAAAACTTTTATTGCTAAAATTTAGAATCATACACCAAATAAAATTGGTGGTAACCCCACCCCACAGCAATACTACATAAATCACATTGTTTCGAAAAAGAAATTCACCCTGTTCGGGATGGGCTGCTTTCCATAGTGCATTGGCTTCTGAAGCCATTGATGCACCAGCTTCTAAACCAAAATTAAAACATGCACTCAATACTCCAGATATGATAGCGACCAGCATCCCAAGTCCAAATTTGTATTCTGTATTATTTGCTGAATCGGCTGTAGCTGCTAGTTCTTTTTCTTTTTGAGTTCCAGCTTTGCCGCAAATGATTATACCTACAATACAAATGAGTAAACCTGAAAGTACAGTTGATCCCCAGGAACTACTTAACATTTCATGAAAGGTATCTTTGCCCGGAACAGGCGAGAAATCGTAATATATTGCAGGAATGATTGCACCGAATACCATGCATAAACCTAAAATAATACTGCTTCCGAGTGAAACACCCAGGTATCGAACACCTAATCCGTATGTTAACCCACCAATTCCCCACAGTACTCCAAAAAAATAGGTAATCCAAAGTAGGGATGAGGGTGTGTGTTGTATGATAGCTGTAAAACTTGGAATGGTTAGATAGGCTGCAATGGGGGGGACTAAAACCCATGAGAACATTCCACCAACAATCCAAAAGGTTTCCCAATTCCAGCCCTTTACTTTTTTGTAAGGAATATAAAAGCTTCCGGAAGCAAAGCCACCTACAAAATGGTAAAAAACTCCCAGTAGTACCTGCATAAGTGAAAATTGAATGTTTTTTGTTGTAATAAATATATACAATTTGTCTGTTCACTTATACGAAGCCTGATAAAAATGATAATGGAGTTACTGATGAGGACAATGGGAACATGCATTTTTATCGGCTGGAGCTATCGAATACTACAATTATCTCCACAGCTCCCATCTCTTTTCAAAAAAAAACTCCGGATTTTGTCCGGAGTTTTAATAACAATAGTAGAATTACAATTAGTATCCACCCATACCGCCCATATCAGGAGCAGGATGTGCGTGAGCAGCTTCTGGCTTGGGTTTGTCGGCAATTACACACTCGGTAGTGAGTAACATGGCGGCAATAGAAGCAGCATTTTCGAGTGCTACACGGGTAACTTTGGTTGGATCAATTACACCTGCTTTCAATAGGTTCTCATACACTTCAGTGCGGGCATTGAAACCATAGTCGGCTTTACCTTCTTTAATTTTCTGCACTACAATTGAACCTTCCATTCCGCTGTTGGCAACAATTTGACGAATCGGCTCTTCGATAGCTCTTTTTACTATCTGGATACCGGTAGTTTCATCTTCATTAGCACCTTTCAGTTTTTCGAGGGATTCAACTGCACGGATATAAGCAACTCCACCACCGGGTACGATACCTTCTTCTACAGCAGCGCGGGTAGCGTGCAATGCATCATCTACACGGTCTTTCTTTTCTTTCATTTCTACTTCTGTAGCAGCTCCTACATACAATACAGCTACACCACCGCTCAATTTAGCCAAACGCTCTTGCAGTTTTTCGCGATCGTAATCGGAAGTAGTATTTTCAATTTGTGCTTTAATCTGGTTTACACGAGCAGTGATATCTGCTTTCTTTCCTTTTCCACCAACGATAATCGTGTTGTCTTTGTCAATGGTTACGGAAGTAGCCTGACCTAAATAAGTTAAGTCTGCATTCTCCAGTTTAAATCCTTGCTCTTCACTAACCACGATACCAGCTGTGAGGATTGAAATATCAGTCAACATTTCTTTTCTACGATCTCCGAAGCCAGGAGCTTTAACAGCAGCTACTTTTAGGGTACCCCGCAATTTGTTTACAACCAATGTTGCCAATGCTTCCCCTTCCAGGTCTTCTGCAATAATTAACAATGGGCGACCGCTTTGTGCTACTTTCTCCAGAATATGGAGGATGTCCTTCATCGCACTGATTTTCTTATCATAAATCAGGATATAAGGATTTTGCAGTTCAACTTCCATTTTTTCGCTATTGGTAACGAAATAAGGAGAGATATAACCACGGTCGAATTGCATACCTTCAACAACATCAACTGTTGTATCTGTTCCTTTTGCTTCTTCAACAGTAATTACTCCTTCTTTTCCAACCTTGCTCATCGCCGTGGCGATTAATTTTCCAATTTCAGTATCGCTATTAGCAGAGATAGAGGCAACCTGCTCAATTTTTTTAGTATCGTTTCCTACAGTTTGTGACTGACTTTTCAGGCTATCTACCACTTTTGCAACGGCTTTGTCGATACCACGTTTCAGGTCCATTGGATTGGCACCGGCTGCTACGTTTTTCAAACCTTCAGAAATAATAGCTTGTGCAAGCACGGTAGCTGTTGTTGTACCATCTCCTGCCTGATCAGCAGTTTTAGAAGCAACTTCTTTTACCATTTGTGCACCCATATTTTCAATAGCGTCTTCCAGTTCAATTTCTTTAGCTACGGTAACACCATCTTTGGTTACCTGGGGAGCACCAAATTTCTTTTCAATAACTACATTACGACCTTTTGGTCCGAGGGTTACTTTAACTGCGTTAGCAAGTGTATCAACCCCTTTTTTCATCCGGTTCCTTGCATCAATGTCGAAAAATATCTGTTTTGCCATGTTTTTTGATTTTATACGAAAAATTCGTAATTATTTGTTATACAATATATTATGAGATTTATTTGCAATTAAATGAAAGTTTAAAGTATTCGACTGAAATTATACAATCGCCAAAATATCACTTTCTCTCATAATTAGCAGATCCTGTCCTTCAATCTGAATTTCAGTTCCCGCATATTTTCCATACAATACGGTATCGCCTACTTTAACAGTAACTGGTTCGTCTTTTTTACCCGAGCCAACCGCTACAACTGCACCTCTTTGGGGTTTTTCTTTCGCAGTGTCCGGAATAATAATACCGCCAGCAGTTTTTTCTTCTGAAGCAGCCGGCTTAACAATTACTCGGTCGTGAAGAGGAGTAACATTCAATTTTTTTGCCATACGTAATTGATTTTTTAAAATTATTTGAGAATTACTTAGAACGCTCGATAATTATGCCAGTTAAGTGGATAAGTCAAAATTTCAGTTTTTCCTATTCCTCAAACCCATTATCCTCCTTACCTGTCATATATTTAACTAATTTGATGCAGTGATATCTATTATTAATGTCATTTTTTCATATACTTTGCCTGCACCCGATTAAAAAAATTTTGAATAGAGCGGCAGGTGTTTTTACTCCTTAATAATACTTTTTCAAGCCCCTTTTTATACCTATCTTCGCGGCGCTTTACCAAGTTCTTTACGATATGATCAGCAGAAGAAATATCCGTTTGAAAGTTATGCAACTCATTTACATGCTCGAAACTTCCCATTCGGATGCTCCCCTAGAAAAACCAGAATTGCTGCTGAAGAAAAACCTGGATAAAACCAGGGAATTGTTTGTTTATCTTTTATTCTTCATCACCGAAATAGCCCGATATACCGAAGCATATGCTCAATATCGTCGCTCAAAGAACCTGCCGAGTCAGGAAGACCTTACCGTTAGCATTAAACTCGCAGGTAACCTCACTGTCTGGTCAATTTTAGAGAATCCCGATTATCAGTTTTCCGTTAAAAAAGATAAACCGGAAAACAAAATGGATGCTGATCTACTGCGAAAATTATTCTTACAACTGGTAGAAACGACCCAATATCAGCAGTATATAATAGAAGCTTCTCGTGATAAATCCAAAGACAGAGATCTCATTAAATTCCTTTTTTCTCAGGTACTGCTTCCAAATGAATTGTTTTGTCTTCACATCGAAGAATGGTTTCCCAACTGGGATGATGACGCAGAGATGATGGAGCAGCTGGTGATGAACTATTTGCATAAGCCAGGCGTGTACAACTCAGAGGAAATGATAAGTGAAGAGAAGTGGTTTTTTGCCCGTGATTTATTAAAAACCACACTCGAAAAAAAGGAATTCTGTTTTTCACTTATTCATCCCAAACTAAAAAATTGGGATGCGGATCGTATCGCAGTTTTGGATATGATTTTGATGCGAATGGGTTTGTGTGAATTACTATTTTTTGAAACCATTCCCACCAAAGTTACTTTGAACGAATACATCGATATAGCTAAAGCATATAGTACTCCGCAGAGCGGACATTTTATCAATGGAATTTTAGATAGCATACATAAAGAGTTATTGCAGGAAGGAAAGATTAATAAGATTGACCATAAATCGAAAAAATAAATGAAAAGTCAAATTGCCTTTATTTTTTTTGTAATGATTAGTATGGCTGCCTGTACCCAGCATCGCACTCAATTGCAGCCTGATGGGAATATTGTTCCCGATCCCGCAACTTATACAAAAGTTCAGTGGATGGATTCTATTAAAGACTTTGGTACAATCAATATGGGTGATTCGGTACGGATAACTTTTATTTGCAAAAATGTGGGAGACAAACCCTTAATGTTAACCCAGGTAAAACCCGGTTGTGGTTGCACATTGGCCGATTATACTCATGAAGCGATTTTACCGGGTGGGGAGGGTTTTGTTACCGGTATATTCAACAGCAATCGTGCTCATCCCGGTGAAGTAAGAAAATCTATTTTTGTTACTACGAACACCCCCGATGGTATCAATCATACCCTTACCTTTACAGGGAAAATTGTGCAACCCGGAGAATAATTCATTTTTACATTTAATAATTTTTCAATCTTCAATACTTACGTATGTTAATGCAAACTCAGTTATTAATGGCAGGTAATCCCGGACAATCCGGAGGTGGAATGGTGAATTTGATTCTGATGGGTAGTATTATCCTGGTTTTCTGGTTATTTATGATTCGTCCGCAGGCTAAAAAAGCAAAAGATCAAAAAAAGTTCGTAGATAACTTGCAGAAAGGCGACAAAATTGTAACCATTGCAGGTATTCATGGTACCGTGAATAAGGTGAATGAAGATGGTACGCTTCAATTGGAAATCAATCCAGGTAGTTACCTGAAAATTGAAAAGTCGGCTATTAGTATGGAGTGGACTGCTGCAATTAATAAAACTCCAACCGAGAAAAAATAAACTTCGGATTATTTTCATCCGATCCTGGCTTTCATAAAAATTAAAGTTGTGGCCCTGCACGTAGGATTAACGGGTGGTATTGGCAGTGGTAAAAGTACCGTAGCCGGCATCTTTCAGGTGTTGGGAATTCCCGTGCTAAACGCAGATAGTGTTGCAAAAAATCTCATGAATCAAAATCCTGCCATTCGTGCTGCCATTCAGGAAGCATTTGGTGAGGATATTTATGCGAATGGTTTGCTGCAGAGGAAAAAATTAGCAGCCCGGGTTTTTAATAACCCTTACGAATTAGAAAAACTAAATGCTATTGTTCATCCTGCTTCCATTGAAGCTGCCATCGAATGGGCTAATAAGCAAACTACTCCCTATTGTGTAAAAGAAGCAGCTTTATTTTTTGAGTCGGGCTCTTCGGAAGGAATAGATTTCATGATTGGAGTTAGCTGTCCTAAATCTCTCCGAATTCAAAGAGTAATGCATCGAGATATGGTAAGCAGGGAAGAGGTACTTCATCGAATGCAAAATCAAATTGAGGAAAGTTTGAAGATGCGTTTATGTGATGCGGTACTGGTAAACAATAATGTAGATTTGCTGATTCCTCAGGTAGTACAGTTACATCAATCCTTACTCCTTTTAGCAGCACAAAAAAAAGCTGCAATCCAAACTGAATAAACTTTAGGGTGCGGTAATTTGGAAACAGGCTCTTTTTAGTTTGCCTTCAAAGTCGAATGGAATGGTTGCTCGGGTTATATCCTTTATGTTTTTTGATTGAATAGCAGCAGCATCTAATTGAAATTTGGTGTAATTGGTGCTGAAATATAGTAAACCACCCGATGAAATAGATAGCAGTACATCATTAATCAATTCAACATGATCGCGTTGGATATCTAATATATCTTTCATCCGCTTACTATTACTGAAAGTGGGCGGATCCATCATTACTAAATCGAACTCATTATGTGGAAGTGTTTTCAAATAAGCTTTTACATCTGCATGAATCATTGGATATTTTACATCATCATTCCATCCATTTAATTGCAAATTTTCTTTTGCCCACTGTAAATAGGTTTTTGATAAATCTACTGATGTTACTTTTTTTGCCCCTCCAGCTGCAGCATATACCGAAAATGAACCTGTATAACAAAACAAATTCAAAACCCTTTTTTCTGCAGACTGTTCACGAAAAAGTTGCCGGGTGATACGATGATCTAAAAATAATCCGGTGTCTAAGTAATCTGTTAGGTTTACCTTAAATAACAGGTTGTTTTCTGTAACAGTGAATATATGTGCCCGCTGATCTAGTTTTTCATATTGCTCATCCCGGTGCGACATTTTTTTTCTCTGCCGAACAAAAATTTTATCCGCACCTACCTGTAATATTTCCTGAATGCATTGCAAGCTTTGTTCAAGCCAACTGTTATATAATGATTCTTCCAGGGAATGGTGGCGAAGATATTCGGCTACATAAACTTGTTCTCCATATAATTCAATACAAAAGGGGAATTCCGGTAAATCATGGTCGTACACCCGATAACAACTTACACCCATCCTTCTGGCTTGTTTGCTTCTGTGCCGGTACATTTTATCGAGCCGGTTGCGAAACATGACCAGTTTTTCCGGTGGGTACATAGGAAATGATTTTCCAAATAAGACAAATCTGGGTATTCAGCTATTGTAATTCAGCCAATGCTTTCTGGATGCGGGCCCAGGCTTTTTCGATGTTCCCCATGCTATTCGCAAAAGAAAAACGAACACAGTTGGGCTCACCAAACGCATCACCCATTACTGAGGAAACGTGGGCAGTATTTAACAAATACATGCTCAGGTCGGCTGCATTTTGAATTATTTCGTTGCCTGCTTTTTTTCCATAGTAATAACTTACATCCGGAAACACATAAAAGGCTCCCTGTGGTTCAAAACAGGTAAATCCTGGTATCGACTTAACCAGTTCAAGTGTTTTGGCTCTTCTTCTGGTAAACTCTTCTGTCATTTCCATTGAAGGTCTTAAATCTCCCGTTAATGCAGCAACGGCTGCTTTCTGCGTGATCGAGGTTGCACCACTGGTGAATTGACCTTGTATTTTCTCACAAGCTTTTGCAATGGTAGGATGCGCGGCAATATATCCCAGTCTCCAACCCGTCATAGCAAAACCTTTACTCAATCCATTGATGAGCACGACTCTATCTTTTAAATCGGAGAAACTTGCAATGCTTTCATGACTGCCAACAAAGTTGATATATTCATAAATTTCATCAGAGAGAATGGTAATTTGGGGATATTTTCTGAATACTTCAGCTAACCCTTCCAGTTCTGCTTTGCTATACACTGCTCCGGATGGATTGCAAGGAGAAGAAAACATGAAAACCCTGGTGGCAGGGGTAATTGCAGCTTCTACCTGCTCGGGTGTAGCTTTAAATTGGTTGGCTACCGAAGTCCTGATTTCTACTACTTTACCCCTGGCAATTTTAACTAGTTCGGAATAGGTTACCCAGTAAGGTGTGGGGATGATTACTTCATCTCCCTCATCAACCAAGGCCAGAATTGCATTAGCTAAGCTCTGTTTTGCTCCGGTGGAAGTAATGATATTTTCAGGAAGATAATCTAAACCATTGTCACGCTTGAGTTTGGTACAAACAGCTTCCCGTAAATCGGCAAACCCTGCTACCGGGGTGTAATGGCTCCAGTTATCGTTGATTGCTTTGATGGCTGCATCTTTTATATGTTGGGGTGTATCAAAATCTGGTTCTCCCAAACTTAAGTCTATTACATCAATCCCTTTTGCCCTTAATTCTCTGCCTAATTTTGCCATTTTAAGGGTTTCGGGCTCATTAAATCGATTTAAAAGTGAAGAAAGTTGCATAAATGTAAAAAGTAGATAAAAAAGTAAATTAATAGGGTAAAGTTCGTGAAAACTATCCTAACATGTATTAGTTTAGCACGTTAAACTAACTATACTTCTTAACACCCTGTGTAATTCCTATCGAGTATGCAAGCAGCCCGTGAAGCTATTTCAGTGTTTGATATGTTTAAAATTGGAATTGGTCCTTCCAGTTCCCATACATTAGGCCCTTGGAGAGCTGCCCTGCAATGTTTAGCATCAATTCAGCAAAGGGGACCGATTTCGAATGTTCAGTCTTTAAAAGTTTATCTATACGGTTCTTTAGCAAAAACCGGCAAAGGACATGGAACTGATATTGCCGTTTTAATGGGACTGATGGCTGCAGATCCGGTAATTTTTCCGGTTGAATCGGTTGCGGCAGTTATACAGCAAATAAACGATTCGCATCAATTGCAACTGGGGGGAACTTATTCCATTTCTTTTGATCCGGAAAGGGATATTGTATTTCTTATGCAAGACTCACTTCCCTTTCATCCCAATGGAATGAGCTTTTTAATTACCCTGCATGATGGAGAAACCTTAAGTGAAACCTATTATTCAATCGGGGGCGGATTTGTTGTGAAAGAGGGCTCAGTCGCATCTCAATCTTCTGGTGTTGAACTTCCTTTTCCGATAGATACTGCGGATGATTTATTAAGGCATTGCATGAAGGGAATGGCTATTCATGAAGTAGTTTTAGAAAACGAAGCATCCTGGCGTTCGGAAGCAGCTACCCGGTCGGGATTGCTGAGAATCTGGCAAGTAATGCAGGATTGTATATACAGAGGTTGTCATTCGAAAGGTGAATTACCCGGGGGATTAAAAGTGAATCGAAGAGCTTACACACTCAACAAAAAACTACTCAATGCTGCTCAATATTCGGGGAAGATTGAATGGATGAAAGCGATTCAAGCTGGGGGAAATGAATTTCAATATATTTTAGATTGGGTGAGTTGTTTTGCTTTGGCGGTAAATGAGGAGAATGCCTCTTTTGGTAGGGTAGTTACTGCTCCCACAAATGGAGCAGCAGGAGTAATTCCTGCAGTATTACAATATTTTGTTTGTTTTTGTAATGGCAATACCGATGAGCAAATCATTCGTTTTTTATTAACGGCTTCAGAAATTGGCAGCATCTTTAAAAAGGGGGCAACCATTTCAGCAGCAATGGGTGGATGCCAGGCAGAGATTGGCGTTTCCTCAGCAATGGCAGCTGCAGCATTAACCGAAGCTATGGGTGGTACCCAACGGCAAGCATTGATGGCTGCGGAAATTGCCATGGAACATCATCTGGGCTTAACCTGCGATCCCATTGGTGGATTGGTTCAAATTCCTTGTATTGAAAGAAATACCATGGGTGCCATCAAAGCGATTACTGCTTCACAACTTGCGTTGCAAAGTGCCCCAGATTATGCCATTGTTAGTTTAGATAAGGTAATCAAAACCATGTGGGATACAGCTTTAGACATGAACAGTAAATACAAGGAAACCGCAGATGGCGGCTTAGCCATTCATGTTCCCCTTAGCTTGCCGGAATGTTAGGCAGTTTTTTTACGCTTCCATATTTTCAAGTGCAACAGCTGAATAATCTTTAATCACATTATACAGTGTACCTCTTTCAATGGGGGTTCTTCCAGCAGCTCGAATCAATTGAACTAAATCGGCTGTACTCATACTCGGAGATTGTTCCTCACTTCCGGCCATCGAATAAATCTTAGTAGAATCATCAATGGTACCATCAATATCATTTACTCCAAATGATAAGGTTAATTGAGCTTGTTGTCGTCCCAGCATGGGCCAATATGCTTTGATATGCGGGAAGTTATCAAGGTACAAACGGGAAACTGCATACATGCGCATATCTTCAACGATGGTTGATTCAGGTATATGCTTCATATCATTATCCTTGTTTCGGAACTTAAGTGGAATAAAAGTGTTGAATCCACCCGTTTCGTCCTGCAATTGACGCAGTCTTTCCATATGATCTATTCTATGAAAGTAACTTTCAATATGTCCGAATAATAATGTTGCATTGCTATTCATTCCCAACTGATGTGCTGTTCGATGGATATGCAGCCAGCCATCGGCATCTACTTTATCATTACAGATTTTTGTTCTGATATCCGGATGAAATATTTCTGCACCACCACCTGGTAATGAATCTAAACCTGCTTCATGTGCCAATTTCATTCCTTCTTCAACCGTTAATTTTGCTTTTCTAAACATGTAATCTAACTCAACAGGAGTAAAGGCTTTGATATGTAATTCCGGGCGATGAGCCTTGATGGAACGCAATAGCGATAAGAAGAATTCCATATTCATTTTTGGATGCACCCCACCCACAATATGCACTTCGGTTACCGGTTTTCCATCGTAACTTTTTACGATATGCATCATTTGCTCAATGCTCAGTTCCCATCCCTCTTCTCTGTGTGCATATCCCCTGGAATAAGAACAAAACGAGCAATTGAAAACACATACATTGGTTGGCTCGATGTGAAAATTTCTGTTGAAGTATGTGATATTTCCGTGCTTTCGCTCGCGTACAAAATTTGCTAATGCACCTAACCAGGCAAGTGATCCCTTTTCAAATAGTTGGATCCCTTCATTTTCATCAATTCTGATTCCCTCCAGGATTTTATATCCTATCGATTGAAGTTCGGGGTTCGAAGTATTTGATAATAAGGTGGATATAGATTCTGTCGCAGATAACATAGCACGCATTTAATCTGCAAAATTAACGCTAATTATTAAAATGCATTCAGATAAAGGTTGACAATAACATTAATCAACTGTTAATGAATCAATGGCTCGCTTTCTGAAGGCTGATCTGCTGAGGTATGATTGTATTTGAATACCAGCGGGAATATCACTGCCAACACTAGCGCATAAGCAGCAAAACTAAACCAAATGGAGGGCCAGTCTTTCAATCCATTTACTGTAAAATGGTCCACCACCATGCCACTCAATGTTCCGCCAATATAAGCGCCAATTCCATTTGTCATAAGCATAAACAATCCCTGTGCACTGGCGCGAATGGATACATCGGCTTCTTTTTCTACAAATAATGATCCAGAGATATTGAAAAAATCGAATGCCATTCCATAAATTATCATGGATAAAATGAGCCAGTGTAGTCCTTCTCCGGGATTTCCAATTCCAAAAAGAGCAAATCTCAGCACCCAGGCAACAATACTCAACATAATTACTTTCTTAATGCCAAACTTTCTTAGGAAAAAAGGTATCGTTAAAATAAAGAGTGTTTCTGAAATTTGTGATAGGGAGATTAATAGGTTAGGGTGTTGAACGGCAAATGAGTTTGGAAAGGAATTTTTAAAGTCGTCGAGAAAGGCGCCCCCAAAGGCATTGGTAATTTGCAAGGCAGCACCTAATAACAAAGCAAACAAAAAGAATACAAGCATTTTGGTTTGCTTAAACAATACAAACGCATCTAAACCCAATGCCTGTACCCATGATTTTTTTTGTTGATTGGGAACAGGTTTACAGGCCGGCATCGTGAAAGCATATATCCCTAAAAGTATTCCTGAACCCGCACTAATATAAAGTTGAAGTGGACTTTTCGTTAGCCCCAGCAGGTCTACCGTCCACATGGCAACGATAAATCCAACAGTACCCCAAACCCGAATAGGGGGGAAGTCTCGCACTATATCGAAATTATTTTTTTCGAGTACTATATATGAAACTGTATTATTTAGTGCAATTGTTGGCATGAATGTCATTGAATTGAGCAACATAATCAGATAAAAAAGGGGATACTGATCTGCCTTGTTAATGGTAGATGCCCAGATTAATAACAATGCCCCCAAAATGTGCAACGTGCCTAAAACTCTTTCTGCGTTTACCCATCTGTCTGCAACTATGCCCATCAATGCTGGCATAAACATTGAGGCAATCCCCATTGTAGCATAAATTGCTCCAACCTGACCTCCGGTGAATTGTAATTGAACAATCAGGTAGCCGCCCAAGGAAATCAGCCAGGCTCCCCAGACAAAAAACTCGAGAAAATTCATAACAATCAATCGGAAACGTATAGGCATACTTAACAATTTGATAATGAATGGATGCTGAAAGTTACTATTTATATTTTAATCTATCACATATAGCCTCTTTCCTTAATCACAAATAAAAAACCATACCGATGGGGTATGGTTTTCAATAAATCAGTAGGGCTTTCCTTACAGGTGAGCCTGAATTTTTTTCTCTAATACAGATTTGGGAACAGCACCAATTTGTTTGTCTACAATTTGACCTCCTTTGATAAATAAAATCGCAGGAATGGAGGTGATTCCATAATTCACACTTAAGCCGGGATTAACATCTACATTTACTTTCCCAACATTTACCTGGTCTTTGTATTGAACTGCCAGTTCTTCTATAACGGGTCCGATAGCACGACAAGGACCACACCATTCTGCCCAAAAATCTACTACGGTTAATTTATCGCTTTCCAGCACAGTTGACTGAAAGTTTGAATCTGTTAATTCTAAAGCCATTTGAGTTTATAATTTAAAATGATTGAATACAATTGATATTCCCTAATTATCAAATATACATCCAAAGCTTAAATGCTGCAGTTTTGACTTTTCCACTGATGTGATTAATGACAACCCGTCGGGAGTTCTGACAGACTGTAATATTTGCCTATTGACCCACCAAAGCCACCTGTACTGCCAATTCGGGTTGTTGTAGCAGGTATTCGGCCATTTCTTCGTTCATTTGGAAGCCAAAATCAAAAGAGCGGAGGGTGAACTTAATATTTTCTCCGGGTTCAACTATATGGAACTTTAGGGACGATTTACCAGGATATTTTTTTACATTGCTTTCTACAAATCGAATCGTTTCCTCAGAAACAGAGGCAGGATGCAAATTGATATCAACGGAACGGGTTAATGCCTGCATCACAGATTCCAACAACATGATTTGGGTAATTTTCCATTCAAACTGGGTAGCATCTTTATAGCGTGGCCTAAAGAAACCTGTGAGTACAATTTTTTTTCCCTTCTCAAAGTATGCCTGAAATTTTACATATTCTTCGCTCCATACGGTAAATTCGGCTTTCCCGGAATAATCTTCCATTATCAATACTCCATAATTTTTACCTGTACGGGTTATTTTATGTTGCACAGAAGTAACCAGTCCTGCAACGCGAATCAGTTTGCCCGGATTGGGTTGAGCAGATATATTATCCCGAAATTCATTAAATTCCTGAATGGGCATGATTCCATAATGTGTTAATTCGAATTTGAAATGGTCAAGTGGGTGTCCACTCATAAACATTCCGGTTACTTCTTTTTCAAATTCGAGTAATTCTGTTAGTGTCCAGGGTTCAGTAGGCGAAATTTTAGGGAGAGGTACATCCTGAAATGTAGTGAGTTCTCCAAACAAAGTATTCGATGAACCAGCATTTGCCTGCAATTTTGATTGCCCATAGCTGATAATTTTTTCCAGTCCCGACATTTTTTCACCATCCGGAACAGTAAAATACTGCGCACGATGTAAATCGGTAAAGCAATCAAATGCACCTGAATAGGCAAGGCTTTCCAATGATTTTTTATTAACCTGTTTTACTACTCTTTCTATGAAATGAAAGACACTTTTATATAGTCCGTTTTTATTTCGCTCTTCTATAATAAAATCAACGGCTGCATCTCCAGCCCCTTTTAAACCGCCTAATCCAAATCGGATTTCTCCTTTTTTATTTACAGCAAAACCTTTCAGCGATTCATTTATATCAGGCCCCAGCACTTTAATACCCATCCGTTTACATTCTTCCATAAAGAAGGTAATATTCTCAATACTTTTGGCATTGTTCAAAACTGCCGACATAAATTCTCCGGGGTAATGTGCTTTTAAATAGGCAGTTTGATAAGATACAAAAGTGTAACAGGTAGAGTGCGATTTATTAAAGGCATATTGTGCAAAAGATTCCCAGTCGCTCCAGATTTTATCTAATTTTTCTTTTGGATGATTTCTTTCCAAACCTCCTTTCATGAAAGCTTCCTTGAGCTCATTGAGTGCTTTGGGATCTTTTTTTCCCATAGCTTTTCTCAAACCATCTGCCTTCCCTTTACTGAATCCGGCAATTTTTTGCGACAATAACATCACTTGTTCCTGATAGATAGTAATACCGTGCGTTTCTTTCAGGTATTCCTCCATTTCCGGTAAGTCGTAGGTAACGGTTTCTTTTCCATGTTTCCTTTTAACATAATCCGGAATGTATTGCATCGGACCCGGTCTGTTCAAGGCATTTAAGGCGATTAGGTCTTCGAAAACAGTTGGTTTGATATCACGGAAAATGCCTGCTAAATGGGCGGCTTCAAACTGAAATACGGCAATGGCATTTCCTTTTTGAAATAACTGATAGGTGAGGGGGTCATCCAAAGGAATACTATCAATGTCTATACTAATTCCATGATTTTGTTTGATTAGCTCAAGGGCATTTTTAATAATAGAAAGGGTTTTTAATCCCAAAAAGTCCATTTTAATTACACCCGCCTCTTCAATTACTTTTCCTTCGATTTGTGTAACCAGTAATTTTGAATCTTTCGAAGTAGCAACAGGAATTAATGTAGTTAAATCAGCTGGAGCAATGATAATTCCTGCTGCATGAATTCCAGTATTCCTTACCGTGCCTTCTAATCGTTCAGCCTCTTTCAATACTTTTGCACGAATATCATCGCCCCGATAGATTTCTCTCAATTTTTTGATATTTTCTATATCGTCGGGTTGATAGGCTTCTTTTTCTTCCAGAGAATCTTCACCTTCTTTTTTGGTGAGCGGAGCATGTAGCACTCTTTTTAATTCAGTACCTGGTTTGTCTGGAACCAATTTCGCCAGCAGATTACTTTCTGCCAGGGGTAGGTCAATTACTCTGGCTACATCTTTGATGCTGCTTTTTGCAGCCATGGTTCCATAGGTTACAATTTGAGCAACCTGGTTTTTCCCATATTTGTCAACCACATAATCAATCACTTTCTGCCGGCCTTCATCGTCAAAATCTGTATCGATATCGGGCATGCTTTTTCGGTCGGGATTGAGGAATCTTTCGAAAAGCAAATCATATTTTATCGGGTCTATGTTGGTGATTCCAATACAATATGCCACCACACTTCCCGCTGCTGAACCCCGGCCCGGACCAACAAATACACCCATTTCTCTGCCGGCTTTAATGAAGTCACTTACAATTAAAAAGTATCCTGCAAATCCCATGGTGCGAATCGTAAACAATTCAAAATCCAGCCTTTCTCTAATAACCGGTGTGATGTCGGTATATCTCTTTTTTGCACCCTCTTCGGTTAAATGTTTCAGGTATTCAAATTGGTTGAGATTAGCATCTTCATGTATAATAAATTCTTTAGGAATCGGAAATGCAGGAAGCAGAATATCCTTTTTTAAATTGAGAACTTCTACCTTATCAACGATGGATGCTGTATTGTAAATTGATTCAGGAATATCTTGAAACAACCTACTCATTTCTTCGGTTGTTTTGAAATAAAACTGGTCGTTTGGAAATTTAAACCGTCGGTTTTTAAGTTGTAAATCATCATTTACAAAATCATCAAAGCCGGGGGTAGACTGCTTTTCACCGGTATTAATGCATAATAATATGTCGTGAGCATTGAAATCTTCCTGGTCAACGTAATGACTATCATTGGTGGCAATAACCGGAACATTATATTTCTTTGAGAATGTAAGCAAGGTTTGATTAATCAATTCCTGCTCTTTCATTTGATGCCGTTGTAATTCGATATAATAGTCTTCTCCAAAAATATCATACCACCATTTAAACTCTTTTTCAGCAGCTGCTTCTCCAAATTGTAAGATAGCCTGAGGCACATGGGCACCAATACAACAGGTTGTTGCAATGAGCCCCTCATGATATTGTAATATGAGTTCTTTATCAATTCTGGGGTATTTACTGTACATACCCTCCATATATCCAAGTGAAGTAAGTTTTACCAAGTTTTGATAACCAGTAGCATTTTTGGCTAATAAAACCTGATGAAATCTTTCATCTTTTACCTCTTTGGTAAAGGTTTTTAAGTGGCGATCTTTTACCACATAAAATTCGCAACCAACAATGGGTTTTACCCTGGGTTGCAGAATCGGTTTGCCATTTTCATCTGTTCCGGTTTGTATGGTATCTTTCCATGCTTCTTTAACAAATTCAAAAGCACCAAACATATTGCCGTGGTCGGTGATGGCGATGGCAGGCATATTATCGGCTGCTGCTTTTTTAAAGAGTTTTTTAATTGAAGCAGCACCATCTAAGAGTGAATATTGAGTGTGAACATGGAGATGTGAAAATTGGCTCATATCAGTTTCAACTTAAATCAAACACCGTTCATTTTGGAGCTGATGCACGAATTAAATACCCCCCAAAATGCTAACATACAAATATCGGAAGAAACTGCTGGCTACCGTTATTGTGTTTTCCACAACAATCTCTGAATTACCCAAGGAAGGCTTAATTTTGGCTTTTTATCAATCTAATTTCAATTCAATCTTTATTTTCGTTGCAGTGATATATGATTAACAGGAATTTATGTATATGTATCTTGCTGATTTGGATTGCACCAGGATGCCATCTTGTGCAGCCTTTATTTAGCAAACCTCCCAAAACAGATTCTGAATCACCAAAACAATCTCCACCCGCTCATACTACTCAAACTAATCAAAAAAAATCTGTTCCGGTAGTGAGTTCAAAAAATACAGTCAAAAATGCTGCTACTATTGGTAAAATATCCGGTGCAACTGCCAACCATATTTCTGAAAAAGGATTTACTCCCTCTTCAGAATTGTTTCAATTACAAAATCCTCCTGAGTGGTTGCAAGTGAAGTATGGAATCCTGCTCAATTCTGTTGCTGAAAAATTAACGAATCTTGCCTTATTGCAGGTGATGGATAAATGGTGGGGAACCCGTTATTGCCTGGGGGGCAGCACCGAAAATTGTATTGATTGTTCTGCTTTCACGCAACTTATCTCAAGAGAAGTGTATGGCTTAGCGCTACCAAGAACTGCGCAGGAACAATTTGATGCCTGTGAAATTATTGAGAGGGATGAATTAAAAGAGGGTGATTTGGTATTTTTTCATACCCGAGGTAAAAAATCAGCGATAACCCATGTGGGTGTTTTTTTGCTGAATAATAAATTTGTACATGCATCCACCAGCAATGGGGTTAGCATTAGTGATTTGGATGAATCTTACTGGAAACCGAAATTTCGGGGTGGAGGTAGAATGGTTACACAATAAATTATTTACCGAATTTTTTCCAGCGTTTGCTCCCTATTTCCCATAATTGGTGGGCATCGGGTGTAAGTTTTCCATAAAAAATTCCCAGCATCATAAGGATAGAAAAGACTGCTGATTTTACCAATATCGCAGGCCATACTGGTAAGGGTATTGCAATTACATAGCTAATGGCAAATGCAAATACAGCCAATAGAATGGAAAAAAGCGAGTTGAATCGAAAGGGTTGCATACCAAATTTTCTTCTTAGGAATTCAAATCGAATAAAGTTATATACACTATATGCCACTAATTCGGCAATCGCCGATCCCAGTATTCCATATTCTCTGATCAGAAAATAGGTGAGTGGTAAACGAAATGCCAATAAGATAACTCCACTATAAAAATCAAATTTCCAAAAAGTGGATGTGTTGATTACTAATGCATTCAATCCTGTTCCTGCATCAATGATTCTTACCATTCCTAAAACAAATAATACACCCAGTCCATTAGCGTATTCGTTTTTTATATGTAATACCTGAATGGCATCTGATACATTCAGCCATATATTTCCAAAAATAAATAAAGCCAGTAGAAGCAGATTGATGCAGGATCTCTCATAGATGCGATTGATTTCTTGTAGGTTTTTTTCTTTCCAAGCTCTTGATAAAACCCCGGCAGAAACTGCTTGAATGCTTCGTTGCGGTACTTGTATAAGGTTAGCAGCATATTGTGCAAACACAAATATTCCTACTGCCTGTAAATTTTGAAAACCGGCAATAATAAATACATCAATAGTGGCCGCAATAGATGCAATGCAGGTACCTCCGAAAGTAAGTAACTGCATACCCAGCATTTTTTTCCAGTATTTATGGGTTACCCTACTTATAGTAAAGGTGAGATGAATTTTTTTCTCTTTAATTAGGTAACATAGCAATAAAAGAAAAACGAGTAAGAATTGCAGTGAAAAGAGATGAATAAATTGCTGATAGGTTATCCAATTCAAATAAAATGCAACGATTAAAAAGAAAGTTATGATACGAAAAAAGGTTTCTTTTAAAAAGTTAGAGATAACACTCTTTCCTATTGCCCAGTTAAACCCTTCCAGGATTGAAAAAACCAGCATCCCAATAGCAAAGGGTATCATCCAGGAATAATAGGTAACAACCAGTGATGACTTCGCTGAATAAAATTTTACAAAATACCCCTCAAAATACCAGCCAAGGGCAAGAATTAACAATATCCCTCCCAGTGCAGATATCATGCCCCAGGTAATTAAATCAATTTTATTTTCTTGAAGATTGTCTTTATAGTAGGGATAAAATTTATAAATCACCGGAATCACACCCAAAGCCCCAAAAGCAAACATATTTTGGGCAAAGTCGAAGAAGATTCGGGTTAATCCGAACATTTCCGGAGAAAAGGGACCAGATTGAGCAGAGTACAATAACATGTTAATTGCTCCAATGCCAAAGCCTAAATATACCAGCAGACTCGAAATGATGGTTTGTTTACGAATTTCTCCCATGCATTAGTTTTATAAAGCGGTATAGTTTTTGAAATCTTTTATTCGGTTGGCTTTGATATAAGCTGCCATTTGCAATAGTACTGTTTTTCAATTTCTTGCAACGACTCTCTCGATATTTCTTTGTTAAAAACCTTCGATTTCCATTGTTTGTCCGAAACATCCAGCTCAATTTGCTCACCCTCATGAACAATCCAAATTGGCAGGCTAAATCCGGATACACATTTGGTGAATCGATAATACAGCGTTTTTTTATCTTCCCCAATTGCAAATTGTAAAGTAGGTAATTCAGTTGTTTTTAAATATTGCTCAAACACGGCAGCGAGTGGGCGTTTCAATATTGTTTCTGTTTGATGCAATACGGTTGCATAGTCTGCAACGGAATGGTAAAACTGCATATTAAGCCCCCTCAAATACTTTCTAAACAGCGAATCGTCGTTCAACGCATGTCTAAGGGTATGTAACATGTTGGCAGTTTTCGAATACATATCACCGCTGCCCTCTTTATTCACACCGTATGAACCAATAATTGGCATATCCTGCTTAATGCTTTTTCTTAAACCATAGTTATATTCATTTGCAGCTTTCTTTCCAAACCAGTATTCTGTATACAATGTTTCGGTGTAGGTTGTAAATCCTTCATGAATCCACATGTCAGCAAGGTCTTTGCTAGTAATATTGTTTCCAAACCATTCATGTCCGCTTTCATGAACAATTATATAATCCCAATTCAATCCCCATCCCGATTCACTCATATCTATCCCCACGTATCCATTCATAAATTTATTTCCATAAGCTATAGCACTTTGGTGTTCCATTCCTAAATGTGGAGCTTCTACCAGCTTATAACTATCTTCATAAAAGGGATAAGGACCCAGCCAGTATTCAAAGGCACGCAACATTTTTTTTGTCTGCTTAAAATGATTACGAGCCTCAGAAAGATGATTTTCCATAACCCAATAATTTAAATCTAACACTCCTTTTTCTCCCTGTAAAGTATCTGAGAATTGCGCATACCTTCCAATGTAGGGGATAAGATTGTAATTGTTAATGGGATTAGTTACTTCCCAGGTAAAACTTCGCAGATTGGGAAGAATGGTTTTCTCTTCAATTAATCTTCCGTTAGCAACTCCGGTAAGTTGTTCTGGAACAATCATTGTTACAGTTGCCCCCCGATCAGGCTTGTCGCTTTGATGATCTTTGCAGGGATACCAAACACTTGCTCCAAGTCCCTGACAAGCCACACTGATCCAGGGATTTCCCTTTTCGTCACGGGTCCAAATCCAGCCGCCATCCCAGGGTGGATTGTTTGCCTTTAATGGCTTTCCGCTAAAATAAAGAGTAATACTGGTTTCCTGCAAGGTGGGGGGAATGGCCGGCCATTGAATAAGTAAAATATTCCCAGTTCTTGTAAAGGAAAGTGTTTTCGGCACCTGTTCATTCCAAATAATACTATCAATCTGCATCGGTTGCTGCAAATCTATTTGCATATCCCGCACGGGCTCAACAATAGAAAATGTGATTCGATTACTTCCTTTTATGCTTTTGGATGCAAAATCGGGATGAACCGTAATATCATATCGAAGTACATTCCACCAGGTTCTTTGTGGATTGAGTGATCCCCGCAGGGTATCAGCTGCTGTAAATACCAACTTGGTTTCCATCAATTGGGCCGAGGAAACCATTGAAATAAATAGGAAGAGATAAAAAAAAACAGACCTTTTTTCCATATTTTAAAAATACAAAAAAAGGACTGTTTCCCGTTGAATATCTTAATAAGAGATAGATTACTGCTTTTTCAGTTTGTCTTTGAAAACTTTTTCAAACTTTTCCAGTTTAGGAGCAATCACAAACCTGCAATAGCCCTGGCTGGTATTGTTATTATAATAGTTTTGATGATAATTTTCAGCAGCATAATAGTTTTTGAATGGCTCAATGGTGGTAACAATTGGTTGTTCCCACGCCCCACTTTTATCAAGCGCAGCCTTGTATTTTTCTGCTTTTAGTTTTTGTTCCTCCGTTACAAAATAGATAACACTTTTGTATTGTGGTCCCACATCATTCCCTTGTCTGTTCAAGGTTGTTGGATCATGCGTTTTCCAAAAAACTTCCAGTAATTCATCAAAACTTATTTCAGCTGGATTGTATTGAATACGGGCCAGTTCAACATGGCCGGTATTTTTATCGCAAACCTGCTCATAACTTGGATTTTCTACCCATCCTCCACCGTAGCCACTTTCAACTGCGTAAACACCCTTCAGGCGTTGAAAAAAAGCCTCAGTACACCAAAAACATCCTTCCCCAAAATAGATGGTTTCTAATTTTGCGCCAGGTGGAATTGATTTTTGCATATCGGTTGATGTTGTGGGTGAAGTCTTCTTTTGTGCGCATGAAAACAGGCACAATGTACTCAATAAAATGGTTAGGTATTTTCTCAGCATACAATTTATACAATTGGGTAATTGATTAGTTTAATGGGAGTTTGCAGACTTATGCACAAAATTATCGATTTAATCAGTTTTGAATGATAGGCACTTGTTAAATATTACCTTTGCGGGCATATTACTATCGCATGCGGGGGTATCCTGAAACAGCTTTTATTCAACTTGAGTTCGACAAAATACAACAATTATTGTCGGGTCATACCCGAACGTTGTATGCAAGAGAAAAGGCTGAGCAGTTGCGTATTCACACAAGGTTGGATTTTATTCAGCAAGGGTTGAATCAATCTTATGAATACTTGCTATTGTTACAACAGCAGCAATATTTTCCCAACGATTTTACAGCACCTCTTCAAAAAGAACTGAAACTATTAAGTATCCCCGGGGCGGTATTGGTAGGGGAGCAGTGGGTATTAATTGCACAGCTTTGTGATAGTCTGCATGCAATGTTCCGATGGATGGATACGGAACGCAGAGGTGCATTTCCTGCGCTTGCGTATGTTATGAAGGATGCTTACGATGAAAGAAAAATTCCCGAAACCATTCGAAAAATTGTAGATGAAACCGGACAGGTATTGGATACAGCTTCACCCGAATTGCAAAAAATTCGAATGCAGTTATATAAGAAGCGATTGGAATTGAGAAGGTTATTTGAGCGGGTAGTAAGTAAATTACAAAAAGCCGGGTTTAGTGCAGATATCGCCGAAAGTTTTAGCAATGGCAGGAGGGTAGTGGCTGTTTTTTCGGAGCATAAACGACAGGTAAAGGGGATCTTTCACGGGGAAAGCGATAGCCGGAAAACTGCATTTATTGAACCCGAGGAAACCATTGAATTGAATAACGATTTGTATTCGTTGGAGAATGATGAACGGGAAGAAATTCAAAGGATATTCCGATCATTAACTGCCGAAATGGCTGTTTATGCACCCTTGCTTAATCAATATTATCAGATTGTTGGGGAATTCGATTTCATTAGGGCGAAGGCAAAACTGGCGATGGATATGAATGCGCATAAGCCTGTGATGCAAGATAGACCTCGTTTTAATTTGATAAATGCCTATCACCCACTGTTGCTGCTTTATCATAAAAATACACCCAAGAAAACCATTCCGCTTTCGCTTAGCTTGAACGATCAGCAGCGCATATTAGTAATTAGCGGACCCAATGCGGGAGGTAAAACAGTCACTATGAAAACCGTTGGGTTACTTCAGTTGATGGTACAAAGTGGTTTGCTGGTTCCCGTTCATCCCGATAGTGAAATGGGCATATTTAAGCAACTGTTTATTCATATGGGTGACACTCAGAATCTGGAGTTTGAGTTAAGTACTTATTCCAGTCATCTGCAACACATGAAGCATTTTATGGAAAATGCCAATGGTAAAACCTTATTTTTTATAGATGAGTTGGGAAGTGGAAGTGATCCCAATTTAGGGGGTGCTTTTGCCGAGGTAATCATGGAAGAATTGTCGCACAGGCATGCCATTGGTATAGTAACCACGCATTATTTGAACCTCAAGGTAATGGCCAATCATACCAAAGGAATTGTAAACGGAGCCATGCAATTTGATGAGGTTCATTTGCAACCTAAGTATCAACTGGTAATGGGAAAGCCCGGTAGCTCATACACTTTTGCCATTGCCGAAAGAATAGGATTGCCCCTGCACCTGATAAAGAAGGCAAGAAAATTGGTGGATGAAAACCATTTTAGTCTGGATAAGCTGCTTAACTCTACTGAAAAAGATCTGCAAGAAGTTCAGCAGGAGAGAGCCATGTTGCAAAAATTGATTCGTGAAAATGAGCAATTGAAAAACCAAATGGAAACCACCCTCAACAAGGAAAAGCATCGACAGGAGGTAGAGAGAATGCGTGAACAGAATCGTTTATCAACTGAGCAAATTGCTTACTTAAAAGATATGGAGCGCAAATTGAAGCAAATAGTGCTCGATTACAAAAAAACCGAAAACAAACAAGAAGTAATCCAACACCTACGAGATTTATTGTTTAAGAAAAAGGAAGCCATTGTAATAAATAAAATGGCAAACAAAGTAAATAAGCAGTACCGGGAAATGCAGGTTGCTGAAATTGTGCCCGGTAGTTTGGTTAAACTCACCCGCAATTTTCAGGTGGGAACGGTGAAGGAGGTTAGGGGTAAGCGTGCTATCGTTCAAATTGGTGCTTTACCCATCAATGTGCAGCTAAATGAGCTGGTGAGGGTAGAAAAGTTAGACAAGCCTGAAGGTTAGCAATTAAGGAAATCCACATTTTTTTCAATTTTTTTGATATAACATTTTTATAACATTACAGGCGAGTGCTATGTATTAATTTAAATTTTAATTAATTACTAAATCATGAAAAAACAACTGCTGTTCCTTAGCACGATTTTTTGTTTACTCAGTTTCTCTTTGCAAGCCCAATTCGAGGCTAATAAGCCATTGCCAACCGATCCTAATGTGAAAATTGGAAAGCTGGCAAATGGATTAACCTATTACATTCATAAAAATCCATTACCAGCCAAGAAAATTCAATTACGGTTGGTTGTAAATGCAGGTTCCATTTTAGAAACCCCCGATCAGCAAGGATTGGCGCATTTTATGGAGCACATGAATTTTAATGGTCTGAAGCATTTTCCTAAAAATGAATTGGTAAATTACCTACAATCTATCGGAGTTGAGTTTGGCGCCGATTTGAATGCTTACACATCATTTGATGAAACCGTTTACATATTACCTATCCCTGCTGATGATTCTGCTAAAATTGAAAAGGGTTTTACAATATTAGAAGATTGGGCCTTTAATGCCTTATTGGATACTGCTGAAATAAATAAAGAACGCGGAGTTGTTTTAGAAGAATCCCGCTTAAATAAGGGTGCTGGCGAGCGGATGCGGAAACAATATTTTCCCGAGTTGCTGAATGGATCTGCCTATAGTAAACGTTTACCCATTGGAAAAGATAGCATCCTGAAAAATTTTAAGGCTGCATCGCTTATTAATTTCTACAAAACCTGGTACCGGCCGAATTTAATGTCGGTTGTGGTAGTTGGAGACATGAATCCTGCAGAAATTGAAAAGAAAATTATTCAACATTTTAGTGCTTATAAAAACCCGGCAAAATTGGTTGCCCGTCCGGCTATTATCCCAATTCCAGAAAGAAAAGTGAATAAATCGATGGTGATTACGGATAAAGAGCAGCCTTATAATATTTTACAGATAATTAATTATGTAGAGAAAGCTAAACCAGTTGTAACCTGGGGTGACTATCGCAATTCCGTGGTTGAAGGATTATTCAATCAGATGGTTAGTCAGCGACTCTCAGAAATTTCGCAATTACCCAATGCTCCTTTTCTAGGTGCCGGTGCAACTTTTTCCGATTTTGTGAGAGGATATAACTCATTTGCTGCCTATGCAGTTTTGGGTG
Source organism: Chitinophagia bacterium (assembly GCA_037142775.1). Classification (GTDB taxonomy): domain Bacteria; phylum Bacteroidota; class Bacteroidia; order Chitinophagales; family Chitinophagaceae; genus Sediminibacterium. The sequence goes on along the minus strand of JBAWZY010000005.1, from coordinate 88,711 downwards.
ATAAGCCCGCACAACCCGCTATTCGTGCCTTAGAATCGGTTACCGAAAGCGTGAAAAAGTTTGGTTTCTTACCCTCCGAAATTGAGCGGGCTAAGGTGAATGTTTTGAATGGAGCCGAGCGGGCTTTTAAGGATAAAGACAAAACCTTATCCGACAGATTTGTTGACACCTATGTTAGTCATTTTTTATCGGGTGACCCCATCGTAGGTATCGAGAATCGCTATCAATACCTTAAATCGGAATTAGCCAATATCAAAGTGGAGGAAGTAAATGCTTTGGCAAAACGTATGGAAACGCCACAAGGATTTTTTGCAATGTTAATGGCTGCTGAAAAAAATAAAGCCAGCTTACCTGCAGCTGATTCGTTAACCTATTATGTAACTGCTGCCCGTGCGATACCCGCACAACCTTATCAGGAAAAAGCACTTGCTAAAAACCTGATCGATCGCCAGCCTGTTGCAGGAAAAATTGTACAGGAATCGAAAGATGAAAAATTAGGAACTACTCAACTTACTTTGAGTAATGGCATTACCGTTACCTTAAAGCCAACTGATTTTAAGAATGATGAAATATTGATGGATAGCTGGAGATGGGGTGGTCACCATGTATATCCGGTAGCCGACAAAGTGAATGCAGAAAAGGCAGCTACCCTTGTGAGAACAATGGGGGTAAAAGATTTTTCTCCTACCGACTTGCGCAAATTCCTGGCCGGAAAATCTGTTCAGGTTACTCCTTATATCAACGCAGATGATGAGGGTATTGAGGGAAGATCTAGCATTAAAGATCTGGAAACTTTCTTCCAGTTGGTACATACCTATTTCACTCAGCCCCGCAAAGATGTTGGTTTGTTCCAAAACTTTGTGAATTCACAAAAAAGCATGGTTAATAATATGAAAGCTATTCCTCAGGCTTTCTTTAGCGATACGCTTTCCAAGGTGCTATATAATAATCATCCCTATGCCCCGATAATGGAATCTGCTGCTACTTTCGATCAGTTGAGTTTAGATCGCTCATTGGCAATTTATCAGGAAGTATTTGGCAATGCAGATGGTTTGCATTTCACATTTGTTGGAAACTTAGATATGGATAAAATGAAGCAATATATTGCTACTTATCTGGGAAGTTTGCCATCCAAACCTGTTCAGCATAAGTATAAAGATGTTGGTTTGCGTCCGGTATCCGGTCCGTTAACCATTAATGTGAAGAAAGGAGCTGAAAAGCAAAGTTTAGTAGTAATGCAATACAGCGCTGAAATGGCGTATAGCAAAGAAGCTGATTTGCAGTTAACCATGTTAAGCGAAATAATGAATATCAAAATCATTGAGAAGCTACGTGAGGAAATGGGAGGAATATATGGCGGTGGAATGCGGGGTGGTTTTACCAAGCGCCCATATGAACATTATAGTATTGGGGTAAGTTTCCCTTGCGGACCAGAAAATGTGGACAAACTGGTTGCTGCCTATCTTGGCATAGTGAAAGATGTTGTTGAAAAAGGAATTGACGAGAAAGATCTGGCGAAAGTAAAAGAAACATTAAAGAAGCAATATGATGTTCAGGTAAAGGATAACGATTATTGGTTGGATGGTTTATCCAAATCATTCATAGACCAAACGGACCCTTCCTGGATTTTGGCTTATCCATCAAAAGTAGATGGAGTAACTACGGCACAATTACAGCAAATGTGTAAAAAAGTGCTGGATACGCCTAATTTCAGTAAGGCGGTTTTATATCCTGAGAAATAAAAGGTAGTAGAAAGCAGAATTGAGAAATGGCACTCTTCGGAGTGCCATTTTCGTTTATAAAGATGCTGTGAATCTAATATTCGGGGTTATACTGAGTTTTATTTTGAAATTCAAACAATAGGCTATTATTTTGCACCCGGAGAGATGGCAGAGCGGTCGATTGCGGCGGTCTTGAAAACCGTTGACTGTAAAAGGTCCGGGGGTTCGAATCCCTCTCTCTCCGCCCTCTACGTTGCAGCAAGATGCAAAACATTGCAAATCATTCATTTTCAGTGTTTTGCATTTTTTTATGTATGCAATCCAATGCCAATAACTGCAAGATTTCGTGGTAAAATCGGAGTCCAGATTTTCCGAAACTTAATCCCTTCTTACCCTTTTTTGCAATTTGCCTTGGTAAGCGATTGATTAGTTAATTGGTGAAGATTTTATTGATCTAACTCCAAAAAAGTGAAGAGTAAATTGGAAAAATATATCATCTACACTGGTAAGTAAAACTAGTTTTTCCATAAAAAGTAAATATTCCCTGCTGCTGATCTCCGGAAGTGGTTCCACCAGTTAAATAACCATTACTATCTAAAGCATATCCAGAATAATTGGTTGTCCAGGTATCGAGAGTATTTCCTGTAACGGGATCAAATATTTTAGTAATAATTTTTGAAGGCGGTTTTGATGCTTTATGCCTTATCGAAATAGGGTTAGGTTAAAAAAGCATAATTTTTACATTTTAAGAATAGTAAATGTTGGGGAGCTCATACTATCAGAACCAATTATTGCACTTATTGGTTGAACTTAGCTTACAGAAAAATTCATTATTCTACAATCTTTGCAGCAACACCATCATATTGGGGCATCGACATTCCAATACTTGAATTAATATAGGTTGGGTCACAAACAGTATATTTTTTTCCCTTCCACATTAAACTCGTACCAACAACCGTACTATTAAATGCTACCGCTGTACATATATGATCTGGATACAATAATCCAATAACAGGTAAATCAGTAAGTAGGGTTACTAAATAGGAAAATAAAATTGATCGATCATCACAATCCAGGTATGGATAATAAATTGCTTCTTGCGGAAACATCCATTTTTCTTTTCCAAATTGCTGCTGGTCTGTTTTATATGGGAATGACTGCGCAAAGCTCAGGAGATATTGAACTTTTTCTGTTTCGCTTAGGAATTTCATTTTTTCAGAAAAAGCTTTTTTCACTTCTCGGTTAAATAAAGCTACTTCCTCAGATTGACGGTAGTTGCCAAACCCCATCTGTGGATATTGTTCATAATATTGAATGTGAGATGGAAAATAGGCAAGTTCTATTTGCTGAGGTTTATTCTGAAATTGAAAAGAAAATTTCCTGAATTGAATTTTATTCGAATCTGCTGGCTGTGAAAGTGCAGGACTAACGTCAAAACTACATGACTTAACTTCTCCCGGATAGTTTAATGAACAAATCTGAAGCATACCTGCCTCTGTTTCTTCAGGTAAAAGATAATATAATTTTTCGCCTAATCGATAATATGAAATACCGTAAACTTCGGGTTTCATATTAATCAGCAACAAAACCTTACTCTTGCGAAACCCTATTTTAACGTCATATCCATTTTGTAAAAGCAAATACCAACAAAGTAATGTTGCATTATTTAATTTATGTGTACTGTCTGCATCGTTACTATATAATTTTAAAATTGCCGTAAGTAATGCACGTTGCATTGCATAAAATCCACCTCCAATTTCTGCTGGTATGATATTCACTGATTGGATTAATCTTTGAAGATCTGCTTCAGAGGCAGATTTCCAGAAATTAGCAATTTGTATTTGATCGATTTCACCAGTAAGCCTGGGCAGTGTTTTAATGTCAACAGTAGGAATATCAAACCTTATTCCATAAAACTGTAATAAAAGGGATTGTTTGGCAGGACCACCAGATGGACTCGGTTTGTTATATGAAGGTAAGGTAGATGCGGGCTTTTCATCTATTGTAGGATTCTTTGATAAGGGTTTTGTAGCTGGGGGAGGAGTAGCCACGGGGGGTTCAACAACCCGTGGTGGTAAATTAACCGGTGTGGGTAAAGGTGCTGTGGCAGGTGGAGTTACTTCCGATGGTGGTGGCAACTCCGGATTTTTTGAAATGGGGATGGTTGTAATTCGGGGTGGCTTATCCTTTGGTATATTATCTGCTGTTGGTACCGACTGTGGCTTGGGCTTTTTCAATCCTTGAACAGGAAGTAAAGCCTCAAAAGATGCCCAACTGTTTTTTAAATAGGTAAAATATATTGAATCAATCCGGCTTCTAAATCCATCAAATTTTTTTTTATTTTCAGATCGAAAATTCTCCATCTGCGATTGCACTTTGTTTTTAAATGCATTAAAAACAGAATCGTTTTGAGCATGCAAATTACCTACACAATAAAATGTAAGTACAAAAAAATATAGGTGTTTTTTAGCCATTATTTATTTGTAATCTGAACAGGTATTCTTAAAAGTTCAAGATCTGAATCAAATCGTCTCTGGTCTTGTAGATAACTTAAGAATTTGAGTGAGCTGGTGTATTTTGGTAAAGTGAAACCATTTTTCAAATCAATTTCCGAAAGCTTCGTATTGTCGTTATTGAGAATTGGTTTTCGAAAAGCACGGGGAGAAAATAATATATAAAATACATTTTGCTCTGTTTCTTTTTCGGCAGTAAGTCGGTATTCATCTACCCGTTCGGTACCTTCCTGCTTATTCTTGGAAAAAAATATATAAATTTTATCCGCTTCTACGGGAACATTTTCTAATAAACTGCTTTTGTAAGGCAATAACTGGAAAGTATTGGTTCCATCATCCAGAAATACATTCAAAAAGCCTTTTCGGGGAGAACGAAAATATAAATAAACAAACTGATCGTTGGCAAATTCGTTTACTTTACTTTTTGTGTCATTTTCAGACGACAATGGATAGGATTCGAATGCAACTTCTTTTCTTTTGAGTTCCCGAACTTCTCCTACAATTTCGCATTCGATAAAATCATCCCCTTTATCTCCATTAATTATTTTAATCGCCGGTTCGGAAATTGTTTTTATCCATTCTCCTTTTACTTCCAATGTACCAAAACTTTGGAATGAAGTTGAACCGGTGGCTCTACTTCCATTTTGAACATTATTTGATCGAATGATGTCCTCCTGCGTTATACTTGTTCCAAACGCATTCGCGATTGCATCCTTTTGTGCGCAGGCAATTACATCAGCCTCGGCCTGTGCACGGGATATATTACGTGCGATTGGAATTTTACAATAACCCCTGGCTTTAACAACTTTCTGACCAGACAAATTGTAATGTCCGGTCAGAAAGAGAAATAAGAATAAGACAAATATCCTATCGATTTTCATCTTTATCCTCACTATTAGAATTTTTCTTGTAGTTCTGAGAACCTGGAAGATTCATCATCTTTTCAAGCTTATCGTGAGCAATTTTTGTTTCATCTTCGAGTTTTTGAACGAGTCTTTTCTTAACTACCTCGTTAGCATAATCCACACTATAAGCAAGTCGAACCTGAACCTCAACATTTTTATTTTCAAGCGTTCTATACACTTCTAAAATATTTAATACACGACCTAATTCTTGGGCTATGATATTTTTAGAAGCTTCAATTGTTTTAACCACTGAAGCAGCTTCTTGCTGAGAAAGATCCTGGTTTGCAACACTATTTTCTGCTAATGAGGCAATTTGACTGGAGATTAAACCTGCTAATTCTACTTTGGCAAGATTGGTTGCTTGATTTTTTGCAGCACTATAATTTGTTCCTATAGAGGTAGCATTGCCAATAATATATCTGGGAAATCCCCGATCATCCATTTCGTATTGTTTCTCCCAAGCCATTTCGAGTTGCTTGTCGAGGGGTATTGCACCAGCCGGCACAACATAATTTTGCTTCATCAATACTTTGGCCTCCCTTCTTGCCCTTTTTGGAGCATCGCGCTTAATTTCACGTGCTAATTCCTTGCGTGTTTTTTCAAGTGATTTGGCACTTTGTGCGAATAATACCGAGCAACTAAGCGTTAAAAAAGTTAGGAAAATCAATTGTTTCATAAAATTGGTTTTTGTTATAAATGTATATTAAAAGAGGCTTTTTATTTTCCAGTTTACCCATTGCTGGTTAATTTCCGGACTGACTGCCATTTGTGGGTCTTGTTGTCTTTTATTAATATCTATTGAGTAAAAACTCACATTTTTTTTCAGCGCATCGCCCAACTGTTGGTAGGTAATAGCCCCTTTTGTTTGTTGTAAATTTTTTAATAGAAAATAAGTAAACATCCCATGTTTTTGATCACGATAGGGAAGTGATGACTGGGTTCCTGAGCTCGCAGTATAAACAACCATGTTTCCAGTTAAGGGCTCATTGTTTGGCTCAATCTTAATTGCTCTATCTTTCGTAAGGGTTTGATTTCGGGCACCTCCGGAAAAACAAGCATCAACAAATACGGTTACACGCGAAGAAGGATTTTCTCCCAGTTTTTTGTAAACATCTTTTAATTTGATAGCATTTTCTAAATTTCCGCCACTAACATCCACCGGAATCAAATAGGGTTCTTTAGTAATTGGATCGGGAAGTCCATGACCGGCATAGAAAAAGATAACTTCTAAATCTGGTTTTTTACTTATCAGTAAACTCAAACGGTTGAGGGATTGTTTCATTTTGGAAGCAGTAGCATCCGGCAGATAATCAATATTGGCTGCCGGTATTCCAAAAGTTTTCTCACAATATTCTCTGAATATTCTCGCATCATTTCTGGCAAAATCAACATTGGATTCTTCGGTAAGTTCGTCTTGATATTTTTTATAATCTTCGTTACCTATAATGAGCACCCGAACATTATCATTTACTGTTGATGAAACGGGAATATTGCGATCTACATCCGACGATAATGAACTGGTTGTTTTGGTATCCTTTGTTACAACTTCCTCATTTCCGATGATTTCAATAACTTTTGTTTCTGCTCTTGCTAAAGTTTGGTCGAGTGACACTTTTTTAACTTCCGATAACCCATATTCACCAAAATCTTCTGTAATTTTAATCATTATGGGAATGCTGGTATCTGAATATTGCTTATTTGCAAAAAACTCATAATTGAGTTTTCGCTCTTCTCCGGGTTTAAGAACCGGTAATGTATATTCATCTCGCGCGCCCGGGAAAACATTCGAGGGGTTGAGAAATTTGATTTTTACATTCCTGGCTTCACCTTCCCCCTTGTTTTTTAATAAAATGTCTAACTCAACTTTCTCTCCGAGTGTAATTTTCCCTTCTTCCTTTTCATTTGTAAAAAGTGCATCGGAAATAATGAGCTCGGGTTTTCTAAATGATTTCGTATTCACTGCAACCAAGAATGGTTCAGCATCAAAACTATTTCCTTCTTTCACACTTATTCTAAAATTACATTTAGAAGTTTGAAGACCTTTTTCACCGGTAATTGGTATTTGTACAATAATACTCATTCCCGCAGCAAGCGTTCCTTTTAAGGTTTCTTTGGGAAAGTTTAATCCTTTTACACCAGTAAGTTCCTCTACTTTTAATAAGATCGAGTAAGCATCCCCTTTACCTTTATTGGTAAGTACGAATCTGATTTCACTTTTTTCTGTTGCATCCAGATTGTTGTCTTGATTACCGGATTCATCAGAAAATACCACATCACTGATTACCAATTCAGCGGGATTGGTTGGTTTGGGAATTTTTGATAATCTTACAGATTTAAATTCACTCTTTCCGGTTTGAGCAGAAACAACTCCAGCTAGAACGGATAGTGTAAGGAGAATTAATAGCTGTTTCATAATTGTTGATATTGAATATGATAAATGTTATTGGGTTGTAAACGAAATTTCTGGCCCATACGCTGTGCCGGCAGCATTGGTTGCATAGGCACGAACAAAATATTTGGTTTTAGTTGTTAAAGCGGTCATTTCACTGGTAAACGAGCCAGTTCCTAATCCATTATTCGTTTTTGATGCCGATATTGTTGGTGAGCTGGTTGTACTCCAGCATATACCCCTGCCAGTAATTGGTGAACCCCCATCAGACGAGATAGTACCCCCACTTGAAGCACTGGTCACTAAGATATTACTAACGGCTGTGGTAGTGCTTACAACGGGAAGAGAAATGGATGTAGTAAATGTTACTTCAGTCCCATATCCGGTTCCCAGTGAATTGGTTGCGTAAGCGCGGCCGAAGTAGGTAGTACCAGGTAACAAACCGGTAATAGTTCCGGAATAGGTTCCCGTGGTTTTATTCGGATCAGCAATTTTATTGTTGAGAATAGTAACATTAGAACTGGTATTCCATACAATACCCCGTTCAGTTAAAGGGTCGTTTCCATTGTCTGTTACATTATTATTACTCAGGGTAACAGAAAACGCAGATACAACTACACTGCCTGTAGAAACAGTGGGTATGCTGGTATTGGTAGTTTGAAAGCTTATTTGATTACCATATACAGTTGTGCCCAGTGAATTCGTGGCATAAGCTCTCACGTTGTAGGTAGTATTTGGGTTTAAACCGCTAATCTGGCTGGTAAAAGTTCCTGTTCCGCCGGTAACATCTTGAATTTTGAAATTGTTTATTGTGGGGTCAGTTGTCTGGCTCCAGCAAACACCCCGAGCCGTAATGGTAGATCCGCCGTCATTAGTAATATTTCCTCCCGAAACAGCAGAATTTCTGGTAATATTCGATGCAATCGTAGTTGTTAGCGTTGCCGGAACTGTTCTGGTTGTAAAATTAATTTGAGCACTATAGGAGGTACCGGCACTATTGGTTGCATAGGCACGCAAATAGTAAAGGGTACCGGGCTTTAATCCGGTAACGCTGCTAGTATGTGTGGTAACCCCATTGGTCGGACCGTCTGATGTTTTGCTGTCTGCAATAGTAGGTGTAGTAGTTGTACTCCAACAAACCCCTTTTTGTGTAACAGGAGCACCACCTTCATCAGTAATTTGGTAAGTTACCGATAACGCATCGCTGGTTAAATTACTTGGAGAGGGTGCAAGGGATGAAAAGGTTGGTGCATTTGCCAGCGTTGTAAAACTAAATTCATTTCCATAATTAGTTCCCGTTGAGTTGGTCGCATACGCGCGAACATAATACATTGTATTAGGCTTCAGGTTATTAAGTATACTGGGGTAAGAACCAACGCCTGATCCGTCCATGGTTTTGGTACTCAAGGATATTGTTGGTGTGGTAGTAAGCGACCAGCATACACCTTTTGCAGTAATAGTAGATCCTCCATCTGAATTAATGGTTCCTCCACTTGCAGCACTATTACTGGTTATTTGGGAAGGTGCAGTAGTTGTTAAAGTTGCACCACTGGCCGGGGTTGTAAATGAATTGAATGTACCGTATGTAGTTCCTATGAGGTTAGTAGCATACGCAGCATAATAATATCGGGTATTGGGTAATAATCCGGTTATCGACACAGAAAATTGTCCAACACCTCCGGATGCAGCCTTTGCAACATTTCCGGTAGCTATTGTAGATTGAGAGGATGTACTATAAACGATGCCTCGCTCTGTTACAGCAGTTCCCCCATCTTTAGTAACTTCCCCATTTCCGGTTGCTGAAATTCCAGTAATATTCGATACCATATTGGTAGTTACACTGGGTGCAACTTTCCCATCGCGAGGATTATCTCTGGGAAGATCTAATTTTACACAACCGAAAAAAAGCAGACTGTATAAGATTGAAATATATATTTTCTTCATAATCAAAAACGTTTTATAAAACCAATTTGAGCTGGTTGATTTACATTAGCAAGGATAATGCGAGGTTGAATATTTTCTAAAGAAAAGGCACTTCTATTTTTTTGTTTAATTTCTTTTACATTTTTTGACCCTTTGCTAATAACTGAGATAACATCAATCACCCAAATCAATGCTGCTCCTCCTGCGCACATTAAAAAGGTTTGATTCGCCTCACTGGCTAAATTATATTGTTCATCCATCTGAGTTTGCGTTAGGGCCGCTTTATATAAATTATAATAATTGTCTGACTGAGTTTTTTGATAAAAGCCATAACCAGCCAAACCGAGATAGCTGAGGGAAACTAGAATAGGGGAGGATTTTTTTACTTTGTTTACATACCGATCTCCCCAACCAGGAAGTATCATGGAAAGAATTGCATTCTCCGGTCCGCCTTTTATTTTTGTAGAAAAAGATTCTACAATTTTTACTACCGCACTGATATCAGTTTCAAGGTTTTCAATATCGGAAGTGTATTTCCAGATAATTTTTTTCCCTTTTCCGGGGTATACACGTTTTAAATCTCCCTCAACAGAAAATGGAATGATATTTTTTTCTTTCCTATCAATAAATGAGAGTTCAATGTTGTAAAAACTCTTGTCGGGACAGTTAATTAAATCGTATGTAACAACAATTGTACTCCCTTCGATAGAAAAATCAACATTTGCTATCTCTTGACCTCTTGATGAAAAACTAAAGAGCAAGGAAAAAAACAAAAGAAAGAAAATTTTCAATTTAAATCTATACATGCTATGGATTTAGGTGGATAACAAATGTATGTAATTTGGGTTGCATTTGTTAAACAGGAAATTAATAAATTTTGAATTATTAATATTTATAAAGCCTCATGTTTATAACTAATTAATTATATTTTTGATTACTGTGATATGTTTATTTTAATATGTAAATAATTTATAATTAAATTTTTATAAAATTATTTTTTCATAAATTGTTTTTTCATATACTTATTTTAAATAATATATATATAAATATGCGATTTTGAATTATCCACATTTTGAAAATGACTTATTTAAATCTAGCCGCCGATTTTCGCTGATGTTTTCCACTAAGGCAGTCTACTTTCTACAGTGATATTTTTTAATTTTAGAGATAGCAAATATTCCCTAATGTTTACACTTATAAAAAATTTCAGAAAAATAAGTCTAATTGATTAATTATCATTTACTTACAATTCCCATTGCTTAATACCACTTAGTAAACATTTGTATAGGACTCTTTTTTCAATCGAAATCACTCGGCAGGAAAGCAAAGGGCAGAATTAAAAAAAGTAGTAATTTTATACTAACTTCCCTTATGTAATTCCAATTCAAATAAGTTAGTTTTTAATTTAATCTCCAAGCATAAATAATAATCCAATCTCATGAAAAAAAAGCTCCTACTAATACCGTTGGTGTTTGCAGTGGCAGGAACGTGCATACTTGTTAAAATGAATGTTTTTTCTCTTTCGAAAGAGAAAACCATAAAAGAGGCTTGGCTCGAAAGAAACGAGGAGGCCAATGAAGATGAAGAAAATCCTCAAAAGCGCGCTGAAATGCAAACTGCCAGATGGCAGTACGAATATGATATTTTAAAAGACCCCCATACCGGAAATATTCCTAAAAATGCTTTTAAAGATGAAATGATTCAAGCATTGAGTCTTCCTGTGTCTGCTGAGCCTCGTTCTTTTCAAAATGGAATTATCTCCAATGGTGTTAATACCCCTACCAGTAACGTTTACCTTAAAGCTGGTCCGAATAATATTGGCGGAAGAACCAGGGCTTTTGTTATTGACAAAAGGTTTAACGGAACTACAAACCAGGTTATGATCGGGGGATCAGTGAGTGGTGGTATCATGCGTTCCGCAGATGGGGGGGCAACCTGGAGTTTAGTTACCCCTTCAGCGCAAATCCATAACCTAACTGCTTTAGCACAGGATACCAGAGCAGGTAAAGAAGATACCTGGTATGCCGGAACGGGTGAGGCATTAGGCAACTCAGCTTCTGCCACAGGGGCATTCTATCTCGGAAATGGAATTTTTAAATCAACCGATAATGGACTCACCTGGACAGCCTTGAGTAGCACTCAGTCTACCCTAGAATCTTTTAATAATGCATTTGATATTATTCACAAAATTGTTGTTCATCCGGTAACAGGAGATGTTTATGTTGCTGCACAAAATACAATTCAACGTTCGAAAGATGGGGGTACTACCTGGACTGCGGTTAAGGGTACATTGGGTGGAAATACCGCTACAGGAAATACGGATGTTGTAATTAAAGGGGATGGTTCTAAAATTTATGTTGCATTTCATTTGAAAAATACTTCCGATCGGGGCGTATGGGAATCTGCCACGGGTGATCTTGGCTCATGGACTGCAATTGCTGGAAATGTTGCAGAAACTCCTGCCGGATTCAAACAAAATAACGGCAGCTCCAGCTGGGGACGCATTAAAATGGCACTCGCCCCTTCGAATAATAACATCCTCTATGTGATGTATGAAAATGGAAGTACTGTTGGAGCCTCAACTTCTGAAGCTGATTTATTCAAATTAGAAACAACTGGAGGAACATCTCAATGGACTAATCTTTCTGCCTTTATGCCTACCGGTACGGGTACAAGCGGTGGAGTTAATTTACAGGGCGGATATAATTTGATGCTTGCCATAAAGCCAGATGATCCTAATATGGTTTTTGTTGGTGGAACCAATTTGTATAGATCAATAAATGGATTTACTTCTACAGCTGCAACAACCAAAATCGGAGGGTATTCAACTGCAAATTCTCATCCTGATATGCATGGGTTAGTTTTTGATCCAACCAATCCTAAAAAAGCCTATTCTAATAATGATGGAAGTATTCAAGTAACTTCAGATATATCTGCTACTCCAGTAGTTTGGAGTTTTATTAAAAATTATCAAACCCTACAATACTATTTTGTAGCTATCGACCCCGAGAATGGGAAAAACAATTTCTTAGGTGGAGCTCAGGATAATGGAACCTGGTACCGGGATGCCTCATTAAACCTGGGGCCACGGCCAGCAGACAGGCCCGGAATTGATGATCATTTTACCATAGGAGGAGGCGATGGGGTAGCGGTTGATATTGCAAATATCAATGCCGGTAAACAATTGATATATTTTGGAAGTCAGAATGGAACAGTTGCCCGGGATGAATTATTAGATTATAATAATTACCCCGGTGCAAGTATTCGACCCAAAGTTTCAGATATGGTTGCTAATAGTGGAGGTGGATGGGGAGATTTTGTTACTTATTTCAAGTTAAGTAATGCTAACTCAGAAGTTTTGTTCTATGCAAATTATTATAATTTATTTAGAACTACTTCTGCTAGTACAGTAGATAGTACAAAGTGGACTAAAATGACGGGTATTGCAAGTGCAACGGATACTGGTGGTGCTACTCCCGTTTCAATACGGACTATAGATTTTTCATGGGGTACCTATAAATCTACGCATGCACTATATTATGGTACTAACTCCGGTAAAATATTTAGACTGGATGATTATATCAATGCAAGTGCTAATGCCACTCCGGTAGATATAACTCCTCCACTGGTTACATCCGGTAATGTTATTGATATTGCCGTAAATCCAAACGATGACAATGAAATTATGGCTGTGCTTTCTAACTATGGGGTGGTTAGTATTTGGTGGACATATAATGCCAAATCAGCCAAACCCAGCTGGTCGAATGCAGAAGGAAATCTTACATTGCCCTCTATTCGTTCTTGTGTTATTGCTCCAAAGTTAGAAAACGGTTTACCGGTTACCGAATACTATGTAGGTACATCCGTTGGACTATTTACTACAGCTAGTATTGGAAAAACTTTAGGCGCCGGAGGTACCATTACCTGGTCTAGAGAAGCTGCCTCAATTTTGAATTATGCATTGATTACTTCTTTAGATTATCGCCCTTCCGATAATATTTTGCTCATCGGAACCCATGGAAATGGAATGTATTATACCAATACAGGTACTCCAAATTTTAATCCCAACATTACAACAGCTTTAACTACTGCAATCTTAAATGACAAAAATTTTGTGTCCGTTTACCCAACAGTGAGTATGGGAAATTATCAATACACGCAGGGTACCATTTCTGGAATTAAAACTATGCAAGTCCAGGTTTATAATATGTGGGGACAAAGAGTTTACAGTCAAACCGTGAATTACGGATCGGGAAATATTCCTCTAGCGTATTTGGCGCCCGGTAATTATGTAATTCAAATTACCAGTGATAACAAAAAATACCAAACCTTTCAAAAAGTTATCAAACAATAGATATGTGTAAATTTTTTTTTGCGGGCGTTATAGTTTTAGGATGTTTGTTTTGGCAGGGTACAGCCTTTTGCCAATCCAGTGCTTCTACTTTACAGGTAAAAGCATATCAAAGAATGATTATGCAGGGTGCTGCCCCAACTGTAGAACTGGAAGTAGGAGATGTAGAGAAACCCGGTAAAGCTTTATCACATCAATCATTATTCTATATTTACTTGTTAGCAAGTAAAGCTACTGACATTAAATTGAATCAGGTTTGGATAAAACAGGAAGCCTATGAAGCTACTTTAAATCGGGTTACTAAAAAGCCCGTAGTATTGAAAAATGGTAAACAAACAGATACCCTGATTGCTAATATTCCAGAAACAGTTTGGCAAATTAACATTAAGGAAAAAGCTAGTAATTCTGGTAAACCTAAAAAAGCCATTGCTGGTAGTGTGGCTAACAATGAGTTGGTGTTGAAATTGATGGATGCTAAGGGCATAGTATATATCCGGACTGTAAAAAATATCAAAACCCTGGAGCCACTGCCCGGAATGTAAAGTTTACAGACAAGGCAGTCAATCTGGTTATGCTTTTAAGCAGTAAGTTTTACTCAGCTTATAAATGAATAATCAATGGGTTACGTCCGTTTAGTTTCCATGTTTTTTCTTTATATCGAATTATTGCAGAGTGAGGCTTGGTAGGGATGATAGTTGCCTCTTTTAACTTACCATCCACCCAACTTATATTTACTGTGAATCCGCCTCTCGCTTTTAATCCTTTAATAGTTCCTGATTTCCATTCATCGGGTAATGCAGGTAATAATAGTATTTCATCGTTATGACTTTGTAATAGCATTTCGGCAATTCCTGCTGTTGCTCCAAAATTTCCATCAATTTGAAAAGGAGGATGCGCATCAAATAAATTCGGATACGTTCCTCCACCTGCCATTTTAATTTCAGACTGGTCTGCAGGGTAATAGGTCATAATTTTTTTTATGGCATCATATGCCCGCTCCCCATTTTGTAATCTTGCCCATAAATTTATTTTCCATGCAATCGACCAGCCGGTTCCATTATTGGTTCGTAATTCTAAAGAACGTTTTACTGCATCCGATAAGGCAATATTTTTAGTTAATCCAATGCTGTTGCCAGGATAAAGAGCAAATAAGTGAGATACATGTCGGTGTTTGGGATCACTATCATCCCAGTCGTAATACCATTCCTGCAAGTTTCCTTTTTTCCCAACCTGATAGGGATGAAGATTGATAAGGGTTTGCGCTACCTGCTCAGAAAATTGTTTGTCTGTATGTAAAATGGCGGCTGCCTCAATCACATCCGAAAATAATTCCCTGATCATTGCCAAATCTGCGGTACCTCCGTATAACACACTTCCTACCCAACCCTCCTGATTTTTAAATGTGTTTTCCGGAGATGTGGAAGGTGCCGTTATCCATTTACCATTTTTATCTTTTACTAAAAATGCCAAACAGAATTCTGCTGCTCCCTTCATAATTGGGTAGGCATCTTTTTGTAAAAAACTGGTGTCGTTGGTAAAGCGAAAATGTTCCATTAAATGCGTACTTAGCCAGGTTCCACCCATAGTCCAATTTGCCCAAACCGGATTTCCTTTCCCAAAATCTCCTACTGGATTTGCCATCGCCCATATATCGGTATTATGATGAGCTACCCATCCATTTAATCCATAAAAATTGGCTGCTGCAACTTTTCCATTGGTAGCAAGTTTTTTCAGAAAACTGAGTAGGGGTAAATGGAATTCCGATAGGTTGGTGGTTTCTACCGGCCAGTAATTCATTTCAGTATTTATATTTATTGTGTAATTACTGCTCCACGGCGGACGAACTTGTTCGTTCCATATACCCTGCAAATTGAGCGGTGCTTCTTTTGTTCTGGATCCACTCACCACTAAATATCTCCCAAACTGAAAGTAAAGGGTAATAAGACCATTGTCGGGATTGCCTTTTGCAAAGTTTTTTAATCTCTCATCTGTAGGGAGGTTGCTGTTGTTTGCGTTACCCAAATCAAGAGAAACCCTTTTCATATATTGGCTAAAATCTGCAATATGCGCCTTTCGAATGTTATAAAAATCTACAGTTGATAATTGTTGCAGATAAACAGCAGCCAGTTTTTTGTCATCTTTCCCTTCAGTTGCAGGATTTTTATCAGCTCCATTAAAACTGGTAGCTAATGAAACTGCCAGTACCACGTCTGTCGCTTCTTTTATTAAAATAGCACTGTCATTGGAAATACTTGTTCCGTTATTGGAAATAATTTTTACTAACCCGGTAAATCTCATAGATAAACTTGTATCATATTGTAACGCATTTGCCATTTTGCCTCGGTAATTGGGCTCAGCGTGAGAAGGTGCATGTCCGGATAGGGTGCAAATATTCCCTGAGGCAAGCACTTTGCTTTTCAGTAAACTATTTAGGGCTACAGCAAATGTTAGTTTATTTTTTCCATTGGCAGTAAGATGAATGAATAATAATTGATGTGGATGTGATACAAAATATTCTCTCTTATAATTTGTTTGCGCTGCTTCATATTCAACCCGGGCAATTCCATTTTCAATATCCAATTCCCTCCTGTATTGAGTAAATTGCTGTTGGGGAAACTGAAGAAGGAGATTACCAAGTGGAGCGTAGGATGCGGAGAAATAGCCTTGTACAAATCTAATTAAACTATCTGCGAGTTGATAATTTTCATCAAATAAAGCTTTTCGTATTGCAGGCAAGTATGATGCAGCCTGTGGGTTCATATTCGGATTTTTAGGATAGCCTCCCCAAAGGGTGATTTCATTCAGGGAAATTCTTTCGTTGTGCGGATTTCCATACACCATGGCACCTATTCTTCCATTTCCAATCGGAAAGGCATCTTCGAAAAATGAAGCCGGTTTATTGAACCAAATAATTTTTTCTTGCTGGGCAGCTAGCATAGTATACTGTAGCCCAATCAGCAGAGTCAACCATAATCGCATAAGCAGATTTTATTGGATTATCGGAAAATGTTCATTGTTGCTTTTCACAAAAGCTACATGTAAATTAATAAGGTAATCAAAACGGCTATCAAATAATTGGGAGGATGCGTCTAGCAGTTCACTTTCTTCTTCAACATGTTGTATCGATAATTCCTGCATGGCTGAAATCACATGCTCATTTATCATACATGAAATCTTATCTGGTTTGGAAATTTCTATACAACCTCGAAAAATAGATGATGCCAGTAAATTAACTTATTTATAAAAATATCGAGATTTCATTAATAGAAGGGTAAATTGTTTTAGATTTTTTTCTGCTTTTCCTCGCCATAATTCATAATATTGTAGAGAAATAGTAAATATTCGTATGCTTAAAAAATTCTCTTTACTCTTAGGAATTGCAGGAATGCTATTCCCCTTTTTTGTAAAAGCACAAACAGTATCCACCCCACCTGTAAGTAATTATAGTTATACTGAAACTTTTGCCCCTTTTTTCTACTCAAAAAATGGATCCGAATTTCGCGCTGCTTCCGGAGAACCAGGGCCTCGTTACTGGCAAAACAAAGCCGATTACTCGATTGATGCACGAATTAATGATCAGGATAATAAAATATCTGGAACTGAAATTATCACTTACACTAATAATAGTCCGCAAAAGTTACCCTATCTCTGGTTGCAGTTAGACCAAAACCTTTTTAAGAAAGATTCGCGAGGTTCGGCAATTACCCCCTATTCTGGAAGCCGAAATGGAGGGAGGGGGCAAGTATTTGATGCAGGTTATACTATCACTTCAGTAAAACTACTGGGTGAAAAAAATACCTCAACTGATATACCCTTTTTAATTGAAGACACACGCATGCAGCTGAAATTACCTAAAGAACTCAATGGGGGGGGAGCCAGTGCCCGGATTAAAATAGAATTTTCATTTATATCTCCTGCATATGGTTCCGATAGGATGGGTATTCAGGAAACTAAAAACGGTAAGATCTTTACAGTAGCACAATGGTATCCTCGTATGTGTGTGTATGATGATGTGCTGGGGTGGAATACCGTACCCTATACCGGACCAGGAGAATTTTACCTGGAATATGGTGATTTTGATGTGAAAATAACGGCACCTTCTCATCTTTTTGTAGTTGGATCGGGAGAATTATTGAACCCATCAGAAGTATATACTCCAGAATTGCAAAAACGCTGGAATCAGGCTGCACAGAGTGAAAATACTATCATCATCAGAAGTGCGGATGAAATAAATAACCCTGCTGTTCGGGTAGGGAAGCCTGAACTAACCTGGCATTTTAAGATCACCAATTCCCGCGACTTTGCCTGGGCTGCTTCTGCTGCCTTCATTATCGATGCTGCCAAAATGGTTTTACCTAGTGGAAAAAAATCAATCGCCATTTCTGCTTATCCCGTGGAAAGTGATGGAAAAAATGCCTGGAGCAGATCTACGGAATATGTTAAAAAATCAATTGAGTTTAATTCGGCTAAGTGGTTCGAATATCCCTATCCGGCTGCAACTGCTGTTGCCGGCAACCCCGGTGGAATGGAATATCCGGGAATAGTTTTCTGTGGATTCAGAGCCAAAGCTGGCGGTCTTTGGGGAGTGCATGACCACGAATTTGGCCACACCTGGTTCCCTATGATTGTAGGTTCCAATGAGCGTCTGTATGGATGGATGGATGAAGGTTTCAATACATTTATAAATGGAATTTCAACAAAGGCTTTTAATAATGGTGAATATAGCAGGCCCGGACCAACCATGCATCAGTTGGTTAAATATTATATGGCTCCCACACTAGAGCCAATCTTAAGTAATGGCCCGGATAATCTGAAAGAGCGTAACAATGGAACATTGCTATACAGTAAACCAGGTTCCGGATTAGATTTATTGCGTACACAAATCTTAGGTGAAGAGCGATTTGATTATGCATTTAAACAGTATATCAAAAACTGGGCTTTTAAACATCCAACCCCTGATGATTTCTTTCGGTCAATGGAAAATGCAACAGGCGAAAGTTTACAGTGGTTCTGGAGAGGATGGTTTGTTTATAATTGGAAGCACGATGTAGCAGTAAAAGAAGTAAAATATCGCGATAATGCAGATTTTTCAAAAGGTAGTTTGATTACAATCGAAAATCTTGAAAAACTCGTTATGCCTGTTATTCTTGAAATTAAATTAAAAAGTGGTGCCACCGATAGAATTAAACTGCCGGTAGATATCTGGATGCGTAATACCAGCTGGACTTTCCCCTACGCATCCACTGAAGAAATAGAGTCCGTTACTTATGATCCTGATAAAGTATTACCGGATGTGAATGATAGCAATAATACCTGGCCCTCTAAAAAATAGGCGGTCTTCCATTTTTGGAAATCAGTTGGCTGCTATTGCAACTCCCCCGATGCAATAATGGCTACCTTTGTAAAAAACTCCAGGCTTGAAGCACTTGCGATCGCTGAATTTTTATTTTTGGAAATACCGAAAAAGATTTTTTATCGGTATTTTCTTTGTGGTTGCAAGTAACTATTTCGCAGTGCTGGCTCCGCGCATTACCGGATTATTGGTTAGTAAAGTGCAGCAACAGGTTACTCATTCGCCCAATAAACCTCATTCCGGAGAATTTACCGAACAACTACTTTCCCCGCTTTTGAATGGAAATCTGCCTTTTGCTACAATAGTTACCCTATGCTGTTTGTTGATATTGCTGGCAGCTGTTATTAGAGGAATATTAATGTTTTTTATGCGGCAAACAATAATTGTTATGAGCCGCCATATTGAATACGATCAAAAGAATGAAATATATCGTCATTACCAGCTTTTAGATACTCAGTTTTTTAAAACACATGCTACCGGTGATTTGATGAATCGCATCACTGAAGATGTAAGCCGCGTTCGGATGTATACAGGTCCAGCGCTTATGTACCTGATCAATTTGATCACTCTCATCGGTTTTTGTGTGTATAATATGATGAGCCGGGATGTGAATTTGTCGGTGATGGTATTGGCACCCCTTCCCATTCTCGCTTTTACTATTTACAAAGTGAACAGCGTGATTAATACCCGTAGTGAAAAAATTCAAGGGTTATTATCTGATTTAACCACGCATGCGCAAGAAGCTTATTCCGGAATCCGGGTTATCAAATCATTTGCACAAGAAAAACAAACTTTCAATTTTTTTGCTGCCATCAGTGAGTCTTATAAATCAGCTGCTATCGGTCTTTCCAAGGTAGAAGCAATCTATTTTCCCAGTATGGCGCTGATGATAGGAATTAGTACATTGATTACAATATTATTGGGGAGCTATCAATCAATCGGCAACCCCGATTCCGTTGGTAAGCTGGTAGAATTTGTGATTTACATCAATTTGCTCACATTTCCTGTTAGTGCTATTGGTTGGACGGCTAGTATGATTCAAAGAGCAGCCGCATCCCAAAAGAGGATCAACGAGTTTTTGCAAATTCAGTCCAAAGTACAATCACCCGATCAACCTGTAAGTCTCCAGGAAAATGGGGTATGGGAATGGAAAGATGTTTTTTTTACCTATCCTCACACCGGAATCGCGGCTATACAAGGAATCAGTTTTCGGGTTGAGCCCGGAGAAAAGATATTAATATTAGGTAAAACAGGCTCCGGAAAATCTACGATTGCTCAGCTAATGATGCGTATGTACGATCCGGATGCAGGTCAAATCACCTGGAATGGAGTTCCCCTAAGCAGGATGTCGATGAAAGACCTTCGTTCCTCAATAGGATATGTGCAGCAGGATGTGATATTGTTCAGCGATACGGTTGCAGCAAATATCAGTTTTGGTTGTGAAAATCCTCCACATAGTAAGGTTATTGAGCAGGCAGCCCGGTTTGCCAGTATTGACAATGAAATAAGTGCATTGGCGCAGGGGTATGATACCATGGTTGGGGAAAGGGGGGTAACATTGAGTGGGGGACAAAAGCAAAGGATAGCGATTGCCAGGGCCTTGGTTGCGAATCCTCCTTGTTTGCTGCTGGATGACTGTTTAAGTGCAGTGGATACGGCAACAGAAGCTAGGATTGTGGATAATTTACAGCAGTGGATGGAGAACAAAACTGTTTTTTTTATCACTCATCGGATTATAACTGCCCTCTCTTTTACTAAGATACTGGTTATGGAGGATGGTAAAATTGTGCAACAGGGAACACATGATCAGCTGCTTATTCAAAAAGGATACTATGCAGAGTTATTCCGCCAGCAACAAGAAACTCCCGATTCATCAAAACAGGAGGGGGAGGGGGTATTTTCCGAGTAGAAAATAGGTGCTTCGAAAAATTTTGTTGAATGAGAAACAATACTATATTTGTTAATAATTAATTTGTATTAACAACAAAACCAAACGAAGTGGCTTACGAGAACAATGACAAAAAAATGGATAGTGTTTATAGTAAAAGAATCCGTGCCGGTAAACGTAGAACCTATTTTTTTGATGTAAGGGCAACGAAAGGGAACGATTACTTTTTAACCATTACCGAGAGCAGAAAGCGTTTTGATGACAATGGGTACGACCGGCATAAAATCTTTTTATATAAAGAAGATTTCAACAAGTTTGTAAAGGCTATGCAGGAAGCGGTTGATTTTGTAAAAACAGAATTAATGCCTGATTTCGATTTTGATGCCTTTAACCATGAATATCCCGAAGGAGAAGGGGAAACCATGGCTGCATATGCACCTCCCACAACTGAAGCTTCATCAATTGCCCCTGAAGTTTCTTCATCGGAAACCGCAACAGAATCTGCAAGTCCTCAAGATAATTTGAGTAATGAAGAGGTTGATAAGTGGTAACCCTTGAAAACAAGTTATAGTAAATAAAAAGTGGTCAACAGAACACTTTTTTTATTTCGCTAGGTAAGCTTTTTTAGCATCCAGATATCACATCCGCAATGACCTGAATTTCCCATTGGACCTTTCAGGTATTCGAATCCCAATTTTTCATATAATCCAATAGCTCGGGTTAATTCGGGCATTGTTTCAATGTAAATCATTGTATATCCCATGTTCTTGGCTTGGGAAAATGCCTCTTCCATCAATGCTTTTCCAACCCCCTTTCCCCTTGCTTCCGGTAAAAGATACATTTTTACCAATTCACAGGTTCCATCCGGTAATGCCGGGGTAGGAAAGATGCCCGCACCTCCTAATAGTTTGCCTTGAAAGGTAGCAACCCGATATATACTACCAGGCGTATTGGAAAATAGTTCATATAGATGGTCTGTTTCTGGATCGAAATACACGGTTCCGGGCTTATTGGCACCAAATTCTTCTAAAACCGAACGAATAATCGCTGCGATGGCAACATTATCTCCTGGTTCAATTGGGCGAATTTCAATTTGAGCGTCCATACACTTACGATTACTTTCTAAAGTTTTGAAAGGCTTCAATTAATCCAAACGTGGAGCCATCATGCTTTGCAATAGCAGATTTTCCTTCTAATACCGGTAATATTTTGCCGGCAAGTTGTTTTCCCAATTCAACCCCCCATTGATCATAACTGAAAATATTCCAGATTACCCCCTGAACAAATATTTTGTGTTCATAAAAAGCAATCAGCTTTCCGAGGGTGAGTGGAGTAATTTTTTGAACTAAAATGGAATTACTGGGCCGGTTACCACTAAATACCTTGAAAGGAGTTAACTTTTTGATCTCCGATTCTGTTAATCCTGCTTCCGATAAACTTTGCTTCACTTCTTCTTCGGTTTTCCCATTCATCAATGCTTCTGTTTGAGCAAAAAAGTGTGCCAGTAATTGATAATGATGAGTTCCAATCGGGTGGTGACTGATAGCGGGTGCTATAAAATCTGTTGGTATCAAAGGAGTGCCCTGATGTATCAACTGATAAAATGCATGTTGTCCGTTCGTTCCAGGTTCTCCCCAAAGTATTGGTCCGGTTGCATAATTCACCGCATTTCCATTCCGATCTACATACTTCCCATTGCTTTCCATATCTGCCTGCTGCAAATAAGCCGGAAAGCGATGTAAATACTGATCATAGGGTAGTACTGCATGACTTTGAGCACCCCAGAAATTGGTATACCAAATACCAAGTAAAGCCATTAATACAGGGATATTCTTATCAAATTTTTCCCTTCTAAAATGCTCATCCGCTTCATATGCCCCCTTCAATAAATTTTCAAAATTGTGGTATCCTATGGTAAGGGCAATTGATAAGCCAATGGCACTCCATAAAGAATACCTTCCTCCAACCCAATCCCAAAATTCAAACCGATTTTCGGGATGAATTCCAAATGCCTGTACCGCTTGTTCGTTGGTACTCAGCGCCACAAAGTGTTTAGCAATATCGCTGGTTTGTGCGCCTTGTTGCAAAAACCACTCCCTGGCAGTGTGTGCATTGGTCATGGTTTCCTGGGTAGTAAAAGTTTTTGAAGCAATTAAAAAAAGTGTTTCCTCAGCTGATATTTTAGAAAAGGTTTCGGAAATATGACTGCCATCCACATTACTCACGAAATAGGTTTCTATGTTAGGGAGCCAATAGGGTTTGAGGGCTTCTGTTACCATAACCGGTCCCAAATCACTTCCACCAATACCTATATTTACAATGTATTTAATGGGTAATCCGGTATATCCTTTCCAGATTCCTTTGTGTATGCTTTCACAAAAATTGCGCATTTGATGTTGCACCCGCTGCACATCAGACATAACATCTTTTCCCGCAACCATTACCGGTGAACCCGAAAAATTACGCAGGGCTGTATGTAAAACCGGTCTGTTTTCAGTTTCATTGATAGCATCCCCAGAGAAAAGATGTTCAATGGCGGTAGCCAGTTGCGTTTCTTCAGCGAGTTGCAATAATAGATGACGGGTTTTGGGCTGTAATAAGTTCTTGGAATAATCAAATAACAAATCTTCCTGCTGTATAGAGAACTTTTGAAATCTTTCCGGGTCGGAAGCAAACATATCCCGCAAGTGTATGCGATTCATTTCTTCCTCATAATGCTTTTTCAATAAAAACCAGGCCTGCGTGCTGGTAGGGTTAATTCTGGGTAACATGCAAAAAAATTAAATAGCGAAGTAGGTTCTACAATTTTCCAATAACATCCAGTGTTCTTTCCACATCCAGTTCATGAATATCTAAATGAACAACCATCCGAATCATTTTGGGGGAAATGGCGATGGCTAAAATATCATGTTCCTTTAACTTAACAGCCAATTGGGGGGCAGTGTAGCTATTGGCAACTTCAAAAATAACTATATTGGTCTCAACCGGATAGATTTCTCCGATAAACGATTTTTTACTCCAGGCTGCTGCGAGTAATCTCGCGTGTTCATGATCTATGGCTAAGCGAGCAATATGGTTTTCCAGTGCATAAATTCCAGCTGCTGCCAATATACCCGCCTGTCGCATGCCCCCTCCAAAAACCTTTCGAATGCGGCGGGCCTTTTGGATGAATGGGGTATCACCAATTAGCACACTTCCTACCGGAGCACCTAACCCTTTACTCAAACAAATGGAAATACTATTAAAAACTTCACCGTATCGAAGAGGCGATTCATTTTTGGCTACCAAGGCATTGAATAATCGGGCACCATCTAAATGCAAACTTAAATTTTTATCTAAGCAAACCTTTCTAATTTCTTGAATATCATTCAATTCGTAACAACTACCTCCTCCTCTGTTAGCCGTATTTTCCAATGAAACCAGGGTAGTAAGTGGCTTATGTACATCAATTGGGTTGATAGATTCTGCCACCTGATCGGCTGTAATTCTACCTCTGTTACCTGCAACCAGTCGAACAGAAACTCCTGAATTAAAAGCAATACCGCCCCCTTCATATTGATAAATATGAGATAAATGATCGCATATCAATTCATCTCCGGGTTGGGTATGACATTTAATGGCAATTTGATTAGTCATTGTACCACTCGGACAAAAAAGTGCAGCCGGCATACCAAATAGGGCGGCACACATTTTTTCCAATTTATTTACCGTTGGATCTTCCCCGAACACATCATCTCCCACAATTGCCTGATTCATAGCTTCTAACATTCCTGGGGTAGGGCGGGTAACGGTATCTGACCGATAGTCTATCATCATGATTACGAAGATAATTCCATTCGGGGCATAGCGGTGGGATTTGGATGATTATTTTTCATCATTTTATCGATTACACGTAATTTTTACCATTTTCCGGCGTTTTTTCCACATATTCAAATGATTATACAGTATATTTCGTACCTTTGTAAACTTGCTTATTAAGCAATGCGAATGCTATTAGTTAGTTGGAAACATTTCGCTCGCTTAATTGTCTTTATTAATGTAATACTATCCCATGAGGCAGCTTAAAATTGCAACCCAGATTACCAATCGCGATTCTCAGGCAGTAGAAAAATACCTGCAGGAGATATCTAAAATCCCCATGATTACTCCGGAAGAGGAAACAACCCTTGCCCAGCGTATTAAAATGGGTGATCAAAGAGCCTTGGATAAACTGGTGCAAGCCAACCTCCGTTTCGTGGTATCTGTAGCAAAACAATATCAACACCAGGGTTTGTCACTTAGCGATCTTATTAATGAAGGTAACCTTGGTTTAATCAAGGCCGCTCAGCGTTTTGATGAAACGAAGGGTTTCAAATTCATTTCTTACGCAGTTTGGTGGATTCGCCAGTCCATATTACAAGCACTTGCAGAACAAGGAAGATTGGTGCGTTTGCCACAAAATAAAATTGGAACCTACAATAAGGCAAACAAAGCTTACATGGCTTTCGAGCAGGAACACGAACGCGAGCCTTCTACAGAGGAATTGGCTGAAATTTTGGAAATGAGTGAAACGGAAATTAACAACATTTTCCAAAGTAATACTCGTCACACCTCATTAGATGCACCCGTTCATGAAGCCGAAGATGTGGCAATGGGCGATTTATTGGAAGGAAGTGATGACACCGACGAAGATGTGATGAAAGATTCACTCAGAGAAGAAATACGTAGGGTATTAAAATCTTTAAGTCCTCGTGAAGCGGAAATAGTTAATGCGTATTTTGGGTTGGATGGTGAAAATGGAGTAACTATTGAACAAATCGGAATGAAATACGATTTAACCAAAGAAAGAATTCGTCAAATTAAAGAGCGTGCCATTAAGCGCCTCCAGAAAGCACGATATAGCAATTCTTTAAAAGCCTATTTGGGTTAATTTTAAAAACAGATTACACAAACCCTCGGCTAATCCCGGGGGTTTTTTGTGAAGGATATCCACAGTTGAGTTTCTAACAAATTCTCAGCCTTTTTATTAATAACTTTGCATTCGAAAAAAGAATAGAATGAACTCAGCGGAAACAGAAAAAGTGCATGTACTGATTATTGGTTCCGGTCCGGCAGGATATACCGCAGCCATTTATGCAGCAAGAGCCAATATGAAGCCGGTTTTATATCAGGGTATTCAACCGGGCGGACAATTAACCATTACTACAGAAGTTGAAAATTATCCCGGATATCCTGATGGAATTCAGGGACCGGATATGATGGTGCATTTTGAAAAACAGGCAGCTCGAATGGGGGCAGATATCCGTTATGGTATGGCAACCCGCGTAGATTTTTCCGTTCAACCCTATAAAGTTTGGATAGATGATGAAAAGCTGATTGAAGCAGATGCCGTTATTATATCTACGGGTGCGTCTGCTAAGTGGTTAGGCTTACCCGGGGAAGAGCGGCTGAATGGATATGGAGTTAGTGCTTGTGCTGTTTGTGATGGCTTTTTCTTTAAAGGAA
Organism: Chitinophagia bacterium; assembly: GCA_037142775.1. Classification (GTDB taxonomy): domain Bacteria; phylum Bacteroidota; class Bacteroidia; order Chitinophagales; family Chitinophagaceae; genus Sediminibacterium. The sequence goes on along the minus strand of JBAWZY010000005.1, from coordinate 62,184 downwards.
AAGAAGTAGCCATAGTGGGGGCCGGTGATACTGCTGCAGAAGAAGCACTGTATTTATCAAAACTTTGTTCAACCGTTCATATGTTGATCAGGAAAGATAAAATGCGAGCCAGTAAAGTGATGCAACAACGTGTATTACAAACTCCCAATATTAAAGTGTATTGGAATACGGATACACAAGATATTTTGGGTGATAAAAAAGTGGAAGCTGTTCAAATTAGTAATAATAAAACCGGTGAAATCAGCACCATTCCAGTAAGTGCATTTTTTGTTGCAATAGGTCATCAGCCGAATAGTCAGATTTTTCAGCCCTATATCAAAATGGATGAAACGGGATATATACTCACAGAACCTGGAACTACCAAAACCAATGTGGAAGGTGTATTTGCAGCGGGTGATGTGCAGGATAAAAATTATCGTCAGGCAGTTACAGCAGCCGGAAGTGGCTGCATGGCTGCCCTTGATGCAGAAAGATATTTAAGTGCTAAAGGTTGGGTATAATCCTAATCAACTTATTTTTCCATTATGTATTCCATACATCTGCAAGAACTTCGCTTCTTTTGTTTCCATGGATTGTATCCAGTAGAATCCAAGTTAGGAAATGAGTTTGAAGTAAATGTTACCATTCGCGTAGGCAATCATCCCAAAAATATTGATATCAGTACACTACAGGTTGATTATTCCAAAGCATTTCAAATTATTGAAGCCAGGATGAAAATTGCTACCCCTTTGCTGGAAACGCTGGCAACTGATATTGCTAATGAAATGTTACAATCATTTCCATCCGTTGAAAGTATTTCGATTTCTATAGGTAAACTGCATCCTCCCATTCCGGGCTATATCGGAAAAGTTGGCGTGGAATTTGATATTGCAAGAAATAAATAAAGCCTCATGAAATATTGCCTCATTCTCTGTATGCTGTTTACACCCTTTCTTAGGGCTCAGCAATCATCTATACTTCAAAATGCCGAGCAATTGGAAAAACAATTGAAAGAGCAGGAGGCAATTAAAGTGTATCAAACAGTTTTGTTGCAGGATGCAGCTAATGCTTTCGCCCTGGTTAAACTGGCTGAATTACATGCGCTACTTGGAGATAAAGAAACAGATAAAAAAAATAAAAAGCTTCTTTATGAAACTGCCTATTCCTATGCGAAAAGGTCCTGGACTGCCGATAGCAATCGGGTAGAGTCGAATTATGTTATGGCGATGGCTTCAGGAAAAATGACAGACTTTGAATCAGATAATAAAAAAGTGGTGGGCTATGTTCGTGATATCAAGGATTATGCAGAGCGGGCAGTTAAAATCAATCCTAACTATGGTAAAGCACAATATGTATTGGGAAAATGGCACTATGAAATGTACACACTTTCTGCATTTAAAAAAGCTGCTGTTAAATTAATGTATGGCGGACTTCCTTCGGGAGATTTGAATATTGCTATCGCATGTATGGAAAAATGTCGTTTACTGGAACCCTATTTCACGAGTAATTATTTAGATTTGGGAAGAGCGTACAAAGAAAAGGGAAGGCCATCACAAGCCATCGATGTGTTAAGCCGATTACAAAAATTACCAAACCGAAATTCAGCAGATCCAATAATTAAATCTGCAGGAGCAGAATTATTATCTACCTTACAATAAAAATTTTATGGAACTTACCGAACAATTCGAAGCAGCAGTTGCCAATAGTAAAACACTTTCCGAAAAACCTGATAATGAAACTTTATTGGCATTATATTCACTTTATAAGCAAGCAACTGAGGGGGATTGCAAACCAGAACAGGCACCGTCGAACCCTTTTGATTTTGTTGCAAAGTTTAAGTACGAGGCTTGGAGTAAACTAACCGGTACCAGCTCCGCAGATGCTATGCAGCAATATATTCAATTGGTAAATCGGTTAAAGGGCGCTTAACAGGCTACCTAATTTTATATTTTTTTGTTTTTCCATTTACCACTGTTCATATACAACACCGAGGGGATTAATAGAGTTGTCCAGTACAGCCATTCGCTACCCCAGCCAATGGTAATGGATAGATTCCACTTTTCCAATACCAGGTAAACATAAAGGCAATATAAAATAATAGCCAGGGTTTCATTTATTAGATTCAATTTCGAATTCCCTGTACCAGTTACTGCATTCATCCAAACAACTGAAACAGACATCAGCAGCATGGCTATAGAAACAATCCGCAAAACGGGAATTCCCGCCTGAATAAAGTCAGCTCCCTGTCCGTAAATCATTAAAAAATATTCCGGAAAGGCATTAATCAGTACAAAAACGATAGTAGCAAATCCAAAACTCCAGAACATGATTCGCCGAATTAATGCCATTACTTCATGTTGAAGTCCTTGTCCGATTACATTACTAACCATTGAGTTGGATGTTGCAGCAAATGCCCATGTGAAACAACCAAAAAATCCAAAAATATTTCGCATTGTATTCGATACAGCCAATGACTGGGTTCCATGATGTTCTATTAAAATGTAAAAGAACTCCCAACTGATAATGCTAATTGCAAACTGCAAAATCAAAGGTGCTGATTGCTGAAGAATTAGACGGATGTTGGGAACATCGAGTTTGAAATTTTTGAATAAATCTAAGCTTCTGGTTACTCCATTAAAATTGATTACCCAAAAAATTACAACCAGTCCGGCTATTTCACTAATTACGGAGGCAATGGCTGCTCCATTGAACCCCAGTGAGGGCAAACCAAAATTTCCATAGATTAGTCCGTAATCAAGCAGAATATTACAAATGGCTTCCGTAGCAGTACCTACTATTAACCATTTGCTCTGATTGGTACCCACTAACAGTGCATTTCTCATTTGATAGAGATATAGAAAGGGCAATCCCCAAATGCGTATCCGCAGAAACTGAACACAATATTGAACGCTTAAGGGATCTTGTAAAACTTTTTGAAGTACAATAGGTGCTAAAAACCAGGTAATTATAATTCCTGCAACAGCCAATACAATCGAAATCCTCACTCCCTGAGCAAATAAGCTACCTATGGCATCCATCCGGTTTTCGCCTGCTCTCCTCGAAATTAATGCCTGTAATCCATTGTTTAAACCTTGTCCGACTACCGCAAAAATCAAATAATATACTCCGGTAATTCCCGCAACTGCCAATTCCCTCTGTCCTAATCTACCCAAAAAAATATTATTAACAATAAAGTTGAGTTGGGGCACCAGAATCGACAATGCGATGGGAAGTGCAATTGATAAAATTTGTTTGTTGGAAACAGATACTTGAAGGGAAGCGTTTGAATTCATTTCGCTGTAAAGCTACAATTTTGTGCTTTAATAGCCGAATGCTGCATTATGATTGCTTTTTAAGTAACATTGCAGTGTAATTAGAAGGGAATGGTTCACAAAAAATTAAGTTTTTATTCCAAAACCTATCCTCCGGTTTCCTATACCGGTCAGGACGAATTATTCCTGCAAATCGGTCCCCATCAAATCCATGTTTTGGTTAGAAGTGGCTTACAAAATATTCCTGAGGCATGGGAACAGTTTGATATTGATGTAGAAGAAGACTGGACTGATATTTTGAAGTCTGTACTGCAGCAATCGGAATTATTAAGAAGAAATTTCAGTGAACGGCACATTGCATTTAGTTTTCCGGAGGTGTTGGTAATCCCTGAATCTAAATTCAGTTCATCCACTACAAAAGATCTATGTAACCTGATGTTTGGAGAACAGCATCAGGCATGGATTGGGTATAAAAAACTTCCCAGACATTTACAAATGATGCTGGCATTTCGGGTTCATCCAAATATTATACAATGGATAATTGAAAGATTTCCAAGCTATGATACCACCCATATTTATGCTGAAATTATTCAAAAAGGCATCCAGGCTGCATTACCAAATGAAAACCGGGTAAGTTTGTATTTCTCTGAAAAAAATTTTGTGATGCTGTTGGTTAGTGGGGGTCAGCTTCAATTTATACAAACATTTGACTATGTTACCGAAGATGATATTATGTATGAGATGCTGAATGCTTTACATCAACTGCATACTATTCCTGCCCAAACTGCTGTTGCTATTTCCGGATCCCTTACTTTAGGATCAGCATTGATAGAGAAGATGCAGCCATTATTTGCTCAAGTGGGTTGGAATGTTATTTCACCCGTGGGAATTTTTGAGCAGGTATATGAACAGTATCCTGCATATTATTGTACATTACTTCAACAGTGGATGGAATGAGGATAATTTCAGGAAAATGGGGAGGGAGAAGAATTCAACCTCCGGCTCAAATGCCCCATACACGCCCCACTACCGATATTGCAAGAGAGGGGCTCTTTAATATTTTGCAGAACCGAATGAACTTGGAGGGCATTCGTACCCTCGATTTGTTTGGTGGAACGGGCGCAATTAGTTACGAATTGGCATCACGAGGAGCAGCCAGTGGAACCATTATTGAAAAGGATCCGGTAATGTTCCAGTTTATTCAAAAAAATTTACAACAATTAGGTATAACCGAACATAAGGTGATTAGGATGGATGTCTTTTCTTTTTTGCAGTCGGTAAATGAATCTTTCGATTTTATTTTTGCCGGACCGCCCTATGCCTTATTGAATATTGATGATTTACCGGCTATAATAGTTAAAAAAAATCTGATTGCTGGTGGAGGATATTTTGTATTGGAACATACACCCAGAAATAACTATCAGCAGGTTCCCGGATTTGTATGGGAACGTAAATACGGGACTACAATTTTTTCTTTTTTTCAACGATTGTCGGAGTAGCAAAATCTCTTGGAAACAAAAAGGTTGATTATGACTAAAGCTGAGTTGAGGATTATGTATCGTGAAAAGAGAAGCTTATTGAGTGAAGCAGACCAAGTAGTGCTTAACCAAAAATTATTGCAGCATTTTTCTACAATTAATTTTCCATCTCTCCGAAAAGTATTATCGTTTTGTAAACATCCACTGAGGGCAGAACCGGATACTTTTCTTTTTACCAATTGGTTGCAAAGTATGTATCCGGAAGTTTCATTCGCCTATCCTGTTGTGGAGTGGGAGCCCGGAAAGATGAAAGCAGTGGTTTCTGAAATCGATCCTCCTTTTCCGGTTAGTGATTGGGGAATACCAGAGCCCGTTGGAAAAGAAATTTGGTTGCCAGATACCATTGATTTGATTTTAGTTCCTTTACTGGTAGCTGATGCTAAGGGGCATCGGGTTGGATATGGGGGAGGATATTACGACCGCTTTTTAGCCAAAACCAGAAACGATTCTTTAAAAATAGGAATTGGCTTTTTCGAAATCATTGATTCTATAGCCGATACCGCTGATTTTGATGTACCTTTAGATGGTTGTATTACACCCTCAGGTTTTTATGAATTTTAATACCATTTTTCTTAAATCTTTCCGGGTATTATTATTGCCAGTAGCCTGGTTATATGGTGCAATTATCAAAATCAGGAATAGATTATATGATAATAAGTATTGGAAATCTGCGCAGTTTAACTTCCCCGTTATTGCGGTGGGGAATCTGGCAGTAGGTGGAACCGGAAAATCTCCCATGGTAGAATACCTGATAAGTTTGTTACAACCTAATTTTAGGATGGCAGTTTTAAGTAGAGGATATAAAAGAAAAACAAAAGGGTATGTTTTGGCAAGAGAGTATACAACTGCATTGGAAATAGGAGATGAGCCGATGCAGTTTCATTTGAAATTTCCAGATATTGCTGTTGCAGTATGTGAAGAAAGATTGGTGGGTATTCCCTACTTACTGCAGGATATACCTGATTTGCAGGTTATCATTTTAGATGATGCCTATCAGCACAGAGAAGTTATTCCGGGGTTAAATATTTTATTAACCGAGTATGGAAATTTGTATGCACAGGATTATTTTTTACCAACAGGTGATTTGAGAGATGAAAGAAAATCAGCTCGTAGAGCAGAAATTATTGTGGTTACCAAATGTCCGGAAACACTTACGCATGATGAGAAGTATCAAATACTGCGTCAATTAAATTTGTTACCACATCAACGTATCTTTTTTACTTCCATTGCTTATGGAACGCCCTATCATATTTTTAATTCAACCGATGAATGGCATCTGACGCAGCGGGATGAAGTACTTTTAGTTTGTGGTATTGCTAATCCTGCTCCTTTGAAAAATTATTTATCAGATAAAGTTCATTCCTATTCTCAACTCGATTATGCCGATCACCATATTTTTTCAATTGATGATTTGCATGAAATTCAACAAAACTTCAACAAAATAGCTGCAAGAGATAAATTAATACTTACAACTGAAAAAGACGCAGTACGACTATTAAAGTTTCAACCACAACTTAGCGCGTTGCCTCTCTACGTGATTCCAATTCATCATTATTTCCTATTCAATGAGGGGGTCTTTTTTAATGAAGTAATCGCTGCATTTGTAACCGGATTTTCATATCAACTACCTCATGAAGAAGCAAAAGCATAAACAAAAAAGTAAACACGCATCTGTTAATAGCCATAACCGTGAATTATTGCAAAAGGGTAAACTTGAAATAACCCGTTCGGGGATGGGGTATGTAATTACCGGACAAGAGGGTATGGATGTAATGGTTAAGCCAGGTGATTTTAATACAGCACTTAATGGAGATACGGTTCGTGTTAAGATTATCCGTGAGAATCCCCGCACCCGTAAACGGGAAGGGAGAATAATCGAAGTGCTTAGTAGAAAGCAGACTGAATTCACCGGTTATTTGCAGATGTCTACCAATTATGCATTTTTTATTCCAGACTCCGACAGGCCTATGCCAGATTTGTTTATACCCTTATCTGATACAATGGGTGCTAAAAATAAAGATCGGGTAGTAGCCCGATTGGTGAAGTGGGAAAAAGATGACAAAAAACCGGTAGGCACGGTGATTGGAATTTTACAACCGGAAGACAGGAATGATGCCGCTATGAAAGAATTACTGGCCCAGGGAGGGTTCCCGTTAACATTTCCGGATGAAGTGCTGGAGGAGTCGGCCCGTCTATCCGAAACCATTGATACTGCCGAAATTGCCAAAAGAAAAGATTGTCGATCCCTGCTCACTTTTACCATTGATCCGGTAGATGCAAGAGATTTTGATGACGCTCTTTCAATAAGAACTTTAGAAAATGGGTTGCTCGAAATTGGTGTTCATATTGCTGATGTAAGTCATTATGTTGAACCAGAAACAGCACTCGATGAAGAAGCGTATAAGCGAGCAACCTCTGTTTATTTACCCGATCGGGTAAATCCAATGTTACCGGAAACTATCTCTAATGAACTTTGCTCTCTTCGACCAAATGAAGATAAATTAACCTTTTCAGCCATTTTTCAAATTAACAACAAAGCAGAAGTAAAGCAGTATTGGTTAGGTAAAACAGTAATTCATTCGAAGCATCGCTTTACCTATGAGGATGTGCAGAAAATTATTGAAAGCGGCAAAGGATTGTATGCGGAGGAAGTTATTCTATTACATCAGCTTTCTCAGAAATTACGGAAAAAACGATTTTCTAAAGGAGCTATTAGATTCTCTTCGCAGGAAGTTCGGTTCACGCTTGATGAAAAGGGTAAACCCATTGGAGTGGTAGTTAAAGAAAGTAAGGAATCGCATCAGTTAATTGAAGAGTGGATGTTATTGGCAAATAAAACGGTTGCCGAAAATGTTGCGAAAGTAAAAATTAATAAGAAGGCATTACCTTTCCCGTATCGGGTACATGATCAACCGGATAAAGAAAAGTTAGCTCCTTTCATTGTTTTTGCAAAGAAGCACGGACATCAGTTTGATATATCCTCACCTGATGCAATTGCAAGAAGTTTTAATCAAATGCTGGATGATGTTACAGGTAAGCCAGAACAACATGTATTGGAGCAATTAGGCATTCGAACTATGGCAAAGGCAATTTATACTTCCGAAAATATCGGACACTATGGTTTGGCATTTGAACATTATTGTCATTTTACTTCTCCTATCAGAAGGTACCCTGATATTTTGGTACATCGAATATTGGAAAAACTGTTGCAGAATAATACGGCTGCAGAAAAAAAGATGGAAGAAAAATGTAAACATTGCAGTGAGCGGGAAAGGGCTGCAATGGAATGTGAACGGGCAGGAAATAAATACAAACAGGTTGAATTTATGCAGCAACATATTGGTGATGTGCTGGAAGGGGTAATTAGTGGAGTTGCATCATTTGGATTTTGGGTGGAAACAGTAGAACATAAATGTGAGGGGCTGGTAAATATTGTTTCACTAACTGATTATGATGATTTTCGGTTAGTGGAAGCTGATTATAGTTTGGTGGGAAGAAGGAGTGGCAGAACATTCCGAATGGGGGATAAGGTAATGATTCGGGTGGTGGCTGCTAATTTGGAAAAAAGACAGCTGGATTATGAGTGGGTACTACAAGCCGAAATAGAAAAACCAGCTAAAAAAGGCAAGCGCTAACTCAGTTCAATGAGTTGTTCCTGAAATTGAATGCCTTTATTCTCTAATGCCTCCATCACAGGTTCATAAATTTCAGGTACTGTTGGGATGTGCAGGCCTCTGATGGAAATTTTTCCTTCTAATAACAAGATGGCCGCGATACCAAGGGGTAGTCCTACTGTTTTGGCCATCGCAGTTTGCATTTCATTATCGCCCTCCACTATTAATTGTGAACGCAGTAAAAATTTTCTGTTTTTTTGTGTATAATAAATTTCATGTAGCATTACAATCATATCACGATCTCCGGGTTGAAGGGCCCACTTATTTTCTAAAATTTCCTGTAAGATTTCTGCCGATGATCCGGATTTTCGGTTAATGCGATGTGTATCCTCCCATCCAATTTCTTTCAGCATTTGCAAAATAGGAAGCGGAATATCTGAGGGAGGAATTTGTGATTGGGAAAGTTGCAGATTGAAATAATCTTTATAGCACATTCCTTCTGAAATAATTTGGTTATCATCTGTTGTGCACCCCAATTTGATTAACCAGTCCCATCCTTCACAAAACTCCGGATATCTCAATGTTGTTCTGATAAAATTTTGGGCGGTTTCCAGGTTATAAATTGGAATATAGGGAAGAGAATCCCGATTGGGATAAGTAGCCAGTTCCCCTAATCCATCTATTTGTACAGGATGCCGGAAATTGAATAATTCCGCATAGGTTAGTTGTTGTATATTTCCATTTTCTTTAAACAAAGCTCCTGCTTTTCCGGCCAAAATAACGTTCCGTGGGTTCCAGGAAAACTTATAATGCCAGCGATTGGTGTCACAGGCGGGTGCTACTAATCCACCACAATGCGAAGCAAAACCGGTAATGGTAGCAGTAGTATCTTTAATCCGATGAATCAACTGAAGGGCACTCATATGGTCTATACCCGGATCTAGCCCCATTTCCATTAAAAAGAGCAGGTTTTTTTGTTTGATTTCTGTATCTAATGATAGTAAAGCGGGATCGGTATAGGAAGCGGATAAAAAATGCTTACCTAGTTGCAAACAGTCTTTTCCAACAGTAGCCTGTAAAAAGGGAGGCAGTAAAGAAATTACGAGGTCGGCCTTTTCAATTAATGCAATGCGTTCTGCTTCAATTTCCAAATTGAGGGATTGGGGTACTAAATAGGGGTAGGGAGCTAATTTTTCTTTAACCAATGCTACTTGCACATCAGCCACCGTGCAACGCCAATTTCTGCTTTTACATTCGGCGTGTAAAAATTCAATCAGGGATCCGGATGATTTTCCGGCTCCCAGCAGTAAAATATGGGGTTGGCTCATAAATGAAAAAATCAATAATGAATAAAGGTACAAAACAAGCTGCTTGAATGGGATTTTTGGTGCAAAAACTGCTTTCGTTTTTGTAAAGGGTTTTGATAAAAAAAGAAGCTAACAATCGGCCGAATTTTGTGGATAAAACAGCTTTATTTTTTGATAGTTTTTTGGGTTTCAGGGCACAAAAAAAAGTATCTTCGCAGACCCACAAAATGCCGATAAAAAATTATCGGAATTCACCCAAAGGGGTAACTCAAATTTAGCATGGCGGAAGATAATTTTACACCCGAACTCACACACGATAACGACCGGATTATTCAGGTGAATATCGAGGAGCAAATGAAAACTGCCTACATCGATTATTCGATGTCGGTAATAGTTGGTAGAGCACTGCCCGATGCCAGAGATGGTTTTAAACCCATTCACCGCAGGGTTCTGTTTGCTATGAATGAATTGGGCAATAACAGCAATAAGCCTTATAAAAAATCAGCTGCAATTGTAGGAGAAGTGATGGGTAAATACCATCCGCATGGAGATGCTTCCATTTATGACACGGTTGTGCGGATGGCTCAGGATTGGACTTTACGGTATACGATGGTAGATGGACAAGGAAATTTTGGAAATCAGGATGGTGATCCTCCTGCTGCTATGCGTTATACCGAGGCTCGTTTGCAGAAAGTGGCTGAAGCTATGTTGGAGGATATTGACAAGGAGACGGTTGATTTTCAATTAAACTTCGACGATTCTAGGGAAGAACCTACTGTTTTACCCACTCGAATTCCACAGTTACTTGTAAACGGTTCATCGGGTATTGCGGTGGGTATGGCAACCAATATGATGCCACACAACCTCCGTGAAACGGTAGATGCCTGTATTGCTTATATAAGAAACAAAGACATTACCATTGATGAATTGATGCAACATATCAAGGCACCTGATTTTCCAACGGGAGGAATCATCTTTGGTATGGAAGGAATTAAAGAAGCATTCCGAACCGGAAGAGGACGTGTAGTGGTGCGGGGAAGGTGTGTGGTAGATACCAAGCAAAGTGGGAGAGAACAAATCATCATAACAGAAGTGCCTTATCAGGTAAACCGTGATGTGCTAACCAATCGGATTGGTCAGTTGGTGAATGATAAAACCATCGAGGGAATTGCACATGTAAACAATGAAAGTAATATGCGGGAAGGTACCCGCATAGTGCTGGATTTGAAAAGAGATGCGGTTGCGCAGGTAATCATTAATCAGTTGTACAAGTATACTGAGCTGCAAACCAGTTATGGAATTAACAATGTTGCCATCACCAAGGGCAGGCCTTGTATCATGAATCTGAAAATGCTTATAACGGAGTTTATAGATTTTCGGATGGATGTGGTGATTCGCCGTACAAGATTTGAACTAAGAAAAGCAGAGGAACGTGCTCATATTTTAGCAGGTTATTTAAAGGCACTCGATCATCTGGATGAAGTAATTGCAACCATTCGTGCTAGTAGAACTCCTGAAGAGGCGAAATCGGCTCTGATGGAAAAAAGTAGAGAAGGGAATTGGGTGCTCAATCCTGCTTTTCTAGGGGATGTTCCGGCAGATATTTATACAGAAGAACCCGGTTTCTCAGAAGCGCAAACCAAGGCGATATTAGAACTGCGTTTACAGCGACTTACGGGAATGGAGCAGGATAAAATTGTTGAGGAAATTACCGAACTCATTAAAACTATACAGCATTTACGTGGGTTACTTTCAAATGAAGCCTCCCGGTACGATTTAATTGTAGAGGAATTAATGGAAGTTCGGGAAAAATTTGGCGATGACAGGAAATCAGAAATTCAATATCTGGCTGATGAGATGCGGATTGAGGATTTGATTGAAGATGAAGATGTGATTATAACAATTTCACATCTTGGGTACATTAAAAGAACTTCTGCTTCCGAATATAGGGCACAGAAAAGAGGTGGTAGGGGAGCAGTAGGTTCCAAAACCCGTGAAGAAGACTTTGTAGAGCATCTTTTTGTAGCGTCTACTCACGGAACCATGATGTTCTTTACAGAAAAGGGGAGGTGCTACTGGCTTCGGGTTTATGAAATTCCTGATGGAGAAAAGCAAAGCAAGGGTAGAGCTATTCAAAATTTGATTCAATTACCCAATGATGATAAGGTTAAGGCGATTATTGATGTAAATAAATTGGAAGACAAAGCCTATGTAGAACAGCATTATATCGTTTTGTGTACGAAGAGAGGGATTATCAAGAAAACATCGCTTGAAGATTTCAGTCGTCCTCGTGCCAGTGGCGTAAATGCAATTACTGTAGTGGAGGGTGATGAATTGATGATGGCTAAATTAACCGATGGAAATCAGGAAATTATGCTGGCGGTTAAAAGCGGCCGTGCAATTCGATTCCCCGAAAACAAAGTTCGACCAACCGGAAGAGGCGCCATTGGAGTGGCAGGTATTGAAGTGGATGATGAAAAAGATGAAGTAGTTGGAATGATTTGTATTCACAAAGACGATCCCAGCCGAACCATTTTGGTGGTTAGTGAGCAAGGATTTGGAAAAAGAACTTCGGTAGATGAGTATCGGATTACCAACAGGGGAGGAAAAGGAGTAAAAACAATTAATGTTACCGAGAAAACAGGAAGTCTGGTAGGTTTACTTAGTGTTACTGAAAAAGAAGATCTGATAATAACCTGTAAATCAGGCATAACCATCCGTACCGGCATCGAACAAATTCGAGAGGCAGGCAGGGCAACTCAGGGTGTAAAATTGATTCGTTTGGATGAAGGGGATGAAATAGCAGCCATTTCACAAATAGATGAACAAGATGATACACCTGTTGAAGTCGGAAACTCAAATGCAGACACGGTTTCTGCAGATGCTTCCAATGTATTACCTTCGGATCACGATAATGAGCAGGATAATGATATTATAACCCCTAATCAAGACAATACCCCTCAACAACCCTCTTAATTTAACGACTATGAAGCGGATTTTTTTGCTTGCATTATTTGCTGCAGCATTTTGCTTAACATCAGGTGCACAAGAATTAAAGAAAGTAATGCTATTTACCCAAACTGCAAAATTTGGCGAAGCCAAGAATGAAATTGATAAAGCAGTTCAGGACCCAAAGTTTTCAGGAAAAGCAGAAACCTATTACTGGAAAGCCAGAATTTATGCGGCTTTTTTTAAAGATGCTGCATTACGAGCCAAAGTTCCTAACGCTAAGGAAATTGCTGATGAAGCATTTGCTAAATACCAGCAATTGGATGCAAATTTTACTTTTGTAAAAGAAATAGGGCAGGACGGTCCTAATGGATATTTCGATTTATACCAAGGATGTTTTGCTGATGGAGTGCGTACATTTAACGCAAAAAAATGGGATTCAGCTGCCTACTATTTTCATTCCTCTGTAAACACATACGATTTAATTTATAAGAATAAATGGACATCCGCTAAAACACCTTTTGATACCACATCAATTTTGTATTTAGGATATTCTTTGCAAAATGCTCAAAAACCTGCGGAAGCAGTTGCTCAATATACTCGCTTGGCTGATAATAAGGTAGCAGAAGAAGCATATATAGATATGTATCGTTTTACCCTCAATCATTTCATAACAAATAAAGAGGAAGCTCAGTTTAAAAAATACCTCGCGCTTTCAAAAGAATTATATTCCAAAGAAAACTGGGAGGATTATGAAATGGAGTATTTGGATAAAAATTTAAACCTGGCAGAGAAAACAGCTTATTATGATAGAGAGAGTGCTGCAGGAACTTTAAGTGAATTTAAACTTTTACAATTTGGCGATTGGTTTGCGAATGTGCGAACAAAAGAAAAGGATATGGATAGCACCAATCACGCAATGTATAACATGAAATCAGCTGATGCTTACCAGAAGGCATTTGGAATCAACAATAAAAACTCTATTGCAGCTTTTAATGCCGGATTAATCTATTATAACAATTTTGCTGATTATTCAGACAAATATTCAGACAATATCAGAACGCTCCAGCAAATGAATGCGAATCGTCCTCCACTTGATAAAGATCCGAAGAAAAAGGCTGCGCAAGAAGCAAAGTTCAAAGAACAAACTGATGCAGTAAAGAAATTAAATGCAGACTTAGAGAAGCCTGTTAATGAGAATCTGGATCTGGCTATAAGTTGGTTGGAAAAATCAGTTGATATTTTAAAGTCTAAAACGGATGCTAATAAAACCGAGAAAATGGTTTTTGAGCGATCATTAGACTTCCTTGCTAATATGTATGAATTTAAGCGGGATAAAGTAAGAGGTAAAGATTTGAAATTATTCGATCAATATGATGCCAAGTATAAAGAATACGAAAGCATGCATAAGAAGAATTAAGTTTCATTTTTTTTAATATCAGTGAAAAAGTCATCCAATAGAAAGGGTGACTTTTTTTATTATCATCTAGGTAGGATCTGATTTATAATATAACTACTTAACATAATATTAATTATAGGTAAAATATATACTTTTTTGTCTGATTACATCGATTGACTGTCTTTTGATTTCTATGAACTGATTTTCTATCAAAATATGTATCTTACTATCAAATTATATCAACATGAATCGTCGACAATTGATCAAACAATCTGCTCTTGCTGCTGGTGCATTTGTAGCAGCCCGGGAATCATTTGCAAGAGAAATCCACCAAATAAATAAAAGACTTGATTTACAACATTTTGCCACCGGTCCAATAAAACTTTCATCCAACGAAAATCCTCATGGACCATCACCTATGGCTAAGAAAGCCATGTACGACGCCATTGATGGTTCTAACAGATATCAATGGGATGTAAATGCCGTTTTACGGGAACAAATATCAAAACTTACCGGTCATACAAAGGATCACATTATTCTTGGTGCCGGATCTTCCGAATTATTAGGACTAATAACTTTATACGCTGCTCAACAAAAAGGATATGCAGTTGCAACTGAACCTACATTTAAACTTTGGATGCCCGCAGCCAGAAAAATTGGTTTGCCCATAAAGCTAATTCCAGCTACAAAAGCTAAAGAAAACGATCTTCCTGCAATGCGCGCGGCTATTACTTCCGAAACCCGAATGGTGTATGTTTGTAATCCCAATAATCCAACCGGAACTGTTTCTGCACAATCAGACCTCGAAAAATTTATCCAATCTATTCCTGCAAGCTGTGTAATCTTATTAGATGAAGCCTATACAGATTATTATGATAGTCCTTCCATGGCTCACTTGATCAATGATTTTCCCAACCTCATCATCGCTAAAACTTTTTCTAAAGTGTATGGAATGGCTGGGGCACGCCTGGGATATGCTATCGCACAACCTTCTGTAATTCAACAGCTTATGCAAATGCAAGCTTGGGCTAATGCTGGTCCATCCTATGTTTCTATGCAGGGAGGATTGGCTGTTTTAAATGATGCCGCATTTGTTTCTTTTTGTAAGTCAGAAAATATCAAGGCTAAGGAAATTTTTTATAATGGTCTTAAAATGTTAGATATGCCCTTTATCCCTTCTTTTACCAGTTTTGTTTATTTTGATGCTGCTAATTACAAAAAGGATGTAGCAGCAACATTACAGGCAGCTAACATTGTAGGAGCAAGATCATTTGAAGATAAAAGTACCTGGCTTCGGCTGAGCATAGGTACAGTTGCAGAAATGGAAAAAGTGGTTGCTGCACTAAAATCTTAATACATGCTTTCAATTTTATTACAATTTTTTACTCCTAATTATTACAAATGAATTCACGCGTTAACAGAAGAAAATTTATTGCACAAACCGGTATGGCTTCTTTGGCTGTTGGCTACTCACTTTCCGGTATTCGGGCATATGCAAATTCCGGAAAAGAAAGAGTCCGAATCGGTATCATTGGAACCGGAATGCGCGGTCAGAGCCATATCGATATGTTACTGCAAAGAAATGATGTTGATATAACTGCACTAGCCGACCCCGATGCCCGCATGTTGGGGGATGCATTATCTATGATTAAAAAAGCAGGAAAACCTACTCCCGTCACCTATCCAAAAGGAAATTACGATTATAAAAATTTATTAAAACGCGACGATGTAGATGCAGTGATTATTGCAACTCCCTGGGAATGGCATATTCCTCAGGCATTGGATAGTGTAAATGCCGGTAAAATTCCCGGTGTGGAAGTATGTGGTGCTATTAAATTACAAGATTGCTGGGATATTGTAAATGCAAGCGAAAAAACAGGTATCCCTGTAATGGCACTTGAAAATGTTTGTTACCGGAGAGATATTCTGGCGGTTTACAATATGGTTCGCAAAGGGGTATTTGGGGAATTATTGCACTTACAAGGAGGATATGAGCATGATTTGCGGGGAGTGAAATTTAATGACGGAGTAACTCCCTATAATTCAGGGGTTGAATTTGGTGAAAAAGGCTACAGTGAGGCTAAATGGCGCACCCAACACTCCGTAAACAGAAATGGGGAACTTTACCCTACTCACGGATTAGGTCCCGTTGCCATGATGATCGATATTAACCGGGGAAATATGTTAACCAGAATTTCTTCCGTTGCTACAAAAGCAAGAGGATTGCATAAATATATTGTTGATCACCCAAAAGGAGGTCCCAACCATCCTAATGCAAAAGTTTCCTTTGCTTTAGGAGATATTGTTACATCCCAGATTCAAACTGCAAACGGAGAAACCATCGTATTAACGCATGATACCAATTCCCCACGCCCTTATAATCTTGGTTTTCGGGTGCAGGGCACAGAAGGTATCTGGCAAGATAACCATGCCGGTGAGTTTACTGCTGGAATGATGTATTTTGAAGGTAAAAGTGCCAAGCCCCATGCATGGGAGAATTCCGAAAAATACCTGAAAGAATACGACCATCCCATCTGGAAAAAATATGAAGCGCAGGCAGTAGGGGCAGGACATGGCGGAATGGATTTCTTTGTAGATAATGCATTTGTTGAGTGCATCAAAAGAAACGCCCCCTTCCCTATCGATGTATACGACCTGGCTACCTGGTATGCCATTACCCCACTTTCTGAAAAATCTATTGCCGAAGGTGGACAAGTGCAACTGATTCCTGATTTTACCCGTGGAAAATGGAAATCCAGAAAGCCTGATTTTTGTATGGGTTCAGATTATTAAGTCGATGCTAAACTTTTCTGATTGTATAATGTTATAAGGGTGAATTGTTTACACCCTTATATTCAAAATATGCATGTTGGATTATCTCAGTTACTTGTAGCTATTGAACCTTATAAAAAGGCGATTACTCAACATAAAGTGTATTCCCTTATACGCCGGCCCGAGCATTTACAAATATTCATGCAATATCATGTGTTTGCGGTTTGGGACTTTATGTCATTACTGAAATCATTGCAGAATGAGCTTACCTGTACCACCATTCCCTGGTTTCCTAAAGGTAATGCTGATGCCCGCTTTCTCATTAATGAAATTGTAGTTGGTGAGGAATCTGATTTGGATCACGAAGGAGTAAGGAAAAGTCATTTCGAAATGTACCTGGATGCTATGAATCAAATTGGAGCAGATACCCGGGCTATTGAAGAATTACTTGCAGATTTATCTAACGAAACGGATATAAATATTGCTCTTAAAAAATCTACTATACCTATTGAAGCACAAGAATTTATGAAGTTTACCTTTCAATTAATTGAAAGTAAAAAACCCTATCTCCAATCGGCCATTTTTACATTCGGCAGAGAAGATTTGATACCGGATATGTTCTATGCAATCATCCAAGATTTGCATTTGCAGGCCCCTGAAAAAATGTCCATATTCAAATATTACCTCGAAAGACATATTGAAGTGGATGGAGATCATCATAGTCAGTTAGCGTTACAAATGACCAGCCAATTATGTGGTAACGATCCTGCTAAATGGGAAGAAGCTGAACAGGCAGTTATTGAAGCTTTAAAAAGGAGAATTCAGTTATGGGATGGGGTTTACAATCAGCTTATCCATTTGCCTTCTGCCATTCGTTCGGAATCGCAGGAAGTTTTAGCGTAAACTTTCCTGGAAGCATTGTAACAGTCTAATCTGATTGTTTGCCCTTATTTTATTTTGGGCAGGATATTTGGCCCCATAATATGGGTCGCCCAGTAAGTAATCCGATAAAAATCGAAGAGCCTGCATATACATTAAAAGCGCTCCGCCAAAAAATACATGATCTTTTTCAAAAGTACTCAATTCCGTTCCCATTTCTGAGAAATAACCCTCAACAATGGCTTCTACATATTCTTTTCGAACCAATATTTTGTCGAGATTGGCTTCTTCTTCAGAAACGGGACAAATATATGTTCTGAACATATCTCCAACATCGCTAATAAAATAACCGGGCATCACTGTATCTAAATCAATTACACAGATCCCTTTGTCATTGGAATCAAACAACACATTACTAATCTTGGTGTCGTGATGGGTTACTCTTTTAGAAGCTTCTTTATTATGAATATACTGCTCATATGTATCAACCAGGTTTTTTTGGGATTGCAGATAGCCGATACCATCTCTGCATTCCGACATTCGCTCAGGAATTCCATTCCGCAATGCTTCCTGTAATTGTTGGAAACGGTAACTCAAATCATGAAATTGAGAAATGATGATATGTAAAGATTCTGCCTCGAACTTCGCCAGTCTTTGAGTAAATGCACCAAAACATTTCGCCGCTTCTCTCGCTTGCGCAGCATCATCCAGCACCATTTTAGCGTGAGAACCAGGTATCCATTGAAACACTCGAAAAGTGGTATTTTCTAACATCAAAATGCCATTCCCTCCGATATGTTTAACCGGACTAGTAAAAATATAGTTAGGATGATGGATTTGCAAGTAATGAGATAATCTGCTTATATTTTCATCAATCCAATCTGGCCTTGGAAATACATGGGTATTCACAGCTTGTAATAACCACTCATTACCATTTTCAGTAACTTTCCAGGTATGGTTAATCAATCCAGACTCTATAGGAATAATAATTGGATTATTCCAGTTCCAGGCTGATGCGATTGTTTGAAAGTTTGTGGGTTGCATGCTGTTTACAAATGTAAGTATCCAAATGAGAGATAACCGATCTATTTCAGTTTTTTATCGTGAGTTTTATCTGTATTTTTATTACACATTCAATAAAACAAATCCGGATTATGCATAGAAGAAATTTTTTACAATGGGGTTCGTTGGGATTATCTGCTATAACATTTTCAGGCTTTCGCAATTCGGGTACCGGCAATAAGCCATTAGTAATTTCAACCTGGGATGCTGGTATCGCTGCCAATGCTGCTGCTTGGAAAATCTTGCGATCGGGAGGGCGAGCCTTAGATGCGGTTGAAAAAGGAGTAATGGTTACTGAAAATGAAATCAACTGTTGTGTTGGACTGGGAGCGAATCCGGATAGGGATGGTTTTGTAACGCTGGATGCCTGCATTATGGACGATAATGCCAATTGTGGTAGTGTTGCATTTTTGGAGCGGATAAAACATCCTATATCAGTTGCGAGAAGAGTTATGGAAAAAACGCCCCATGTAATGCTAGTTGGCAGTGGTGCCCAGCAATTTGCCGTTTCGGAAGGATTCCCACTTGAATCAGGAAAGTTGTCGGATGATGCTGAGAAAGCTTATAAAAACTGGTTGAAAAAAAGCGAGTATAAGCCGGTTATCAATGTTGAAAGAAGCAAATCACCCATGGCTAACCATGTTCCAACCCGATTGGAGAACGGACAATGGAACCATGATACCATCGGTATGGTTGCCATAGACGTACAGGGAAATTTAAGCGGAAGTTGTACAACCAGTGGTATGGGTTTTAAAATGAGGGGTAGGCTGGGCGATTCACCCATTATTGGTGCAGGATTGTTTGTGGATAATGAAATTGGTGCAGCAACTGCAACCGGACAGGGAGAGGATGTTATAAGAATTTGTGGTTCTCACCTGGTTGTAGAAAACATGCGGAATGGATTTTCTCCTGAAAATGCCTGTAAAGCTGCCGTAGAAAGAATTGTAAAAGTGAAGGGAGTAGAAAAATGTAAAGAAATTCAAGTTGGGTTTATTGCAATCAATAAGCGAGGTGAATATGGTGGATACTGTTTACAGAAAGGCTTCAATTTTGCCGTTTGCTACGCGGATGATAAAAATTTTATGGTAGATGGAAAATATATTTTGTAACATGTATTGAAATTGCTGAATCAAATTACTTGCTTTGTTAAACTTAACTACCACTCCCCTACTAGAGATTGCTGTTTTTAACTTTCAATCTGCCGTAATTGCAGAAAATGCAGGGGCCGATCGTATAGAATTATGCGATAATCCTGCCGAGGGGGGTACTACCCCATCTTATGGAAATTTGATTAAGACAATTGAAACCATTTCTATTCCCGTTTTTCCAATTATCCGACCCCGTGGTGGAGATTTTTTATATTCTACCGAAGAATGGGAAATCGTTTTGAAGGATATCGCTATTTGTAAAGAACTGGGGTTCTCCGGAATTGTTACAGGAAGCCTGCAGGCAAATGGAAGTGTTCATTTAAATCAATTGCAAATGGCCGTAGACAAAGCATATCCAATGCAAGTAACTTTTCATCGCGCTTTCGACAGAGTGGCCAACCCTTTTGAGGCTATGGAACAAATCATAAACGCCGGATGTTCCAGAATATTAACCAGTGGAGGATATCCGGAAGTTATGGAGGGAATTGCTTTGTTGTCAACATTGGTTCAGCAGGCAAACAATAGAATCATTATTATGCCGGGAAGTGGGGTAAGAAGCACTAATATTTCTAAAATCCAACATATCACAGGAGCTGTTGAGTTCCATTCCTCTGCTAGAATACCTGTTACTTCTGCCATGGAGTTTATAAATCCTTTAATGAACGAAAATTTACAAGATATTTCAGTTGATCCAAATGAAATTATGCTAATGAAAGCAGCTTTGCAATCGCCAAATTTTTAATCAATTACATTTGGATATCCGGTTCATAATTGAAGAATAGCTGAGGGCAATTACGTAAATTTGTAAAAAATAACCCATGGATACCAACGCTCAAATATTCAACCTGTTGATGGGTTTTGCAGTTGCTATTGCCGGTGTACTTGTATATTTTTGGTTTAGCAGCCGCGGTAAAACGAAGGATTCCCCTTCTACAATCAATAAGCAGTCACATGCTTTGCAATTGCAGGCATACGAACGATTAACCTTGCTGGCCGACCGAATTGCAATTCCTAACCTAATTTCCCGAAATACGCAGGAGGGGTTAACTGCTCCCGACTACCAGTTACTTTTATTGAAAAATATTAGAGATGAGTTTGATTATAACATTACCCAACAAATTTATGTTACACCTGAATCATGGCAAGCTGTAAAAAAACTTAAGGAAAAAAACATGCTCATCATCAATCAAATTGCTCAGTCTATGCCACCCGGATCTTCGGCATTGGATTTCAGTAGGTCTTTGCTCCATTTTTGTATGAATGATGAGAAAGGAAATTTACATGATCTCGTAAGTGCTGCCCTAAGCTATGAAGCTAGTAAATTAATGTAATGGAAGGCTTTAATATTTGAGCAGCCAATCTATAATAAAATGTCTGAAGAAAAAAAATATACAGATAGCGGTATAGAAATTAAGAAAGTATATACTGCAGCCGATTTACCTGCTTATTGCTCACAGGTTCCGGTTGAAATGCCCGGCCAATTTCCTTATACCAGGGGAGTGCAAGAAGATATGTACAGAGGCAAAGGATGGACGATGCGCCAATATGCTGGATTTTCAACGGCTGAAGAGAGTAATCAAAGGTATCATTATCTGCTCTCTCAGGGAGTTTCGGGATTAAGTGTTGCTTTTGATTTACCTACTCAAATTGGATATGATTCCGATCATCCCCTTTCGGATGGAGAGGTTGGAAAAGTAGGGGTTGCCATCGATAGCATGGAAGACATGGAGCTGTTGTTTAAAGGAATTGATTTGGAAAAAGTGAGTACTTCAATGACAATCAATTCTACTGGTTTTATTTTATTGGCACTCTATGTTGCACTTGCCAAAAAGCAGGGAGCGAATCTTTCCAAAATTTCCGGTACCATTCAAAATGATATTTTAAAAGAGTACGCAGCCAGAGGTACTTATATCTATCCTCCACAACCCTCAATGCGTATCATTACCGATATTTTTGAATGGTGCAGTAAAGAACTTCCAAAATGGAATACGATTTCGATATCAGGTTACCATATTCGGGAGGCAGGATCCACAGCAGTTCAGGAAGTTGCATTTACGCTCAGTAATGGAAAAGCTTACGTGCAGGCAGCTTTACAAAAGGGATTGGATATAAATGTATTTGGAAAGCGCCTGAGTTTCTTTTTTAATGCGCATAATAATTTATTTGAAGAAGTTGCAAAATTTCGGGCAGCCAGAAGAATGTGGGCTCAGATTATGCAATCTATGGGCGCAACCGATCCGAAAGCAATGATGTTGCGTTTTCATACTCAAACCGGTGGAGCAACTTTAACAGCACAACAACCACAAAATAATATCAGTCGGGTTACTATTCAAACACTGGCAGCCGTATTGGGAGGAACGCAAAGCTTACATACCAACGGCTATGATGAAGCATTAAGTTTACCAACCGAAGCAGCAGCTCGAATTGCATTAAGAACACAGCAAATAGTTGCCTATGAGAGTGGTGTAGCCGATACAGCCGATCCGCTTGCAGGTAGTTATTATGTTGAATCACTCACCCAGCAAATTGAGCAAAAAGCCAGTGATTTAATTGGCACCATTGATAATATGGGAGGAAGTGTTGCTGCAATTGAAGCGGGATTTATGCAGGATGCAATTAGTAATAGTGCATACCAATATCAAAAGAAAATTGAATCTGGCGAACAAATTATTGTGGGCATGAATCAGTTTACAACTGATAAAGAAGAACCTATCCCCGGTTTTAAAATCGATGATTCCATTCGTAATTTGCAGACAGAAAAATTAGCCAAACTTCGTTCTAGCAGAGATGCTGCTAAAGCAAAGGAATGTATACTAAATATTCAAATGGCTGCCAGGGATGGATCAAATTTAATGCCACATGTAATCGAAGCAGTTGAAAACTATTGTACCCTTGGTGAAATCGCAGGATCCTTGCGTGAAATTTTTGGTGAATATCAGGGTTAATATCCTTTCCCCTATCTTTAAACTAAAATAATTGAAGTTTATCTTATGAGAAATTTGTTAATACTAATCCTGATATCTTTTCAGGCCTCTGCTCAAACCGTTCCTGCTCAGCTTCCAAAATATATTCAGGATGTGAACAATCAGCTGATTGAAATGCGCAGGTATTTTCATCAGAATCCTGAACTCTCTAACAGAGAATTTAAAACCGCTGAAAAAATTGAAGCTTATCTCAAAGAATTTGGTATCCCCACACGCCGTCTTGCCAAAACAGGTGTGGTAGGTATTTTAAAAGGAGGAAAACCCGGCGCCGTAGTTGGTTTGCGGGCAGATATTGATGCATTACCGGTAACTGAAAGAAATGATCTCCCCTACCGTTCAAAAGCAACAGCAGAATATAACGGCCAATCTGTCGGTGTAATGCATGCCTGCGGCCATGATACCCACATTGCAATGCTATTGGGAACAGCTAAAGTATTGTCTCAATTGAAAAATGAAGTACCCGGCACCGTTGTATTTATTTTTCAGCCCGCCGAAGAAGGCCCGCCCGCAAATGAAGAAGGTGGAGCTCCCTTAATGATTAAGGAAGGATTGATGGATAATCCCAAAATTGATGCAGTTTTCGGAATCCATATTAAGTCGAATATCGAGTTGGGAAAAATTGGATATAAGTCCGGAGGTTTTATGGCATCATCCGATTGGTTTAGTATAAAAGTAAAAGGTAAACAAACCCATGGTGCTAATCCCTGGTTGGGAATCGACCCCATCGTTGTGAGTGCTGCTATTATTCAGAATTTACAAACTATTGTTAGCCGTCAATCCGAGTTAACGAAAGCTCCCGCAGTAATTACAGTGGGTATCATGAATGCAGGTGTAAGACCGAATATTATTCCCGAAGAAGCTGTAATGTCTGGTACCATTAGAACACTGGATGCAGACATGCAACAGGATATTCATAAGCGTATAAGGCAAACTGTGAATCAAACCGCTGCAGCATTTGGAGCTTCAGCAGAGGTTACGATTGATACAAAAACACTGGTTACCTATAATAATCCTGCCTTAGTGTCTCAGTCAGTTCCCTCTTTAAAGAAAGCATTGGGTGAAAAAAATGTATGGGAAATAAATTGGGACACCGGAGCAGAGGATTTTTCGTTTTATGGTTCTAAAGCACCATCATTTTTCATGTATTTAGGGGCAAAAAATCCCGCCTGGTCTGCTCAACAAGCCTTTCCTCATCATACTCCTGATTTTATGTTAGATGATAGTCAGTTAGATGCAGGAGTAAAAGTATTTTGTCAGCTTGTATTTGATTTTGTTAAGCCCCATTAATTTAAGTTCGTTCATGTTTCCAAATCCCACTCCTAAGGAATCCGGCTATTTTTTTCCTGCCGAATTTGCCCCTCATGAAGCTACCTGGTTAAGCTGGCCACATAAAGAAGCCAGTTGGCCCGGAAAAATCGAATCAATTTTTGAGCCTTATTGCCGTTTTATTTATTATCTGGCAAAAAGTGAAAGGGTATGTATCAATGTGGCAGATGATACTATGGAGCAGTTTGCCCGAAAACACTTGCAAGAGGCACTGGTAGATATGAAGCAGGTTACGTTTTTCCACCATCCTACCAATGATGCCTGGTGCAGAGATCATGGGCCGGCTTTTTTAGTTAATCCGTCGGCTGAACATAAAAAAGTGGTTGTTGATTGGGGTTATAATGCCTGGGGTAACAAATATCCTCCCTATGATTTAGACGATGTAATTCCAACTTCTATTGCACTTCATTATGGATATCCGGTTTATCATCCCAGAATAGTTATGGAAGGAGGATCTGTTGAATTTAATGGAGCTGGAACCCTTCTCACTTCAACTGCCTGTTTGTTAAATGAAAACCGGAACCCGCATCTGAATAAGGAACAAATAGAAATGTATCTCTGTGCTTATTATGGAGTTGAACAAGTGTTATGGATTGATGAAGGAATAATTGGAGATGATACTGATGGACATATAGATGATACCGTTCGATTTGTAGATGCACATACGGTGCTGGCAGTAGTGGAAGAAAATACTCAGGATGAAAATTATGAGTTGCTGCAAAAGAATTTGCATCAACTTCGTGAAATGGCATTACCCAATGGAAAATCACTCAATATTATTGAATTGCCCATGCCCGATCCTGTTTATTATGAAGGACAGCGCTTACCTGCTTCTTATGCTAATTTCTACATCGCAAATCAATATGTAATTGTGCCAACATTCAGGGGGAGTAAAGATGAAAAGGCACTGGAAATTATTCGTAAATGCTTTCCTACACGTGAAGTGGTAGGAATAGATTCAACCGATATCATATGGGGTTTAGGTAGTTTTCACTGCTTAAGTCAGCAGGAACCCCTGGTTTAACCAGTTACAGTTAAGGTTGAGCCACTAATTGAAATCGCATATACTTTTAATGCTCCGGTTTGTTGCCCACCTATATTTGAGCCTGCAGTGTTGAAAACTGCACCATGGCTCGGACAAATAAATGTACTGGAATTGGCAAAGAATGCAATCGAAACACCTTGATGTGGACAAGACTCCTGCACCGCCACAAATGAACCAGCCACATTGGTGCTGGCTAATCTAACTACAATTACCCCATTTTGTGCAACGGATGATCCTACTGTGGTTAGCTGACTATTTAAATTAATTGTAATGTTTACATTGGATGGAGGCGTGGTTGAATTGGTGTTATTGGAATTATTCGCAGATTTTGAACAGCCCATACCCATACACGATAAACAGGCAATTGTAACCGGTGCGGTAACTTTTTCTAAGAATTGTCTCCTTTCCATATTTTTTTAGTAAATGATTGCTAATTAAAAAGAAACGCTGCTTTTGGATTCGTTAATATAATTTTAACAATCATAATCTAAAATGGTTGAGCCAACTATTGGCAAAAGAAATGTTATTGTCGAGGTATCAGCCACAGTTGGGTTTGTCGTCCATTGATGTAGCGGAATCCTTTATTTGTAAAAACCCCATCCTGTTCCAGCATAATTCTAATTTCTTTTTTCCATTCCGGAATATAACTTGCGGCATTCAACTCAATAGAAAACGCAGTGTTTTCATGCAAAGGAAAATCTCCCGAACCGGGTACCCCTTTCTGTTGATCCCATAGTCCGATAGTAGGACCTGCAGCATGACCATGAAAGCCAATCGGATGGGTATAAATGGTGGCAGCAATTTTTTCATTGGTAGCCTGCGCCAAGGCTCTTTTAAGAATTTCATTACCTGATAACTGTAATTGAAATTGCTGAGTGAGAATATCCTGCAAACGATTGGCTTTAGAAAATGCCTGCTGAAGTGAGGTGGGTGCTTGTTTTTCTCCTGGTAATAACAAATAAGCGTGTTCCTGAATATCTGTTTGCAATCGCAAATAACTAATTCCAATATCAACATGTATCAAATCTCCCGATCGTATGATATCTTCTCTCGGTCTGTCGGAAAATGCTTTTAAGTGATCGAAACTAACCGAGTCGCTCCGCTGAATGGATACAGAGGGATGAAACCAGGTATCTAATCCTGCATCTTGTATCCTTTGCCGAAACCACCAAACCAAGTCATCGGTTGTGGTAATTCCTGGGGTAATCACTTTCTCAGAAAATCCCTCCTGAATAATTTGATGGGTGAGTTGAATTAATGTGGGATATACTTCCAACTCACGCTCAGTGCGGGTTTCCAGCCAGGCAACCGCTAATGGTTCAGCAGAAACCACTCTTTTTTGTAAACTATCCGGCAAGTATTTATTCAATAAATTATATTCGGTATAGGTGATTCCATCGGCGTGAGCAAAATCGTGGGAATAGTTGATACCAATCTTTTTTGGCTTTTTGGATGTAATTAACTGCACCAGCGCAACCCACTGATCGGGATACTGTTGCATAT
This sequence comes from Chitinophagia bacterium, assembly GCA_037142775.1. GTDB lineage: Bacteria > Bacteroidota > Bacteroidia > Chitinophagales > Chitinophagaceae > Sediminibacterium. The sequence goes on along the minus strand of JBAWZY010000005.1, from coordinate 35,407 downwards.
CCCAGGATGCGGGAATAGATTTGCCAACTGCATATCTTGCAATAGCGTGCTTTTCAATTTTGCCTGTTTGTGGATTCAGGTAAAACAGCAACATGGTTCTCCTTCTTGCTGAAAGCCATTCCGCGGGTAGCAAAGTTTTTAAAACCGGGTCTTCATTGTATTCCCGCGAAATTAATACCCAGCAATCTATCCCCTCCCGCTTCATTAATTGGGGTAGTAATTTATCTATACGTTCAGATAATATTTCATCAACCCATTTTGATTGTTCCCTCAGCGGTAAAACGGGCTGTCCGTTTCCGTAAATACTACACATAACAAAAATAAAAAGCCCAATTAATTTTTTCATGTTGTTCTATTTATGAAGCCGCTAAATATTGATTGGTAAAGGAAGCCTGTCGGGGTATTATAAATTGTATCAATTCGTCGAGATTTATTCCAGCTCTTTCACATGCATCACTAATATCCTCCCTGGAAACTCCAGCGGCAAATGCTTTGTCTTTTAAACGTTTTTTCACACCCTTTGCATCCATATCTCCATAGCCACCCGGACGCATCAGTGAATAGGCATGGATAAAGCCAGATAATTCATCAAATGCATACAGCATCTTATCCATATCCGTAACCGGCTCTACCCCAAAATGAACATGTCCATGGGATGCGATGGCTCGGATGATTTCAGGATCAATATTTTTCTCTTCCAATGCTTCTACAATTTTTCTACAATGAGTGTCTGGCCACTGATCCCAATCGGCATCGTGTAAAATACCAGCCATTTCCCATTTCCACACGATATCATCCGGTAACGCAAGTTTTTCGGAAGCCCAGCATTTCATTAAATTACCTACCTGAAACATGTGTAACTGTAAACGTGGATTGAGAACCCAATCTTCAATCCACTTCATTACTGCTTCCCTGCTTAATACATTGCCAGTGTTACCAATATCTCCAAAGCTGGAGCGTCCTAAAAGCATCGACATTTTCTTTTTTTTTCAAAGTTAGGTACCTACATTCACTTTACGAATATAGTATTCCACAATTCAAAATCCCTTACAATGCGTTTGATTTCTGCTACCAGAATCCTATGGATAAGTTTCATCTTTCTTTGGTTGGGCTGCACCACACATGCCTATCAGTCTACCAATCGAATTTATAAACAACAGGCACGTGACTTATCAAAAATTTTACGCGAACAGCCCGAATTGCCGTTGAACGATTCCATCATTCAGCCTGAACGTTGGGTAGGAACAACTAATTTTAATTTGCGCAAGCCTGGATATGTAATTATACACCATACTGCGCAGAACGCTTGTGCCCAAACTCTGCAAACCTTTACAACACCTGCTACTCAGGTGAGTGCTCACTATGTAATTTGTAAAGATGGAACGGTTCATCATATGCTCAACGATTATTTACGGGCAGCACATGCGGGGGTTAGTCGATGGGGAAATTTAATTGATATCAACTCCGCTTCAATCGGTATAGAATTGGATAATAATGGTTTTGAACCTTTTGATAGTCTGCAACTGAATAGCCTGCTGAGTTTGTTGGCAGTTTTGCAACAAAAATATAATATCCCCAAGGCGAATTTTATCGGACATGGGGATATTGCTCCTACTCGAAAAAACGATCCCAATTTTCGTTTCCCCTGGAAATTGCTGGCTGATCGTGGGTTTGGACTCTGGTATGCTGATATGCCGGCTCCAGCGCCGGAAGGCTTTAATCATTGGCAGGCACTTCGTATTATCGGGTATGATATGAAGGATAGTACTGCCGCACTTCGGGCATTTAAACGTCATTTCCTTCAGGATTCTACGAGGAAAGCTTTATCCGATACCGAGAAAGCCATTTTGTATGATTTACAAAAAAAATATTTTTAAAACGATTATGATTTTTCTCAATATTTTCTTTTCCTAACGTTTGTTAGCTTATTTTTGCAAAAAAATTGATATGGATTTCCAGTTAACAGAAGAACAGTTGATGATTCGCCAGGCAGCAAGAGACTTTGCTAAGCATGAATGTTTACCGGGAGTAATTGAAAGAGATGAGCTCCAGCAATTTCCAAAAGAGCAGGTTACTAAATTGGGAGAATTGGGTTTTATGGGTATGATGGTTGCACCGGAACATGGCGGTGGTGGGATGGACACGGTGAGTTATGTGTTGGCAATGGAAGAAATCAGTAAAGTTGATGCCAGTACCAGTGTATGTATGAGTGTGAATAATAGTTTGGTTTGCTGGGGGCTGGAAGCATTTGGAAATGCAGAACAAAAAGAAAAGTATTTGCAACATTTGGCAAGGGGAACTAAGAATAACGAATTATACATCGGTGCATTTCTATTAAGTGAGCCAGAAGCAGGAAGTGATGCTACCAGTCAGCAAACCACTGCAGAAGACATGGGGGATTATTATTTATTAAATGGAACCAAAAACTGGATAACCAACGGTTCTTCTGCATCCGTTTATCTGGTAATTGCCCAAACAGATCCTTCAAAGGGGAGTAAAGGTATCAATGTATTTATTGTAGAGAAAAACAGTGAGGGAGTAACAGTGGGTGCCAAAGAAAATAAATTGGGCATTAGAGGAAGTGATACCCACAGCATTTTATTTAATGACGTGCGCGTTCCCAAAGAAAACCGGATTGGGCCAGATGGCTTTGGTTTTACTTTTGCCATGAAAACATTGGCGGGAGGAAGAATAGGTATTGCAGCACAGGCATTGGGTATTGCAAGTGGTGCGTATGAACTGGCTTTGGCTTATAGCAAACAACGCAAGGCTTTTGGAAAAGAAATTATGCATCACCAGGCCATTCAGTTTAAATTAGCTGATATGGCTACCCGCATTGAAGCAGCTCGCTTATTATGTATGAAAGCTGCCTGGGAAAAAGATCAGCACCTCGACTATACATTAAGTTCATCAATGGCTAAAGTAGCAGCAAGTGAAACTGCCATGTGGGTAACTACAGAAGCAGTTCAGATACATGGGGGGTATGGGTTTGTGAAAGAATATCATGTAGAGCGACTAATGCGGGATGCAAAGATCACACAAATTTATGAGGGTACTAGTGAGGTACAACGAATCGTTATTAGCAGAAGTATATTAAAATAAACCCCAAATTATACTTATCCGGTATGCAAATGATTCCCTGTTCTTCTTCAAAGTACCTGAGCAGGAATTATTTTGTGGGTATTGTTTTTGTAGTTATAAGTTTAATTGTTAGTAAACCCCTTCTTGCTCAAAAAGATGCTTTTCATTCCTGGTTAATCAGTCAAATTCAACAGGAGCAGTTTAAAGCCTTTCCGTCTTTTCCTAACGGCAGTTTGCCAGCTTATCGTCGGTATGCCTGGAATAAACAAATCGAGAAAGCAGATGTGAATCCGTTTTTTACGGCTCTTGTAGATTTTACACTAAAAAATATTGAACCGGATTTACCTCCTGCCCTTCAGCTGCAGGTAAAACAAATTCGCAGTAATTGCAAAAAAGTATATCCGAAATTTGCCAACAGAACTGGCAGACCAACCTATAATTTTTGGCCTACAGATACCCCTATGATTTTTCCAAATGGTGGCTGGCTCAACTGGTTTAATTCAACACAGGCATTGCCCGATGATATGGATGATACGGTTATGATTTTACTTGCACTCCAATCTTCCGACTCCACTGCAAAGTACGTTCATCACCTGATGGCAGGATATGCAAATGGTCAAAAAAAATCTATTAAAAATACCTATTCAAATTTGCAACATTTGCCCGCTTATTCAACCTGGTTTGGAAATAAAATGCCGGTGGATTTCGATATCTGTGTATTATCTAACATTTTATATTTTGTTGAGCATTACCGTTTACCCTGGCAGGCAGCGGATTCCGCTTCTCTGGAATGGATAGTGAAAGTGATTGAAGAAGATAAATACCTTACCGAACCCGATTTTATCTCGCCTCATTATCAGCGTACCCCTGTTATCTTATATCATTTGTCTAGATTAATGCAATTCGGGAATTTCCCTGTATTAAAAAAACTTCAACCCCGATTAGAGCAGGCAGCTTTGAAAGCCTGGGAAAACAGTACCCATTTGATGGATGCTACACTTTTACATACCGCACTGATGCGCTGGGGAGTACAAATACCTAATGTGAAGCAAATGCCCCATAGCAATTGGCAAGCACAAATAACGGATGGCACCTTTTCTTTCTTTATTGCTAATATGTCGAGCATGCTTCCCCGATTCTTTAAAAAAACCATTGGATCTTCGGGTGCCGGAACTTTTTATTATACCTGTGATGCCTATAATTATGCGTTGATTTTAGAAAATTTAGTTTGGCAGCAAAAAATTGGTCAAAAAAAATCAACTCCCTAATATCGCATTATCCGTTGCCTTTATTTACAGTTATCTTTGCAATTATGCCTGTAGATATTTCATTTTATCAGCAAATTCGCTCCGAGCTTGAGCCACAAAATATTACACTGGTAGCAGTTAGTAAAACCAAACCGGTTGCGGATATAGAAACTTTATATCAGGCGGGGCAAATAGATTTTGGTGAAAATTATGTTCAGGAATTTCTTACAAAACAAGCACAATTGCCGGTTAATATTCGATGGCATTTTATAGGTCATTTACAGACTAATAAAGTTAAAATGATACTTCCCTATGTGTATCTCATACATGGGGTAGATAGCATCAAATTATTGAAAGAAATTAATAAGCAGGCAGGAAAAATAGATAAGGTAGTGAACTGTTTGCTTCAGGTGCATATTGCAGAAGAGGAAACAAAGTTTGGCTTGGATGAAGCTGAATTAGCAGAAGTTGCAGCTATTCAGCATGAATTTACAAATGTATCCATCAAAGGTGTTATGGGTATGGCTACATTCACTCAAAACGAACAACAAATACGGGCTGAGTTCCAGCATCTATTTCGTATCAGCCAGCAATACTCATTTAACTCCAATCCCATTATCAGTATGGGTATGAGCAGCGATTATAGAATAGCTGTTGAGGAAGGAAGTACAATGGTAAGAATTGGCAGTCGCTTATTTGGCAGCCGAAACTAATTATTCTGTTTCATCCAGGTAGCGACGCGTGATAGGAGCATATGAATCAATTCTGCGGTCGCGTAAAAACGGCCAATGGGTGCGGTAGCTATCAGTTAATGAGGTATCGATTGTAACAACTTCAACCACTTCCTCATCATGAGGTGCCTGATATAAAATGGATCCCATTGGATTACAAACAAAAGACCCTCCCCAGAATTTCATGGCACCATTCTGTTCAAAACCTACCCGATTTACAGAAACTACATGTACGCCATTGGCAATGGCATGACTTCTCTGTATAGTTTGCCAGGCTGAATATTGTTCATGATTAGTGGCTTCGTTCTGACTGGTAGCCCAACCAATTGCAGTGGGATAAAAGAGTATCTCTGCTCCCATAAGTGCAGTTATTCTTGCTGCTTCCGGATACCATTGATCCCAGCAGATAAGCACACCAATTTTGCCATAGGCCGTTGTAAATGTGCGGTAGCCGGTATCTCCCGGTGTAAAATAAAATTTCTCATAATAAGCAGGATCATCGGGAATATGCATTTTCCTGTATTTCCCCAAGTAACTTCCATCAGCATCCAGCACAGCGGTAGTGTTGTGGTATAAACCTTGGGCACGCTTTTCAAAAAGAGAAGCAATGATCACCACATTCAATTCACCTGCCAGTTTACCCCATTCATCTGTTATCTCACCGGGAATTGCATCGGCCAAAGCGAAATGATCGTAATTTTCGGTGTCGCAGAAATACAAGGATGAAAACAGTTCTTGCAGACAAATAATCTTGGCACCTTTCGCAGCTGCTTGTCTGCTGAGGTCCATTGCTTTTTTAACATTCTCCTGCTTATTTTCAGTGCATTGCATCTGTATAAGTGCTACGGGAATAACAGCCATTTGTAAAGTTTAAAAGGAAAAATCAAGTTACATTTTGGATAATGGATTCAAAACTTCTCAATCCAATAATTTTCTCAGATATATAACCTTCAGCAAAAGAAACGCCTATTCTTTTTCCCAACATCATTGCACGTGCTTTAACGGTTTCTAAAAACTGAGGTGTTGAAATATAGGTGGTAGGTTCATTTCCTCCGGTGCTGTTAAATTGTGTGCCATACGCTAATATGGCTTCCATTTTTTTATCCCAAACCGGAGAAATATCCATTACAAAGGAGGGTTGAATAAATCGATCTTGTATGTAATGAAAAACATAGTTTGGTCTCCAGGCTTCCTGCAATGCTCCTTCCCAATGTGTTTCAATTTTTCTTAGTCCTGATAAAAATGCAGCATCCGAAACCAGTTTAGCACTTCTGCCATGATCGGGATGTCGGTCTTCCGGGGCATTTGCCAGAATAACTTCAGGTCGAAATCGGCGAATAGCCGTAATAACTTTCCGTTGATGTGCTTCATCATTTGCAAAAAAACCATCAGCCATCGACAGGTTTTCTCTCACGGCAACCTGCATGATTTCTGCGGATTTTGCAGCCTCTTGTAAGCGTATTTCAGCAGAACCACGGGTGCCCAATTCACCCCGGGTTAAATCAACAATACCTACGCGTTTTCCTTCGGCAATAGCCATCAGCAAGGTACCCGAGCATCCTAGTTCAACATCATCGGGATGCACACCAAAAGCTAATATATCTAACTTCATGCACAAAGTTTATTAATCAAAGGTACCATTTACCCGAAATTACAAGGCATAGATCCCGTAAATTCATTGCTTTTTTAAGATGTTGGATAGGGTAAAAAAGTTAGGACAAAAAAAAGCCGGATAGTATCCGGCTTATAATTAAGCTTCTTTCTTAGAGTAGCGCTTCTTAAATTTATCAATTCTACCTGCAGTATCAACCAGTACATTCTTACCTGTATAGAATGGATGAGAAGTGTTCGAAATTTCAATTTTAATCAGCGGATACTCATTTCCATCTTCAAAGAGGATAGTTTCTTTTGTTTGAGCCGTTGATTTACTTAAAAAACTGTAGCCATTGCTCATGTCTTTGAAAACAACAAAGCGATAACTTTCGGGGTGGATGCCTTTTTTCATTTTAATAGATTTAAGGTTACACGGATTTTGCCGTGAAATTTTATGGGATGCAAAGGTACTGATTTTGAGCAATACATCCAAAAAAAGCAGAAACGATTTAATGTATTGATTAACAGGATATTAATTAATCAGGATTTCATATTTACAAACTGTAAAGGCACTCCAATTCCCATATTTCTGCAACCGGCAATCACTTCCTGTAAATCGTCAATTTTTTTGCCGGTAACCCGTACAATGTCATCCATAATCGCTGCTTGCACTTTGAAACCTGAATCTTTAATCATTTTCACAATTTTCTTGGCATCTTCTTGTTTCAAACCATTTTGCACCTTGATTTCTTTTTTTATGATTTTTCCGCTGGGATAAGCATCCTTTGAAAAATCGAATGCATTGGCATCAATACCCTGTTTCATTCCCTTACTAATGATAACATCAATCACCTGATTCATTTTCATGTCACTTTCCACTTCCACTGTGATCAAATATTGTTTTTTATCCAACGTGATTTCAACAGGCGTTCCCCTGAAATCATAGCGATTGCTGATTTCTTTTTTTACCGTGTTGATAGCATTGTCTAGCGTTTGCATATCAACTTCACTGGCTATATCAAATGATGGCATAATTTTTTTTACAAAGATACAAGGCTTCAGCAATTATTGGCTTGCTTTTGCTGATTCTTTGCCAAACCAATCCTTACTCTTAATAAATAAAACAATGCCCGATAACAATAGCAAAGTTGAAATGATTTGTGCCTGTGTGGGTTGCAAGGGTAAAGATTCGTAGCGCGTATTTACGCGAATTTTTTCAATCAGGAATCGCTCAGCTCCATTGAGCATCAGGTATAATCCTGCCAATTTTCCGGGGATATGTATTTTCTTTCGAAAATACCAGATTACTGCAAACAATAGTAAACACATAACTATTTCGTAGAGTGCGGTAGGATATACAGGCTGCGGCAACTGCATGCAATAGGCACCTGTACATCCATCTATTGGTATCCCCTCTCCTATCACATTATGTGGATACCGATAACTCCAGGCCCAGTCGGGCAAAAATGAAAAGGGATTGGGACGGGTATTGGGAATTCCCCAATCACCATCTCCACTAACCTGACAACCGATTCTTCCTAGTCCATAGGCAAGCATCATTGTTGGTGCCATACAATCTGCCAAATGAATTACTGAAATTGAATTTTTACGGGCATAAAAAATAATTGCTATCGTTGCACAAATAAGTCCACCATAAAAAGTTAATCCACTAAAACTTAATAGTGAACCAATCGGATCTTTTGAAAATTCATTCCAATTTTCGAGGTTATGAAATATTTTAGCTCCCAGGAATCCAAAACCTGCTGCATATAAAATTATATCACCCAGTCTATCGTGTGGCCATATCCGTATAGTGCGGATTTCGGGTTTAGGCATTTGTTGTTGTTTGAATTCCCGATATTTAAGCCCAACCATCACTAAGCCGGTTATAATCCCCGCTGCTAAATGTCCGTTCCAAGAGAAAATATAAGCGGGAGGATCTTGCAACACATCCGGAAGTAAAAAAGCTCCTATAAACTTATAACCAAAAACAAATCCAAGCAAAAAAGTAATTATCCAATCGGTAATGCTAACCGGACCACCCACTGTTATTTGTTGCTCGGTATAACTGAAAATGCCCTGTTTTTCTTTTCTAATCAATTCTTTCGAAAGGATCCATCCTGCAACACCAAAAGAAAGGGCAACAAAAAATCCAAATGAATTGATAAGTTTTAGTCCGTTAATCTCTATGCCAAAAAGGTCTTTAAATGCATAATATAAGTTAGGGTACATGCGGTAGGCTTGAAATGAATCTTTATGCGTTAGTTGTACAAAACTACTTCTTTTGAATAGTAGTTGCTGAGGAGAGAAATGTTTAACATTTTTAAAAAGCAAAGCCCCGAAAAATCGGGGCTATTACTTACTTATCCATCCATAAACAAATATACTGAAAAATTAATTACAATGCTCATTAAAAACACTAATCAGGTGCTGAGCAATTACCTGGGCGGGGCGTCCCTCAATTTGGTGTCTTTCTACCATATTTACAAGCTCCCCATCCTTAAATAGTGCGATGGCAGGTGATGAGGGGGGGTAAGGTAATAAATGCGCTCGTACAGCCTGAATGGCATCAATATCAAAGCCCGCAAAACTGGTGGCCAGGTGATCGGGGCGTTTGGTGGCGTTGTTAACAGCCATTAATACACCCGGACGACAAGTTCCGGCTGCGCACCCACAAACTGAGTTAATAACAACCAGCGTTGTACCAGGACGTTGCAGGGTTGTTTCAACGGCAGCGGGTGTTGACATATCTTCAAATCCGCCCTCGGTTAATTCGGCTTTCATGGGTAAAACTATCTCTGCTGGATACATAATTTTTAATTTAGTATGCAAAATTACAACATTTTAATACCCTAGAAAAAGATAAAAAAATGTCAATATGACACTAAATTAATTTACAAAACGCCATAATGGCATTATTTTTTTCAAAATTCAGTTGAATTGACCGGATAAGTTGATTTTTGGGTTTTGGTATAGGGTTTGGGAAGTAGGATGTGTAATCAATTGTAAAACTTTAAAAATCAAAGCATATGTCACTGATTAAACGCAACCCGGTATTTCCCGGCAATTTATTAGACGAATGGTTTTTTAATTTCCCGGCTAATTGGGGAAGAGATGAACAGTACCCAACCAGTTCACCGGCAACCAACATTACTGAAACTTCTGATGCCTATCATATTCATATGAATGTGCCGGGGAGAAAGAAAGAAGATTTTTCCATTCAGGCGGAAAACGGATTGCTAACCATCCGCTACGAAAAAAAGGAAGAAAAAGTGGAAAAAGAATTGAAAACCATCCGAAAGGAATTTAGTTTTCAAAGCTTTAAAAGAAGTTTCACCCTCGACGAGAACATCGAAACTGCTTCCATTCAGGCGAAGTATGAAAATGGAATTTTACAAATTGTGCTACCTAAAAAAGTAGCCGTAACAGTAGTTCCGCAAAAAATTATGATTCAATAAGTAAGTTGGTACAGCTGTAATACAGCTTGGTTTTTGGTTAATACACCCCCTGTTTTTACAGGGGGTTTTGTTTTTTTGTAATATTTTACCTCTTTACTTTACTAATATTGCAACGGTACATTTTAAATCTGTTACCAGAAATTGGAAAGGGAATTCATTCAATTAATTCAACAGCATAGCGGCATCATACACAAAGTATGTAACGTATATGTTGAAGGAAAAGAAAACCGGGAAGACTTGTTTCAGGAAATTACCCTGCAGGCATGGAAATCCTATCCCCGATTTCAGGGCAACTCCCTTTTCTCTACCTGGTTATATAGAGTGGCGCTGAATACTGCCATAACCTACTTTAAGCAACAAAAACGAAACCCTATACATCATTCGGCTGATCAGGTTCCCGAATTATCGGATGCCGATTCAGATAACAGGGAAGAGAAATTTAATATGATGTATAAAGCGATTGCACAGCTAACAGATGTAGACAAAGCCCTTGTTTTATTGTACCTGGAAGATTTCCCCTACGATGAAATTGCGGCAATGATGGGAATTACCGCCAACCATGTGGCAGTTAAAATAAATAGAATTAAGTCTAAACTTCAATTGCTAACCCGGCAAATGATGTAAATCGATTGATATGGAATTAGATGATTTAAAAAAATATTGGAATCAACAAATACCTGTTGAATCCGCCCCCCCCGATCCGGATGCTATTCGGATAATCATACACAATAGATCCGTTGGTATCATCGAACGAATCCGAAGAAGTTTATTGATAGAAATTATTTTCTGTTGTCTGGCTTTGGTGGGTATTATTCTAGGAATATACTTTACCCAACCTGTTTTGATAACCCGCTACCTGCAATTTTTTCTGGGAGTTACAATTTTTTTTATGGGAGTATTATTTTGGATTTTACGAAGTTCAAAAAGCATGAGTCCGGATGAAATTTCTGTCAAAAACAACTTGATTCGAATTCATACCCTTGTAAGTAGATTTACCCGTTCCTATTTTATTTTTACAATGGCATTGTTTCCTCCGGTAATTATGTATTCCATGTATGTAGTTGCTGCTGAGAATAATTATTTTACGCCTGCTGAAGTTATTCAATATTTTTTGCAACTTCCCCCATTTTCAATAGGCTTGTTTATTGGCTATATTGTTTTGTCGTTATTGTTTTTGTATTTCTTTACCCGTTGGTATATTCGAACTTTATATGGCAATTATCTAGATAAACTCAAACAGTTGATAGCAGAACTGGATCTTCCGCAAGAATAACTTTCTTTTTTCTAAACTAGATTTCTGCTGTATCTTTATGCAGTGAATAAGTTGATAGCCATATTCTTTTTATTCGGTTACTTCTTTGCTTCTACCGAGGCAAAACAGTTGTTTAAAATACCAGTCATTTTTCAGCATTACGCCGAGCATCTTCAGGAAAATAATCATTTGTCTCTTTTGACTTTTCTGGATATGCATTATTTGCATGGTAGTCCGTTCGATCAAGATTATGACCGCGACATGAAACTCCCTTTTAAAACTACCGGGGATGTTTTTTCATTTTTTCCTATCACTGCCGATACCATGCCATCCGAACTTAGTATGGCTTTACCTCAAACGGGTATTTGTGCGGTTAATAAAATACCTGCCACTCAGGATTTAGGCACCTCCCCTGCTCAAAGCATCTGGCAACCTCCCCGAACGATTGCATAGTTATCATTTTCATTTTATTTTCAACAATACCATTGGTTGAGTAATTATCTTTAACCAGTGTATAAATGATTTCAGTATGCTGAATGCAATCATTCAATTTTCCGTTAGGAACAAACTCATTATAGGTTTATTTGTATTCGGGTTAATCGGATATGGATCATTCGAACTCACCCGACTTCCCATTGATGCTGTTCCAGATATAACCAATAATCAGGTACAGGTTATAACAGTTGCCCCTTCGTATGGAGCAACTGATATTGAAAGATTAATCACTTTTCCTATTGAACAGGCCAACAGCAATATAGCCGGGATAAAGGAAATCAGAAGTTTCTCCCGATTTGGATTATCGCTCGTAACCATTGTATTTGATGATGCAACCGATTTGTATTGGGCAAGGCAACAGGTTGCAGAACGACTCAATGAAGTGAAAAGTGTGATACCCGAATCTATTGGAGTCCCTAAGTTGGGCCCAATTAGTACCGGTCTCGGTGAAATTTATCAATATGTGGTTCGTGCTGCACCCGGTTACGAATCGAAATATTCCGAAATGGATTTGCGTACCATTCAAGACTGGATTGTTCGTCGTCAGTTATTGGGTGTAAAAGGCGTTGCAGAGGTAAGCAGTTTTGGCGGAAAAGTGAAACAATATGTTATTCAGATAGATCCTGCCCGATTACAATCTTATCAAATTAGTATCTCGGATGTTTTTACTGCATTAGAAAATAATAATCAAAACACGGGCGGTGCTTATATTGAAAAGGGTCCTTCAGTAGTTTTTATCAGAACGGAAGGATTGTTGGCTAATGCAGATGAAATTGGAAATATTGCTATCAAAAATTTATCCGACGGCGCTCCGCTCCTGATTCGGGATGTAGCAAAAGTTGAATTGGGTTATGCCACTCGATATGGGGCTATGTGCTTTAATAACAAAGGAGAAGTTGCTGGTGCAGTAGTTATGATGTTGAAGGGAGCTAATAGTAGTGAGGTTATCAAATTAGTGAAGGATCGGGTTGCACAAATTCAAAAAACTTTACCGGAGGGAGTTTTAATTGAACCTTTTTTAGACAGATCAAAAATGGTGAACAGTGCCATTTCAACAGTTCGCGATAATTTATTGGAAGGGGCTTTGATTGTATTATTTGTGCTGGTGATTTTTTTGGGAAATATTCGAGCAGGGTTTTTGGTAGCCTCAATCATTCCGCTGGCAATGTTATTTGCCATTATTATGATGAACTTATTTGGAGTAAGTGGAAATTTAATGAGTTTAGGTGCCTTGGATTTTGGTTTGATTGTAGATGGTGCTGTAATTATTGTAGAGGCTGTATTGGCAAAATTGCATAGTACAGGTACCTATACTGCAAAGGCTGCTAAAATTTCCCGCTCCGAAATGGATGATCAGGTTACAACAACAGCCGGTAAAATGATGAACAGTGCAGTTTTTGGGCAGATCATTATTTTGGTTGTGTATTTGCCCATTTTTACTTTACAGGGTATCGAAGGAAAAATGTTTAAGCCCATGGCTCAAACGGTCGCTTTTGCTTTATTGGGGGCATTCATTCTTTCTTTAACTTATGTGCCAATGATGAGTTCGTTTTTCCTCAGCAGAAAAACCGGGGCTCATAACAATCTAAGTAATCGGTTCATTCATCGACTGGAAAAAGTATATCAGCAAAGCTTGCAACGTGTTATTCAATTTCCCAAGTTGATTTTATCCCTTTCATTTATATTTTTTATTGGTGCTGTTTTTCTGCTTTCCCGTTTGGGGGCCGAATTCATTCCTGCTCTCGAAGAGGGAGACTTTGCTGTGGATACACGGGTGCTAACCGGGAGTAGCTTGCCTACTACTATTGCTTCTACTCAGCAGGCAGCCAGTATTTTACTTACCCGATTTCCCGAAGTAGAAAAAGTAGTTACCAAAATTGGCAGTGGGGAAGTTCCTACCGATCCTATGCCAATGGACGCCAGCGATTTAATGATCATTTTGAAGCCGAAGAAACAATGGACTTCCGCCAAAACATTTACTGAACTAAGTGAGAAAATGGGAGCAGCCTTATCGGAAGTGCCAGGAATAACAACCGGGTTTCAATTTCCTGTGCAAATGCGATTCAATGAGTTGATGACCGGAGCACGGCAGGATGTGGTTTGTAAAATATTTGGTGAAGATTTAGACACGCTGGCAACCTATGCACAGCAACTGGCTGCTTTGGTAAATGGCATACCAGGGGCAGTGAATTTGTATGTCGAACAAGTTTCGGGGATGCCCCAAATTATCATACGATATAATCGGGAGGCACTGGCTCAATATCACTTATCGGTTGCTACTGTAAATAAAGTAGTAAATGCCGCATTTGCCGGTCAGTCTGCCGGTTTGCTTTTCGAGGGTGAGAAAAGATTTGATGTGGTAGTACGAATGTCTGCAGATCAGAAAAAAAATTGGCAGGAAATTAGGCAATTACTGGTTAGTACTCCTGCTGGAAATCAGATTCCACTCTATTTACTGGCAGATGTGGAATTAAAGGATGGACCCAACCAAATTCAAAGAGAGGATGCCAAGAGAAGAATAGTAATTGGTTTTAATGTTCGCAATCGAGATGTGCAAAGTATAGTGCAGGAGTTACAACAAAAAGTTTCTAAAAAAATTAAATTCCCTCCGGGATATTATGTGTCCTACGGTGGAGCATTTGAAAATTTAAATGCCGCCAAAAATCGATTAATGATAGCTGTTCCGGTTTCTTTGTTGCTGATATTTTTTCTTTTGTATTTCGCATTTGGTTCAATTAAACAGGCAATCCTTATTTATTCGGCAATTCCGCTTTCAACCATTGGGGGTATTTTATTATTGGCAATAAGGGGTATGCCGTTCAGTATTAGTGCCGGTGTAGGATTTATTGCACTTTTTGGAGTTGCAGTATTGAATGGAATCGTATTGATTGCAGAATTCAATCAATTGCGAAATGAAGGAATTACACAACTTTCTGAAGTAGTATTAAAAGGGACAAGCGTACGGTTACGACCAGTGTTAATGACGGCTCTGGTAGCTTCTCTTGGATTTTTACCAATGGCTATCAGTAAGGGTGCTGGTGCAGAAGTACAGAGACCGCTTGCCACAGTAGTAATTGGGGGCTTATTGCTGGCTACTTTTTTAACTTTATACGTTTTACCCATATTGTATATGTTATTTGAAAAAAAGTCAATTATAAAAAGCAGTAATCCGGTTGTGATGCTGATCATCCTAGTTGTGACAGGAATTGGATTGCCGTTATCAGAACTTCGTGCTCAGAAAATGATAACGCTTCCTGCTGCTATTGATTCGGCAATGCGGAACAATATGCAGTTGAAAAATGAGCAAATTCGAGCACAGTATCAGCAAAAATTAATTGAAACAGCTTCAATCCTACCGCAAACACAACTGATGGCCGAATGGGGAAACTATAACAGTGCCTATACCGATAACCGATTATCTATAGGCCAGTCTATTCAGTTCCCAACTGTATATACCCGCCAAAAACAATTGCTGGAACAGGAATGGAAACAAAAAAAGCTATCCGTTTCATTAAAGGAAGCTTATCTGAAACGGGATGTTGCTCAGGTATTTTATCAGCTGCTGTATTTACATCAAAAAAAACAGTTGCTTTTATATGCCGATAGTTTATATACTTTCTCCTTAGAAAAAGCGGTGCGTAGACTGGCTTCGGGCGAAACTGACTTGCTGGAAAAAACCAGTGCTCAAAATTTGCAGGGTTCCATTCGGCAACAATTACATCAATTGGAAGCAGATGAAGAGTTGGTATTGTTGCAATTTCAAATTTTATTGAATACCACGGAAAAATACATTCCTGCTCCTTCCAATGCTATGAATAATAAAAACAATGTATCTCTGGCCGACACTACTTTATTGGTCTCGCATCCGGCTATTCAACTTATCAGGCAGCAACAAACCCTGGCAACTGCAGCTTATGAATTGGAAAAAAGTAAACGACTTCCCAATCTATCACTGAATTATAATTCTACAACTATCCGTGGTGTAGGTGCCGATAATATTTTGTATGATGGTTCAAGTCGATTTGGATCGGTTCAACTGGGCATTGGAATACCGGTATTTGGGAAGGGTCAGAAAAATATGATTGAAGCAACCCGTTTCTCACGACAAATTGCAGAGAGTAATTATCAGGCTGGATTGCAGGAAATACAATCTCAATATGCAGGTGCTGTAACTCAATATCTGAAATATCAGCAATCGCTTCGCTACTATCAAACAGAGGCATTACCCAATGCCTCATTGATTACGGAAACTGCCTCTCGTCAGCTACTGGCCGGTAGCATCCATTATCTGGAATGGGTGCAATTGATTCACCAAACCATTCAAATGAAAAGTGATTATCTGGAGGCGGGTAGAAAGTTGAATGATTCCATTATATTATTAACATTTTTAACTGCTCAATAAGCAATTTTTTATGAATCAACTTATATCCATACGAATCATTATATCCACAATACTTATTGGATTAATAGGAATTACATCCAGCGGTTGTAAATCGCCCGTTGAATCGGAGGAAAAACAAGCTACAGTATCCGATCAATTGGTTTCCTTAACCCGGGCTCAATTGAACAATGCGCAACTTGCCATTGGAACAATCCAGCAGCAACCGATTACATCAGTAGTTCGTGTAAAAGGAAAAATTGATTTACCCCCTCAAAAAATGATGAGTGTTAGTGTACCACTTGGGGGTTATCTGAAATCATCTAATTTATTAGTGGGAATGCGGGTTGAAAAAGGCGAGGTAATTGCCGTAGTAGAAGGGGAACAATATATTCAATTGCAGCAGGACTATCTGATGGCTAAAGAAAAATTAGTTTGGCTAGAGCAAGAATTTAAAAGACAACGGGAGTTGCAATCATCCCAATCTACCAGTCAGCGAAATTATCAACAGGCAGCTGCAGATTATTCGGCTCAGCAGGTACTGGTAAGTGCTTTGTTTCAAAAACTAAAATTAGTAGGTATCGATCCCGTTACTCTAACTAAAGATAAAATTTCAGCAAGTATTCCCGTTCGCGCCGGGATTTCAGGATATGTTGCTGCGGTGCATGTGAACGCAGGTAAATATATTAACCCTTCCGACATCTTATTTGAACTAATCAGTACAGATGATATTCACCTGGCATTAAAAGTTTTTGAAAAGGATATTCCCAATTTACAAATCGGACAAACCGTTCAGGCATTTACTAATCAGCAACCCGAAAAAAAATATTCCTGTAAAATTATTTTACTGGGTAAAGAAATTGGAGAAGATAGAAGTATAGAAATACATTGTCATTTTTTACAGGCTCATGTTCCTTTACTTCCAGGAACGTATATGAATGCTGAAATTGAAATTAAGAATCAAGCTGCTACTGTATTGCCCGATGCTGCTGTAGTTAGATATAATAATCGGAATTTTCTTTTCATTCAATCCGATTCATTACATTTTGTAATGAAAGAAGTGGAAGTTGGAATTTCTGAGAATGGGTTCACTCAATTGCTAAACAGCGAAGGGTTAAGAGGAAATAAAATTGTTACTAAGGGTAGTTATACCTTGCTGATGGCATTGAAAAATAAATCGGAAGAATAGGCTAATAACTCTTATCGTAGATAGCCTAAAATTTTCAACATACTTTGTGCAGTTTGCTCTTTTGCATAAACCCAGTCTATCAGTTTGCCGTTCTTATCCGTTTCAACAATTACGTGTTTAGGTGATGGAATTAAGCAATGCTTTATGCCACCGTATCCACTTATTTGATCCTGATATGCACCTGTGTGGAAGAATCCAACATAGAGAGGTTCTTTGTTTTCTTCATCCATAGGATCGGATGATTTTAGCTTGGGTAAGAATACCTCGTTTATATGTTCTTCTGAATCGTAATAGTCATGACTATCGCAAGTGATCCCCCCCAGAACAACCCGATGATATTCGTTTTCCCATTTATTGATGGGTAGCATTAAGAACTTTTCTCCAATCCCCCAGGTATCAGGGAGGGTAGTAATAAATGAAGAGTCGATCATATACCAGCATTCCCGATCGTTCTGAATTTTTTGAGCTGCTACGCTGTATATGTGTGCCATACTCTCTCCTACTGTGAAGCTCCCAAATTCGGTATAAATATTGGGCATGGGCACTTTTGCTTTCTTACAAGCTTTCTTGATATTACTTACAATTTCATTTATCATAAACTGGTAATCATACTCAAATCCCAGAGAATGCTTAATGGGGAAACCTCCGCCGATATTGATTGAGTCTAATTCCGGACAAATCTTTTTTAATTGGCAATAGAGATTAATAATTTTATTTAGTTCCGACCAGTAGTAAATGTCATCTTTGATACCTTTATTTAAAAAGATATGCAACATTTTTAATTGAAATTTTTCCTCATACCCTTCGATTTCATCTACATAAAATTCCAGGATGTCTTTCGCACGAATTCCCAGGCGAGAAGTATAAAAAGGGAAATTAGGTTCTTCTTCTGCCGCAACACGAATTCCGAGGCGAAAGGGTTGTTTTACCGATTTTTTGTAGGCGATTAATTCTTCTTTATTATCTAAAATGGGTATTACATTTTTAAATCCGGAATTAATTAGTTTGGCTATTCGGGAGGTGTAGTTTTTTTGTTTGAAACCATTACATATGATGTAGGTTTCTTTATTGATTTTTCTGCGTTGATACAGGCGATTGATAATTTCTAAATCGTATGCATAGGATGTTTCCAGGTGAACATTGTGTTTCAGCGCTTCTTCTACAATAAATGAAAAGTGGGAACTCTTGGTACAATAGCAATAAAAGTATTCCCCTTCATATTTATGTCGCTTGAAGGCCTGCTTAAATAAATCTTTTGCTTTATTAATCTGCATTCCAATTTTTGGTAAATAGGTAAGCTTTAATGGCGTGCCATATTTATCGATCAATGCTTTTAAATCCAATCCATTGTATTCTAAATACCCATCATCATTCTGGTCGAAGCCTTCTTGTGGAAAATGGAAAGTTTGTTTTACCAGTGAAGTGTAGGAGTTGGTCATGAACACAAGTTTAAAAATTGCAAAACGATTGGCAAAAATAGTTGTTTGTTGGTTTTAATTGCATAAAAAAAGCCGAAACAGGTTCGGCTTTTAAAAAAGTAGCTGTAAAGTTTATTTTACTGAATCAATCAGCGCCTTGAAGCTGGCTGGCTCATTCATAGCCAAATCAGCCATTACCTTCCGGTTCAGTTCAATTCCCTTCGAATTGAGCAGATGAATGAATTGGCTGTAAGTTAACCCTTCCGCACGAACGGCAGCATTGATACGTGCAATCCAAAGCTGGCGGTACTCGCGTTTTTTGAGTTTGCGACCTACATAACTATAGGTTAAACCTTTTTCAACAATATTTTTGGCAACGGTATAAACGTTTTTACGTTTACCATAAAATCCTTTGGCTTGCTTCAGCACTCTTTTTCTTCTGGCGCGGGAAGCAACTGCATTTTTTGAACGTGGCATATCTCAATATTTTAACCGGTAGTAAAGATTTCCGGCAGTTAGTTAATGGGGTTGATTATCCTTTTAATCTTAACAAGCGTAGCACAAAATCTTTATTGGTAGCTCCTACCAGGCCTTTCTGACGAAGAGAGCGTTTGCGCTTTTTGGATTTTTTGGTAAGGATGTGTCTTTTGAAAGCTTTCTGGAACGTGATTTCACCGGTTCCGGTAACTTTAAAGCGTTTTTTTGCGCTTGAGTTGGTTTTAACCTTTGGCATAAATAAATAATCTGTTACGATTACACCCTGCTGGCGGCGTTGCTCGGGCAACACACTTGTTGAGCCTTACGGGAAATTGGGCTGCAAAGGTAATGATTTTTGTGAATTTTCAATCAAAATCCCACAATAAAAAAAGGCATACCTGATGTATGCCTTTGATATTCAATGATTTAAATTGACTACTTTTTCTTGCCTGTTTTCGGAGTAAACAAGGCAAACATCCTTTTTCCCTCTAATTTGGGCATACTTTCCAGGGCACCGCATTCTGCTAACCGTTCAGCAAATTTAAGCAGTAATAACTGTCCACGGTCTTGGAACATAATCGCACGTCCCTTGAACTGAACATAGGCCTTCACTTTATTGCCCTCTTTCAGAAATTTTTCGGCATGTTTTGCTTTGAAATCGAAATCATGATCATCAGTACCCGGAGTAAATCGAATTTCTTTTACCTCACTCTGTTTAGAGTTGGCTTTCATTTCCTTCTCTTTCTTCTTTTTTTCGTACAGAAACTTCTTATAGTCAATGATTTTACAAACAGGAGGGTCGGCAGTGGGTGAAATTTCTACTAAATCGAGTTCAAGCTCCCGGGCTATTTTTAAGGCTTCCGCAACGTTGTAAATACCAACAGTTACATTGTCTCCAACTAATCTAACTTCAGGAACTCTAATACGCTCATTGATACGGTGTTCTGGTTCGGCTTGTTTATTGAACCTGGGGTTAAACCGTCCCCCTCCTCTTGGTGGTAATGCCATTAAAACTTGTTTAGTGAATAATCTTCAGCTATTTAGAATAGGTTGATTTGATTGTAAAGATATACTTATTTTATGGTGTTTATTCTAAAGATTGTCTGTTTTCTATCTCATCTTTCACCTGATGCAGCCACTCGTTTAATCCAACACTTCCCAAATCCCCTTTTCCTTGCCTTCTAACCGAGACAACTCCGTCTGTCATCTCCTTTTCTCCCACAATTAACATATAAGGAATTTTCATCAATTCTGTATCCCTGATTTTCTTACCAATCTTTTCCTGCCTATCATCCATTTCAACCCGAATGCCTTGCTGCTGTAGGGTGCTAACAACGGATTGTGCATATTCCAGGTACTTATCACTAATAGGTAATACTTTCACCTGCACAGGTGCCAGCCATAATGGGAATTTGCCTGCATAATGTTCCAGTAAAAATCCGATAAATCTTTCATGAGTACCCAAAGGTGCCCGGTGTATGATTAAAGGAATTTCCGGTTCATTATTTTTATTGGTAAAGGTTAATCCAAAACTTCTGGGTTGTGCAAAATCTACCTGATTGGTTGCCAGCGTAAATTCTCTGCCAATCGCACTCCAGATTTGCACATCAATCTTCGGTCCGTAAAATGCTCCCTCCCCTTTTACTTCTACAAAGGGAACCCCCGTTTCAATTAGTACATTTCTAACCAGTTCCTCTGTCTCCTGCCAAAGTTCCGGTTCATTGATATATTTCTGTCCCAATTTTTCCGGATCATGCAATGAAAGCCGCATTACATATTTTTCAATTCCAAAAATCTTGAAATATTTAAGATACATATCATTCACCGCCTTGAACTCCTGCTTAAATTGTTCTTTCGAACAATATATATGCGCATCATTCATGTGCAAACATCGCACCCGCATTAACCCAAATAATTCCCCACTTTGTTCGTATCGATAGCAAGTTCCGTATTCGGCTATCCGATATGGAAGTTCTCGATAACTCTTGGGTTCTGCATCAAATATTTTATGGTGGTGCGGACAATTCATGGCTTTCAGATAGTAAGTTTCTCCATCCATTTGCATGGGAGGAAACATACTATCGGCATAATAAGGGAGGTGTCCGCTAGTTAAGTATAAATTTTCTTTGGCAATATGCGGCGTTACTACCCGCTTATATCCTGCAGCCTGTTCGGTTTCTTTTGCCAGTTTTTCCAGTTCTTCAATAATTACGGTTCCATTGGGCATCCATAAAATCAAACCCGGACCAATATCTTCATTCATGGTGTAGATACCGAGTTCTTTACCCAATTTTCTGTGATCGCGTTTTTTAGCTTCTTCCAACATCAACAGGTATTCATCTAATTCCTTTTGCTGGGGAAAGCTGATACCATAGATGCGGGTGAGCATTTTATTCTTCTCATCTCCTTTCCAATATGCACCGGCAATACTGGAAAGATGTATGGCTTTAATGAAGCCGGTATGCGGGATATGCGGACCCCTACATAAATCGGTGAAACTACCTTGAGTATAAAAGGTAATTGAACCGTCTTGCAGGTTATTTAATAGATCAAGTTTATATTCATCACCCTTCTCATTGAAATAGGCAATTGCCTCTGATTTACTTATTTCTTTTCGAACGTATTGATTGGATTGCCGAGCCAGCTCATTCATTTTTTTCTCCAGACTCTTCAATTCTTCTTCCGAAATTTTTCGTTCGCCTAAATCCATGTCATAATAAAAGCCTTTATCAATTGCTGGTCCTACCCAAAACTTTACCCCAGGAAAAGTTTGTTCAACTGCTTCTGCTAATAAATGAGCAGAAGAATGCCAGAAAGTTTGTTTTCCGTCATCTTCATTCCAGGTAAGCAATTGCAAACTGGCATCGGTGTTAATTGGTCGGCTTGCGTCCCATACTTCACCATTTATTTTGGCAGCCAATACTTTTCTGGCTAATCCCTCACTGATTTGTTGAGCAATTGCCAGCGCCGAAATTCCCGACTCATATTGCCTTACTGCCCCATCGGGAAACTGAATATTAATCATAACTACTGCTTTGGGCGATTATTTTTTATGCAAAAGTAACGATTCAAGGGCAGAAAACCGAGCCAAAACAGGAGGAGCATTATAAAAACCTTAACGCTTTTTTACCAATCCCAACGCCCAATGGTGGTTAGATTTGTACTATGAGGTGGAGATTTACCTTTTTCTTTTTATTTGCACTCTCTCTGTCGGTAACTGCTCAATCGTTAACCGGCATCTGGAAGGGCTATTTCAATTCCTCCCTGTCTATGTTGGGTGAAATGCCTGGTGACGAAAAATATAAGTTCGAAGTGCAATTGTTACAACAAAAAAATGCGCTCAAAGGCGTGAGTTATTCCTATAAAACCACCGTATTTTATGGAAAAGCCGATATGACAGGAATATTTACTCCAGGCAATCATAGCATACTTTTAAAAGAGAATAAATTAATAGATTTAAAAATTTCTGGTAAAAGTGAAGCTTGTTTAATGACCTGTTATTTGGATTATACTTCCATTGGAAAAATGGAGTTTTTGGATGGCACTTTTTTTTCAATGAATATCCGTGATAAATCGGATTGTGGGAGTGGAAAAATACATCTGGAAAAAGTGAAAGAGTCGGATTTTGGTAAAGAAGATTTTTTAATCGCCACTGGCCCCAATACAAAGCCATCAAACACACCTAATACCTCTCCAAAACCGGCAGCAGGTCGGCCCGGAACCGCCGCAATTAAAGACCCTGCCTTTTTAGTTGTTAAACCACCCACTGCAAGTTCCCAACCAAAGGGTTCTTCAGAAATTGCTAAAACAGATCGTATTCCCTTCACTCCCGAAATAAGCGTTCCAACTCCTCCAGGAAACAAAATGGAGAAGAAAGAATCAACTACCCAGGAAATTACCCGAACTCCTGCCGAAAATTTACTTCCAAAAGCATCTGTTCCCCGAGTTTTGGTAGAAAGAGAAAATGATTTGGTTAAAAGAATTATTACCGATGAAGAAGATATCCGCATTGATTTGTACGACAATGGAACCATCGACAATGATACCATCACAGTTTATCATAACAATCGTTTGGTTACTGCGAACCAAAGGCTGAATTTTACTCCGATTACGTTTTATATAAAATGCAATAAAAGCGAGAGTCTGCATGAAATTGTTGTGGTAGCAGAAAATCTGGGAGATATCCCCCCCAATACTGCACTCATGGTAGTTACAGCCGGAGGAAAAAAGCGGCAGGAAATTTTTCTGGCATCTACAGAGCAGAAGAATGCCAAAGTGATTATCGAATATAAGCCACTAAAATAGTATAGGTTTAATGAATCAAAGAATCTGTAATCAGTAATTTTTGACTGTTAGATTTAGCTTCATACGGTTGCACACTTCCGCTTGTAATATCCAGCCACGTAGCACCTTTTGCTGAGATTCCTTCTACATCATAGAATTTGTAAATTTTTACACCGGGAAGTTTCATCCATTTCAGCAATTCAAATAATTGAAGGGAAGAAACCTGGAATGCCATTTGTATTTCATGCAAATCGGTTTCAATACTTAATCCGGATAATTCATCCGATAAAGCCATGCTTGCAGTGACTACACTATCTCGGATAAGTTCTGGCAGGTTATCTGCTAACATCGTAGCACTATCAGCTAACCGCATCATTTCTTTGGCTAAAATATGTAAACGATTGGTGTCATTAATAGACGATACATGCCCTTTCAATTGCAAATATTGGTTGAGCATTTTCGCTCCTTCTTTTTGAAAGGCAGACATACCAGTTTCTGAATCTACCTGATTAATATTAGTATTCTTTTTTGAATCATTTTGTAACTGACATGCTCCCAGTAAGCAACAGCCAGCTATTAGGAAAGATTTATACATATATCATTTGATTTATCCAATACCCGTTTGAACTGATTACCTTTGCCGCGAAAAGTGCTAAATTATGCTGATTGGTTTACAAAACGTAACCTTTGAATTCGGAGCCCGTGTAATTGTTGAAAATGCTACCTGGCATATTCAGCCCGGAGAACGCATTGGATTGGTGGGATATAATGGAACCGGGAAGTCTACCCTGCTGAAAGTACTGGTAGGCGAATATGCCCCTTCCAAAGGGTCTGTTGAAAAAAGTAAGGAAACAACTATTGGCTATCTACATCAGGATTTGTTGAGCTTCGATACCCAGGATTCCATTACCCAGGTTGCACTGAGTGCTTTTGAGCGAGTTATGGTATTGGAAAGATTGATTGAAACCCTGGGAAAAGAATTAGAGCAAGATTCCGAAAATGAAGCATTGTTGTTGCAATATACCGATGCATTGCATGAGATGGATGTTCTGGATGGTTATAATATTCACCACAAAGCTGAGGAGGTTTTACACGGACTGGGATTCAGCAATGAAGACTTACAAAGGCCTTATCAGGAATTTAGCGGTGGGTGGAGAATGCGGGTTCTGCTTGCTAAAATGATATTACAACAGCCGGATGTGTTGCTAATGGATGAGCCTACCAACCACCTGGATTTACCCTCAATTGAATGGTTAGAGAAATACCTGTTACATTATAAGGGAAGTGTGGTAATTGTTAGTCACGATAAATTCTTCCTCAACAGGATGGTTAATAAAATTGTGGAATTATATCAGCAACAGCTACATATCTACACGGGCGATTATGAGCAGTATGAGGCTGAGAAAGCCATCCGTATCGAAATGCAGCAAAAGGCATTCGAAAATCAGCAGGACTTTATTCGCCAGCAGGAGCGATTCATAGAGCGTTTCAAAGCAAAAGCCAGTAAGGCGGCGCAGGCACAGAGTGTTCAGAAACGGTTAGATAAATTAGATAAGATTGAAGATGTAAAATTAGAACGGCCCGATTTACGTATCAATTTTCAGTTAGATAAAGTTCCCGGAAAAGTATTGGTACAGTTAAAAAATATAACCAAGCGTTTTGGTAATATAGAGATTGTTCATCAAACCGATGCAGAGATAGAAAGGGGCGATAAGATTGCCTTAATTGGTGCGAATGGGAAAGGTAAATCAACCATGTTAAGGGTAATTGCCGGAACAGAACCTTTTGAAGGAGAAAGAGCGTGGGGGCATAATGTTGAAGAAAGTTTCTATGCGCAACATCAGCTGGAAGCACTCAATTTACAACATACTATTCTGGAAGAGTTGCAGCACTGTGGAAGTAAAAAAAATGATTTGGAACTGAGAAGTTTATTAGGATCATTTTTATTCAGCGGGGATGATGTAGATAAAA
The DNA here is from genome assembly GCA_037142775.1 of Chitinophagia bacterium. Lineage (GTDB taxonomy): Bacteria > Bacteroidota > Bacteroidia > Chitinophagales > Chitinophagaceae > Sediminibacterium. The sequence continues at coordinate 9,833 of JBAWZY010000005.1, read as the reverse complement.
GAATAAAGGTATTAAGTGGCGGTGAGAAGGCTCGGGTGGCATTGGCAAAGACTATTGTAAGTAAGGCAAATTTTTTATTACTGGATGAACCAACCAACCACCTTGATATGCATTCGGTAGAACTGCTAGCTGATGCGCTTAATCAATATGAAGGCAGTTATATTCTGGTGAGTCACGACCGCTATTTTATTTCTAAAACTGCCAACAAAATCTGGGAAATCACCGATCATCGTATCAAAGAATTCAAAGGAGGATATCACGAATGGGTAGCCTGGAATGAAAGAATGGCAAAGCAGCCTGCAGCATCAAATCAACCGATTGTTGCTGAAAAAAAAGTGCCGGAAGTAAAAACCAGCGAACGTACACAAGATGATAAAGGAAATAATCCTGCTCTGAAAGAAAAGCAAAAGCAACTTCAAAAAGAGAAAAAGAAAATGGAGCAACTGGAGGCCGCATTGGAAATCATCAATACTAAGATGAAGGAATTAGAGATTGAAATGGGTAATCCGGAAATTTATGCAGTTGCCAACCGGTTTACAACTCTGGAAAAAGAATATGCTTCATTTCAGGTAGAAAGAGATGGCATGAATAATCAACTTGAATTGGCAATCGAAAAAGTACTTGTATTAGAGGAAGAACTCAATTAGTTAAACAGATTAACCCAATCTATGCCCGCTTCACTTATTTTGGTTAGGTATAAGCCCTGGTTGGGTTGGGCAGGATTTTTATCTATGGCAATTTTTCGTTTACCCTTACTGCTAAGCAATCAAATTGCTTTCTGGAGATTAATGGGTTGCGGGAAGAATGGAACTTTCGACATTATGCCCGACTTATTACAATGGGGTTTGTTACTCATTCCAAAAGAAAATATACAGCCTGTATCTCCAATTGTTCCCTCATTTATAGCAGGCTGGTGGCGTTTTTTTGGTTGTGAGGAATATCACATCGAATTGTCTGCATTGGAAGGTCATGGAACCTGGAATGGTAAGGAAGTTTTTGGAAAATATCCCGAGAATGGTTCAAGTTATTCCGGTAAAATAGCTGTACTCACACGTGCTACGATTCGATTAAGAAAGTTATCAGCATTTTGGAAGCAAGTAGATCAGGTGGCTGAAACCATGACCACCGCTTCCGGTTTTATTACTTCTGTAGGCATTGGTGAGATTCCATGGGTAAAGCAGGCAACTTTCAGCGTTTGGGAATCGCGTGAACAAATGAAGCAATTTGCCTACCGCATGCGCGAACATCAGGATGTAATTCGCAGAACCCGCCAGGAAAAATGGTATAGTGAAGAAATGTTTGTTCGATTTGCAATCATTTCTACCCGGGGTACATTGCGTGGGGTTGATCCTATCTCTACTACTTAATTACATTTTGTAGCTACAATTTTAGCATTCAATCGTTGAAAGCAGGTAGCTGATGCTCCTAAGTTAAAAAAAGAGAAACTGATTTTTACTAACTAATGTTCGTGTAAATGTTTTGATGAAATTCTTAATAAATAATGAATTATAAAGGCTACTTGTTAACAAAGGGGTTATTTTATTTTCAAATGCTTATTTTTGAGCATTCTCTTAGAAAATATAATATATATACTTTTTATAAATATTTAGTTTTTTTGAATTTTTTCATCAATGGCAGTAAATCAAGTAACAAAAATTGGTGTTTTAACCTCCGGTGGAGATGCTCCAGGTATGAATGCGGCTGTTAGGGCTGTTATTCGAACGGGTATCTATCACGGACTGGAAATGTTTGGAATAATGCGTGGTTACAATGGAATGATTGAAAACGACATTGTTTCCATGAATTCCCGTTCTGTAGCCAATATCATTCAACGAGGAGGTACTATTTTAAAAACTGCTCGCAGTAAGGAGTTTTTTGAGGTAGAGGGTAGAAAGAAAGCCTATAATAATTTAGTAAAACACGGAATAAATGGTCTGGTAATTATTGGTGGAGATGGCAGCTTTACAGGAGCTCAAAAATTCAGCAATGAATTTGATATTCCCTGCATTGGATTACCCGGAACCATTGATAAGGATATTGCCGGAACAGATTTTACCATTGGGTTTGACACTGCGGTAAATACTGCAGTGGAAGCCATTGATAAAATTCGCGATACTGCAGATGCGCATGACCGTTTATTTATAGTGGAAGTTATGGGTCGGGATGCCGGTTACATTGCATTACACAGTGGCATTGCAACCGGAGCAGAAAATATTCTCATTCCGGAAACCAAAACCGATATCGAAGAATTGATTGCTTCTCTTACCGAGAAAGAAAAAAGAAAAAAACTGGTAAACCTCATTGTAGTAGCCGAAGGAGATGAATTTGGTGGAGCAAATGAAGTGGCGGCCATCATCAAACAACGCTTACCCAATGCCGACACGAAAGTTTGTATTTTAGGTCATATTCAGCGTGGCGGTTCTCCCACCTGTATTGATAGATTAATTGCTTCGCGTATGGGTTATCATGCAGTTGAATGTTTACTCAATGGTAAACACAACGTAATGGTGGGAATACAAAATAATAAGATGAATTATATACCACTGGATACTGCAGTTAAAGCCAAGCAGAAAATTTCCAGTGAGTGGTTTAAAATTGTTAAAATACTAGCGAGTTAGTTATTGTATCTCACTCGCATAAAAGCATACGTATGTCAAAAAACTTAGACAAATATCTCCATAAGGAAATGGATAAAAAGGCAGGAGTTGCTCACGTGAACCATAGAACCAAAATTGTTGCTACTGTTGGTCCTGCCTGCGATTCTTATGAAAAATTATTAGAACTGGTACAGGCTGGGGTTAACGTGTTCCGATTGAATTTTTCGCACGGGAGTCATGAAGACAAGCAAACCATCATCGACCATATTCGAAACATCAATAAATCCGAACCTTACAATATTGCTATTCTCGCAGATTTACAAGGTCCAAAGCTCCGTGTTGGTGAAATTGAAAATAATGCACTGGAAGTAAAAGTGGGCGATGTGCTTACATTTACCAATGAAAAATGTGTTGGTAATTTGGAGAAAATTTATGTTTCGTATCCTAATTTAGGTGGAGATGTGGTAGTTGGAAATATCATCTTAATAGATGATGGTAAGCTGGAAGTAAAAGTTATTAGTATTGAGGATAACGGGGATGTAAAAGTAGTGGTTACATTAGGGGGCATATTATCTTCTAAGAAGGGGATCAATTTACCGGATACCAAAATTTCACTTCCTGCATTAACCGAAAAAGATTTAATCGACCTTGATTTTATAATTGAACAAGCCTGCGACTGGGTGGCATTGAGTTTTGTACGTAGCGTGGATGATATCGTGTATTTACGCAGATTACTGAATGAAAAGAACAGCAAAACAAAAATCATTGCAAAAATTGAGAAGCCGGAAGCTTTGGTAAATATCCGTGATATAATTGTTGAGAGTGATGGAATCATGGTTGCTCGTGGAGATTTGGGTGTTGAATTACCGGTTGAAAAAATTCCTTTGATTCAAAAAGAGCTCATTCGAAAATGTATTCATCGTGCAAAACCGGTTATTGTGGCAACTCAAATGATGGAAAGCATGATTGACAGGGTTAAACCCAATAGAAGTGAAATTACCGATGTGGCAAATGCCGTATTGGAAGGAGCGGATGCAGTAATGTTAAGTGGCGAAACTGCTACCGGTCAGCACCCTGCTCTTGTTGTGCAAACGATGAGAAAAATTATTGGAGAAGTTGAACGAAAAGAGTACCGCTATAATCGTGGAGAAGATCTGCAACCGCAACCACATTCACCTTCTTATCACAGTGATGCCATTTGTTATAGTGCCTGTAAAATTGCCAAGGATGTAGCTGCCAACGCGCTCATAGGCATGACTCAAAGTGGCTATACCGCTTTTATGCTCAGTAGTTATCGTCCCTCCTCCCCTCTCTATATTTTTACCAAAGAAAAAACGCTGGTGAATCAATTGAGTTTAAGCTGGGGTGTAAGGGCTTTTTACTACGGGGAAGAAGAAAGTTTAGATGAAATCATTTCCGACCAAATCAAAATTTTAAAAGAAAGAGGTTTTCTCGAAGCCGGGCAAGTGGTAGTAAATACCGGAAGTACGCCTGTAAAATTACATTTGCCTACAAATGTGATTAAAATATCAACCGTTTCATAGAATTGACTCCATTTCAGCAAAATATTGCAAGTTTTTGCGTTTTTGTTTCGGGTTTTTATGGTAAGAATAGAAAGACATCTTAATTTTACCATACAATTTGTAAGGGTATGATGGATTCATTTGAAAAAATTCCGGTTAAAATTTTTCCTTCGGTTACCGAGGGATCAAAAATGGTGGCCAACGAAATTGCCCAGTTAATTCGTGAAAAGGCAGCACGCAATGAAAAATGCGTATTGGGTATGGCAACAGGTAATACTCCTGTAAAGCTTTACAAAGAGTTGGTCCGAATGCATCGTGAAGAGGGCCTTAGCTTTCAAAATGTTATCACATTTAATCTGGATGAATATTATCCAATTGAAAAAACTGCCTATCAGAGTTACTGGAGCTTCATGCACCGGAATTTATTCAATCACATCGATATCAATCCCGACAACATTCATATTCCAGATGGTTCCTGGCCAAAAGATACAATTAAAAAGCATTGTGCCGAGTACGAGCAAAAATTAGCAGATTTAGGAGGAGTAGATTTACAACTCCTGGGAATTGGACTCAATGGACATATTGGTTTCAATGAACCCGGCTCGGGTCAGTTTTCCAGAACACGGTTGGTGAATCTCGATAATACCACACGGATAGCCAATACCTATGAATTTGAAAATATCAGCAAAGTGCCACGCCTGGCCCTTACCATGGGTATCAGCAATATCATGCAGGCAAAACGAATTTTATTAATGGCATGGGGACAAAAAGCAGCAATCGTTGCGCGTTCAGTTGAGGGGGATGTTACCGAACAGGTTCCGGCCAGCATCTTGCAACAACATCCGGATTGTACCTTTATCATTGATGAACCTGCATCAACTGAGTTAACTCGTATTAAAAGTCCGTGGGTAACCGGAAGCTGTGATTGGACGCCTAATTTAATTAAAAAAGCGGTTATTGCAGTTGCATTAAAATTGAATAAATCAGTGTTGAGTTTAACGGTAAACGATTACCTGGAAAATGGCTTATCCGATTTATTGGTTGAAAAAGGAGATGCCTATGAAATTAATTTGCAGGTTTTTTATTTGCTAAAAAATATCATCACCGGATGGCCTGCTGGAAAGCCGAATGCAATTATTCCAGATCATCCTGAGCGTTGCGATTTGCATCCCAAAAGATGTTTAATTTTTTCACCACACCCCGATGATGACATCATCAGTATGGGAGGTACCCTCATGCGTTTGCATGACCAGGGAAATGATGTGCATGTTGCATATCAAACCAGTGGCAACATTGCTGTTACGGATGAATTTGTTACCAGGTTTATCGACTTTGCAGTAGGGTTTGAAGAAATGTTTGGAATAGATAATCAAATGAGCGGAAGAATTTTGCAGGATGCCAGAAAATATATCGAGCAAAAGCAAAAAGATCAGACGGATACTACTGAAATTCGTTCTATAAAAGGCTTGATTCGAAGATGTGAAGCAAAAGCAACCTGCCGCTATGTAGGAATACCGGATGCAAATTGTCATTTTATGAATTTGCCTTTTTATGAAACCGGAACCATTGACAAGAAACCTATGGGTGAGGATGATATTCAAATAACCATGGAGTTATTGCGAAAGATTCAACCACATCAGGTGTATTGTGCCGGAGATTTAGCCGATCCGCATGGAACACATAAGGTATGTTTGGAAGTGGTATTTGAAAGTTTACGAAGATTAAAAGCAGCCGGAGAACCCTGGGTGAAAGATTGCTGGGTTTGGCTATATAAGGGGGCCTGGCAGGAATGGGATATTTCCGAAATCGAAATGGCCATCCCAATGAGTCCGGATCAGGTAATGAAAAAAAGGTTCGGCATATTTATTCATCAGAGTCAGAAAGATATGGTTCCCTTTCAAGGAGCCGACAGCAGAGAGTTCTGGCAGCGTGCCGAAGACAGAAATGCACATACTGCAAAATTATATGCAGCATTGGGTATGACGCAGTACGCAGCCATGGAGGCTTTTGTTCGCTGGCATTATTAACCTTTTTGATTGGATTTAGTAACTTTGCATTCCAAAAACAATCACCTGGAATCATCAACTCGCATACCTACTGGTTTTCATTTGTGGAAACCTTCCTGGAGCAATTCAAAGTTTAGAAGCAGACTACTAATCGCTTTGTTGATTTTTATTTGTCTGCTAATGGTGTTTCCCTATTTTTTCTCATTCATTGAATCCAGAAAAGGATATACTTTTCAAGATCCGGTAATGGAAGTTTTGCCAGCTAAAGATTTATCTATCATTACCTTTTCTATTATTTGGTTAATGTCGCTTTTCCTTTTTATCAGCATGTTGCGAAACCCTTCATTGGCTTTGCGAGCAATAATTGCTATTGATTTAATTTTTATCACTAGAATTTTTACCATCCTTTTATTGCCATTAGAACCTCCTCCTGGTTTAATTGATTTACATGATCCGATTAGCAATTATTTCTATGGTGACAAACATGGATTTATAACCCGGGACTTATTTTTTTCAGGTCATACTTCTACCATGATTATGATTGGATTGTTATTGCCACAAAAATGGGAAAAGATACTTGCATTTTCCGCTGCGGTATTGGTAGGGATTCTCGTGCTCATTCAACACATCCACTACAGTATTGATGTATTGGGTGCATGGGTGTTTACCTGGTTTTTATACAAACTGTCCGGCATATTAGCTGTAGAACCCTAAAAAGCTTCTCCCAGCTGGAAATAAAATCCCTGGTTATTTCCTTGGCCAATTCCATAGTCAATTCGAAGACTCAGTTTTTCTTTTTTACTTAAAGCAAATCGTAGCCCCCCTCCTGCCGACATTTTAAGGTCTGCAATGGAGTAATCTTTCCATTGCGAGGCAACTGAGCCTAAACCGCTAAATACTATAGCATGTATGAACTTATATATTGGAAAACGATATTCACTTTGTAGAAACATCTGATTTTTATCTCGGTATCTTCCCTCATAATATCCCCTCATTTTTGATGCGCCTCCAAATGCCGCTAAACTTCTGATAGGTACCTCTGCTCCATTCGTAGAAAAGTTGAGATACTGCATTGCGAGAACAGACGATTTTGTTATGGGAATATACGTTCTGAAATCGGCAACCCAATTGGTATAGTTGCAATCAGATCCCCAGGCTTTATCGAAATGGTTCCAGAATAATTGTAAGAAATAGCCTTTGTCTGGAGCAAATGCATTGTTACGGGAGTCGTACGACAGGGAAGCACCTACTCCGCTTATAAAATACCCGTTCATACCGGGCAAGGCTGCTTTATCCAGCAATCCTCCCTTAACGTAATTGATGTCCCAAACTTTTTGTGATTCATAAACAAAGCCACCAAAAAAATGCGGGGCTATTTTACGCTTCAGGTGCAGGTACATGTATGCTTGTCGAAAAGAGTAGGCTTCTTCTGCATTATCCGGTGTGTATTTTCCAATACCCCAGAATTTATCAGGAAAATAACTGGTTGAGAGTTGTTCTTCCAGAATATAGGTTTCATTATTAAAATATTGGGTTCCATTTAAAGCAAATAGAACCTGTTGTTTGGAGGAATACATACCCAATATTTCGAGGTTGGAGCTTCTGGAAAGGCTATCAGATGGCTTTTTTGGGAAAATACGGGCAGTTAGTGCACCAAAATTCCAACCGGTTTCTACGGATCGGGTAATAATGGGCAATACGAATATTTTACCCTTTTTTTCACCATTCATTTGACCATACAAATGATAGGGAATTGGCATTCCAAGTAGCAAAGTTGCCGTTATTAAAAAGGTAAATATTGTTCTATTATTGATAATCAATGTATTGTATTTATCGATTTTTGGAAAACCCTATAAAACATCGAATATTTTATTAATTTTGTGCTCCGTTATTTTGGTAACGAAAATATAACAAAAGACTACAATAAACGTTATTGGTAAGTATGAAAAAATGGGATAGTCAATTTCAGTTAGGAGATGTGCTTACCGCCGAGCAGCTGGAATTTTTTCAGGAGCATGGTGTTATATTGTTTCGCAACTTTCTTACCCCTGATCAGATTCAGTTGTATATAAATGAAATCAGTCGTATCGAGCAGATGTGGCTGGAAGAAAAGCGGGAAAAGGTAAATGGAATTCCGTTAAAGTTTGGGAAAGATGAAAAAGGGGATCTAACAATTCAGCGTTTATGTTTTACCTCTCTCTTCAGCGAGCCTTTGCATCAGTTATTACAGAATCCTAAATTGCAGGCCCTACTGCCACTATTAGGTTCATATGAAGGACGAATTGGTGAGCAGGAGAAGGATGGGTTGGTAATCAATAATTACATAAATACTCCCAATAGTACATTTACACAAATGGGGTGGCATACAGATGCGCCGCGTGATTTATTTATGGGTCAACGGATCATGCCTATGTTAAATGTGGGCATACACCTGGATACCTGTGCATTTGAAAACGGAGGCCTGCGTGTTATTCCGGGAACCCAGCGTCAAAATGTGTTGAAGCTTTTATTTGGTAAGAAATATTTTATAGATAATTCAGATGATCGCCGCGAGGTAGGTTTTGATATACATGCCGGTGATTTATCCGTTCATGATGGTCGTTTATGGCATCGGGTAAAACAGTCTCCCCTGTTTGGAGAAGCCAGTCGTCGCAGAGTAATGTACGTTCCATTGGTTACCGGTAAGTATGCTCCTAAAGATGAGCATAGCAAAACGCCTTTTTATCATCGGTTTACTGGAAAAGTGCATCATTAATATAAGTTATCGGGCCAGCATTCGTTGGCCTTTTTTTTAAATTTTCTTTTATGAAATATGCCTTAATCACAGGTGCCAGTAAGGGTATTGGTAAAGCCATTGCGATTGAACTTGCCAAAAAAGGCATTCCCGTTTTATTAGTTGCCCGTAATGAAGCGTTATTAACTGAGCTAAGCAATCATATCACAGAGCAGCACCGGGTGGATGCACATTATTTAGCCATTGATTTAGCTAAACCCGGATCTGCCGCAGAAGTTGTAAACTGGCTACACCAGCAGCAATATGAAGTGCATATATTGGTGAATAATGCCGGGTATGGTCATAGCGGAAAATTTATATCCTATAGCATTGAAGAATATGAGCAAATGATGCGGGTAAATATGCAGGTGCCGGTTGAGCTTACCCGATTATTATTACCAACATTAACTACACTTCCTGAAGCCTATATATTGAATATTGCAAGTTCGGCAGCCTATCAGGCAGTTCCCGGGTTAACCGTATATGCAGCTACCAAGGCATTTATGGTACAGTTTAGCAGAGGATTGGCATTTGAGCTTAGGAAATCCGGGGTATCTGTAACAGTGGTGAGTCCGGGAGGCACAGCCACCGATTTTGCGATCCGAGCCCGTGTAGGCAATAAAGCTGTTAAAGCCGGAGAAAGATTAAATATGACGCCTGAAGCAGTAGCAGCAGAGGCGGTAACGGCCATGTTTCAGGGGAAAACTGAGCATATTACGGGATGGGTAAATAAAATAGGTGCAGCGTTGGCCTGGCTGTTGCCACGTAAATTATCAGAATCGGTTGCGGCTGATTTATATGAAGTGAAGTAGGGCAATGAGCTGTTTTGAAAATTCTGGAATTGGTTGTATATTTGCAGCCCCATTAATTAAATGGAACTGGCTGCGTAGCTCAACTGAATAGAGCATCTGACTACGGATCAGAAGGTTTTAGG
>JBAWZY010000004.1:0-254283 GCA_037142775.1 Chitinophagia bacterium | reverse complement strand
AAGTTTCAAAACCATTTAATTAAAATTTTGTAAAACACTTCTAAGGAGGTAATTTCGCACTCCTTGGGGGGTTAGCTCAGTTGGCTAGAGCGCCCCGATGTATCGGGGAGGTCGTTTGAGATTCCGATGTGTAAGTTTCAAAACCATTTAATTAAAATTTTGTAAAACACTTCTAAGGAGGTAATTTCGCACTCCTTGGGGGGTTAGCTCAGTTGGCTAGAGCGCTTGCATGGCATGCAAGAGGTCGTCGGTTCGACCCCGATACTCTCCACACTGAAAAGTCCCTAAATGGGGCTTTTTTATGGATTTTACAGTCTATATCATTTATTCAGCATCATTAGATACGTACTATATCGGAAGTTGTAAGGACTTCAATATTCGGTTGACACAACACAATTCCGGTAGAAATAAATCTACGAAAGGGGGAAAGCCATGGGAATTAAAATATGAAGAGAAATTTGGGACAAATCAAGAAGCAAGAAAAAGAGAAGCAGCCATAAAAAAAATGAAGAGTAGAAAATATATTAAGCAATTGATTAGCTCAGTGGGCTAAGCGCCCCGATGCATCGGGGAGGTCGTCGGTTCGACCCCGATACTCTCCACACTGAAAAGTCCCTAAATGGGGCTTTTTTATGGATTTTACAGTCTATATCATTTATTCAGCATCATTAGATACGTACTATATCGGAAGTTGTAAGGACTTCAATATTCGGTTGACACAACACAATTCCGGTAGAAATAAATCTACGAAAGGGGGAAAGCCATGGGAATTAAAATATGAAGAGAAATTTGGGACAAATCAAGAAGCAAGAAAAAGAGAAGCAGCCATAAAAAAAATGAAGAGTAGAAAATATATTAAGCAATTGATTAGCTCAGTGGGCTAAGCGCCCCGATGCATCGGGGAGGTCGTCGGTTCGACCCCGATACTCTCCACTCCTAAAGCCCCTTAATGGGGCTTTTTTATGGAATTTACTGTCTACGTCATTTATTCAGCAACATTAGACAAGTACTACACCGGAAGCTGCCGGGATTTTGGGACTCGTTTGTTACAGCATAATTCCGGTAGAAATAAATCTACTAAAGGGGGAATACCAGGGGTATTAAAGTATGAAGAGAAATTTGCGACAAATCAAGAAGCAAGCAAACGTGAAGCAGCCATAAAAAAGATGAAAAGCAGAAAGTTTATAGAGCAATTGATTAGCTCAGTTGTCTAGAGCGCCCCGATGCATCGGGAAGGTCGTCGGTTCGACACCGATACTCTCCAAACTAAAAGCCCCTAATTTGGGCTTTTTTTATACTTATATGCATACAAATTGGGTATAAAATACTCACCTATTAGCGGTAAATAGGGTGTTATTAATCAATAACTTTAATTGATTTTTTAAAACTCAATTTCTAGTGTATTATTCCATTTGTTCTCATCTTGGCAACCAACGAATCAATCAAAATACATAAACCCGCCTGAAATACAATTAACCCAAAAGTACCCAACCAAAACCAAGGTAAACCTTGTAACTTTAGCAAACCCGCTTCTATGCTAATTGATAGTCCGGCACCGGTTAATAATAATCCCAGAATGGATTGAGATATCCATTTGATAAAATTATTTTTCATTTGATATTAAAATTTTGATGTGTAAAATATTAATTTCTGTCATTACCTTTTTAAAATGATAGGGAATATTTAATCACCTAAAACTTCTTACCTTAATATTGGACATTTGTAAATATATTTAATTAGGATAAATTTTTTTTAAATCAATCTCAGGTATTTCCTCAAATTGTGGATGGGTTGATAAATTGATATTGGTAGTTTTATGATTAATTTCCGCATCGCTTCTTTATTTAACCTACTCATCAGCAGTGAATTAAAAAATATATAAGATGCGTAACTTTTTATTAGGTATTAGGCTAATCGTTTTTACAATTATATTCAATCAAAAAGGTGTTTTCGCTCAGAAACAAGTACCATTGGAGATTCACCCCATTGCTCCCAATTTTTATGTTTATACTACTTATCATACATATAAAGGGGAGTTATTCCCTGCAAATGGATTGTTTGTTGTGAGTTCAAAGGGAGTTATCATCATAGATTCCCCCTGGGATACCACACAGTTTCAGCGATTACTGGATACGATTCACTCCATTTCAAATAAGAAAGCAGTGCTCTCAATCGCTACACATTTTCATGATGATCGAATAGGTGGCATTACTTTTTTTAAAAAGAATGGTATATCCACCTATACCAGCTCGTTAACTGATTCAAGCGCTGCCAGTAAATCAATGCCAAGGGCGGCCAATCATTTTGATAGGGATACTATTTTTCACATAGGGGATATGGAATTTCGCACATTTTATCCTGGAGCATGCCATACCAAGGATAATATTGTGATCTGGTTTCCTAAACAAAAAATTTTATACGGAGGCTGCCTTATTAAAACAACATTAGATAGTAATCTCGGCAATACAGATGATGGCGATATAAAGGAATATGCTCAATCGGTTCGCAAAGTGCTGCGTAAATTTTCAAGTGCCAGGTGGGTAGTTCCCGGCCATAAACAATGGGGAGGAATCGAGTTGGTGAAATATACTTTGAAGTTGGCTGAAATTGCTATTAAAGATTAACTTTTTTGGTATTATAATTAAATACTATTTATAAATTGACTTTGAATTTTAAGTTGTTCCATTCATTCTGCTTTTCTTGAGAATGTCAAGGTTTTCTGAATCAATAAAGTAAAGGAGCGATCTCTTATCCATTGGTAATTTTTCGTTTATGATAAGTTGTTTTTTGTGTATTTCAGCAAATTTTTTATTAATTGAACTTATATTTTTATGACGCTGTGCTTTTTGAATTGCAATGGATCTATTTTGTAATCCAAGACATTGATTAATCTCTTCTATAGTTGTTTTTTTATCTAGCATTGAATTTTTTTCAATTAGAGTAATGAGCATTTCTTCTGATTCAGAAAAATGAGGAAGCTGGTTCTTACTATATTCTTTTTCTAACTGTTTTTTATATTCATAATTTTTGATGATAGTTTTTTTATAATTTTTTAGGAAAAAATAATATGCTAGCGCAATTAATAAAAGTAGAATTGATATCCAATACAACTTCCATTCTTTCAAAAAATAGGAAAAAGGTTTTGCATACAGAGAACCTATACGTTTCCATTGATCTTTATTGAAAGATACTGAATCAATGGTTTGCGCATCTGATTTGAAAATATAACCATTTCGATAGTATACAAAGCTACTATCCATTCCTTTCAAAAACTGTTGTAAAGTTTGGTGTTGATCGGATAATGAAAAAACACTATTCTCATTAAAATTTAAGAGATAAAAATTCATATTCGCAGAAACAAGCAAGCCTTCAGGTGTATGAGCAATCGAAATAATATTTTTTAAATCTTGTACTAAACTATTTTTAAAATCACCTAAATATTCCCAATTTAGTGATTTTAAATTTAATCGATTGCATTCTAAAACTGGGATATAGTTATCAGCGTTTGCAACAGCACTATTGGCTGGTATGTAGTAGCCTGAATATATTTCTCCATTTTCATGGTTGTAATAGATTAATCCTTCTTTGTAGTTAACGGAAACTGGAATTTCTGTATTCAATGGAATGATTTCCCACTCATGTGATTTAAAATTGAATTTTCTTAGTTGTCCATTTACCCTCCATAAACCACTACCGCCTAAATTATATATGTTATTTTGATAAGTGAAAGGGAAACAACCATTATTATAGCCCCAGAAAATGGTTGAATCTATTTTTATAAAATGCAGACTATCTTTTGACGAGAGTTGGTATAAGTGACCTGTTCCATTTGTAAAAAGATAGGTTCCAACATCATTATGTATTAAATGATGGGTATGGTTATGAAAAATTGCGGCTGGCTTTGTGCCAGGGAAGGTAAACTTGATAGCTGGTGTTGTCACGGCTTCTCCATGGGAATGAATGCTTTGAATAACTAAATGGGAGAGTTGCGATAAACACGGTTGACTATAAATTAGTGATGCAAGTACAAGTTTTAATATAATCTTATTCATACTTCATAAAAGTACGTTTTCAAGTTGTTTTGAGCGATAGAATCCGTTTTATAATAGGTTAATAACGTATATATAAAACGTTGATATATAATCTTAAAATTTTATTTTGGTCTTATTTTCTAAATAATTTGTTTTCGACCTAATTAGTAAGTAATAAATATGGCATAGCGATTTGATTATATAGTTTCATATAAAATTGAGGTCCGATTTTATATAAATGAAATTTTTTTTTATGAAATTCTTTGCCTTTAAAAAGCATTATGTTATAAGGGTAGGCATATTAATTCTTGCACTTGTTAGCACATCAACTCTTAGAAGTCAGGTTTGTTCCCTTAGTGACGTTCCTCCTAATCTTAGAAATGGCTTGGTGACATTTTTTCCATTTTGCAATAACTTCTTAGATATCAGTACTACTCCAAGTAATCTTACCATAAATAATGTGACTTTAGGAGCTGATCGCTTCGGTAACCCCAATAGTGCAGCACTTTTTACCAGAGCAAGCGCATCTTATTTATTTACGCCAGCAAATAGTAAGTATGAACCACCTTCTTTTACAATTTCACTTTGGTTCAAGACAAATGTCATTTTAACAGGTGGGGGTCCTGGAGAAAAAGATCAATCAATATTTTCATATTCTCCGATAAATTGGTTTAAAGCCAATGCTGCATATGGAATTGAACTGAACACAGTCGATAATTCCAGTATTCAAACCAACATGTGGACTCCTATTACTTTTAATCAATATATTACTTCCGCTTCCGGAACTATAAATAATACAAAATGGTTTCATGTTGCGCTTGTTTACGATAATTCGATTAAAACTCAAAAATTATATATAAATGGTAAACTCTTTGCATCTCGGACTTCAGAAATAAATTATGATAATCAGTCTGGGATATGCATTGGATCAACGAATCAAACAGGTACAGGCAAATTTGGTGCCTTTTTTGATGGATTGATTGATGACGTAGCGTTTTGGAATAGAGCCCTTGATGATTGTGAAATCCTCCAAGTTTATAATAATTTTTCCCAACAAGCGATTCCAACCGCTTCAATCAAATATCTTGGTAGTCCTTTTTGCCAATTTGGATTTGCAAGTGTAAATAAAATTGGTGCTGATGGAGGAGTGTATTCTTCTACTGCTGGTTTAGATATAAATGCTACTACAGGAACTATTGATTTACAAAAAAGTAATACTGGAACCTATACTGTAACATATACTGTTGGAAAAGGAAGCTGTTCTGCTAGTACTGAAACAACAGTTGTAATTAAAGATTATCCTGGTTCTTCTAATATTAGTGGGTTAAATGAATTTTGTAAAGGTAATTCCATTAAAATTACGGCTGATGGAATTCCACCATTTCAATGGTATAGAAGTGGAGTTTTAATTCCCGGTGAAATAAATGCTGAATTAACTATTATACAGCCGGGTAATTATACTGTCTCAAGTAGAATACCCGGTAGTTGTATAGTTACCTCTTTTACTAAAACTATAATAGAAAATCCATTACCAGTTGGGTCAATATTATCACCTTTAAGCTCAATTATCTGTGATGGAAACAGTAATGTTTTGGAAGCAACTGGCGGAGCAAGTTATCAATGGTATTTAAATTTATCACCAATATCGTCAGCAATATTTTCAACTTTTTCAGCTACCCTACCAGGAACCTATTCAGTTGATTTAATCAGTGTTAAGGGGTGTACTCAAAAGGCATCAAATTCTATTACCTTGTCACTTATTAAAAAACCTATTTCCCAATTTTCTTTTGATTCTTACTGTATTAATTCACCTGTTACATTTATAAGTCAAAGCAATATTTTGATTAGTGGTTCAGTTAATTTCCTATGGAAATTAGATAATTCATACTTCTTTAATGGCACAATAGTTAAAAATACTTTTCCAAAAAAGGGAATATATAAAATGGTTCATTATGCAATTCCCCAAGCTTGTCCACAATTAATTGATAGCATCGAAAAAAGTATAAATGTTGTGGAGCCTTTACAAGCTATCTCTTATTTGCCTGTAAATGTTTTTATAAATAAGCCGTTTGTTTTATCAGCAAGAAATATTGGATCCTCATATCTATGGACTCCAAATAATTTTTTAAATAACCCTCAATTAAGAACACCTGTTGTTAATACAAACAGAGAGCAAATATACCAAATTTATATTACAGAGTCTTCGGGTTGTGTAACAATCGATACTCTACTTGTGCGAGTATTTAATGAAAGTGAAATATATGTGCCAAAGGGGTTCACCCCAGATAATGATGGTAATAATGATCGTCTTTATCCAATTTTAGTAGGAATTCAGGAAATGAGATACTTTAAGATTTTTAACAGATGGGGTAATCTTATTTATGACAATAAAGATGCAAATCTTAATAACGGATGGGATGGTACATTCAAAGGGGTGAAGTTGCCCACTGAAACCTATGTTTGGATTGCTGAAGGAATTGATATTGATGGAAAAATAATTTCGAGAAACGGAAATACTATATTAATAAGATAATTTTAAAAATAACGATAGTATAAAATGAAAAATTTAATAGTTATTATTTTACTACTTTTGAAAAGTATTTATTCAGTAGCACAAGATTATCATTTCTCTCAAATTAATTCAATTCCCTTATTTATCAATCCTGCAAATACTGGAAATTTCAGCGGAGATTTAAGAATATTAAGTAACTATAGGAGTCAGTGGCAGGGTATAGGTGAGCCATATCAAACTGCCACTTTTTCAACAGATTTTTCAATTCTAAAAAATAAATTAAACTATGAAAATAAAGTCGCAATTGGAGTCGCTGCCCTGTTCGATAAATCTTCCGGTGGCTTATTGAAATCAAATCATATTTCAGCATCACTTGCTTATCATTTATTTTTTGATAAAACTAAAATTAATAAGTTATCTTTTGGGTTTCAAAGTAGTATTATCAACAAGCTTATTGATATCCAAAATGTTTCATTCGCAAGTCAATTTTCAAGTAACGGGTTTAATTTATCAATTCCTAGTAACCAATTTTTTACTGGAAACCAAAAATCCTATTTTGATTTATCTGCAGGATTAAATTTTGACCATAGCCAAGATGATTACTCAATTAGTTTTGGTATAGGATTATATCATTTGAATAACCCAGAATATAGTTTCTTAGGTGTTTCAAATTATAATATTCCATTACGGGTGAATTATAATTTTGGGGGTTCAATAGCATTAGGGTTAAATGGTAAATTATTCGGATCGGTTTTATATTCACAAATGAGTAGTGAATCAGATGCATTAGTTGGACTTATGTATGCTCATGATTTGTCAAACTCTTATCATGATATACAGTTCCGAATTGGTTCTTCATTTAGGGTTAATGAATCATATATCCCATATATTGGGTATGTTTATGATAGAATGCATATAGGATTTAGTTATGATATAGTAAATCCATATCTTATAAATTATTCAAATATTAATAGGAGCCTTGAACTGTCTGTAGGATTTCAATTATCCGATAAATCAAGCATTCGTAAAGCAATTCCATGGTATTAACAATTGCTATCTATTTGTTTTATCTATTTACTTTTAACGCTATTTTTCCATATACATTGGGCAACGCTGCCTGAATTCTCTTATAGGTAGCAGTTGAAATATTTTCTTTATCAAAAGGAACATACCAAACATATTTTTTTTCCTCACCCGCCTGTCGGCCATATTTATATTGATAGGTAAACCAGCCATCTTCCTGCAATTGCACTTCCGGTAAACTGGTATTGGGTATGGTGATGAAAAATGCATTGTTAGTTTTTTTAGTTGTCTCCTGTTCTAACTTCATTCCCCTCAATGCGATATAGGCTTCTTTGGCAGTTTCATAGGATGGATCAATTAATGCCACTTCCTGTGCCAGATAATCACGATAACGATAGCCATTATTATCCTGATAATCGTACAACTCTTTTAATACCTGCTGAATAATCGGTCGCATAAACGGATAATGCGTACAGCCTAAAATCAAAGTATTCATGGGTAGCTTGGTTTTGTTCTGCCGCATTTTTTCGAGTAGGCTAACCAGGTGATACCGTACATAATTTTCAGGGTCGTTGAGTTGTATGTCCTGACAAGCTCCTTTATCATCATATTCACACAGTAATTTATTGCCGGTTTGATTGAACCGATAAATGGAAAGTAGCGTAGTATCTATTTTATATTGTGCATTTTTTACGGAGGGTCCTTTGTACTCTTTACGATACTTTGTAGCAGTATCTACGTAATAACTCCAGTCTCTATCTATACTTTCAGCTAGTCCTGCACCACCCTGACTAACGATAACAGGTGCTGGCATTGCTTTTTGCGCAGCCATTTCTAGTAATGTACGAGGATATCCATTGGATGCAACTGTTCCAGCCGTAGCAAATACACCGATTGCCCCCTGCTGATGGGTAGCCTGGTATTGCAAAGCAGCTTTCACTCCTGCATCAATCACACCAATAGCTGCAACTGGATATTGCTCTTTTTGCAGAAATGAGCGAATATCCGCTAAGGCGAATGCAGTAGCTGTGTTACAGGCAAGTACCAACATTTTTACCGGCTCTTTTGAAAGCAGTTGATTGCTGCTTTTATTTTTTATATCATAGTGTGTTCCCAATAAAAATTGCATATTCTTTAAAATATGTTCTTTTAACAAGGGAGTTTTATTTTCAGCCGCATAATTCCCATATGGCATATTCGCCTGATCTGCCAGGTATTGAAAATGTTCTTTATCGAAATCAGGCTTTCCATCTTTACCCGGTTCTCCGGTTACATTATTAAATTCATCAATGGTGAGTAGGGCTTCCAAAACAGTTAATCCTCCTGTACCTGAATCAAAAACACCAATAGGATAGGAGCGCTTTACTGTTTTTTGTTGAGCTATAGTTGAAGAATAAAAAAAGACTGCTACTAGTAGAATTGTAGTGGTTAATTTTGGCTTCAATTTTCTAAAAATTACTCGCATCATTTATGAATATTTTTTGGGGTTGCATTTCGAAACAATCGAAAAAGATGTCGTATTGAAATATATCCGATTAGTGGGATGGTTAAAAAATTTAAAGTATTGAGTTGCCAAGCCCTTCCGAAATCTAAGTGCATGCAGGCGGCTACTCCTCTGAGCCATCCACATCCATAACATGCCTTGCCGGTAATATTCCGAATGATACAAAAACTAAACTCCGTTTGATTCTGATGATAATTGATTTGAAAGATTAACAAGAGAAGCAACAGAAAGCCTGTTAATTGCACCCATTTATTTTCTATAAAGCGTATTGCCATTTCCATCTTTATAGCTCCCCACTATAATCATAATCAAGTCAATTGTGGTCCATATACCACACCCTCCTAAGGTTAATAACTGTGCAACACCTATCGTTGTTTTCTTTGTGTAAAAGCTATGCACTCCCAATATTCCCAGAAAAAAGCAAAGTAGTAATGTAGTAAGCCAGTCGAAGCGCCCTTCAGGTATAGGAGTATCCATTACTTGAAAACCACTCTGTCCTGGTGGAATATAGTGTTTAGTGGGAACACCACAACCTACACAAATTACTGCTTTATCGTCTATTTGTTTTCCGCAGTTGGAGCAATACATAATTAATATTTAAAGATTAACATTGTTGGTAGATTTCTTAACTAAGATACAAAAAAATAGACATAGCTTATTTGATAATCTCTACCCCATTTAATTGCAAATAATTGAAATTACCCTGCCAGGCAGCAGTACCACTGTTATTTTCGAAACTTTGTTCAACCCTTACCTGACTGGTATTTCCCCTGCAGCGAAAGCCAGTGCCTAATGCCTGACTACTAGTACAGTTTTTAAAAAGAATTTGACTGCCCCCGTTTACCTCATAGCAGGCTCTATCAGCATTATCTCCCTGTTGGTTCGCTATGCAATTATAAATTTTAATCTGTTGTACCTTTCCCTTTGATTGATCAATTGCAATTGCAGAAATTCCGGCATAAGTGCTGTTTACATCGCTGATTTCAATATTTTCAGTTACACTGTTATCTGTATATGATTGAACCAGTATCATCCCACCTCTTTCATGAGGGCTTGAGGGATTACCGGTTATGGTAACTTGTTTAACAAACACATTCCGCGTAATTGCATTTTTTGTTTCTGCCGATTTAATTATGATTGAAGTAAATCCGCATGAGATGGCCTCAACACTATCTACAATGATGTTGGACGACCGAATGGCGATTCCATGATAACAATTCTTAACCAATATTCGGTGCATGGTTATATCTCCGCCGGTCTGGCACAATATTCCATGGGTATAATCAGTATATCCACCTCCTACAATTGTTATATTTTTGTATTGATGATGTAAAGGGATTGAATCAATTCCATCTCCTGCAATAATTGCAGCTACTGCTTTTAGTTGACTATTATCTACCCCAAGTTTTTGCAGCGTAATATTTTTTTTATTATTACAATTGATGTTTCCAATGATGCGCGTTCCGAATTGAAAAGAAACAGACGGTTGTAATTGTCCGCTTAAGGTTATATTATCATAAGGGATAAGAATATTTGCCCTATAAATACCCTCCGGAATAATTACTGGCAGATGAAGGGAATCTGCTACTTGCATAGCTTTTTCAAAGGCAGGCGTGTCATCCTGTATTCCGTTGGCTACCGCCCCCGTCTCCATAACATTTACTCCCCTTTCCAATGGTGGTAAAACATATACTTCCTCTTCAAGATTTTTTTTACAACCCGAAGCAAGCAGAATGAATATAATAAATACTAGTTTTTGCACGCAGTAAATTTGATCAGGTGTAATCGTATATCAAAAGAAATCAAGAAAAAATAAGCTGCATTTCGGAAAGCCGGTTTTCAATGTATTGCAGTTCTTCATCCTGCAATTGCACCTCGGCTGCATACGCATTTTCTTTACACTGTGCTGCAGTTCTGGCACCCGCAAGGGCTATGGATATACCTGGCTGGTGAAGCGTCCATGCCAAGGCGAGTTGTCCTAAAGTTATACCGTGTGCATCTGCAATCGGTTGGATTTTTTCCAAAAACTCTCCTGTTTCCTTTATATTATATGGCGAAAAAAAACGGTTTCCATTTCGGGTATCCCCTTCAGCAAAAACATGGTTCGGTTTAATTTTTCCGGTTAGTAATCCCCGCTGCATCGGACTATATGCCATTACTCCCTTTTGGTGTGAAATACAATATGGGACTAATGTTTTTTCTATATC
Organism: Chitinophagia bacterium; assembly: GCA_037142775.1. Lineage (GTDB taxonomy): Bacteria > Bacteroidota > Bacteroidia > Chitinophagales > Chitinophagaceae > Sediminibacterium. The sequence continues at coordinate 243,006 of JBAWZY010000004.1, read as the reverse complement.
CCTATTAAGCATGCTGTATGGATTTTGTGCTGTAGCCAGTTGAATTACTTTTTCAGCAATTTCAATTTGTTCAGCCGAATAATTACAAACTCCCACTTCACGCACTTTACCCTGTTGCTTAAGTTGTAAAAGTGCTTCCATACTTTCTTCAATAGGAGTGGTTGGATCGGGCCAATGTAACTGGTATAAATCAATATAATCAGTTCCCAGTCTGCGCAAACTATTTTCACATTCCTCCAAAATACTTTCCTTTCCTGCATAGCGGTAAATATCAATTTCCTTTCCCGTATTATCTGAACTATGTAAATTAAACTGACCCTTTGCCAAATCCCATCTTAGTCCACATTTAGTAAAAATTTGTACTTGATCTCTTGGAATACTTTTCAAGGCCTCACCCACGATTTGCTCGCTGAGCCCTTGTCCATATATTGGGGCTGTATCAATTGAAGTAACTCCGAGCTCCCACCCGGCAATAATTGCTTTCAGGGCTTCTTTTTGATCGGCACCTCCCCACATCCAGCCCCCAATTGCCCAGGCGCCAAATGTGATGCAGGATGCCTGTATTTGAGAATTTCCCAGTGTACGATACTTCATTTTATTTTTTTTTGCAATGATAATTGTAAAGTGGAAATAAATTGATATAAATATCTGATGTTTAGCCGATAATGATTTAATTTCCTTCTCTAATTGTTGCCATTTATGACTGATACTTTACAAATTGCCGGTAAAGGCAAAGCACAACAAACTTTTGATGCCATTGTAATTGGTTCCGGAATTAGTGGCGGCTGGGCTGCCAAGGAATTATGTGATCAGGGCCTTACTACCCTGGTTTTGGAAAGGGGTAGGGATGTAGTTCACTTGAAAGATTACCCAACAGCTACCATGTCGCCCTGGGAATTTCCGCATCATGGCCGTATTCCTGCAGCCGAAAAAAATGCCAACCCCATACTTTCCCGTTGCTATGCATATAGCGAAGCAAGCGAGCATTTTTTTGTTAAGGATAAAGATCACCCCTACGTTCAGGAAAAACCCTTCGATTGGATTCGCGGATATCAGGTAGGGGGTAAATCATTATTATGGGCACGACAAACCCAACGTTGGAGCCGCTTCGAATTTGAGGCTCCCGCAAGAGATGGTTTTGCTGTAGACTGGCCCATTCGATATGCTGATCTGGCTCCCTGGTATTCGCATGTTGAAAAATTTGCGGGCATTAGTGGAAATAAAGATGGACTGGAAACGCTTCCCGACGGGGAGTTTTTGCCGCCATGGGAAATGAATTGCGCTGAGAAAGAAATTCGCGAGAAAATTTTGAAACACTATCCCGATCGATCTATCATTCATGGGCGATGCGCCCATCTTACCAAACCCAATGAAATTCATATTCAACAGGGAAGAGGCACTTGTCAGGCCCGTAGCTTATGCGAGCGGGGTTGCCCTTTTGGTGGTTATTTCAGTTCTAATTCATCAACACTACCCTGGGCACAAAAAACAGGAAAATTAAGTTTGCGACCTAACTCGGTAGTACATTCTATTATTTATGATGAGCAAAAACAAAAAGCGGTGGGTGTTCGGGTAATCGATTCCGTTTCACATGCAGCTACAGAATATTTTGCAAAAATCATATTTGTAAATGCCAGTTGCCTCAATTCAAATTTGATATTACTCAACTCAACCTCTAACCGTTTCCCGAATGGGTTGGGTAACGATAATGGATTATTGGGAAAATACATTGCCTTTCATAATTATCGGGGAAAAGTAACTGCTTCATATGATGGTCCGGATGATAAGTATTATTATGGAAGAAGACCCACCCAGGTGATGATGCCTAATTTCCGCAACGTGTATAAACAGGAAATGGATTTTCTCCGTGGATACATGGTACATTATAGTGCCGGAAGAGGCAGAGCATCCGCAGAAGGCGTGGGTGCTGCGTTTAAAGAAGCCATTACCGAAGCAGGCGAATGGTCGGTATTTATGATGATGCAAGGTGAAACCCTTCCAAAAGAATCGAATCATGTTCGGTTAAGTAAAGATCAACAGGATGCCTGGGGAATTCCCCTGCTGGTAACTTCAGTGGGCTATGATGCGAACGATGATAAAGTGGTAAACGACTTTTTAGAGCAGGGTAGTCAAATGCTGGAGAAAGCGGGATGTACCAATATTAAAAAGCAGGATACCGGTCAAGCGCCGGGGCTGGATATTCATGAAATGGGTGGTATTCGGATGGGTAAAGATGCTGCCACATCGCTGTTGAATGGGAATAACCAGTTGCATCATTGCAAGAATGTATTTGTTACCGATGGTGCTTGCATGGTTTCAACAGGTACGCAAAATCCCTCTCTCACATATATGGCACTTACTGCCCGGGCAGCTAATTTTGCTGCTGCGGAATTGAAGAAGGGGAACTTATAAGCAAATAAATAAATACCAAGCATACAGCATACTAATGAATATTGGTATGCTGTTTTGTTTTCAAACAAATTGATTAATTTACTCTTCTATTGAAAAAATGAATTATGCCTAACGATTCCACCAATTTAAATATGCGTGCAAAAACGCAGCAAATTTTTGATGCCATAGTAATAGGATCCGGAATCAGTGGGGGGTGGGCAGCAAAAGAGCTTACTGAAAAGGGATTAAAGGTTATGATGCTCGAAAGAGGAAAACCATTGGAGCATATTAAGGATTATAAAACAGCCTCACTTGATCCTTGGGAATTTCCTCATCGCGGAAGAACCACCGATGAGCAAAAGAAAAAGTATCCGGTAATTCACCGGGGCTGGGCAGCAGCAGAAGCAGTAATGGATTCCTGGGTAAATGAGACCGAGTGCCCTTACACTGAAGTGAAACCTTTTACCTGGTGGCGCAGTTATCAAATGGGTGGTAGGTCTTTATTGTGGGGCAGACAAAGTTATCGTTGGAGTGATTTGGATTTTGAAGCGAATGCAAAAGAAGGCATTGCAATCGACTGGCCGATTCGATACAAGGATATTGCTTCCTGGTACGACTATGTTGAAAAATTTGCCGGCATCAGTGGATCTAAAGAGGGTATCCCGAATTTGCCGGATGGACAATTTCTTCCTCCGATGGATTTGAATTGTGTTGAAAAAGATGTTGCTGCCCGCATTAAAAAGGAATATGGTGGAACCCGGCATCTGATAATCGGTAGAACAGCTAATTTAACCGCACCCATTGAAGGAAGAACCCAATGTCAGTTCAGGAATCGCTGTTGGGAGGGGTGTCCGTTCGGCGGATATTTCAGCACCCAATCCAGTACCCTGCCTGCTGCATTGAAAACGGGTAACCTAACCGTTCGGCCCTTCTCGATTGTAACAAAAATAATTTACGATAAAAATACCCGAAAAGCCAAGGGTGTGGAGGTATTGGATGCAGAAACCAATCAGACCTACGAATATTATGCACGCATTGTTTTTCTAAATGCATCTGCTTTAAATTCTGCATGGGTATTAATGAATTCTGCTACTGATGTTTGGCCGGATGGATTGGGTAGCAGTAGTGGCGAATTGGGACATAATGTAATGGACCATCATTATAATTTAGGAGCTTCCGGAACAGTGGAGGGGTTTGAAGAGAGTTATTATTTTGGTAGAAGGGCTAATGGGTTTTATATTCCCCGATTTGCGAATATTGGAAATGATAAACGCGATTTCTTGCGAGGATATGGATATCAGGGAAGTGCCAGCAGGGATGGATGGAGCCGCGAGATTGCTGAATTACAAATTGGTGCCAATTTTAAGGAAGCACTCACCGAACCCGGTACCTGGAAAATAGGAGCAACCGGATTTGGTGAAATTTTGCCATATCATGAAAATCATATTCGATTAGATGCAAATAGAAAAGATAAATGGGGATTGCCCGTGCTGGCCATGGATTGTGAACTGAAGGAGAATGAGTTGAAAATGCGAAAAGCAATTGTAGCAGATTTAAAAGAGATGCTGGAAAAAGCAGGTGTAAAAAATGTTACTACTCGCGACACCGGTCACGCTATGGGGCATGGAATTCACGAAATGGGAACTGCCCGTATGGGGCTTGATGCCAAAACTTCCGTACTGAATAAAAACAATCAGGTGTGGGATGCACTGAATGTATTTGTTACGGATGGCGCTTGTATGACTTCCTCCGCTTGTCAGAATCCTTCTTTAACTTATATGGCACTCACTGCACGTGCTGCAGATTATGCGGTGACTGAGTTAAAAAAAGGAAATTTATAAATAGTTTATCAGGCACCAATAGAATCGTACACCACTACTTTTTTCCAGAGATGCTTGCAGGTATCCACGAAATGAAGATGAATGGGATGGGTTTGATAAATATCCTGATCCCCTGCCGATGCAAAAACAGCTAACCAGGAAAATGCATAACTCGTATCAATTACATCCCGATTCGTAGCTGCCGGAACCCCAATATGAAACGTTAGGATGTTGGGAACTGCCGATAAATCTTGTAAGCCTTTTAATAAAGCTGCATGATCTTCTTTACTATCGGGAATGGCGAGCCAAAAATACACGTGATGTATAAATTGTTGTTGTAACAACATAGAAAATTGGTTAATGATGTTAACTTTTTTGTCTGTTTTTGATTTTTTTGTCTTTTTTTCTTTTTTGTCCACAGGATGAATCCTGTGGCTTCGCTATGAAATAATTTGCTCGGTAATTTTTCCGGTATGCTTATTTTTCAGGATTAATTTTTTCGCACCATAGTGTGTCATTTCCTCTTTTACGAGGTAATGGTCGTTATCGTAATTCACTAAATGACTTTCCTTGGTTAAACCTGTTTTTCCTCTCCAGATATCCAATTGTACAGGCTCCCAGATTTTTGACTTGGCTGAACGATAGGCTGCATCCAATATAGCGTTTACAACATAGCCGTCATAAAAAGTTTCTTTTGGGGCAACCCCTTTTTCCATGGCATTAAACATATCCATGAACATGTGGTTGTAACCCAACTCATTTAATTCATCCCCAACCGGAAATAGCCAACCGGAATTACTTTCCGCTTTCTCTGCTACATAATCTGCTCCCTTTCCAGTGGTGAACATGTCAAACCCGGTTCGTAAAAAACTATTGATCCAAATGGTTCCTTCAGTACCCATAACTTCATCTCGCAAATCAAGTCCTCCCCGGAATGTCCAGCTTACTTCAAATTGACCGATAGCACCATTTTCATATTTCACCAATCCAATCGCATGGTCTTCCGCATCAATAGGTTTAACTTGGGTGTCTGCCCAGCACATCACTTCTACCGGCTTAATATCCTTTCCGATATAGCTTCGGGTAATTTCAACACAATGGCATCCTAAATCTAAAATACATCCACCCCCGGCTTGTTCTAAATCCCAAAACCAATCACTATGCGGACCAGGATGGGTTTCTCTTGATTTTGCCCAGAGAATTCTGCCCAGTGCCCCATTTTGTACGCTTTCATGAGCTTTGATAAATTTGGGAGTATATACAAGATCTTCCAGGTATCCGTTAAATATGCCAGCTTCTTCTACTGCCAGCAACATTCTTTTAGCCTCTGCCGCATTTCTGCCCAGGGGCTTGGTTGTCATAACTGCTTTTTTATGTTTGCAACAAAGTAATACTGCTGCTTCATGCAAATTATTGGGAAGTGCAATGCATACTATATCTACTTCCGGATGGGCAATAGATTCTTCCATTGTTGTTGTCCAGTGAATGCATCCATAATCTTCCGCAAACTTTTTAGCGCTTTCTTCCCTACGCGAGTAAACACTCACTACTTTGTCTTTACTACGGTATCCTTGTAATGAATCAGCATAAAACCGGCCAATAAAACCGGAGCCGAGCATGGCAATTTTTTTCATAATCGTATTTATGTTTTAGGATTGAGTTGTTTCTGTGCTTTTAGATTCTTTGAAAAATAGTATAAAATATATTAACACTCCCAATGCGATATAGGCAGGTACCATCCAAATATTTGTCCATTCATGACCCTCCCCTTTGGTATACTTGTCAACAATCCATCCCGAAAATCCGGTACCAATAAACATCCCCACACCATAGGTTGCAAAAGTAAATAAGCCCTGGGCTGCATTTTTAATTTTTTCACCCGCTTTCTTTTCGGTATACATATATCCGGTAACAAAGAAAAAGTCGTAACAGATACCATGTAAAATAATGCCCGCATATAGCATCCAGGTAGCAGCACCGGTATCTCCGTAAGCGAAGCAAACATACCGTAAAATCCAGGCAGTCATTCCCAGTAATAGCATATTTTTTACACCAATTCGATTGAAAAGAAAAGGAATGGCTAAAATAAATACTGCTTCCGATACTTGACCGAGTGTCATTTTACCCGCTGCATCGCTGAAATTCAGTTCATTTAAAAATTTATTGGCAAATCCATAATAGAATGATAAGGGAATGCAAACCAAAATGGCTGCAATGAAAAATATAAGGTAAGAGCGGTTGCGGAATAACACTAGAGCATCTGTTCCTAATGCATCGTTAGTTTTTCCTTTGGGAGGAGTATTGGGTAACACAAAACTCAATAAGCCTAACGCTGCTGAAAATAACGCTGCCATATTAAAAGTCATGGAGGTTTTTTCAATATTTAGTTTACTAATCAATAAACCTGCTACAATCCATCCTAACGTTCCAAATACCCGAATCCAAGGGAACTGTTTGCCGGGATCATCCATTTGCGAAAAAGCTATGCTATTGCTTAAAGCAATCGTTGGCATATATAAGAGAGAGTAAATCAGAATAACCCAATAAAAAGTTCCGGATTGATTGATGTAGGTTGCAGAGAATAATAATGCTGCTCCCAGTAAATGCAATACACCCATAATTTTCTGTGCAGCAAAATATCGGTCTGCAACAAGTCCAACAAAAAAAGGAGAAATCATGGTTGCAATTGCCAATGCACCATAAGCAGCTCCAATTTCTAAACCGGATGCCTGTAATTGTTCTCCCATATAAGTTCCCATGGTTACATACCAGGCTCCCCAGATGAAATACTCTAAAAACATCATCAGACACAATAGAATAGTGCTATTTAATTTCATAGTGGGAAAAATTTGTCTTTAAAAATTTTGTAAGTTTAAGCAATCAAAGTCAAAGGAAATGAATCCAATATAGTGAATTTATTAACAACCTTTTATTCTAACCTACTATCTTTACGCTAATCTGCATACGATATGAAAAAAATATTCTTTTTATTGTTTCTTTCTCTTGCAATACAGCCTGCAATTCATGCAGGAATTGCCAAAAAATCGAAAAAAATTTTGGTTTTTACCAGAACCAAAGGCTTTTATCATAAATCTATTCCAGCCGGGGTTAAGGCTTTGATGACAATGGGTACTGAAAAAGGATTTTTGGTAGACACAACTTCCGATGCAAGTCGGTTTGAATATAAATGGTTGAAACAATTTGACGCCATTGTATTTTTAAGTACTACCGGAAACATGCTCGATGATGCACAACAAGAGGCTTTCAAAAAGTACATCAATAAAGGAGGTGGATTTGTTGGCATACATGCCGCTGCAGATGCAGAGTACGACTGGCCCTGGTATAATCAGTTGGTTGGCGGATATTTTCTCAGTCACCCTCAGCAGCAGCAAGCAACCTTAGTTGTGCAGGATGCTAACAATATTGCTACCCAACACCTCCCACAACAATGGAAAAGATTTGATGAGTGGTATAATTACAAAAGCATCCAAACCGATTTACATGTATTGCTTACATTGGATGAGTCCAGCTATACAGGTGGTAAAAACGGTGCCTTTCATCCGATAGCCTGGTACCATGATTTTGATGGAGGCAGGGCATTTTATACAGGGTTGGGTCATACCGATGAATCATTTGCAGAACCTTTTTTCTTGCAGCATATCTGGGGAGGTATTTCCTATGCTATGAATCGTTAGTAGATGATTTTACCTGAAGCTTTATTACGTTCATTAGAAGTAGTTCCTGGCTATAACCGATTGCATTTTGAGGAAGTGCACAACATACCTGTTCCGGTAACTTCTATTCGGCTCAATCCTCATAAACCCTTTCCATTTCCTGAACACTGGCAAACATCCACGATACCCTGGTGCGAAGAAGGAAGATACCTGGCAACCCGTCCCTCATTTACACAAGATCCTTTTTTACATGCAGGAGCATATTATGTTCAGGAAGCAAGCAGCATGTTCATCCGAAAAGTACTTTCTCATTTGTTTTCGCAAAATGATCCCATTCACATTGCAGATATTTGTGCAGCTCCAGGAGGTAAATCTACCCTGCTAGCTTCATATTTCCAGCATGCCCTGTTGGTTTCCAATGAAGTAATTAAAACTCGCACGCCTATTTTAAATGAAAACATGGTAAAATGGGGTGCACCTAATACCATTGTAACCCAAAATGATCCATCTCAGTTTAAACAATTGCCTGGCTTTTTCGATTTGATGCTGGTTGATGCACCTTGCAGTGGAAGCGGACTGTTTAGAAAAGACCCTGCAGCATTGGATGAATGGAGTGAGGAACAGGTATTGGTATGCAGTAGGAGACAGCAGAGAATTCTTGCTGATGTGCTGCCTGCTCTAAGGGAAGGAGGAATTTTGTTATATGCAACTTGTTCCTATTCAACATCAGAAAATGAAACCATTACACAATGGTTGAGGGATGAAATGGATATGGAATGTGTTACTATTCCTATAGATAAAAGTTGGGGTATTGTTACCTCTTCAATGCCCGGTACTTTTCGGTTTTTTCCGCAACTTTTAAAAGGGGAGGGATTTTATTTATCGGTATTGAGAAAAAAAACAGCCATGAAGGATGAATATTTACGAGAAGTTGCTTTGGTAACACCCGATAAATCTATCTCCAAATTATTTACTGAAAAATTTCAGCTGGCCGATCATACCACCCTTTTTAAGCAAGGAAATCAGGTACGAAGTATTTCCTCACATTATAGGAAAGCCATTCAACAGTTAACTGGTGTCCTTTACATTAAAAGGGCAGGTGTAGAACTTGGAGAAATAAAAGGAAAAGATCTGATCCCGTCTCACGAATGGGCGTTACAACAAGGGGAAAAGAAGGGATGGCCCATAGTTGCATTGAGTTTATCTGAGGCGCTTGCTTATTTGGGTAGGCAACCCCTGGAATTTTCTGCTGAAGGTGGGTGGAATCTTGTGAGTTACCAGGGATGTGTGTTGGGATGGGTAAAAATGATTCAAAACCGGATAAATAATTACTATCCTACTCAATGGAGAATTCTAAAAGTAGCTAGTCACTAGATTTCTTGGCAACTCATGTAAATGCAAGTAAATTTGTTATCTTAATAGGTTGTTTTGAATAAGCGGTTTTTCATTTTTATCTTCTGGTGTTTGCCAGTGTTGCCCCGGGCACAGATGAAGATGCTCGTATTGGGTAAATGTCCTGATTGTTATGTACAATATAAATTGAATGCTGCTGAAACACCTGCAACGGTGGCAGCATGGGCTGGTATACCGGTTAATCAGTTATTAAAGTTGAATCAACTCTCATCAGTTGAAACGATTGTGCCTTCGCTTAAAATTCCGTTGAATGCTCAAAATTTATTGTCTCAAAAATCATCATTACCCGTTTATCATGTGGTAGAAAAAGGGGATAATTTATACCGACTCAATCTTCAGTATTTTAATCCGGGAATCAATAAAATAAAAGAATGGAATCAGCTCAAAAATGAAACCGTGAAAGATGGCGAAGTGCTATTGGTTGGATATTTAGGAGCAAGGCCACCCGTAATAGGCTCGGATCAAGTTCCTGCTCAAACTTCTCCACAAACCACTCCTCAATCTAATTCAACGCCACTTCCGGCTCCGGTTGCTTCTACTTCGAATCCAACAACTACATCTTCAAATGTAAATACAACTTCACCAGTTAAAGAAACTCCCAAAAATATTCCGGTGCCGGCTTCACCTGAAGTAACAGCAGCAGAAGGATATTTTGCTTCACAATATAAACCTTCAACTGAGTCGAGTCAGCTCATTGCATTATCCGGCTCAGCCGGTATATTTAAATCAATTACCGGATTTACTGATCAGCGATATTATGTGCTCATTAATGACGTAATTCCGGGAACAATCATTAGAATTACAGTTGATCAGGTTAAATATATTTGCGCTAAAGTGATAGGTCCCGTGCCTGAAAACAAGCCCAATAAAGGATTATTAATAAGAATCAGCAATGCTGCAGCAGAAGCATTAGGTATTGCTGATGCAATTTTTCCTGTTATCGTTCAGTATTTTGAATAAAATTTAGAAGTATGCAAACAATTTTTAAAGCCCTTTTATTACTAGCAACTTATTTACCTTACGCTTGTGGAACAAAAGCGCAAACTGGAGCATTGCCACCTGCACAGTTTCAGCAACAGCTTTCGGCTATCCATCCACAGTTGCTGGATGTTCGCACAGCAGGAGAATATCAACAGGGACATTTGGAGAATGTATTGCAGGCAGACTGGACCAACCGGGCCGAATTTTCTGAACGAATAAAATATCTGGATAAAAATAAGCCATTATTTGTTTATTGTGCTTCTGGGGGTAGGAGCGGACAAGCTGCAGAATGGTTAGCTGCTCAGGGATTTTCGCAGGTGGTAAACTTATCCGGAGGCATAATAGCCTGGAAACAAGCTGGATTGCCGGTGGTTTCAGCGGAGGATAGCCGTCAACTGAGTATCGAAGCGTATAATAAATTGATACATTCAGCGGCTGTTGTATTGGTAGACTTTGGTGCTGAATGGTGCCCGCCTTGTAAAAAAATGGAACCGATATTGGCATCCCTTCAAAAGGAAATGGGGAAAAATTTTACACTAGTAAAAGTAGATGGGGGAAGAGATACCGATTTGATGAAACTGAACGGAGTTTCGGCCTTACCTGTATTTCTGGTATATAAGAATGGACAAGTCGTATATCGGGGAGATGGCGTTCAGGAGAAAGCTACTTTGCAAAAATATCTGCAATAGTTTACATGGGTGCAATTCGGTATCCCCTTAAAAATTCGGGGATAGTCATTCTTTTTTTCCCTTCTAATTGCAACTCCTGCACTGCAATCCATCCATCAGATGTTGCAAAAAGTAACTGATTTTTTCCATCGGATTCAATTGTGCCGGGTAAAAACGAATGTGCCTTTACTATAGGATGGGCACTATATATTTTCAACGTTTTCCCATTGAGTTGTGTAAGGGCTCCCGGACTTGGCGATAGTCCCCTAATCAGATTGTGAATAACCTTTGCAGGTTGATTCCAGTGGATGATGCAATCTTCCGTAAAAATTTTGGGGGCAGTATGAAGGGGTTCCTGCAAAAGATTTTCTTGAGGTTGTTCCTTCAATTCCCCGGCAGCAATGCCACGGATTGTTTTTACCAATACCTCCGATCCCAAAACACTTAGTTTTTGATAGATGGTACCTGTGTTTTCGTTTTCACCTATTGGCATGGAAGCCTGCATTAATATTCCACCGGTATCTATTGCATGTTGCAATCGAAAAGTAGTTACGCCAGTTTCTTTTTCACCATTCATCACTGCCCGGTGAATTGGAGCTGCCCCTCTGTACTGGGGCAATAGAGATCCATGAACATTTATGGTACCCAAAGGGGGCATATTCCAAACAATTTCGGGTAACATCCTGAAAGCCACTACTACCTGAATATCTGCCCGGTAACTTCTTAATGTTTCAATAAATCCTGGGTCTTTGAGTTTTTCGGGTTGCAGAACAGGAATATTTTTTTCTACTGCATATTTTTTTACGGCAGAGGGCGCGGCGTTCAATCCTCTTCCGGAAGGTTTATCGGGGGCAGTAACTACTGCAACCACCTTCATCCCTGCACGCACGAGACCATCCAATGATGTTACCGCAAAATCGGGGGTTCCTAAAAAAATAATGCGAAAATCTTCCGCTTTCATTGGGCAAAAATAGGTTGAATCGGCTGTAAGCAAACAAAAGTGAAGGATTTGAGTGCAGTTTAAGGTCCTTTTTTATAAGTATTCCTGTTAAACGAAGAAATTATTCGGGAAGGATTGTATTTTAGCGGCGGGGATTTTCTGTTATTCCGTTCGCAAACTTGTGATGAAGCCAGCCAATCTGGCAATGTTGCCAGTGGTGGATCTGCAGTCGACTCCCTTTTTTATCATTTTAAATTGACAACATGCAACAAGTAAAAAGCGGTGATACCATTCAGGTACATTATCATGGAAAATTAACCGATGGAACTACATTTGATTCTTCTGAAGGGCGCAATCCCCTGGAATTTGAAGTTGGAAGCGGAATGGTAATTCCAGGTTTTGATAACGGTGTTACCGGAATGACGATAGGTGAAAAAAGAACCATCGTTATCCCAGCAGATCAGGCATACGGCCCTCGCGCAGATGAAATGATTATGGAATTTCCTAAAGCACAATTCCCACCCGATTTAGTTCCTGAAGTTGGAATGCAGTTAAATATGAGTAATGGAAGCGGACAACAATTTCCCGTACGCATTGTGGAAGTGAAAGAAGAGGCAGTGGTATTGGATGCCAATCATCCTTTGGCAGGAGAAACTCTTCATTTCGATTTGGAATTGGTTGCAATTACCAATAGTAAGTCTATGATCATCATGCCCTAGCCGGCTAAATCTCTATATTAAAAAAGGTCCCGATTGATTGTTTCAGTTGGGACCTTTTTTTTAGTAAAATTTAAATAGCAGCAGTATTCGAATTGTTTCGGGAATACCACCAACCTACAAATGCCCCGCAGGCTGCCCATCCCACCATACAATCGATGAGGAATGCACGGTTGTCGAATATTTTATACCAGATAAATGTGCTATAAGGAATTTGGATATAAACAATTAAACCCATCGCCAAAGCCGCAACCCAATAAGTAAAAAAACTGCGGTTACGAAATTGTTGTATGATCCAGCAAAATAAAAGCACCATCAAAATACTGGAAACCAAACTTCTTAGCATATTCATCCCCATTTTACTTCCACTCATAGAAAACCCTTCATGATATTGAATCATGATTTGTGGCTGTCCTTCCCAGTTTTTTGCCAGTTTCATCTGATCATCCATTGAAGTTCCCAACGGTGCTGAAGGAATTAAGTAACCTCCGGGCTTTTCCAGTTGCTGTTTCAAAAATTGCGTAATGGTATCCTGTTTCGGTGTGTAACCTTGTGCGGGTAAATGTAGATTTAATACCGTCCAGGATAAAGTTTGTGCGAGGAAAATAATTATTCCTCCTATCAACGATGGAATTAAATATTTTTTCATCTTTTTTATAGTAAGGTACAACAAAATTGTTTTACTACTTCGGATAGCTGATGTATATTTAAAATTATACTAAGCGCGTATGAGAAAACATCAAACATATTCCGTTGCTGAGCGAATGATGCGGTATGTAATGATTGATACAACCAGCGATCCTGCATCCAATCAATTTCCGAGTTCTGAAAAACAACTCAATTTAAGTAGGCTTTTGGTGGAAGAACTAAAGGCTTTGGGAGTGGGGGATGTAATTTTGAATGAAGATGGATATGTAATTGCCCGTATTCCTTCAAACGTGCAGGAAAAAGTTCCTGTGCTTTGTTTTTGCAGTCATGTAGATACAGCTCCCGATTGTTCAGGAACCGGAGTAAAACCCATACTTCATACAAATTATACTGGTGCAGATATTCTTTTGCCCGATGATCCCACTCAGATTATTAACGTGACAGATTATCCTTACCTGAAAAACCATATTGGTAAATCTATCATAACCGCTTCCGGAACAACCTTATTGGGCGCAGATGATAAATCGGGCGTAGCCATCATTATGGATACGATTGCCCAATTACAACAGCAACCTCAGATTCCGCATGGTGAATTGGTAATCGTATTTACCCCGGATGAAGAAACAGGTAGAGGAACTGAAAAATTATCTGTTTCCACCCTAGGAGCAAATGTTGGATATACATTAGATGGGGGTGAATTAGGTAGTTATGAGGAAGAGACTTTTTCCGCTGATGAAGTGAAAATAACAATAGAAGGAGTTATGGCGCATCCGGGTTATGCTAAAGGAAAAATGGTAAATGCTATCCCTATCGCTGCTGAATTAATTACCCGTATTGCCAATGCTTTACCTGTACCTGAGCAAACAGAAAATCGAGAGGGATTTGTTCATCCTCACACAATGGAGGGGAATGCAGAAAAAGTAACCATCCGCTACCTGATTCGTGATTTTGAGGTAGAAGGATTGATTCACTTTGAAGAAAAAATACAAGAACTAACTAATCAATTGGCAGCGACTAATCCCGGAGCAAAATTTATGTGTATCACTAAGGAACAATACCGCAATATGAAGCCAGTTGTTGATCAGTATCCTGAGATATTCCTAAATACAAGGATTGCTTTTGAGCGGGCTGGTATTGATATGCAAATTCATCCCGTAAGGGGTGGAACGGATGGGAGCAGACTAAGCTATATGGGACTCCCCTGTTCCAATATATTTACAGGTATGCAGGCAATTCATAGTAAGCACGAATGGATAGGGGTTGCTGATATGGAACGGGCAGTCGATGTGCTGATCGAATTGGTACAGGTTTGGTCGGGTAAATAAATATCTGTTATTCAATTATGTAATAATTTGCAATGCGGTTGCAAATTTGGTGGATGATTTCCATTTGTCCTACTTTTTTCTCATTCACACAGGCAATAGTTTCCGTTTATCCGAAACCTAAAAAGACCTTTTAAAATGTAGTACCTTTAATAAAATTTTTATATATGAGTATCCTTATAAACTATTGGTTTCTTTGGTTTGCTTTATTGATATTACTAACCGGACTTGTTACCGTAAATCAAGGAACCATTGCAGTAATTACCTTATTTGGAAAATATCGTCGCATTTTGCATCCCGGACTCAATTTTAAAATTCCTGTTTTAGAGAAAGTATATAAAACGGTAAGTATACAAAATCGTTCAGTTGAGTTGGAGTTTCAGGCAGTTACTCTCGATCAGGCGAATGTGTATTTTAAAAGTATGTTATTATATTCTGTTTTAAATCAGGAGGAACAAACGATTAAAAATGTTGCATTTAAGTTTATCAGTGATAAAGATTTGATGCAGGCGTTAATTCGCACGGTTGAAGGAAGCATACGCGGATTTGTTGCCACCAAAAAGCAGGCAGAGATTCTTGTGCTCAGGAGAGAAATTGTTGAATTTGTGAAAGAACAAATTGATCAGTCTTTGGAAAGCTGGGGATATCATTTACAAGATCTTCAGATTAACGATATCACTTTCGATCAGGCTATAATGGATAGCATGAGTAAAGTGGTAGCCAGTAACAATTTGAAAGCAGCTGCTGAAAATGAAGGTCAGGCACTTTTAATTACCAAAACCAAAGCAGCTGAAGCAGAGGGTAATGCCATCAAAATTTCAGCTAATGCCGAAAAAGAAGCTGCCCGGTTAAGAGGACAAGGAGTTGCACTTTTCCGTGAAGAAGTTGCCCGTGGTATGTCGCAAGCTGCTGAACAAATGAAACAAGCTAATTTAGATACGAATGTGATCTTATTTAGTATGTGGACAGAAGCCGTTAAAAACTTTGCTGAACTGGGTAAAGGCAATGTAATATTTTTAGATGGTAGTCCGAATGGTATGGAACATACTATGGGGCAAATAATGGCGATGATGCAAATGAAAAATAAAAAAGCTGAGTGATTGAGCTTTCAAAAAAAATAATTTTCACAAGGTGATTTGTGTACTTGGGAAATTTGGATTTTTTTGTTAGGAAGTGAATTGTAAATAAATCAAAACCCCAGCGGCAATAGTCATAACAAGAAATGCAAGGAACCCCAAGATGTTGGTTCGAGTATTATTTACATAAATTCCCATAATTTTTTTATTGTTTGCAATGTGTAAAATAATTGCAATTAAAACGGGTGCAGTTATGCCATATAGAATGGCAGTGTATATAAGGGCATCTATAGGTGATATACCTAAATAATTCATAGATAATCCGAGCAGGAGTGAAATTGCAATGATTGTGTAAAATCCCCTTGCTTCATGAAATTTTTTACTGAGCCCTTGTTCCCAACCAAATGTTTCAGCGAAAATATAAGAAAGAGAACCACTTAATACAGGAATGGCAATTAGTCCGGTTCCAATAATCCCTATAGCAAATAATAAATATGCTGCATTACCCGCAAGTGGCTGCAATGCCCTGGCAGCTTCTTCCACGGTGTTGATATTTCGCACACCGCCTTGGAATAATACGGTACCTGTGGTTAAAATGATAAAGTACATAACGAGTCCCGAGAATGCCATTCCCAAATCAACATCTTTATCTACATCATGAATAAAATTTTTATTAACTATTATTTTTTTCTTGCGGCTTTTTTGTTCTTCCACTTCTACAGATGCCTGCCAAAAAAATAAGTAGGGAGAAATTGTTGTTCCTAAAATGCCAACCAACACAGCCATAAACTCCTTAGTGAATTCAATTTTTGGAATAAATGTACTTTTCATAATCACTGAAAAGTCTTGTTTATATAAAAATGGAACAATAAAATATACCAACATAACAATGCACAGGTATTTTAAAATAGATGCCATTTTTTGATACGGCAGATAGATAATTAACAATAATAACATAACGGTAAAGCAAACACTAAAAAATCCTGCATCTATCGATGGAAATAGAAGATTGCCTACAGCTCCCATGCCGGCAATATCTGCTCCAATATTCATAACAATGGCAGGAAAACTAAATAGGAGCATTATATATAAGATAACTGGGTGATAATGCTTTTTAAGTGTACCAGTTAATCCTTGTTCAGTTACAATACCTATTCGGGCACACATTTGCTGAATTGCAGCCATTAAAGGGAATGCCAGTATGGATGTCCAAAGAGTAGATAACCCATAAGCTGCTCCAGCTTGCGAATACGTAGCAATTCCGGATGGATCATCATCACTGGCTCCGGTAACCAATCCAGGTCCTATAAGCTTAGAAAATCTTTTCCATTTGGTGCTGAATCCCTCATTTTGACCCGATTTTTTGGAATTTCTAATCATATAAGCCTTTTGAATCTAATACAAATTAGTTTAATTCTATGTATTCCTTTCTTTTTTTGATTTTTATATTTTTGCGCAAGTCCGTGAAAATAATAGATTGGGTAAACTGATTTTTTTATTCATGTGATCATTCAACATGATCAGTTTCAAATTTACTTTCACTAATTTTTGCATTTTGTTAGTGAGCTTA
This sequence comes from Chitinophagia bacterium, assembly GCA_037142775.1. GTDB lineage: Bacteria > Bacteroidota > Bacteroidia > Chitinophagales > Chitinophagaceae > Sediminibacterium. Next base: position 225,787 of record JBAWZY010000004.1, on the reverse strand, counting down.
TATTTATCGAATTAGTCAGCCTAATGCCTTGTTAAGTTAGTTAACTTACAAAAGTTAATTCTTCATTGAATTGCTGTACTGATGTTTCATTTAATAGCAAGTCTTTTACAGCAAGTAACATGGATCGGTTTGAACCAAAACTTTCCCTACTGAAATTAAGTAGGGTAGTAATTTCTAAATCGCTTAAAGATATTTGCGCAGCTTCCTTGTAAAATTGATTCAATCCCTCTTGATATTGAATTTCAATTGCTTTGTATACGGTTAGCATTTTTTTGTAATCGGGCGTATCTTTTTTAGAAATCCATCTGATAAGTTGTTCATAAAATAGAATTGTTTCTTGTTGGTATTGCTGAAAGAAATCGAACTTAATCGATTTCGATGAGCGACTCAGTTGATAGATATTTTTCGAAACATCCTGCATGCTTTTAGCAGCATGTAAAATGTTTCTTGCTGAAGAAATGTATAGGTTTAGCTCACTATTTTGTAAATGATAATTCTTTTTTCTAAATAAAAGAAAGTCGGACTGAATTTCTCCATGGTGCTCTTTTAACCAGGTATATTTTTCTTGTATACTACTTGTTTGGAATTGATGTTGATTGAAAATTTCATCGAATGCAGCAATTTGTAATCGGGTTGTATCGGATATTTGAAGTAATGATGCGTTTAAATAAATCGCATTATACATAAAATAGCCAACCTCCTGTTGCAGCAGTACGCCGGCGGTTTCAGCATCACAGTTTTCGGGTTCACGTAAAAATGCCGATTTGTGATGATTACTTGCAGGAAAAAGTCGGTTGAGCCATTTTGAAAACGGGGACAATATCGGTATAAATAAAATAATACCGGATAAATTGAGTAGACTCGAAAAACTTACTAATGCAATCAAAGGATTTTGTATTCCTAAAATGCCGGAGATAAAATATAGTATTTGTGGCATGAAAGCTAATGCCAGCAAAGTGATGGCAATATTGAATAGGGTATTACCGGCAGCCAATTGCTTTTTTGCACTGTTGCCATCAAGGGTACCCAGCCATAGTTTTAGGGTAGTAGCTATTTCTCCCCCTAATACAATATAAACTCCCAATTCCAGTGGAATCAAACGACTATGAATTGAAGTTAATACGATGGCCATCGTTACTGAGCTGGATTGCATTAATAATGTAATCAAAAATCCCATTATTAATAATCCAAACTTGCCTGCATATAGAAAGGTATCTAACCTGAAATAGGGCAAGGTAGATTCCATTGCCTGCTGCATCAATTTTAATGAAATAAAAATGAGTGATATACCTAAAAGTAAAATTCCAATTTGCTTTCCCAGGTATTTTTTCCCGCTTATGGTGATGATGATTGCTCCAGCAAATAGCATGGGATAGGCAGTTTGTTCTATATGCACAGAAAAACCGAGCGTAGCTACGAGCCAACTGTCGAGTGTTGTTCCCAAATTAGCACCTAATACCAGTGCTATGGATTGTTCAGTAGTAAATACTCCTGCTCCTAAAAATGCCAGTATCATTAATGATACCATTGAGCTGCTTTGAAAAACACCTGTAATTATTGCGCTTCCTGCAATCGCCGTAATAGGTTTTGCAGCCATTTTTTGAAGAAAAATTTTCATGCGTCTACCGGAGACTGCCTGTAAAGCTTCTTCGATAAAGTACATGGCAAAAAGAAACATGCCTATGCCTCCTAATAGTTCAATGATTATTGTAAACATAGTATATCAGAATACAGTAAGGTACAATTTTCTAAGCGGAAAACATTATTAAAGTACAACCTATTCTCCTGTTAATTTAGGTGGTGTTGCTTTTATCATCCGGTCGTTACCTTGTAAATCTTTTCTTAATTCCACTTCCCATCCTGCTACTAAAAATAAGTTTACAGTTGCCGCACCCAATTGATCATTGATTTCCATATATAAATGTCCGCCATTAGTTAAATGGGCCGGAGAATTTGCTAACAAGGCTTTGTAAAATAAAAGTGGTTCGTCATCAGGTACAAAAAGGGCAGAGGAGGGCTCATATTCGCTTACATGCTTCGAAAGGAATACTTTATCCTTTACGGGAATATAGGGTGGATTACTTACAATTACCTGGTATTTATCTCCCCAGCCGGGATGATTAGACTGAAGCATGTCTAATAGTTTCCATTCAACAGATAAGTTTAGTTGCTTACTATTCTTTGCTGCGATTGCTAATGCTTCGCTACTAAAGTCGGCAGCGGTTATATTCCAGTTAGGCTGCTTTTTTTTTAATGCCAGTGCAATACAGCCAGAACCGGTTCCTACATCCAATACATCCAATTTTTTTTCATTGTGATCATCAAGTATCCAGCTAACCAATTCTTCGGTTTCCGGACGGGGTATCAATGTATATTGATTTACATGAAGCATCATATCCATAAACGGAGCTTCACCTAAAACATATTGAATGGGTTCATGTTGCAGCATACGATTCAGCACAGAATGCCAATGATGCAGCATTTTATCTTCCAGTTCTTCATCCTTTAGCAGTAATCGATCTACCCGATTTTTGTCGGTTATATTTTCCATAACCCAACTACTCAACTGTTTACTCTCCCTTTCAGAGTAAAACGCTTGTAATTGCCTAAATAAGGTTAATTCCGCCTCACGATATCTCATGCTGCAATGTTACTATCATTTGTCTATTTTTGCTCCACAAGTATGGAGGAACAGGAAAAATTTATATATCGTTGTTTTGAACTGGCACAGAATGGTGCAGGTTGGGTTGCTCCTAATCCAAAAGTAGGTGCTGTTTTGGTATATAAGCAGCAAGTCATTGGGGAAGGCTATCATTCCAAATACGGAGAATCCCATGCCGAAGTGAATTGTTTACAAAGTGTTTTGCCCGAGCATCGGTCATTTATAACTGAATCTACCCTATATGTAAATCTGGAACCTTGTTGTCATTTTGGTAAAACACCTCCCTGTACCGATCTTATCATTCAATCCGGTATCAAAAAGGTAGTAATTTCCAATACCGATCCCTTTCCGCAAGTAAAGGGAGGGGGAATACAAAAATTAGCAGCAGCGGGTATTACAGTGGTAACTGATGTTTTGGCCAATACTGGTAATTGGTTAAATCGGCGCTTCTTTACAATGCAAACGCAAAACAGACCCTACATTATTTTAAAATGGGCGCAAACACAGGATGGATTTATAGGTGCTTTGCAAGATGATCGTTTAATCATTTCAAATGAACTTACCCAACGCAAGGTGCATAGATGGAGGGCTGCGGAAGCAGCCATATTAATTGGGTTTCGAACTGCGCTTCTCGATAATCCTCAACTTACCAATCGATTGGTACCTGGAAAGCAACCGGTTCGGTTGATAATTGATCCATTGAAAAAGCTTCCGATGAAATTACAGGTCTTTTCAGACAATCTAGATACCACAATTATAAACTGTAAGGACTCAATTTCTGTAGGAACAGCTCTATCCTGGCAATATGTTGGGGAAGATTGGGTAGAGGGAGTGATTCAGTATTGTTGTGAAAAAGCAATAGAAAGCATTTTAATTGAAGGGGGAGCTGCAACGCTGCAGTCATTTATTGATAGAGGATACTGGAATGAGATTCGCAGAATTACCAACACAGCTCATTCAATAGGTTCCGGTGTGCTGGCACCTTTGATAACATTATCCAATCCGAATTTTTCGGAAAAAACAGGGAATGACATAATAGAATATTGGGTGAATCCCCAAAATCAAATCGGAATTCCTAATTGGTTGTTTATGTAAGTTAATTATGACTATAATCGCTTTTTTTTGGTTGTTTTCCAGCATCATTTTATCCAGTTACCTAACACTGGTATTTAGTTATTTAGGTAAAACTAAGGCAGATATTTTTCAAGTAATTGTGGTAAATTATTTTGTTTGTGTAATTACTGGATCGATTGCCAATGGTAGTTTGCCTAATCCCATATCAGTATTTACTCAGCCTGGGGGTTGGGGACCCATTGCAATGGGAATTGGGTTTATTGCAGTTTTTAATTTAATGGCAATAACTACGCAACGCATTTCAGTGGCAGTTTCGGCAGTTGCCAATAAATTGTCTTTCATTATTCCTGTATTGCTCTCGGTAATATTATTTCATGAAAGCCTCCATTTCATTCAATGGATTGGTATGGTGATTGCTTTATTGGCAGTTGCTTTTACCTGCTTTCCTTCTGGCAATAATCTATCGATTCAATCGCGGTTTAGTTTTTTATTTTTGCCATTATTATTGTTCGCTGGAAGCGGATTACTAGATACCCTGATGAATTATCTTCAACATCAATTTATCCATGAGCAAAACCGTCATGCTTACCTGATATCAGGTTTTGGATTTGCTGGATGTATAGGAATATGTTTTGCTGCAATGGGATATTATTCGGGGTCACGCAAATGGAATACCATCAATCTGCTGGCAGGTATTGCTTTGGGTATTCCTAATTATTTTTCTATTCATTGTTTGGTAAAATTTTTATCGCTTGCTGGCAATGCAAGTAGTGCCGGTATTGCAATTAACAATATCGGTATTGTATTATTGAGTGCTTTGCTTGCATGGGTTTTATTTAAGCAATCACTCAGTAAATTGAATATCATTGGCATTTTACTTGCAATGATTGCTATTGTTATGATATCAATCGTTGGCAAATGACTCTTCCCACATTTTTTTATACTATCGAACAATCTGCCGAAGCGGTTTATAAAGAAAGGGGGAGCGATTTCATAGCTTATGCTTTTCCAATGAGTAAGGAGGCCGATTGTAAGGATAAGTTAACTGTACTTAAAAAGCAACATCCCAAGGCTGTGCATTATTGTTTTGCATATCGGATAGGCACTTCGGGTAACAGATTTCGATTAAGTGATGACGGAGAACCTTCCGGTACCGCTGGTAAGCCCATTATGGGTCAATTGGTATCCAGGGAAATTACTAATGCGGGTGTAATTGTAGTTCGTTATTTTGGAGGAACACTATTAGGGGTGCCCGGATTAATTCAAGCTTATAAAACAGCCACTGCCTTAGTTTTGCAAACAGTACCCATTTTGCAAAAATGGCTGGCAGTTTCCTATCAGTTGCATTTTGATTATCGTTTTATGAATGCAGTAATGCATTTGATTAAACAGTTGGAAGGAGAGGTACTGGAACAGGAAATGCAATTATTTTGTGTTTGGAAAATTACAATACCTGCAAAACAGGAAGCTGTTTTTTTACATCGCATGCGCGATTATCATCAGGTACAATTAATTAAGGAAACCGAATCTCTTTAACAGATTTAATTAGCAAATCCCCTCAGTAATGCATGGTTGCATTGTAACCAATTCGTTTCGGGATAATGTGTTGTTTTGTCTATGGTATGGATAGCATATGCTTGTCTGGATTTTCCGCTGGTATTCGGTTTACTAAAGTGCGGAAGTAAACCATGCAGTACAATACAGGTACCTTTGCTTACTTCTAATGGTATCATACCATCTATTGTAATTGGTGTTTCATCTAACATAACCATTTCGGTACCACCCAATGGGCTTCTTTTAAACCAGCTTCGAAGCGAAGTTTGATGCCCGCCTGGTTTTGCCCATAAACAACCATTCTCAATAGTGGCATCTTCCAGTGCAAACCAAAATCCAATACAAGATCCAGGTTCAGTATATAGAAAACTTGCATCCTGATGCACGTCAACAACACCCCCAATGCGGGCATGTTTAAAAATCATCATACTCTGTATGATTACATGATTTTGTAGCCCCAGAGATTCAGCTAATGCTTTTAGTTGAGGTGATCTAGAAAATTGGCTGAATACGGGATCGAGATCATGTAATGCATGTCCAATTTTGTTAAGCGAATGAAATAAGTCGTTTTTTAATTCGCCACTTTCATTAAAAGCATCTTTTTCAAAAAAATAAGAAATTTTATCTCCAGAGGAAAGAAAGTACGCATCGCTGGTGCGAGATTGTTCCTGTGTTTGAAAAATGGAGGGATGCCCCTCAAAATGATAATTGGATGCTAATTCCTGTGCCCGTTGAATTAATTGGTCACAAGCTTCCGTACTATATAAGTCCTTTAAAATTATATACCCGTCTTTTTGAAATTTCTCTTGCAGACTTCTCATGATGAATGAATAATATTCAAATTACGCTTTCCCGGTGATTTGATAAACCCAAGTTCCAATAATTTCTTTAATCAAATATTCCCAATCCTGGAATTTAGAGAAATCCGGATAAATAGTATTTTGCCAGTTATTTTTTTGAGGAATTACAGTAAAGTCACAGGGAAATGTTGTAGTTGGAATCGAAAAATGATTCATCACCTTTTTAGCTCTGGGCATGTGAGAAGCTGAAGTAATCAATAAAAAAGGGCCACTCCATCCGGTTCTTTCAATTAATTTTTTTGTAAAGGCTCCGTTTTCAAATGTATTTCGTGAAAGAGAGTCAACTACAATTGCCGAGTCTGGTATGCTCATTTTGAGGAATTCATTTTTTAAAAATGAAGCCTCAGGGGGTTCCTGCTGCCAAAGATTTCCAGAGCCTCCGCTAATAATGATTTTATTGATAATGTGCTGATGATATAGCCGAACTGTTTGTATAAATCTATCACAAGACCTTCCAAAAGTTCCTTTTCCAGCAGAATCAAATCTCACAAAACCAGTTAATAAAATACCTGTATAAGGCTTTTTAGGTATTTCATTTATAACCAAAGGTTTTTCCTGATAAGCCATCATTGCTTTTCTATATAAAAATGGATTGGTGAACACCACCAGTAATAGAATAGCAGCCCATAGAAAATGAAAGTTCTTTTTTCTTCTGAGGATTCCAATAATCAAACAAACCCAAACCCAGAAGGCAGGTGTGATAAAATAATACAGTATCTTAGAAAGTGTAAAAAACATAAATTGGGTTAAAGGAAACGACTGCTTACTACTTTTTGATCAGTGCCAGCAGTATAGTTATAAAAACCTTCTCCCGATTTGATCCCAAGGTGTCCGGCTGTGACCATATTAACAAGTAACGGACAAGGGGCATATTTTGGGTTGCCTAAACCGTTGTACATTACTTCTAAAATGCTTTTACACACATCCAGTCCTATGAAATCTGCCAGTTGCAATGGACCCATCGGGTGAGCCATACCAAGTTTCATGATGGTATCAATAGATTCAACCCCTGCAACCCCTTCATACAAGCTATAAATAGCTTCATTTATCATGGGCATTAAAATTCTATTGGCAATAAAACCGGGATAATCATTTACCACACATGGTATTTTGTTTAGTTGCCTGCTAAGTTCCACAATGGTTGAGGAAACAGCTGCCGCAGTTTGATAGGCATTAATTACTTCCACAAGTTTCATAACAGGAACCGGATTCATAAAGTGCATGCCAATCACTCGGGATGGGTTTTGTGTAACTGCCGCGAGTGATGTGATTGAAATAGAAGAGGTATTGGAAGCAAGTATACAATCGGCAGGAGTAACTTTATCTAAAGAAATGAACAATGATTTTTTTATGGTGGGATTTTCCGTAGCGGCTTCGATTACCAGTTGGCAATTGCTAACTCCCTCTTCCAAATGAGTGGTTAAAGTAAGTGATTGTAATGCTGCAGAAGTTTGTTCTGAGGTAAGGATACCTTTTTTTACCTGCCGATCCATATTTTTTTCAATCTGCTGCTGAGCTTTTTCCAGTGCCTCTATTGATAAGTCAATAAGGTTTACCGAAAAACCATGTTGAATGCAAACATGGGCTATCCCATTGCCCATAGTACCTGCACCAATTACTGCTATTTGTTTTATATTCATCCCTATTGAGTATTTAAATGCACCAACATGATTGTTGCAGATGAATTTATTATTTTTTTCTTTTAAAGTCGCCACGTTTCCAGGCACTAACAAAATCTGCCCATGCTGCCGGGTTAAATATGTTCATGGGTGGTAATTGGCCGGAGTAATATGCTTTGTTTGCCTGACTTCTTAACTGAAAGTTAACTGCTTCTTTCCCATCTGCAGGTAAATTGGCTAATATCATCCTTCTTTGCGCTTCATCTGTATTTTTACGGGCAGTTTCATATAAATCATCCGGAACAGTTGTATTTACAAAATCCCGCTCAAATTGCTCTCGGGTAGGTCGGGGTTTTAAAATTGTAGCAGGAAGGTAAGCTGTGTCACTCACCAATAACTGAATTACACTATACTGATTATCGGAGAGGTTCCTTGGAATCTCAATGGTTTTATCTTTAAAACCCACACTGGAAAAAGTAATTAAATCACCCTTCATTACCACAATAGAAAAAACCCCATCATAGCTGGTAATTGTACCCCTTCCTTTTCCTAATACTATTACACTACAAGATGGGATACCCTGTAAACTATCTGCCGTCATCACTACCCCATACAATTGAACAACAGAGTCGGCTGTAGTTTTTTGCTGGGCAAAACTTCGTTGAAAGCTGCCTAACAATATAAGAAAACTAATAAATATGGATTTTTTCATATGTGTTTGCAAAGGTACAAATACTGTTTGAGAAGGGTTGGTTAAGTATCAATAATCAAAAGATTACTTATTACGTAACAAAGTACGGCAGGGAGGGTTTAACTTTGCTGTTGGATTAATCATTTTAACAAAAACTTTCGTGATGACAGTTGAAGCAGTACTTATGGCACTCAGTCAAGTGCAGGAACCCGATTTGGGGAAAGACCTGGTTAGTTTGAATATGGTTAAAGATGTGGCAATTGATGGAGATTCGGTAAGTTTCACCGTAGTTTTAACCACTCCCGCCTGTCCAATGAAGGATATGATGCGCACCGCATGTGAAAATGCCATTCGATTACTGGTGAATAAATCAGCAAAGGTTCAGGTGAATTTTACTGCCAATACCAGTTCTGGCAGAAAGCAAGATCAACAGGTGTTGAGTGGCGTAAAGAATATCATTGCGGTGGTAAGTGGTAAAGGTGGGGTAGGAAAAAGTACTCTTTCTGCTAATCTGGCATTGGCATTGGCAGAGGGTGGGGCATCAGTTGGCCTGATGGATGCAGATATTTATGGACCCAGTGTTCCCATCATGTTTGGTGTGAGGGGAGAGCGTCCATTGATGAAAGAAGTGAATGGAAAGGGGATGATTGTTCCTTTAGAAAAGATGGGAATACGCCTGATGAGTATAGGATTGCTGGTAGACGAAAAAAATGCCGTGGTATGGAGAGGTCCAATGGCAAGCAGTGCTATCCGGCAATTTGTTACTGAGGTAGATTGGGGCGAACTAGATTATTTGGTAATTGATATGCCTCCGGGTACCGGAGATATACATCTAACCCTGATGCAAACGGTTCCGGTTACGGGCGTAATAATTGTAACTACCCCACAAAATGTTGCCCTGGCTGATGCAAAAAAGGCGATTGCCATGTTTGGTCAGGCTCAAATTAGCGTTCCGGTGATTGGATTAATTGAAAATATGGCCTATTTCACCCCAGAAGAATTACCCAATAACCGTTATTACCTATTTGGGAAGGATGGAGGAAAAAATCTGGCATCTGAATACGACTTACCTTTCTTAGGTCAAATTCCTTTAGTGCAATCCATTCGTGAAGGCGGAGATGCCGGGGTTCCTGCTATGCATGGTAATGATGAATTAAGTAAGCAGGCTTTGCGAGAAGTAGCTTCTCAGGCAGTTAGAAATATTGCCAAGCGAAATGCCAGCATCCCAGCCACCCGTCCTATTGAACTTGCATCCTGATAGCAATATGTATACAAGGTTTTCCTTTACGCTTTCTTCTATTTGGCTGCTAATAGGGCTTCTTTTTTCGTGTGTTGCCGGTAACCAACCCAAAATAAAACAGCAAATGATTTTTGATACGCAGGGTCATAGAGGTTGTAGAGGACTGATGCCAGAAAATACCCTTCCGGCTATGCTTAAAGCGATGCAGCTGGGAGTTCATACATTGGAAATGGATGTGGTTATTTCCAAAGATGGTAAAATGGTTCTGAGTCATGAGCCTTTCTTTAATCATGAGATTAGTACCACTCCTGAAGGAAAAAGCGTATCGATTGAGGAAGAAAAGTTTTTGAATTTATACCAGATGAACTATTCCGAAATCAGCCGATTTGATGTTGGAATGGCAACTCATCCCCGATTCCCCCAACAGGAAAAAATGCAAGTAAGTAAGCCTCTATTAGCTGATATCATTGATAGTGTGCGGGCTGATTGTAAGCGAAATCAAAGGCCTATTCCCTTTTTTAATATTGAAACTAAATCTGATCCTTCGGGTGATGGAATTTTTCATCCACTGCCAGCAGAGTTTGTAGATCGCTTAATGGAAGTAATCAATCAAAAGCAATTCGGGAGTCAGGTTATCATTCAATCATTCGATCCTCGCACACTCCAATATCTGCATCAAAAGTTTCCGGAAATTAAAACGGCATTACTAATTGAAGACTATGATAAAAGACCGCTTGCTATGCAGTTGCAACAGTTAGGTTTTATTCCTACAATCTATAGTCCGGCATATCAATTGGTTAGTCCCTTACTGGTTAAACAATGTAAGGATATGGGTATGGGATTGATTCCATGGACCGTGAATGATATCGCAACGATGCAACAACTGAAAGATTTGGGTGTTACCGGGGTTATAAGTGATTATCCTAATTTATTCGCTCAGTTAAAATAGCATACTTTTTTGTAAAAGTAAATTCAAGCAACCCGTTTTTTACTTTTACATTTGTTGTAAAAAAGTCAATTAATTTCAATGGCCATCATCATTACTATCGACGGATTTTCTTCTTGTGGTAAGAGTACCCTGGCACGACAGTTGGCCGACGAATTGAACTATGTTTTTATAGATAGCGGTGCCATGTATCGTGCGATTACCTTGTATTTTTTACGTAATCATGTAGACTGGAATCAAACGGCTAAAGTGAATAAGGCCTTAGCAGAAATAAGTCTGCATTTTAAGTACAACTCATTAACCGGAAAAAGTGATATATATTTAAATGATGAAAATGCTGAAGCTTTGATTCGGGATATGTTGGTTAGTGAACATGTTAGTGAAGTGGCAGCCATTAAAGAAGTGCGAGAATTTGCAGTGGCTCAACAACAAAAAATGGGAGAAAAAAAAGGTATTGTGATGGATGGCAGGGATATCGGTACTACTGTTTTTCCAAAAGCTGAGTTAAAAATATTTGTTACTGCCGATCCCTCAGTGCGAGTTGAAAGAAGATTTCGGGAACTCATAGACCGTAATCCCAATTTAACAATCGAGGAAGTGAAATCTAATCTGGAAATGCGCGATTATATCGACAGCAATCGGGAGTTTAGTCCTTTAAGAAAGGCAGTTGATGCAGTTGAATTAGATAATTCTGGCTTATCCAGAGAAGAACAACTGGAAATCGCATTGAAATGGGCAAATGAAAAAATAGGTATTCAATCCTAATTATGAAAGTGTTTTTTGGTTAATAGGTATTGGTCATATTATCATCTACACAAATAATATAATCGGCTCTTCCTAAGTGCTCTTTTTCTAATCGTTTGATATCCTTTTGTGAAACCGTTGTAATGGTACCCCTTTTAAGCTCAGGTCGCATTTGTTGCAGATACCAGCCGATTCCTTCATAAAAATCCGAATGATAGGATCCATTAAAATGTATAAATAATGTACCCGGGCGATAAGATTGTAAAATGAAATGTGCCATGGTTGCATCTTTGATTGCCTGTGCCTTTGGTAAATTACTTCCCCCATGTCCACCCATCATTGCCACCATATTTTTATAACCTGGCAAACTGGAATCGTATAGAATAGGTAAAGGTGCTATCCATGATTTTTGAATTGTAGAGAGAGAATCTAATGCTTCAAATCCACCTTTTGCTACTAATGAAGCAAATTTTCTGGGGATATTGGTAGCTGTAAAGTTTAATTGGTTGGTTTTTGCCAATTCTACCAAAGGGGCATAGTCAGTTGGATAATTTTTCCATAGTCGTGCTGTTGAATCCAGCCTCTTTGCATTTATTTTCCCCTGTACATATAAGGTAAGGGCATCCTGATTGTCTTGTTCAAACATTTCTGCACCCAATATGAGTTCTCTTTTTTGTTGAAGATCGTTGGTGATTTCCCATTGAAGCCAGTGGGCAATTGCATTATTATGATATTCCCCAAAAAGAATTATGTCTTTGCTACCAATGTCTTCAATCAACCGGTTATAGGATACTTTTTTTCCTTTAGCATTGTATAAAATATAAGCTGACTTATTTTGTGCCAGGATGCTTGAAAATGGGATTGTGCCCATAACAATAGAGAAAATAATAGAAAATGCGTGAACTGAGGAAAGTACTTGTTTGGTTTTCATTTTATGAAGTTATTACTGAAAATATCATTTTTCCTGATTTTGTTATCATGATATTACAAATTCTTGATAATCGCTCTCTAATTCCTGGTTACAAAAAGGATATCATTTGAATATCCCCATTTTTTCATTTTCCTTACCTGCATTCCATTTGATTCAAAAAAATCAATTAAATTTTGAAAATCATTTCTGCTCAATGTCTCGGGAATTGTATTATAAATAAGTTGTCCGCCCGGTAATAAGGATTCATACAACTTTGTTAAGAAATGGACAGATAATGCTTCCGTAGGAATGGTATCTGCAATAAAAAGATCAACAATTATCAGGTCAAAAGCTTGTGAATTTTTTTCTAAATAATTGGTTGCAGCAGAATGAATCAGAACAGTGTTTTGATCTTCAGTTAATCCAAATTCATTTTTTGCAATATCCAATATCTTTCCATCCAACTCAACACCTGTAATCTTACTATTGGATTTAAATTTTGAGCGAATAGTTTGAATGACTGATCCGGCGCCTATTCCTAAAATTAAAATATCACCTGTATCGCTTTTAAATGGCAATAATTCCAATGCCCTATTTAATACTTTTTGTAAACCGCCATATGAATAATTGGTGTGTTGACAGTCGAGTACTTTCTTTCCAAGAAAATAGCGTACATACAATTCGCCACTAATTTCCGAGTGGTATGTTTTGATGGTAACCGGCCACACATAACTCAATCCTTTTAATAGCCATGTTATCATAGCTCTTGGTATATATGAATTGATTATAAATTCATTTACTGCGATATTAATTATATCTATAGTTTATTCCATGATTACTTTTTTCAAAAAGTAGCCATTAGGATCTACAATAGGGGGAGTGGATGATTGGATTGTAATTCCTGCTTTCGGCAGTATCATTTTCTGTGTCCCTTTATCGGTAGTAATTTCTACAGGTAAATCCATTGACAAATTCGTTATTTGAATGGTATAGGTTTTATATTTGGTATTTTTAATCTGGAAGTTGAGTAATTCCGTTTTGGTAAGGTATAAGTCAAATAGAGGTTGAAGATTCTTACCGGAGGCTTTGCTAAATAATTTCTCTACATCCGCTGAAGTAACCATATTGTAATAGGTATAAGCACTGTCTGTTGCCAGCTTGTAGAGGGTTGGAAAAAAAACTTCGTCTCCCAGTATACCCCTGAGTGCGTGCATAAAACTTGATCCTTTAAAATATAAATCACCTGAATAGGTATCTACCGAATTGACTGCTGCTCCTTGAACAAGGGGTTTGACATTTTTTACTCTTGCCTTGTGTCCGCTCATCACTTCAAAATAGGCATCTTCACCCCCCAATTCACGAAATGCCAGGGCTTCTGCATAAGTCGCTATTCCTTCCTGAATCCACATGTGCGCCCAATCTTTATTGGTCACCTTATTCGCCCACCACTCATGAGCATATTCATGAAACAGATTATCCGAATACAATTGTCCCCCCACTTTTTTATAGGTAAATTTATCTCCATAAGTTATCATCGTTTGATGTTCCATACCTGAATTGGGTACATAGGCCAGTCCAATTTTTTCCTTCACCCATGGATATTCACCAAAATACTTTTCTAAAATGCGGGTATCCCTCTCTTTTATTTCAAAAATTTCATTTGCATGAGCTGAGTCGGATGTTAGCAGATATAATTCGATTGGAACCATATTTCCATTAATTGTTGTGTACATTTTTTTAAAAACTGCATATTTTCCAATATTGAAAAGAATGCAGTAGTTGCTAATTGGGTAATTGGTTTTCCAATGATAGCTGGTTAATCCGTTTTTTAGTTTTTTCACTTCCTGTAATAACCCTGCTGCAGCAACTACTTCACCCTGAGATACTGTGATATAAAAATCAACACCCTCATTGGGTTCATCCGATGGATGATCTTTACAGGGGAAGTAAATTTTACCTCCTTCAAATTGAGAATTGATAGACATCCAGGGATTTCCGAAACTGTCTTTTGTAAATGTAAATCCTCCCTGCCAGGGTGGGCGAATTGCAATAGGTGGATTTCCTGCATAAGCTACTTTTACAACTTGTTTTCCCGTTGGAAAGGACTGCTTACCCCAGATCAATATTCTATTGTTGTTATGTTGAAAATTAACGGGTTGATTATTCAATGTAACCTGCGTGATCTTATAAGCATCTATTAATTGTAATAAAATTGTATCTGCTGGTTTAGCAAGTAGAAAGCTAACTTCAGTATATCCGTCGAGTGTTTTCTCAGTTGTATTTACCCGAAGATGGATGTCGTAATGCCGTATATCCATATCCACTTGTAATGCATCTAACACTCCTCCCGAACTCATTTGGGTTTGACCGAAAAGGGTTTGTATACAAGCAATCTGAACTAGAAAAATGGAGATAAAGCGCATGCGATATTTTCTTTCAATATAGCAATTTCTACCGAATTAGTAAAAAACACTTACTTGCACCACTCAAGTTGAACAGCTTTCCAGGCCGTTTCGGCTGCATAAAACATAGCTAACTTATGTATTACGGATTCTACTACTGAGTCCGGACAACTGGCACCGCTGGTTATTAGAATAGCTGTGGGAATGTGTTGAGGAAGATATTGCTCAACCATTATCAATTCTTTAGTTTTCCAATTCCTATGTTCTATTTGATGGGGAGATAAAAGTCTGTCTGCCGAATCTATAAACCAGGTGGGTAATTGTTGTTCACACAATTCCACCAGATGAGAAGTATTGCTGCTGTTGTATCCACCAATAACGATTGCCAGCTGGGCAGGTGTTTGCAGCAAATGCTTTACAGCAGTTTGGTTATCATTTGTGGCGTAACAAAGCGTATCCCTCGTATCGGCAAAATATTGTGCTACATCTTCAGGAGAAGGCTGATAATGAGCAATCATTACTTTTTTCAAGTACTCCGAAATCGCTAATGTGTCACTGGATAATTGGGTGGTTTGATTGATTACGCCCAATTTCTTTAAGTGTTTTTCCGGATTAAACCCTTCCGAATATTGTCCGGCAAAATAATGCTCAAATTCACTAGTCTTTTTTTCGCCAGTTATAAAAGTTGCCAGTAACATGGCTTCCTTCATATCATTTACAATAACAGTTGGAGTAAGCGATGCAGCGCGTGAAAAAGTAGCACGGGTTTCTTCATGGGTTGGCTTTCCATGAACAACAATTGTATACCCCTTTGCAGCTATTTGCTCGCCACGGTTCCAAACTTTTTCAACAAAAGGACAGGTAGTGTTATAGGGAGCTGTGGGAATTCCCCTAGCTGCCAGCTCTGCTTCAATTGCAAGAGTAGTTCCAAATGCAGGAATCATTACAATATCATCCGGAGTAAGGGAATCAAAGGAAATGAGTTGATTACCCTTGGTATCTTGGAGAAAAGAAACCCCTAATTCCATTAAATCGGCATTAACCTGTGGATTATGAATCATCTCACTTAACAGAAAAATTCTTTTATCGGGGTGCTGCCGAACAGTTTCAAAAGCAATTTCAATGGCATTTTCAACTCCATAGCAGAATCCAAAATGCCTTGCAAGATAAATCTGAAGGTTCCCTAAATCTATATGAGTAGGAGAAAAATCTTTTTTCAGTTTATCAGCTTCTTTTCGCTGTTTTTTAATCGCAGCGATAAGCGGACTTCGATACGTGGTTGGAACGTTGAATTGTTTCATGCAGGAATGGACAAAGGTATGAAATTGACAGAAAATCGGGTAGTGAGGGTATTGAACCGCTTCCTACCACAAAAAATTGTAATTTCATGTTCTATTAACACCTCATCATGCGATTTGTTTATTTACTGCTCTCGTTAACTTGCACGGTTGCACTTATTTGGGTTCTCAATACTCGTTGGCAAGTAGGAACAACCAAAACCCCTCGAATAGGTTATTTTTTGTCGCCTCAAAAGGGTTTCTGGCAAAATGCTGAGTCGGTTTCAGCCAATTTTAATGCTGAAATCAAAGCGGAAGCTTTAAATGGTAAGGCATCGGTTTATATAGACGGCAGATTAATTCCCCATGTTTTTGCAGAAAATGATTTTGATGCCTATTTCGTACAGGGGTATTTACATGCAAGATTCCGCCTTTGGCAAATGGAATTCCAAACACATGTGGCAGCCGGCAGATTAAGCGAAATTATTGGTAAAGAGGGATTAAACACCGATAGATTCTTTCGTAGATTGGGTATGGTTTATGGAGCAGAACAGGCTTTGGCAGCCTCCGATATGGATTCATCTATGAAAAACGCTGTAAATGCCTATGCAGCTGGAGTGAATGCCTACATTCGAAGCTTGCAACCCGAACAAATTCCATTCGAGTACAAACTGCTCGATTATGAACCGGAAAACTGGACACCACTCAAGACCTATCTATTTCTCATGTTTATGTCATTCGATCTTAGTGGGAGAGATGTGAACACCGATTTACAAATGACGAATGCAAAAAATTATTTTGGCTGGGATAATTATAAAAAATTGTATCCCAATGTGATGGATTCACTTGATCCCATTATTCCAAAAGGAACAACATTTAGCCCTGCTTCTTTTCGGCCACAAACTCCTTCAGATGCAGCAATTCGATTTTTTGGTAAAAATGATTCCAGTGTTCAACAGTCTGCTAAAAATTTGCTATTCAATGTTCCTACACCGGATGCCGGAAACGGAAGTAATAACTGGGCGGTTGCAGGCTCCAAAACAAAAAGCAAGGCACCCATTCTTTGTAATGATCCTCATTTGGGTTTGAATTTACCAAGTTTATGGTTTGAAATGCAAATTACCACACCTACTCATAATACCTATGGAGCTAGTTTCCCGGGTTCTCCTGCCATTGTTATCGGATTTAACGATAGCATCGCATGGGGAGTTACCAATGCCGGGCGGGATGTGATGGATTTATATAATATTCGTTTTAAGGACGAGCTTAAAAAGGAATATTTGATGAACGGAAACTGGATTCTATCCGAGCAACGACAAGAAGTAATTCAGGTAAGGGATGGGGCTAATTTAAGTGAAGTGGTACCCATTACGCAGTATGGTCCTGTTTTATACGATAATGAGTTCAATACCCCTGATGCAAGGGGGTTAACCTTAGCCGTAAAATGGACCGCAAATTTTGCTAATGCCGGTATGAAAGCTTTTTATTTACTGAATCGCGCAAAAAATTATAAAGACTATGTAAGTGCAATCAAAAACTGGACTTGTCCCGGACAGAATTTTGTTTTCGCTTCAAAGTCGGGTGATATTGCAATTCGTCAGCAAGGTTCATTTGTTGCAAAATGGAAGCACCAGGGAGATTTTATTATGCCGGGTACTGATTCAATTTATCAATGGCAGAGGATGATTCCAATGGATGAAAATCCAACAATTAAAAATCCTACGCGTGGATTTGTGAGTAGTGCCAATCAGAAACCTACCGATTCAACTTATCCTTACTATCTTGGCTCTGCACATCATTTTCCTTTATACAGAGGCATCATCATTAATAGAAAACTTACAGGCAGTAACAATATTACGCCTGAGGATATGATGAAAATGCAAACCAGCAACTATAATGTATTTGCTGAAATGGCTCGTCCGGTATTATTGAAATACCTGGATAAAAACAACTTAAGTCCGGTCGAGAAAAAGTATATTGATTTATTAGAAACCTGGAATCTGAAAGCAGATCCCCAGGAAAAAGGCGCAACTGTTTTCGGCTGTATTTGGGATAGTCTTGAAAATGCAGTTTGGGGTGATGAACTGGCAGGGTCTAAATTAAAATTACCTGTACCCGATTCGTATTCTCTATTAGAAAGAATGTTAAAGGGAACAGCAGATTTTATGGCAGATAATATTACAACAAAAGACAAAGTTGAAACTATTCAAGATGCAGTACTTACTGCTTGCAGGAAGGCTTGTAAAGAACTTGAGGTATTGGAGCAGACCGGCAAATTAGAATGGGCTAAACGCAAGGATACTTATGTACAACATTTATTAAAAATACCTTCCCTTAGCCGACTACATTTACCCATTGGAGGTGGGGAAGACATCATCAATGCTACCAAATCGAATCATGGTCCGGGTTGGCGAATGGTAGTACATCTTACTGCAGAAACGGAAGCCTATTGTATATATGCAGGCGGACAAAGCGGCAATCCGGGAAGTATTTATTATGATACTTTTATAAATAGTTGGGTGGAAGGCACTTACTATAAAGCTTTATTTTTAAAAAATGAAGCTGCAGCAACTGGCGATCAAATCAAATGGAAGATGAATTTTATAAAAAATTAATTGTATGAAATTTTTAGTAGTAACCTTTTTAACTGCATATCTGGGATATGCAATTGGGGTATATACACAAATGCCCTGGTGGTCTTTTGCACTCAGTTCGGCATTGATTGCATTGTGTGTTCAGCAGAGCAAGATCTCAACCTTTGTATCAGGTTTTTTAGGAATTTTTTTATTATGGGTTTTGTTGGCATTCATTCGGGATGTTTCTAATGATCATATACTTTCTCAAAGAGTGGTTAGCATACTTGGAATTGGATCCTCCTCTACTTTGCTGATATTGATAACGGGATTTTTAGGCGGACTGGTAAGTGGGCTAGCTGCAATTACCGGATATCACTTGCGCAGTTCTGCTAAAGCTATATTGAGTTTCAATTTGGAATAACATTAACATCAATTTATTTAGCCATTTACAGAAACTGATATCAGTATATATAATTTTGCTGATATGAGCATCTTACGCATTTACTTATTGTTTTTTTTGTCATTTGTTTCAATCCTGCATGCAGGTGCTCAAATAGTAAGTGGATACGTAAAAGATTCAACAGGAAAAGTATTGCCATTTTCTTCTATATTGGTTAAGGGAACTACCAAGGGAGTTTCAGCTAATGCAAGTGGGTATTATCAGATAAATCTAGAACCAGGGGATTATGTTTTGATTGCTCAATATATCGGATACTCTTCGGAACAAAAAAAAATTACCGTTAGAAAAGAAAGTACCCACATAGATTTTGTTTTACAACCCCAGCAGTACCAATTGGTTCAGGTGGAAGTATCCACCAAAGGCGAGGATCCTGCTTACGGCATCATACGCAAAGCAATTGCTTCCCGAAAGCAGCATTTACAGGAATTGAATACCTACCAGTGTGAAGTGTATGTGAAAGGTCAGCTACAACTTCGTAATTTTCCAAAAAGAGTTTTAGGACAAAAAGTTGATTTTGAGGATGGGGATTCTTCGAAAAGAAAGATGATTTACTTATCCGAGTCTGTTACCCGTTTGTCTGTAGATAGTAACGGCAAGTCTAAAGTAGAGGTCATTTCAACTAAAGTAAGTGGCAGAAGCAGTGGATTTGGTTTCAATATTCCTCAGAATATTAATTTCTACAATAATAATATTCAAATTGGTGAAGGGCTGAATCCACGTGGATTTATTTCCCCGCTATCGGGATCAGCACTCAATTATTACCGGTATCGGTTTGAAGGCACATTTTTCGAAAATGGAATTGAAATCAATCGCATAAAAGTTACACCCAAGAGAGAGTATGAGCCATTGTTTACTGGCTATATTAATATAACAGAAGGTAGTTGGTATATTCATAGTGCCGATTTGCTTTTATTAAAAAAGCAGCAATTGCAATTGCTCGATACGCTTCGTATTACTCAGCAGTTTGTTCCAGCCCGATCTACCTGGGTAATCAAGAGCCAGGTAATTTACCCATCCGGAAAAATATTAGGGTTTGATTTTTTTGGAAATTTTCTGGAAGTGTATGATCAATTCAATCTTGCACCCAAATTTGAAAAAAAATTTTTCAATAACACCATTGTAAAATATTACGACAGTTCGAATAAAAAATCTGGTGCCTATTGGGATAGTGTTCGACCGGTACCTTTATTGTCGGATGAATTGAAAGATTACAACAAAAAAGATAGTCTGGAACAGATTAAAAAACAGCCTGCATATCTCGATTCTATTGATAAAAAACGAAACAAGATTACATTCGGAAGTATTTTTTTAACTGGTAAAACTTTCAGTAAGCAAAAAACAAAAGAGTCGCTCAATATCGATCCCATATTAAAATCTTTTGATTATAATACTGTGGAGGGCTGGGTATTTAAATATTCGCCCACCTATTCTAAAGCCTGGGAAAACAGGAACCGATTAGTTGTAACACCAAATATCCGATACGGATTTGACAATAAGCATGCAAACCTGGGAGTTGCTGCAACATATAGTTGGGGTGGTAAGGAAAGAAAAAATATTAGTTTTTCCGGTGGTAGAGGCGTATATCAATTTAATCCTGCAAATCCAATCGATGAAAGAATCAATACAATTTCAACATTACTTTATCATGCCAATCATTTGAAAATTTATGAGGCAGGATATTTTAATGTAAGCAGTGGAGTTCGATTAAAAGAAGGTTTATCCCTATCAGGATCTTTCAGATTTCAGGATAGAACCTCATTACAAAATCTTAATGATCCTCAGAGTTGGAGTAATCCCAAGAATAGAGCATTTACCCCAAACGATCCCCTTGAAGCAGCCGGAACAGTTATGCCGGCACATCAGGCAGCCAGCTTTCGTGCATCACTCGTTTGGCGACCCGGTGGACAATACATTGAAATTCCGGATGCCCGGTTCATGGTGGATTCAAAATATCCAACCTTTAGCGCTACCCTTACTCAGGGAGTTCAAGGACTTTTTGGGAGTGATGTTTCCTATACAAAATGGCAGTTGGGGATATTTGAAGAATTGAACTTAAAAATAGGGGGTACTATTACTTATAATATAAGTGCTTCCGGATTTTTGGGTAATCCCAAAACCTATCTCCCCGATAGGATTCACATTTCCGGTAACCAAACTATTTTGGCAGGATCATTTAATAATAGTTTTCAACTGGCACCCTACTACCTCTTCAGCAATCAATCGACTTTAAATATGGAGGCGCATGTGGAATATCAATTAAATGGATTAATAACAAATAAGATTCCAGGGTTTAAGAAGCTAAACTGGTTTTTGGTTACCGGATTCAATGGATTACATATACAAGGTTCCACTAATTATGGTGAAGCATACATTGGTTTGGATAATATTTTAAAAACTTTGCGGTTTTCTTATGTTCAAAGTTTTCAGGAGGGAGGTTTGGGCAATACATCTGGTATTCGAATTACGGCTCCTTTATTCTAATCTCCACACACCCTATAAAAATCCAAGTACAGAAAAAGTTGTACCTTTGTAATCATTTTGGCTGCCCTGCAAGCAGCTCTTATCAAGAACATTGCCTGTTGCCAGTAAAGTAAGGGAATGTCTAAAATGTTTTATATGGCACTTTTACACAATCGGGTTTCCAATGCCGAGCTCAAAGAGCGTTTAATGCTGGAAACTTTTAGCAGAATTACGATTAGCTTTTATAGTTATATCCCCATCGAAAATCCTGTGGTTTTCAGAGATGAGTTGTATAAAAACTTACATACATGGCAGGTTTTTGGACGCATTTACATAGCAAAAGAAGGCATTAATGCACAAATCAGTGTTCCGGAACACCATTTAGAATCTTTTACCAGTTATTTATATTCCTATCCTGGCTGGAATGGCCTTCGATTGAATAAAGCTGTAGATGATGACGGAAAAAGCTTTTGGGTATTGAAAATAAAAGTACGTGATAAAATAGTGGCCGATGGCATCACCGATCCGAGTTTCAGTATGGAACAAAAAGGAAAGTATGTAGATGCGGCAACAATGAACCAAATGATTTCCGATCCGGAAACAGTAATCGTGGATATGCGCAATCATTATGAGTTTGAAGTAGGTCATTTTGAGCGAGCCATCGAAATTCCTTCTGATACATTTCGGGAGCAATTACCAATGGCGAAAGAAATGCTTGCCGGAAAAGAAAATACCAATATCATCATGTATTGCACCGGTGGTATTCGATGTGAAAAAGCCAGTGCATATTTACTGCATCATGGCTTTACCAATGTATTTCATTTAGAAGGGGGCATCATTAAATATGCTCAGGATGCAAAAGAAAAAGGGCTTGAACTAAAATTCCATGGTAAGAATTTTGTATTTGATAATCGCTTAGGGGAGCGAATAACAGATGAAATTTTATCGGTTTGTCATCAGTGCGGTGCACCCTGCGACCACCATGTGAATTGCAGCAATGAGGGGTGCCATCTTCTATTCATTCAGTGTTCTAACTGTGCGCAAACCTATCAGGGGTGCTGCAGTGATGCCTGTAAAGAAACTATTCATCTGCCAATGGAACGGCAGAAACAGTTGAGAAGTGGAGTTGATATGGGCAGAAACATTTTCAATAAAAGCAAGGTTAGAATAAGGCCTCGTTTAACAAACTAATAATACTGTATTTTTACACTTATGTTTTTTGGCCTAAGAAAATTAATTGCGGTTGGTTGTTTACTGTTATTGTGTATGCAGGCAGGGGGACTTGGATGGATGAAAATGTATACCCATTATCAAATAAAAAAATCAATACGCGAAACAATCGAATCTGGCATACAGCTAAATATTGGAGAAATATTTGTTTTTTCCGGTTCAGCAACTGCTATTACAGATTCCGAATTTAGCTGGGAAGAAGAAGGGTCTGAATTTTTATATAAGGGAGATTGGTATGATGTAATTTCTATACATCAGCAGCAGCAACATTGTATTATTCAGGCTGTGAAAGATGGAGAAGACACACAGTTAGCAGCTACCTGGAATAGTTTACATAATAATGCTTCATCCTCCTCTCCTTTGCATAACGGCACCTTGGCTAAATTTTTTGCTGCATTCGATCCTCAAGTTCAAATTATTGAATCTGTTTCTCCTATTTTATATGCTGCATCGCATCTTAATCTTTATAGATTCCAAATTCCAACTGTACCCACTAGTCCGATTGAAGAACCACCTTGCTTCCTATAATTTTTCATTGTAGCAATAACTGATTCAATCTTCATTGAATCAGCATGAATTATTATAGTAAATAAGTAATATGCGTATATTCTTCTCTCTTTTGATTAGCAGTTTTTGCTTTTCTGAAATTTCGGCACAAAATGTAATTAGGGGTACTGTTATAGATAACGCTCGCATGCAGCCACTTTCCGGTGCAACTGTTATTACTAACGGAAAACCTCAAACACAAAGCAATGCACAGGGTAAATTTGAATTGCCCTGTTCCGGCGTTACTGAACTAAGTATATCCTATATAGGATATCAAACTCAAAAACTTCCTATTCGTTCATGTAATGAGGACCTGAATATTTATATGGTACCAATTAATGGGTGGCTTTCTGCTGTTGAAATTACTGCCACCTCATCGGGCAATTCGTCTATGCTCTATCAACCACAAAGTATTGTGCAGTTGAATGCTACCGAGCTGAAAAGAGGAACGGGTTTATTCCTCGATGATGCAATTAATTCCAATGTTCCTGGGGTTAGCTTCCAGCGGAGGGCTATTTCATCTGGTCAGCAATTCAATATTCGTGGTTATGGAAATGGTATGGGAAGTACCACCCGCATCAGTAGTAATTTTGATGGACAGGGAGTTAAAGTTTATTTGAACGGCATGCCAATTACAGATGCTGAAGGAATCACATTGATGGATGACATTGATTTTGGGAATTTGGGTGGTGTTGAAGTAACGAAGGGCCCATCCGGTGCTTTGTATGGGCTCGCAATAGCAGGAGTAGTTAATTTAAAAACGATTAGTCCGGAAAAAGGGAAAACCTCCATCGAACAGGAAGTAATGGCAGGAAGTTATGATTTAAGAAGATCTACTACCCGTTTTACTACTGCCGGCGAAAACTATAAATTGTTGCTAACCTACGGGAAGCAGTCTATCGGTGGCTTTGCAGCCCACATGGATTCGAGAAAAGATTTTGTAAATGTTTTATATGAAGTAAATCCATCCGATAAACAAAACATTACAGCCTATGCAGGCTATAGTAATAGTTACGATGAAAGGGGGGGAGAGCTTACCTTAACCCAGTTTGCACAAAGGGACTACTCTGGAAATCCCGAATATATCAAGCGAAACG
The DNA here is from genome assembly GCA_037142775.1 of Chitinophagia bacterium. Classification (GTDB taxonomy): domain Bacteria; phylum Bacteroidota; class Bacteroidia; order Chitinophagales; family Chitinophagaceae; genus Sediminibacterium. Next base: position 201,439 of record JBAWZY010000004.1, on the reverse strand, counting down.
CACATAGCGAAATTATCAGTTATCGTGCAGGTGTTGGGCATAATTTCAAAATTTCAAATACGGTTACCCATCGTATACAATTATTTGGTGCGGGCATCAATGGGAATGCAAGTTCGGCTTCGGGCTGGACAGATAAGTTGCCATTGAATTATGGTTTAAGAACAACAGTTGATATAAATGTACCATTAAAAAACGGAGCCAAATTGTCGGGCATAGCCGGATTGGAAATACAAGAGCAGCGCGCTTCTGTAATGGGTTATAATATGGTGACTAACCCTACTAATCCCACAGCTTACTGGATAATCGGTTCAATGAGAAGTAATGTTAGTACAATCAGTTCAACCGGTTCATATTTTACCGAATGGACACTCGGATTAAAAAATAGCTGGTCTATTACAGCAGGATTGGGTATCAGTAATATGCGCATCGAACTGAATGATCGTTTTTATGTTGCTGGGTATCTGGGCCCTACTAATTTTTCGGCTACTTATAAAGCGATGGCATCTCCCAAGCTGGCAATCAATAAAGTGTTTAATGAAAAAATATCTGCCTATGCATCCTTTAGCAGAGGATATAAAGCTCCCGTAAGTTCCTATTTCTATATTCCGGCTACGGGTAAATTAAATACAGGTCTTAAGCCAGAAAGAGGCGACCAATTTGAATTGGGAACGAAAGGATTGCTGGCAAAATCGAAATTGAGTTACGAATTGGCACTATATGTTGCAAATTTCAATGATAAAATGACTGCAATTGCTGTTCCATTGGATGGTGCATTGAATACTACCGCATATTCCTATGTTGCAAACGGCGGAAGACAGGTACACAAAGGAATAGAAATGATGCTGCAATATCATTTCATTGATACTGAAAAGGGTTGGCTCCAGCTCTTGAAACCTTTTGGAAATGTTACCATTACAGATTGCAAATATGATGGGTATAGTTTTCAAACACTAAACGCCAACAGAACAGGAATCATCATTTCAGAATACAGTGGCAAATCTGTAGCGGGGGTTGCTCCTTTTGTAGCTAATTTGGGAGTAGATATAAAATTAAAGGGAAGTTGGTATGGTAATGTTGTATATAATTACAGAGAAGCTTTTCCTATCACTGCCGATGGAGTAAATAATACTGCTTCTTATAGTTTACTGAGTGCAAAATGGGGATACCGAAAATCACTCTCGAATCATTGGCAGTTGGATGCCAGTTATTGGTTAAACAATATTACCAATACGCAGTATGCAACTATGGTGTTTGTAAATCAATTACCGGATGCTTATGTGCCGGCACCCGATAAAGCAAACGGAGCATTTACCCTTCAACTGAAATACACATTTTAAATATGAAAAATAATATAAGTAGTACAATTTTACTATTAGGTTTAATCATCTTTACTGGTTGCCAATCTTCCGGGTCCAATCAAAAAAAAGATTCAGATAAACCTCGAATCGTTTGTTTGTCGAAGCACTTGACTGAGATGATTTTCGCTCTTGGAAAAGGTTCTCTGCTGATAGGAAGAGACTTAACAAGTAATTATCCTGATAGTACCCAATTCATAACTCAGGTAGGGTATCACAGAGCATTGAACACGGAAGGAATTTTATCATTAAACCCATCAGTTGTAATACATAGTAATGATATTGGTCCGGCTCAGGTTGAGCAGCAGTTAAAAGAGGCTGGAACAAAAGTTTCCATTTTTCCTCAGGCTAATTCTCCTGATAGTTCCCGTATTGTACTAAAATTATTGGCTGAATATCTGGGTGCGCAATCTGCTGCCGATAGCATTATTCATAAAATGGATTCAGTTACTCTTATACAAAAGCAACTACAAAAAAAATGTATTGATACACCTACTGTTATGGTAGTTCAATACGGACAAGCCAGTAATCGTTTCTTTATATTGAGTGGAAGAAAAGGTGCAGCTGATTATATGATTCAGGAAGCAGTTGCTAAGGTGGCTCTTTATGATGGAAAGGGTTCTCGCGATTTGAGTGCGGAAGCAATTGCTAAAGCCAATCCCGCTATCATATTGGCTACGGATGTTGGATTTGATAAGCTGGGGAGTGTGGAGGCTTTTGCCCAACTTCCAGGCATCGCTTTAACGGATGCATATAAAACAAAAAGAATTTATAGAGTTATGGAGCATGATATAGTTTATTTTGGCCCAAGAACTCCTTCCAACATCATTCATTTAATACATCAGTTACATCCAAAACTGCATGACTAATAGAAATAGGAACATACAAATACTGCTAGTTTGTTTCTTAGTGATAACGATATTTGTATGCATTAGTAGGGGAGCAATCCCTATTTCAATACCGCAAATGATATCTGCATGTAAACAATTAGGTAGCGGATATAATTTTTCAGAAACGGAAGAAGCTGTTTTTATTCAACTCCGACTTCCTAGAGTTTTATTATGTGCAGTTGGCGGAGCAATTTTGTCAGTTTCTGGAGTTTTAATGCAAGCATTATTCAGAAATCCCATTGTTGAGCCTGGAATTTTGGGAACCAGTGCAGGTGCCGCACTTGGGGCGTCATGTGTAATTGGTTTTGCAGGAAGCTTATCGGTCATGTTACCCATGATTCCAGTAATTTGGTTTCAACCGATAGTAGCTACCATTTTTGCATCATTAGCTACATATTTGGTTATTCAATTATCCGGTCGAGCTAGTCAAGTTACTACAACATCTTTATTATTATCGGGGATGTCTATCAATGCAATCGCGGTAAGTATAATGGGTTTTATCAGTTACTTTTCTCGTGATCCGCAAGCAAGAAGTATTACCTTTTGGAATCTGGGCACTTTTTCTGGTGCTGGTTGGTGGCAATGTTGGATGGTGCTCGGTATTGGTATTCCGTGTATAGGGTACTGCTTTCGAAAATCACATCAACTAAATACGCTTTTGTTAGGGTACACAGATGCACTATATTCAGGTACAGAAGTAAAAAAGCTAAGGAATCAAATATTATTCGCGAATACTGTAATGGTTGCCGTTCTTACAGGTTTTGTTGGCGTAATTGCTTTTATGGGAATGATAGTACCACATATTATGCGTTTACTGGTGGGTTCTCATCATCGTATGTTACTACCCGCTGCAGCACTTTCGGGTGCCATATTGCTATGCTTAACTGATTTATTTGCAAGAACAATTATAGCTCCCGCAGAACTTCCTATAGGAATCATAACATCACTTATAGGCGCCCCCCTTTTTATTTTTCTGTATCGAAAATTTAGTCCGCTCTATGGAGAAGGAGGTATAAATGATTAAAGTAGAAAATGTATCCTTCAGCCAAAAGGGAAAATACCTTCTTTCCGATATTAATTTTCAAATTTCATCGGGTAAATTCCATGCAATTATTGGTCCAAATGGTGCCGGGAAATCGACACTTATAAAATTGCTGGCGGGGTCCTTACACCCCACAGAAGGAAAAATCTGGATGAATGAAAGAGAGCTGTCAACCTATTCAATTTCAGCTTTGGCAGGCATGCGTGCAGTATTGTCGCAATACTATCCCATACATATGCCAATTAAAACTGAAGAATTGATTTTACTCGGAAAATCTGACCGATTTGCAGCATTGAACAGCAAGTATGATAGAATAAAAATGTTAGAATTATTGGAGGAAATGAAAATTGCCCATTTATACAATCGTTATTATCATTCACTTTCAGGGGGCGAAGCTCAATTGGTTCAGTTGTGTAGAGTATTACTGCAATTGGAAAGGGAAGATATTTCCGCAAATAATAAATTTTTATTTTTAGATGAACCAGTATCACATCTGGATATACAATACCAACATGCGGTATTAGCAGTAGCAAAATCACTGGTTAGCAAAGGAATTACTGTTGTATCAGTATTACATGATATCAATCTGGCACTCGATTATGCAAGCAATATACATATGATGAAAATGGGAAAATTGATTCGAAGTACTTCTGAGGAACAACCCCTTATTCCAGAAGATATCCGACAGGTTTATGGAATGGATGCTAGTCTGGTTGATACAGGGAGAGCGCATCAGTATATGATTCGAATTCATCCTCTACTGAAATAAATTCCAAAAATCAAAAAATTCCTAATCGATTCAATTCAGCAACAATTGTATTATGTAGTTCTGATTCTGATAGGCTCTGGGGTTTAAACTGCATTCCGGTTACCTGTTCAAATAATTGTATATATCGGTTGCTGATGGTTTGTATCCATTCATCAGTCATTGCAGGAACCTGTTGCCCCTCTTTTCCCATAAAATTATTAGCCATTAACCATTCACGGACAAACTCTTTGCTGAGCTGCTGTTGTTTTTCTCCGGAAGCTTGTCTTTCAAAAAATCCTTCTCGAATAAAATATCTGGAAGAGTCGGGGGTGTGCACTTCATCCATTAGAAATATAGTATTACCAATTTTTCCGAACTCATATTTGGTATCTGCTAAAATGAGTCCTCTTTTTTCGGCAATGGCTGCACCTCGGGCAAAAAGCGCCAATGCATATTGCTTCAGGATTTCCCAGTCTCCATCCGAAGCCAGTCCCTTTTTTATGATTTCTTCCGGACTAATATCTTCATCATGGCCCTGATCGGCTTTAGTTGAAGGAGTAATGATGGGAGACGGGAAAAAGTCGTTTTCCTTCATTCCTTCTGGTAGGCTTGCCCCGCAAAGGATTCTACTACCCGATTGATAAGTTCTCCATGCATGCCCAACCAAATTTCCTCTAACAACCATCTCAATTTTAAAGGGAACACATTTTTTTCCTATAGAAACCTGTGGGGCAGGCGAAGAAACCAACCAATTCGGACAAATATCCCGGGTTGCTTCGAGCATAAAGGCAGCTATCTGGTTCAATACCTGCCCCTTATGTGGAATGGGCCGGGGTAAAATCACATCAAATGCTGAAATTCGGTCACTGGCTACCATTACCAGCCATTCAGTACCTATGTAATATACATCTCTAACTTTACCGCTGTAAAACCCGGTTTGTTGAGGAAAATCAGTATTTTTCATACAACAAATGTAACGGCATGCTTCGTATTAATTTCCTTCTTATCTTTGGTTTTTCTTAACATTATTGGACTGTTGTGGAGAAATTAAATTTTCACACCAAACCAATATTTATTACTATTATGCGTTACTTTTAGACTAATTCTTAAAACTAGCCCCTTATGAAACCAGTTTTCAAGTTTGTTTTATTGTTTGTTCTGGGTAGTTTCCTAATCGGAACTACTGCCTGGTCACAATCCTCTGTTCTTTCTGGAACAGTTAAAAATAGCAAGTCAAAAGAAGGACTTTCCGCTATTTCCGTTATGGTTAAAGGTGGTACCGCAGGTACTTACACAGATGATAGAGGAAATTTCAAGTTCTCTACAGTACAAAAATTCCCGGTAACACTCGTTTTTTCTTCTATTGGCTTCTCTTCTAAAGAAGTGGTTGTAAATAGTTCCAACCAAACCCTGGATGTTGAACTAGCTGCTTCCTATACTTTGGGTGAGGAAGTGGTTGTGGCTGCCTCCCGCGTTCCGGAAAGAATTTTGGAATCACCGGTTTCCATTGAAAGAATTGGAACTACCGCAATCCGAAACACACCAGCTGCTAACTATTACGACATGTTAACCAACCTAAAAGGTGTTGACGTGGTTGCTGCCAGTTTAACCTTCAGAAGTGTAGGTACTCGCGGTTTTAATAGCAGTGGAAATATCCGTTTAAATCAGTTAATTGATGGAATGGACAATCAGGCTCCCGGTTTGAACTTCTCAGTGGGAAGTGTAATTGGATTAACTGAGCTGGATGTAGAAAGTATGGAATTACTTCAAGGTGCCTCTTCTGCTTTATATGGTTCCGGTGGTATGAATGGTACTGTTCTTTTGAATAGTAAAAATCCTTTTAAATATCAGGGTTTCAGTTTCCAGATTAAACAAGGTGTAAATCACGTGGATGGTTATCAGCGTCCTCGTTCCCCTTATTTCGACTGGAGTTTCCGCTGGGCCAAAAAAGTTTCTGAGAAATTTGCATTTAAATTTTCCGGACAATTTATTCAGGCCCAAGATTGGTTAGCTAATCAAACCAATAACTATTCACGTGCCGCATCTTCCTCTTATCCCAACGGAAGAACAATTAGCGGATACCGTCTGAATGATCCCAATTACGATGGGGTTAACGTGTATGGAGATGAAACTACCTCTTCATTGGGAGCGGTAAGAGATGGCGTTTTCGCTGGTTTGAGAGCTGCATTCGGTGTTCCCACATTCAATGCATTGTATGCTGCATCCAATGCTTTTTTGAATGCCTCACCTAATGCAACAATTAATGACTATAATTTTTGGTTAACACAAAATGGTTTCGCTCAACTTGTAGCTTCGGGAACTACTCCGTTTTTTTATGGTGATAATAGAAAATATTTTGATGGTGTAAATGTTAGCAGAACGGGTTACAACGAAAATCAGATTCTGGATCCTACTACTTTAAATGTTAAAATGACAGGTGGATTGTATTACAAACTATCTGCTAATACCGAGGCATCCGTTCAGGCATATTGGGGAACCGGTAATACAGTTTACACTGGAAGCGATAGATACTCACTGGTTAATCTGGTAATGGGTCAATACAAATTTGAACTTAAAAATAAAAATTGGTTCCTGCGTTACTATTTTACCCGTGAAAATTCTGGTAATTCATACAATGCAACCATCACTACCCGTTTGTTTAACGAAGCTTGGAAACCAAGTTCAACCTGGTACCAACAATATGCTGCTTCCTTTGCTGCGTCTAGATCTTTTGGAGCAAATAATTTTGATGCCCATAATTCTGCTCGTGGTTTCGCCGATCAAGGCAGACCTACCGGATTTATTGGAAATAATCCTTTGTTCCAACAGGTTGCCAATACCCCCATCTCTCAAGGAGGTGGATTATTTCTCGATCGCTCTAAGTTGCGCGTATTTGAAGGTCAATACAATTTTTCCAACGATTTAGGTCTGAATAAAACAGGTACTGACTTCTTAATCGGATTCAGTTCACGTCAATTTTTATTGGACTCTAAGGGAACATTATTTGCAGATACTGCTGCCAAAATCAAAATCAATGAATTTGGTATGTATGCACAGTTGTCTCAAAAAATGTTTGGAGACTTCCTGAAAATAACCGCTTCTGGTCGGTATGATAAAAATACCAACTTTGAAGGCCGTTTCACTCCACGCGTATCTGCTGTAGTTAAACTGGCTACTGATCATAACTTGCGTTTCTCTTATCAGCAAGCTTATCGTTTTCCAACTACTCAAAATCAGTGGATTAACTTGCTGATCGGTGGTGGTACCCGTTTAATGGGTGGCTTACCTACCTTGAGAGATTACTATAATTTTAGTGGTAATCCTGCTTACACAGTTGCAAGCGTGCAGGCATTCGGTGGTAGTGTACTTGCCGGAGCACCTAACCCTGCTTTATTACAACAGCAAGTATTCCCAGATTTCAAGCCGGAATCTATGAAGTCTAATGAAATTGGTTATAAGGGTCTGATAGCAAATCGCTTATTGATTGATGCTTATTACTATTGGGCAACTTATAAAGATTTCATCAGTGGTGTTCAAGTATTACAAGCCAGAACGCCTGGAAATGCTTTTGATTTATTAGATGCAAGTAAGAGAATCGGTTATAGCATTTCTACAAATACTCCTGGAGATGTTAATACATCTGGTTGGGGTGTTTCTTTGGACTACTTATTAGGCAGAAACCTAACTTTTACAGCTAACTTGTATTCCGACAAAATTGGTGTATTGCCTCTTGGATTTGTATCCTATTTCAACACTCCGCTTTACCGCACTAACATAGCCCTTAATAATACCGGATTTGGCAAGCAAAACCGTTGGGGTTATAATGTGGTATATCGTTGGGTAGATAGCTTTACCTATGAGGGAACATTCGCAGTTGGTGATATGCCATCTTATGGTACTTTCGATGCCTCAATTAGCTACAAGCTACTATCTAGCAAGTCGCTGATTAAAGTAGGTGGAACTAACATTTTCAACCGCTACTACAGAACTGGTTTTGGAAATCCTCAAATAGGGGGATTATATTACATCAGTTTCGGCTGGAACGTATTCTAATATTACTGTCTTATACTTAAATTATCAAACCCCCTTTTCCTTAAAAGGGGGTTTGTTATTAAATACTAACTCAGTTTTGGGATAATACTCGATAATCTTATATTTTTGCACCTCAATAATAATGTAAAGCTATGCGGTCAATTGCATTTCGGGAAGCGCTAAGAGAAGCCATGAATGAAGAAATGAGAAGAGATGAAAGGGTATTTTTGATGGGCGAGGAGGTAGCTGAATACAATGGAGCCTATAAAGTGAGTCAGGGTATGCTTGCAGAATTTGGTAGCAAAAGGGTAATCGATACTCCTATTGCCGAATTAGGCTTTACTGCTGTGGCAGTTGGAGCCGCACAAAACGGTCTGAGGCCGGTAGTAGAATTCATGACATGGAATTTTGCTGTTTTAGCTATGGATCAGATTTTGAATACAGCCTCTAAAATGCTGGCAATGAGTGGCGGACAAATTGGATGTCCAATTGTATTTCGTGGACCCAATGGAAGTGCAGGCCAATTAGGAGCTCAGCACTCTACTGCATTCGATAGCTACTATGCCAATATACCCGGAATTAAAGTTGTTTCTCCCTCTAATGGATATGATGCAAAGGGCTTACTGAAGCAGGCTATTCGATATGAAGAAGATCCTGTAATTTTTATGGAAAGTGAGGTAATGTATGGCGACAAATCTGAAGTGCCGGATGATGAGTATTATATACCCTTAGGAAAAGCAGATGTTAAACGCTCAGGCAGAGATGTTACTATCGTTTCATTTAATAAAATGATGAAAGTTGCTTTAGGCGCTGCAGATGAATTACAAAAAGAAGGAATCAGCGCAGAAGTGATTGATTTAAGAACGATTCGTCCTTTAGACTGGATGACCATTTTAGAAAGCGTTAAAAAAACAAATCGCCTGATAATTGTAGAAGAGCAATGGCCATTTGCCTCTGTGTCTTCAGAGATATCTTATCGTATTCAAAAAGAGGGTTTCGATTACCTGGATGCTCCTATAAGAAGAATTACCAGTGCAGATGCACCCATGCATTATGCCCCCAATCTGGCTGCATTGGCTATTCCAGATGTAAGCAGAACGGTTCATTTGGTAAAAGAAGTGATGTATTTAAAAAAATAAATTTTTTTTTTTGTGAATGAAACCCGGATTTTCTTCCGGGTTTTTTATTGAAAACTTTCGTAAGTGTTACTGATAATGCGAAAAATATTACAACATAATCTTTTTTTGTATTTCATCTATTTGTTGGTAATCCTCCATTTTCCGGTAATGGTAAGCGCACAAAAAAATAAAGAAACCGGGTTATTGCCTTCAACTGCTCTGGATAGTGTTTCAGTAACTGCATTCCGAAATCAATCCCTCCGATTGCATCAGCCCGCATCCGTTTCTGTTTTGTTCAAGAAAGACATTTCAGTAATGGGTGAAGTTTCACTTTTACCATCCCTAAATCAAGTTCCAGGAATAAAAATGGAAGAACGTTCTCCAGGAAGCTATCGCTTATCAATTAGGGGAAGTTTATTGAGAAGTCCTTTCGGTGTGAGAAATGTAAAAATCTATCTCAACCAAATTCCTTTAACTGATGCGGGTGGAAATACTTATCTCAACCTAATACCAGCGGGCATGTTAGAAGGAGTGGAAGTAATAAAGGGGCCTGCTGCCAGTGTATATGGTGCAGGAACAGGCGGTGTGATTTTGCTGCAGTCCGGAATAGTTGAAAGTAAAGTAGAGAATAAGCGTCAACTTACAAGCTCTGTAATAGGCGGTAGTTTTGGTTTATTCAAACAATCTTTAGGATGGAATTGGAAAGAAAAGAAAACACAGGTTTCTATTTATCAGGATCATCAAAGAGCAACAGGATACCGGGAACAGTCAGCTATAAACCGGGATGCAATGGCGGCAAGAATTATACATCAATCCGGCAAAAACAGATTTTCATTCCAACTATTGTACGGCAATTTATTTTATCAAACCCCTGGGGGATTAACCCTTTCCCAGTTTCAACAAAATCCAACAAGTGCTCGTCCGGCAACTCCTTCACTTCCGGGTGCCGTTACTCAAAATAGTTCAGTTAAAAACGACACATACCAATTTTCTTTTTCCCATTTAGTGAAGCTAACAACTTCCTGGCAGGTTGAATCATTTATATTGAGTGGAAGAACAAATTTTGAAAACCCTTTTATAACGAACTATGAAAAGAGGAAAGAAAATAATGTAGGTTGGGGTTCCCAAATCCGCTACAACCATAAAACTGAACGGGCAACTTTTGATTGGATTACAGGTATTGAATGGCAAAGGCAAAATGCTCGAATTGATAATTTCGGTAACAGGTTTGGTAAACTGGATACACTTCAATTTTCAGATGAATTGGGAGTAACACAATGGTATGCATATTCACAAATAAATATGTATTGGAAAAGATGGATATTGAATGTAGGTATTAGCATTAATCAACAGCCAGTTAGTTATCAAAGAGTATCATTGGCGGCTAGTTTGCCAAGTACTAGCAGGTTACCATCCTTTCTTGCACCACGATTCAGCTTAACCAGAAAATTGCTTACCGGTAACATTTATGTGCTGTTTTCTCGAGGCTTTTCTCCACCTACCGTTGCTGAAATCAGACCTTCCGATGGAAACTATTATGGGAATTTAGTCCCTGAAAATGGCTGGAATATAGAAGCCGGATGGCGTATTATTTCCAATAACAGAAGATGGTTTTGGGATGCATCTATTTATCGCTATTCCCTTTTACAAACGATTGTTCGGCGAAACAATTCATTGGGTGCTGAATATTTTATCAATGCAGGCTCTACCTCACAACAGGGTATAGAAACTGGTGTTCAATGGAAAATCAAAACCCCTTCAATTAGCAGTAAATGGGAATTGAGCTGGCAAGCCAGCTTTTGTTTTCAGCCGTATAAATTCGTTGAATATCAACAGGGAACAACCAGCTATTCAGGAAATCCCCTCACAGGCATACCCCGCACTATTTTTTTTACCGGATGGAAATGGACGCATCAGAAGGGTTGGTATCTAAATACACAGTTATTAGCTAATGCTGCAATTCCCTTAAATGACGCATCTGATGAATATACTAAGCCATATCAATTACTGCAAGCAGAAGGAGGCTTCCGGATAAAAAGGAAATCGAACGAATGGCATTTTTTTATAGGGTTAGATAATATCCTCAACCAACACTATAGTTTGGGGAATGATATTAATGCAGCGGGACGAAGGTATTATAATGCAGCAGCTGGTTTTAACGGGTTGCTGGGTATCAGGTTTAACAGCGTTTATTAGTTGTTTTAGCATTTCTTTAACTGCGATAAGCCTAATATTCGGGGCTTATCAGCAACTTATTTATATTCGTGTATTAACATTCGCCCTATGGCCGCCATTTTATTAATTGACGATGAAAAATCTATCCGAAATGTACTTCGGGATATTCTCTTGCACGAAGGTTATCAGGTAGAAGAGGCAGCAGACGGAGAAATAGGTATTCAACAAGTGAAAGATAAATCTTTCGATCTTGTTCTCTGTGATATTAAAATGCCCAAAATGGATGGACTGGAAGTGTTGCAGCAATTGCTTCTATTGCATCCCGATTTACCGGTAATTATGATTAGTGGGCATGGAACCATTGAAACTGCAGTAGATGCAGTTAAGAAGGGGGCGTATGATTTTATTGCAAAACCACCCGATTTAAATCGCTTATTAATAACTATTCGGAATGCCCTCGATAAAAATGCGTTGGTGAAAGAAACCCGCGTTTTAAAGAGGAAAGTAAAAAATGTGCAGGAAATCATTGGAAATAGCGAAGGTATCCGACGAATTCATCAAACGATTGAAAAAGTAGCTCCAACCGATGCACGTGTTTTGGTAACAGGAGAAAATGGTACCGGAAAGGAATTGGTTGCCCGTTGGCTTCATGAAAAAAGTAATCGGGCGCAACAGCCTTTAATTGAAGTAAACTGTGCAGCTATTCCTGCCGAGCTCATTGAGAGTGAATTATTTGGTCACGAAAAGGGATCTTTTACATCAGCCATAAAACAGCGTATTGGAAAATTTGAACAGGCAAATGGAGGTACACTTTTTTTAGATGAGATAGGCGATATGACCTTGAGTGCGCAAGCTAAAGTATTGCGTGCCCTGCAGGAGGGAAAAATTACACGGGTAGGTGGGGAGAAAGAATTATCAGTTGATGTTCGTGTAATCGCGGCTACCAATAAAAATTTATTGGAGGAAGTAGAACAGAAAAATTTTCGGCTAGATTTATACCATAGGCTGAGTGTTATTGTAATAGAAGTTCCCAGGTTGAATGAACGTACAGATGATATTCCTTTGCTGGTAAATTACTTTTTACAGGAAATCGCCAATGATTACCGGCAGCCGGTTAAGAAAATAAATGCGGCAGCTATGGCGTCGTTGCAAGAGCATCGGTGGACGGGAAATATCCGTGAATTGAGGAATGTGGTTGAGCGATTAGTGATTTTATCGGGTTCTACAATAACAAAAGATGACATCCAAAATTTTGTATTTTGATGTTCATCGATGAGTTTTGGAAAAAAAACAGTAATCTGCAATTGAAAAGATATTTTTGTAACTATTAAAAAAGTCTCATGGGTTATATTCTTTTATTAGTTGGTATTATTGGGTGGCATGCCGGAATGTATGGAATGTTTAAAAAAGCCGGAATCGCTCCCTGGAAGGCCTTAGTGCCCTTTTATAATACCTGGTGTATGGTTACAGCTACACAAACCGCTCGATACTGGTTTTGGTTACAATTGATTCCAATTGCCGGTCAATTTATCACCATTTGGATATCTATCATTTTCGTAATGCATTTTAAAAAAGTATCATTATTGGACCATACAGCAACGGTATTATTTCCTTTTATATATTTTCCTTACCTCGGTTTCTCACCCTCAGCAAAATGGTATGGTTCCGAGGCGCTGCAACATTATCATAAACCTGTTTCGCGGGAATGGATAGATGCCGGAGTATTTGCCATTGTTGCAGCAACACTTATTCGTGGATTTATTTTTGAAGCTTATGTAATACCAACTGGAAGTATGGAGAAAACCTTGCTGGTAAATGATTTCCTGTTTGTAAATAAGATGTCGTACGGGGCAAGAATTCCGCAAACACCCCTTTCATTTCCGTTTGTTCACAATTTTATGCCATTCACAAAAACTGTTCCTTCTTATATAAAAGAGGTACAATTACCTTACAAGCGTTTTCCGGCATTTTCTACCGTTAAACGTAATGATGTGGTTGTATTTAATTTCCCGGCAGGAGATACAATAATCAATGATGAGGAACATGGAAGTTTGGTTCCTTACTATGATGTATTGCGTAGCGAATTTAAAGGGAATCGGGAAGCATTGAATGCTCAGTACCCGGTATTAGTGCACCCAATGGATAAAACCGATAACTATATCAAAAGATGCGTGGCAATACACGGAGATAGTTTGCGTGTTACTGAAGGGGTTTTATATATAAATGGTGCTCCTGCATTTCAATCTCCTTCTTCTCAAACGGAGTATTTAGTGGAAACCAACGGGACCCCCATCAGTACTGAATTTTTTCAATCGGAATTGGGAATCGATACCGAAAATCCTAAAGACCAAATAAGATATGCAGCAGGTAAATCGGATGTATTAGTAATTAATATGACTCCCGCTGAAGCAGAGAAAGTTAAAAAATTGCCTAATATAAAGTCGATAAAACTTTATTCCGATAATATGATTGGACAAACCTTTCCATATAATGAAAGTCTTTATCCATGGACAGTAGATAATTTCGGTCCGATTCGTGTTCCACAGAAGGGCGATGTGATTCAATTAAGTTCTGCAAACATCGATTTATATCGACGCTTGATTATCACCTATGAGCATAATACCCTGGATGAAGTAAACGGAAAATTTATTTTAAACGGAAAAGAAACAACAAAATATACTGTTCAATACAATTATTACTGGATGATGGGGGATAATCGGCATAGAAGTCAGGATAGCCGCTATTGGGGATTTGTGCCTGAAACACATATAGTTGGCCGTGCTTCTCTGATTTGGTTCAGTTACGAAAATGGTCCGCGGTGGAAACGCTTGTTTTCTACTATAAAATAGTTAGATTGAGTAGAATTGATAGCCTATGATTCAGGAAATTCCTTTTCGATATGAAATAGTTTCCGATTTTGATTTACTTACTTCAGCTGATGCATTATTGGTAAAAGAAGCCAGGTTGATTACAGATCAATCCTATGCACCTTATTCAAATTTTCATGTTGCAGCGGCAGGCTTATTAATGAATGGAGCCATCGTTAGGGGAACCAATCAGGAAAATGCCAGTTATCCGGTAAGTATTTGTGCGGAAAGAGTATTATTATCGGCTGCTGCATCTTTATATCCGGGCATAGCCCTGGTTTCAATGGCCATTAGTTATCGCAACATGAAGGGTAGTAGTAATCGACCCATTACCCCCTGCGGAGTTTGTCGACAGTCACTAGTAGAGCATCAACATCATTTTCATCAGTCAATTCGTTTGCTGTTAACAGGACAAATCGGTGAAATTTATATAATTGAAGATGCAGCCTCTTTATTGCCTCTGGGGTTTACTGCTGACGATATGAAATAAGAAGCGATGAATTATAGGAGATTCTAAAATAATGTTTGCACCCCCAGATTCGTTTTGAATTCGTGCTGCAATAGCCATTTCTTTCTCCAGATTCCACCTGCATAGCCGGTTAGTGAGCGGTCGCTACCTATTACTCGGTGACAAGGTCGAAGTAGCATTATTTTATTTTTCCCATTAGCCGCAGCAACAGCCCTGGTTGCTTTCGAATCACCTATTTGTTCGGCTAATTGCAGATAGCTAATGGTTTTACCATAAGGGATATGCACTAATTGATTCCACACCTGTTCCTGAAATTCGGTACCTTCCTGAAAAATGGGTACTTGAAAGTCTTTTCTTTTTCCATGAAAATATTCAATTAACTCCTCTGTACACTGGTGAATAACCTCCGTTATTCCGGGTTCACCGTGCGACATTTCTTCTGCATTATCAATGAACAAAAGTTCCGATATATATTCTTCCGTACCACCAATTGAGATGAGTCCGATCGGACTTTCGTAATAAGTATAATAAAGCTGTATCATTAACCAATTTTTAGTCCGTTTGAAACAGGATGATCGGGTTGTAGCAGCACTACTTCCTGCTGATCATCATACACCCCCAATACCAGGCATTCACTAAAAAAATTTGCTATTTGTTTTGCAGGGAAGTTGATAACTGCAATTACCTGTTTGCCAATGAGGCTTTCAAGTGAATAATGTTTGGTAATTTGAGCAGACGATCGAAGTATACCCAAAGAACCAAAATCTATCCATAATTGGAATGCGGGCTTTCTGGCTTCCGGAAAGGGCTTTGCCTCCAATATGGTTCCTACCCTGATGTCTATTTTTTCAAAGTCGGACCAGCTAATCATATTTGAGGATTTTCTATTTTAGAAACGATTAGCTAATTGAACTAATTCCGTATACTTAAAGTAGGTTTCCGGTTTGTTGCGATAACATAAAGCTGAGTCTAGAAATAATTTCCGAATCAACAAATCGGGTGTCATTGGAACAAAAAACTGAGGGTTGATATCAATACCTTTATTTTCCAAATATTCAATAATATCGCTCATCAAATATATTTTTCCATTTGTAGCATTAACAAAAAAGTATATTTGGTCTTTCGTAAAGTTTAATTCCAGGAAATGATTTCGGTAATATGCAATCACTGGCATTCCTGCTATACATACTACACGGGTTTCAATTGATAATTGATCGCACAAAGTTTGATAGATTATTGCCGACAAAATCATATTCATATGTTTTTTTGGCAAAGCAAGGTGTATCAGAAAATCTTCCGGACTATTAATATTTATATCTTTTCCTTTAAGATTATGATAATTATACAAAATCTGAACCATTTTTTCATAATGCATCATCGGCTCCATAGAAGGCTTTAACTCAAGCCAAATATTTTTGTAGATTTCATCTACCTGTTCCCATATATCTTCCTTCGATAATTCGGGCTGATGATACTGCGATAATAATAAGGCTCCGTCAATTAAATTCTGATCACCGGATTTCCACTCGTCTATTGATTTTTCCAAAGCAGCAATATCCAGTTGATGCATCAAAGATTCAATCCGTTGCTGAACTGCTTCATCCAACGTTGTTTCCCATAAATGCTCAAGATTGGGTTTAATGTTGAGTCCATATCCCATCAATTTGTCAGTAACAGTCTGATAGACTTCTCCATCCGGATCATCAATCAATGAAAGTAAAGCATCTAATTCCCTGTTATCCTGCATATTGAGTAGTTACCTTTTATAAACGCCGAAGAAATGAAAAAGTATATTTTTAAGTGACAAAATTTTAATGAAGAATACAAATACTTATACCCCTTTGTGGAAATGTTTGTCAATTCTGTAGGACTATTTCCTTTATTAATTGATTTTCAATAAGTTATTTAAATTGTTCATCCGATTTAACAAGATGGTTTGGTGATTTATCGTTATCATTGTATATTATATTTTTATTCTACTTGCCATGTCACAAATTTCATTACCTAAGTTTCCTGTTGTTTCTCAATCATTGCATACCGAATTAAAGAGAAGGGTTCAGGAGTATTTCGATCAAAGGGGAATTGATGCAACTGGAAACCACCGGTTATTTTCTAAAGCTATCCTGTTGATTGGTTCCTTTATATTAGTGTATGTTCATTTGTTATTCTTTACACCATCGGGATTTTTAGCTCTTGCAGAATGCATTTTGTTAGGAGGTATTGTTGCAGCTATTGGTTTCAATGTTATGCATGATGGTAGCCATGGAAGTTTCAGTCAGAAAAAATGGCTTAACCGAATCGCCGCTTCCTCCATCAGCATGTTAGGAGCCAATCATTTTATGTGGAATATGAAGCATAATATGATTCACCATTCTTTTACTAACATAGACGGGATTGATGATGATATTGAAGTTTCTGCGCTCATGCGGATGGCTCCTACCCAAAAGCGGGTATGGATGCATCGGTTTCAGCATATTTATTTCTGGTTTTTATATATGTTGCTCTATATCTTCTGGTTATTTTTTACAGATTATAAAAAATATTTTTCTCAAAAGATTGGTAGTGTGCCTTTAAAGAAAATGGGTGCAAAAGATCATATAGAGTTCTGGCTGGTAAAAATTTATCATGCCCTGGCATTTATCGTATTACCTATCTATTTAGTAGGCTTTACAAAATGGATAATTGGATTTTTGGTTATGTCGATGTTCGCAGGTTTTGTATTGAGTATTGTATTTCAAATGGCACATACAGTAGAGCATACTGAGTTTCCGGTTGTCGACACAATTTCTAATCGGTTACCAGATGAATTTGCTGCCCATCAGATAAAAACTACCGCAAATTTTGCTACTAAAAATAAATTGATCAGCTGGCTGGTGGGAGGTTTGAATTTTCAAATTGAACATCACCTCTTTCCAAAAATTTCACATGTGCATTACCCTGCAATAAGTGAAATTGTAAGAGCAGTATGTTTTGAATATCAATTACAATATATTGAATACCCAACCATGCGAAAAGCCGTTTCAGCTCATGTGCGCTTTTTACGCCAGTTGGGAAAATACGACTAATATAATTTAGCACTTTTAGAAATACAAAAGTGTATTTTAAAGTACAGGAGTAACTACTTCTTTTTTGTAGTAGCTTTTTTAGTTGCTACCTTTTTGGCTGCTTTTTTTACGGGAGCCTTTTTAGTAGCCGACTTTTTAGGTGCAGTCGTTTTTTTGGCACCTGATTTTTTGCTGAATGCACCCGGAACCTGGGCTTCTATCATACTCTTTACCTCATCTATAGTGAGTTGGGCTAATTCTTCTGGAAGATATTTTTCTCCGGATGCCTTCTTTGGTAGCTTCAACATTTTCTTTTGGTAACGTATGAAAGGCCCCCAGCGACCATTTTCGATGGAAATTTTTTCAGCAGAAAATTGTTTGATAAACCGGTTAGATTCCTTTTCCTGCTTTTTGCTTATCAATTCAGCAATATCTTTCTCGCTTAGTTGTTCAAAATTATAAGCTCGGGGAACATTGATAAATAAATCGTTCCATTTTATGAAGGGTCCGAATCTACCCTTACCCTTGGTTACCGGCAAATTTTCATAAAAGGCAATTGGGGCATCCGCCTGCTTTTTTTCTTCAATTAACTGAATGGCCTGCGACAGATCCATCTCATACAAGTCAATTCCTTTAGGAATCGAAATGAACTGCTCACCTAACCGAATGTACGGACCAAATCTTCCAACGTTCACCGCAACTTCCTGATCCTGGAAATTGCCAAGAGTTCGTGGCAAGCGGAATAGCTGTAGCGCTTCTTCTAAAGTAATGGTTTCAATACTTTGTGTAGGATTTAGTTTTGCAAAACGGGGCTTTTCGTTTTCATCCTGTTGTTCTCCAATTTGCACCATGGGGCCATACCTTCCCATGCGGGCAACGATTCTTTTTCCAGTTTCGGGATCCGCACCTAATTCTCTTTCCCCTTTTGCTCTTTCGGCTGTTTCTAAAGTGTTTTCTATGGTATCGTGGAATGGCTTATAAAAACCATCAATCATTTTACTCCATATAATCTTACCCTCCGCTATCTGGTCAAATTCTTCCTCAATTTTGGCAGTGAATCCAAAATCCATTACCCGATTAAAATGTTGTTTTAGGAAATCCGTTACTACGATACCCAGGTCGGTTGGAAATAATTTATTCTTCTCTGCTCCGGTATTTTCCTGCACCAATTCTTCTTGAATATGTCCGTTGGGTATTAGCTTTAAAACAGCAGCCGTTCGAGTAATACCTTCCTTATCCCTTTTCTCTACATAATTTCTTTTAATTATCGTAGATATGGTAGGAGCGTAGGTAGATGGGCGACCGATTCCTAATTCTTCTAATTTTTTAACAAGCGAGGCTTCCGTATATCTTGCTGCCGCACGGGTAAATTTTTCGGATGCCCTGAGGTAATGAAAGTTCAATTTCTCTCCAACACCCAGCGGTGGTAGCATGCCTTCGGTGTTTTCATCATCTTCCTCGTCTTTCCCTTCTAGGTAAACTTTTAAAAAACCATCGAATTTTAATACTTCACCCGTAGCTGATAAAGTATCGGGGCGGGTGCTGATGGCAATTACGGCAGTTGTTTTTTCAAATTCTGCTTCACTCATCTGTGAAGCAATGGTTCTTTTCCAAATTAGCTCATAAAGTTTGCGTGTCTCATCATCTGCAACTGTATGGTTGCTCATGTAGGTTGGACGAATGGCTTCATGAGCTTCCTGTGCACTTTCATTTTTGTTTTTGAAACGACGGGGTTGATAATATTCCTCGCCATAATATCCAGTTACTTCTTTACGAATATCCGCCATGGCAGTATCACTCAATTGAATACTGTCGGTTCGCATATAGGTAATCTTACCACTTTCATAGAGCTTCTGTGCCAGTAACATAGTTTTACTTACACCATACCCCAATTTTCTGGAAGCCTCCTGTTGTAATGTTGAAGTAGTAAAAGGTGCTGCAGGAGATCTTTTAGAAGGTTTTACCTGGATGTCTTTAATCGTATATGCCGCACCTCGGCAACTGTTTAAAAAATTAATAGCATCCTCCTGATGTTGCATGCGGGCAGGCCCCTCCGCTAAAAATGTTACATCCTTGCCGTATATATCTTTTGCCCCAAACTGAGCTTCAATTTTAAAGCTACTTTCGGGAACAAATTGATTGATTTCTCTTTCCCGGTCTACAATTAATCTCACCGCAACGCTTTGCACCCTACCCGCACTCAAACTGCGTTGCATGCCAATTTTCCGCCATAAAACCGGACTTAATTCAAATCCTACCAAGCGGTCTAAAACCCTGCGAGCTTGCTGCGCATTTACCAAATTCATATTGATGAGCCGGGGGTTTTCAACTGCTTTTTTTATGGCAGGAGCGGTAATTTCATGAAAAACAATACGCTTGGTAGTCCCTGGGTCTAACCCCAATACCTCTGCTAAATGCCAACTGATACTCTCCCCTTCACGGTCCTCATCCGATGCCAGCCATACTTCAGAGGATTTTTTAGCTAATTGACGTAATTCTCTCACCACACGTTCTTTATCATCCGGAACCTTATACCTAGGCTGATATTGATTGTTAACATCAATACCCATATCATCCTTTTCCAAATCCCGAATATGCCCATAGCAACTTTTAACCTCAAAATCCTTACCTAGAATTTTTTCTATGGTTTTTGCCTTGGCAGGCGACTCAACTATCAATAAATTCTTTGCCATATGCGCTATTCCCTACACTTTTTTCAATGTAATCTGTCAAAACTAACCCCCTTTCACATACCCAAAACCCCGGTTTCTGCGATGCAATATTAGGTGAAACAACCTAATCTTGTAAAATTTCGGTTCAATCAGCACTTAAAAATGCTGCTATTTCTTGAATAACCAGTTTGTCCCGATATATTTTATTGTGTCCCAAACCCTCAGTTATATGAAATTTAATATGTGGTAAATGCTTGTCTATCAATGGCTGGGAATCCTCCAAAGGACAAATTCGGTCGTCTTTGTCGTGAATCCATAACACATGCATATTATTTTCTTTTAATATGCGGACTAAAGAGTAGTATTCAATGGGGAAATGCGAAAGTTCCTCTATATATGTATAAAACCTGTTTTTCACCCGGCTGTTAACCTTTATGATATGAAAAAAATTTTCAATAGATCGATGAGATTCGGTTGCAGGAGCTATGAATACCCATTTTCTTGCTAATAGTGGATTAATCTGTTCCATAGCAAGCCCTAAGGCTAATCCGCCAAGCGAATGGCCTATAAACGCGTCAAATGGGCCTTCTTTTTCCTCAATTCCCATAATCATTTGGCAGTAATTTACCGGTTGAATCACCTTGCCGCTTGATTTTCCGTGGGCTGGGGCATCAAATGCATAAACAGTGAATCCCTTTTCCAATAGGAAGGGAATCATATGTTCGAATTTGAGTGCCTGACTTCTGAAACCGTGCACAATAAGCACTTTTTTATTCCCTGCAATGGGCAAGCCCCATCGATAACCACGGGCATGGCAAACAGGTAATTTTATATCAATTGGAGTGGCTAGTGCTGAAGAAGGTTTTTCAATGAGCTTATTCGGGCGTGGGGGTGTGGTAAACAATTGATAGGCCCACTTTGCGGCAACAGTAAGGGAAAAAAAGGAGATTATATTGATGCGGAGCGTAAAAAATGATATAACAATCCTTTCAATAGTTTTTTGAATCATGGCGGCAAAGATAGCCGAATGAAAGGGAACCTTTTTTCTTTATATATAAATGAATGAAAATGTTTTAAAAATGAATGTACCTGTTTCTTTCGATTTACGAAATATAACTGCATGAGTACCTAAACAATTTTGCGGTAATATTGGTTAATCAATCATTTAGGATAATTTTGCACTCGAAATATGTATACAATAAAAATATCATTCGAAGAGAAGGGTCAGGAACCAGTAACCTTACAACAGGTGCAACCCGACCAAAGTTTATTAGAAATTTGTTTAGATAATGGCATCAACCTTCACCATAATTGTGGAGCAGTTTGTGCCTGCAGTACCTGTCACCTGTATGTGAACCAAGGCGAGGAGTTTTTAGAGCCCCTTTCAGATAAAGAAGAGGATTTTATCGACAGGGCAGTAAACCCCCGTATTAATTCCCGTTTGGGTTGTCAGTGCATTTTGCTATCGGGAACAGGTACCATTGATATCACTTTACCCGATCAAACCCAGTTTTTGGGAGAATAATTTAATTGAAAATAAAAAATGTATGTCTGTATTTGAACCACCCATCGCCTGGACAGATTATGAAGATATTGCCCAGAAATTATATGAAAAATTTGGGGATGAATTTACGGAGAGTCGTATTTATCGGATTCGTTTTACAGATTTGTTGGAATGGGTATTAGAAATACCTCATTTTACAGGTACACGTGAGCAAAGCAATGAGGGTCACTTAGAAATGATTCAGAGTGCATGGGTATATGAATGGAGAGATAATCAGTAATTTTAATAAAGGTTTTATCAAAATTCAATTCTAATAGAATACTTTAAAAACATAACCACTTTTGTGCTGGATGTAGATGGCGTTCTAACCGATGGCAGTTTATGGTTGATGCCCGGAGGAACACAAGTGCGCAAAATGAATATCCGCGATGGATATGCACTACAACTGGCCATACAAAAAGGATATCGGATTTTAATTATTTCCGGCGCGGTTTCTTCGGAAGTTACACAACGTTTGCAAGGATTGGGATTAACTGATATTAGGATGGGTATTAAAAATAAAGCAGCCGAATTGCTGGAATATTGTAACAGTAACCAAATTCAACTTTCGGAGGTGGTTTGTATGGGCGATGATGTTCCTGATATCCCCATGCTTCAAATGGCAGGTGTTGCCTGTTGTCCGTCTGATGCAATTCCATCAATCCGTTTTCAAGCAATGTATGTGTCGCCGCAAAAAGGCGGTGAAGGATGTGTTCGGGATGTAATCGAAAAAGTTATGAAATTAAGAGGAGATTGGAGTGAAGATTCAGAGATTGTTGCTAGATAAAATATTATCAAATAGAACTTTTTTTAATCGGAGTATTTGAAAAAAATTCTTTCTTTTTTACAATTGGTTCGCTGGCAAAATTTGGTATTTATTGCCGGAACACAATTATTGTATGACTATTGCATCTACCTTCCTATTTATAAAAGTCGTGCTCCTTTTCAACTGGCCGGATTAATTGCTGCATCTGTTTGTATTTCAGCTGCCGGGTACATTATCAATGACTACTTTGATTTAAATATCGATCAAATCAATAAGCCCGATCGGGTAGTAGTAAATCATGGAATTAGCCGGCGCTGGGCAATTTTTCTTCACTTGGTTCTTAGTTTATTAGGACTGTTTTTTACTGAATTGGTTTTACCCATTCACCAATATTGGTATCTTATATTAGCGAATATGAGTGCTATTATTCTTTTATGGTTTTATTCAACCAATTTTAAAAAACAAATGTTGATTGGTAATGTAATTATTTCGCTTTTAACCAGTTGGGTTATCCTTATAGTTTATTTTTCCAAAACGCCCCTTACGTTACATTCAATTATTGGTGTGAATGCTAAAAAAGTCAGTTTATTCCGACTCACAATGTTATATGCAGGATTTGCTTTTATCATTTCATTAATTCGTGAAGTTATAAAAGATATGGAAGATAGGGTTGGTGATGAAAAATACGGATGTAAAACCATGCCAATTGTTTTGGGTTTGCAGGCCTCCCGCGTTTTTGTTGCTGTTTGGTTGATTGTACTAACGGCTTCTCTAATTGTATTACAACTATACTTGATTCCATACAAGTGGTGGTGGAGCATTGCCTATTGTTTGATCGCACTTATTACACCATTACTATATGTTACTTTTCAGCTATTCCGTTCAACTACTCAGCATGATTTCCATTTACTAAGCAGATATATAAAGTGGATTATGTTAGCAGGTATTTTGTCTATGTTATTTTTTAATTATTACCGTTAAAATTTCACATGCTGCCGGTTATTCCCTCCATTATCTTAGCCTCCCAATCTCCTCGCCGCAAACAATTATTAGAATGGGCTGAAGTAAACTTTACAGTAGAGGTAATTCCAACGGATGAATCGTATCCGCCTACCTTATCTGTTGAGGAAGTACCTGTATTTATCGCAAGGGAAAAAGCGCGTCAGGTGAATGCTTCGAAAAATCCGAATGGGTTGCCATTATTAGCAGCTGATACAGTTGTTGTTTTAAATGATCGAATCATTGGCAAACCCCAACATCATCAGGAAGCCATAGAAATACTTACAGCATTATCAGGACAAACACATCGGGTAATCACAGGAGTTGTTATACTGCATCAAAAAGGGGAAATAGCTTTTGCTGATATTACAGAAGTAACTTTTCATGCTATCAGTTCTGAACAAATTGAACATTACGTGACCAACTATCAACCCTTCGATAAAGCAGGTGCGTATGCAATTCAGGAATGGATTGGGGTAGTAGGCATACAATCTGTTAAAGGTGATTTTTATAATGTGATGGGTTTGCCCGTAAGTCGGGTAATTCAGCACCTATATAGTATTTCAGGTTACTAAAATCAGGTATTTTTTCATTCATTTACTGCTGTAATTTGTTCCTCCAAAATTGAGGAAGATGAATGAAGCTTTATTACAATTTATCTGGCACCAACAGTATTTTAATCAGCATGAATTACAAACAACGCTAGGAGAACCGATCCGGATTTTGCACCCGGGAGAATGGAATCAACACCAGGGTCCGGATTTCACCAATGCCAGAATACAAATTGGTTCAACCATTTGGGCAGGGCAGGTTGAAATACATTGTAATGCTTCCGATTGGCAAAAACATGGTCATTTTGATGATCCCCATTATGCGAATGTTATTTTGCATGTAGTGATTACAAATGATTTTCCGGTACTCAATCAAAATGGAATTCCATTTCCTACCCTAGAGCTTGCAAACCGGATTCCATTTTCTTTGCTCAATAGATTTCAGCAATTGATGGATACAAGAGAGCCGTTGGTATGCAGAAATTTTTTGCCCGTATTAACTACTACTCAATGGTTAAATTGGAAAAACTACTTACTGCAGCAAAGACTTCAAAGAAAGTCACAAAGGTTATTACAATGGCATGCTGAAAGTGGCGGAGACTGGAACGTAGTTCTTTGGCAATTGATTTTTGAATATATGGGAGGGAAGGTAAATGGTAGTTATTTTCAGATGCTTGCAAATAGTATACCCTTATCTATCTTATTGAAAAAACAGCTTTCGGCAATTGAATGGGAAGCTATATTGTTGGGTCAAGCTAATTTATTACCAGTTACAGCAACGGAAGCTTATCACCGAAAGCTTTTGAAGGAGTATCATTATTTACAGTACAAATACCAGTTAGTACCCCTTAATCGCCCGCCCGCTTTTTTACGTATGCGACCTGCCTCTTTCCCAACCATTCGACTTGCTCAATTGGCGGGTTTGTTGCTAAATAATCCCCAGCTTTTTTCGGGTATGGTAGCATCGGTTTCCTTACATCAATGGAAGCAACAATGCATGGTATCTGCCACTGAATTTTGGGATGCTCATTATTTGTTCAACAGAACATCTCAGGCAAAACAGAAAACTATGGGAATACAAATGATCTACTCGCTGGCAATAAATGCTATTTTACCTACCCTGTATGCTTATGGATATTACATAGGTAACCGGGAACTGATGAACAAAGCATTGCATTTATTTAAAGAGATTCCCGTAGAAAAAAACAGGATAACTGCTCTTTGGGAAGCAACCGGAATAACCCAAACACAAGCCTTAGATTCACAAGCCTTAACAGAATTAACCAATCGCTATTGCACACAAAAAAATTGTTTACAATGTGCAGTAGGAAAAGAGGTAGTAAAGGTGAATTTATTGCCAGATAAATTGCAAGTCTAATTCGATATCAGGATGTAAAGACCTTTCTACAGGACAGGTTCTGGCTGTTCTTTCCAACAGTTCACGCGTGCGGGCATCATCGGTAATTCCTGCTGGGAAAAAAACCTTTGCAATAATTTTTCCTATTCGTCTGGGATCGGATACCATAATTTTAGTTACTTCTACCCGGGTATTGTCTAAAGCTATATTCATACTTCGGGCTTTGATTCCCATAGTAGTTACCATGCAGGTTCCTAACGCAACTACCACCAGATCGGTAGGCGAAAATCGTTCCCCCTTTCCCTGATTGTCGGTTGGAGCGTCTGTTTCAATTAAAGTTCCACTTTGAATATGGACTGCCTCGGATCTTAAATCAGATTTATAAATTATTTGTGAAGTCATGCTGCTTTTTTATTATAAATTTACAATTAACTAAACAAATGTACGTGAAGCGGCTATTTCCCCTTCTAATTTTCCTAATTCCTCTGTCTGTTTTCGCGCAAAATAAAGACAGAGAGTCTGCAGCTGCTGAAAAGGCAAGAAAAAGACAGGAAAAGAAAGAAAAGATCAATCAGCTCATCAAGCAAGAGGAGGAGGGCGCATTGATTTACCAGAAGCAACATGCGTATAATTTCAATTTCCATACTGATGGATGGAGCTTTCTTTTTGAAAAAGGGAAATATAAAACCATCAAAAAAACAAGTTTATGGTGGCTCTCATTTGGGGAGCGCAAACATCCGAAAGAAGAGCGTGTACCCACTGTGAGTTCAACCGGTGGCTTATTGATTGTTTCAAGCTATATATATGGGAAAATCAATAATTTCTATTCCCTAAATCTGGGATTGGGTGAACAACGATTAATTGGAGGTAAGGGTAATAAAAATGGTGTTGCCGTTTCTTTTATTTATGGAGGTTCTGTTGCCGCCGGACTATTGCGACCTTATTATCTAGAAGTTTTAAACCCCACAACCGGTGCCCGAGATGAGATTAAATATACGGATGCTACTAAAAACCAGTTTTTAGATGCTGGCAATATTATTGGAAAGGGTAGTTTAACCAAAGGATGGAATGAAATGACCGTCGTTCCTGGTTTTCAAGCCCGCACTGCCCTCCGTTTCGATTATGGACGATACAATGAAATCCTATCAGCCATTGAGGTTGGTTTGCATGCCAGCTACTACACGAAACCAATGCCTATGCTCTTAGATGTGCCCGAGAAAAAATTCTTTTTCAACGCGTATGTCTCTCTCTCTTTTGGTAAAAGAAAGTAAGTACTTTTGCAGCAGTTGTTGAAGGATTTTAAAGCCTTCGCCGAATCAATATGGCATCTCCCGTTCAAGTACCCGTTTCAGAGGAATCTCGCTCCGGTAGTCCCAAAAAGCCCGGCTGGTTGCGTGTAAAGTTGCCAGTAGGGGAAAGCTATAAACACGTAAGAAATCTGGTTGATACACATCAATTGCATACTATCTGCGAAAGTGGAAATTGTCCGAATATGGGCGAATGCTGGGGTGCCGGTACCGCAACCTTCATGATTTTGGGAAATATTTGTACCAGAAGTTGTGGGTTTTGTTCAGTGGCAACCGGAAGGCCGGCTCCTGTAGATTGGGAGGAGCCCCGAAGAGTAGCGGAAGCGATTCATTTAATGAAAGTGAAACATGCGGTTATTACCAGTGTCGACAGGGATGAATTGAAAGATGGGGGCTCAATTATCTGGTATAATACTATCGAAGCTGTAAAAGGACTGAACCCCGAAACCACACTGGAAACCCTGATTCCTGATTTTCAGGGAAGGGCAGATCAAATTCAACGTATCATTCAGGCAGCTCCAGAAGTGGTGAGCCATAACCTTGAAACTGTGGAAAGATTAACCAAACAGGTGCGGGTTCAGGCAAAATATCATCGGAGTTTAGATGTGTTACATCAATTGAAAAAAGGTGGTATGCGAACCAAAACCGGTATGATGCTTGGACTGGGTGAGACAAAGGAGGAAGTAGTTCAAAGTATCCGGCACTTGGTGGAAGTGGGCTGCGATGTGCTTACATTAGGTCAGTACCTGCAACCTACCTCAAAACATTTGCCAGTTCAACGGTTTGTTCATCCAGATGAATTTGCAGAACTAAGAGAGATTGGGTACGAATTGGGATTAGACTATGTAGAAAGCGGACCATTAGTAAGATCATCCTACCACAGCGAAAAGCATGTTATTCCGGGTTGGGGAAGAAGCGGCTGGATGATGGAAAAAACAGGTACCACTATCGCTTCCTGATAAACATTTCATGAAAAAGTTGTTGCTAATTTTTTTATTATTAATTGCTGTTATTGAGGTATCAGCACAATGGGATTGGCAATTGGTAGATAGTATTTATGCACCATTGCCTTCAACGGTTCATCTTTATCAAACCATCACACCAACCGAAGGAAAACCCAACAAAGCCTTTTATGTTCGGTTGCCCCTTCGTGACCGCCATTTGATTTTTTCATCACAGGTTGGAAACGGCAAGCGGTATACCCCTTTGGAATATTATGCGCAACACAAGCAGCCTTTGATTGTTATGAATTGCACTTTTTTTGAATTTGTTCATAATAGTAATCTGAATGTTGTGATGAATGATGGAAAGTTATTGGCATATAATGTTCAAACAGTGCCCGGTAAGGGTAAAGACAGTGGTCAGTATTTTCATATGTTGGGAAGTGCTATTGGTATTAATAAAAAACGAAAAGCCGATATAGCATGGCTATATGTTGATTCTACCCTTTCCTTTCCAAAAGCATCACAGTTACCAGTTAACTTTTGGAAAGACTCGATTTCCAATCCAACATCAAATGATTATTTACAACGCGGTAATTTTTCTAACTGGAAAATGAAAACTGCTGTTGGGGGTGGACCGGTTTTAGTTCAGCAAGGTGAAATTCAAATTGCAAACAATGAAGAAAGAAAGTTTGCAGGCAATGCCATACGGGATAAACATCCCCGAACCGGAATAGGATATACTGCAAACGGTGATTTAATCTTATTGGTTATCGAAGGAAGATTCCCCGGTAAAGCAGAGGGAGCAACGCTGGAGCAAATGGCTACCATGTTTAAACAAATCGGTTGCATTGAAGCCATGAATTTAGATGGCGGCGGTAGTAGTTGCTTGCTCATTAATGGAAAAAATACCATACAGCCAAGTGACAAAGAAGGGCAGCGACCCGTTCCCGCAGTATTTATGGTTCATCAACGCTAATTGTTGCATCCAGCTTCTATGCCTTCATATCCCATACCAGTGCAGATGCCCCTAGAATAGCAGCATCGGATTCTTTTAAATGACTTACCAGTAATTTTACTTTGTTCTGGAATATCTGAATCAGATTATGCTCCATGTGTTCCCTAACGGGTTTTAGTAAGAGATCACCCGATTTGGTAAGACCTCCAAATAAAATAATGGCTTCCGGACTAGAAAACATCACGAAATTAGCCAAAGCCATTCCGAGAATTTTACCGGTAAACTCAAATATTTCTTTAGCCAGTTTATCGCCTTTTATGGCAGCCTCATATACTTTTTTGGAATCGAGTTGATCTTCGGGAATATCACGTAACAGACTGTATTCAGTGCTTCGAGCTAATACTTCCTGAGTAGTTAAAACCACTCCTGTTGCAGAAGCATAACTTTCCAGCGATCCATATTTACCGGTTCCGGCATGAAAACGGCCATCAGGAATGATGATGGTATGCCCCAACTCACCCGCAAATCCATCATGCCCGTAGATGAGCTGTCCATTCGCTACAATACCACTACCAACACCGGTTCCAAGCGTTATCATGATGAAATCATTCATCCCTTTGGCTGCACCATACATCATTTCTCCAATAGCAGCGGCATTTGCATCATTGGTAAGTACGGTTGGCAATTTGAACTTGTCTTTCAACATTTTTGCCAAGGGAATAATCCCTTTCCAGGGCAGGTTGGGTGCATATTCAATAGTACCGCTATAGTAGTTGCCATTGGGTGCTCCAACACCAATACCCCTGAATCTGCCAATACCGCCTGCCTGTTCTATAAGTGGCTGAGTTTTTTCGTAGAGTTCCTGAATATAGGTATCTAAATGATCGTGTCCACGGGTAGACATCTCGCTGGAAAACAACAAATTTCCCAATCGGTCTACAATTCCAAACTTTGTACCGGTTCCGCCTATATCAATTCCAATTGCTAAAGCTTCCATGTAAGGAAATATTTCAAATTCGATTATGAAGAAAAAATAATGATAATTCCAATTTATTTCGAGTTCTATTAATGTCCGCCTCCTGATACTTGTGCATCAAAGTCCAATCCCTGACTTTTTAATACAGATTGCAATTTCAAAGCAAGCAGGGCAAGAACTGCAAAGCAAACTGCTGCCAGCAAGTAAGATTGGTGAAGACCAACAGAACTTATGTCGCCAAAAGTACCTTGTAATGGAGGAATCACTGCACCACCTAAAATCATCATGATTAAAAAGGCAGAACCCTGACTGGTATATTTTCCCAATCCACCAACTCCTAAAGAAAATATACAAGGCCACATCACTGAACAACATAATCCTCCAGCCATAAAGGCATACACCGAAATGATTCCTTTATTGAACACACCAAACAACATACAGACAGTAGCTAAAATTGATACTGCCAGTAAAGTTTTTACTGGTTTTTCTTGTCCGTAAAAGAATACCGCAACCGCTATAGCAATCATAATCGCATAGGCATACAAATCGCTAACATCATTACCATAAATAGTACTAACCGTTAGAACAACTGCAAATGCAATAAATGGGATGAGTGCCATCATTAATTTTTTAGTAAAGCCGGTTAAATTAAACACGCTCACAGCTCCCATCCACCTGCCTATCATTAGGCTACCCCAATAAAGAGAAATATATTTAGAAATTTTACTTTCATCCAAACCTGCATCTGTTAGATATCCGGGTTGTTTTAAAAGTGCACCAAAATTATTATCAATCGTAACTTCTACTCCCACGTAAACAAAAATGCCAATCATGCCGAAAATCAGTTGAGGGTATTTCATAGCACCCCAGCCTTCTGGTTTTTTAATTGCTTGGCCATTGGAATAAAATAAAATACCAAGTACACAAACTACTGTAAGTATCAGTAACCAAAGTTTTGAAATATTGGTCAGTTGCCCGGCAATGATAATTCCTATGATTAGGGCAGTCATTAGGAATAGTGAAGAAGCAGCCTTTCCTGCTTTTTCAAATGCTTCATCATTTTTTCCATCCGGCAATTTGGAGATACTAAAAAATAAGGCAACTGCTGCGAACACTCCCGCTACAATCAGGTACAGGGTATTGATGTTGGTAACGGTAACTTCTGCCTGACTGCTACTGGGCGTTCCGAATAAGAAATAGCTAACAATTAAGGGTCCTAAGGTGGTACCTAAAGAATTGACACTGCCTCCCAGGTTTAATCGGTGTGAGCCGGTTGCGGGATCTCCTAAAACAATGGCAAAGGGTTGAGCTGCGGTTTGTTGAAGGGAAAATCCCAAAGCAACTACAAAAAAGGAAGCCAAAATTGCTGGAAAAGAGTTGGCATTTGCTGAAGGAATAATCAGCAATGCACCTACCACAGATATCAATAATCCGTAAATGATTCCCTTTTTGTATCCAATTCGGTTAAGAATATCGTAACCAATCATGTTCGAAACCAGGAATAAAATGAGTGAACCAATAAAATATGCTCCATAAAATGCCGAGCCGATTAATTGAGACTCAAACTGAGATAAATGAAAATGAGTTTTACAGAAGGGAATAAAGATGCTATTGGAGGCAGCTATAAATCCCCAAAAAAAGAATACAATTACCAGATTGGCTAAAGCCCCTGTATTGGTGGGCTGATGGGTTGTTTTCATGGCAAGCTTAAGTTAGTATATTGGCTAAAGTAATAAGAATTTTATGATTTTACACTTTTCAACAGATAATTTGAGAGATTCGGAATAGTTATTAACTTTCAAGGGTAATTTTAGAGAATGGAAATTATTCATATCAGTGCCGAATGTTATCCGGTCGCAAAAGCAGGTGGATTAGGCGATGTTGTTGGTGCTTTGCCAAAATATCAATGTAAGGCAGGCCATATTGCCAAGGTAGTAATGCCTATGTATCGAACAGCCTTTTTGTATGCACATGAGTGGTCGGTTGACTTTAAAGGGCAGTACCACTTAGGAAACTGGCATTTCGATTTTACCATCATCAAGGAGAAGAACAATGTTTTAGGATATGATTTATATCTCGTTGATATCAATGGCTTACTCGACCGCCAGAAAATATATGGGTATGATGATGATACCGAAAGGTTCGTTGCCTTTCAAATTGCTGTAATCACCTGGATGAAAAGCTGGGAACACCGCCCTGATATTGTGCATTGTCACGACTATCATACAGGCCTCATTCCTTTCATGATGAAGTTTTGCTACGATTTTAGCAGTCTGGCCAGCATCAAATCCATTTTTACTATCCACAATGGCCAATACCAAGGTTGGATGGGATGGGAAAAGAGCAGGTATATTCCCGAATGGGATTTATGGAAACGGGGCATGCTTGAGTGGAATCATTCCATCAATCCACTGGCATCGGCAGTTAAGTGTGCTGATAGGGTTACCACAGTTAGCAATAGTTACTTGCAGGAACTTCGATACCAATCGAACGGGTTAGAGGATTTATTCGAATATGAGAAAGGGAAATGTGTGGGCATCATCAATGGAATTGATAATGAAGTATGGAATCCTGCAACCGATAAATACTTGTCTCATCACTATACCATTAAAACGGTAAATGCAGGTAAAGAAAAAAATAAGGCATTGCTTTGTAGTAGATTCGGTTTAGATTTTCATCAGCCGCTCATTGTTTTTATTGGAAGATTAGTTGGGGAGAAAGCTGCCGAATTGTTACCAGATGCTATAGCCGGTGCACTTCATCAAATGAGTAATGAAGTCAATTTCCTTGTGTTGGGAAGCGGTGAGCATTATGTGGAAGGCCGGCTTACTGATATGTTGACACCCTTTTCGGGAAAATACAATGTAGTTATTGGGTATGATGAAGCCCTGAGTCATCTTATGTATGCCGGAGCCGACTTTCTGCTAATGCCAAGTAGGGTAGAACCTTGTGGTTTAAATCAACTCTATGCGCTCCGTTATGGAACGGTGCCCATTGTTCGCTCAACGGGTGGATTGCGTGATACCATTACCGATATGGGAGATCCAGGTGGTTTTGGAATTCGATTTGATCAGGCTTCGGTTTCGGATATCATTTACTCCATCGGCAGAGCTGTATCCGTTTATCAATCGAAAGAACAGCTAACACAAATGAGGGTAAAAATGATGGGTATCGACCATAGCTGGGAAAATACAGTAGAACAATATACCCGGGTGTACTTTGATTAATAAAACAATTTAAACAAAACAATAGCCAATCATTAAATTTCAGTAAATTGCTTGTATGACAAGTATATCTAAATCAGTAGTAGCCGTAATTTTAGGAGGGGGCGCCGGAAGTCGTTTATATCCCTTAACAGCCAGTAGGTCTAAACCGGCAGTACCCATCGCAGGAAAGTATCGCTTGGTTGATATTCCCATCAGTAATTGTATCAACAGCCATATTAACCGGATGTTTGTGCTAACCCAGTTTAATTCGGCATCACTCAATAAGCACATTAAAAATACCTATCATTTTAGTGCATTCAGTACAGGCTTTGTTGATATTCTAGCGGCCGAGCAAACACCCGACAATCCGGGTTGGTTTCAGGGAACAGCTGATGCAGTTCGTCAATCCCTTCGCCATATATCCAATTTGGAATTTGAATATATCCTCATTTTAAGTGGGGATCAGTTATATCAAATGGATTTCAGTGATATGCTGAACAATCACATTCAAAATGCTGCCGATATTTCCATTGCTACCATTCCGGTTGATGAACGGGATGCACCTGAGTTTGGCATTTTAAAAAGTAATGAGGCAGGCATGATTACGGCTTTCATAGAGAAACCCAAAAAGGATTTACTTCCCGAGTGGGTAAGTGATACAGGTGCCGAAATGCAAAAAAAAGGCAAGCATTATCTGGCTTCTATGGGTATTTATATTTTTAGCAAACAAGTGCTCTATCAATTATTGAATGAAGTACATCCCAGTGCTACCGACTTTGGAAAGGAAATTATACCCAATTCCATTCTTACTTATAAAGTTGCCAGTTATCAATATGAGGGTTATTGGACCGACATTGGAAATATCTATTCTTTTTTCGAAGCGAACCTTTCTTTAACAGAAGATATTCCTCCATTCAATTTATTTGATAATACTAAAACGGTTTATAGCAGGGCAAGAATGTTACCTCCTGCGAAAATAAGCGGCACTACATTAGAGAAAACAGTAATTGCAGAGGGTTCAATTATCAATGCAAGTAGAATTGAGCAAAGTGTGGTGGGAATCCGTTCTCGCATTGGGCATGGAACCACTGTGGTAAACACTTACATCATGGGTAATGATTATTACGAAACCATTGATGAAATGGACCAAAACCGTGGAAAGGGGTTACCAATGATTGGAATAGGCGAACGGTGTTATATAAAAGATGCTATCATAGATAAAAATTGCCGAATTGGGAATGACGTTCGAATCAATGGTGGCAAGCATCTGGCCAATACAGATCATGCTTTGTATACAATTAAGGACGGAATCATTGTTGTAAAAAAGCAAGCCGTAATTCCGGATGGATTTGTTATTTAATTATTTGCTAACATTACTACTCGATCATTCATAAAACTAATTGCATGTCTACTGTTTATTCCGGCACCAAAAAAAATCTGAATTTTTGGCAAATTTGGAATATGTGCTTTGGTTTTTTTGGAATTCAGTTTGGCTGGAGTTTGCAAATGGGAAATATGAGTGCCATTTATGAATTTCTGGGTGCCAAACCTGAGGAAATTCCCGGTTTGTGGCTGGCAGCACCTATGACAGGCTTACTGGTTCAACCAATCATTGGATATCTCAGTGACAGAACCTGGCATCCTTTTTTAGGTAGACGTCGTCCTTTTTTTCTGGTAGGTGCTATTTTAAGTTCTTTAGCGTTGTTAATGATGCCAAATGCCAGCGCTGTATGGATGGCTGCGGGAACCCTTTGGATATTGGATTCTTGTATAAATGTAACCATGGAGCCTTTCAGGGCATTTGTAGCAGATAACCTGAATGAATCACAGCAGTCTTTTGGGTATGCTATGCAAAGTATGTTCATTGGAGCAGCATCTTTTATTGCGGGCTATCTTCCGGGATTACTCGTGAATTTACTGGGTATTTCCCGGGAAAAAGGAGCCGGTGGTATCCCATTAAATATCATGTGGTCCTTTTATATTGGAGCAGCCGTTTTTTTAGGGGCAGTATTATATACAGTTTTCAAGAGTAGCGAGTATCCCCCTTCCGATCCCGAGTGGAAGGCAAAAGCTGCCGAACAAAAAGGGGGGGGAATTGGAAAAGGAATTGGTGAAATCATTCAATCCATTCGAGAAATGCCGGTTGCCATGCAGCGGCTATCCATTGTTCAGTTTTTAACCTGGCCCGGTTTGTTTTTAATGTGGTTTTATTATAGCACGGGTGTAGCTGCTGATATATTTAAGGGGGATGCAATTCAAAATGCCGTTCAGTATACGAAAGGTTTGGAACTGGCGAATGAAACCTCCGCCATTTTAAATCTGGTAACTTTTGCTTTTTCATTTTCATTACCCTTTTGGGTAAAAAAGCTGGGTAAAAAGCTTACCCATACATTTTGCTTACTATTGGGTGGATTAGGACTTATGTCTGTGTCCTTTATTACGCAGCCTGCTTTCTTATTTGTTTCCATGAGTTTGGTTGGTATAGCCTGGGCTTCCATATTGTCAATGCCCTATTCATTATTATCTGGTTGTATCCCTCCCGAAAAAACCGGTATATACATGGGTATTTTTAATTTTTTCATTGTACTACCCGAAATCATAGCATCACTGTTTTTTGGAAAAATTATGGAACATTATTTGGGTAACGACCGGTTGCTGGCAGTATTCATAGGAGGATGTTTGTTGTGTACAGCTGGTATCGTTTGTGCTTTGATTGTAAAAGAAAACGCGTCCTTGGCTTCGGAATCTGCCCAATCGGCTTAGTATTTCTTTTTTTAGGCAAATTCATTTTAGTATTATGAGTAAAAAAATATGGATTGCATTGATATTTTCCTGTTCATTGATTGCTGTTTCAGCACAGGAACTGGAAACGTATCCCACGCACTGGTTTACCAAAATGCAGTGGAATAAAATACAGGTAATCGTGAGAAGTAAGCATCAATCGATAGCAGGTAGTAAAGTTCTAATATCTTATCCCGGTATAAAACTGAACGGCATTGATAGCTTCCCCAATAAACGATACCTGGCTTTACAACTTACCTTATCTTCCTCTACAGCTCCCGGAATTGTGCCAATACATTTAGTTAACAGAGGCGATACCCTTACCCTCAACTATGTTATCAAACCATCCCGTTCGGGGAGAGGAAAATCATATGCACAAGGAGTTCGGTCTGCCGATTTTATTTACTTACTAATGCCCGATCGATTTAGTAACGGAGATGCGGGAAATGATGTGGTAGCTGATATGAAAGATGCCGCAGTAAATCGAAACAATCCTTTGCAACGGCATGGTGGAGATATACAGGGAGTTACCCAAAAACTGGATTATCTGAAGGACCTGGGAATAACAACAATCTGGATGACCCCAGTGAACGAAAACAATATGCCTCCGGAAAAAGAATCGGCTGGAATGTTGAGTGGATATCATGGCTACTGGTTTACCAATCAATATAAAATCGATCCTCGCTTTGGAGGAGATGATGCTTATAAAAAAATGGTGGAAACTGCCCACCAAAAAGGAATGAAAATAATTCAGGATGCAGTGTATAATCACGTAGGAATCGAGCATTGGATGTACCAGGATGCTCCGGCACCGGATTGGATCAACCGTTGGCCCCAATATGTTGGTAGCAACCATAAAGAGGAAGTATTGTTCGATCCCTATGCTACTGCACAGGATAAAAAAACATTACTCGATGGCTGGTTTGTTCCGCATTTGCCCGATGTAAATCAGCGAAATCCTTATGTAGCTAATTACCTAATTCAATATGCAATTTGGGCCACTGAAGAATATGGTATTGATGGATGGCGGGTTGATACTTATAAGTATTGCGATGAGCCTTTCCTCAATCGGATAAACTCTGCCTTACTAAAAGAATATCCATCACTTACGTTGTTTGGGGAAGCCTGGACGAATTCCGTTTCGGGAAATGCCTACTTTACCCGAAATAACATGCAAGTGCCCTTTAAACATAATATGCAAGGTGGGGTTGATTTTCCGGTACAGTCTGCCATCCTCGAAGCCATTACCCAACCAGAAGGTTGGACGCAAGGAATTAATCGCCTGCACATGACGATGGCACAGGATTTTCTTTATGAACAACCTTTGTATAATTGTTTGTTCTTAGACAATCACGATACCGACAGATTTTTTTCGATGGTGGGCGAAGATTTTCAAAAATATAAAAACGGCATTGGCTTATTGTTAACCTTGCGTGGTATCCCTCAATTGTATTATGGAACAGAAATTTTAATGAAGAATTTCAAGAATCCCAGCGATGCAATGGTACGACTCGATTTTCCTGGTGGTTTTCAGGGGGATAAAGAAAATAAGTTTTCTGATGCTGCAAGAACAAAACAGGAAAATGAAGCATTTCAATACATTCGGCAATTGGCAAGGTATCGCCAGCAATCCCTTCCGCTTCAAATTGGTAAAACACGGCAATACTTGCCCTCTAACGGACTCTATGTTTTCGATCGCACGCATCAAAAGCAGACAGTAGTTTGTATACTCAACCGTTCAAATGAAAGCAAGGAAATCCCTTTTGCAAACTACAATGAATCGTTTGCAGGGTTTAATAGGGCAGTGGATATTGTAACCGGACAAGCTTTTACCCAAGCTGTAAAAGTAGCGGCTGGAGAATTTAAAATTTTTGAGTTAAAGAACAAGTAGTTGCTGGTTATATACATTAGATAACTACTTTTAAAATTTGCTATGACTAACAAAAAGGGAACTGGTTCTGCAGAAGGTCGTGTTGGTAAAAATGTAAATAAAATGCAAAGCACGCAGGTTCCCTACGAGCAGATTCATTTTGTAGATACCCATCAGCAGGTTTGGAATTACTCATTATTCACCGAAGTAGATATCCGCAATTTTCAAAATGGCACCCACTATCGGTTGTACGAGCTTTTTGGAAATAAATCCATTACTGTAAATGAAGTGCCCGGTACCTATTTTGCAGTTTGGGCTCCCAATGCAACGTATGTTTCTGTAATGGGTTATTTTAATGCCTGGGATACAATGGCACATCCATTGAAAGTTCGGTTAGATCAATCTGGTATTTGGGAAGGATTTATTCCTGGCATACTTCAGGGGGAAGCTTATAAATATCATATTCATGGTTTTCAGGGTGTGCAATTAGATAAAGGTGACCCATTTGCGCATTATTGGGAAAAGCGACCGAATACAGCGTCTATTGTGTGGGATACCTTCTTTAATTGGGGGGATGCCGAATGGATGAAAACAAGAAAAAAACACAATAACCTCAATGCACCTTATTCTGTTTATGAAGTGCACCTGGCGAGTTGGATGCGGCCCGATCCGGGGAATGAGGAATCCTATAATACCTACGAGCAAATTGCAGAGCGAATGGTTCCCTATGTAAAGGAAATGGGATTTACGCACGTTGAATTTATGCCGGTAATGGAGCATCCATTTGATGGAAGCTGGGGTTATCAGGGTACCGGATATTTTGCACCTACTTCACGATTTGGCAATCCTCAGGCATTTGCAGCTCTGGTAGATGCATTTCATCAGGCTGGAATTGGTGTTTTGCTGGATTGGGTTCCTTCACATTTTCCGTATGATGCACATGGTCTCTTCATGTTTGATGGAACACATACCTATGAGTATGCAGATATGCGAAAAGGATATCACCCCGATTGGAACTCATATATTTTCAACTACAAAAGAGGAGAGGTCAAATCATTCCTGATTAGCAGTGCCAGATTCTGGTGCGATCAATTTCATGCAGATGGGCTTCGGGTTGATGCAGTAAGTTCTATGTTGCGATTGGATTATAGCAGAGCAAAACATCAATGGGAGCCCAATGAATTTGGAGGAAATGGAAACCTGGAAGCAATTGCTTTTATTACCGATTTGAACGAAACACTGTATCGAGATTTTCCCGATATACAAACCATAGCAGAAGAAGCAACCGATTGGCCAAAGATTAGCAAACCCACATTTGAGGGTGGATTGGGATTTGGTATGAAATGGATGATGGGCTGGATGCATGATACGCTTGACTACTTTAAAATGGATCCATTGTTTCGGCAGTTTCATCAAAATAAGTTTTCATTTAGTATGATGTATTTCTACGATGAAAATTTTATGCTCCCCCTTAGTCATGATGAAGTGGTTCACGGAAAAAGTCCGATGATATATAAAATGCCTGGTGATGAATGGCAGAAATTTGCCAATCTGCGGGTTTTATATACGTATATGTTTACTCATCCCGGTGCCAAATTATTATTCATGGGAAATGAATTTGGCAGTACCAAGGAATGGAACTACCAATCCGAATTGCCCTGGAGCCTGCTTCAGTTTGCTCCCCATGCAGGAATGAAAGCATGTGTAAGTCAGCTAAATCAACTTTATCGTTCAGAGCCCGCTTTATTTGAAAAACAATTTGAGCCGGGTGGATTTGAATGGGTAGATCTCCAGCACAGAAGTGAATGTGTTATGGTTTATAGTAGAAAGGGAAAAAAATCAAAGGACCATCTCCTCATTTTGCTAAACGTTACTCCGGTAGTTCGAAAAGAATGGGAAGTGTACGTTTATGGAAAGTCGAAATGGAAAGAAATTTTCAACAGTAATGCGAAGGAATTTTGGGGTACAGGGGATGTTTATAATCCTTCAATCAAAGTACAGCTGGTTGATAAGAAAACACAATGTTATCGGCTAATCGTTCATCTGCCTGCATTAAGTGCTATAGTCCTGAAATAAAGAAATTATTACTAAGGTTGAATTGGTAATTCTATTCTAAAACTACTTCCCCTTCCCGGCTCCGACCATCTTATGGAAATCTTTCCTTTGTGATACTGCTCAACAATTCGCCTGGTAAGCGCCAAACCAATGCCCCATCCTCTTTTTTTGGTTGTAAAGCCTGTTTCGAATGCCTTCTGGACTATTGCGGGCTCCATTCCTTTACCGGTATCTGAAATATCAATTATTAAATTGTTCTGAATCCTGCTACCTCTTATTTCAATGGTTCCCTTTCCTTCCAGAGCATCTAGGGCATTTTTAATTAAGTTTTCTATTACCCAATCAAATAGGGGTGGTGAGATGAGGGTGGATACTGAATATATCTCATCTAAATTGCATTGAATCGTTACTTGTCCGCCTATTCTTCTTTTCATGTATTGTACAACTTCCTCAATTCTATTTGCAGGATAGTCAGGTACTAACTGGGGGGCATTCCCAATTTTTCCAAATCGATCGGTTACCAATTGTAATCTTGAAACATCTTTCCGCAATTCTTCCGCAATCGTTGCATTTTCAGGATGTTCTTTTAGAAGTTCTACCCAACCCTGCAAATTACTCACCGGAGTTCCTAGTTGATGTGCTGTTTCTTTTGCCAGGGAAATCCACAATACATTTTGCTCATTGTTATACATGTATCTCAACAATGCTAATGTGATGGCAATAAATAAAAATGCGATCAGTAATTGTATGATGGGATACCAGCCAATTTCATCGAGGAGACTGCTTTTGCCATAATAATAATAATTTGCTGTAAATGGTTTTTCCTGCAGCACCATCATAATTGGGTTCGGCTGATATTTTTTAAATTCCTGCAGTTGTTTCTTCAAATAACCGGGATCTTTTTTTACCAGATTGCTATCCAGATTAACATAATTTCCGGTTATGCTATCTTTTTCATTGGTTTCAATAATGGGAATGCGGTTATTTTGAATAGAAAGATGGGTTGCTAAAGTAATGCTGGCACTATCAGAAGATTGTAAAATGGTTCTTTGCGCTTCTACCCAGGTAGTGACATGTTTTCTCTCATCTTCTTCCATTCTTGTAGATAAATAATTCGAATACAATACACTAATTACAATACCAATTACAGCTGTAAACAACAGCAACCATTTCCCATATGATTTCCATACATTCATCTGTTCATATTCTAATTAAAAATAACATAAATTAAAGAAGTATCGTTTGTCTAACTGATTAGATATAAAAAAAGCAGCTGAAAAATCAACTGCTTTTTTAAAAAGAAAGAATTCTTTTTAACCAAACAAACCACCTTTTTTCAATGTTTTTACACCTTTCCCAATGCGAAATCCATTATGATAAATTTCAATGGTATAATCTCCTTCAACATAGCGGTCGGTTTTCTTTAAGTCGAAGTTCACGGGAACAATTTTTCCTTGTTCGTAATTAACTCCTAATTTGTTGGTATAGGTTTTCACACCCTCTTCACGTGTGGTAAATGTTGAATTTGATTCTGAAATCACCTTGCCGTCTGGTCCGGTTACCACTACATACAATTCTTTGTTTCCAGAAGGTGTAATGCGATTTTCATCTAAAATAAACTGTACCCGAATTAGGTCGGCTTTTTTTGCCCGGGTTGTTTCTTTTTCTTTACCATTACTTGAAATGGAATATGCACCAATACCAATTTGAGAAGCATGAAGTGTAGATGCAACATCTACTTTATCTTCCAATACTTTCTTTTCAGTTTTGGTTGCAGTTAAATTCTGTTCTAGATTTTGCTTGTCATTGGTAAGTTGAGTTTTCTCGGTTGTCAACTGCTGGTTCGCTACAGTTAATACTTTGTTCTCACCTTTTAATTTTTCAATCTCTGCAAATAGTCCATCAACTTTACCATTCAGCTCACCAATTAATTTTTTGGCAGAAGCTAATTCAGATTCGGTTGCGTTTTTCTTTTTCAGAATGTTACTGATATTTCCTTTTAATTGAACAATGTCTGCATTTTTTGTTGCCAGTTCACCGGTTAATTGTACAGTGGTTTGTGTAAGTGAATCTGCTTTCGCGGATACTTCCATAAAATCCTGTTGAATAGCAGCACGGGCGCTATCTATGCTGGAAATGCGTGTTTCCAAAGTGGTTACCTGCTGGCGGTGTTCACTTTTATCATAAAAGATATATCCCCAGGTTCCTACCAGGGCCGCAATTAAAATTCCATAAATTAATTTTCTATTGTCTTTCTGCTCACTAAACTCTATTGGAGCATCTTTTTCGGGAGATTCCATTTGTTGTTTTTTTAGTAAAATGTATAAAATATTTTATATGAATATCAGTGATTTAATCATTTTGGATATCGAAACAGTTCCTGCTCACCCATCCTTTTCCGATTTGTCATCCGAATGGAAAGCATTATTTACTGAAAAAGCATCCAAAATCGTGCCATTTCATGAGGAAATGGAAGATTTATATAAAAAAAGAGCAGGAATCTGGGCAGAATTTGGAAAAGTAGTTTGTATAGTGGTTGGAGTATTTTCTAAGCCTGAACAAGGTAAACAAATACTGAATTTGATTTCATTTTATGCTCATGATGAGGTACAATTACTAAGGGATTTCTCTCTTTTTTGTGTAAAATCATTTGCTGTAAATCCGGGGCTCAGGTTGGCTGGGCATAACATTCGGGAATTTGATATTCCTTTTATCGGACGACGATTGTTGATAAATGGTTTGCCGCTACCTAAGCCCTTTCAAATTCAAGATAAAAAGCCTTGGGAGCTAATGCAACTGGATACCCTTCAATTTTGGAAATGGGGTGACTATAAGAATTATATTTCCCTGCATTTGCTAGCATCAGTTTTACAAATCCCTTCCTCCAAAAATGGCATCACGGGGGAGCAAGTGCAGGATGAATACTATCGAAAAGGAAATCTGGAGGGTATAGTGGATTATTGCCGACAGGATGTGGTGGCTACTACCCGAGTAATTCAAAAATTACATCAGTTACCACCGATTGGGGATGAGCAGGTTTCATTTCTGGAGTTTCATCCGGAAACTATGTTTACAACTTTATGGTAAGGATTTTTATTTTTCAGTCTGCCTGCTTCATCTTTGTGGATATGTCGATGGAAAAGATTATTCAGGAATGGAAATCGAAAAAGTGTAAGCCCATTTACTGGCTCGAAGGGGATGAGCCCTATTTTATTGATGTATTACTCAACTATGCAGAAAATAATCTGTTGAGTCCGGCCGAAGCTGAATTTAACCTCACGATTTTTTATGGAAAGGATGCCGAAATTGCCTCTATTATAAATGCCTGTCGGCGTTATCCAATGCTGGCAGAAAGGCAGGTAGTCATCTTACGAGAAGCCCAGATGATGAGGGATGTAGAGGCACTTGCCCCCTACATTGAAAAGCCTCAGCCCTCTACCATTTTTGTTGTTGCATATAAAGAGAAAAAGCTCGACAAGAGGAAACAACTCTCAAAACTGATTGCGAAACAGGGAGAACAATTTACTTCGAAGAAATTATACGATAATCAATTGCCTGCATGGGTAGATCAAATGGTTGCTGAACAAGGATTATCCATACAGCCCAGGGCAAGACAATTAATGGTGGAACATATTGGAAATGATTTAGCACGTTTGTATAATGAGACAGTAAAGCTGGCAGTTAACTTGGGAAAACGGAAAAATATCACCGAAGATGATATTGAAAACTTCATTGGCATTAGCAAAGAGTTTAATGTTTTTGAGTTGCAGTCGGCATTCGGACAAAAAAATCTCACGAAAACGGTTCAAATTATTCAATACTTCGAATCGAATCCAAAGGCCGGTCCAATTCAAATGATTCTCCCGGCTTTATTTAATTTTTTCAGCAGGGTTTATATGTTATACTCCTTACGGGGGGCTGATAGCCAAACACAAGCAGCTCAGCTGGGGGTGCAGCCTTATTTTATTAGTGAATACCAAAGTTCTGCACAGAAATATTCTTTTCAGGAGATCGAGCGAGCCCTTCTGTTAATCCATCATTATAACCTAAAAAGTGTGGGTATTCATCAGGCTAAAAGTACCGATGCCGATCTTATGAAAGAATTAGCTGTAAAAATTATGCTTTAAATAATCTAAAGCTGCTAGCTTGTCTGTTTGTAATTGATTTTTTAATGCCTCGAAATTGGGAAACCGAATCTCATCTCGCAGAAAATGTAATAGGCTTACTTGTAACAATTGCTGATAAATTGTTGCGGAAAATTGAAAAATATGCACTTCAATTACCCTGCTTTTCCCATCTACAGTTGGCCGAATTCCTATGTTCATCATACCCGTGTGTTTACTAATTTCCTGTCTGCTTTCATTGAGTAATCGAACCTGAACCACATATACTCCATTGGCGGGAATGAGTTTATCGTCTTCCGTTATTTGTAGGTTGGCAGTTGGAAATCCTATGGTGCGACCTATTTGATTTCCCTCCATCACAATTCCTTCAAAAAAGTAGGGATAACCCAATAATGCGGTGGCTTCAGGTATTTGATGAGACGTTAGCGCTTTTCGAATGCGGGTAGAGCTGATGGCGGATGCTTGGAGCATCTGTTCGTCAATTTCCTTAACCTGAAATCCGTAATCTACTCCCATTTTTTCCAGTAAATGATAGTCACCTGATCTTCCTTTTCCAAATCGGTGGTCGTATCCGATGATAATTGTATGTGGATGAAATTGCTTGAATAAAAATTCTGATACAAAATCCTGAGCAGAAAGTTGGGCAAAATGATGGTTAAAGGGTACAACAACCAAGTGATTGATTCCCGCAGTACCCAGCAGTTCTTTTTTTTCTGCCAGTGTAGTTAA
This sequence comes from Chitinophagia bacterium, assembly GCA_037142775.1. Lineage (GTDB taxonomy): Bacteria > Bacteroidota > Bacteroidia > Chitinophagales > Chitinophagaceae > Sediminibacterium. The sequence continues at coordinate 156,864 of JBAWZY010000004.1, read as the reverse complement.
TAGTTTCACTTCGCCTGGAATTGATGAAACAATTTTTCGGGGGTGGGGGTAAAACGTAATAATTACAGTTTCGCCATCAATAGCTTTTGCAACCTGTTGCATGTGAGATAATATCTGTTGATGCCCGAGATGCACCCCATCAAAACTACCAATGGTAATTACTGCACGTGTAAAAATGGGTAAGGGCTCTTGCCCAATGGTGTGTACCTTCATACAGATTCAAAAATACGCTGCTTTCTTCAAAAACTTATATACTGTTCATTGTATCGATTGATAAAGTTAGGGGTATTCAAACCAGCCGTATCCCCGATATTGATTACCTTTGTAAATCTTATCAGTACCAACAAATGTCTATATACGCCAGCAGGGGAGTTTCTGCTCAAAAAGAAGAAGTGCATCAGGCGATTCGCCATCTCGATCAGGGATTGTATCCTCATGCTTTTTGTAAAATGTACCCCGATTTTTTGGGTGGAGATGAACAATTTATCAATATCATGCACGCCGATGGGGCAGGAACTAAAAGTATATTGGCATATTTATATTGGAAGGAAACAGGTGATGTTTCGGTTTGGAAGGGAATCGCCCGGGATGCAGTAGCCATGAATCTGGATGATTTACTATGTGTAGGTATCACTGATCAGATTTTATTTTCTTCCACAATAGATAGAAATAAGCATTTAATTCCGGGTGAAGTTTTAGAGGCAATTATTCAAGGTACCCAGGAATATTTTGATTTATTGAAAACATATGGGGTTTCTATTCATTATCTGGGTGGAGAAACTGCCGATGTTGGAGACGTTGTAAGAACCATTGCTGTAAATGGGACCATGATGGCAAGATGGCCTAAAGAGCAATTAATAACGAATGAATTGATAGCACCCGGACAAGTAATTGTAGGATTATCGAGTTCCGGTTATTGTAATTACGAAAAAGAGTACAATAGTGGTTTGGGGAGTAACGGCTTAACCAGTGCAAGGCATGATGTATTGAGTAAATATTATGTAACCCATTTTCCAGAAAGCTTCGAACCAACGCTGTCTAATGATGTGGTTTATTTGGGACACCATCGATTAACAGATCGTTTCTCACATGATAATCTGGATATTGAAATTGGAAAATTATTACTGTCACCTACCAGAACGTATGCCCCGGTAATTCGCTTGTTATTACAAACTATGCCGGCTGCTGTGAAAGGATTGATTCATTGTAGTGGGGGAGGACAAACCAAGTGCATGAAATATTTGCCTTCACCAATGCACGTTATTAAAGACAATCTGTTTGCTGCTCCTCCTGTTTTTACATTAATTCAGCAAAATTCTGGAGCGGATAATCGGGAGATGTACCAGGTGTTTAATATGGGACATCGGATGGAAATTTTTACCTCAGAAAATGATGCCGAAGGTGTGATTGCCATCTCAAAATCTTTAGGTGTTGATGCCAGAGTAGTAGGAAGAGTTGAAAGTTCACCACAAAAGAAGCTAACGCTTCAGGTAAAGGATGAGCAGATTTTGTTTGATTATTAACAAACCATTGCTATAAGTACCTGTAAATTTGAATTAGTTAAAAATCGAGATATGTCTGAATGGATTGTTTCGCTTGAAAATGCGAATATTTATCAAGGAGAAGCCCTCATACTTCGGGATGTGAATTTTACAATTGGCAGAGGTGAATTTGTTTATCTGGTTGGTAAAACCGGGACAGGGAAAAGCAGTCTGTTAAAAACTTTATATGGTGAATTGTCCTTACGTGAAGGGAAGGGTTCGGTAGTTGGTTTTGATTTGCTGGAAATAGATTGGAAAAAAGTTCCTTATCTCAGAAGAAATCTGGGTGTGGTTTTTCAGGATTTTCAGTTGTTGACCGACAGGAATGTACATGACAATCTTCGCTTCGTTTTAAAGGCAACCGGCTGGAAAGATGAACACTTAATTGAAGAAAAGATTAATGATGTGTTGGATAAAGTGGGCCTAAAAAATAAAGGATATAAAATGCCTTTCGAAATGAGTGGTGGAGAGCAACAAAGGGTTGATATAGCCCGGGCTTTATTGAATTCCCCTAAATTGATATTGGCAGATGAACCCACCGGAAACCTTGATCCCGAAACCAGTGATGAAATTATGCAGTTACTGATTCAAATTTCGCGGGATTATGGAACTTCCATCATAATGGCTACCCACGATTTTATTGTAATCAACCGATATCCCTCAAGGATGTTGAAAACCGAAAACAGTCGTGTTATTGATAGTAAAATGGTTGTTTCCTGATGATATCAGGATGTAAATATAATCTGAATCAATTGCTCAGCCTGTCTGTCTGCATTAAAAATCTCCTGTAATAGCTTTTCTCTTCCTATTTGTTCCTCTCTGGTATAGGGTTGATGATATAGCTGTGTTACCAGGCTTGCTAAATCATCCAAACTTTGGGCATTGTAGCCTGCAGCTGCCAATGGATGCCAGATTATATTATTTGATAGGGTTACAATATGCCTTCCCTTATATAAAGCGTGCAGCCATTTTAACTGAATACCTGTTGGTATCATCATAGGAAGTATATGAATATGCGCACGGGTAATCATATCCTCCATTTCTGCATCTGATGGATTTGCTACAATGCAGGTATGCGCACTTTTATGGGCAAGTGCAATGAGTTTATCCGAAGGATTCCGGCCGGCAATTACAAAAGGAATTTGAATTTTATTGAAAACTTTGGTTAGTAAAAGTGTTGCGGCTTTTTCATTGCTAGGTACTTGTAAATCGCCATGATACAAACAGTAATTACCCATACCCTCCGCTCCGGATACTTTCCATTCGGGTAAAAAGACGGGCAAATGCTGGATGTGTTTACAAGAAAACTTTTCTTGGTAATGGCTAATATCCTGTTCCGCTACTGCAATGATAGAAGCACGACTGGCGTGTTGTTGCTCGAACTTTCTTAATAACCTGCTTTCAATTTCATAATATATTTTTTTTATCCACGATGAGGTATCCAGTGCTAACTGATGATAGTAAACGTATTCGGTATTGTGTAATCGGATATGACAGTTTCTATCCCGAAACCTTTTATCTGTTAGCAGAAAACTGCAATGTATGCCATGCATTAAAATGGGAGCATCATCAGATAAGAGGTTCTCTATAAGTTGTTCATTATTTCTGCTGGCAACGATATAAGGTAAGCGGGAACTGATGCCTTTATGTCCTCTATTTCTTGAATAATAATTCACTTTTTCACAATAGGATAACAAAACATCTTGTTTGCCTCTCCCATAATCAAAGCAATGGAGATGAATGCGAATGCCTGCTTTTTGCAACGCTGGCAGCATATAAAATAAATCTATTACACCACCATAATTTGCCGGATAGGGAACTGTGAAACAAAGGATATGGAGTTTTCGATTTAGCACTTACACATTTTCATAAAAGGCCAGTAGTTTTTGCTGCTCATTTTCCCAGTTGAAAAATGCTCGGGCAGCTCGGCAAGCTTGTACACACTCATCATATAAAACATCATCCTGCAGTAATTTGTTCAATCCTGCAGCAATCGCATCAGGATTGGATGAATCAACCGCGATACCTACCGGAAATTGCGCTAAAATAGATACATATTCAGGGAAGTTGCTGCAAACCTGTGGAACTTCTGCCATGATATAGTCAAAAAACCGATTGGCAAGTGAATAATATTGATTGAAGCCAAGATGTTCAAACAAGGTAATTCCAATAGTTGCCTGTGGAGTTATGGCGGATAAATGATTTGGAGCTACCATTCCTTCACAAATCACTTTATTTTGTAAATTTTTTATATGTATCAAATGGGTTAGCTGATTCATATAATTTCCATTTCCCCAGATTCTCAGGCGGCAGTCAACCTGTTGCATTGCCGGCACTAATTGCTCGAAACATCTTCCTTCATTAACGGCACCCTGATAGATAATCCATCTATCAGATTTTCGGTTCAGATTTTCGGGAACTATTTTCCATGTAGGAACATTTCTAATTACTGCATATTTCACATCATATTCTTTGAGAAAAAGGTTGGCTAATTGTTGATTTACGGTGTATCCAATTTTGCATTTTGGAACCAACCATCGCTCTGCCATAAGCCAAACGCGATGAACATATTTTCTGGTAACCACTTCTTTTTGCTGGGTAAACCATTCATGTGCATCGAATACAAGTTTTTTTCTTTTACAAACGGAAGCAAAATAAACAGCCGGGAGTGTATCAAGGTCGGCTGCGTTATAAATATCTGCAGTATTCATTATAAGATAAATGAATAGCCTAACTTGAAATTCAAGGTAAAATAAAGGCCCATTGGTAAACCACATATTTAATCGGTGTTCCCGGTAAACGGATGAAGCAAAATCATCAGCCGGTATTCCTTTTCTCCCAACAAGCGTAACTGAATAGCCTGCATTATGTAAACTGGAACAGATTCGTTGCATACGCTGATCGTAGTATAAACTGTTGGTAACACAGCAAATAATTGAGCGCATGTTTTAAAACAAATATACGTCGCCTGAAGTTAGTCCCTAGCGGGAATATGATTCTAATTTAATTATAAATAAATTTAATAAATAAATGAAAATCAATGTTTTAAATTATTTTAATTTTAATATAATTTAATAAAATTATTATTTCTCCACTTATTATACACAGTCCTATTTTTTTATCTGCAACATATACTTCTTTTCGTGTATGTTCGCAGGTACTAAATGTAGTATTGTGAGATTAAAATCATTAGAAATCAAGGGGTTCAAAAGTTTTGCTGATAAAACTGTTGTAAGTTTCGATGAGGGAATAACTGGTATCATAGGACCAAACGGCTGTGGAAAAAGTAATATCATAGATAGTATTCGATGGGTAATTGGGGAGCAGAAGATTTCTGCGCTCAGAAGTGAGAATCTGGAAGCTTTGGTATTTAATGGAAGCAAAACAAGAAGTGCTAGCGGATTGGCTGAAGTGAGTTTAACCTTTGAGAATACCAAAAATCTGCTTCCTACAGAATTTAATACCGTAACGGTTACCCGTCGTTTTTACAAAAATGGGGATAGTGAATACCGATTAAATGATGTAACCTGTCGATTAAAGGATATTCATAATTTATTTTTAGATACCGGAGTTAGTACCGATAGTTATGCGATCATCGAACTGGGTATGGTGGATGATATTATCAAGGATAAGGATAATAGTCGTAGGAGGATGTTAGAGCAGGCTGCTGGTATTACGATTTATAAAACAAGAAAAAAAGAGGCCAAAAATAAACTGGATGCAACCGAACAGGATTTAGCTCGTATTGAAGACTTGTTATTCGAGATTAACAACCAGTTGAAGTCTTTGGAAAGCCAGGCAAGAAAAGCAGAGCGATTTTTTGAAATTAAAAAGGAATATCGTGAAGTTGCCATTGAACTTGCCAAAGCATCCTTAGAGGGATTCAACACCAATTATAAAACCATTATCGAGCAGCAGGATGCAGCTCTTGATTCCCGCATGCAATTAGAGGCAGCCATTGCTTCGGAAGAAGCCGCCCAGGAACAGGAAAAGCTGGCTTTTATTCAACAAGAAAAAGCGCTGCAACAAATGCAGCAATCTTTTAATCTTTTTTTACAGGAATTGCGATCCAGTGAAAATGAAAAAAATCTGGCCACTCAAAAATTACACTATTTAAAGGAGAAAGAAACCAGCCTGCAGGATTTCCTGGAAAAAGCCAATGGTCAGTTGAAAACGATTGGTGATTCTATAGAGTATACTCAATTACAGTTAACAGAAGAACAGGGCCGTTTAGGTGAAATGCAGGAATTAGTTCAACAGGGTCAAGCGGGTATGGAAGAAAAGCGCCGTATTTTTGATGAAAAGCGGAGTGGATTGGATGCAATGCGTGCGCAATTCCAACAATTGCAGTTGCAGCAATTTGATGCTGAGAAGAAAGTTGCTGTTGCCGATACTTCCATTCAAAATTTGCAAAGAGCACATCAGCAATTAACCGACGAAAAAAACCAACGTGAAAATCAACTGCAACAATTGCAACAGGAATCCGTTGAAAAGGAAGGTTTATTATCAGGTCATAGATTAAGTTTGCAAGAACTCCAAGAGCAGCATGAAAAAACAAAGGCCCTTATTTTTGAAACACAGTCTGCTCTCGAGCAACTCCGAAATGAGTTGAATGAGGAAAATCGAAAACTGGATTCCAAACGAAATGAATACAATCTTTTAAAGAGTTTAATTGACTCGATGGAAGGATATCCCGACAGTATTAAATTTTTGCATAAGAATCCGGAATGGAACTATGCAGCACCAGTATTGTCCGACATTATTTATGTGAAGGAAGAATATAGAACAGCTGTTGAAAATGTATTGGAGCCTTATTTGAATTATTATGTAGCTGCAAATGTACAGGAGGGTATGCAAGCGGTACAATTGCTCGATAAAAATCAAAAAGGAAAAGCCAATTTCTTTTTGTTGGATGCATTTGCAGGATACTCTGGAAAATTAAATCAACCGGCTCAAACGATTCGGGCTTTAGATGTAGTTGAGGTAGATGCCAGGTATGCAAAATTAGCCGAATATCTTTTAGGAAATGTATTTATAGCAACAGATGATGCTGCATTAATAGCATCTGCAGCAACGGGTGCAGTAATTTTAGAAAAATCAGGAAAATACGTAAAGGGAACTTATACGCTCTCTGGTGGAAGTGTTGGATTGTTTGAAGGGAAAAAAATTGGGCGTGCAAAGAATCTTGAAAAGTTAGCAGAAGAGATTTCTGACCAAGAAGCAGTTGTTAACTTATTAAAGTCTGATATTCAAGCGAAACATCAGGAAGTGATTGTTTTTAATGATCAACTTAAAGAAAAAGCTATCCGAGAAACAGAACAGTTAATCAATCGCTTTACTAATGAGGTATTTGCTGCCAAGAATAAGATGGAGAATCTGCAAATGGCTCAGCAAAATGGAAGCCTTCGATTGGGTGAAATTGAACAACGCTTGCAGCAGGAACAAACTGCTATTGCAGAAACCCGTTCGCTATTTACTACGCTAAGCGGAAACATGATTGCAACCGGCGAAGCGCTGAAAACCGTTGAAATGGATTATCAACAGTCTGAGCAGGAATATAATGCACATGTATTTCAATTAAATGAGAGTAACTTACAGTTGACTCGCCAGCAGAGTAAAATTTCTTCTCTTGAACAGGAACTGAATTTTAAGAAAAATCAACTAAGCGATTTAGAACAACAAATTACCAATAATAGCAATTTACTGCAAGAGTCGGTAGCAGCAATTAATGAAAGCAATGAACACTTAAAAACTGCTGTAGAAAAGTTGCAAGAGATGCTTAAGAGAAAAGAGGAGGAAGAGAAAAATCTTAATGAAGCAGATCAGGCATTTTATGTGGTAAGAAATGCCATGCAAGATAAAGAGTCTGCACTAAAGGCGCGCATAAAAAATAAAGATCAAGTAGATCAGCAAATCAATACTTTAAAAGATCAGTTGAACGATTTGAAGTTACAGTTGGCTGGTATGAAGGAAAGAATGCAGGTGGAGTTTAAAGTAAACCTCGATGAAATCATTGAAGAAGGCAGAACTACGGACACGCCGCTTGATGAATTACAAGCTAGTGCCGATCGAATGCGTAAGCGGCTAGATAATATGGGTGAAATCAATCCTACCGCTATTGAGGCCTATACCGAAATGAAAAAACGATACGAATTCATTTTGGAACAAAAAAATGATCTGGTATCTGCCAAAGAGAGCCTCTTACAGACTATCCAGGAGGTGGAAGCTACCGCCAATCAACAATTTTTAGATACATTCCATCAGGTAAGGGAAAATTTCCAACGAGTTTTCAAAGCACTGTTTACGGAAGAAGATACAGCTGATATGATGTTGGTAAATCCCGAAAATTTAGCTGAAACCGGTATTGAAATTATTGCTAAACCTAAAGGGAAAAAGCCCTCCTCTATCACTCAATTAAGTGGAGGAGAGAAAACATTAACTGCTACTGCTTTACTATTTTCTATATATCTCATTAAACCAGCACCATTTTGTATATTAGATGAGGTGGATGCTCCCTTGGATGATGCGAATGTGGGTAAGTTTACACAGATGATTAAAAAATTCAGTGATAATTCTCAATTTATTATTGTAACCCATAACAAGCAAACCATGAGTGCTGTGGATGTAATTTATGGGGTTACTATGCAGGAGCCAGGCGTTAGTAAATTGGTTCCGGTAGATTTCAGAAGTCTGGCTAACTAAAGCAACTGAATAGGATAGTTATTATATTATTTCTGGTTTGTTACAGTGCATATCTGTTTACCACCCGACATCCCGATTTTCTAGATGGGGAGTATGCACCCGGTATTATCGAAATTAAGCAGCTTAAATCTGGTAAACGGGTACCCTATGCTACTTATCACACAGGTTATGCTTCCTATTCTGTATCTGCTTTGTACTTATTCCGGGATTATCATCCTGGAGACCATGTAACCGTAATTTATGAGGCTGCTATGCCGGCTAAAGGTGCTGTTTATCATTGGTGGGGATACTGGATAACCTGGCAGGAGCTAATTGGAGGTGTTGTATTGATTATTTTATTATTTCAACTGGCAAAAGCAATCACCCAGAACCCAACTCCGGAAGCATTGCTGGAACAAATGGAATATAAAGAAGAGCGAAAGAAAAAGTACATTGACTAGAGTAATATAACTTTTCTGTTTTTTATTTATATTTAAGCATGAATGTTCTTCCCTCACAGCCTTGCGTATTATATTCTTATCTACGGGTAGGTCGTCTTTTATATTCTTCACTCATCATTTTTGTGTTAGAATCTTGGTTTTATTGGAAAAAATTACAGGTTGTTTTGGAAAATAATAGTCATTTTTTATGGATTTTTTGCTGGATCTGGAGTTTCCTTTTTTCCTTTGTTCATATTTTTTTGGTACTGGCAGATGGTTGGTCGAGATTTCAAAATTATAAAAGGGCGAAAGATCAATTTTATATTCATGGTTTCCACCCTCGTATTGCCGACAGATACATTGTTTCTAAATGTCAACGCATGGCTGCTATTCAGGCTGCTACTGAATTGGGATATAAAAAGGAAATTGAATTGCATTATGCGAATCGTGGAGTAAAGTGGTATCATTATATACCCTATTTTATGTTACAGGATTTTTGGTTTGGTTTCCGTCGCAAATTTTGGTCAAGAACTTTTTTAGAGCCTCATTATACTCCTCGGTTTGATTTTCGTGAACTTCAGCATGCTCAACTGGCTTTATGATTTCTGGTATTAATATTTCAAAGCAATACCTGGGAATTAACGTTCTCAACGATGTGAGTATACACTGCCAATCAGGAGAAATTTGTGGCTTACTCGGTGCAAATGGTGCTGGAAAAACAACTTTGTTTAAAATTTTACTTGGATTGGTAACACCTGATTCGGGTAATATAATTATCGAAGCAGCATCAAAAAAGCGTATCGGTGGCATTATTGAAAAGCCTGCGTTGTACGAATACCTATCTGCACTAGACAATCTCCGCATTTTTGCTGGCATTCAACAATTGCCAACTAACCGAACTATACTTGAAAAATATTTACTCAGGGTGGGATTACCTCTAAACCGAAAAGATCCGGTTGCCAATTTTTCAATGGGGATGAAACAACGTTTGGGAATTGCAATTGCTTTATTAAATAATCCTTCCTGTTTAATTTTAGATGAGCCATTTACAGGACTAGATCCAATGGGAGTGGTATCCCTTCGTAGTTTAATCAGGCAACTTACTCAGGAATTTCAACTTGCAGTTTTTTTATCTTCTCACATATTAGAAGATCTAAATCAATTGTGCAGTCGTTTATATGTATTGCATAATGGGAAATTGATTAGACAAGGAAATACGCAGGCAATCATGCTAGAATGTACTCAACAATATATAATCACTGCTAAAAATCTGAGGCAATCTAATATGCTACACCAATGGGAGCATCAGCTGCAGGGTGATACCGTAAAAATTCATATTCAACCCTCGCAAGTTCCAGATTTGTTGTCAGCTTTGGCTCTTGAAAAAATTGAAATTACCTCTTGTATTCCTCAACCCGATTTATTATTGCTTTTTGAAGGAGGAAAAGAATGAAAAGTTTGTTATTTGCTGAATGTTTCAAGTTATTCCGTCAAAGTAAAACCTATTATGCTATAGCCTCTTTATTAATAATTGAGGGTATAATTTTGATGAGTGCCTATTTTGAGGGTACTAATATTATCAATTTACTACTCGATAATTTACGTAAAACTTTTTATTTCAAGGGAAATCTACTGAATGGAAATTTATTGCAATATCTTGTATTAAATACTTTGTGGTTTCATTTGCCATTGATAATTATGATAGTTGTTTCTGGTATGCTTACAGCGGAATATAAGGATAAGACGGTACAGACAGTTTTTTTACAGCCAGTTAGGAAGTGGAAATGGATTTTGAGTAAATATATAATAGCAGTAGGATTCACGGTATTTATTGTTGGCCTCCTTTTTATCACTTCTTATTGGCTTTGCAACGTTTTTTTTGGCAAAGGCGATTTGGTAGTTTATCTTGATGGGCTTAGTTTTTTTTCGGCAAAGGATGCTTCAAATCGCATACAATGGGCATTTATTGCTGGAACTATTTCAATGGTATTTTTTGCTGTGAGTAGTTTAACACTTGCCATTATTTTGAAAGATGTAACCAAAACCTGGATAGTTTGTGCTCTATTTCTGATAATTTGTAATGTGCTATTGAAAATTGATTTAGGATCCGATTGGTTAAATCAATTTGTATTTTTTAAATTGAATGATACCTGGCAGTACTTTTTTCAATATGAGATACCCTATTCAAGTATTTGGTTGAATTGGCTAATATCAATATTTTATATTATCACAATTGCTTCAGTAGGGATTATTATTTTTCAAAAACGAGATATTGGATGAGAAATTTTTTTTTATGTTTTTGGTTGTTGATAATTTCTTCGAATATCTTTTCTCAAGGAGTTGACGAATCTTTGATTAAGATGCGGCAACGTATAGATTCCGTGAACTCATTTCAGGTAAATCTGCAATTGGAAACCGATATTTCATTTGTAAATATGCCGGTTAAGAGGGCAGTCATGCATTGGGAGAAGGGAAAGCCTGTTCAGTTTACCTCAAAGGATTTTATTTTGTTGCCAAAAAAAGGGCTCGATTTTTCTTTAAGTTCTTTATTTGAGTATCCTTTTGTTACACTTGTGAGAGGTATAACTACTCAGCAAGGCCAAACAATAAAGGAAATGAATGTGATACCTGCTGATCGTCGCGCAGATTTTTCAATAGCTACTTTATGGATAAATACCAGTTTGCGAAGGGTTGAGTCTGCTGAAATTAGCACTAATAAAGACGGAATCTATTTTTTGCAAATGCATTACCGATTACCCACAGATTTTTTCCCGGATAGGGTAGAAGTAAAGTTTGAAATTGAGAAAATAAAAATCCCACTTAATTTTATGGGGAAAGGGGCAAAGGTTGATAAAGAAAAAGTGAAAGCAAATGGTTTAAAGTCTGGTAAAATCTTTCTGAATATGAGCGACTATATTATCCATAAGATTGGGGGGTAATTATCTTATGTGTCGCTTGATTTCTCTTTCTACTTCACGGGAACGAATAGTATCTCTTTTGTCATGTAATTTTTTCCCACGGGCTAAACCAATTTCTACCTTAACCAATTGTTTTTCTGAGAAAAAAACGCGCAAGGGTACAATGGTTAAGCCTTTATCTTTCATCTTTCCTTCCCACTTTTTTAATTCTTTTTTGCTTAGCAATAATTTGCGGTCATGAACAGCGATGTGGTTATTTACGGTCCCCCTTGAATATTCGCCAATGTACAATCCTTTAATCCATAGTTCTCCATTATCAAAAAAGCAATAGGCATCATTGAAACTCAATTTACCTTCGCGGATGGATTTTACTTCTGATCCTAATAAAACAATACCAGCTACATAGCGATCTTCTATGAAGTAGTGAAAAAATGCCTGCCGATTATTCATTTCATGAGCCATAGGGGATCAACTACCTAACGTCAAAGGGAATAAGCTGATGGATTTCTTACATTTATTGCCGGAATAGACGAATTAGTTGAGCTAGTTTTTCTCGTAACTGTTTTCTATCAACTATAAAATCAAGAAATCCATGCTCTAGTAAAAACTCGCTGCGTTGAAATCCTTCCGGTAAATCTTTTTTGATTGTTTCCTTAATTACCCTTGGACCGGCAAAACCAATCAAGGCTCCGGGTTCAGCAATATTAACATCGCCTAACATGCCAAAGCTGGCAGAAATTCCTCCAAAAGTTGGGTCAGTGAGTAAAGAAATATAGGGTAATCGGGCATCACTTAGCTGAGAAAGTTTACCGCTGGTTTTTGCTAATTGCATTAAGCTAAAAGCACTTTCCATCATTCGGGCACCACCACTTTTGCTTATCACAAGAAAGGGTAGCTTGTGCTCTATACAATAATCTACTGCTCTACTGAATTTTTCACCCATCACGCTTCCCAAAGAACCACCGATGAATTCAAAATCCATACAGGCAATTACTATTTTATCTGTTTCTATCCCACCCACAGCCACTCTCATGGAGTCCTGTAAATCGGTGTTTGTATGAATTTCATCCAATCTTTTCTGATAGGATTTTAAATCAGTAAACCCCAATGCATCTACACTTCGTATTTCGCTGAAGAGTTCAGTGAATTGAGTATTATTGAAAATAATTTCAAAATATTCCTGACTACCAATGCGGTGGTGATAATTGCATTTAGGACAAACGAATAGGTTTTCTTTCAGTTCGGCTGTGGTGCAAATATGGTTACATTCGGGACATTTTGTCCATAACCCTTCAGGGGTTTCTTTTTTATCTGCTGTTGAGGTTAGAATTCCTTTACGGATTCTATTGAACCATCTTGGCTTAGCAGCCTCTTCTCCTAATCGGTTTTCGCCTGTTAGGTTGGCTTCCAGATCTTCTTCACGTTCCTTTTTCATATACATGCAAAGTTCGGACAGCAAATATACTATTTATTTGGGATTGGAATTTATCTGAAAAATACTAGTTAAGTGTGTGAAAATCAATTAATATAATGATTTCCTTGTTTTTGTATTTATCCCTTAAATAGTTGCATTTTTTTAATTAATTTGTATGCAGTTTTTTAAATTCCAATTCGAAGTTGTAATTATATCCAATGAAAAAAAGTAAAAAATATAGTCCAAAAGCACCACAGCCAGTTGAGGAAGCCGTTATTAACTCAGTTTCAACATCATCAAATTGGCAGTTAGCTTGGATTCCTATCATACTGGCAGCAATGTTTTTTGGGGTTGAGTGGATTGGTACCTGGAATGGGATTGAATATCTGGGGAGTCAGTGGCTTTATTTAATGATGGTGAATTCACTTGTTATTTTGTTCATTTTTAGTCAAAAAGATAGCTATGCTATTGCTATTCGTTCAATTTTTTCATCTGCTTTCATTTGGGTATATGTATTGCTTTTCATTTGGGCATTGTTTTCTTTTTTCTATGCTTTAAATGCTACTGAAACATTGGTTTGTTTAGTACGTTTAGCAACCGCTATTATTTCTTTGATTAATTTAAGTATACTTTTCTCTAAACAAACTTCCCGACTTATTTATGTGGCTGGTATAGCTACCTTTTTTTTATTTGTACAGTCGGCCATTTCTCTTTTGTACTTTTTCAAAGGAAGCAGTGAGTTGAGTTTTACCGATTTAGTTCTAACAATGAGAATGAATGCAGGCAACAAAAATATTTATGCTGCCTCTTTAGGTGTTAAATTACCTTTTGTATTATTTGGTATATATTATTACAAAAATTTTATTCGTATTTTATTTTCAATAGTATTTTTTCTTGCAGCTACTACCATTTTTTTATTAAGTTCCCGTACCTCCATCATTGCAGTTTCAGCAAGTGTAATTGCTTATCTTTTCATTTCAGTTATTGCTTACTTTAAAGAAAAAAATGTTGTTGCATTATTATCCCGTTTTGTATTGATTGTAGTGCTGGTTATTTTTTCAGTTGTTTGTTCCAGAGTGGCCACCAATTTTGCCAAGTATAATTTTAATGACTCTTCCAATATTGCTGCTCAATATGGAACAGTTGATGAAACGGTAGCTGCCATCGCCAATAAAAATAATGGTAGTACCCAGGAACGCTTTGTTATGTGGAAAGCAGCATGGGATTACACCCGAAAACATCCTATTACGGGTGCTGGATTTGGTAACTGGAAGCTTGCCTCTATACCGTACTCAAGAGAATATAATGATGGATTAATTGTTCCAATTCATGCTCATAATGATTTTATTGAATATTTCGCTGAGTTAGGTTTTCCGGGTGGCATTTTGTATGCCGCTATTTTCTTGATTTTATGTTACTATGGAATAAGAACATTCCTTCAAAATCCGATTCAAGTGGAAGGAATTTTTACTATTTTCTCTTTGGTTGCTGTAATAGCATTTGCTATCGACAGTTCTCTTAATTTTCCAAAAGAGGAGCCAATGAATCAGGTTTTATTTGCTTTTTGTGGTATGGGCGTATTAGTTGGATATCTGAACTTCAGGGATTCGATTAGTGCAAATATGGATTCTATTCGCTTGATTCCTTCATTAGCACCGATCTATTCTTTTGTACTGGGAATTATCATGTTACCAATATTATATATTGGATTTTTAATCTGGCGTTCGTCAATAGCTCAAAATTTATATGTTCAGGAACTTAATGCGGTAACGCTTACTGCCCCTGTTGACCAGGTTGTAAATGCATTTCCCTCCATACCTAATCTTGTATCTAATACGGTGCAACCTATTGAAGGTATGTTGGGTATGTATCTATGGAAAAACGGACAAACCAATGAGGCTGAAAGATATTTGCGTAAAGGTGCTAAGGCTAATCCATATATGATGTATGTTGAAAATATACGGGCAAATATGTATTACCAAAAAGGGCAGTGGGATAGTGCTGCCTATTTTGCAAAATTATGTTTTCAGGAACGGCCAAGAAATCCAACTTACTATCAAACTTACATGGCATGTATAGCCAGAACTTACGATACCGCTTCGCTAAGAGTAGGATTTGAGCTTTATAATAAATACCATCCTAAAGATTCCTTTTGCTGGAATTTATATTTAAATAATATGCTCAATGCAAGTCAGGGTGCGGATAAACACCTTAAAGATCTGGCAGATACTGCGCTGAATTTATTCCCAGGAGATGTTGAAATAAAAAAGCGTAATCAGGAAATTACAAATGCCTATGCCTTGAAGCGATAAGTGTATTAAGCATTTCTATTAATACAATTTAAATCTTCAAATGCAACTTCCAATCTTTTGCTGAAAGATTCTTCTGCTTTGCGCAACCAAACGCGTGGGTCATAAAATTTTTTATTAGGTTTTTCTGCTCCTTCCGGATTACCTAACTGGGCCTGTAGGTAGGCTTCATTTTTTTGATAAAAGTTGCGAATACCATCCCAGAAAGCCCATTGCAAATCTGTATCAATATTCATTTTAATTGCACCATACCCAATTGCTTCTCTAATTTGATGCTGAGGAGACCCACTTCCGCCATGAAAAACAAAGTAAACGGGTTTGGATGCCGTATTGAATTCCTTTTGAATGTATTCCTGACTATTGTGTAATATAACAGGGCGTAATTCAACGTTGCCGGGACTATATACGCCATGCACATTTCCAAATGCAGCTGCTATGGTAAAAAGATTTCCTACTTTACCTAATTCGGTATATGCATAGGCAACGTGTTGAGGTTGCGTATATAATTTCTCATTTTCAACTCCGCTATTATCTACCCCATCTTCTTCACCTCCTGTTACTCCTAATTCAATTTCAATACTCATGCCTAGCGGCGCCATTCTCTTAAAATAGGTTACACAGGTTTCTATATTTTCTTCCAGTGGTTCTTCCGATAAATCGAGCATATGTGAGCTAAACAATGGCTGTCCTTTTTCTTTATGGAATTGCTCACCAGCATCCAGTAATGCACTAATCCAGGGTAACCATTTTTTTGCAGCATGATCGGTGTGCAATATAACTGGTACACCATAATATTTTGCCACATTATGAATATGCAAAGCGCCCGAAATGGCTCCTGAAATATTTGCCTGTAATTGATCGTTAGGCATGCCTTTTCCAGCTATAAACTGTGCACCTCCATTCGAAAATTGAACAATTACTGGAGAATTTACTTTTGCAGCTGTTTCCAAAACAGCATTGATGGTATTACTTCCGGTAGTATTTACTGCTGGTAATGCAAACTGATTTTCTTTGGCGTCATTGTATAAAGCTTCTAATTCTTTTCCAAATAAAACTCCGGAACGATATTTTCCCATAATGAATAATTTCTGATTATAAATGAAGCAGCAAGATAAATCATTGGTAACAAACGAATGTTAGCATTTGAAGTTGTCCGAAAAGTTTTAAATTTTATTGTGCTAAACTTTGTATCACATCATATTTGGTAACAATATGGTAATCCCCTTTTTCATCCTTGGCTAATACTGCACCATTTTCCTTATTAATGAGTTGCCCTAATTTTTCAACTGGGGTTTCAAATGGTACCATTGGATAAGCAGGTTCTATTACTTGTTCAATCTTTTCATTTCTGATTTCAGGGTTACTGAATACTTTTTGAAATAATCCGTTTTCACTTACCGCCCCTATAATTTTTCCATCATTCATTACCGGGATATGTTCAATATTATATTTCTTCATCAATTCTACGGCTTCTGATACCGTATGATCCAATTCTAGGGTAACTAAGTGTTTTCCTTTTCTGCCATTTACAATGTCTTTGAATGTTTTTACTTCTAAAAACCCACGTTCCATCATCCATTGGTCGTTGTATATTTTTCCAATATATCGGGTTCCGTGATCGTGGAAAATGCAAACTACCAAATCATCCTTTTTCAGTCTGGATTTTAATTGAATCAAACCCTGTAAACAACTTCCGGCACTGTATCCACAAAATAAACCTTCTTCCCTTGCAATTTTTCGAGCCATAACCGCTCCGTCTTTATCTGAAACCTGTTCAAAATGATCGATGAAGCGCATGTCATAATTCTGTGGAACAAAATCTTCTCCAAAGCCTTCAGAAATATAAGGGTGTACTTCATTCATATCAATCTCCCCGGTGCGGAAATATTTGGTTAGGAGTGATCCATACACATCCACAGCCCAGATTTGTATATTCGGATTCTTTTCTTTTAGATACATAGCTATTCCTGTAATTGTTCCTCCAGTACCTGCCGTACACACGAGATGTGTAATTTTCCCTTCAGTCTGTGCCCAGATTTCCGGTCCCGTGCTTTCATAATGTGCCTGGCGATTTGCAAGATTATCGTACTGATTCATGTACATCGAATTGGGAATTTCCTGAGATAATCTTTTAGCAACACTATAATAACTGCGAGAATCGGTTGGTAGCACATTGGTTGGACAAACAATTACCTCGGCTCCAA
The DNA here is from genome assembly GCA_037142775.1 of Chitinophagia bacterium. Classification (GTDB taxonomy): domain Bacteria; phylum Bacteroidota; class Bacteroidia; order Chitinophagales; family Chitinophagaceae; genus Sediminibacterium. The sequence continues at coordinate 139,357 of JBAWZY010000004.1, read as the reverse complement.
GGGCCTTCAAAATATCTACTTTCTCTTTCGATTGTTTATCTGTGGTTACAAAAATGCAATGATACCCTTTTACACAGGCCGCAAGTGCTAATCCCATTCCGGTATTCCCACTGGTTCCCTCAATTATAGTTCCACCAGGCTTTAATTTTCCTTCCTGTTCTGCCACTTCCACCATTTTTAAAGCCATTCTGTCTTTGATGGAGTTTCCCGGATTAAAATAGTCTACTTTGGCTAAAACAGTTGCTGGTATGCCCTTTGCAACTTTATTTAGTTGAATTAAGGGGGTATTACCAATGGTTTCCAGAATATTATTCAGCCACATAAACTAACATTTGTTTGTACAAAAGTACTGGTTTCGGCTGTGAAAGGAAATAAAAAGCTGCTAGTATTATAAATGGATTTCTTCAGCGATTTTTCCGCAAATATCGCGCTCAACCATTTTGCAAGCGAGTGCAATCATGTTGCTGAAGGCTTTTGCGCCGCTGATACCATGGCCAATAATTACAGGTTTCGCAACCCCTAATACGGGAGTACCGCCATAGTTTTCGTAATGAAAACGATTAAAATATTCGTCTTGAATTCCTCTTTGTTGTGTTAAGTCGTAAACTGATTCGGCCATTTTTAGCAGAATATTACCAGTGAACCCATCACAAACTACTACATCTGCTTTATCGTTGAATATATCTCTTCCCTCAATATTTCCTACAAAATGAATATGTGTATTTTCTTTTAGCAGGGGATAGGTAGCCTGTGCTAATATGTTACCCTTCCCTTCTTCTTCACCCACATTCATTAAAGCAACTTTTGGTTGGGGTATTTGTAGAATTTGCTGTGCATATATTTTTCCAAGAATTGCAAACTGATTCATCTGCTCGGGCTTACAATCTGCATTCAATCCAACATCAAGTAACAAACCCGTTTCGCCGTTTAATTTGGGGATGATGGAAGAAATGGTTGGGCGTAAAACACCTTCAATAGGTTTAATGCTAAACATGGCACCAACCAACATAGCACCTGTGTTACCAGCACTAATAAAAGCATCTATTTTTCCTGAAGCCAACAGATGAAATCCAATGGCAATGGAGGATTGTGTTTTTTCTTTGAGGGCCTTTGTAGGATGCTCGTGATATCCAATGGTATCAGCAGCGTGTACCAGTTTTATTTTGCTGGTATCAATACCTTGTTCCTGAAAGAGGGGTTGTAATTCAACTTCGTTACCAATACAATGAATGAGTACATTGGAATGTTGGGTAGATAAAAATCTTACCAATCCCTTTACTGCTTCCAGAGGGGCATAATCTCCCCCCATCATGTCTATACCAATATTCATCATAGATGTGTAAGTAAATAAATTGAACTACCCATTAGGCTTTCAAGGGTGCTTTTTCGGCAACCAGATTTCCTTTGTAGTACAATTTTCCTTCACTTACGTGTGCGCGATGACGAACATGGGTTTCACCTGTAGCACTGTCTTTACTCAAGGTAACTTCCTGAGCTACATAGTGTGTTCTTCTTTTTGCACTTCTTTGCTGTGAGTGTCTGCGTTTTGGATTCGGCATATCATCAGTTTTTGAGAGTCAACAATTATTCACTTAAATTTTTAAATTGGTCAAGTCCTTTCCAGAGCGTTGGTTTTTCCTGGTTTAGACGCTGTTCCATTTGTTTCAGTTTTTCAAGAACTTCCCGATTGCAAAATGGACCACCCTTTTCGGAGTCGGCACATATTTTTTGAAACGGAATGCTTAAGATAATAAATTCGTAAATCCAGTTGCTAAGGTGCAGATGACTTTCCCCTCTGCCAATATAGAATACGTCCGGATCTTCCTCTTGTTCATTCATCGTATCGGGATCTTCAACCATCTTTACCAATAAAGAGAACTCGTCCCATAATTGAACAGGTAAAGGGTTGCCACATTTATCACAAATACCTTGCACTGATCCATCTACATCAAATTTCAATTGCATGAACCCGGTATTTTTTTCAAGAGTTAGCCGTACCTGCGCATCACAATTACTGAAATCCTGCTTACCAAATGAAACAAAGAACTTATCATCCACCTTATATTCGTAATGATGCAAACCCGGCTTCAATCCCACAAATGCTATCTCAAACTCCCGGCGCTGACTCATAACGGTCTTTTAAGGGTTGGCAAAGGTACGATAATTGCCATTATTCACCAATAATATCTGATAATATTGATTTACAATGTTTTGTAATATATGCAGGATAAATGGGATATTTGGGTATGGAATTGAAAAAAGCCCACTTTTGGAAGGGTATTTTATTATTGCTAATTACATTTCTTCTGATTTTTGCTCAGTTTCCCGAAGCTGTAGAAAAGTATTATTCCTCAGGCTTTTATCCATTTTTTGGTAAATATTTGCGATTGCTTACTATATGGTGCCCTGTTTCAATAGGTGATATGCTATATCTAGTAGCAATTTTCTATATTATTTTCATATCAATAAAAATTCTATATATTGGATGCAGGTTCAGGAGATGGCCAACGCTTAAAAAGTTTTTGTTTGCTACATTTCTATGGCTCGTGATTGGATATGCCTTTTTCAAGCTTTGCTGGGGATTAAATTATAACCGTCGGGATATTGGTTATTCGATGGGAATAACTGCCGTTCCATATACGATACCGGAGTTAAAATTGCTTAACGCGCAATTGATTCAGCGATTAAATGAAGCACGCAAAAAAATTCCGGGCGATTCATTACCAACGGTTTCCTGGGAGGAACAAAAACAACTTGCAATTGATGCTTATACAACTTTGGCAATAAAAAATTCAAGGTTCACCTATGCATACCCATCCATAAAAAAATGCAGCTGGAATTTTTGGGGCGATTGGATTGGCTTTACCGGATACTATAATCCTTTTTCAGGTGAAGCTCAGGTTAAGGCAGATTTGCCGGGCATTTTGCAACCCTACATTACTTGTCATGAAATTGGTCACCAAATTGGTTTCGCAAGAGAGCGTGAAGCAAGTTTTGTAGGGTTTCTCGCTGCAAGCGCATCACAGGATATTCGTTTGAAGTATTCACTATATCTTGATATTTTTTCTCTGGTTCAACAGGAATTATGGAGGCAATATGCTGCAGTGGGAGACAGTAGCGGGTTACGAATACAATTGGATAGCAATCGTAAGCAATTGGATACATTGGTTAAGCTCGACAGACGGGCCATTCGAAGGTATTTTCAACAAAGATCTCATCAAATTACCCCCGCATTTACACAGGTGTACACGCAATACCTGAAAGCGAATGGACAGCCAGCTGGTATGTTGAGTTATAATGAAGTTCTGGGATGGATACTGGGGTATCAAAAAAAATATGGTGATAATAGTTGGTGATGATGTTTAGAACAAATTCTTCCACATCATACTTTCGATGGGCTTATCTGGCTGACCACTATATTTTGCATTGGCTTTTTGGTTGTACCGAACTTCAATTTCACCTTCCACCGGAAAATAGATGAGTTGTCCGATTGGCATTCCTTTATAAATACGAACAGGTTGCTTACAGGAAATTTCGAGTGTCCAGTTGCCGCAGAAACCTACATCCCCTTTTCCAGCTGTTGCATGAATATCAATTCCCAGTCGACCTGTGGAGGATTTGCCTTCCAGGAAGGGAACATGAGCATGGGTTTCGGTGTATTCTTCAGTAACCCCTAAATAAAAGCCACTCGGCTGAAGTACAAAACCCTCGGTAGGGATTTCAAAATAAGTAATGGTATTATGTTTTTTTGCATCCAACTCTACATCTACATAAGTAGCCAGCCATTTGCCTAAATGTACATCATAGCTATTGCTACCAAGATCGCCCCTGTTAAAAGGTTGAATAATAATGGTACCTTTCTCCATTTCCTCTAAAATGCGGCGGTCGGTTAAAATCATTTTCTGTTTTTTAATTTAGCATGCAAATAAATTGTAATTCTGCATTTGAAACGCTAAATTACTATAGTGCCCCTGTATTTACAACAAGATATCAACGAATTTACCCGCCTGGGAGTTTGGCAGATAGCAGAGGAAGTTGACTTTTTTCAACAAAAAGTGTCTTTTCGTTATCCGGTATCCCACATCCAAAAGCAGTTACAACATTTGGCAGCTGGATATTTATTAACGGTTTTGAATCCAGGGTTCCCTTATGAGTCAATTGAGAGCCGGGCTTTTCAAAAGCCACATATTCCGGGGAATCCGTTTTTTTTTTCAATGAGTCATTGTACCGGTTTTGCAGCAGCAATTATTAGTAAATCCGATTCGGTAGGTATCGATATTGAATCTATTTCACCAAGGGTGCAGCGAATCAGGCATAAATTTTTGAGTAAAGAAGAAAACCTTTGGGTAAGTGATTTTTCGCCCGGTGAGCAGGATAACCTACTCACTTTGTTTTGGTCAATTAAAGAAACTGTTTATAAATGGCTGGGACAACCGGGATTGAAATTCAATGAGCACATATTCATACATCCCATCCAAATTGAAATAGATCGGGTGGCGGAGGTTACATTGCAACATAAGAACATTGTAAAGCAACTAAAAGTATCATTTATAAAAATGGGTGAATTGTATCTTAGTTTTTTGGCTGAGCATTTACCAAACGATTAATCATCGAAGCGGGATTTATTTTTGGGGAGTAAAAGCAGACTTTTTCTTAAACGTTGCTTCATTTGCCATTTAAGCAACTGCCCCATTGTTTGTACTTTTCTCTCTGAAATCGTTTGCTGATAATGTTCTGCTAACTCCTTGCGCAATTGTTGGAATTTTTCTGTTGTAGAAAGCGTATCCTTTGCCATAATATCCAGTAATGTTTTCATGCGATATCGGGAAGAAGCTAGCCGAAAAGTCATGAGTGTTTGTTCTTCAGCCTGATACTGAGCAATCGACTCACTATCTAGGTGTTCAATGGCTAATTGGACCATTGCATTATTTTCTTTATAATATTGAGGCAGGTAACCATTTTTTCTGCCCTCATATGTTTGTTGATCGAAGTCGATTGCCCGTATGCGATATTGGAAATCCTCAATATCGGGAATCATATTCACCACAAAATTATACGATCGCATGTCACCCAGCAGTTGAACAAAGCAGCGTTCATTAAATTTTACAAACTCCTTGGCCAGTCGAATTACATTGGTACTGGAATGATGTAGATAATCTCTTATAAAAATATCTCCCGGTATTCCAGGTACGTGTTCCTCAATCAATGTTTGCTGATGGGTTAGGTAGGTCATGCGGTTAGGTGAGAGTAAGTGTTCCATCTCTAATCCATAAATCCGGTTAGTATCTGCCTGTTTAATATAAAAATGATCGTAATTATCGTTGTATTTATTAACTATTCTTATTCGAAAGGGCTGACTATTACCAAAATAACAAAAGTCGATACGGGCAACATCGAGGTGGTTAGCGAAACTCATATCACCCTCTGTTTTCAAAATGGCATACATCCGAATCAATGCACTGCGTAAGTGATTCCATTCCTGGAGGTCGTAAGATACGGTATCCCAGAAACTATCTTTCCCCGATTTATCTTTTAAGGTTGTGGTATAGGTAAAGCGCAATAAATCGTGATAGGAGAGTGGGAGGATTACTTCTCTTCCATAATCTATCAGATATTGTCGCAAGATTGCCTGGGGGGGGTAAATCGGCTTTTTTCGGGAAGGCTGTAAATCTTGCCCCATTGCATTGGCTATGTTACCTAAATCGATGTTCATCTATCAAGGCTATTATTTAGTAAAGGAATCATACTAAAATTGGCAGAAAAACAGAGTGAGTTTGATAGTGTTAGCAAAGAATTGAAAAACTTTGCCTGCACGCTCAAACTCACTTTCAGAAAAGTGCGGAAGAGGAGATTCGAACTCCCACGGCTGTTACCCCGCTACCACCTCAAAGTAGTGCGTCTACCAATTTCGCCACCTCCGCAAGGGATGCAAAGTTACTATAATTTGGTGAATTTATAAATCGACAATTAGCACCCTTTTGATATTTGTCCCCCGAAAGGTCTTTACAAAAAAGCCTACAGTAAAAAATCAAGGTAACTTCCTCACTCCTCCACTCCAATACGCCAAAGGCGCACTGTCGCTCGCATTCGTCCTAAGGTCCACCGGACCGACATCCTACTAAGGTCCAGCGGACCGAAACCTTACTCACCCTTACATTCGCTCAGGAACAGCAATTCCCAGCAGTTGCATGCCGGTTTTTATCACTCGTGCAGTTAATTCGGCCAATTGTAGTCGTCTGATTTTTAAACTGTTCGTTTCAGCACCTGCAATAGAATGAGCTGCATATAAACTATTAAAAGTTTTAGCTACCTGATAAACATAAATGGCAATTTGCGAGGGATCATGTTGCAGAGCGGCTTCTTCAATTACAGCAGGGAAAAGTTCTACCAATTTCGCAAGTTCCCTTTCTTCAGCATACCAGGGCTCTGCATCAGCGCTTTCCATTATTTTTTCGTTAGCTGCACTTCCGGTTTTACGTAAGATACTTTTGATGCGGGCATGGGTGTATTGTATAAATGGACCTGTGAAACCGTGAAAGTCGATACTTTCCTCGGGATTGAATAGCATTTTTTTCTTTGGATCTACCCGTAGCAAGAAAAATTTGAGCGCTCCCAAACCAATCATTTCATTCAATGAAGCCAATTCTTCAGGAGTAAAATCATTTACTTTACCTAACTCGGCTGTTTTTTCAGCTGCTATCCTTATCATACTATCAATCAAATCATCTGCATCTACAACAGTTCCCTCTCTGCTTTTCATTTTACCAGTGGGTAATTCTACCATTCCATAGCTGAGGTGATAGATTCCTTTGGCTGCAGGTAACTGCAGATGTTCGCAAATAAGTTTCAATACTTTAAAATGATAATTCTGTTCATCACCAACCACATAAATGCTCTGACTTGTATTGAACTCGGCTTGCTTTTGTTCGGCTAGTCCAATATCCTGCGTTATGTAAACTGAAGTTCCATCACTCCGCTGAACAAGTTTCTCGTCTAATCCATCAGCTGTTAAATCAATCCAAACACTGCCATCGGGTTTTTGATAGAACACTTTTTTTTCCAATCCCTCTTGCACCAGATTTTTTCCCAATAAATAGGTATTGCTTTCGTAATAGGTTTTATCAAATTCAGATCCAATGCGTTGATAGGTTTTCGAAAATCCCTCATACACCCATTCATTCATGGTGCGCCATAATGCTAAGATATCTGGATTGCCTTTTTCCCATTCCAGTAGCATTTGTTGAGCGGCTTTCATTATAGGAGCTTCTTTTTCAGCCTGCTCTTTCGATAATCCGGATGCAATACCGGCAGCCACTTCTTCTTGCAGTGCATTGTTGAACAGAACATAATAATGCCCAACAAAATGGTCACCTTTTGTTTGAGTAGTTATAGGAGTTGCGCCATTGGCAAAGCGCTGCCAGGCAATCATACTTTTACATATATGAATACCGCGGTCATTTACAATACAGGTTTTAACAACCGGATGCCCTGCTGCTGTGAGAATAGCAGAGATACTACTCCCAAGAAAATTATTCCGTAAATGACCTAAATGGAGTGGTTTATTGGTATTCGGGGAGGAGTATTCAACCATTACTTTCTCCTTTAGCGGAGTTGTAAGGGCATCATCCGAATGGGCTACTCTTGTTGCAATAAGTTTTTCCCAATACTGGTCGGGAATTACCAAATTTAAAAACCCTTTTATTACGTTAAAAGAGGTGAACAGATCTGGGTTTTCGGATACCAATTTGCTTCCCAACGTTTGTCCCAGGGTTTCCGGACTGGTTCTCAAAGTTTTCACCAAAGCAAATAATACTACTGTATAATCACCGGTAAATTCTGGCTTGGTTGCATTTACCAAAATATCGTTTGCCAACCAGTTTTGCTGATATAAATCAGCCAGCGCTTTAGCTGTAACGGTTTTTATTTGCTGTGTTAAACTCATGTATCCTTTGTATAGAGTTGCAAAAGTAATTAATTAACTCCTACCTTCGCCCATTGTATGAGGAAGGCACATGATTTTGTACGTAAAACTATCTTAGGTATTGTGGATACTTTTTATCCGCTTTTCCGCGCTTTCATGCCCCTTCAAACCTATCGGTATGCTGCCTGCGGGGGCTTTAATACGGTGCTTGATATTGGTTTATTCTATAGTTCCTTTCATTTTCTCCTACATGAGCGGCCTTTACATATAATTGGTTTAACCATTGGTGGACATATAGCAGCTTTTATTTTCAGCTTCTTTTTTACTTTTCCCATAGGTTTTTACCTCAGCCGTTATGTAGTATTTCAACAAACTGATGTTGCAAAGCACGTGCAAGCCGGAAAATATTTCACGGTTGTTTTTATGTGTGTTATGCTTAATTATGTTTTTTTAAAATTGATGGTAGATTATTGGGGCTGGTATCCGACCCCTTCAAAAATAGTAACCACATTTTTTGTAGTGATTTTCAGTTATCTCTCTCAAAAAAATTTTACTTTCAAGGCACCGAGTGGTGATGCTTAAAATTGAATGCGCACGCTTCCAAATATGCCAAAGTCTTGAATAGACGACTTATATAAATTAGGATTAGCGCCAGGGGGAATATTAACAAGGGGTGCATGTCTCCATACCAAATCAATCCGCAATATTTTAAAAATATTTTCAAATCCGGTTCCAATTTCAGTATACCAACCTCCCCTCAAAGAGCGGAGCCTGTAATCGGAGAAATATTCAATTCGATTCAGGATGCGACTATTGGTTGATAATTCACCCCATACTGCTTTTACATTCCAAAATTGACGCATGTTTGATTTACGCATGAATGGAAGTAAATTGAGAAATTTTTTCTCCAGATTGTGTTCCAAATTGATTCCAGCATACTGATCGCTGATGTATTCGAAACGATTCATTAAATTAAATGCTTGTTTGCTGTAGTAATAAACCTCATTGCCAGGATGATTTTCCAATAGCATAAATGGTAAGCCTTTGTCGGTAAAAATTTTTCCTCCATACACCATATAATTCAATTTCCCCCAACGTGGCAGTCTTGTGTTTTGTGAAATTTGTAAACCTGTTCTTATATATTGATAATTGGATCCCCAAAAATCCTTTATACCCAGTGCAGTCCGTAAAACAAATACAGGTTGATTCCCTTTAAATTTTATTGACTTTCGGTGGCGATCGATTGTTTTTTCTCCTGGTGCATAGCGAAATTTCCAACCAATTTCGGAAGATTGTATTTGTTTATAAGAACTGTCGGTTATAAAGATTCCTTTATCCGGTAAAGGATGAAAGGTGGTGAAATCAGTTTGGGTAATAAAGGTTTCAATGGAAAATTTCGACTTCCATTCTTTGGTTACTGAAAATTTGAATTCTTTTACCCCCAAAAATTTCTGTGGAATATTAGGTCTTCTAATGAGCTGACTGAAAACATTATCAGTTGTAATATCTTCTTCATTATATCTGGTTCTTCCATTGTCTAAATCATCGGTGTAGGCAGATTGAAGTGTAATTCCGTTATTGCCCGGTATCCGATAGGTTATATCTGCTTTACCTTTCAATCTTGCATCCCGGGTTCCATATGCCAGGTATCCATGTAAGCGAAGGTTTTCGCTAAATAATGCTGTGGTACCCAAATCAAATCGAAATCTAAATTGCTCTAATTGGTTACCACTAATCCATTTAAACCAGGGTCCGATTTCATATTTACCTATTTTATGATGACCATCCAGCAAAAAAGTAAACCAGTCAGCATATTTTTTAAAAACAGGCATAGATTTAATGGAATCCATCATTTGATAAACTTTTGCCTCATTGCTGCTTAATTCCTCATGCCGACGCTGGTTCCAAAAATTTACGTTCTCTCGCTGGGCTCCTTCTTTTACTGTGACCGTATTTTTTTCAGTTTGTGCTTCTAGTTTTGCTGCTGTTGAAGGATGATTTATCAATACTTTTTGATAACTATTTGTTCTTCTGGCAATAAATGAAACTTTTTCTTTTCCAAAGGGAGTAAAATCAATTACCGTTTTGTCTTTTACAAATTGCCAGCTACTATCGTTCCAATGAAATTCTTGCACCAGGCCCATACGGTTAACAAAATTAATATTAGCTGTTTGAGATATTTGTAAATTGATTTTTTGAATACCCCAATTTCCCCCATGAATCCAGCAATCCCCGCTAAAGGTATTTTCACCCTCTTTTTTGGGAGAAAATAGTAAGTGAAAATAGGCTTGTCCGCCTATGTATTGCGTATCTGCCCCTTTATAATTGTAATATTTATCTCCATAGTCGCTGAGCGGACTAATGAATTCTTTTCCCATGGCAATGGTAGCATTGTTATAGACGTTAATACGCTGATTTACTCCACCAATAAATGCAAGCACTGTTTCATTCTTGATGCCATCTGTTTTTGCTGCTATGATTTCTTCTCTGCTTTGATAGGGATTGGAAGCATAATAGAAATTTGATAAGGTCTCTGTCATGTATACCGGTAAAAACGGATCCTGATCGGAAACACTATCCACATTATTTAAAATAAAGGCAAATGGTTTTAATAGTTTTCTATCCGTAATGGTTTCTTTCCTGAAGCGACTGATATCCAGTTCCAGTTTATTATATAATTCGTAAGAATAGTTTGCATATTTAAACGGATTATTTTTTGCCTTATTTTTTACAACATTCCCCCACCACCGAAGTCCTTTATTGAATTTTGTTTTTACCTCAACAGTTGTACCTAATTGCAATTGTGATAAAAATAAATCTTGTAATAAGGTATCTTTTTTTCCGGGATTAATGGATGTATAAGTTGCTATATATCCTACATACGTTACTACCAGGGTATCCTTCTTCTGCCGATTTATTTGTTTGATACTGTAATGTCCCGAACTATCTGAAATCACACCATAGCCACTCTGCTTTAAATATATTCCTGCAAATGGTATCGGCTCTTTGGTAAATTCATTTAATACCCTTCCTTTTATAACGACTGACTGTGAGTTTACAGGATTAACCTCACCCAGCAGACATCCTATTAGTATAACTAAAAGCAGTTGTTTATTCATCATCGAAAGGGAATCCTTTTCACTTAGGCAATACTCTTAACGAAGTTAGTTTGTAATCATTTACTTTACTTACTTTATTTAATCATAAAAATAGATAATAAGTATAATAAATTAGAAAATTCTGTCATTTTTGCCCATTTACTTCCTGGCAATGACAGGATTGGAGTTTCAATGAATAAAGAACTGACAATTTTGCATTCTACCTGTCATGGCACAATGATTGGGGAAGGGTAATTATTAAATTATTGAAAAACAAGTATATGGGAAAAATAATTGGAATCGACTTAGGAACTACCAACAGTTGTGTAGCCGTAATGGAGGGAAATGAACCGGTAGTTATAGCCAATGAAGAGGGTAGAAGAACAACTCCTTCTGTAGTGGCATTTTTAAAGAATGGCGAGCGGAAAGTGGGAGATCCTGCCAAGCGTCAGGCAATCACCAATCCCAAGCAAACCATTACTTCAGTAAAACGTTTTATGGGGCGCAGATTTGATGAGGTTACGGAAGAAATCAGTCATTGGAGCTATCAGGTTGCCAAAGGCGACAATAACACTTGCCGGGTAGCCATTGAAGATCGTTTGTATACACCTCAGGAAATTTCTGCCATGATTTTGCAGAAGATGAAGAAAACTGCAGAGGATTATCTGGGACATGAAGTAAATGAGGCGGTTATTACCGTTCCCGCTTATTTCAACGACGCACAACGTCAGGCAACTAAAGAAGCGGGAGAAATTGCAGGTCTCAACGTTCGCAGAATTGTAAATGAGCCTACTGCTGCTGCCCTGGCTTATGGACTTGACAAAAAAACAGTTGATCAAAAAATTGCCGTATTTGACTTAGGTGGAGGAACTTTTGATATTTCTATTTTAGAGTTAGGAGATGGCGTATTTGAAGTAAAATCTACCAACGGAGATACCCATTTGGGCGGTGATGATTTTGATAAAGTGATTATGGATTGGCTGGCTGAGGAATTTAAGACTCAGGAAGCGATTGATCTTCGCAAAGACCCAATGGCACTGCAGCGCTTAAAAGAAGCTGCTGAAAAAGCAAAGGTTGAATTAAGTTCTTCCTCCGAAACTGAAATCAATCTCCCATATATCACTGCTGTAGATGGTGTTCCCAAACATCTGGTGGTTAAACTAAGCCGCGCTAAGTTTGAGCAATTGTCCGACAAATTATTCGCTCGTTGCTTAAAGCCTTGCGAAGAGGCTTTGAAAGATGCGGGATATTCAGTTTCACAAATTGATGAAGTGATTTTAGTAGGTGGATCTACCCGTATTCCCAAAGTACAGGAGATTGTAGAAAAATTCTTTGGAAAAAAGCCTAATAGAGGGGTAAACCCCGATGAGGTGGTTGCTTTAGGGGCAGCTATTCAAGGTGCTGTTTTAACAGGGGAAGTAAAAGATGTTTTGTTACTGGATGTTACTCCACTGAGCTTGGGTATTGAAACAATGGGTGGTGTAATGACTACAATGATTGCTTCCAATACAACCATCCCTACTAAAAAAACCGAAGTATATTCTACAGCCAGCGATAATCAACCCGGCGTTCAAATTCACGTATTGCAGGGTGAGCGTCCCATGGCAAATCAAAACAAAAGTTTAGGAATGTTTAATCTGGATGGTATTCCACCAGCTCCCAGAGGTGTTCCTCAAATTGAAGTAACATTTGATATTGATGCGAATGGTATGTTACATGTAAGTGCTCGTGACAAGGGAACCGGAAAAGAACAAAAAATTCGCATTGAAGCAGGTAGCGGTTTGAGCAAAGAGGAGGTTGAAAAAATGAAAGCCGAGGCAAAAGCCAATGAGGCAACCGATAAACTGGCCCGTGAGCGCGTAGAAAAATTGAACCAGGCGGATAGTTTGATTTTCCAAACAGAGAAACAATTTAAAGAGTTTGGAGATAAAATTCCCGCTGATAAAAAAGGTGCTATTGAAACTGCGTTAAATAATCTCAAGGAAGCCCACAAAAACCAGGATTTGGCTGCGGTTGATACAGCTATGGCTGAGATGAATACAGCCTGGACGGCTGCCAGTGAAGATATCTACAAGGCTCAGGCTGCAGCCGGTACTGCCGGAGGGGCTGATGCAGCTGGTACTGCTCCTGGAGCAGACACGACTCAAGGCGGTGAAACAGTTACTGATGCTGAGTTTGAAGAAGTGAAATAATCGATTTGATTATTTAGTGAAATAAAATTTTGAATTATAGTCTGCTTACCAAATGGTAGGCAGACTTTTTTTTACAAGGTAATTCCACCGGATACCTCAATTCTTTGTCCGGTTATCCAACCACTTTCTTTACTACAGAGAAAAGTTATTACACCTGCAATATCATCCGGTTGGCCAACTCTTCCCAGCGCTGCCATATTTGCCATAGCCTGTTTGCGTTCAGGATTACTTCGAATGGCTGCATTATTAAAATCAGTTTCTACTGGTCCGGGCGCAACTACATTTACCCGAATACCTCGGGGACCCAATTCTTTTGCCAGATAGCGGGTTAATACTTCCACTGCCCCTTTCATGGAAGCATAGATGCTATAACCATATACACAAAATCGTGTGGTACCGGATGAAATCTGAATGATACTTCCCCCATCCTGCATAATAGGTAAGAGTTGTTGAGTTAAGAAGAAAACACTTTTCAAATGCACTTGCATGAAACGATCGAAGTCAGATTCTGTAGCTTTTTCAAAAGGTATGGTAGCACCCATTCCGGCATTATTGATAAGAAAACTCAAGGGCCTGTTTTCAAATTCATGCTGCAATATATTATTGAGTGTTTCGATAAAGGGTGCAATAGCATCATTGGCTTCCAGATTAAGAGAGAGTGCAGTTGCTTTACAACCCAATTCCCGAATCGTTGTTACTACTTCCTGTGCCATTTCGGGTTGGGTATGGTAGGTGATAATTACATCATGCCCCGCATTGGCTAATGCTACTGCCATTTGTTTTCCTAACCCTCTGCTACCTCCGGTTATGAGCGCAATACTTCTTTTGTTCATTGTTTTTTTTGTTAAGTGTACGAAAAAAAACGTCTGCTTTTTGCAGACGTTTTTAAAATGACAGTATGCTTGATTAAGATGCTACCTGCTTGCGAATAATATTTAGCGCAGCACCCGCTTTGAACCATTCTATTTGCTGTTGATTATATGTGTGATTTACCTCAATAGTATCGCTGGTTCCATCTGCATGTGTAAATACCAATTGCAGGGGTTTTCCGGGAGTGAATTGAGTTAAACCGATAATATCGATTGTGTCGTCTTCCTGAATCAAATCATAATCAGATTTATTAGCAAAAGTAAGTGCCAGCATTCCCTGCTTTTTCAGATTGGTTTCGTGAATACGGGCAAAGGATTTTACCAAAATTGCCCTTACTCCCAGGAATCTTGGTTCCATTGCAGCATGTTCGCGGGAACTTCCTTCACCGTAGTTTTCATCTCCCACTACAATAGTTCCTATTCCTGCAGCTTTATAAGAGCGCTGAGTTGCTGGTACCGGTTCATAAGCCCCGGTTAATTGATTTTTTACAGAATCGGTTTTTTCGTTGAAGAAGTTAACTGCTCCAATCAACATATTATTGCTGATATTATCCAGGTGGCCACGGAATTTCAACCAGGGTCCTGCCATACTGATATGGTCGGTAGTACATTTCCCCTTAGCTTTAATTAGCAATTTTAAGCCTTTCAAATCAGTTCCTTCCCAAGCTGCAAAGGGAGCTAATAATTGTAAACGCTTACTGGAAGGGTCTACTACAACATTCACCTGACTACCATCAGTTGCGGGTGCCTGATAGCCGGCATCTTCAACTGAAAAGCCTTGAGGGGGTAATTCCTGACCGGTAGGTTCATCCAGTTTTACTTGTTCACCTTTATCATTGGTTAGGGTATCTGTAATCGGGTTGAATGTTAAATCACCTGCGATTGCCAGCGCCGTTACTAATTCCGGAGAGCCAACAAATGCAAGGGTATTTGGATTTCCATCTGCTCTTTTAGCAAAGTTTCTGTTGAAGCTATGAACGATAGTATTTCTCTCTTTCTTCTCTGCACCCACACGATCCCACATTCCAATGCAGGGTCCGCAAGCGTTGGCAAAAACCCTAGCGCCAATTTGGTTAAACACCTGTAAGAAGCCATCTCTTTCAACAGTGAAGCGAACCTGTTCAGAACCGGGAGTAATAGTGAATTCACTCTTCAGGCTGAGCCCTTTTTCTTTAACCTGACGAGCGAGACTTACAGATCGGCTGATATCTTCATAAGAGCTGTTGGTGCAGCTGCCAATTAAACCGACTTCAATTTTTGTCGGCCATCCATTGGTTGCAACCGCTTCTTTCATTTTTGAAAGAGGAGTTGCCAAATCGGGTGTGAAAGGTCCGTTTAAATGGGGCTCCAGTTCACTCAGATTGATTTCAATTACTTGGTCAAAATATTTTTCAGGAGCGGCATATACTTCCGGATCTCCGTTTAGGTATGGAGCTATGCTATCAGCCATTTGAGCGATTTCTCCTCTTCCGGTAGCAGAAAGGTAACGGCTCATGCTTCCATCATATCCGAAGGTAGAGGTGGTTGCACCAATTTCAGCTCCCATATTGCAGATGGTTCCTTTGCCTGTACAACTCATACGCTCTGCGCCTTCTCCAAAATATTCAACAATCGCACCGGTACCACCTTTTACAGTAAGAATACCGGCAACTTTTAAAATAACATCTTTAGGGGCCGTCCAGCCACTTAACTTTCCTGTGAGTTTAATACCAATTAATTTTGGCCATTTGAGTTCCCAGGGTAGTCCGGCCATTACATCACATGCATCAGCACCCCCTACACCAATTGCAATCATACCTAACCCCCCGGCATTTACCGTGTGAGAATCGGTACCAATCATCATTCCCCCTGGAAAAGCATAATTTTCTAACACTACCTGATGAATAATTCCGGCGCCGGGTTTCCAAAATCCAATGCCATATTTATTAGAAACGGAAGCTAGAAAATCGTATACTTCTTTGCTTTCTTCATTAGCAACCTGTAAATCGGCAGCAGCTTCCACACGAGCAGTAATGAGGTGGTCGCAGTGAACGGTAGAAGGAACAGCAACTTTAGGTCTTCCTGCCTGCATAAATTGCAACAGCGCCATTTGAGCTGTTGCATCCTGCATGGCAACGCGGTCGGGGGCAAAATCTACATAACTTTTTCCTCTTTCAAATACCTGAACTGCCTGATCGGGATGCAGGTGGGCAAATAATATTTTTTCGCTAAGGGTAAGGGGGCGACCCATCGCCTTGCGGGCAGCATCTACCTTTTCGGGCAGCGTTGCATACACTTTTTTAATCATCTCAATGTCGAAAGCCATAAACTGTTTTTTGAATGTTATTTGCTGAAGGTGAATATTTTCCAAAATTGGACCCAAAAGCCCCATATGGGAGCACAAAATTACCAAAAAAGACGGGTGCTGAACAACTCTTTTAACTTTTATTGGTTAATTTTATTCAGTTCCCTTATTAATTTTGCAATGCTATGCAGAAAATCAGAGATTATATTGAGTTCAATATTTTTGGCGTATGCACCCGTTTGGGAGAAAAATTTGGCATCGCCAGTTCCAGAATAAGGCTATGGTTTATCTATATAAGTTTTCTAACTTTTGGATCTCCCGTTATTATTTATATGATTCTAGCATTCTGGATAAACATGCGGGAATATATTTCTTTTGGAAGGCGAAATCCGCTTCGCAACTGGTAGGTTTTTAGTCTAATGCTTTACGAATTCGAATCAATTTCTCTAATAATGGTTCCAGCAAATGGAGGGGGAGCATATTGGCACCATCACTTTTTGCAATGGCAGGGTTTGGGTGAGTTTCAATAAATAAACCATCCGCACCCGACGCAATCGCTGCTTTAGCAATAGTACCTATTAATTGTGGATTACCCCCTGTTACCCCACTAGTTTGATTGGGTTGTTGTAATGAATGCGTACAATCCATTACTACCGGAACATGCTGTTCCTGCATCCAGGGTATATTGCGAAAGTCAACTACCAAATCCTGATATCCAAACGTATTGCCCCTTTCCGTTAAGATAATTTTATCGTTACCAGCCTGTTTTATTTTTTCAACGGCAAATTTCATGGAAGGGCCACTTAGAAATTGTCCTTTTTTTACATTCACTATTTTGCCAGTGGCAGCCGCCGCTTGCAGCAAATCTGTTTGGCGGCAAAGGAATGCTGGGATCTGTAAAATATCTACAAAAGGTGCTGCTAATGCGGCTTCTGGAGCAGCATGTATATCTGAAGTTGTTGGTAATCCAACTGCATCACCTGCCTTTTTTACCAGGGAGAGTCCTAATTCGTCGCCAATTCCGGTAAATGATCCCGCACTGGTTCGGTTTGCTTTCCGGTAACTGGCTTTGAACACACAGGGAATGCCATAGGTTTTTCCTAATGAAGCGATTTTTTCTGCTACTTGCATGATTACCTCTTCCGACTCTACCACACAAGGACCTGCAATCAGGAAAAATGAATCCTGATGATAGGTTTGTTTACTAAAAATGGTTTGCAAATAGGCAGGTAGGGTATTCATATAAAATAATTAATGAAGCGGCTTGCAAAATTAAGCAATAATTGCAGAATACCCGATTTAGGGTAATAGGAGGTGGTTCTCACTTTGTATGCATTCTTTTTTAATTAATTTGCACCCCTAATCGATGGAATATGCCAAACAGAAAGGACAAAATTTTAGTAATCGGAGCTTCCGGTCAAATAGGGGTAGAACTTACCCTCGCTTTGCGGAAAATTTATGGAAATTCCCAGGTAATTGCTTCCGATTTGAGGGAAGAGAATCCATTATTAAAAGATACCGGACCCTATGTTAGTTTAGATGTGATGAATAAGGAAATGTTGCATGTGCAAGTAATTCGGCAAAACATTACGCAGATTTATTTATTGGCTGCCATGTTATCGGCAACCGGAGAAAAAAATCCACATCTGGCATGGCATCTAAATATGCAGGGACTATTGAATGTATTGGATATAGCCCGGGAAGAAAAATTGCATAAGGTATATTGGCCCAGTAGTATTGCGGTATTTGGCCCCACTTCTCCCAAGCAATTATGTCCGCAACAAACCATTATTGAACCCACTACTGTATATGGTATAAGTAAATATGCAGGAGAGTTTTGGTGCAATTATTATTTTACACGTTATGGAGTAGATGTAAGAAGTTTGCGGTATCCGGGATTAATAAGTTATAAATCATTACCCGGAGGCGGCACTACCGATTATGCAGTGGAAATTTATCAGGAAGCATTGCTGCATGCAAAATATAAATGTTATCTCCATAAAGAGACCTATCTGCCCATGATGTATATGCCGGATGCCTTGCGGGCAACCTTAGAATTAATGGAAGCACCTGCTAATAAGTTATCGGTAAGAACATCTTATAATGTAGCCGGAATGAGCTTTTCTCCAGAAGAAATTGCCTCATCCATTCAACACCATATTCCTGAATTCCAAATTCAATATCAGCCCGACTATCGACAGGCAATTGCAGAAAGCTGGCCGCAGAGTATCGATGATTCGGTAGCGAATACCGACTGGGGTTGGAAGCCGGCATTTGACCTTAAAAAGATGACGATTGATATGCTAACCAATCATCCCGAAAATAAGGGCCGAATATTTGGATAGTTATTGCATTCAGTAAGCCTGCATTAGAATCTGAATCCAATACCAATATTGGCTCCTCGTATTCCTCCCCAGGGACCAGAAACATTTATATTGGCTCCGTTACTATTTACTGTGCTGGTAATATTGAAAGGGTCAATTTGGATACCATTCAGGCTATTTTTTAGCGAGGCCTGATCGGAAGGAGATAATGGTATAGTTGTAACGAAATCAAGATTCCCATTACAACTGCCATAATGTGCTCCTATAATTTGGAAATCAAATAACCATTTTTTCGATAGATTAAATTGCCATCCCAGCATGATACCGCCACTGGTAGCTGTTACCTTGCCTATGAAATCGCCAGTTTTAAAAGTCGATACTCCGATTCCTGTTGTAGAGGTATATCGAATGGGAGTTGTGGTATTGAATGTAGAGAAACGTAAATAAGGTGCCAGGTAAAATCCTTTCAGATTTCCTTTTCCCAGATAGATGCGCATTTCTGGAGTAATTGCGGAATTCCCAATTTTTATATCGTTGAAATTCACATCTGCGCTTTGAAGTTCATCATCAAAATAATTTTTGAATGGAATGGTTCCCGATGGCATATATCGATAACTGAGGGAAATAGATATTTTGCGACTGATACCTCTTTCATAAGTAAAATGATAATTACCTAAAGCAAGAGAACTTAAATTCCACCGAACCATATTTTTGGGAAGGGTGGTAGCTGCATTTTTTTCCTGCGCGATTGCGGATAATGGCAAAAGAAAAAATAAGTAGATGATTTTTTTCATAAAGTTTGATGGTTTATTTTATGCAATTAAATCCTGAACAGTTTTTTGATCCAATACACTGAGTGTATTATCTCTTACTAGTTTCATTACGCGATTTAGTCCACATTTTTTTTCATCACAGTCCTTACATTTTTCATAAAAATTCAAGCTTACACAAGGTAATAGTGCAATAGGGCCTTCCACCAGCCTCATGATTTTAGAAAGTGGAATTTGATTGGGTTCAAGATTGAAATAATAACCTCCACCTTTTCCTTTTTTACTTGCTAAAATTCCATCTTTTTTTAGCTGCAATAAAATGTTCTCCAAAAATTTAAGTGGAATTTTTTTCTTCTTCGAAATCTCTGCAATCAATACAGGTCCTTCTTCCCGATGTTCGGCAAGATAGGTGAGTGCCTTGAATGCATATTGAGTTTTTTTCGAAAGCATTTCTTAGCAATTTAGTAAAAAAAATGAGAATATGTAATTAGAAACCTAATACATCTTTCATGTTGAATATCCCGGTTTTATTGATTGCAAATGCAGCTGCGGCTAACGCCCCGTTTGCAAAACCGGTTCGGTTATGTGCAGTATGGGAGATTTCAATATCGTCTATTGCAGAGGAATACCGAATGATATGAGTACCGGGAGCCGGATCGCGGCGGGTGCTAATAATGGGTAGTTCCAACGCATCCGTAGAAGCTTTATTTACCCAACTTTTTAGGTCGTTCCGCTGGCGAAGAATTCCCTCTGCTAGTGTAATGGCAGTGCCACTAGGCGCATCCTTTTTTTCTGTGTGATGAATTTCTTCCATAGCCACCCGATATTCCATGTGATTGCCCATCAATTTTGCCAGCCATTCATTTAGTTCAAAAAATAAATTTACTCCAATGCTATAATTACTGGAATATACCAAACAGCCTTTGTGTTGATTGCAAAAATCAGCAACTTCCTGCCATTGATCTAACCAGCCCGTACTTCCTGAAACGATTGGGATGCCGGCAGAAAGGCAGGTTTTGATGTTGTTAACTGCAGTGTGCGGTCCGGTAAACTCTATAGCAACATCAACTGATTTCAAATGCTCGGGAGTACATGATGCAGAATTATGAAGATCGATAATTAAAGGGAATGCATATCCTTTGGCTAATCCTGCCATTTCAATAGCTTTTCCCATTTTCCCATAACCAATCAATGCAATATTCATGATTTTATATTATCGGGTTTCCACCCTGTTGTTAGAAGATTTCAATTGAAAGCTGAGGGTAAATCCGGCATGTTTGCATACCGGGTCTAATACCGGTTTCACTTGCATACTGAGATTATTAGTTACATCAAATTGTTTTAAATGAGCAAAAACGGTTGCATCGGCAACCTGGAATCCCCAGGCAAGCAGAAAAAATAAAACTGAATAATCCCGATCACGCCGGTATGCATTTCTGTAGTTGAGTAAAGAATTGATAGGAAGATTAATCAGTTCGGGATCAATCTTCGAAACATCGCTATTGTCACCCTGTGCTTCCTTATATCGGGCTTCATAAGCGAACTTCATTTTTTTATAATAATTGTTATTGAAAATAAAAGTAACAACCGGAATTGAAATGATACCATATGCAATAGGTATTTTCCAATATTCACGATTGTAGGCTTGCCCCCATCCGGGAAGTATCGCCGATCTTCGGGTAGCGATTCGTGGATTGTGAAAGGGTATGCTGTCTTTACGGACAGTAGTTTTTCCTAAGCTATCAAGCGTTGTTTTCGGTAATGAATTATCAGTTTGCTGCGCCTGCAAAGTAGGGGCAGTTGCCAGTAAATTTACTACCATGAACAGAAGTATACGCATGTTTCTCAGCTGATAGTAATATTGAGGTCTTTCAGCAATTTATTCAATCCATCCAGCGAATAATAGGGGAGGGTGATGCTGCCATGACCTTTTGGATTATGAACTAATTTAGCCTGTGTACTAAAATGGGATGATAAAACATCTTCAATTTTTTTGTATGCTGGCGGTAAGCCTTTGGTGGACGATGATTTTGACTTACCGGGTTGTTTGTAAACATTTCTAACCAGCTCCTCAGTTTGTCGAACGCTGAGTTGTTTATCAATTATCTCCTTAAATGCAAACAGTTGCTGATCGATTGTGTTAATATTGATGAGTGCGCGTGCATGTCCAAAACTGATGGAACCTTCACGAACGGCTTGTTGAATATCCGGCGGTAATTTCAAAAGGCGAACATAATTAGCAACTGAACTTCTTTCTTTACCCATACTTTCTGCTACCTGTTCTTGGGTGTAATTGAGTTCATCCATCATACGCTGGTAGCTAAAGGCAATTTCCATCGGGTTGAGGTTTTCTCTTTGCAGATTTTCAAGCAATGCCCATTCAAGCAATTCCCGATCGTTTGCCTGCCGAATATAAACTGGTACTTCTTGTAATCCGGCTAATTGTGATGCCCTCCATCTTCTTTCACCCGCGATTAATTGATATTTTCCATTAGACAGTTTAGAAACAGTAAGGGGTTGAATGATATCATGCTTGGCTATTGACACTGCCAATTCTTTTAGTGCCTCTTCCTGAAAATGTTTTCTAGGTTGTTTGGGATTGATAACAATATCCTTTACCGGAATTCGAATACTCTGAGTTGCCTGCTGTACAATTTCAGATTTTAAATTGCCTTCGGTTGTTTTTAATTCAGTATTGATGTTTTCCAGTAATGATCTGAGACCTTTACCTATAATTTCCTTATTATTTTTTTGGGTTGCCATATTGCACACTTAGAAATTCCTATAAATTTAGATATTGAAATGTTTATTCTATTACTTTATGTTGGTTACTGATTTTAGTTAAGCCATTTTTTTGTAATATCTCTTTAGCAAGGTTCAGGTAATTGATGCTCCCTTTGCTTTCGGAATCAAATAATATAATCGGTTTTCCTACGCTGGGTGCTTCACTTAAACGAGCATTCCGATGAATGATCGTATTGAAAACCATTTCATCAAAATGTCGTCGCACTTCGCTTATCACCTGATTGCCCAGACGCAATCTTCCATCATACATCGTCATTAAAATTCCTTCAATTTGTAACTCGGTATTCAGTCTGCTTTGAACAATTTTTATGGTGTTCAATAATTTTCCTAGACCCTCCAGGGCAAAAAACTCGCATTGAACGGGAATAATCACACCATTGGATGCCACGAGTGAGTTAACCGTAAGTAAACCCAACGAAGGGGAACAATCAATAATAATAAAATCGTATCTGTCGGAAATGGGATCAAGGATATTCTTCAATACATTTTCCCGTTTGGGATAATTGATCATTTCCAACTCTGCACCTACCAAATCGATATGAGAAGGTATCAGGTGAAGATTGGGCACTTCAGTAGTTAGAATTACATCCGTAGCCGGAATATTATTTACCATACAATCGTATAAACTGCTGGTAATATTCAGTAAGTCGAATCCAACCCCAGTAGTACTATTGGCTTGGGGGTCGGCATCTACTAACAGTGTTCTAAATTCTAATACAGCCAGACTGGCAGCAACATTGATGGCTGTAGTGGTTTTTCCCACTCCTCCTTTTTGATTAGCTACTCCTATGATTCTTGCCATAAAAACTTTATGACCTCCCGGTCTTTTTATTTTGCTCTAAATATTTTTATGCTTTCTCCAATAGCGGGAAGCAATAATTTTTTACCATTTTCGGCGAATGCCTTTTGCGCCTGATTGCAATCGATGGTAATAGGCTCAAAGGTATTATAATGTACGCCAACAATTGTTGAACATTTCACAAAATCGGCAGCCAGAATCGCATCAGATACTCCCATGGTAAATTGATCACCTATGGGCAAAACCGCTACATCCAGCTGATGTAATCGTCCAATGAGTTGCATATCCATTGTTAAGGCGGTGTCGCCACTATAATAGCAGGTACCTTCTTTACTGTTAATAACAAATCCCAAGGGATTGCCTGCATATCTACCCCCAGGTAAACTGCTACTGTGTTGGGCAACTACACATTGAATGGTACCAAAGGGAAGTTGCTTTTTGCCACCGGTATTCATGGGTAAGGTATTTTCAATGCCCTGCTCTTGAAGCCATTCATGTATTTCCCATGCGCAAATAACCATTGCTCCCGAATTTTGTGCAAGTGGAATTAAATCGGCAATATGGTCGGCATGGCCATGGGATATTAACAAATAATCTGGTTTAATTTGTTGAATATCAATATGCTTTGCCAAAGGATTGGGAGAAATAAATGGATCGAATAGGAGTGTTGTTCCATTTATTTCTATACCAAAACAGGCGTGTCCATAATAAGTTAAGGTCATAGTAAAGCGCTCTGGCTCCAAAAATACAGATTCGGCTGCATCCTTTTGTAAGAAACTTGGTGCAGAAATCCGGTTATCTGTCCAGATTCCCGACCATGTAATTTAACGGATTGAGATGTATGAATCATAGTACCTTTGTTTGTTTTAACCCACTCGATTGTCTGAATTATTCACATTAAAGTTTTTTGTATGAGAAATCCATCCTTTTGGTGGATCCTAGCTGGAATTATGTTGCTTTTAGATTGGTACGTATTTCAATCTTTGAAAACGATTATGCAGCCCTTTTCGGAACGGTATAGAACACTGGTAATTTCTTTACACTGGACGCTTTCTATCATGGCTGTGCTTTCGTTGCTTTTATTTCCTTATTTCAGCTATTTGCAGCAATCTGCAATTTTCCGAAATTATGTTTTTGCAATTTTGGTTGGATTATTTCTTGCAAAACTGGTTGCTTCAATGGTTTTTATTACCGATGATTTACGAAGGGGAGTTAGCTGGCTTATTATGCGGATTTTTTCCAGGGGAGCCCAGGAATTAGCATCCGGTAGTTTGCGCATACCGCGGTCGGTTTTTATGAGCTGGCTGGGATTGGGTTTAGGGGGTGCTTTGTTTGGATCATTGTTAATAGGCTTTAGGAATAAATATAATTATCAGGTTAAGAAAATTTCTCTTTCATTCAATAACCTGCCTTTAGCTTTTAAAGGTTTACGCATCGTGCATATAAGCGACATTCATAGTGGCAGTCTGGATAATCATGCAGCTGTGGCAAAGGGAGTTGAACTGATTAATAAGCAACAGCCCGATTTGATTTTGTTTACCGGTGATTTGGTGAACAATAAAGCAGATGAAATGAATACATTGCATTCGATCTTTTCTAAAATTCAGGCTCCAATGGGGGTTTATAGTACTTTGGGTAATCATGATTATGGGGATTATGTTGCCTGGCCATCTTTGGAAGCAAAACTCGCCAATTTAGAATCCTTGAAGCAAGTTCATGCCAAAATGGGCTGGAGATTGCTGATGAATGAACATGTAATTCTGGAAAAGGATTCCGAAAAAATAGCAATATTGGGAATAGAAAACTGGGGTGCCAAAGGCCGATTCCCCAAGTATGGTCGAATGCAGGATGC
Organism: Chitinophagia bacterium; assembly: GCA_037142775.1. Lineage (GTDB taxonomy): Bacteria > Bacteroidota > Bacteroidia > Chitinophagales > Chitinophagaceae > Sediminibacterium. Next base: position 114,443 of record JBAWZY010000004.1, on the reverse strand, counting down.
CTATCCCGGAACAGAAAACATTCAATTTAAAATATTAATGAGCCACGATCCCAGTCACTGGGATGCTCAGATTAGAACTCAGTACCCTGATATTTCATTGATGTTATCCGGCCATACACATGGAATGCAATTTGGGTTGGAAAATCCATTCTTCAAATGGAGTCCGGTTCAGTGGATGTATCGACAATGGGCAGGCTTGTATGAGGAGGGGGAGCAAAAATTATATGTTAACAGGGGATTTGGCTTTTTGGGTTATCCTGGCAGAGTAGGAATATTGCCAGAAATAACTGTTATTGAACTTGTTTAAATTAACAGGAACTAACCCAAATAATTTCCGTTTAAGATGAAAGTAATTTTATTTGGCATGGCATTTGATTAATTTTGTAAAAAAGAACATCTCTATGAAATATTTGGCAATTTTTATTTTTACTTCTGTGAATTTTATTGCTGTTGCACAAGCACAAAGTTTTAAAATGGGAGTGAAAGTAGGAGGTAATATGAATAAAATAGAAGGTAAATCGTTTAATGACGGTTTTAAATTTGGCTACCACGCAGGAGCATTTGCTGAAATAAATTTTAATAAGAAATGGGGAATTCAACCGGAAGTAATCTGGAATCAGGTGGGGGGCTTACCTTCTAATTTCATGACAGTATACCAAAATGTAAGTAATATTTCGATTAGTAGTTATTTTGAAAGTGATAACGTTTTAAAATTGGATTATTTATCCATCCCTGTATTGCTTCGGTATACTACTGCAGGTGGATTACTCACTTTCAATGCCGGCCCTCAATTCGGTATTTTATTAAGACAAGACAAAACTTTACTGCAAAATGGACAAGAAGCATTTAAGGGAGATGATGTTTCTGCAGTTGCCGGATTGCAGCTTAATTTGCTCATGTTAAGAATTTATGGGCGTATTAATTTTGGTCTTAAAAATCTGAACAATATAGATCAGACGGATAAATGGAAAAGTCAGCAACTTCAGCTTGGAGTGGGTATAAAACTCTAGCCATCATTTTTTAGGAGTTACCAATTTGAATTGCTTTCGTATTTGTTGAATTGTTTTTTTGATGATAATGGTTTCTTTTTCCTGTTGTATTAAAAATGAGTTTTGTTCAGGACTACCCAAAACTGCAAACATTTCTTCATCACTGGAATAAACCATTTTTCTAAACAAATTTTCGTAATCTTTCATTCTGGATTTTCTGATATCTTTTGATATAGATTCCTGTATTTGTTCGGTTAAAGTAAGAAGCCCATTGAGTTCCTTACCTGTAATTTTATTTAGTTTAATGCCACTTACTTTTTCCAGAACAGTAAGTGCATTGATTAGTTTATGCTGAGTATATTCAAGACTTTGATTTTGGTAAAAGTTATGTACATCGTTCCAGGATTTTACTTTACCTGTTTTGATTTTATTCAAAAAATTTTCTAAAGTAGATTGTTTAATAAGTTGACCGCCCACATTTACCCATGATTCTAATTTTAAATTTATTGGGATTAATTTTCTTACATCACTAATATTCAAACATTTATTTTCCTTAATTAATTGAACCAGCGCCTGCAACCCATACCAAAGCAACATTTTTTTAAATACTTCGTAGCCTGCCTGCACTTTAAGTAGTACTGTTTTTCTTTTACTATTCTCGATTCCATCCAGGGAGATGGTTAGCGAACCAATTCTTTTATCCCCTATTTCCAGAGCTTGTTTTCCGATTGTTTCCGGAAGTAAAGAATTTTCTGTAGAGGGAAACTGGTTCAATAACGCTTTTCCCGTAGCTCTTTCTATAAGGGTTAATGCATGGAAAAGTTCATTGATTGTGTCGGGGGCGAGATAATCAAATTCTAAGCGCTGTATTTTATCAGATCTTTGATCTCTATCGCGATATTTTGCAGCATTTCTGGCGAGTGCATACATATTGTATAAAAACCAGTACCCCGGTAAAATTGTAATTCTATCGTTCACTACATCATTGTGAACCAGGGAGAAGGGAATGGGTATATCCAGTTCTGCAGGATAGTCTCCTTTGGTTAAAATGCAAAAACTGGCAAAACGTGAATTGTGTTTCAAACTCACACATAATCCGGGCCAGAATCCTCTGCCCATAACAATTTCTCCATCAGCTCCCCTGCTATTGTGGTTAGATCCAATAGTAGCCCCTGCTGCAATGTTACTCTGTCCCATCACCAATGCTGCACACAAAAATGAGTTATTGTGATGTTGTTCATGAGCCGGAAAAATAAGGGAATTCAATACTTCACAGCAAGAGATGGTGGCATTATTGCCTAAGTAAGAATTAATTAGTCGGGCGCCATATTTTAGTTGGGAATGGGAAGCCATTATAAATCGAACAGCTTTTACTCCGTAAAAGATTCTACATCCGAAACCCACTATTCCATTTACTAATTCGCAACCCTCACCAATTTGCGTGAGACCTTCCGGTCCGGAATTAATAGTGAGGTTTTTTAATTTATTGGCTCCCTTAATATAAGCATCGGATCCTACCCACACATCTTTAATGATACTACAATTTTTGATGATGGTTCTATCGCCGATTTTTCCATAGTAGCCCCGTTTATCATTGAATCTTTCTTCTGTGAATTTTTTAAACTGAGCCTGCAAGGGTTCGTCATTTCTATAGCGGCTCCAAAGAAAAGCATCACCCGGAAGCATCCCATTAAAGGGCATTACTTTTCTTCCGGTATTTTCATTGCAAATCTCCATCCAGATGCGAACCGACTCATCTTCTCCCTCTTTAATAATTCCATTACCAAATTTTGCATGATTGGTTGTAACCATTTCATGAATATTAATGAGCATTACTTCCGACCCAATAATATAATGAGATAAATAGTTAACATTATTTACAACTACATTATCACCAAAGTCGCAACTGATGATTGTAGAATGATATAATCCCACCGGCATTTTCAGATCACTGAAACCCAAACAAACGGGCTCTAGTTTCCCAATACGAACCAAACCATAGAATTTACAGTTTTTAACCAAATCAGGATTAAAGGCATCAGAAACTAAAAAATGATTCCAGTTGTCGCTGGTATTTCCATTCAAAACCAGGCGTTCAATTTCCTGTGCAGTTAGTCCTCTATAATTAATACCATTTCGGTTTTGCAGGTTCCGGAGATAATACTCATTTTTCCCATTGGGTAAAAAAGGAGGCCGAATAAAATCATAGCCCAGTGCTTCTTGGGGGGTTTTATAAATAATATTCTTTAGCATTGCCTATATTTATAGAGTAAAGATACTGGTAATCAATTCAGTTCTTTGGAATTGCACGAATTTGACTGATATGAAAAAATATTTGCAGTGTATTTCGGTTTTTTTGTTTCTACAACTGCTCAATTTGCAGGAAACTGCCACAATATATGCGCAATTTAGTCCGGAAAAAAAATATGCCCAATCGTATATAACATCTGATACTACCCGATCTAAATTGTTAACTGCCTATCAGCCTCAGTTAACTTCGGGGGCACCCAATATCATTATTATTTTGTTGGATGATGTTGGGTTTGGAACCAGTGCTACTTTTGGCGGACTTGCCCAAACGCCTACTTTCGATTATTTAGCCAAGCGGGGTTTGCGGTATACAAATTTTCATACAACGGCATTGTGTGCTCCTTCGCGAGCAGCATTATTAACAGGAAGAAATCATCATTCGGTACACATGGGTCATTTTACTGAAACGGCATTTGATGCACCGGGGTACGATGGATATATGCCATTTGAAAAAGCAACAATGGCCGAAGTATTGCGGGAAAATGGGTATAGTTGTTTTGCCGTGGGTAAATGGCATCTTACTCCGGTTGCAGAAAGAACTGCTGCGGGGCCATTTAACCGATGGCCTACTGGGAGGGGTTTTGATGAGTTTTATGGATTTCTGGAGTCGGCAACAGATCAATATTATCCTGTATTATGGGAGGGTCATACTCCGGTAAAAGTAGATACAGCAGCTGGTGTTCATTTCAATACTTTGATTACCAACAGAGCAATTGAATATATTTCACAAGTAAAAAAAGCGAAGCCGGAAAAGCCCTACTTTTTGCTATTTGCCCCCGGCGCTGTGCATTCACCCCTGCAGGTTGATAAAAGTTGGATAGATAAATATAAAGGGGTATTTGATGAGGGATATGATGTTTATCGGGAAAAAACATTAGCAAGGCAACAGCAAATGGGCTTAGTACCTGCGGGTGTAACCCTTCCTAACAGGCCAGCGCAAATTCCTGCCTGGAATAGTTTAGATCCACTGCAACAAAAAGTTTTTGCAAGGGCAATGGAGGCGCATGCAGGTTTTTTAAGTGAAACAGATTATGAAATTGGCAGATTGATTCAATACTTAGAAAGTACTCAACAGATGCAAAATACCCTTCTCTTTTTAATTATTGGGGATAATGGAGCAACTAAGTATACGGCTGCACTTCCGGGATTACCAGCTCATTTGCAACATTTGGAAGGTGAAGAAAGGTTCAAGGCTGCATATGCACATATAGATGAAATTGGCGTAAAAAATTTTAAAGGAGATATTCCACTTGGGTGGACGCAGGCCATGAATACCCCGTTTCGATTGTTTAAATGCGATGCCAATGCAGAAGGTGGAACCAGAAATCCAATGATCGTGGTGGGAGAACGATTTGTTCAGGAGCCGGGTGCGATTCGTACAGAATTTACCCATCTCATAGATATTTGGCCCACAATATTATCGGTTACTACAATAAAAGTTCCCAAGAAAATAAATGGCTATCTGCAACAAGCGCTAGAGGGATATTCATTTGCCAGTACTTTTCATAAGGAATACGAAAAGTTTACACATCCACCTCAATATTTCGAAACGGGAGCGCACCGGGCTATTTATGCCGATGGCTGGAGGGCAACTGTGTATCATACCTATGGAACTCCTTTCAGTAGCGATCGCTGGGAATTATTTGATACAAGAACGGATTTTAATGAACAAAAAAATCTTGCTGATGAATATCCAGGAAAATTAAAAAAAATGATAAAGCTATTTAATAATCAGGCAAAGAAATATCATGTATTTCCATTGCAGGAATCCTGGTTTCCGGCAGATGAGTTTTTACAGATTAGTGATAGTAGGAAAATTCCGAAATGAAATAACCGTTAAAAATATTGAATTACAATTTCTTGTGTAAGTATTAAATTGAAATTATCGCAATGCAAACTTTTCAAAGTGGATGCTACAACCCTTTACTATTTCAAGGGTTACTACTTTTTCTAACAATCAATTTTGTAGTGAGCATTTGAGTTTCAAAATCAGTTACGGGCCTTTTGCTTTCTATTAAGTTTAATAATAGTTTGGTGGCTAGTTCCCCCATTTCGAAAGCCGGCTGGGTAATTACAGTAAGAGCGGGCGAAAATAGATCAGTTACCTCACTATTTGAAAATCCGACTAAAGCTATTTCTTTTGGAACTGCAATCTTTTTTTCGTGTAAATTTCGAAGTACGTGGGAAGTAATTTTATCGGACGCAGTAAAAATACCATCCGGGCGCGGTGTTTCACCGAGGAGGGAATCCATGGCGGTATTAATTTCAGCAGCATTCATTCCACCTTGTTCACAATATTTAACCAAAGCATCCGAATATTCTATACCATGCTTTACTAATGCAGCCTGATAACCTGCCAATCTATCCTTCGCAATGGAAAGAGATGGATCATTGGTAATGAGTGCGATACGTTTACATCCCGATTTAATTAAGTGTTCAGTCGCTTGATAGGCACCGCTGAAATTATCTACTATAACTTTATGTGTATTGATTTCCTCTACAATTCTGTCGAAAAATACAATTGGCATTCCTTTTATATGTAAATCCTGCAGCAGGCTTGTATCTTTAGTTTCAGAAGAAACAGAAACAATTAATCCATCTACGGATCTAGAGGTTAAGTATCGTAAACTCAATTGTTCTCTTTCGAAAGATTCCCTGCTTTGAGTAATAATAACGTTGTATCCATTATTCCATGCAATGGATTCAATTCCATTAATGGTTTGCGAAAAAAAGCTATTGGCAATTTCACAAACTACAACACCTATGGTTCGGCTCCTTCTCTCTTTTAAACTTTGCGCAATGGGGTTGGGCTTATAATTTAATTTTTCGGCATATTCCAATACAATCCGTTTGGTTTCCACACTAATTTCACTACTATCTCTAAGTGCCCTTGAAACGGTAGAAGCAGAAAGCTGGGTTGCCTTGGCAATATCTTTTATGGTAATAGCCTCGAATTTCATATTTTAAAACTTCTTAAAGATAGTAATAATTATACTGAAATCGTTACCGGCAACGATTGCGTAAAAAAACTAGGCATATTCAGTCATTTGGTGCAGTTTTCTATATAAAATTGGGACGAATTTCCACTGCTTGCCATTTCTTGCTATTACTCAGTAACGCACTACTGATTTTTATAATGATGAATGAAGCCGGGTTGGGAATGTTATTTCAACTGCCGGTGAGTTTTCTTGTTAGCAGTTATATTACCAAAATGAAACTAATTATGCACCCAAGATTTTTATCTCGAGCTATTGCCACATTTTTATTGGTGATGATTACCTCTACTATTGCACTTTTCGCACAGGAAAGGGTAATTACAGGACAAGTGATAGCAGCCGATTCGAAAGCCCCATTGAGTGGGGTTTCGATTAAACTAAAGGGAACCCAAAGAGGAACAACTTCCGATGGGCAAGGTAAATTTAGTATTCGGATACCTGGAAATACAGCAACACTTGTTTTTTCTATTATTTCCTATAAAAATCAGGAATTGGTTGCTGGAAACAATGTTACGGTAAAAGTTTCTCTGGAGCCGGAAGCAAAGGAAATGGAAGATGTAGTGGTAATCGGTTATCAATCTGTTCGGAGAAAAGATCTGCTTGCATCTGTTTCATCTGTTAGCTCAAAAGATTTAAAAGATATTCCGATTAACTCTGCTGCTGAAGCACTCAATGGGCGTTTGGCGGGTGTTACAGCCTCCACTGCCGAAGGTGCTCCCGATGCAGAAGTACGAATCCGCGTAAGAGGGGGAATGTCAATTACTGGAGATAATTCGCCCTTATATATCATTGATGGTGTTCAGGTGGAAAATGGATTAAATGCCATTTCACCCCAGGATATCCTGTCGATTGATGTGTTAAAAGATGCTGCTGCAACGGCTATTTATGGTGCAAGGGGTGCTAATGGGGTTATTGTAATCACTACTAAAAGTGGAAAACCAGGCAGACTTCAGGTTAATTACAACGGTTTTGGAGGTGTAAAACTATTAGCCAAAAAATTAGAGGTAATGAGCCCCTATGAATATGTGCTGTATCAATCTGAAAGATCCAGAGGAAGCAGCACTGATAGTTTAGCCTTCATCACCAATTTTGGATCTTTTGATTCTTTGTCACGATTTAAAGATATGCCTGCAGTTGACTGGCAGAAAGAGGTGATGGGGAATACTGGGTTTACCCAAACGCATAATATCAATGCAGGTGGTGGTTCGGGAAAGTTTACCTATAATTTTGGCTACACACATAATAATGACAGGGCAATAGTTATCAATTCGAACTACAAGCGACACCTTTTTAATTTTAGGTCGGACTATCGAATGAATAATTCGGTTAAAATGGGTGTTAATTTTCGATATACACTGCAGGATGTTACGGGAGCAGGTGTATCTGATTCAAAAGGATCCTCTTATAACCGATTAAGGAACGCTGTTAAATATCGTCCATATTTGTCGGGTTCACAAGAATTAGATGATGAAGATCCATTAGCAGATCCAAATGTTGGTAATGGCTTGAAACTCTATAATCCTATTTCACTTGCCAGTTCTGAATATAGAAGAAAAACAGGTGGAACCTTGAATGCCAGTGCTTATATTCAAGTGAATTTGGCAAAAAATTTATCGTTTAAATCTACTTTTGGATACAATTATACCTCTTTTGCCGATCGCCAATTCAACGATTCTATATCTCCCTTCTCAGTTTTGCAAGGGGGAAGTAAGCCTGTCGTAGCATTGGATACAGTGATTACCAAAACTATCACTAACTCGAATGTGCTGCAGTACAGTGTTAAAAATATTCGGAATGCTCATTCAATCGACGTGGTTTTAGGTGAGGAAACCTATGATCTTACTTCTCAATACTATTCAAGATTGTTAAGAAACTATCCAACTTTTACACCAGTAGATTTCGCATTCGATCATCAAGAATTGGCTACCAGTTTTGCTGGATATCCAAAATATCGGGAAACCAGATATACCAATCTTTCATTTTTTGGAAGATTGAATTATACCTTGTTAGACAAATACTTGTTTTCATTTAATATGCGTGCAGATGCTGCATCTAAATTTGCTGAAAATAATCGTTGGGGATATTTCCCAGCAGCCTCAGCAGCCTGGAGAATAAAGAATGAACCCTTTTTAAGAAATTCTAATACCATCAGTGATCTCAAATTGAGAATTGGCGTAGGATCGGTAGGAAATAATAGAATTGATGACTATCTCTTTTTAACAACGTATAAGAATGATGGAACCTACTATTATGGCATGAATGGACAAACAGTAATGTCGTATTATCCAGCGGGATTAGTTAATCCAGATTTGAAATGGGAATCTACATTTAATAGAAACGTTGGAGTAGATATCTCATTATTAAAAAATCGGTTGAATATCAGTTTAGATTATTATAACAATCAGTCGAAGGATTTATTATTATTTGTTCCCATTTCTTCAACATATGGGTATACAACACAATATCAGAATATTGGAAAAACCTCAAACCGAGGAGTAGAATTACAAGTGAGTTCTGTTATACTATCATCCCCTAAAGGATTAACTTGGAATGCCAATTTGAATTTGGCGTACAATAAAAATAGCATTGATCAACTGGGAAGAAATCAACAGCAATTTTTTCCTGCTGCCAGTTGGGGTGTTTCGGGCCAGCCCACCGATTATATTGTTCGGGTAGGGCAACCAGTAGGTTCAATGTATGGATTAATCAATGATGGATTTTATACCCTAGATGATTTTAATTACAACTCCGGTATTTACACTTTAAAGCAAGGTGTTGTTTCTAACGCCGGTATAGTAGGTGTTATTCAACCCGGTATGGTTAAGTTTAGAGATTTGAATGGAGATGGAATAATTGATCTGAATAACGACAGAACGATTATTGGTAACCCCAATCCAAAACTTACCGGAGGTTTGAATCAGCAATTTTCATTTAAACAATGGGATATCAGTCTGTTCATCAATTTCGCACTGAACTATGATGTGTATAATGCCAATAATGTTGAATTAACCAATGGATATACAGGAAATTCAAATATGCTGAAGTCTATGGAAAACCGTTGGAAAGTAGTTACCCCAACCGGAAGAACGGCGCAATGGGTTGTAGGAAATACCGTGTATGGAATTGATCCTTTGAGTTTAGATATTTTAAATGCGGGTGCCAAAATTTGGCAGCCTATTAAAAGTTCAGGTGCTTTTTATCCAAGCTCCTGGGCAATTGAGGACGGTTCTTTTGTTCGCTTCAACAATTTTACCATAGGATATAGTGTTCCATCTGTAAAAGTGAAACGACTCGGTCTCAGTAAACTTCGTTTCTATTTAACTGCTAATAATTTTGCAATAATCACCAGTTACTCTGGATATGATCCGGAAGTTAGTGTACGCAATAATCCATTAACACCCGGATTAGATTATTCTGCCTATCCCAAAAGCCGCAGTTTTATTTTTGGAATCAATGCCTCTTTCTAACATTATTAAAGCTCTTTACTATGAATATTTTTAGTACCCGATTCATTTCACGCTTGCTTCTAGTAAGTCAGGTGATTATTTTGGCGTCTTGTACAAAATTTTTAGATCAGCGCCCCGTAACGGAAGCTTCTGCGGAAGTTGTATTTAGCGATGTTCCCAGTGTATATAAGGCCTTGTCGGGTGCTTATAGTCGATTGGTAGGGGATGCAGCTTACGGCATACGCTTAAGTTTATATTATACAGTAGATACCGATGAAATGCAGGGGCCTACCGGGGCAGGTGATAACGACCGAAGAGATATTGCGCGGTATGCTGCAACTTCGGGAAATGCGCAAATCACCAACCCCTTTAATCAGTTATTTCAAGGAATTGAGTTTTCCAATCATTGTATAGCACAAATTCCTAAAATGAAAATGTATAATGAAGGATCGGATCAGGAAAAAAAGCAATTACGGAGAATGCTGGGTGAGGCGTTAACACTTCGTGCACAGTTTTATTTTGAAGCTATCAGAAACTGGGGTGATTTGCCTGAACACTTTCTTCCAGCAGAAGAGTTGGCATTGAATAATCCTTTTCCAAGTAGGGTAAGTACAGATAGCTTGTATAACAGATTATTAGCAGATTTATTAGTTGCTCAAGATTTGGTGCCCTGGAGAAATGATTTGGCAGCTATTGGTGATCCTATAGACGAAAGAATAACCAAGGCTACCGTGAAAGGGTTGCGTGCTCGCATTGCTTTATTCAGAGGTGGTTTTACTTTGAGGCAGTCTGGAGGAATGCAAAGAAGTGCAGACTATTTGACTTATTACCAAATTGCAAAAAAGGAGTGTGCAGAAATTATTGCTTCCGCTCAGCATGCACTCAATTCCAATTATAAGTCATTATGGAAAAATCAAGTATGTGCCCGTGCTAAAGCTGATCCGGATGGAGAGTTACTTTTTCAGGCAAGTGCTGCCGGATTGAGTTCAGCCGCTGATACCAAATTGGGTTATTATAATGGGCCGCGCGTTAATAATTTTGGGAATAATAGTATCAACCCTTTGCCCAGTTACCTTTATTTATTTGATTCGACCGATACCCGAAGAGATGTTACTATTTGTGCTTATTATACAACAACTACTGGTACGAGAACGGCTCAGGTAATCACTAATTTAACAGATGGCAAATACAGAAGAGATTGGATTAGTAATCCCGTAGTATCACCAACAGACGCCATTCAATACTTTGGTTTAAAATGGCAGATTCTTAGGTATGCAGATGTTTTGTTGATGTATGCTGAAGCGGATAATGAATTGAATGGACCGACTGCTGAAGCGTATGCTGCTATTAATCGTGTGAGAAGAAGGGGATTTGGAAAAGCAATTAATACGCCTGACCCGACTGTTGATATTCCGTCTGGTTTAAGTAAATCTGATTTCTTTAAACACATAGTGCGTGAACGTTCATTAGAATTAGGAGGTGAAGGTGTACGCAAATATGATTTAATCCGATGGAATTTATTGGGGACTGCAATTGCTGAATCTAAATCCAATATGACGAAGATGGCAACGCTTGCTGCTATGTCGAACCCGTCTTATATGGCGCCTATGCCCAGTTATTGTATTTCAACAACACTTCCTGCTAGAATGTATGCAATCAATAATTCAACATCCGATGATAATAATGTGAATGGATTATTTTTTAATTCGCTATATAGAACAGCAGTCGCATCAACCCCAACCGGCACGACTTCAGTTGTTTGGTTATCAACTGCAATTTCTGCAACCGGAACTACTTCACCTGTGGGTAGATTTGCAACTGGTTATACAGCTGGCAAAAGTGAATTATTACCCATTCCTCAGCCGGTTAGGGATGCCAATCCGAATATTACTCAAAATCCGGGATATTAAATTGTCGATCACATCCTTTTGGGTGTATAAGTAGCAGGTTAATGAATGAAATGGTATAGTAAATATATTATTGGGTGCCTGCTGTTATCGGGATTAATGTATAGTGCTACTGCATTTTGTATTGCTTCCGATTCCCTACAAATACCTATTGCTTTTCCGGGTGCTGAGGGGTTCGGTAAATTTGCCTCCGGAGGAAGAGGTGGTATCATTTTGCGGGTTACCAATTTAGAAGATAATGGTCCGGGAAGTTTTCGGGAAGCTGCCGAAGCAAAATATCCCAGAACTATAGTATTTACTACCTCAGGAACCATTCACTTGAAAACTAAACTTGCTATTCGGGGAAATGTAACCATAGCCGGACAATCGGCACCAGGTGATGGTATTGCATTTGCCGATCAGTCCGTTTCTATTGCTGGCGATAATGTTATTATACGATATATCCGATTTCGAATGGGAGATCGTTTTCAACAGCCTGTTATGTTAGATGGAAATGGAAGTGATGATGCATTGGGTGGAAATAAAAGAAAGCATATCATAGTTGATCATTGTTCCATAAGCTGGAGCACGGATGAATGTTTTTCTATTTATTCCGGCGATAGTACCACTTTGCAATGGAATTTAATATCCGAGCCACTAAATTATTCATATCATTTCGAAAAGGGGGATGCTGATTTTGAAAAACATGGCTATGGAGCCATTTGGGGAGGAGCTCATTTTACAGCACATCATAATCTATTCGCTCATTGTAAAAGCAGAACACCCCGATGGGATGGAATTAGAAATAGTCCAGTGGAATTAGCCGATTTTAGAAACAATGTAATATACAATTGGGGAAATAATAATGTGTATGGAGGTGAGGGAGGAAATTATAATATCGTTGGAAACTATTATAAATACGGACCGGAAACCGAAAAAACTGTTCGGTATCAGTTGGCAAATCCGGGAAATAATGCAAAAATAGGATATGGTAAATGGTTTGTAGCAAGGAATTATATTGAAGGATCTGATTGGGTAACACGAGATAACTGGAATGGAATACATTTTTCGAAAGATGATAATCAAAACAAACCGGATATTATTGTTGAAGAACCATTTTCGGTAGTAGCAATACAGGAAGAAACCGCTCAGCATGCTTTTCAGCGTGTGCTTACATTTGTAGGCGCAAGTTTTCAAAGAGATACCCTCGATGCCAGAATTATTCAAGATGTGGTGAAACGTAAGGGTAATTTTATCGATGTTCCCGGAGGTTTTCCCCATGGCACTCCCTACAACATCAGCCAGTTCGCCTGGCCTTTATTACAATCCAAACCTGCTCCTGCGGATACGGATGAGGATGGAATACCCGATAATTGGGAACTGATTAAAGGTTTGAATCCAAAGAATACTTCCGACGCTATCCTTGCTACGCTGCATCCATTTTATACCAATATTGAAATGTATTTAAATTCAATTGTAGAATGAAAAAATCGGGCTATTTATTTATTTCAATATTGTTCATGGGATTTACTTTTCCGGTTGCTGACCGTACGCAAATTTTTTTGGCGGGTGATTCTACCATGAGTGTGAAAGAAAAGAAAGCATACCCGGAAACTGGATGGGGAATGCCTTTTGCCGATTGGTGGGATTCAAGCGTTACCGTTATCAATAAAGCCAAAAATGGACGAAGTACCAAAACATTTATACAGGAAGGTATTTGGCAGAGCATTATTACAGAAATGAAAGCGGGAGATTATGTGATTATTCAATTTGGTCATAATGATGAGTCGCCTGAAAAAAAAGACCGTTACACACCACCTGATTCTTTTCGGATGAATCTCATCCTATTTATTCAGGAAGTGATAGAAAAGAAGGGCAATCCTATTTTAGTATCTCCTGTTTCCCGAAGAAAATTTGATATGCAGGGCAATGCGGTAGCCACACACGAAAAATATACTCCGCTGGTGCAGTCTGTAGCCTCCGAAATGCAGGTACCTTATATTAATTTAGATAGTGCCAGCAGGGCATTGTATCAATTGTTAGGGCCAGATAAATCGCAACTGATTTTTCTTCAACTGCAACCCGGAGAGCATCCCAATTATCCGGATGGTAAAATTGATAATACCCATTTCAATGAATTAGGTGCCCGCTTAATTGCACAACTGGTATTAAAGGAAATTCGTGCTAAAGTTCCGTCACTTGCTGCTAAAATTATTGTAAGGAGTTCAAAAACATAAATGGCATGCAGCTGAAAATTGGAATCATACTATGCTTTTTTATTCCCACTTTGGCAAACGCACAAAAAAAGTTTACTGTGGGCAAAACGGGTAACACCAACTTTACAACAGTTCAATCTGCATTAGATGCTATTCCATCTGGAAATACAGAGCCCTATTTGATTTATATACAAAAGGGTATTTATCAGGAAGAAATTGTAGTTGATGCCCGAAAAAATTTTATATCCTTTATTGGAGAGCATCTGGATAGTACCATCTTAACTTTTAATAATCATGCTGGTACTCGATTGCCAAATGGTGATACATTGAATACCTGGACCTGTGCTTCCACACTGGTGTATGGCAATAATTTTCGGGCTGAAAATATTAGTTTTTGCAATACTGCGGGATATACTGCCGGACAGGCGGTTGCATTAAGGGTAGAGGGAAACCGAGCAGCTTTTATTCATTGTAAAATTATTGCCAATCAGGATGCCTTGTTTTTAAGTGGTAGTGGCGTGAAGCAATATTTTCGTGACTGCTATATAGAAGGAACCACTGATTTTATATTTGGTGCAGCCACGGCTATTTTTAACAATTGTGTTATTCATAGCAAAAAAAATAGTCATGTAACCGCCGCTTCCACCAATTCTATAATTCCATTTGGCTTTGTATTTTTCAACTGCCGATTAACTGCTTCTGATAGTATACAAAAAGTTTCACTGGGTCGCCCATGGTCTCCAACTGCTGCTGTGGCATATATCAATTGCTGGTTAGGAAAGCATATCATTCCGGAGGGTTGGAATAATTGGAAAAATCCTGCCAATGAATTAACAGCCCGATATAGTGAATATGAAAATTCGGGTCCCGGTGCTCAGCCCTTGGCAAGGGTTAGCTGGTCGCATCAGTTAACAGCTGCAGAAGCCGCACGATATACCATTGAGAATATATTTGGAGGTTGGAATCCTGAAAAATCTCAATGATGTTCAGGTATTTCATCCTATAGAGTATTGAAATAACAATGAAAAATGTAAAATATTGAAAAAGCAAAAAAGTATAGCAATTAGTAGACAAGGGTATCCACTTCAAAAAAAGAGAAACTGGTTTACTGTAATCCAATTCATCCATGCAGTTCTATTGGTAATGTTCATTTTACCTAGTGTGAATGCACAATCTATTGGAAATGTAATCGTACCTAAATTTTTGAAAGATTCCATTAATATAATTCAAAATGGCGCAATTGGGGATGGGATTACCAGTAATACCAAAGCTATCAATAATAGTATACAAAAGTTAGCTGCTAAAGGCGGCGGAGTGGTTGTAATTCCTAAGGGTTTATGGTTAACCGGTCCGATTGTTTTAAAAAGCAATATCAATTTGTATCTGGCACCGGGGGCTACATTATTTTTTACTAATCAATTTGATGAATATCAATTGCAAAAAGTTAGCTGGGAAGGTGTAGATCAAATGAGAAATCAGTCACCTATATATGCTAATGGAGCAACCAATATTGCAATTACCGGTAAGGGAGTAATTGATGGTAATGGTGATGCATGGCGAATGGTAAAAAAAGAAAAACTTACTGAAACTCATTGGAAAAAGAAGATAGCATCGGGTGGTTATCTCAGTGATGATAAAAAAACATGGTATCCTTCTAAAAGTTCATTATTAGGGTCTACCTATACTAACCCGGGTGTTATCAGTGATCAAAAAGACACTTCATTTTATCAATCGGTAAAAGATTTTTTACGCCCCAATTTAGTTGTGCTGGAAAAATGTAATGGAGTTTTATTGGAGGGGGTAACCTTTCAGAATTCTCCTGCTTGGTGTTTACATCCGCTCATGAGTAAAAATATTACGGTTAGAAATGTATTTGTAAAAAATCCCTGGTATGCACAAAATGGTGATGGAATTGATGTGGAAAGTTGCGATCAGGTTCTAATTGAGCAAAGTGTTTTTGATGTGGGAGATGATGCCATTTGTATGAAAAGTGGAAGAGATGCTGCTGGAAGAAAGCGGAATATGCCAACTCAAAATGTAACTATACGAAATTGTTTGGTATATGCTGCACATGGAGGATTTGTAATTGGAAGCGAGATGAGTGGGGGAATTAAAAATATAAGTGTTAACAATTGCACTTTTATTGGAACAGATATAGGGCTGCGTTTTAAATCGGCCAGGGGTAGAGGGGGTATAGTTGAGCATATTCGTATTTCGGATATTTATATGAAAGATATTGTTGGAGAAGCCATTTTGTTTGATATGTATTATATGGCGAAAGATCCTATTCCTGTAGATGGTGAACAACGTGCATTACCCGATATAGCGCAAAAGCCTTTTGATGAAACCACTCCAATATTTAAAAATTTTACCATTCAAAATGTATATTGTTCAGGTGCAGAAACTGCGCTATTTATGAGAGGTTTGCCGGAAGCGCCCATTCAACAAGTCGATTTAAAAAATATGCAAATCCAATCAAATAAGGGATTTGAGATACAGGAAGCAAGCGATTGCAATTTTACTTCTATTCAACTTTTTGCAAAAAATACGCTTCCACTAATTCAAATAATGCAGGGAAAGAATCTACGATTTGATAAAATTGAATTTCCAAGCGGAGCGAAATTGTTGTGTTTGCTAGCGGGTGAAAGAACTAAGCAAATTCAGATTACCAATACCAACTTTTCATTAGCCGAAAAAAGATATACGCTAACCGGAGGGGCAACTAACGAATCTATTCAAATTAAATGAAGAAAATAATTTTCTTTTTTTTATCAGGAGCAACTTTGCTAAGTGTGCAAGCACAAACTGTTCAGCCATCCCAGCAGTTGGCAGCAACCTGTATGCGATTATGGAAGGATTCTTTTTCGTTGGATAATAAGCCTGCCAAGTGGACCTACGACATGGGGGTAATATTACAAGGTATTGAGCAAGTGTGGTTGGCAACCGGGGATGCTACCTATTTTAATTATATTCAAAAGCAGGTTGACTACTTTGTAAGTGAATCAGGTACTATATCAGGATATAAACAGGGTGATTTTAA
Source organism: Chitinophagia bacterium (assembly GCA_037142775.1). Lineage (GTDB taxonomy): Bacteria > Bacteroidota > Bacteroidia > Chitinophagales > Chitinophagaceae > Sediminibacterium. Next base: position 97,560 of record JBAWZY010000004.1, on the reverse strand, counting down.
TTTGGATAACATTAATAACGGCAAGCTATTATTAATGTTATATCAGGTTACTCAAAAAGAAAAGTATCTAAAAGCTGCACGGCAATTATATCTTCAACTTCAGCAGCAGCCAAGAACAACAAGAGGGGCATTCTGGCATAAAAAAATATATCCCAATCAGCAATGGTTGGATGGATTATATATGCATGCACCTTTTTATGCAGCATTTGCTTCACTTAGTGGTGCTGATTCGGTATATGATGATATTGTATTACAGTTTCAGGAAGCCATTCTCAATTTGAAGGATTCTGCTACCGGATTGTTATACCATGCCTATGATGCATCTGCACAAATGAAATGGGCTGTTGGAAAAACCAATCATGCTCCTCATTTTTGGGCAAGAGGGATGGGATGGTTTGTTGCTGCATTGGTGGATGTTTTAGACTTTTTTCCGGTTCAACATCCCAAGCGAATTGAATTATTAAATATGATAGCGCAGCTGGCAAAATCGATTCGTGAGGAGCAAGATGCTGGTACAGGATTATGGAAAGATGTGTTGGCATACAAGGGGAAAGATGCTGAAAAAAATTATTGGGAAGCCTCAGCCGCGGCACAATTTGTTTATTTTTTCGCTAAATCGGTTAGGAAAGGTTATTTGCCTGATCCGTATTTAATGGTAGCTAAAAAAGGATATAAAGGGATACAAACGCATTTTCTAACTACAGATTCCAGTGGATTACACCTAAATGGAACAGTGAAAGTTTCGGGGTTAGGGGGTACACCCTATCGGGATGGGACTTTCGCTTATTACATGAGTGAACCTGTAATAAAAGATGATCCCAAAGGCTTAGGTGCCACCTTATTGGCAATGAGTGAGATGGAAAGGCTTCCAACTCTTACAATGGGAAAGGGTCGAAAAGTAGTTATGGATAATTACTTTAATAGGGAAACAAAAATGGACGCTTTTGGCAATCGGATTATATTTCATTATAAATGGAAAGAACAAGATAATGGGGGATTTTCATTCGTTCGATCTCTGTGGGAAAAATATGGGATTAATCCAAATTTATTAGATGAAGCTCCTTCGCCGCAGAATCTGGCAAATGTTGCTATTTATTTTTTAATTGATCCGGATTTTCCTAAGGAGAATAAAACACCTAATTATATTTCACGGCAGCATGCAGATTATCTGTTTGATTTCGTGAAAAATGGAGGAATACTCATTATGATGGCCAATGATTCCAACAATGTAGAGTTTACGCATTATAATGAACTGGCAAATCGATTTGGAATACAATGGAATGAAAACATGCGCCATGATGTTATCAACAATCAATTTGAACAAGGGCTATTTATTATTCCCCCAGGGAATCCTATTTTTTCTAAAGGAAGAAAAATTTTTATCAAGCAGCTGTGTACACAAACCCTTCAATTACCAGCTAAACCCCTTTTGTTAGATAATAATGAAGTTGTGATGTCGATTGTCAGCAATGGAAAAGGCAAAGTAATAGCAATTGGCGACCCCTGGTTATACAACGAATATGTTGATGGTAGAAAGTTACCCAAAGCGTATGAAAATTTTCAGGCAGCAGAAGAACTTATTCAGTGGTTATTAAAAAATGCACGTAAATGAATAAGTTAATATATCGGGCACTTTTCTGTTGTTGTTGGATGGTAACTACTCAGATGGTAGTAGCTCAGCAAACATCAATCATCACTGTTTCAAAAAATGGAGATGCCAATTTTAACAGCATTCAGGCAGCATTGAATAGCTTACCCGATTCTGCCACTGCTCCACGTATCCTATTTATTAAAAAAGGTATCTACCGGGAAAAAATATATATCGAGAAGCCCAATATCGTTTTACAAGGAGAAGATAGTGCAACTACCAAGATTATTTGTTCAATTGCCAGAGATGAATGGAGGTGTGGACATACCGATGATTGGGGCGTGGCTACCATTAATATTGGCAGTAGTGATATTAGTTTCGAAAACTTAACTGTGATTAATGAATATGGAAAGGTGAATACCATACGCACAATTGCATGTGCAACTGATACTTCAACTGCCAATAAAACAAAAACAATTCCAGTAGATGGTCATCAAATGGCTGTTCGAGTAATGAATATGGCTACCCGTTTCAAAGCGATACGGTGTAAATTTTTATCTTATGGAGGAGATACCATGAGCCCCTGGGAGATTTACAACGGAATGTGGTATTTCAAAAATTGTTCTTTTGAAGGAGGAGTTGATATGTATTGTCCGCGCGGTTGGGCCTGGGCCGAAGATTGTGAATTCATCAGCACGGGTGGGATGGCGGCTATATGGCACGATGGATCGGGTAATCGGGATGCGAAGTCGGTATTTAAGCAATGTGTTTTTAGTGGATATGATGGATTTTATCTTGGCAGGTATCATAAAGAGGCTCAGTTTTTTTTACTCAATTGCCGTTTTGCAGCCAATATGCGCAACAAACCAATTTATTGGGTAACAACAGCAGCCCCCATTCAATGGGGGGAGCGCATTTATTATTATGAATGTAAGGTAGCAGGAGAACAGCAATATAATTGGTTAACGAATCATTTACCATCCAACATTCAACCGGAAGCAATCACAGTGCAATGGTTGTTTGGAAGCAGATGGACACCCGAAAAAAAATAAAATGCAATTATCAAAATCATATTTAGAAACGAACTGCATCGATGAACGGGATGTTTACAATCAACTCTACTCATTTCCCGAAAAGGTGCTTCAATTTGGCACAGGTGTTCTTTTGCGTGCTTTGCCTGATTATTTTATCGATAAAGCTAATAAAGCAGGTGTTTTTAAAGGTAGAATTGTTGTGGTAAAATCAACCGCATCAGATAGCTCGGCTTTCGACACTCAAAATGGATTGTATACAATTTGTGTAAGAGGCATTGAAGATGGAGATAGTGTGCAAGAAAATATCATTAATAGTGCTATTAGTAGGGTATTACATGCCAATACCGAATGGGATAAAGTGCTTCAGCAGGCTGTCAATCCAGAATTACAAGTAATTATATCCAACACCACCGAAATGGGTTTACAGCTGGTTACCGATCATATTCATGCAAATCCTCCTGTTTCATTTCCTGGAAAGTTATTGGCTTTTTTATATAAACGATTCCAGGTTTTTGGAACATCACCCGAAAGCAGATTGGTAATTATTCCTACAGAACTGGTATCCGATAATGGAAAGGTTTTACAGGAAATAATATTGAAACTGGTTGCAATGAATCAATTGGAACCTGCTTTTATCAAGTGGATGGATGAGTATGTTTATTTCTGTAGTTCATTGGTAGATCGAATTGTGCCTGGAAGGCCTTCCGGTGAGGAGCGAACAGCTATTCTTGCCGAATTGGGATATGAGGATGAATTGCTAACCTGCTGCGAAGTATATAGGCTATGGGCAATTGAAGGTAACGAAATAGTAAAAAGTATCCTTAGTTTTTATTCCGTAGATGCTGGTGTTCAAATTGTTCCCGATATTTCGGTATTCAAAGAATTGAAATTGCGGTTACTGAATGGAACGCATACTTTTAATAGTGCAACCGCATTTTTGAGTGGATTTCTATTAACCAGAGAAGCTATTAATGATGATGCGTATGTAGCTTTTGTAAGAAATATGATGCTCAATGAAATTGCTCCTTCTATTCCACTTCCAATAGAAGATTCGGTGAAAATTCAATTTGCCAATAGTGTACTTGATCGGTTTCGTAACCCAACTATTTCACATCATTGGCAGAGTGTGAATGTTCAAATTTCATCCAAAATGAAAATGCGGAATATTCCATTAATACTGAATTTCTATGCAAAGTATAACCGAGTTCCTGAATATATGGCTACCGGATTTGCAGCCTACATAGTTTACATGAAATCGGAGGAAGCAGCCGACAAGCAGTACATGGGTAAAGTAGGTGATACAACTTATACCATACAAGACGATCAGGCAAAGCAATTGTCAATCTGGTGGAACAGTCTTGATCCCAACCAGGTTGTGTATCAGGTATTAAGTAATACAACATTTTGGGAGACCGACTTAACCCAATTACCTGATTTTCTAGCTTATATTCAAATGATGGTAAATCGAATGCTTCAGTTCGGAGTAAAACATGTTGTGCTTGAATTGATTCATAAAAATAATGTATATGCGTAAACAGGTGTTACAGGTTCACGAAGCGGATAATGTATTAGTGGCATTGGTTGACTTACCTGCTCAATCAACCATTCAATTTCAAAACACAACTTACCTATTGATTGAAAATATTCCGGCTAAGCATAAATTTTTTATGTTAGATATGCCGGCTGGGGTAGATGTTACCATGTATGGAGTGCTGATTGGCAAAACAAAGATGGATGTTTCTAAAGGGCAACGGGTTTCTACAGATAATGTTAGTCATGCTGCACAGCCCTACATTCGCAAACCATATTCATTTCAATGGCAGCAACCGGATATTTCCCGATTTACCAATCGAACATTCAATGGGTATTACCGTTCCGATGGCAGTGTGGGTACAGCCAATTATTGGTTGTTTATTCCTACCGTGTTTTGTGAAAACAGAAACCTCGAAATTATCAAGGAATCTTTATTGCACAGTTTGGGCTATGCCGTAACCGATCAATATCGCGCCTATGCTAATCAACTATTAGCAGCGGTGCAAAATGGGGAAAATATCGATAATGTTCAATTCTCCCCCGAACAAGTGCAGCAGTCACGGTTTTTTCCGAATGTGGATGGAATTAAGTTTCTAATGCACACAGGGGGATGTGGCGGAATACGGCAAGATGCTGCGCTGTTAAGTAAGTTGTTAGCAGCGTATGCTAATCATCCCAATGTAGCCGGAATAACTGTGCTTAGTCTGGGTTGTCAGAACTTACAGGTCGATGATTTTCTAAAAGATATTTATCGGGTAAATCCCTCCTTTGATAAGCCGTTGCATGTATTTGAACAGCAACAATATTCCAGTGAAGCAACATTAATTGCAGATGCGATTCGAGAAACTTTTAAAAGTTTACAGATTGCCAATCAAAATACCCGTAAGCCTGCGGGCTTAGAGCATTTGTGTGTTGGCGTAAAGTGTGGGGGTAGTGATGGCTTTAGTGGTATTTCTGCCAATCCTGCTGTTGGTTATTGTGCCGATTTAGTAGTTGCGTTAGGCGGAAAAGTTTTATTAGCCGAATTCCCTGAGTTATGCGGTGTTGAGCAAGATTTAATAGATCGTACCGACGACGACGAAAAGGCAAATAAATTTATGCGATTAATGAAGGAATATGAGCAGCAGGTGGAAGCTGCCGGTTCCAGTTTTTCTATGAATCCATCTCCCGGAAATATTAAAGATGGCTTAATCACCGATGCAATGAAAAGTGCAGGTGCTGCTAAAAAAGGTGGATCGTCTCCCGTAGTAGATGTGTTGGATTACACTGAAAAAGCTATTCATCCGGGTTTAAATTTAGTGCTAACTCCAGGTAATGATGTAGAAGCTACCACTGGTAAAGTAGCGAGTGGGGCCAATTTGCTTTTATTCACAACCGGGTTAGGCACACCTACCGGCAACCCCATTTGTGCTACCATTAAATTATCATCCAACACAACACTTGCCAATAAAATGGCTGATATTATTGATTTGAATTGTGGGGCAATCATTGATGGAGAAAAAACCATTCAGCAAATGGGAGAGGAGATTTTGGAATTTTGTATTCAGGTGGCAAACGGCGAAAAAATTCCCAAAGCTGTGCAATTGCAGCAGGATGATTTTATTCCCTGGAAAAGAGGGGTTTCTTTATAAATAAATTGGAATGAAAAAATTCTTAGATGCCGATTTTTTATTGAGCAATACGTTTGCTAAAGAGTTGTACCACGATTATGCAGCTCAAATGCCCATTATTGATTATCATAATCATCTTTCCCCACAGGATATTGCCCTGAATAAGCCATTTGAAAATATTACGCAGGTTTGGTTAAACGGGGATCATTATAAGTGGCGTGCCATGCGCATTAATGGAATTGATGAGTCATTTATTACCGGAAAAGATACCAGTGACTGGCAGAAATTTGAAAAATGGGCCGGTACAGTCCCTTTTACCATTCGCAATCCCTTGTATCATTGGACGCACTTAGAATTACAACGATATTTTGGAATTGACTCCCTTCTTAATTCGGATACTGCCCAAATGATATTTCAAGAAACCCAGGCCCAATTACAAAATGAAGATTTTCGGGTACAGGGATTATTGAAGAAGATGAATGTAGAGTTGTTATGTACTACCGATGATCCGGTTGATAATCTTTTCTACCATCAGCAGATCAATCAATCAGTTTCTTCTATTGAAGTAAAACCAGCTTTTCGGCCAGATAAAGCAATGCAGGTGGAGGATCCCGAAACTTTTAATCAATATCTTTCCTTGTTAGAAGCTGCGGCAAATGTATCGATTGGTAATTACCAAGATTTTTTAAAAGCCTTATCCAGTAGGCATCAATATTTTTTCGAAAATAATTCTTGTGTAAGTGATCATGGGTTAGAAGAAATTTATGCGGAAGATTATACACAGATAGAAATCGAAAACTACTTCGATAAAATTCGTTCAGGAAAGCAATTGCTACCAGATGAAATCAAAAAATTCAAGTCTGCGATGTTGATTCAATTTGCCGAGTGGGACTTTGAGCGGGGATTTGTACAGCAATATCATTTGGGAGCGTTGCGCAATAACAATGCAAGACGACTTCAACAGTTGGGTGCTGATACCGGATGGGATTCAATTGGAGATTTTCCTCAAGCCCGTTCATTGGCAAAATTTTTAAATAAACTGGATACAAATAATACTTTGGCCAAAACCATTATCTATAACCTCAATCCGGCCGATAATGAATTATTTGCTACGATGATGGGTAATTTTAATGATGGTTCGGTTGTAAATAAAGTGCAATGGGGTTCGGCTTGGTGGTTTTTAGATCAAAAAGATGGTATGATCCGCCAAATGAATGCATTGAGTAATATGGGTTTATTAAGTCGTTTTGTAGGTATGCTAACGGATAGCAGAAGTTTCCTTTCCTTTCCGCGTCATGAGTACTTTAGGCGTATTCTTTGCAATATGCTTGGGGAAGAAATAGAGAATGGTGAATTGCCTCATGATATGAAATGGATGGGTAAAATAGTGCAGGATATCTGCTATTATAATAGCAAGCACTATTTTAACTGGCGTTAATGAAGAACGGTTATTATTTTATCATTTAATTATTCCACCGTTACACTCTTCGCTAGATTCCTTGGCTTATCTACATCATAGCCTTTTGCCAATCCTGTGTAATAGCTAAGTAGTTGTAATGGAATTACACTTAGCATAGGGGCTATAGCTTCGTGTGCTTCGGGAATTTCAATTATATGATTCGCCATTTCAGGTAAAATAGTATCACCTTTGGTAACAATCGCTATAACTTTTCCCTTACGGGCTTTGATTTCCTGTACGTTGGAAACCACTTTTTCGTAGTACATATCCTTGGTGGCAACAAATAATACGGGAAGATTTTCATCAACCAATGCAATCGGACCATGTTTCATTTCTGCTGCAGGATATCCTTCTGCATGGATATAGGATATCTCCTTTAGTTTTAAAGCACCTTCCAGTGCAATGGGGAAATTATAGCCTCTACCCAGAAATAGAAAATCTTTTGCGTCTTTATAGGCATTGGCTACTTCCTGAATTTGTTTACTTTGCCCCAGTATCTCTCTTATTTTTTCCGGTACCTGTTCTAATTCTGAAAGTAAGTGCAGGAAGGTATTTTTGTCAAGTGTTCCTTTTGCATATCCAATTTTTAATGCCATCAGGGTTAATACGGCTACCTGTCCGGTAAATGCTTTTGTACTGGCAACGCCAATTTCCGGACCCGCATGTGTATAGGCTCCTGCATCACTTAAACGTGCAATACTGCTGCCAACTGCATTCACAACGCCAAAAATAAAAGCACCCTTGGCTTTGGCACTTTCCAAAGCAACCAGGGTGTCGGCCGTTTCGCCACTTTGAGAGATGGCTATAATTACATCTCCCGGATGTATTACCGGATTGCGATATCTGAATTCAGACGCATATTCTACTTCTACCGGAATTCTTGCAAATGTTTCAATTAAATACTCTGCCAGTAATCCTGCATGCCAGCTGGTTCCACATGCAACAATGATGATGCGGGGAGCAGATAAAAATGCATCCAGGTGTTGCTCAATACCACTCATAATAATTTGACCCTCTGCAGCTAATAATCTTCCTCGCAACCCGTCAAATATGGTTTCGGGTTGTTCCATAATTTCTTTTAACATGAAATGGTCATATCCGCCTTTTTCAATTGCCGATAATTCCATATCCAGGCGGGTGATATAGGGTGTTTGCTTTTCATTTCCCAGATTTTTTAAAATCAATTCGTCTGGCCGAACAATCGCAATTTCATAGTCATTTACATAAACAACCTCTCTCGTATATTCAATTATGGGAGAAGCATCACTGGCTAAGAAATGTTCACCTTTGCCAATGCCAATAACCAACGGACTTCCCTTTCTGGCGGCAATAATGGTTTCGGGATCATCGGCTGCAATTAATAAAACACAATAGGCTCCAACCACTCTTTTGAGTGCTATTCGTAAAGCCTCTTCCAGGGAACAGTTATTTTGATTTTGAATTTCTTCTATAAAATTTAATAATACTTCCGTATCTGTATCACTGTTAAATTGATATCCTTTCGATAATAATTCCTGCTTTATTTGTGCGTAATTTTCAATAATTCCATTGTGTATCATGGCAAGTTTTCCACTCTTAGATACATGCGGATGCGCATTTCGGTCACTGGGTTCTCCATGGGTTGCCCAACGGGTATGACCAATACCGATATGTGCTTGCAATCCATTACCCAATAAACTTTCTTCTAGCTCGGCTACCTTTCCTTTTTTCTTAAAAACCTGTAAAGCATTGTCCTGCTGAAAAGCAATTCCCGAACTGTCGTAACCCCTGTATTCCAGCCGTTTTAATCCTTTTAATATGATGGGATAAGCTGCTTTATTTCCTGTATAACCTACTATTCCACACATGAATATTAATTTTAGTATTTTGTGCTGCAAGATACTATCAATAATAGGATTTTCGCTTTTCTACCTTGGTTTTACGAATTCATTTAACAACTGAAAATATGTTGGCTCAATCATTTTCTGCATTACACAATTACATACTGGAAGATGAATGCGTTTTATTGCGGCCTTTGTTGCAGGATGATGCCAATTTTTTGCAGTATTTTTCTGAAAATGAACCCGAAATATGGCGATATAGTCTGCAAACTGCTGCAGGTGCTGATAACTTAGCGCAATATATTGCATCAGCCATTCAGGATAGAGAAAAGGGCGCTGCCTATCCCTTTATAATTTTTGACAAAAAAAATCAACAATATGCAGGAAGCACCCGGTTGTATGAAATTGATATCAAAAATGAAACAACTTATTTAGGGTACACCTGGTTGGGTTCCGCATTTCAGCGCACTGGCATTAACCGGCATTGTAAATATTTATTACTGCAATTTGCATTTGATCAGATGGGTTTTCATCGGGTGGCATTTAGGGCAGATGCCAGGAATATTGCCAGCATTCAAGCAATGGAGGCGATTGGTTGTAAACAGGAGGGTATTTTGCGCGATCACCTGATTTTGCCCGATGGAAGCAGGAGAACCAGTGTTCAATTGAGCATCCTTGCTTCGGAGTGGCAACAAACGGTTAAATTATCTCTGCAAAAATTATGTGTCTCCTAATTCGAGTGGTAATTGTAGGATGCATTTGAATTGGCTTATAACATAATTCCACTTAAAAATACCCAAGCCAAAGAAAAATAGATAATCAATCCGGTTACATCAACTAAAGTTGCAACAAAGGGTGCTGAAGATACTGCTGGATCTGCACCTAATTTTTTTAATAGCAAGGGTAACATTGAGCCGGTTAAGGTGCCCCACAAAACTACACCAACCAACGAAAAGCCAACCGTTAACCCAATCAGTTGCCAATGCTCGCCATATATATCTTGCAAAATCCCTCTGCTCATTAATTGATGCCAAATTGCAATTCTCACAAAACCAATGATGCCTAAAATGCTACCCAGTGTTAATCCGCTTAATATCTCCCTGCGCATAACACGCCACCAGTCTTCAATATATACTTCCCCAACTGCCATTGCCTGAATAATGAGGGTGGATGCCTGTGAGCCACTATTACCTCCACTGGAAATAATCAGTGGAACAAATATCGATAGAACCAATACTTTGGATAACTCATCCGAAAAATATGCCATCGCAGTAGCCGTAAACAATTCACCAAAAAATAATAGCACCAGCCATCCTGCACGTTTTTGAATCAATGTAAAAAATGGGATATCTAAATAGGGTTCATTCAGCGCTTCCGTTCCCCCCATTTTCTGCATATCTTCACTAAACTCTTCATTGGTAACCCAAAGGATATCGTCGATAGTAACAATGCCTAGCAAAATATTATGTTCATCCACAACCGGCAGGGCCACGCGGTTATTCATTTTAAAAACCTGACTGGCATATTCCTGATCGTCACGCACTTTTAAACTTACTACTCTTCCATCTACAATTTCTCCCATGGTTTTTTCAGGGGAGGCTAAAATCACATCTCTGATTCTGATATCATCAATCAATTGTCCCTGTTGATTGATTACATAAATCACATCAATTGTTTCGCTATTCTTGGCATGTTTTCGAATGGTTTCAAAGGTTTCCTGTACAGAATTATGCTCATAAACATATACATAATCAGGAGTCATTATTCTTCCAACACTATCTTCGGGATACCCTAACATCGAAAGGGTAATTTTTCTTTCCTCGGGATCTAATAATTTGATTAAATCTCTAATTGCAGCCTGAGGTAATTCTTCCAGAAAATCGGTTCGGTCATCTGCCGGTAATTCATTTAACAACTCAGCTGTTTTTGCAGAGGGGAGTTCCTTTACAATGTCTTTTTGCTGCGATATATCCAGAATCTTAAATACGCTGGCCGCCCGATGAATTGCCATATTCGCTATGATACGATCTGCATATTCTGGATACTCATTAATCAGTTCGGCTACTTCACTGATATTTTGTTCATTTAGGAATGCACGAATTTCCAGGGTATCTTCTTCCCGAATAAGGGCTTCAAACTGCTCAAATAAGCTCGGCTGTTCCATTTCTTGCATAATGCCTGCAATTTAATTAGTATTTCTGAGTAAATAATTTACAAAAGAAACTGGAAGCAGGCTTCGGATGTATCTTTACCCCATGATGCTTCCCTGTTTGTTTATAGCCCCCTCCGAAAACAGGGGTAGGGGTGTGTTTACTGCTGAACCGCTCTCTGGAAATCTTGTAGTTGAAATCTCCCCTGTATTGGTAGTTTCCCCTGATGAACGTGCATTATTAGAGCAAACCCGTTTACACGATTATATTTTTGAATGGGGAGTGGATGGCAAAGAGGTTTGTGTTGCCTGGGGCTATCTTTCAATGTATAACCATGCTGCAATACCCAATTGCCGATATGAAATGGATTTTACCCATCAGCTTATCTCTATATATACCCTTCGTGATATAGCAGCAGGAGAGGAGCTATTCATCAATTATTTGCCGGATGAAGGCGATCAACCGCCTATTTGGTTTGATGCAAAATAACTAACTATAGTTCCCAATATTTGATACCCATCAGCCTTGCCAATTCTAATTGCGATAGGCATAATTGGTATTCATACTGAAGTCGGGTAAATGATGCCTGTTGCACCCGATTGCCCGCCTGGGTGATTTCTAAATGGGTGCCTACACCGTTTTTCATTTGCTGATAGGCCAATTTTTCTGCAGCTTTTGTTTGCTGAATTTGTCCTTCTGTATTTTTGATTCTTTCTTTAGCACTATTCACATCCGCCAGCGCCTGCATCAAATCTTTCTTATATTGATTATTGAGTGTTTCAATAGCCAGCTCTTGTTGAACAATTTGTTGCTGTTGCAGTTTTTGCTGTTGTTTTGCCTTACCTCCATTATAAATAGGAACAGTAAATGATAAGCCCGCCAGATAATTGAAACGGAGATCATTTACATAGGGAACATATCCATTTCTAATACCTGCACCCGCACGCACTCCAATCATTGGTTTATCGGCAAGCTGTGCTATAGCCAAATCGGCATTGCTTTGCTGTACCTTATCTTTTGCAATAGCAAATTCCGGATTTTGTTGTTGGGCAAGTGCCAGGGTTTGTAATACATTTTCAGTTGATACCTGAAAATCAAAACCTGCTTGAGTTGGCTTTGCCGGACTACCGGTTGTATATTCCATTAAATTCACTTGCTTTTGTAGGGTATTGGCTAAATCGATGCGCCGATTGTTTTCATTGTCGATTGCAGCCTGAATAGATAGGGCATCAATTTTTAAAGCTGTACCATTGCTGAGCTGGGTTTGAATCAACTGTTTGTTTTCCTGTAAATACACCAATAAACTATCTTCAATGGCAATGGCTTTTTGCAGATAGAGGATATTATAATAAATGGTAGCAACCTGATAAGCGAGCTGGCATTTACTAAATTCAACCTGGTGTTGTGCCAGTTGAATATCTTTCTTCGATCTTTCCACCGCTGCTTTTAATCTGCCAAAATCGAATAAGGCATAGGTAGCATTGATGCTGCCTGTTACATTGTGAACGGGGGCAAATTGAAATTTTTCTCCATTAATCGGTAGTTCAATTTTCGGTTGCACAAAGGTATAACCTGCATCAGCCGTAATATCGGGGTATTTATTGAGTTCGGTTAATTGCATTTTCTCCTTTGCGGTAACCAGGGTTTGTTCTTTCTCTTTAATTGCCGGAAAAAAGGTAAATGATTTACGAATCAAATCTTTTACGTCCTGCTTAACAGTAACCTGACTAAACAAAGTACAGCTACTGATCAGCATACAGGGTAATATCAAAAATCTTTTCATATACTAAAGTTGAAAAATGAGTTTAATGTGCTTCTTCGGTTGCTTTTGCAGCTGCTGCCATTTCGGCGGGGCTTTGTTTTTTTGCTTTTAAGAAAACTGCAAATGGTATCATTACAATAAAAAATATCGTTACCAGTAAAAAAGTATCTAAATACGATAAATAATAAGCCTGCCTGTCTACCACCTGATTAATGGTAGCCAATGCCTTGGAAGAAGCACCCGCCACATCGCCGCTTCTTGCTATAATTCCTTTTGCAATGGTGTTGCTTCGCTCATACAACATTTCCGATTCACCGGTTATATGGGTGATCAGTTGATTTCTGTGAACCGCGTATCGGTTAGAGATATAATTATTCGCCAATGCAATACCGAATGCGCCCCCTAGCTGGCGAATCATATTATTGAGCGCAATTCCCGAAGCATAATCTTTGGGTGCGAGTCCGGCTACTGCCTGATTGATAAGCGGAATTTGCACCATACTAATGCCAATGGCCCTGAATAAGAGGGGTAAATAAAAATCCCATCGGCCCACATCCGGACTCAACCTTGCATTCATCCATGCATATAGTGCAAAAAATAAAAATCCAATAATTACAAAAGGAATTGGTGATATGCCCTTACTCATCAGTTTCCCAATTACGGGAAATGTAACCAGCGTGATGAGCGTGGGTGCCAGCAGGGTTAATCCGGTTTCATAGGCGGTAAATCCTAATATTCTTTGTGCAAGAATCGGAAACACGAAAACTGAAGTAAATAGTCCGAACCCAATTACAAAAGTGAATAGGGTAGTAAATGCCAGATTGGTATTTCCCAATACCCGTAAATTGACTGCGGGTTGAGATATGGTGAGTTCGTACCAGATAAAACCTATTAAACCTATCGTTGCGAGTAGGGTGGTGATTTGTATGGTTTGACTACTAAACCAGTCTTCCGATTCACCTCGCTCCAGCACGTATTGTAAACAACCGATTCCAACGGTTAGCAGTAATATGCCGGTATAGTCGATATGAATTTCTTTTTTTCGGGTTCCCTCTCCGGGTTTTTCTTCGATAAAGCTGATGCTTAGAAAAGTGGCGAGAATACCGATGGGAATATTGATGATAAATATCAGTGGCCAGGATGCATGGTCGATGATGTAACCGCCCAGGGTAGGGCCAAGGGTTGGACCTAATACGATTCCCATACCAAAAACGCCAGCTGCAATGGGGCGGTCTTGGGGTTCGAAGGTATCAAACAAAATAGCCTGAGAGGTAGAAAGCAGCGCACCACCACCAATGCCCTGAATAAATCGCCAGATAACAATTTCGATCAGGCTTCCCGACTGCGCACATAAATAAGAGGCAAGGGTAAAAATAATCATCGAGCCGATATAGTATTTCTTTCTTCCAAAATATTCGGCTAAGAAACCGGTAAGCGGGATGATGATTACATTGGCAATGGCATAAGAAGTAATGATCCAGCTGGTATCTTCAATATTTACCCCCAGGCTGCCACTGATATTACTCAAAGCCACATTCACAATGGAAGTGTCTATCAGCTCCATAATGGCAGCAGTAATGCAGGTAATTACAATAATAAACTTGGCAAATCCTTTAGGTGTAGCCATTGTAGCGGGAGAATGAATTTATTGAATGGCTGCGGTAACTTCCACACTTAAACCTGCACGCAGCATATTTCGGTATTGATTGATATTTCGGATGGCAATTTTCACCGGCACACGTTGGGTAACTTTTACAAAGTTTCCACTGGCATTATCGGGGGGCAGTAGAGAAAATTTAGCTCCGGTTGCTTCACTCAGGCTTTCAATAACTCCGGTTAGGTGTTCTTTCGGATAGGCATCAATACTCAGCTCAACCTCTTTACCTGGATATAATTTACGCAATTGGTTTTCTTTAAAATTGGCAACCACCCAATAAGTGGTATCATTAACAATAGAGAACAGCGGCGTGCCAGCCTGAACGTATTGGCCGGTTGCAACATTTTTCTTACCAATTTTTCCGCTTAAGGGAGCACTGATTTGGGTATAGCTGATTTTTAAGCGGGTTTGTTCAATTTTTGCTTTTTTAATGGCAAGGGCCGACTCAGCTTTTTCAACGGCTGCTGTTAACACCTGAATACGGTTATCGGCAGCGGATAAGTCTGTTTCACTATTTTGTAAAAGTTGTTGTGCCGATTGCACATTGAATTTACTGTCTTCCCATTGTTTACGGGTAATGGCTTCCTCTTTTAATAAGCGCTCATCTCTTTCTGCATCCTGTTTGGCTTTATTCAAGCGCAGGTTTTGCAGGGTAACGGCACCTTTGTTGGTTTGGAGGGTAACGATGGCAGCATTTTTATTGGCTTTCGCATAGGCAACTTCCGAGATTGCCTGTTGGTAATCTGCCTCCTGCTCGGCCAGTTGGGTTTGCAATTCAGCATCATCCAGTTCAACCAGTAGTTGTCCGGCTTTTACCGAATCATAGTCTTTCACAACTATATTTTTCACATAACCCGAAACCCTGGGTAAAACCGGGGTTATTTGTGTTTCAATTTGGGCATTATCGGTAGATTCATGCGTTAAGGCAAAATGTATTTTTTTATAGCCGAAATAACCTGCAACTGCCAGCAGGCTAAGGAGGATAATGGGCCTGAGTATATTCTTTTTTGGGGTGGGAGTAGCGGAAGCTTCCATGGTAGATTGCTTTTATGGTTGATGAGCTAATAGATGCGCCTGCATCATTTGGTGAATATGATTGTGTAAACGATTTTTAAATTTGGGATGCGTGTAGGGATCGGCTTTTTCGGGTAAACCGAGCATTCGGTTGCAAAGGTTTCTCGACATCAGCACCTGTTGAAGAGTACCGATAATGGAAGCAAAGGTTAATTGGGGATCTACTTTTCGGAATTCTTTTTTTCGGATACCGCTTTGGATAATTTTTACAATTGCATCGATATTTTTTAATAAAACATCGGTGATGTTCCGGTTTAATTCGGGCCGGATGGTAACCAGCATTTCCTGTTGCATTACCTGAAAAAAGGCCCGGTTTTCGAGGATGCGGGTTACATATTGCTGGATGATTAATTCCATTTTCTCGAAATGACTCATTGCCGTGTTTTTCTTCATTTCATCCAGCAAGTCGCGAATATAACTTGCCCGGGTGGCAACCAGGGCTTCGAACAGCTTTTCCTTTGAGCCAAAATAATAGTTAACCATGGCAACATTCACCTTTGCCCGCTTAGCCAAATCCCGTATCGAAGTACCCTCATAGCCCTTCTCGGCGAATAGGGTAATGGCAGTTTGAATGATATGTTGCTTTTTTTGGTCCGACACGGCGCAAAATTAAACATTTGTTTAAATTTAAACAAATGTTTAATTTTTGTTCAGTGATTATCGTATTTAGGTAAATAGTTAGAAATTGATCGAAAGCCCGCTCCTCATTGATTAACTAAATAATATGTTGTTGTAGGAATAGTAACCGGGGTTTGGATTGAAATAATATATTCTATTTTATTTAGGAATCTACGCTAAAGCGTAGGGGGATAGTTGAATAGATACTCAATTTTTAAATAATCGAATTCCGAGGGAGCTTACAATATATGTTATGCAGCCTTCCGGGTATACTGCTTAATCGCATTCAATTCATTCTTTTTAAGAACTTTTTCTTCCTCAATATCAAAATCATCTTGTAACCCAAGCCAAAACTTGGCACTATTTCCAAAATATTTAGAAAGCCGCAAAGCAGTATCCGCTGTAATACGGCGGTTCCCTTTGATTATCTCTGAGATACGTGTTTGTGGTATACCAATGTCTTTTGACAGCCTGTAGGCACTAATTTCAAGCGGAATTAAATACTCTGCTAACAATATTTCGCCCGGATGATTGTTTTTTATTTTTTTCATGTTGTGAAAATTTATTGATAGTCTATGATTTCACTTTGAATCGCTATTTTTCCCGCATTTAGCTATGGCAATTTTATTAGCCGGTTTTAAAATGAATTTAGTTAGTATAATAATTTTAATTATTATCTAATCATCCAAGTCCGATTTATGAACTATTTTTCTTAATTCTAAATTTAAAATAATATTTATAATGATATCGATGTTTCAATGTTTCATTTTTAAAGTTAAAAGCATTTAAATACAGAAAATCTGCTGTTATAATTTCAGCTTCACCATAAATTGTTTTTCCTTCCGAAAATATTTTGTCACTTAACACGAATTTTATAGTTCTTGCTGGAATAGTTAAGTCATTGGTTTTTGTAGCAGCACTATTTGCTTTCAGGATGCTGTCTTGTTTGTAATATTCATTGTAAGTTGTTTTAACTTGTGTGCCAATAATTTTGTGAGTTATTGTTTCACTTGACATAAACATTGTTGTTACTTTAATATTTAATGTGTCTTTCTGTAGTGAATTAAATATAAACATCGGGAATAAGTCTGGTATTTTTTCAGGTTCAATTCGTGTTTCTTTTCCATCCATATCAAAAATCCGAATGCTATTATCTCTGGGTAATAGATCTTTCATATTTAACGTATCGTCGATAAATACTGAACAAAGAACTATACCTCCTAAATAGCCTGCATCCTGTTCTTGATATAATACTAACGATTTAAATTCGGAAGCCAGCAATTGATATACACTATCATATTTTTTTGGTAGCGTTTAGTTGTAAGTAACTTGACCATACGCTTTGGTTAAATTACAATACATTAATAAGAATAGTAATAGTCTCATAATTTAGTAATGCTGGTATTTAGCCATTGATCTTGAACTTTGAACTAGATTAGTAATGTTAATTTACTGAAAATGATTTGTAATACCATATCCCCAAAAGTGCGTTTTTTTACAATTCAAATTACTTAAATTGCCATGATAGTGCCAGATGATTTAATCAGGCCTTTTATTCACAGATTTTTTTATCAATTCTCCAGTTTCACTATATAATTTGAATTCGCCTGTTGCTTTATCTTGTATGAATTTTCCTTCTTGTTTTAATTGTCCATTTGAATGATAAAATCTTTCATATCCGTCTAGTTTCCCATTCTTGTAGTTTTGTTCATAATATATGAGTCCATTATCATAATACCATATTGATATTCCATTTAATTGATCGTTTTTGTAGTTTTTAATTGCTTTCGGCTTGTCTATTGAATAATAAGCGTAATAAATTCTTTCACCTTCTCTAATTCCATCGTGGAAGTTCTCAATCTCCCAAATTTTATTTTTTAGTAATTGTAAATCAGGTGTAGAGTCTTGTGGAATTTTTTTATCATACCATAATCGAGTTACTATTCCCTCCGGATCAAGATATTTTATCCATTTACCATCATTTTTTCCATTTTTGTATGAACCTTCCGATTCAATAAACCCGTTGTTATAGAAATATTGCCAGCGTCCAATCGGTAGGTTGTTTTCCAATTTGCCAATGGCAATTACATTGCCTAAGTGATTTTTCCATTCAGTGGTGGATGGATTTGATTTAAAATATTTTAATGATGTATAATCAATTTCTGATTGATACTTTTTTTTCGTACTTCTTGTGCACAAATCTGTAGTAAGAACATTATCCTGCAAATATGCCCATATAATCCATTCTTCATTTTCATTAACATTCAAACCACAAGCTCCATCATCTAGTGCAGTATAAATGGTAACTGTTTTTGCTTCTATTTTTCCTTTAAATATTTCATCTATTTGAAATTCGATTTTCTTTTGTTTATCTATCGTTTCATTCTTATTTATGGATACTTTTATTGCTTTTCCAGATAAAATAAATTGACTGTAATTATACTCTTTTATAGTGACTGGTCCTCTCGAAATACCACAACTACATGCAATAAGTTTAATTGGAAGGAATAATATTAGCATTAATAATCGTATCATCTAATCAATTTTTGTTTCTTGTGAAATTTGAATAATCTATTGTTTTTAGAGGGTTTATAACATTTTACTAATATTTCTATTTTTTTAGAGCAAAGCATTGTTGATAGCTAAGACACCTCCATACCCATTCAATAAATCCATATTTTTTGTTTGTCATCCAAATTGTAATCAAAATCATTGATAACCCTGCAATAGCGTCAAACTTTGAATTAATAGGATAACAATGTGGAATATAGTCTAAGGCTCCATGAGAAATTAGACTAACTGTAAATGTAAAAAAACTTGTCCAGTAAATAATCTTTGCATTAGTTGACTGCTTAATTCTGTTGGTATCTGTCAATAGAACAGCAACACTTATTGCTGTTGTGGTATGGAAGAGTATATTCATTTGGTTGAAGTATTACAAGCGTAATAGTATTACTCTGTAAAGCAGATTTTACATTGGAACCTATCCGGAAAGTTTTTTAAAATACCTATTTGTGTTTGTGGCTTTCTAAATTTCAAGTGATTTCAGAATGTAATTTGTGCTTCTACCTCCTTGCTCACTTTTAATCAATATTCCCTTTTCAATTAAATCTTGAATGTCACGTAATGCAGTGTCTTGTGAACAGTTTCCAATCTTCGCCCATTTTGTAGTATTTAGCACCCCTTTAAAATCGTCCATCAACATATTTAATATCTTCCGCTGCCTGTTATTGATGTTAATTCCCGCGTTTTTAACCCAGAAGTCATGTTTATTAATTATTTTCTCAAGAATATTTTCCGAATGATCAATTGCGTTCATTAAGGATTTCAAAAACCATTCGAGCCATTGGGTAATATCTAAGTTTCCTTTTTGGGTTTTTTCCAGTAGGTTATAATAGGAATTACGTTCCTTACGTATTTGAGTAGACATGCTATAGAATCTATAAGATTGTTCATCAGAGCGGGCTAGTAACATATCACTTAATGCTCTGGCAATTCTTCCATTTCCATCTTCGAATGGATGGATGGTAACAAACCACAAATGTGCAATGGCCGCTTTTAGCACCCAATCAGATTGCTGTTCTAAATTGAACCAATCCAAAAATATCCGCATCTCATTTTCAATGAGCTGAGCTGGGGGTGCTTGGAAGTGAACTTTTTCTTTTCCTAATGCTCCTGAAACTACCTGCATGGGTCCTGTTGAATCGTTACGCCACTGCCCGGCAGTGATTGTATACATTCCACTTTTGCCAGTTGGAAAGAGTGCTGAGTGCCAAGAAAAAAGTCGCTCTTTATTCAGTTCCTTATCAAAATTCCTCGTCGCATCAACCATCAAATCAACTATTCCATCTACATTACGTTCAACATATACTAATCCTGAGATATCCAGTCCGAGTCGTTTTGCGATTGATGACCTTACTTGCTCTCTGTCTAAAATTTCACCCTCAATTTCAGTTGATTTAATAATTTCCTGGGTTAAAATTTCAAGATTGGCCTCATTACGCAATTCAAACCCTAGGGTTCCCATTTTCCCAATTAGCTTACCTTGTCTGTTTCTTACAAACGACAGCAATGGTAATAGTTGCTCACTATTCCATTCAAAGATTGGCCAATTGGGATGGTTATAAATATACATTTCTTCTAATCTCCGCTTAATTTGCGTTAAAAATAGTCATTATTCTCCGCAAAACAAAATTATCTCCGCATAAAGTGCGGTTAATGTGAGGTCTATTCTCCGCAAAATGGTCAAAAGCGCCTACCAATAAGGATTTTGGGCTTGGCGAAGGTGCGATTTTCACAATCCGTCAAATGCATATCGGAGAGCGCCCCGGCGGAAGATTCACCATCCCGATGCATCACGATCTGCAGAACACTCAACCGAAACTTTTGCCAACCCTTCGTTATCAGTTGGTTGCTTTCTTATATCTTATTATGTTCCAAATTAATATTGCAGATAGCCCAGTTAATAGGGCAAATAATTTTTCAAAATTCGTTTTAGCGAAAAAGTTTCCTACTGTATTTAGTATAAATAGCGCAAAGAAAATCCATAAAAACCTATTAACTGTTGTATTGGGAAACTTGAATTGTACGAATTCACCTTTCATTAATAGAACCCAGGAAAGAAATAAATTTAGTACTATCGAAATAGTTTCAAATTTGTACATGGCAACGTCTTTTCGTATTCTGCCACCCCAAATTATATTGTAGGGAATTATCTTCACAATAATGCAAATATGAAATAGGATTACAGAAAATAGTAGTCCTAATAATATTTTTATTTGGGTATTAATTTTCATATGATTGAATATGGCTAGGGATTTTTAATTATTATTTAAATATATTTCTCGAATCTCTGCAAGTGTTTGTCCATTTTTTGTTATCCAAGATGTCCATCCGTTAACTGTTTCTCTTTTACTTCCTGCGTCCTGAATACATACTAGTGCTGCATAACTAGGACTACTATACACATTTCCTAATACTTCAATTGAACCGTCAGTTAAAATTGATGCTTCATAAGTTTTTTGTCCCCCATTTCTAGGTTTATAAGTCATAAATAATTTATCTGATGCATTTAGTAATTTTTCACTTATTAGATCGAAAAGTTCTACATCATATTTTGAAACACTTAAAGTACCTTGTTTAGTTTTTACTATTGCTTGAGTATCAATTACAGGTTTTTCTTCAGGCAGTTCGTATATGATGTTGCATGGGTTTTTAAATTCAGCAAACTTCCGGATTATCCATAATTTAACTTCATGTTTTTGTTGAAAGGCCCAGTCCCGAAGATCATTAGGTATACTGTCAATTGGAATACCAATTATTGGGTTTTCCGAGAGTATTTCGCGAATTACTTTTCGGACATCAACTTCTTGAATACCTAGGTTGTTGAACTTTTCTTTAATAGTGTCGTCATTTCTATAAAGTTCGACAGAAACATCTTCGAGAATCTGTTTAGTCTTTGACTGAAGTGACGCCACAATTTGCTTAGATACTTGTTTTACGATGTGATCCCAAACTGGATGATGTCCGAGTTCAGCTTCAACAATATACCATTTTCTCTCTCGCAAGTCGATGGCAAACCCGTCTGGAATTGTTCCCGAGCCATCTGCTGTTTTTATTTTTGTTTTCGGTAAATAAAATGAATCAGGACCGAAAAGATATTCATAATTATCGGTTACAACTTTCTCAAGTTCAGCCTCGTCATTAAATGGGACTTTAATGAATTTTTTGTCTGAGTGTATTAACATATTAGTCTAAATTTTATGTATGCTGCATATCATTTTTCGATTATTGATGAGTTACTTATTTTTAGCACAAAAGTTCAATCGAAGAACTGCACTTAAGCCAACCACAAAACTGTCATAAGAAATACTAAATCGCCATTTTCTTATAGGGGCTTTTATAAGCTGGCGTTCTCGTCTATCGTGTGTTACAATCAATTTTATATCGTCTATTTGTATCATTTGTCGAGTTCTTTTTTGTTTGGCTTGTGTGTCGGGTGTTTTAATTTTTTTTGAAGCGTTGGAAATTTTTTAAAAACAATTTTTCTTTTGGGTCGGCTATGCAAGCTCTATTAAAAACTTTGGTCGTGTGTCGGCTTGTGCGGTTTTTAATTGTGCTTGCAAATTGCGTGGGCTTACAATGGTGTTATTGAGTTTGCTAATCGTCTTTCTCCTCCTTGTCTTGTCGTGTAATAACGTTGCTCAATACCGTACAAAAGTTTCTTCAATTCTTTTTCTCCTGAAATAGTAAAGTTTTCGTCATTCTCGTCAAATACTAAGTCTTCACAATATTCTCTGATATAAGTAAAGATGTCTTGCTTTTGTGCTGGCGTGAATGTTTGCAAAGTCGCCATAGCCATTGCAATACGCTTTCTGTTGGCTTTTTTTACGTTGTCGGCTGAATAGTCGTTGTCAAGTAAGATGAAATCGTTTTCCAAAAATTGTTCGGTTTCTTCTTGAGTTGCTTCTTGATAAAGTTGGTCAATACCTCTAAAAATTCCTGTTATGGCTGTTAGCTTTTTGAAATATAGAATGTCCTCATTCTTAACATAGATTGCATCAGGGTAATTATCAATTACAATTATTGGTTCGTTTTCAACTAAGGTCGGTGCATCTGAAAAAGTAAAATACTTTTTCCTAATTACTTGACTGGATGAAATCTTTTGAAAATAGTAAACGCCTGTCTGATAAGCACACAAGTAATCAATGTTGTTATAGCCTTCCCTTGGAATTTGGTTGAAGTCTGTTGAGATAAAGCGTCTTGTTAAAAACTCAATGCAATAATCTTTTTCAGAGAATTCCGCTATTGCAAACCATTCATCTTCTTCAAGTTTGTAATCTGAATCGTATTCAATTGGATTGTCTAAATCGTCTGGTAATTCAAATATTTCTTCATTTGAAATTACTTTGAAGAAATCACCGTTTCTTCCTTTTGTTTTTGCTAAAAGATGATTCATATTCTTACTTTTCTTTGTCTATAAAAGTGAAATCGTTAATGCGTTTAAGTTTCGGGAAATTCAACTTGCTTGGGTCTTTGAGTTCTTTTTTGGTAATCAAAAATATTTTAATGTTGGTTGCTGTTGTCAGGTAGTAAAAATGATAACCAAAAATCAGAAACAAAGGATTGAAATAAAGTGTCTGCGATAAAAATGTAAACAGAAAGAGAATAGCAAAAATGAAAATTAATGTATCGCAATTTGGAACACTTAACGCAACAAAGAAATAGCCTAAGTAACTTGGTAAATATGCGTTGTTGGCTTGCTCAATTTCTTTGATTGCTGAAACGCCTTGTTCTGCTTCTATACTTTCGTCAATTAGTTTTCTAGATAAAAGCAAACTCAAAAAAGTTAGTAATACTGGAATACCAAAGTAAATCGCATACGAAACGAAGTGAGGAACATTTTCTAAAAGTGGGTGTAAAAAGTGTAAAGTCTTTTGACTTTTAACCAAATAAACAACCAATATCAGCGATGTTGCATTGAATGTTAAGAAGAGTCTGAATAGTAAGTTTATCATAGTTAATTCCCTGTCATACCGTTTATAAATGTGTCCACAAAATCTAAAATCTTGCTCAAAATTCTGTCGCCAACTTTTTTGCGTTCTAAGACTGTGGGTTTGTTGCCTTCAATGAGTTCAAGCACTTCATCCCTCAATGGTTCTCTTTCAGCAAACAAATAATCTTCAATAATTTTTTCGGTTCTGTCGGCAGATAGATTTTCGTCTTTTACCAATTTGTGAAATGCCTTTTGTTGTTCTTCATTCCAGAATTTGTCGAATGCTTCGGGAATGTCATCTGTGTCTTCTAAAACTGGTAAGTTTTCTTGAATGAACTTTTCTATCAATTCTCGTTTGCTACGCAATTGTGCATCGCTGTTGAGCAAATTGAATATTTCCTTTTCAGTTTTGGTAACGTCTTTCTGAACGTTGGCTTTTAATTTTATGAGCAACTGAATAATGTAATTCACATTGATTTCATCACGGTGAATTAATTCCAGTTCAAAGTCCACATCTTCCAAAATGGAAACCTTTTCTTTTTGATGATTACTTTTTACTTTGTCGTACAAGTCTAGGTACTTGCTTTTGTAATCTTCAAAAAGCTGTTCAGCCATTGCCAAATCTTCCCATTTAAAATCAGCAAAGGCAGTCAGAATATTTTTTATTCGCATCAACTCTCTAAATGCTTTGATGAATTCCAGTTCATCATCTTCGCTTTTTAAATCGTTTACGCTGTTTACAGTTGGTGTTATTTTTATCAGTTCTACAAATGCCTCATTGAATTTCTTTGTATAATCTTCATAGGGCTTCATTATAATTACTTCTATCGCATCTTTGTTGCTGAATAGTGTAATGGCTTGGTCGGTGGCATTTTTGAGATTGCGGAAAACAATAATGTTGCCTTGTGATTTTTGTTCGTTTAAAATTCGGTTGGTTCTTGAATAGGCTTGTATAAGTCCGTGATATTTCAGGTTTTTGTCCACATACATTGTGTTCAGCGTTTGGCTGTCAAACCCTGTGAGAAACATATTTACCACCAATAAAATATCAATTTTTCTTTCCTTTACTTTCTTAGAAATGTCGTTGTAATAGTTGTAAAAACTTTCGCTGTCTTTGGTCGAAAATTTGGTTTCAAACATTTGGTTATAATGCCCGATAAACTCGTCCAATTTTTCACGACTGTGAGCCTGTAAGCCATACAATGCTCTTGGTTCTTCTACAACCGAGAGTTCTTCGGGCAAAAATCCGTTGGCATCTGCATCGTCTTCGTTGGTGGCGTAACTGAAAATTGTTGCTATCCGTATGTTGTGTTTGCCTTCTTCCTTTTTTCGTTGAAAGATTTCGTAATATTTTATCAGTGTTTCTACACTGCTTACACAAAACATTGCAGTAAAATCCCTATTGTGTGTTTTGCGGTTGTGATTGGCAATAATGTAATCGGCAATTTTTTCTAATCGCTTGGGCGATTCCATCAACTCTTTGGTGTCAATGTCTTCGACTTCAATATCAATTTCGGTGGCGGTTTCTTTGCGTTTGTATCTGCCAACGTATTCAACTGAAAACTTCAACACGTTTTCGTCTTTGATGGCATCAGTAATTACATATTTATGCAAACACTCGCCAAACAGTTCGGTAGTGGTACGTTTGCCCAATTCGTTTTTTACGGCATTGTCGGCAAAAATGGGAGTGCCAGTAAAACCAAACAACTGAATGTTATTGAAAAATCTTTTTATGCGGTTATGTGTTTCGCCAAACTGACTGCGGTGGCATTCATCAAAAATGAAAACAATACTTTCGTCTTGCAGTTTTTCCATTTTGCTCAAATACTGCTTTTTGCTGATGGCAGTATTGAGTTTTTGAATAGTAGTAACAATGAGTTTTGTTTCGTCTGAAAACTGCTGAACCAATTGTTTGGTATTGTCTGTACCATCAATACAGCCTTTGCTAAAACTGTTGAACTCTTTGTTGGTTTGGTAATCCAAATCTTTTCTGTCTACCACAAACACCACTTTTTTTACTTGTGGCAGGTTCATTAAAATCTGACTGGCTTTAAACGATGTCAAAGTTTTGCCCGAACCTGTGGTATGCCAAATGTATCCGTTTTTGTTGCTGTTCTTTACTCTGTCAATGAGTGCTTCTACTGCATAAAACTGATATGGACGAAGTACCATCAATATTTTGTTGGTTTCGTTCAGCACAATGTATTTGCATATCATTTTGCTGATGTGGCAAGGTTCTAAAAACTCAGAAGTAAAACCGTTGAGAATATTGGTAAGGCGTTTATTTTCTTTGTCTGTCCAGTAGAAAGTTTGTTTGAACGATTGATGCCTGTTGTTGGAGTAATACTTTGTATTAACACCGTTGCTTATTACGAATATTTGCAAGTATTGAAACAAGGCAGAATTTGCCCCAAACGAATGGCGTTGATAGCGGTTGATTTGATTAAAGGCTTCTTTTAATTCCAACCCTCTTCGTTTGAGTTCTATTTGTACCAACGGCAAACCATTTATCAATAAAGTAACATCATAACGGTTTTTGTAAGTTCCTTCAACAGTTATTTGATGCGTGACCTGAAACTGATTTTGACACCAATGTTCTGAATTGATAAACTCAAAATATAGGTTGTCGCCATTATCTCTAACAATGTGTTGTTTTTCTCTTAGCGTTTTGGCTTTTTCAAATACCGAACCCTTGCTCAATATGTTCAGCACCTTTTCAAATTCTGCTTTGCTGAATTGTATGTTGTTGTGTTTCTCTAATTGCTGTTTTAAGTTACCAATTAAATCTTTTTCGTCTTTCAATTGCACCAAGCCATAACCCAACTTTTGCAGTTGTGCCACCAATTGTTCTTCTAATATTTGTTCGGGTTGCTTAGCCATTAAACTACTTAGTTATTTTCTTTTTGTATTCTTCAATTCTTTCCATTTGATTTATGGAATAGCTTATTTTCTCATCAATCGCTATGAGAAGTTCAACAATTCTTTTTTGTTCATCAATAGAAGGAATAAATAAATCTATCGCTGAAAGTCTTGTTGGTGAAATACCTAAAACTTTTGTGCCTTGAGCAATTTTTCGAATTTGGGTTCGTACGGATAAAGATTTCATCATAAAACCGCCAAATCCTGGTTCAAGGGTTTTCAATTCTGGTCTTGCCGAAATTGTGTGCAATCCTGACAGAACTTTTTCATTATTCAGATTAACAATTTCAATACATTTTCCAATATCAGCGTAATCTTCTGAAGCATCCGCAAAAATCAAATCTCCTTTTTTGCAATAATTCCCTTTGTCAATTCGACTGATGTTTATTTCTGGATTTATAAAAGGAACTTTTTCTTTTTGAATGTCAAAGAGAGTATTAAATTTAGTGTGAATATCTCCATAGTGAATATTCTTGACTAAACCTGAATCATAGTTTAGATTTTCTCTTGAGAAAGAATTCGTTGGTCTGAATGTATAAATTTCACCAAACTTCATTTTTTCCCATTCAGGAAAATTCTTACCGCTTTTAGTTTTGAATTGAATCTTTCTATCAAAAACTCTTTGCATTACCCCTTTTTGATACAATCGTAATAATTCAATATTATTTCCTTCTGGTATTGGGATATTTAATTCAGTACAGATTTTTGTAATCTTTTTTTCTGTTTCGTTTGAATGTTGATTGATTTGTTTTAGGAAATCGCAAACAAAATCAATATCAACAATATCTTCTTTCTCAAGATTATCAATGTATCTTGGGAAGTTCAGATTATAATCATTTTTGCGTATTTCAGTTTTTGAAACTTTCCTACTGTAGTCCTTTTTCTCATCTCTGTTTCTGTAAGTAGAAATGATTAAGTCAATATCTTCTTGTCGTAATACATTTTGTTTTTTGACTTTTTCAAAGTTGAGGCTTGCATCTATAAAAAGTATGTCCTCTGGATTTTCTCTACATTTTTTAAAGACTAAAATGCAAGTGGCATAAGTAGTACCATAAAAGATATTGTCAGGTAATCCAATTATTGCATCTAAATAATTTCTTTCCTCTATTAGATATTTTAGAATATGTTTTTCTGCACCTCCTCTGTAAAGAACACCGTGAGGTAAAACAATTGCCATTATTCCATTTTCTGCCAAATGATGAATCATATGTTGCACAAAAGCATAGTCGGCTTTACTTGGCGGAGCTAATTTTCCGTATTGGCTAAAACGGTCATCGCTTGTAAACAATGGATTTGCACTCCATTTTGCCGAGAATGGTGGATTAGCAACAATTGCTTCAAATTGCTGACCCGTGTGTTGTGGATTTTCTAAAGTGTCTTCTTGCTTAATATTGAATTTGCGGTAATGAACACCGTGCAAAATCATATTCATTCGGGCAAGGTTGTAAGTTGTGCGGTTCATTTCCTGTCCGTAAAAGTTGCTAACTTCTTTTACTTCCTTAGCCACACGAAGCAATAACGAGCCTGAACCACAAGTTGGGTCGTAAACTGATTTGAGTTTGCTTTTTCCTGTGGTTACAATTTTTGCTAATACCTTACTTACTTCCTGCGGTGTATAAAATTCACCTGCCTTTTTTCCTGCACCACTGGCAAATTGTCCAATAAGATATTCATAAGCATCGCCCAATACATCTAATTCGGTTTGCTCCAGTTTGAAATCAATTTTGTCAAGGTGCGATAGCACCTTTGCAATAATTTCATTTCTTGCTTCTGGAGTTTTTCCAAGTTTGGTGCTGTTCAAATCCATATCCTCAAACAAGTGGTCAAAATCCTCTTCGCTTTCCGTTCCCATTGTCGAGAGCTGAATGTTGTTCAGGATTTTTTGTAAGTCTTCGAGTATGAAATTGTTTTCGCCTTCCACATCACTATTGCCACGTTTAGCAACTTCGCTAAACAGTTCAGAAGGTTTTAAGAAGTAGCCTAATTTCTCCAAAGATTCCTCTTTGATGGCTTCAATGTATTCTTTGCCTTGTTTGGTGTTTTCCTTTATCTCTTTGTATTTAATCTTGTCGGCTTTTAGAATATTGTTTCCATAAATATCCATTTTCTCGGCAAGGTATTTATAGAAAATAAAGCCCAAAATATAGTCACGAAACTCGTCTGCATTCATTTTGCCTCTCAGCGTATTGGCAATATTCCAAAGCTGTTGTTCAAGTTGTTTCTTTTGGTCTTCTGACATTTATAATTCTCTTTATTTATTAGGTTGCTAAGTTACGTTTTTAAGTGGGTGTGTTGGCTAAAAAGTGGCTCTTTTGGTTTTGCGAAGCGTTGGCTTGTGTGTCGGGTAAAACCAAATGTGCCACTTGTGCGGCTGGCTAAAATTGTTTTTAAAAAATGCGGGTCGGCAAAAAAATATAACACGAAGCGTTGGGCTGTCGTGTCGGAAAAAAGTCCGCTGTTAAGTTTATATGTCGTCCTGTCGTTTCGATAATTGTCTGTCCGTTTAATGTTTGCACTTTCGTCATAGGGTTTCCGGTAACGTTTTGGCGCTTGGCGCAGTGGCGGATTTCCCTGCCTGCCGGCAGGCAGGGGAGTACTAAAATGTCCATACACCACAAAAGTTGATGCAAGGTAGAATGTTCAATTAACCATTTCACCCGCCATTGAGCCAAGCGCCTGTTGGCAGCTGGCCTTATTAGTCCAAGTTTGCCATTGGTATAGCACATATCTTTTTCGTGATTAGTCCTGTTATTTGATACAAGTATTGTTTAGGTGTCGATTTCATTGTTTCTGATATTATTGCTTTATAATCACCTTCTAAAATTTCTTCGTTTAAAGTCGGTCGGTAACGTGCAACAGAACCAATATAGAACATCAAAGCATAACTATAAATCAAGGTGTCATACTTATCTGGTTGAAGGTCGATGTAATACTTGTATCCTTGTCTGGTAAGCATAAGTCGAACATTTAGCTTTTTCATTTCTGTACATAATTCAGCATAGTTTGAGCACCAACTTGAGTCCGAATTATGTGTCAAACTCCTTATTTGTTTAGAAGTGAAAACTTCTTGTTCATTTATGTCATCGCTTTTAGCAAGTAATGAAGCGAGTTGTCCCGTTGTGAATTTTTCTACTCGATAAGTGTTTTTATGCTTCTTTTCGTAACAAATTCTATAAGTCAGTTTAGTCCAACGATTTTCATTTGATACGAACTCAATTTTTATTGGCAAAAATTTCCGCTTACTTTTATTGAGTAGTCCAAGGTTAAATGTCATTTCGTGGATTTCAGGTAAATTACTTACCATATCCTTTAGATTTATTTTATCTCCCGGATTTAATGTATAACCAAGTTCGTTCGCAAATGAATGGAAAATGTTAATTCCGCTTCCAGTTGCATTTTTTGAAATCGTTAGATTGTCAGTGTCTGATGAGTTTAGGCTTAGTCCGTGATATTCCGTGTTAGTTTCAAGGTCATAACCACGAACCAATAAAAATGCTTTTGTAAGATTTAGAATGTAATAATAAGTTAATGTTCCTTTTGTTGGCATTTCGACATTGTCAGCACTTTTCAAAAAACTCTCTGCTAAACTCACAAAATACAACGCTTTGTTTAACCTATCTTTTCTTGGGGCATTCTTGGTTGTTCGATTTTTTATTTTGTCGTGTTCGTTTTTTAAAAATGCTTTTAAATAGTTCCAAGGGTCTGAAGTCAATACGTATGAGTCACCTGGTTCATTTCCAAAAGGAAAATAATGCACTGAATTATAGTTCCGTCTTGCTTGAACAAATTTTGTCTTTGGTCTACTCATATTTTTGTTTACTGTGTCGTTATTAGGCTTACTGCCAACTAGCTTATACCCGATACTCCATAGCGCATATACATCCAAAAAAGGTAGATATGCGCATGTTTGTAGCGGTATATTCAAATATAATTAATTTATTATAAATCATCAAAAGGTCTTTTTACTTGTTGTATATTATTTGTACTTATTTGTGTATTCATCTCTATAGATATGCTGTATCTATCACCTAATCCTTCCCTCATATTCTGCAGATTGATCCCAAATTATTCCCTTGCGCTCACCCAACCTCTAATTGTCCAAAATTCACTAAGTTTGGTTCAAATCACTTATAATGAAAAAATGCTTCCTGGTTGCTTTCATTTGCTGCTTTATCCACACGCTAACGGCTCAGGTAGTTGTCATTCCCGGCTACACCGGTTATGCCGTTCCCGTAGAAACTCAGGAAGGCACAATTTTTAATTTCCAACAAAAAGCAGCCCTCTGGAAAGATCCTAATCAGGTATTGCATTATTATTTCTACCTCCGTAAAAAAGGTACTTTACAGGTTACCCTACTCGCAAAAAATAAAGCAGCTGGTAGTCTGGTTCAGGTTTCCATCCCCGGAAAAAAAGCACAGGTTACGATTCCTAAGTCGGATAAGTATGTTTCGCTAAAAGTGGCGAACACCATCATAAAAGACAGCGGCTTTTACGAAATCAAACTCGAAGATATTCGCCAGGGTGGGCAAACTGTTGCCGATATTCAGGGGATTGAATTATCCGGTACTGCTGTGCCCGGTATACATTTCAACCCCAAACCCCGCCGCAATGCTGCATCCGTGCATTTGCGCTACCCATTGCCCGATTCTGCTAAAGCGATTGCTTTTTATAACGAAATCACCGTGCCCGTTGGCGCAGATGCCCCGCATAGTTATTATATGTCTAATGGTTTTTCGAGAGGATATTTTGGCATTCAAATTATTAGCCCCACCGAGCGCAGGGTGATTTTTTCTATTTGGGATGCAGGCAATGAAGCCGTTGACCGATCGAAAGTGCCGGATGAAAAAAAAGTGCAACTGCTGGCTACCGGAAAAGATGTTGTAGCCAATGGCTTTGGCAATGAGGGTACCGGCGGTCATAGTCATTGGGTGTATCCCTGGAAAAACGGCAATACCTATGGGTTTCTGGTTACGGCAATGCGCGATAGTGCCAATCAGGCTACCCTCTATTCCGGTTACATCTATTTGCCCGAAAATAAACAATGGAAATTACTGGCTTGTTTTAAAGCACCCATGGATGGGGGTTACCTGAAAAACCTCTATTCTTTTGTAGAGAATTTTTCGGGCGAGAACGGACAATTACAACGCGAAGCCCTCTACCGCAATCAATGGGTGCAACTGAGCGATGGTAATTGGCAGGAATTAACCACGGCAGTTTTTTCTACCGATGCAACCGGCAGGGCAGGAGACCGCATCGACTATGGAGCCGGTGAAAGTGATGGTCAGTTTTATTTGTGGAACGGAGGTTTTCATCCCCCCAATGTAAAAATGGGCGATCAATTTACCCGTCCACCCCTTCGGGCTAAACCTACCGTGTTGGTGAATAACCATATCGATAGTGCCTGGCAAGCCGATGCAGATAAGAAAGCCATTCTTGCCGCCATTCAACAACAAGGCATCGATACTACCGGATCGGTGGATGGTATTTATTATACAATAATGGAGAAAGGAACCGGTGCAGCTATTCAGGTTACCGATACTGTTCAGGCTTTTTATAAGGGATATTTTTTACAGAATGGAGTGGTTTTCGATCAAACAGGAGCTACGCCTGCCAGCTTTCCGCTCAAAAGATTAATAAAAGGTTGGCAAATTGGGGTACCCCTGGGCAACGTGGGAGGTAAGATACGTATCATTATACCGTCCGGACTTGCATACGGCATCCGAAACCGCAGTGCTAAAATTGCTCCAAACAGTATTTTGGCATTTGAGATTCAGGTAGTGGGTGTTCGAAAGCCGCGAGGATAAAGCAGCTTAGCCCCAGAGCTCAGCTGTTCATTCAATAATCCAATAACAGCTGAATCATGAAAATCAAACTATCCATTGTAATCTGTTTGCTAATTGCATGTAACTGTTCAATAGCAGCAGCGGTTTTAGTGGCTGCTAAAACAAATAAATCATTATCAAATACCGAATCGAAGAATTGTTATCCCACAAACAGGCTACTCAATTGTGCTTCCATCGAATCACAAAGTAATCATGCCTATAAACTGGTTGAATTAAATGTGTTAATTGTTGCAAAAAAAAATATAGATGATTACTTTATTCCCGCTGTTCCTGCCAAGAATTTCAATGCTTTCCAAAATCTGAAACAACCGGTTCGAATAAGTATTTGTACCGGTAAACCTGTAACCTTAACAACTAATAATTGTGCAATTAATGATAAACCCAATCCACTGATGCGCGAAGGGAATAAAAATAACAATCAATCAAATCAAAATCCCGGAGAAAGGGCCATTGAAAAACTAATTTGTAACCTAATTATTTTAGGTAAGCCTGATATAACTTCCATTTTACAGTAAGGCATCCGTTTTTATTTTCCAGATCTTTTCGAATACCTAAAGAAATATCAAAACATTTATTTGGCTAACATTTTCAAACAACTCGGACTGGGAATGGCAAATCTGCCGGATTCTGTGAGTTGTCCGGTTGCTTGATTCCTTTTAAAGATTACCACTTCATTACTTTTCATATTCCCAACTAATAAATAATTTCCGGTGGGGTCTATTAAAAAATTGCGGGGATGATTGCCAAGGGTAGAGGTGATGCCTGCGGGGGTTAAAAAGCCGGATTTTGCATCCACCGAAAAAATGGCCAGGTTATTTTCATCTCCTCTGTTGCTCATGTACAAAAACTTTTCATCCGGTGAAAGATGAATATCGGCACTGCCGTGTTGGGTGATGGCGCCGGGTAGGTGACCTGCATAACTCGCGATCTTTTTCATTTTTCCCTTATTGAAGGAATATGCTGTAACCGTTCCAGATAACTCTTCCACTACATACACAAATTTACCGTTGCGGGTAAATTCCAAATGGCGCGGACCACTTCCCGGTGCACTGGCAACATAGGGTGGGTTCGCTTCTGCTAAAGGTTGTTTTGCCGATCCATTGAAATGATATATACCAACCTGATCGGTTCCTAAATCGGGGGTGAGGAGAAATTTTTCATCAGGACTCAAGAAAACAGAATGAACATGCGCATTCTCTTGTCGCTGTTCATTTACGCTTTTTCCGGTGTGTATAATATGTTGCTCTAAGGGTAAAATACTTCCATCACTTGCAATGGGTAGGGCAGCTAAACTACCGCCTGTATAGTTCGCAATCAGTAACCATTTAGCATCCCGGGAAATGGATATATGACAAGGGTTTTCGCTACCGCTCAGTTGCCGGTTGATGAATTGGAGTGTACCCTTGGTTTTATTAAATCGATACGCCGCAACTAGTCCGCTTTGTTGTCTGTTCACTTCATTTACGGCATACACAAAATTACCATCGGGTGAAATGCAGAGATAGGAGGGATTATCGGCACTATCTGTATTGCTGATTAGGGAAACCTTTCCGGTAGCTGCATCAAAATCGTACACATACAAACCTTTACTTCCTCCCCCGGTATAGGTGCCTGCCAATAAATAGTAGTGTTGTGCAATGAGTTGGTTACTGAGTATGAGCAGTAAAATGAAAATAATTTTTTTCACAGATTTTGATGTTATCAATGATTATTCAATATAGAAATTAACTTGTAATTTAATATTGTTATTTCATATTCCCCCACAAGGCAGATAAATTTGTTTACTGGATGAATATTTATTGCTCATTTAAAAGATAGTAAGTATGAAACAATTTTTTTTTGCTTTAGTAATTCTTAGTGTAACCATTTTCAGTATGCCCTCACAGGCGTCGGAAATTAAATCCTGTTCATTCATCGTTGATTTCGATACTACCCTCCTTGATAAAAACCTCCTATTTAAATGGCAGTTACTTGAGTTGAATGGGCAATCTGTTGCAACGCTGGGAAAGCAGGCACGAACCCCTTATATTCAGTTCGACAGTTCCCATAGGGTTTTCGGAAACAATGGGTGTAATCAGTTTTTCGGAACGTACGAACTGGAAAATCATCAGCGAATCAAATTTTCTTCAATAGGCTCCACCCTTATGGCTTGTTTGAATAAAAATACTATTGAATCCGAAGTAATGGATGTGATTGCGAAAGCAGATAGTTATGTGCTGGTAAATGATACCCTGGTTTTTAACAAAGCCCGCATGGCTCCCCTTGCTCGGTGGGTAAAAAGGAAGACTGAAAAATTCACCACAAAGAAAAAATAAGGGGATTACTGGAAAATAAAAAAGCGTCTCAACTTTTGTTGGGACGCTTTTAATTGTAAAGTGATTGGAATTATTTGGCTCCTTTTACATATTTGTTCAGCCATTCATTTTGTTCCCATAATAAGTGTAATATGTTTTCTTTCCCTCTGTAACCATGTGCTTCATATGGCAGGTAAACAAAACGCACCGTTCCACCATGCCCTTTAATGGCAGCAAATAATCGCTCACTATTAATTGGATAGGTTCCGGTATTATCATCCGCTTCTCCATGCACTAATAAAATGGGGGTTTTGATTTGATTGGCATAGCTAAACGGACTCATCTCGTAATATAGCTGAGGCGCCTGCCAGTAAGTGCGCTCTTCGTTTTGGAAACCAAAGGGAGTAAGGGTTCTGTTGTATGCACCGCTGCGGGCAATGCCTGCCTTAAATAATTTTGTATGTGCCAGTAAATTGGCTGTCATAAAAGCACCATAGCTATGTCCGCCAACTCCAATACGGTTTCTATCGCCCACACCCATTTCTACCAGTTTATTAATGGCAGCTTCTGCATTTAGTTTGAGTTGGGCAACAAAGTCATCATTGGGTTTTTTATCTGCACCGGTAGCAACGATGGGCATTTCAGCATTATCTAATACGGCATATCCTTGAGTAACATAAAACACCGGAGAGCCCCAGCTAAGTGTGGTAAACTTATCTTTACTTCCTCTAATCTGTGCGGCATCTGCAGCAGAATTAAACTCACGGGGGTAAGCCCACATGATTACGGGTAAGGGACCATCTTTTGTTTTATCATAATTTTTAGGCAGATACAGATCTCCTGTTAAATCAACCCCATCGGCTCTTTTGTAGCTGATTTTTTCTTTTATCACTCCATCCAGTTGAGGATAGGGATTGGCAAATTGTGTGATTTGCATATCCGCAATTCGGGCAATTAAATTTTTGATCCAATAATTGGGAACTTCTTTTTGTGATTCTCTGCGGGTAAGTAAAATCAATCGGTTGGCATCAATCACATCTTCGACCTGCTCAAATACTCCTTCGGGGCAACGCCAAAGGATGGTACTTTTTTTACTAGCCAAATCAAATTTGCTCAAAAAGGGTAGATCACCTTTGGGCGAAGAACCGGTTGGGTTATTCAATAAAATTTGGGTTCCGTTGTCGGTAAGTTGAATGGCTGGTCGGCCAAGTGCATTTCTGCTTAATACCGGCTCACCGGGATTGTTGTAGGCATCTGTAAGGTTTCTTTCAAACAGGGTTTCCAATTGGGCTGTTTGTGAATTAAATCGGCTTACCCGGCTAATTTGTTTAGAACGGAGTGTTTCTCTAACCCATGCAATGCTGGAATCTCCCCAAATGGTTCCGGTATATCTTAATTGTGTTTTAAATAATAGGGTCGGAGTTCCGGTAAAGGGTGCCGCAAGTGCATACACCGCATCATGAAAAGGAACTTGTTTTTTCATAATACCACTGTCTAGCGGCTCTGCCCAAACCACTGTTGCTTTTTCATCATCTCGCCAATCAAATCCGCGGGGTACAGCCTGTGTGTTATCGTATCCGGAAGGAGTGGTTTCACTCGATGGCAATTCAGCCAGCACTTTAATGGTTTTTCCGGAAAGATCTGTAATTGCAACCGTGGATGGGAATCCACCTGCGGTTACCAAATAGGAGAAAGGTTTTTGAATGGTTCGCGTCATCAGGTAATTTTTATCGGGCGATAAAGAAAAACTGCTAATGATAGCAGGTTTCCCGATATTGGTTTCCATACCATTCTTATTCAGAATCATTTGAGCAGTTGTATAAAATTCAAATAAAGCCTCATCATGCGGAGATTTAATTAAATCCTGATAAGTTACACTGGGTGCTGCTTTCCCCAAATTTTCCTGAATGGTAGGCCCTTTGGGAACAATCGGTTTTTGTGGAGCCATATTTGCAGGCTGGGTGGCCGCTTTGTATAATAATGTTTGATCGTCTATCCAGATATATACGGTTCCTAAAGTTGCGTTCAAAGGACTGCGGTTTACTTTTGTTGCCCTTTGTGCCTGTATATCCAAAACGTAAAGGTCAACCCGGGTGCCAATTGTATTGGTAAAGGCAACTTTGGTTTCGGAAGGGCTCCAGCTAATATTACTTGCCAGCATACCGGAAGGCAATCCATATACCATAAATTCTTTATTGCTTTTGATTTCCTTCAGCAAAAAGCTATTCACGTAATTCTGCCGGCTAAGAGAGAAGTTATTTGGGTTGATGCGTAACCCGGCAACTTTTAATTCAGGTTGGCCTAACTCTTCCACACCCGGATAAGAATTCCGCTCGCTGATTAGCATCCAGTTGGCTTTGCTATCAATTCTAACTGCCGGTGTAGGTTTTGCCAAAAGCATATCGGCTATTTCTTTGGGAGGTATTTGATAACCCGATTTATCCTGCGCCATTAAGCGGGGCACAGCAAGTAAAACGAAAAAAAATAGAATTAACTTCTTCATATTGGTTTAGGTTGAATTATTGATATACTCTTACATAATCGATTAACATGCTACAGGGAAATACGGCTGGGTCTACCCCTTTTTGTCCGCCCCAATCACCTCCCACAGCAATATTCAATAATAAATATTCCGGTTCATCAAATGGCCAGCCTTCCCGGCCGCTATGTTCATTGGTGAAGCTGAAATAGGGTTTGTCATCTATCAGCATGGTTATTTTTTCGGCGGTCCAAATCAATGAATACACATGAAATGCATCACTAAAATCGGGCACATCTGTAATGGCTGTTTTTTGAGTACCGATAGAATGATAATATTTTTTACAATGTACCGATGCATGCACTTTTCCGGGATCATACCCAACATGTTCCATAATATCAATTTCCCCATCATCGGGCCATTGCAGTGGTTGGTGACTTCCCAGCATCCAAATAGCAGGCCAGGTTCCCAGTCCCTTCGGTAATTTGGCTCTCACATCTATTCGGCCATATTTCCATTCCGCTTTACCTCGTGTAACCAGTCTGGCAGATGTATAGTCTTTTTCTCCTTTCCCCGAATGGATTGCAGTAATATGTAACATACCTTTTTCTACTTTGGAATTGGCTAAACTATTCATAAGATAGTTTTGCCATTCATGATTTCCCCATCCATGTTTGCCGGTATCGTAGCCCCATTTTTTGGGATCGGGTAAACCGGTGTAGGAGAATTCATCACTCCATACCAGTTTCAAAGGTTTGGTTTGTGCAAGTAGATTTCCGCAAAAAAATCCCAGTAAAATGAGCAGGGTAGCAATTCGCATATAAAATGTTTAGTAGCAGCAAGATAGTAAATAGTTTGCATGCAGTTTTGCGGATATATTTGGCAATTCAGCAATTTTTTTGTACCTTTGCAGGGCAAATGAGAAATTTCGTTCATATCCACCATCACCATATCTTGCCCAACGGGTAAGCAACGGTGTAGTGTTTTGAATACAACATAAGTGGCTTACCCTGGGGTGAGCCTTTTTTATGTACCTACCTTTCTCTTATTGCAATTCTTATCAATGAAACGAACAGTATGAAATTAACACTGGCAATTCAAAAAAGCGGCAGATTACATGATGATTCTATGCGCCTCTTAAAGGAATGTGGCATAGATATTACCAATGGAGTAAATAAACTAAAAGCAGATGCCGGCAATTTTCCGCTGGAGCTTTACTTTTTACGGGATGATGATATTCCACAATACGTAGAGGATAATGTAGCCGATATCGGCTTTGTAGGGGAGAATGTTGTGCTGGAAAAAAAGAAACACGTAATCTCTTGCGAGCCTTTGGGTTTTGGTAAATGCAGATTGAGTTTGGCAGTTAAAAAAAATGATACGTTTTCCGGTGTGGAAGATTTGGCAGGCAAAAGAATTGCTACCAGTTATCCGGTTATTTTAGCAGATTTTCTGCAAAGCAAAGGCGTACAAGCCGACATCCATGAAATTAGCGGGAGTGTTGAAATTGCGCCGGGTATTGGTTTGGCAGATGCAATTTGCGATTTGGTGAGCAGTGGTTCTACTTTGTTTATGAACGGACTTCGCGAGGTAATGCCCATTTTACAATCGCAGGCTGTTTTAATAAAAAATTCGGCGCTGACTGCAGAAAAGGAAGTACTGCTGGAGAAATTGTTATTCAGAATCCGCTCCGTTAAAAAAGCGCGTAACCATAAATATATTTTGCTCAATGCACCCAACGATCGATTGCAAACCATTCTTTCTTTGTTACCCGGTATGAAGAGTCCTACCGTTTTGCCCCTTGCCGAACCCGGATGGAGCAGTGTGCACAGTGTATTAAATGAAAATGATTTTTGGAACATCATCGAGCAATTGCGTGATGCAGGAGCTCAGGGTATATTGGTTGTTCCTATTGAAAAAATGATTGTGTAAATATTAGATATGTTAGTAACCATTGCTCATCCCAAACCCTCCGAATGGGATACTATTTTACAAAGACCTGTTGTGGATGCAACCGTTTTATTCGATCGGGTTCGCAATATCATGCAGGAAGTAAAAGCTGGGGGAGATGTCGCCATTCGAAAATATACACTGGACCTGGATGGTGTAGAATTGGATTCAATTGCAGTATCTCCCGAAATGATAGTGACTGCAAAAAATGAAGTGAGTTTGGCTTTGCAGCATGCCATTCATTCAGCTGCTCAAAACATTCGTACATTTCACAGCACTCAATTGAAGGAAGAAATACCTATTGAAACTATGGAAGGGGTTAGCTGTTGGCGCAAACTACTTCCTATTGAAAAAGTAGGCTTATATATTCCGGGGGGAACTGCTCCGTTGTTTTCTTCTATTTTGATGTTGGGAATCCCTGCTCAATTAGCAGGTTGCAAAGAAATTATTTTGTGTACACCACCCGGTAAAGACGGAAAAATTCATCCTGCCATGCTGGTGGCAGCTGCAGAAGTAGGTATAAAAAAAATTTTTACAGTTGGTGGCGTGCAGGCAATTGCTGCAATGACGTATGGTACTGAAACCATTCCATCAGTGTATAAAATTTTTGGTCCGGGAAATCAATATGTAACTGCAGCCAAGCAGTTGGCTCAATTAGCCGGTATTGCTATCGATATGCCGGCAGGCCCCAGTGAGGTTTGTGTTTGGGCCGATGCAACTGCCAACCCCGAATGGGTTGCAGCCGATTTGTTAAGTCAGGCCGAACATGGAGCAGACAGTCAGGTATTACTGGTTACTACCGATGCTGCACTACCCGAAAAAGTGCGAGTAGCTTTGGAGCAACAGTTGAAAGAACTTCCCAGAAATGAAATGGCAAGAAAGGCTTTGAATAATAGTCGTGCCATTGTGGTAGATACTGCAGATGAAGCACTTGCTTTGGTAAATGACTATGCTCCGGAGCACTTGATTATCGCTTGTGCCGAACCTGAATTGTTGGCTCCCGGCATTGTAAATGCAGGCTCGGTTTTCCTCGGTCATTTTACCCCCGAAAGTGTGGGAGATTATGCAAGTGGCACCAATCATACTTTACCAACCAATGGATTTGCCCGAGCATTCAGTGGGGTGAGTGTCGATAGTTTTGTGAAGAAAGTTACGTTCCAGCAATTGAGTAGTGTTGGATTGACTTCGTTGGCACCTATTGTTACAGAAATGGCCATGGCAGAGGGTTTACAAGGCCATGCCCGTGCAGTATCCATCCGTCTGGAAAATCATCAGCCTAAATAAAACATTCAATTTTCAGCACAACTTATACCTGAATATGTTATTCGATTTACAAAAAATTACGCGAAAAAATATCCAGCACCTAAAGCCTTATTCTTCTGCAAGGGATGAATTTAGCGGGGAAGCTTCTGTTTTTTTAGATGCCAATGAAAATAGCCTGGGATCTCCATTAACCCAATGGTACAATCGGTATCCCGATCCACATCACGTTCAATTGCGCAATAAAATTGCTGCCATCAAGGGAATTGCTCCCGAACATATTTTTTTAGGCAATGGGAGTGATGAGTGTATTGATATTTTATTCCGATCTTTCTGCGAACCCGGTGTTAGCAATACGATCATTTGTCCGCCCACCTATGGCATGTATCAGGTGAGTGCTCAAATAAATGATATTGCTTTGCTGGAAGCGCCCTTATTACCCGACTTCCAGTTACATCTACCTCATCTGGAGCAACTGGTTACTGATAAAACAAGAATCATATGGATCTGTTCACCCAATAACCCTACCGGTAATTTGATGCATTGGGAAGATATTGAATCTGTTTTGAATCATTTTTCCGGATTGGTAGTGGTAGATGAAGCCTATATCAATTTTGCCCGACAGCGATCTTTGATTTCGTTGTTGCCCGATTATCCCAATCTGGTTGTATTGCAAACACTCAGTAAAGCCTGGGGTTTGGCGGGCCTTCGCATTGGAATGGCATTTGCCAGTGCGGGTATTATTGAAATCATGAATAAAGTTAAGCCTCCGTATAATATTAGCTCACCTGCCCAACAGTTGGCATTACGCGCAGTGGAAGAGGTAGGTCAGGTGAATGATATGATTACCTTATTGGTGGATATGCGGGATGCATTGGCGGATGTATTGCGACAAATGCAGGGCGTTACCGAAGTGTATCCTTCGGATGCGAATTTCCTGCTGGTTAAAATTCCTGAAGCGCATCAGGTATATGAATTTTTGTTAAAGAAAGGAATCGTGGTACGCGACCGAAGCCGGGTTTTGCTATGTGATGATTGTTTGCGCATTACCATTGGAACCGAACAGGAAAATACCTTGTTGGTGGATGCACTGGCAGAATGGCTTCAATTGTAAACATTTTGAGTAGAATTGATAATTGATTTGTAATTTCATCCGAACAAAAAAATCCCTTTATGCTTCGTATTGCTTTATTGCTGGTGGCCGGATCTTTACTGGCCTGTGAATCGAACGCTTCCGATACAGTTCGCGTTCAAAAATCTGCCGTTATTCGGCCTGATAACGACAATGCCGGATTGAAACTTCCTGCCGGATTTTCTGCGATAACCGTTGCTGAAAATGTTGGAAGAGCCCGTCATATTGCTGTGAATCAGCAAGGAGATGTGTACGTGAAATTGAGTGGTAAGGTAGGGGATAAGGGAATTTTAGTGCTACGCGACCTAAATAAAGATGGCCGTGCCGAGGATATAACCGGATTTGGAAATTATGGAGGAACGGGAATTGCTATTCATAACGGGTATCTCTATGCGTCTTCTGATGAAGAGGTGTTTCGGTATCAATTAAATGATAAAGGAGCTGTTGAGAATCCGAATCAGCCTGAGAAAATTATCACCGGACTCATCAATCGTCGTCAACATGAGAGCAAATCGATTACGTTAGATAATAAAGGAAATATTTATGTAAATATCGGCGCATATTCAAATTCTTGCCAGGTTAAAGATCGGCAACCTGGATCCCTTGGTATGAAACCTTGTCCCATTCTCGATTCAGCCGGAGGTATCTGGAAGTTTAAAGCCGATGTTGCCAATCAAACGTATGGAAATGGAACGCGCTATGCAACCGGTTTGAGGAATGTGGTAGGGCTCGATTGGAATAATCAAACCAATTCGCTTTTTGTAACTCAACATGGCCGCGATCAGCTGAATACGCTTTTCCCTCAATATTTCAATGATACCTCCAATGCCAATTTGCCTGCTGAAACCATGTACGAGATGAATCAGGGTGATAATGCTGGTTGGCCTTACATTTATTACGATCCATTTCAAAACAAAAAAATGTTAGCACCAGAATATGGTGGGGATGGTAAAA
This sequence comes from Chitinophagia bacterium, assembly GCA_037142775.1. Taxonomy (GTDB): domain Bacteria; phylum Bacteroidota; class Bacteroidia; order Chitinophagales; family Chitinophagaceae; genus Sediminibacterium. The sequence continues at coordinate 54,929 of JBAWZY010000004.1, read as the reverse complement.
TAGAAGGAAGTGCCGAATTTAAAAATCCTGCTATGGCTTTTCCGGCACACATGGCTCCGAATGCTTTATTATTCTATACAGGCAATCAGTTTCCAGCTAAATATAAGAACGGTGCTTTCATTGCATTTCATGGTTCCTGGAACAGAGCCCCACTTCCGCAGGAAGGCTACTATGTGGTTTTTGTGCCTTTTGAAAATGGTAAACCAACAGGAAAATGGGAAGTATTTGCCAATGGATTTGCCGGAGTTGACGTGATTACCAGCACGCGTGCAGCCCAGCATCGCCCATGCGGACTGGCACAGGGGCCTGATGGTTCGCTCTATGTATCTGATGATAATAAGGGAACGATTTACAGAATCATGTACAACGGAAAATAAATTATTGGTTCATGAGTAAGCATTTATACAGGCGTGGGATTGTTTTCATTTTTGGATGTGTTATATCACTTTCCGCTACTGCACAATCCGGTACCCTAAAGCCGTCTGTTGAAAGAGGCAAAACCATTTACGTTCAGCGATGTATGGTTTGTCATCAGCAGGATGGTGGCGGAGTTCCTCATTTAAATCCGCCATTGGATGGTGCATCGGCTGTAAAGGGTAAAGATAAAAATCGCCTGATACAAATCATTCTAAAAGGCATGAGCGACCGGGTTGAGATCGATGGTGAATATTATAGCAATAATATGGCCACCCATGCCGATTTATCTGACCAGCAAATTGCAGATGTTTTGAATTATATTCGAAATGCCTGGAGTAATCGTTCACCGGTAGCAGTAACCGTAGCGGAAGTAAAAACTGTGCGTTCGAAAACTAAATAAATATGCAACGAATTCTGTTTATCGATCGCGATGGAGTAATCTTACATGAGCCTGAAGATTTTCAGATTGATCATATAGAAAAAACCCGGTTTGTTCCCGGAGCAATTTCTACGCTTGCACGCATTGCGGCTGACTTTGATTTTTATCATGTAATGGTTACCAATCAGGATGGATTGGGAACTGATTCCTTTCCGGAAGCAACTTTTTTGCCGGTACAGCAATTGATGTTAAGAACACTGGAAGGAGAGGGGTTTCGGTTTGATGAGGTTTGGGTAGATAAAACATTTGCGCAGGATAATCAACCCACCCGAAAGCCAGGAACGGCTCTATTACAGCATTTAATCAATCATCCCGATTTTGATTTAGCAAATTCATTTGTGATTGGTGATAGATGGAGCGATATACAATTGGCTGCTAATTTGGGATGTAAAGCCATCTATTTGCGTTCACCCCACCCGGCTCATCAATTTACTCCCGAACAGGAAGCCTCTCTTCGCGAGCACATTATTGTTGAAACAGATAATTGGGCAGATATATATGCTTTTCTACAAATGGGTTTGCGAAAAGTGAAGCATAGCCGGCATACCCATGAAACGCAAATTGATATCGAACTGAATTTGGAAGGAACCGGTCTAGCCAATATACATACCGGCATTGGGTTTTTTAATCACATGCTGGAACAAATTGCCCGTCACGGTAAGCTTAATTTAACAGTACATACCAAGGGCGATTTGCATATTGATGAACATCATACCATTGAAGATACTGCTATTGCATTGGGAGAAGCTTTTGCAATGGCGCTCTGCGATAAGCGCGGTATGGAAAGATATGGTTTTGCCTTGCCTATGGACGAGGCTGAAGCGAAAGTGTTGATTGATTTTGGCGGAAGAAACTGGCTGGTGTGGGATGCCGAATTTAGCCGAGAAAAGATTGGGGAAATGCCAACAGAAATGTTCTATCATTTCTTCAAATCATTCAGTGATGCAGCTAAGTGTAATCTCAATATCAGCTGCAGCGGCACCAATGAGCATCATAAAATTGAAGCTATCTTCAAGGCATTCGCCAAGGCCATTCGCATGGCAGTGAAGCGCGATCCGTTTAGTCGCTACTTGCCTTCCACCAAAGGAGTTTTATAATCAATTATAATTTGGTGCGCGTCCAAACTTCTGTCCTGCCAATCATTGAAATGCCAATATAACCCCGCACATTCAGTGTGTTTGCATCTTTCAAACGCATATAGCATTTATAATCTTTTCCATTTTCAGGATCATAAATTTTGCCGTTATTCCATTCTCCATCTGCAAAATCAAAATCTCTTAAAATGATTGCACCCACGAGTGGTTTGGATTTTTGTGATGTATTCGGATTATTCACATCCAGCTTGGGTTGTCCCTTTTCATTCAGAGGTTCGCGTAACCAAACGATTTTGCCGTAGTATTTGCCATTTTCCTTGTAAATCTGAATTTTGCCCTTGCCACTGGAATTTAACCATACACCTACTACATCATCGGAGGGGGTTGCAAGCAGGTTTTGTTGCATAAAGAGTCCGGTAACTAAAATAAGTCCTGCAATAATCTTTTGCATATAATTTTTTTAATGAACAATTCAGCTATTGAAAAGTTGAATTTTGGAAAATATAGCTGCTAATTTCAAAAAAAATTTGTTATTCCGGTATTTTGATTGCAAATTTGCCAATATGAATTTAAATATGAATAAGAGTTGGTGGTGGCATTACAACCTCGTCCGGGGATAGTAGTGGCATTGCCTTTTACTTATTTGAATATATTTTCAAGCCCCGGCCATCAAAAGCCGGGGCTTTGTTTTTTTTAACTGATATAGGGAACTATGAAGAAAATCGAATTAAAAACCCACGCGAGAAGAATGCTCGCAGACATTTATACTCCCGTTGGGATATATCTGCGATTGAGGGATAAATACCGGGATACTATCTTACTGGAAAGTACCGATCATCATGCTGCAGAAAATAGTTATTCTTTTATTGCCATCAATGCAATTGCAGGAATTGAAGTAACTGAGCCGGGAAAATTAAATTATAAGTTTCCGGGTGAGGAATCCGTAACTGAAAATATTTTACATCCTGAAAAAATACCCGACCGTATTTGGGAGTTTATGCAGCAATTTAAACCCGAGCCAGTTGAAATACCGGAAGCTTCCACTGCACAGGGCTTGCTCGGATATACTGCCTATGATGCAATCCCTTTTTTCGAGACCATTTCACTGAAATCCGATAAAGCAAATTCAATTGCTATCCCACTGATGCGATACCGATTGTATCAGTATCTTATTGTATTCAATCATTTTAAAGATGAAATCATATTCTGTGAAAATTGCATACCGGGAATTGAGGGGGATGCTAACGCAGTAATTTCACTTATCCGAAGTAAAGATGTTCCCGAATATCCTTTTACCGCAACCGGAGAAGAAAGTTCTAATATCACTGATGAGGAATTTCGAAAAATGGTGCAGAAAGGTGTCGCACATTGTATGCGGGGCGATGTTTTTCAGGTAGTGTTGAGCAGGAGATTTGAACAAGGTTTTCAGGGAGATGAATTTAATGTATACCGGTCTTTACGCAGTGTGAATCCCTCGCCCTATTTGTTTTTCTTCGATTATGGAACGTATAAATTAATAGGTTCATCTCCCGAAGCACAATTGATTGTAAAAAATCAGCGGGCAGTAGTGCACCCAATTGCAGGCACATTCCGCAGAACGGGAGATGAAGCAACCGATCAGCAAATGGCAGCCAATTTATTGGCAGATGCAAAAGAAAATGCTGAACATATTATGCTGGTTGATTTGGCACGTAACGACCTGAGTCGTTGTTGTGATGATGTGATGGTAAGCCATTTCCGTCAGGTACATTATTATAGTCATGTTATTCATCTGGTTAGTGAGGTAACCGGGAAATGTAAAACAGATACACATCCAATACACTTGCTTTCAAAAACTTTTCCTGCAGGAACCCTGAGCGGTGCTCCAAAAATTAAAGCAATGGAAATTATTGATACCCTGGAGCCCACTGCCCGTGGATATTATGGAGGCTGCATTGGTAGTTTTGGATTTGATGGTTCATGTAATCATGCCATCTTAATCAGAACGCTGTTGAGTAAGCAAAATACCCTGTATTATCAGGCAGGTGCAGGAGTGGTAGCAGCCAGTAATCCCGAAAGCGAGTTGCAGGAAGTGAACAATAAACTGAATGCATTAAAGAAAGCGATTCAACTGGCATCCAACAACAATAACAGTATATATAGATAGTACGATATGAAAATTTTGGTTTTTGATAATTACGATTCTTTTACTTTCAATCTGGTTCATCTGGTAAAACAATTAACCACTGATGAAGTTACGATTGTGCGCAATGACCAGATTTTATTGGAAGAGATTAGTGCCTTCGATAAAATTATTTTATCACCGGGTCCGGGAATACCGGAAGAAGCCGGACTGCTATTGCCTCTTATTAAAGCTTATGCTTCAGAAAAATCAATATTCGGAGTTTGTTTAGGTCATCAGGCTATTGGAGAAGCATTTGGTGCCACCTTATTGAATTTACCGAGTGTATTTCATGGAGTGGCAACACCAATTGAATTGCTACCTGTGGTTGAGCGGGGAAATGATTGGTTTTCAGGCTTGCAATTTCCACTTGAGGTAGGCCGCTATCATAGTTGGGTAGTAAGTGATGAACAATTACCGGCGTGTATTGAAGTAACTGCTCGAGATGCCAATCAATATATAATGGCACTGCGCCATCGTGAGTGGGATGTGCAGGGTGTGCAGTTTCACCCCGAAAGTATATTAACTCCGCATGGGTTAGCAATGATGCAAAATTGGTTAACAAAGTAAAATTCAGCAATACATTGGAAATGAAAAAGATTTTACATTACTTACTCGAACACAAAACGCTTTCCCGATTGGCAGCAAAAGATGTTTTGATGCAAATGTCGGAAGGTAAGTTTAACGAAAGTGAACTGGCTGCTTTCATTACGGTTTATCTGATGAGGAGCATTACTATAGACGAGTTATTAGGTTTCCGGGATGCGTTATTGGATTTATCAGTTAAAATTGATCTGGGTAATGAACCGGTTATAGATATAGTGGGTACCGGAGGAGATGGTAAGAATACATTTAATATTTCTACCCTGGCTTGTTTTATTGTTGCCGGAGCAGGAGTTAAAGTTGCCAAGCACGGAAATTATGGTGCATCCAGTATTAGCGGCTCCTCGAATGTGATGGAACAACTGGGCTATCAATTTTCCAATCAGCAGGAAAAATTGAAAAAAGAACTTGAGAAAGCAAATATTTGTTTTTTGCATGCACCACTTTTTCATCCTGCATTGAAAGTTGTTGGGCCAATTCGAAAAAATCTGGGCGTTCGTACATTCTTTAATATGTTGGGGCCACTAGTAAATCCGGCATCACCTGCTACCCAGCTAATTGGAGTATATAATTTAGAAATGGCCCGTATCTACAATTATGTGTTGCAACAAACTGGTAAACCATTTACTATTATTCATAGTTTGGATGGATATGATGAAGTATCACTTACGAATGATACCAAAGTAATTACTGCTTCGGGTGAAAAAATGTATTCGGCCCGCGAATTAGGTAAACGATTGGTTTTGCCGGAAGATTTATACGGAGGCGATTCTTTGGAAGATGCCGCCAACTTATTTAGAAACATCATCAATGGAAATGGCACCTGGTCTCAAAATGCAGTAGTACTTGCCAATGCAGCACTCGCTCTTGCCGGAACCGGCCATTATGCAAATTATGAGGATGCTTATCAGGCGGCAGTTGTTAGTTTGGAATCCGGAGCGGCAAGAAATTCATTGGAAACACTTATCTCTTTACAGGCATGAATATTTTAGAAACCATCATAGCAGCCAAAAAACTGGAAGTGGAATCCCGTAAAAAAGAAATTCCCATTCGGCAACTGGAACAATCTCCCTGGTTTCAGCAAACTATCCCCAGTTTAAGGAGATCTTTGCAACAACCGGGTACTAATGGCATCATTGCGGAGTTTAAAAGAAAATCTCCCAGTAAGGGTATTATCCATGCCAATGCCGATGCAAAGGAAATCACCCGTGCCTATGCAGCAGGGGGTGCATCCGGGATTTCTGTATTAACTGATACAACTTTTTTTGGCGGGAGCTGGACCGATCTGGAAGCTGCAGTGGGTTGGGGTGTTCCTGTTTTACGGAAAGACTTTATCATTGATGAATATCAATTAATTGAAGCACGAGCTCATGGAGCAGCAGTAATTTTACTCATTGCTGCCTGTTTAACACCCACAGCAGTAAAACAATTGGCAGAAGCAGCTCGAATGCTGGGTTTGGAGGTATTATTAGAGTTACACGATCAGGCTGAATTAGGTCATATTCATCCTTCTGTAACTCTTGTGGGAATTAATAATCGGAATCTCAAAAACTTCGAAGTAAATCTGCAGCATTCCATTGAATTGGCTGCACAGATTCCTGCCGAATTTCCAGCAATTGCCGAGAGCGGTATTGACTCTGTTGAAACCATTTTACAGTTGCAATCGGCGGGTTTTTCAGGATTTTTAATGGGTGAATATTTTATGAAACAGGATAATCCCGGTGCATCATTTTTACAATTTTCTCAGGTATTACAGAATGCCAGAAATGTAACTGAAAACTGATGCAGGAATTATCTCAACATATCAAACCCCAGTTGCCATCCTTTCGGTTGAAAGTGTGCGGATTAACCCAGTTAGAACAAGTAATGACACTGGATGCAATGGAAGTGATGTTTGCCGGATTTATTTTCTATCCTCCATCCCCCAGATATTGCAAAAAGTTTATTTCAGTTGAACAGTTGAAAAAAATAAGAGGTAAACATATTAATAAAGTTGGTGTTTTTGTAAATAGCTCAGTGGAGGATGTGTTGAAAACAGTTGATGAAGCCGGACTCAGCATGGTGCAGCTGCATGGCGATGAGTCGCCCAAAACCTGTGAGCGCATAGCAGAATATGTGTCGGTTATCAAAGCATTTCGGTTGCGGGAACAGGAACCTGTTTTGTGGAAGATTAAGGATTATCAGGGAGTAGCAGATATGTTTTTATTTGATACGGCTACCTCCACTTATGGAGGTTCTGGTAAAAAATTCGATTGGAGTATGCTATCCGGACTCTCTATCGGGAAACCTTTTTTCTTAAGCGGGGGTATTGGATCGGACGATGTTGCAATTATTCAGCAATTTGCACTTGATGCCGTTGCAAAGGATTTGTTCGCACTGGATATCAATAGTAGATTTGAAATTTCACCGGGAGTTAAGGATTTGGATTTGATTAAAACTTTTATAGAGCAAGTTAATTTTCGAGACAAATAAAATACGTAAACAATGATTACTGAGTCAACCTTTCCCAGTTTTGTACATCCCGATACGGATGGCTATTATGGTAAATTTGGCGGTGCCTACATTCCTGAGATGCTTTATCGGAATGTGCAAGAATTAAAAGATCAGTATTTACACATCATACACAGTGCATCCTTTAAAAACGAAATGGATTTATTATTGAGGGATTATGTGGGCCGTCCTACTCCCTTATTCCTTGCCGAGCGACTGAGTGCTGAACTGGGTTCTCAGATATATCTGAAGCGGGAAGATTTATGCCATACCGGTGCTCATAAAATTAATAATACCATCGGGCAGATTTTATTGGCAAGGCGAATGGGTAAAAAAAGAATCATCGCAGAAACAGGTGCCGGACAACATGGTGTAGCCACTGCTACCGTTTGTGCTTTGAAAGGAATGGAATGTATAGTTTATATGGGTGAAAAAGACATACAACGTCAGGCACCCAATGTTGCAAGGATGAAAATGCTGGGTGCAAAAGTAATTCCTGCACTGAGTGGAAGCAGAACTTTAAAAGATGCTACCAATGAAGCAATCCGGGATTGGATTAATCATCCCAATGATACCCATTATATTATTGGAAGTGTGGTAGGTCCTCATCCTTATCCCGATATGGTGGCACGTTTTCAAAGTATTATCAGTGAAGAAATCAGACTGCAATTATTAGACAAAACCGGTTCTGAATTGCCAACCCATGTTGTAGCCTGTGTAGGTGGAGGTAGCAATGCCGCCGGGGCATTTTATCATTTCTTAGATGAGCTTTCTGTGCAAATAGTAGCAGTGGAAGCTGCGGGATATGGAATACATACGGGAATGAGTGCAGCCACCACACAATTAGGAAAACCGGGAATTTTACATGGAAGTATGAGTTTGGTTATGCAAACAGCAGATGGTCAGGTTACTGAGCCACATAGTATCTCTGCCGGACTGGACTACCCGGGTGTAGGTCCTATTCATGCAAATTTATTTGAATCGGGAAGAGGGAGATTTGAAAGTGCTACCGATGCGCAGGCTTTGGAATGGGCTTTTCATGTAAGCAAAATGGAGGGAATTATTCCTGCATTGGAAACGGCACATGCATTTGCCGTACTGCCCGATCTGCAACTAAAGCAAACCGATAAAGTGGTAGTGTGTTTGAGTGGTAGAGGTGATAAAGATTTGGGTACTTATATGCAAGAACTGGATAGATTTGATAAATAATTAGAAAGTATTATATGAGTAGAATTGCTTCGTTATTTCAGAAAAAAAAATCAAATATTCTGAATGTTTATTGCACAGCAGGATATCCCCACCTCGATAGCACACTTCCTGTTATGAGCGCTTTGCAAGAAAGCGGGGTAGATATGATTGAATTGGGGATTCCTTATTCCGATCCGCTGGCGGATGGTCCTGTAATTCAAGCCTCAAGTTCTGAAGCAATTGCGAATGGTATGACACTGGAATTGTTATTCGATCAGCTAAAAGATTTGCGAAAACCAATTGGTATGGGTGGAATTGGCAATCAGTTACCAGTGATATTGATGGGGTACCTTAATCCCGTAATTCAATTTGGTTTTGAAAAGTTTTGTGCCAAAGCAGCAGAAGTTGGTGTTGATGGAATTATTTTACCCGATTTACCTGCGATTGAGTTCAGAAGAAAGTTTGGTGAAATCTTGCACCAATATCAGCTCGACTTTATTTTTTTAGTAACTCCTGAAACCAGTCAGGAACGAATACTGTTGCTCGATTCACTAAGTTCAGGATTTTTATATGCGGTTAGTTCGTCTGCTACCACTGGAAAAGATCAGGATATGCAAGCAGTTAGTACTTATTTGCAAAAATTACAAAATATGCCACTGAAAAATCCGGTGTTGGTAGGTTTTGGAATTAACAATCGTTCCAGTTTTTTAGCAGCCTGTAATCATGCATCCGGAGCAATTATTGGATCGGCTTTCATAAAAGCATTGCATTCGACTGTTGATTTGAAAAACGCAACTCAGCAATTTATTCATTCCATTCTACATGATGCCAACAAATGAATCTTGTTATAATACAATATAACGCAGGTAATATTCAATCGGTGCTGTATGCACTGGAGAGATTGGGTATTACAGCAATGGTTACCGATGAGGTAGAAAAAATTCAATCGGCCGATAGAGTAATATTCCCTGGTGTAGGGGAAGCCAGTTCGGCGATGGAATATTTAACCTGGCGTAATCTCGATAAAGTAATTACGGGTTTGCAGCAACCTGTTTTAGGAATCTGTTTGGGAATGCAGCTGCTTTGTGCATATAGTGAAGAAAATGAAACCACTTGTTTGGGAGTTTTTAATCAAACAGTAAAAAAAATGCAGCCTACTGCTGCAACAGATGGAGTGCGTTATAAAATTCCTCAAATTGGCTGGAATAATATTGAGCAATTGAGTTCTCCTCTTTTTCAGGGTGTAGCTGAAAATAGTTATTGCTATTTTGTACATGGATATTATGTTCCGCTAGATACGCATACCATTGCAACTGCTAACTATATTCAGCCCTACAGTGCCGCGTTGCATAAGGATAATTTTTATGGTGTCCAGTTTCATCCTGAAAAAAGTGCAGAAACCGGAGCCACTATTCTCAGAAATTTTTTAGCGTGTTAATTCAATACAATGCAAATTATTCCGGCGATTGATATTATAGGAGGGAAATGTGTTCGGCTAACCCAAGGAGATTATACCCAAGAAACGGTGTACAGTCAATATCCCTGGGAAATGGCTAAATCTTTTGAAGATATTGGATTACAGCGGCTGCACCTGGTAGATTTGGATGGAGCAAAAGCAGGTAGCATTCAAAACCTACGCGTGTTGGAAAAAATTGCAGCTGTAACCCGTTTAAAAATTGATTTCGGAGGAGGCATTCATTCTCAAGAAGCAGTGCAGTCGGTTATAGATGCCGGTGCAACCTGGGTTACTATTGGCAGTGTTGCTGTAAAAGCCAAGGAAAAAGTAATTGGTTGGATGGATAGCTTTGGTTCTGATAAATTTATAGTAGGTGCTGATGTAAAAGGTACCCGACTTGCAGTTGCAGGTTGGACGGAGACAACCGATCAGGAAATTATGCCCTTTCTGGAGTACTGGACTAGCAAAGGGATACAACAAGTTTTTTGTACAGATATCAGTAAAGATGGTAAACTTAGTGGTCCTTCTTTGCCCTTGTATCAATCGATAGTTAAGCAGTTTCCCCAGTTGTTTTTTATTGCCAGCGGCGGAGTAAGTGATATCAACGATCTATTCGATTTGCAAGAGATTGGATGTAAAGCAGCCATAGTGGGGAAAGCCATTTACGAGAAAAGAATTAGTTGGCAACAATTACAAGAATGGAAAGCCTAGCACTATGTTAACGAAGCGCATTATACCTTGTTTAGATATTCGGGATGGCAGAACCGTAAAGGGAGTAAATTTCGAATCGATTCGGGATGCCGGAGATCCGGTTGAATTGGCACAATTGTATGCCCGTGAGGGTGCAGATGAATTGGTATTTTTGGATATTACCGCAACCATTGAAAAAAGAAAAACTTTGTATTCTCTCGTAAAGCGGATTGCACACCACGTTGATATACCCTTTACAGTAGGGGGGGGGATCAGTTCAGTAGAAGATGTGCAATATTTGTTGCAAAATGGGGCAGATAAAGTGAGTGTAAATTCTGCCGCTTTTCGGAATCCGAAGCTGATTCGTGATTTGGCTGATAGTTTTGGCAGTCAATGTGTGGTATTGGCAATCGATACCCGAATGGAGGAAGATGGAAACTGGTATGTATATTTAAATGGGGGAAGGGTAAAAACAAATATGCAGTGTGAAGACTGGGCCCGGATGGGGGTAGATGCCGGTGCAGGTGAAATTTTGCTTACCTCCATGAACCATGATGGCACAAAGCAGGGGTTTGCGTTGGATATTACCCGGCGACTATCAGATTCCCTGCCGGTTCCGGTAATTGCATCCGGAGGGGGTGGAACCGTGCAGCATTTTATAGACGTTTTTGAGCAGGGGCATGCAGATGCAGCTTTGGCGGCAAGCATTTTTCATTTTAAAGAAATTTCTATTCCTGATTTAAAACAATCGCTTCGTTTACAAGGAATTGCAATACGTTAATTAAAATTTAATTTCATTATGATACAACCCGATTTTCAAAAATATGCTAATGGATTGGTGCCCGCAATTATTCAGGATGCACAAACGCGGAAAGTGTTGATGTTAGGTTTTATGGATGCCGCTGCATGGGAACAAACCAATCTCACTGGAAAAGTTACCTTCTTTAGCAGGTCTAAAAATAGGTTATGGACCAAGGGAGAGGAGAGTGGGAACTTTTTACTGTTGGTTTCTTCTGCGCTGGATTGTGATAGGGATACCTTATTAATCCAGGCTCAACCGCAGGGTCCGGTTTGCCATACCGGGGCAGATACCTGCTGGAATGAACAAAATGTGGCAAGCGATTTCCTGTATCAATTAGAAAACATCATTGAACAGCGAAAATTGGCGAGTCCCGACAATTCCTATGTAGCAAAAATGTTTGCCAGGGGATTGAATAAAATTGCACAAAAAGTGGGGGAAGAGGCGGTTGAACTGGTAATTGAAGCGAAAGACGATCAACCCGAACTTTTTTTAAACGAAGCAGCAGATCTGTTATTTCATTATTTACTTTTGCTTAACGCGAAAGGTGTTACCTTGCAGCAGGTTACCGATCTGTTGCAAAGCAGACATCGGTCCAACTAACTTCACACTTGCACAAAAAATTCGCTTCATGAAAAAGCTTATTTTAGTTTTCTTCTTATTTCCTTGTCTTTTAATGGCTCAGAGTAAAGAGCCCTTTGTATTAAAGGGGTATGTTGCCGGCTTAAAAGATAGTATTACAGCATTTTTAATGAATGCCAATAATAGTCGAACCCTGGCGACAGCTACAGTAGTTAATGGCAATTTTACCTTGAAGGGAAATATTAGAGAACCAGACATGTTTCAATTAGGATTTATTGGATATAATCTTAGTTTGGAATTATTTCTCCAAAATGATCAGGTAGCCTTAAAGGGCGACATCAATAATTTGGCAGCATCTACCATAACCGGATCGGCTGTTAATGATGATTTTAATATGTTTAAGCAGCAATTCATTCCTTATATCAATCGCTTAAGAGAACTTGGAGCTACTGTAAATGCAGAATCGAATGCTACACGCAAAGATTCATTAATGAAATCCTATAATGAAGTACGCCAACAGGCAGTTGCAGCTACGAACTTATTTATTCAAGCAAAACCTTCCTCTCCGGTAAGTTCATTGGTGCTGGCTGTAATGATGGGTGGATTTGATGGGATTGCCGATTTAGAAGCTAAATATGCGCAATTGCAACCATCTGCCAAGAGAGGCTTTTATGCACAAAACATTGAAAAAACAATTGCTGATGCCAAACAGGCTATGATTGGACAAGTGGGAACACAGGCAGTTGATTTTACACAAACAGATGTAAATGGAAAACCAGTTGCATTGTCTTCTTTCAGGGGTAAATATGTATTAATTGATTTTTGGGCAAGTTGGTGTGGGCCCTGTCGTGCCGAGAACCCCAATGTAGTGAATGCCTACAATCAGTTTAAAAACAAAAACTTCACCGTTTTGGGGGTATCATTAGATAATGCTAAACCTAATTGGTTACAAGCCATTCAGGCAGATAATTTAAGCTGGACTCATGTAAGTGATTTGCAATATTGGAATAATGCGGTTGCTCAATTGTACCGTATTGGAAGTATTCCTGCCAATATTTTGGTAGACCCAACCGGAAAAATTGTAGCACGTGATTTACGAGGCGAAGCACTTACCCGCAAATTAGCTGAATTACTGGGTCAATAAATTTTTTGGTTTTCCCATTAAAGGAAAACCTGCAGGTATAGGTCTTCATCAAATCCAACTGCCAAAACTTTCCCCGAAAGTTCGATGATGGGTCTTTTAATCATGCTGGTTTGCTTTGTTAATAAAGCCAACGTTCCTTTCTCTGAACTAACCTGTTTTTCATTTTCAATAGCATTTTTTTTCCAGGTGGTACCTTTTCGGTTAATGATGGCCGGCCAACCTATTTGTTTACTCCAATCCATCAATTTTTGCTCGTCAATACCTGATTTTTGGTAGTTGTGAAAAGTGTAGGATATTCCATTTTGTTGCAACCATTGGGTTGCTTTCTTAACTGAATTACAATTGGGTATTCCGTAGAGTTTATACATACATTCTTTTTACCGATTAAGATGGCAAAAATAACCGCGAAACATAAATATTGCAAGATTTGCTCTCATTGTTTTATTTTCATATCCAGTATCTGTTCGCATGAGATTGTATTTCATTTGTTTATATCTGTTGTGCTCCCTTCAAATGATGGCTCAATTGGGTTCAGACAAATCAGTTATAGCAGGCAAAATAAGCGGATTGATTTTGGACTCAAAAACGCGCCTTCCCATAAGTCAAGCCAGCGTTCAATTAGTTAATCAATCAGATACTTTACAGAAACTTCGTCTGATTTCTTCTGCCGAAGGCAATTTTTCCTTTGCATCCCTACCAAGAGGAAATTATCAGTTACGGGTTCAGGTGATGGGCTATCAAACTTTAATTAGGGATAGTATTGCTATCATTTCTAACAGTGCTATTAATTTATCCAATCTAATGCTGCTTCCCTCTGAAAATGGATTGCAAGAGGTAGTAGTAACAGCTGAAAAACCGCCCATAGAGGAAAGGGATGGAAAACTAATCTATTCGGTAGGCGACAATGCATTAAGCAGTGGAAGCAATGCCGGGGATATGTTACGTACAATGCCGATGCTAAATACTCAATCGGATGGAAGCATCATGTTAATGGGAAAAGTTCCTTTGATTTTAATGGATGAGAAGCCTATAAATGTTTCGGGGCAGCAATTGGCAGACCTCCTGGAAAGTTTACCTGCAAGTGTTATTGAAAAGGTTGAAGTGATGCAACGTCCTCCACCAGAATATGCCAGTTATCCTGGTGGAGTAATCAATATAGTAACTAAAAAAGGAAGGGTAGGCAGATTCGAAAAAGTTTCTATAAGCGGTGCAACACGGGGTGAGGGCAGTTTATATGCAACATATGGCTATCGTTCTGGTAAATGGTCGGTGAACGCAGTTGCCGGTGCATCTACTAACATCGCTTTGGGAAGTGGGTGGGGCCACCGTTCTAATAACTATCCTGATTCTACCAATTATCTTCATACACAATCCAGTTATCATAACAGGAGCTGGTCGCCCAGTGCTCGATTGCAAGTAGAATATACGCCTAATAAATATCGGTCATTCAGCTTTGTTTATCAGGGAAACTGGAATTATGCCGATAATCATAATACCATACTTTATACCAACCTGAATCGTTTTCAGGTGCCTTACAAAGCATCCACTCGGGAAAATAGCTTTGATGGAAACGGTTATGGAAATGGATTTTCGGGATCTTTTCAGCAAACAGGAAAAAGGCCGGGAGAAAAATTGCAAATCTTCTCCGGTATTCAGCTGAATAAAAATTACAGCGACCGCGATTTCTTTCAGCAATTTTTCACAGGCGAACTGCAACCAACCGGGGCCGATTCAACCCAATGGCAAATTACGGATCAATATACTACCAGTGGATATACCAATTTGTATTATAATCTCCCCTTAGATGATTCTGCCCAACACTTGATTACGTCTGGAATTACCTCGTCCTCCAGCCGGGTTCACAATGTGCTCAATTCAGGATATGTAAGAAAAGCCGATTTAACCAATGTTCCTTTGGATAAGTTAAGTAACGATTTTGATTTCAATCAGCAAATCATTACTGCAAGAATGGGCTGGATATGGAGTTGGAACAAAACATGGAAATTCATCAGTTCTGTTCAGATGGAATACACTTACAATGGATTTAACTTTCAAAAAGGAAATGCTGCCAATGTACAGAATGATTATGTGTACTGGCTGCCCTCTTTTTCTATTCGAAAAGAATTCAACCGGCAATGGAATTCCACCCTGGGTTTTAGAGAAGCTATCCGTCGTCCGGGTATTGTTGAAATGAATCCCAGTATCGACTACGGAGATCCCTATAATATTAAATTTGGAAACCCTTTTCTGAATGCACAGTTAACCGATATGTACGACTGGAACGTTAGCTACTACATACCCAAATTTAGTTTCAGTGGAACCTTAGGGTTTAATCAGGTGAAAAATGTTTTTCAAACCATACGTACACTTGCAGATAGTGGCAGAACATTTACTACCTATCAGAATATTTCCAACCAACAGGAATATCAGATTAACCTATGGTCGGGCATAACAATCAGTAAAAAATTTCGCATGAATGTAAGTACCGGATATACCTATCAGCAATTTAGCGAAACACAAAAACTTCTTTATAAATACCGGGACGGAGGAAGTTTTTATGCCGGACTCAATTACAGTTATGCGCCGGATGCGCTTACGCTGCTGGAGGCAAATAATCGCTTTACTCATTGGGCTAGTCCACAAGGTGTATCCCGAAGTAATATAACCATGAGCATCGGGATACAAAGAAAAATGTTTAATAAACAACTTACTGTTGGCTTACTTGCAATTGATCCATTTGCTATTCAACGATACCATAATTTTACTTATGGTCCCAACTTTACAATAGAAAGTTATAGTGAAAGTATTACCCGCAATTTCAGATTAACACTTAGCTGGCAGGTAAGTAAAAATTCAATTAAAAGTAAACTATCGAAACAGCAGCAGCAAGAAGCCCTTCAAAAGGTAAATGCACGATAAAACTTGAACTTATATTAACCAATGGTTTCAAGTAAGTGAGGGAATTTTTGTCTTAGCCAGCTGTTTGCTACCGGAATAATCCATTTACTTCTCCAATCATGCAGTGTTAAAGTTAAA
The DNA here is from genome assembly GCA_037142775.1 of Chitinophagia bacterium. GTDB lineage: Bacteria > Bacteroidota > Bacteroidia > Chitinophagales > Chitinophagaceae > Sediminibacterium. Next base: position 38,830 of record JBAWZY010000004.1, on the reverse strand, counting down.
TTATTAAAGCACAATGTTTCAGCATGAATGATTCCTTTTTCAACTGCTTCAGGAATTGTATTCAAAGTAAATTTTTCCACTTGATTACCTATATAAAAACAAATTTCTTTTCTGTTGAAAAAGTCTGTTGAAAAATCATTTTGTAACTGCTGAATAAAGTGAATCGAGCTATCGGTGCTGCAGCCACTCACCTGTGTTTGGGTTTCGTCTGCCACCAATATTACAAATCGATTCAATAGCACCAATGCCATACCTTTAACGCTTGCTCCGTGTGCCGTCCACTGAGTAACAAATTGATTTACCAGTAATTCTATTTTTATTGTTTCTTCAGCCGAAAATTCACGGCTGCTTTGATAAATCCACACGCGAGAAGAGGCTGAAAAATTTTCTGGAACCAGGGTGCTAAAACTATTTTCTATCATACAATTTTATTGATTGTTATTGGGTAAGCTCATTGCTATCATTTCCGCTATATCTAAAACCGCAACTGCATTTTCTTTCTCATGGTGTTTTACTCCATCAGTAAGCATGGTATTGCAGAACGGACAAGCTGCTGCAATCCATTGGGCGCCTGTTTCAAGCGCATCTTCGGTTCTTTCAATATTTACACCGCGGGTGCCTTTTTCTTCTTCTTTAAACATTTGAGCTCCGCCCGCTCCGCAACATAATCCATTACTTCTACATCTTTTCATTTCCACTAATTCAACATCCAAAGCTTCCAGTACTTTTCTCGGAGCCTCATAAACTTCATTGGCCCTGCCTAAATAACAACTATCGTGATAGGTGATTTTTTTTCCTGTAAAACTTCCTCCACCCGCTAAGCGAAGTTTACCCGATTCAATCAATTCCTGAATCAGTTGCGTATGATGGATCACTTCATAATGGCCACCCAATTCGGGATATTCATTTTTCAGGGTATTGAAACAGTGCGGACAGGTAGTTACAATCTTTTTAATGCCATATCCATTCAGCACCTGAATATTCTGGTATGCCATCATTTGAAATAGAAACTCATTTCCTGCTCTGCGTGCGGGATCTCCGGTACAAGCTTCCTCCTTTCCTAAAATTGCCCAGGAAATTCCCACATGTTGTAAAATGGCTGTAAACGCCCGGGTAACTTTTTGTGCTCTTTGATCGAAACTTCCCGCACAACCCACCCAGAATAATATTTCAGGTGTTTCTCCCGCAGCAACGCAGGATGCCATCGTTTTCACTTGCATAACCCGTAATTTTTATATGGTATATTTAATCGTAGTTTATCAATCTTGTGTCCATGCATCCCTACTATCCGGAGCAAATTTCCAGGGTGCAAAATTATTTTCTATGTTACTAAATGAACTATTCCATTCTTGCGGGGCATTACTTTCTTCCATAATCAGCGATCTGCGCAATTCCGTGATAATGCTGAGCGGAGATATACTAACGGGACATTCCTCCACACAAGCCATGCAGGTAGTACATGCCCTCAATTCTTCTACAGAAATATAGTCATGCAATAATGTTTTTCCATCGGGTTTCCATTCGCCAGCAACTGTTAATTGTTTCCCCATTTCTTCCATCCGGTCGCGCGTAGCCATCATAATTTTTCTCGGACTCAATTTTTTACCAGTAAGATTGGCAGGGCAAGCGGCAGTGCATCTTCCACATTCCGTGCAGCTGAAGGCGTCCAATAAACTCTTTTGAGATAGTTGGGGAATATCTTTTGCACCAAAATGTTCAGGAGGGGTGCTGTTTGCAGGAGCCAGTTCGGGTTGCATGGCAAATAAAACCTCTTGCTGAACCGATGCCATATTTATGAATGTTCCGGGTGTTTGCAGCGGTGCATAATAAGCGTTGGGAAATGCAAGTAAAATGTGCAAATGCTTTGAATGAGGTAAGTAGTTTAAAAATGCAAAAATACCCAAGATATGAAGCCACCAGCAGGCACGTTCCAGCAGCCACCAGCTATGTTCAGTACCTCCCGATAAAAGGGGCAATATCCATTGAGAAACCAAAAAATTTCCGGTAGGGGGATAATGACTGTTTCCGGTTGTTTGCAACCATTGATCTGCTGCATTCATCGTTAAAAACAAACTCATCAAAACTATTTCTGCAAACAGAATATAATTGGCATCAGAAGCCGGCCAGCCTTTTAAATCGCCATGTACCAAACGATTCACCCGAGTAATATTTCTTCTGATTAAAAAGATAACGCAAACCAATAACACACCCAATGCCAGCACTTCGAAGGTATTGATGAATATCGGATACCAGGAACCTAAAAGGGGTAAAAATAGGCGGTGGTGACCGGTTACACCATCTAATACAATTTCTGCTACTTCCAGATTAATAATAATAAAGCCTGCATAAATTATCAGATGCATGATGGCAACCGGAACATTCTTAAACATTTTTTTTTGTCCAAGTGCCAGCAAAAACAAGTTTTTCCATCTCTGGGCTGGCTGATCGTTAGGGAGTGTTGGTTGTCCTAACAAAATCAATGCGTGAATTACCCTGATTCGGCGCCAAAATAAAAATCCGGCAGCCAACAAAGCAATCAGAAACAAGATTTGGGGCAGGTAAATCATTCCAAATATTTTTAGGTAATCGGTTGCTTAAATTAAATCGAATACGCAAATTGAGGGTATTCTTATTAATTTTATACCAAATATACTCCATGAATGTGAGGAAAACCATACTAACCCGTGAACAGACCGAACAAAAAATGCAACGGATGGCATTAGAGTTGGCAGAAAAGCTAAGCGGAGATAGCGCCCCCCTGATTATTATGGGAATCAAAAAAAATGGGGAAGTAATTGCCCGACAAATAGCCCAATATCTTAAACAATATATTCCCAATTCCATAACCCTTGTTTGGGCTCAAATGGATAAATCTCACCCCACCCAGGTTGAGATCAGTGAACCAATTGATTTCACTGGGAAGCATGTACTGATTACAGATGATGTTACCAATTCGGGCAGAACCCTTTTATACGCTGTAAAGCCCCTGCTGGATAGTCACCCGTTGAGTATTCAAACCCTGGTATTGGTGGAAAGGATGCACAAACAATTTCCGGTTAAGGCCGATTATGTTGGGTTATCAGTTGCCACTACACTACAGGAACATATTCAGGTTACTGTAGATGCCGGCGTTCTAATGGGGGCCTACATGGAGTAATAAAGCTTCATAGCTGCGTGCAATGAAAAATTTCCCAATCTATATCGAGCTAATTTGGGAGGTAAACTAATTGTTAGTTTATACGCTGATAAATAATAATCTGTAAATTGGTACCACTTATTTTAATTCTTTTATTATGAATAGTGAAATTGAAGCAAAAGTTGCGCAATGGTTGGAAGGCCCTTATGATGATGCTACCAAAGCAGCCATACTCGAAATGCAACAGCATCAGCCCGATGAACTGGCAGATAGTTTTTACCGCAATCTGGAATTCGGTACAGGTGGCTTGAGAGGTATTATGGGTGTTGGAAGTAATCGAATCAATAAATATACGATTGGAATGGCTACTCAGGGTTTTTCGAATTATTTGCTGAAAACCTATCCTAATCAAAGCATATCTGTTGCTATTGCACACGACAGTCGAAATAATAGTCGCTTTTTTGCTGAAACCACTGCTCAGGTTTTTGCAGCAAATGGAATTCGGGTATTCCTTTTTGAATCGCTTCGTCCAACCCCCGAATTGAGTTTTGCTATTCGAAATCTTTCCTGCAATGCGGGGGTGGTATGCACTGCCTCGCATAATCCTAAGGAATACAATGGATATAAGGCATACTGGAATGATGGAGGTCAGTTGGTACCTCCCCATGATGTGAATGTAATAAAAGAAGTTGAAGCCATTCAAAGTATTGCTGATGTAAAATATACAGGAGGAGAGCATTTAATTCAGTTAATTGGCAAAGAAATGGATGCAGCTTACCTGCAAATGGTGAAAAGTTTAAGTGTGTATCCCGAAATTATCCAGTCGCAATCAGATCTGAAGATTGTTTATACACCCATTCATGGAACCGGTATCCAGTTAGTACCGGATGTGTTGAAGCTATATGGATTTAATCAGGTAACCATTGTGCAGGAGCAAGCCACACCGGATGGAAATTTTCCAACCGTACATTATCCCAATCCGGAGGAAAGTGAAACAATGCACATCGGTCTTCAAAAGGCACGGGAACTGGATGCTGATATTTTATTAGGTACAGATCCCGACGCTGATAGAGTAGGAATAGGAGTAAAAGATAACCATGGGAATTGGGTTTTAATGAACGGAAATCAAACAGCCGTTTTGGCTTTCAGTTACATGATGGAAGCCCGGAAAGCCAAGGGAATTGCAACTCCCAATGATATGGTAATTACCACCATTGTTACAACAGAAATGATTAACCGGATAGCTGAGAAAAATGAGGTTACCTGTTTCAATGTGCTCACTGGTTTTAAATGGATTGCAGAAAAAATTAAGGAATTGGAAGGTAAAATGAATTATGTGATAGGGGGGGAAGAAAGTTTTGGTTTGATGATTGGAAGCTTAATTCGCGATAAAGATGCAGTGAGTGCTGTAGCATTGTTATGTGAAATGGCAGCATATGAAAAGAGCAAGGGAAAAACATTGTTCGAAAAATTAATTGAACTGTATATTGATTATGGATTTTATTATGAAAGCCTTATCAGTATTACAAAAAAGGGTATGAACGGACAAAAAGAGATTGCTGAAATGATGGAGCGTTTCCGTAATCAGCCTCCTGCTCAACTGGCAGGCTCATCTGTGGTTCAATTACTCGATTATCAGCTTCAAAGGGCTACTGATTTAACCACTGGAACCATTACGCCTATCCATTTGCCAAAGAGCAATGTGTTACAATTTATCACAGAAGATGGATCAAAAATTTCAGCCCGCCCTTCTGGAACCGAACCCAAAATCAAATTTTATTTCAGTGTGCATGATAAGTTGGTTACTAAACAAGATTTTGAAAAGGTACTGGATAAGTTAAAAGCTAAAATTGAAACGATTATACGAGATATGCAGTTGCAATAATGAATAGGGACTATTGAAAATTGGTAATGGTTACTATCATTTTTTCTCAACAGTAGATATCTCTTTCCTATCTTCGCAGGGTTATGATTGAGTATAAAGATAGTCATGTTCACCAGGGGCTCCGGAATAAATTGGTAAATCAGTTGCGGGAAAAAGGGATAACGGATGAAAGCGTTTTGCAGGCAATGATGGCAGTTCCCCGACACTATTTTTTTGATTCAGCTTTTGAGAAAATTGCTTATGAAGACAGGGCATTTCCCATTGCTGCAGGTCAAACAATTTCTCAACCCTATACAGTAGCCTATCAATCGCAACTTTTGCAGGTTACTAAAAATGCAAAAGTGCTGGAGATTGGAACAGGAAGCGGATACCAAAGTTCTGTGTTGGCAGAAATGGGTGCGAGGGTGCTTACAATAGAACGGCAGAAAACTTTATTCGATCAATTGCAAAAATCGTATCCCTTCAAAAAAAAATATCCGGGCATTAAATTCTTTTATGGCGATGGTTTTGAGGGGTTACCCACTTTTGCTCCATTTGATAGGGTTTTAATTACTGCGGCTGCACCCTATACCCCCCCTAAATTGATTGAACAAATGAAGCCCGGTGCCATCATGGTTATTCCTCGCAATGAAGGTGAAAATCAAAGAATGATTCGCATAACCAAACTTGCCGATGGATCTTTACAGGAAGAATCATTCGACTTGTTCTCTTTTGTTCCTATGTTAACTGGAAAAAATAAGCGATAAGATTTCTTATCGCTTATTGTAATTGGTTTGAATGAAATTCAATTTTTATTGGTTCATCATATCTTGCATGCCTGCTCCTCCCTGGTCTGCTTTGGTATTTTTACGCTTAAATAAAGCTGCATCAAATTTACCAAATCGATAACTGAAGTTCAAACGCAATACCTGTGGGTCTCTTCTTCTTTCTGTTGTTTGAGTAAAGAATACACTCTCAGAGTAAGATTGGAAGAGTTGTGTTCTAAAAATATCGTTCATGCTCAGGGTAAGTGATCCGGTTTGTCCATTTTTCCATGTCCAGTCTTTCCTGATAGCTAAATCAATACCATATCGCGGAAGATTGTATCCCTGGGAAGTAGATTGTGGACCACCGCCCCACATCATTCCTCCTCCTCCCATTCCACCACCTCTACCACCACCACTACTTGGGGGAATAATTGTTTTTGCCTGATAATCGCCACTTAGTTGAACAGACCAGGTTTTAGATAATTTGAAGGTATTATTCATTTTAGCAAACCAGCTCACCAATGAATTGCTTAATTCTTGTCCGGGAACTGTAGCATTAATAGAGGAATTGAAAATATTTACGTTTAATGTTAGATCCCACCATTTATTCATGGGCATTTTATTGGTTAGCTCCAATCCATATGCAAAACTGTAATTCGCATTGATGTAAGTACTGAAATAAGCACTATCACCCGGAATCAAAGCATTTACATCACGGTAAACATAGCGTGTAATTAAGTTGGTAGTGTGTTTGAAATAAAGGGAGGCTAAGAAGTTAGCTGATTTCTTGTAAGCATTATTGTATGAAATCTCAAATGAGTTGGTAAACTCCGGTTTGAGTCCGGCATTTCCTACATTGATATTCTGCGGATCGGAATAATCGGGGAATGGCATCAGCTGAAAGAAATTCGGGCGATTGATTTTCCGTGTATAATTTAGTTGCAGATCCTGCTTATCATTGATTTTATAAGTAGAAAATATGCTGGGGAATAAGCTAATTGGATAATTTACTTTGAAACTGAGGGAATCTGCACCTTTTGCATTTAAAAGGGTTCCCAGGTAATTAGAACTTTCGGCACGTAATCCCAGTAAATAACTCCAGTTGCCCGATTTAAAGCTAAAGGTTGTATAGGCTGCCCATACTTCATCATGAAATTTATAACGGCTGCTAATTGAGGGGACTAATTCATATTTTCCTGTTAATGCATTGTATCGATACTGATCGTTGATGCTTCCGTTATCCCGTATGGCTGCTCTGAAACCGGCCTCCAGTTTTTTATCGTCTGTAATCGGGTTTTCATAATCGGTTTGGAAAGTATAAAATTGGTTATCGCCGCTGGATAGATTTTTTTGTAAAAGTGGGTTTCCTTTAATTGCACCAATGTTGGTGTAGGTTTGAGAATTGATGATATTGGTTCCTGAACTATTACTGGAGTTGTAATTAAAGTCTGCAGATAGGTTATGTCCACTTTTTTCGAAATTATGTTTGAAGCTTACCTGAGATCCCAAATTTTCAAAAGTACGGTTACCGGTATTTTCTATCAGATTATATGAGGTGAAATTCCCTTTAATGATAGAATCAACTCTCTGTGTTTGTTCATTATCAAATTTTCCGCGGTTATAATTTCCAGAAAAGGTTAAAGTGTTTCGGTTATCTAAGAAAATATCCAGACTTCCTCTGAAAAATTTGAACTCACCCAAGTTTTCACTGTGGGTTATGTTGTTTATGGAGCTTGGAACTGCTAATATATTGTCGCGGTAGGTTTTTCCATCGGAGATGGATTTGAATTGATTTAAGTTACCACTTAAACCCAGGTTTAATTTATTTTGGCGGATATTGATATCAGCTCCCAGGTTAATTCTTCCGCGGGAATCAATTCCGGTTCGAATTCCCCCATTATAACCCACTTTTTTATTTTTTTTCAGCACAATATTCAAAATGCCAGCGGTACCCCCGGAAGCATCAAATTTGGCTGAGGGGTTAGTAATTAATTCAACTTTATCAATAATGTCTGCTGGAATTTGATCGAGGGTTAATGTGGTAGGTCTTCCGTCGATAAAAAGGGTAGGAGCGGCATTTCTTAATGTTACATTTCCATCAATGTCAACATTAAGGGAGGGAATATTTTTCATCACTTCCGCAGCGGTTTGTCCGGTACTATTCAAGTTCTTATCAACGGTGAATATTTTCCGGTCGATACCCAGCTCTAGAAGCGGTTTTGCAGTAGAGGTAACGGTAACGGCCGCGAGCGTGGAAGAATCTTCTGTTAATTTGATATTTCCTAAATCTTTGTCTGCCATCCCAAGCATTTGCTGAAAGTTGCCTCCCGCAGCAGGCATTTTAATACCAAAACTAACGGTCATGGTTAGGGGCTTAAATCCTAAACTGCTAACTTTCATTTGAAAATTGCCGAAAATGGGTAAGTTTTCAAAGCTAAAATCTCCTATCGCTTTGGTAATCTGTGTGTTATAGATTACCTGTTTCATTTTTTTCGTAACTGTATCGAATTTATTACCAATCAGTTGTACACTGGCTCCGTCTATTCCTTTGGATGTTTTGGCATCGACAATTTTTCCATAAAAGTGCCCTATATTCATGTTTTGAGAGCCCATACCGGCTCCTGTTGGTCGTCCGGCTCCAGGGTATTGTGCTATTATAAGTTGGCTGGAAATCATTCCCAACAAAAACAAACTAATTTTTTTCATCATAACGTATTCAATTATTATACAAAGGTCTGCTGAATATCAGGCAAAGGGTTGTTTTAATACATGGGCGGTAATATGACAAACCTGAATGGATAAAGTTGTCTTTTCCGGGGTAATGGTTGTTAAAATATCGGTGATTACTGAAAAAGGGTGATAAAAACCTGCAGTAATCCAATTAAAAATCCCAAAACTCCTCCTATGATTTCCACGAAACGGAATTCTTTTTGCATAATACTCATTAATATTTGTTCCATTTTATCTGAAGAGAAGCCGGCTACTTTTTCAGTAACAATGGCTTCAAGGTTAAGTTGGTCTTGCATGGTATGCATATAATTTTCCATCAGTTCGGGAAAAAGGGATTCTAATTTCTTTAAAAAAACTGCTTTCAGTTCCCGAATGGTACTATCTCCGATGAATAAACTTACAATCGGCATTTGCTCGGGTAATTGTGTTCTCAGAAACTGATCGATATGCTGATCGATTAGTGGCATTACTTTTTTGAGATTATCGGGATGGGTTATTTTGGATGATATATCCTGAAAAGAAAGCAACTCATCTGAAACCAGTTTACCTAATTTCATAGCAAATTGTTGCTGACGTTTGGGAAAAATACCTTGAAAAGTAATGCCGAGTATTCGTTTGGGTTCCTTGGGATGGAACAACATTTTAATGGCTATCCAGTTTGTAAACCAACCGATAAAGGCTGAAATTATGGGTATTAGTAACCAGCTAATTTGCATAACGTACGTTTACAAAAAACCTACAAGATTTACTTGTAGGTTCAGTGGGAGAACGAGGGGTCTCGAACCCCCGGCCTTCAGTGCCACAAACTGACGCTCTAACCAACTGAGCTACGCTCTCCATTGTGGGGTGCAAAAATACAATAATTTTGATGGTTTTGCCAAGCATTTTATTTTCTTTTAGCGGATTTTGCATTGAAAACCTTTGTTAATTGGTAAGATTGGTAATGAGCAAATAAAATTTTAGATTATTTTTGAATCTTTACCATGAAAAAATTATTTCTATTTATGCAGCGGAGAAAAGGTTGGATATTGTTGGCTTTTGCAGGTTTTGGGATTTTATTTTTTGCATTTCGTAACTCATCTATAGGAAAGTCGCCTTCCAACCCCCGGCAGCAGCTTCTTTTTGAACTAGGAAAGGTTTTGGAAGAGCAGCATTACAATCCGAAGGTGATCGACGATCAATTCTCTAAACTTGTTTTTACCCGTTTTCTAGATCAGATGGATGGCGATAAAACGCTGTTCCTTCAAAAAGATATTGATTCACTTAAAGTATTTGAAACTTCGCTTGATAATGAAATTCACGGGTCTGCCATTGCTTTTGTTCCGGCAGTAAGTAACTTATACAATCGCAGAATGGAGGATGCTATACTCCTTTATAAGGAATTACTGAAAAGTCCATTCAGTTTTTCAAATCCTGAAACAGTTGAGTTGGATGGCGATAAATTGAATTGGGCAAAAAATGAAGACGAGCGAAAAGATCGATGGAGAAAAAAATTGACTTACTTCATCTTAGAACGTTACTACGATTTACAGGAGCAGCGAGAAAAGAATAAAGAACAAAAAGATTTTGTGGTATTGCCCGATACAGCACTTGAAAGAAAGGCACGTGAGCAGGTTCTGAAATTGATGAATGATAATTTTGCACGCATTAAGAGCACTTTTAGTGAGGAGGTAAGATTCAGCTCTTACCTAAACACTATCACTAATTTGATGGATCCCCACTCTGATTATTTTGCTCCAGTTGAAAAAAGAGGATTTGATGAAAGAATGAGCAGTGAATTTTTTGGAATTGGGGCACAACTTACCAAGGATGATTATGGAATTAAAATCGCCAGTATAATTACCGGAGGGGCGGCATATAAATCCGGACAAATTGTTGTGAATGATATCATCATTAAAGTAGCTCAGGGGAGCGGTGATCCTGTGGATGTAAGTGCTTATGCTACTGAAGATGCTGTTAAACTGATTCGCGGAAATAAGGGTACAGAGGTTCGACTTACCTTAAAAAAAGAAGATGGTACCATCAAAGTGGTATCCTTGATTAGAGAAAAAGTTAATCAGGATCAAGGGCTTGCCCGCAGTGCAGTGGTGCAACAGGGTAATAAAAAAATCGGATACATTTTATTGCCTGATTTTTATTCCAATTTCGATGATGCCAACGGACACCATTGTGCTGATGATGTTGCAGAGGAATTAAAAAAACTGAAAGAAGAAAAGGTTGATGGAATTGTAATGGATATACGAAACAATGGTGGAGGCTCATTATATGAAGTGGTAAAAATGGTAGGTCTTTTCATAAAAACCGGACCCATTGTGCAAGTGAAAGATCGTTCCGGTAATGTAGATCAGATGACCTGGCGCGATAATGATCCCAACGTATTGTATGATGGCCCACTTGCAGTTCTGGTAAATGAATTTAGCGCAAGTGCCAGTGAAATTTTTGCCGGAGCAATACAGGATTATCATAGGGGGATAATTATAGGAAGTACATCCACTTTTGGAAAAGGAACTGTACAGCGTCAGGTTCCCTTTGGCAGCAGAAACGATTTTTCAACCAATAGAACCGATATGGGGGCTATGACACTCACTTTTCAGAAATTTTATCGGGTGAATGGGGGTTCTACTCAGTTAAAAGGAATTGTTCCTGATATTATTATGCCAGATAAATATGAATATTTCAAAGTACGTGAAAAAGATATGCCGGAAGCTCTGAACTGGGATGAAATTCAAAAAGCTAACTATACAGTTTGGCAACCGGCTAATGTAATTGCTGATTTGGCAGCGAAAGAAAATGCACGTATTCAATCGGATGCTAATTTAAGCTTACTTAAAAATAATCTCATTTGGCTTTCCAGAAATATAGACCAACCTATGCCACTCCAATTAGATGTTTATCGTTCAAAACAAAAACAAATTCAAACGACCGATACTCAAAATAATTCATTGCTAGTTAGTCCAACTGAAATGAACATTGATTATATCGCTGTTGAAAAAGATAAATTCCTCAATCATCCCGACAAATCAAAAGCAGATTTTTATCATGCATGGATAAAATCCTTGCGTAAAGATTTGCATATTGAAGAAGGAGTAAAAATGATTGAGCAATTATCCTTAATGCAGAAAACCGGATTGGTAAATAAATAGTCCATGGATGTGAAGCAAGCAGCTAACCAAGAAACTGAGCAAGTAGTTAAGGAAGAAACTAAGAAGGAAACTAAGAAAGTTCTCCCTAAAAAATGGTTGGCGATTTATACCAAGCCTCGTTGGGAAAAGAAGATAGATTCTGTCCTAATCCGAAAGGGAATCCATAGCTGGTGCCCGATTCAAAAAAAAGAGCGGTTCTGGAGCGATCGAAAAAAAATTATTGATGAGCCGCTATTTAGATCATATGTTTTTGTGTACATCGACGCAAAAGAAAGGACTACAGTTCTCACTACTCCCGGGGTGCTCAATTTTGTTTACTACCTCGGAAAACCTGCCATCATTCGGGATGAAGAAATTGAATTAATTAGAAAGTATCTTGGCGAAAAAGGAGCAGCCCTTTCAGTAATTTCTGAGGAGGGTTACCGCGAAGAAACCAGGGTATTGGTAAATCACGGAGTATTTATGGGTAATGAAGGAACCATTATTCGGGGAGGCAAGAAAAAGGTATTTGTAAAACTGGAAAGCCTCGGTCAGGTTATGGTTGTAGAGTTCCCAACAGAATTTATCAGTCCGGTTCTATAAGTCATCTATTGTAAGGTCCAGTCCAGAATCTGATGTGCCCAATCTCCCCTATAGGGCGTTTTCACTCGAATATAATTGTCTGTATAGCCTTCCATCATGCCATTTTTATTGAAATCTTCCCATAGCACTTTTCTTTGTGTACCCAGAAATTTATCCTGAAAAGCCTGTTGCAGGCGATAAGAAAGATTTCTTAGTATTTTGTTTCTTTCATTTCTTACTGAAATGGGAACAATCGGCTGGATGCCAAGTGCATGCGTGTTTTCTCTTTCTGAATAGGTAAATACATGCAAATAGCTTACTTCAAGCGATTGAATAAAAGCAACTGTTTCCTGAAAGTCTGCATGAGTTTCGCCGGGAAATCCTACAATCACATCCACTCCAATAGAAGCATGAGGCATTTGTTGTTTAATGAGTGCCACTTTTTCGGCATACAATTCTCTGCGATACCTCCTGCGCATAGCTGCAAGCGTTTTATTGCTTCCACTTTGGAGAGGAATATGAAAATGTGGCATAAAGCATCCTCCGGAGGCAACTATTTCAATTATTTCCGGGGTTAATAAATTGGGTTCTATGGATGAAATCCTGTAGCGGGGAACTGCCTGTTGTTGCGCTAAAGCAGCTACCAATTGTGTGAAATTCTCTTTCCGTTCTCTGTGGCTATCGAGGCCAAAATCTCCCAGGTTTACGCCGGTTAATACAATTTCCTGTACTCCCTTTTGTGCCAGTTCGACTGTTTGTATCAAAACCCGCTCAATGGTGTTGCTTCTACTGTTACCCCTCGCAAGTGGTATGGTGCAAAAAGAACAATTGTAGTCGCATCCATCCTGCACTTTTAAGAAACTCCGGGTTCTGTCGCTAACAGATACGGCAGCATGAAAATCCTGAACCGTATCAATATCGCAACTGCAAATAGTAGCTTTTTCGTTTCTGGAGAGGTTTTTGAGATGGGAGGGGAGGTTGAATTTTTCTGCAGCACCCAAAACCAAATCTACCCCCTTAATTTCGGCAATTTCAGTAGGCTTAAGTTGGGCATAGCAGCCGGTTATTACCACCCAACTTTCGGGAGCCTGCCGGCGGATTCTTCGAACCAGTTGCCTGCACTCCTTGTCGGCATTTTCGGTAACCGAGCAGGTATTGATAACATAAATGTCGGCTTCTTCATCAAATGAACGTTTGATAAAGCCTTCTGCTTCCACCATCCGGGCAAGGGAGGAGGTTTCTGAATAGTTTAGTTTACAACCCAGCGTATGAAAGGCAATACTTCTGCTATTATCCATGAGCCGCAAAGATAGGGTAGTTTAAAAAAATGCCCCATTTGCAACACAGATACCTAAGAAAGTATTAAAAATTCCGCTAAAGCGGTTCTCATTTTCCTATTTAGCATTTATAAGGTATGTTTGTACCTACGTATTAAACACTTAACCATGCAGTTTAAAAAGATTAACAACATTGTCGGCTGGGCCGTTTGCTTAATTGCCTGTACCGTTTATATTATGACCGCCGAGGCAGCGGGAAGTTTTTGGGATTGTGGTGAATTTGTAAGCAGTTGCTTTAAGTTGCAAATTCCGCACCCACCGGGAGCCCCCTTGTTCGTATTATTGGGTAGAATTTTTATTGTAGTTTTTGGCGATAATCCTTTAACCGCCGCCCGTGCCGTAAATATCATGAGTGCACTGGCCAGCGGCTTTACTATATTATTTTTGTTCTGGACGATTACCCATTTTGCCCGCCGGATTGCCGGAGTAAAAGTATCAGATGTATTGAGCACTTCTCAATTATTTACCATTATGGGTGCCGGAGTGGTAGGGGCTTTGGCGTATACTTTCAGCGATTCATTCTGGTATAGCGCAGTAGAAGGTGAGGTATATGCCCTTTCTTCCTTTTTTACTGCAATCGTGTTCTGGTCTATCCTCAAATGGGAAGCACATGCCGATGAAGCCGGTGCAGACAAATGGATTGTATTTATATTCTTTTTAATGGGATTATCCATTGGCGTTCACTTATTGAATTTGCTAACAGTTCCAGCGATTGTAATGGTATTCTATTTCCGCCGTCGGAAGCATTTTTCATACAGTGCTTTGCGTAGCTGGTTCCTCCGACTTACCGCAATTGGCGGTGTTTTAGGAATCATTGGTGCAATTATCATGGCATCATCCGATGCTTCTGATCAGGTGCCCATGGATGGGACTATGGCTGCACTGGTTTTGTTGGGCTCTTTGTTTGCTATCGGACTCCTTTTCGCTTTGGAAAAATTATATCCTCAGCAAAAAGAAGTGTATGGCGGAACCTATATCTTTTTCCTGTTGTCTTGCGCAATTCTTGGATTCACTTTATTTTTTGTTATACCCTATTCAATTAAAGGCGCAGGATTTTTTGACCGCGTTTTTGTCAATAGTTTCAGTATGCCATTTTTTGTTGGCTTTGCCTTTTTCTTTGTGTTATTAGCAATTGGTATCCGTTTTGGAATGGGTTGGGCTGCCAAAAAGGGCTGGCATTATTTAACATTGGGATTGTGGAGTATGACTTTCCTCCTAGTTGGATACAGTGCGTATGTTACTACGATGTTGCGCAGTAATGCCGATCCTTCTGTAGATATGTATAATGTTGATAATCCAATTAGTTTGGTTGGATATTTAGGCAGAGAGCAATATGGAGATTTCCCATTGGTGTATGGTCAAAAATTCACTGCTCGACCATATAGTTTGAAAAATACCGGTATGCGCTATCAAAAATCTGGTGATAAGTATATCGAGATTGGAGAAGACAAGAAATACCTGTACATGCCTGAAGATAAAATGGTATTTCCCCGGGTTTGGGATGCCAGCAATGATCAGTATCACGCAGATTATTATGCACAGGTGCTGGGAATTGAAAAAAATAAAGATGGCTCATACGATCCTGCTCCGGGGCAAAAGGAAAATCTTTCGTTCTTTGCGTCCTATCAGATCTATTTTATGTATTTCCGATACTTTATGTGGAATTTCTCCGGAAAGCAAAATGACAACCAGGGATTTTTTGTTAGTAATCTGAGAGATGGTAATTGGATTACGGGAATTTCATTCATAGACAATCTCATGTATGGCGATCAGAGCAAAATGCCGGATAGCCTGAAAAATAATAAGGCCCATAACAAATTATTCATGCTGCCTTTTATTTTGGGATTAATTGGTTTGTTCTATCAGTATAAAAAACATAAGGCAGATGCCTGGATAAATATTCTTTTATTTTTCTTTACCGGTTTCGCTATTATTCTTTACCTCAACCAGGCAGGAAATCAGCCCAGAGAGCGTGATTATGCCTATGTTGGAAGTTTCTATGCGTTCGCTATCTGGATAGGTTTAGGGGTGATGCAGGTAAAAGCCTGGTTGGCAAGTAAATTAAATGCGAGTACTGCAGCTGTGCTGGCAACCCTGGTTTGTTTGCTGGCAGTGCCAACAGTTATGGCACAACAGGAGTGGGATGACCATGACAGAAGTGAGAAAAAACTACCCGGTGATCTGGCAAGAGATTATCTCGAAAGTTGCGCTCCCAACGCTATTTTGTTTACTTATGGTGATAATGATACCTATCCCCTTTGGTATGCTCAAGAAGTAGAAGGAGTTCGTCCGGATATTCGGGTAATTAATTTTAGTTTATTGGGTATTGATTGGTATATCAATCAACTTCGATATAAAGTTAACCAGAGTGACCCCATTGATGTAATTTGGTCGAAAGAGCAAATTGAAGGATCTAAGCGGGATTATGTTTTTTATAATCCGGTGCCCTCTATTCCGGAAGATCGTTATTACGATTTAAAGGATATGATGAAGAATTATGTGGGTAGCGATGATAAGGCTAAAATGGTGGAAGGAAGAGATGAAGGATTCTTCAACACTTTCCCCGTGCGCAAAATGGCGATTCCGGTTAATTTAGAAACGGTTAGAAAAAATGGAACCGTTAATGATCGGGATAGTGTACTCAGTGAAATTCGCTTTGAAATACCTAAAAACGGGTTAGCGAAAAATGATTTAGCGTTGTTAAACATCATAGCCGCAAATGAGTGGAAGAGACCTATCTATTTTACCAATCCGGGATCTGATTTAGGTCTTGATGCCTATATCCGTAGAGATGGATTAACCTATCGTCTTGTTCCGGTTAAAAACAGCGAAATCAATACCAATTATGTGCAGGATAAACTGATGAATAAGTTTGTATTTGGTAATGCCGATAAAAAAGGTGTGTATTTCGACGAAGAAAATCGTCGCCACCTCGGTTCAATTCGTTCTACTTATGCTGATCTGGCTTTAAGTCTGGCAGCCGAAGGTAGAAATGATGAAGCGAAAGCTGCCTTACAAAAAGCAGACAAAATGTTAAATGAAACGAATTTCCCTTATGGCTTAACCAATCGTTTTAACATGCATAACCGAAATTCTTTACTGTTTATGCAGGCATGTATGCAGGCGGGTGATTCTGCATTAGCTAAGAAAGTGGGAAATGCCGTTAAAAAAGACCTACAGCAGCAAATCAGTTATTACCAAACACTAAAAGGTAATAAAGCGGAGTATATGCAACAAGAGGCCTACATGGCAGAGGAAATTTTGAGCCGTTTAGAGCAAATGGAAAAACCCGTTCCCAGTAGAATTGAGATTCCGGGAAAATTGATGAAACCGGCTGATAGTGTAAAATAAACAGCCCTTTTTAACATTGAAAATATTGGCAGTCTGTACAATTAGCAGACTGCCATTTTTTTTTGCAACTATTCAATGTATATCTGTGTTATATTTATGAGCTCAATTAATTATGAAGTCTGTCCAATTTTTCAAATACACTCCTAAAAACACAACGCAATCAACTTTCGAGCAGTTATTGCATGTGTTTATGCAGTTATTAACCTACACCAATGGAGATGCCAGTGAAGCGCTCAACTGGCTAAATGAACTGGATAGACAATATAAATTAACTTCAGATGAGTATGGAATGGGCGACTTTATCAATGATCTGAAGGAGCAGGGATACCTGAAAGAAAATGAGCAAACCGGAGAATTGAAAATTACCGGTAAATCGGAGCAAACGATTCGGAAAAAAAGTTTGGAAGAAATATTCGGTAAGCTGAAAAAAGCTAAGTCTGGAAATCACGCTACCCGTAAACCCGGACAAGGTGATGAGCCCAGTGCAGATAATCGTCCTTATCAGTTTGGAGATACGCTCGAGCAAATTGATTTTACCGATAGCATCCGCAACGCTCAAATTAATAGGGGAGTAGAATCTTTTTCGATGCAGGAAGATGATTTGCAAATTCGGGAGCAAGATTTTGCCACGCAAACATCAACGGTGTTAATGATTGATATATCCCATTCCATGATTTTATATGGGGAAGACCGCATCACACCTGCTAAAAAAGTGGCAATGGCATTGAGTGAACTCATCACTACCCGTTATCCGAAAGATACCTTGGATATTGTTGTATTTGGAAATGATGCATGGAGTATTGAGATTAAGGATTTGCCCTATTTGCAGGTAGGCCCTTATCACACCAATACCGTTGCCGGCTTAGAACTGGCAATGGATATTTTACGGAGAAGGAAAAATGCCAATAAGCAGATATTTATGATTACGGATGGTAAACCCACCTGCCTGAAGATTGGAGGAAAATATTATAAAAATAGTTTTGGGTTAGATAGGAAAGTGGTGAATCGCTGCATCAATTTGGCTGCCCAATGTAAAAAATTAAAAATACCGATTACCACTTTTATGATTGCATCCGACCCCTATTTGCAACAATTTGTGCAGGAATTTACGGAAACCAATCATGGTAAGGCATTTTTTGCCTCACTTGATAAGTTGGGTTCATTTATATTTAAAGATTTTGAAAGTGGAAAAAGGAAAACTGTTTATTAATGAAAAATATGGCGAGAACTAAAGATACTATGCAACATCAAAATATAACAACCTTAGGTCAATTAAAGGCATCCGGATACAAAACTAAATCGGTGAAACAGGAAATAAGAGATAACCTGATTGCCTGTTTACAAAAAAGGGAAAATCCTTTTGAGGGAATTTTGGGTTATGAAGACACGGTTATTCCGGATACAGAAAGAGCCCTTCTGAGCCGACACAATATTTTATTTCTCGGTCTTCGTGGTCAGGCTAAAACCAGGATGGCGCGGCAAATGGTTAGTTTGTTAAACGAATATATTCCCGTTATATCAGGATCTGAGGTGAATGATGATCCATTGAATCCACTTAGTAGATATGCTAAAGATGTGATAGCGGAATATGGAGATGATACGCCTATACAATGGATGCATCGCTCGGAACGGTATGGAGAAAAATTGGCTACACCCGATGTAAGTGTGGCCGATTTGATTGGAGATATTGATCCCATTAAGGCAGCAAATTTAAAATTGAGTTTTGCCGACGAAAAAGTAATACACTATGGTATTATCCCTCGCAGTAATCGAGGCATATTTGTAATTAATGAGTTGCCCGATTTGCAAGCCCGCATTCAGGTTGCCTTATTTAATATCCTGCAGGAGGGCGATATTCAAATTCGGGGATTTAAAATTCGGATGCCCCTGGATATCGTGTTTGTTTTTACTGCCAACCCCGAAGATTATACCAATAGAGGAAGTATTGTAACTCCATTAAAAGATAGAATTGAGAGTCAGATTTTAACCCATTATCCAAAAGATATTGAAACTTCATTGGCGATTACCGAGCAGGAGGCGCAGTTATTACCTCAGCAAAGCGAAACGGTATCAGTAATTGATTTGGCGAAGCGACTGGTTGAACAAGTTGCTTTTGAAGCCCGTTCACATGAGTATGTTGATAAAAAAAGCGGGGTGAGTGCCCGACTTACGATTGCTGCTTTTGAGAGTTTAGTGAGTGCTGCCGAACGAAGAGCCATTATCAATGAGCAAAAACAAACCCAGGTTTGGATCAGCGATTTTGTTGGAATCATTCCGGCAATTACCGGTAAAATTGAATTGTTATATGAGGGAGAACAGGAGGGGCCTTATCAGGTTGCGCTACACCTGTTAGATAAAGCGATCAGAAGTTTATTTGTGCAGTATTTCCCTAACCCCGAACAAGCAAAGAAAAAACGCAATACCGGAAAAAAATCTGCTGAAGAGAAACCAGTGGAGAATCCCTATCAGTCTATCATTCGATGGTTTGATGCCGGAAATCACTTAGACCTGCCGGTAGATATTTCGGATGAGAAGAAAATACAGAGACTCTATCAGGTGGATGGGTTATATGCGCTGGTTAAAAGCCGCTTCCCACAGATGACTGAAATGGAAAATGCATTTCTAATGGAATTTATCCTGTATGGTCTTTCGGTATTTTCTGTTATTAGCAAGAAAATGGATGATGGGCGAATTTCTTTCCGCGATTTAATGGGCAGTATGATGAATTTAGGAAACCTGAACTTGGGAGATGAAGATGATTTTTTTAATCCTGATGATCAGTAAATCTGACTATAGTACCTTTTTAAGGAGCTGAATGGTATAGTCTATTTCTTCCCGGGTATTGTGTTTTGAAAAGGAAAAGCGAACGGGTACGATTTCTTCATTGGTGTTGTGTAAAGCTTCAATCACATGAGAACCTTTACTTGCACCGCTACTACATGCACTACCTCCACTTACACAAACTTGATGAATATCTAGATTAAATAATAACATTTCAGATTTGTCAGTTTTTGGGAAGCTTACATTTAGTACAGTATACAAACTATCTCCAGTTGGATCTCCATTAAAACTCACACCTGAAATTTCAGCAGTAAGTTGTTCCATCATGTAGTTTTTTAAACCTTGAATGTAACTACTTTCCTTTGCAAAGTTTTCGTTTGCCAGTTCAAGTGCACGCGCAAAACCTACAATGCCATATAGATTCTCGGTTCCGGCCCGCATATTTCTTTCCTGGCTTCCGCCATGAATAAATGGATTAATCTTAATCCGATCGCTGATATAAAGCATACCAACTCCTTTGGGACCATGAAACTTATGTCCGGCACCGGTTATAAAATCAACTGGCAATTGTTGAAGATTAAATGGATAATGCCCAACAGTTTGAACGGTATCGCTATGAAAAATTGCATCGTATTCCCTGCAGAGTGTGCCTACTGCTTCCAGATTCAGCAGGTTACCAATTTCATTATTGGCATGCATCAAAGTTACCAGGCATTTGCCTCCGGGTTGTTGAAGTAAATGGGTTAAATGTTGTAAATCGATATGTCCATTGGGCAATAAAGCAACATAATCCAATGCAACTTTTCCTTGTTTATGCAAATATTCAATGGTATGCAGGGTCGCATGATGTTCTATAGGAGAGCTAATGATGCGGGTGCATCCGAGGTCGTTGATTGCAGCATTTATTGCAGTATTACTACTTTCTGTACCTCCACTGGTAAAAAAAATTTCTGCCGGCCTTGCTCCCAGTAACCCAGCTACCGATTTGCGGGCCTTTTCAATTGCCATTCGGGTTTCACGACCATAACTGTAGATGGAGGAAGGATTACCAAAATGCGTCGTTAGATAAGGCATCATTGAATCTAACACCTGTGGATCCAGTGGGGTAGTAGCTGCATTATCTAAATAAATTCTCTCCATCGGTATAAATTTACAAATCCTTTCCTGCTTACCCTAACTTTTTAAAACTTTCATTGATATCAAGCATAATTTTATGAGCAATGTTTGCAGCAGATGCTTCTAAATTACTTTCTGCATAAATTCTAATGATGGGCTCAGTATTACTGCTGCGGAGATGTACCCAGTCATTTTCAAAATCAATCTTTAATCCGTCTTCCGTATTGATTGGATATTTCCTGTATTTTTCCTGCAAGTCTTGATAGATATGTTGAATAGAAAATCCTTCTTTTAGTTCAATTTTATTCTTGCTCATGAAATAATCGGGATACGTATTTCGAAGCTGACGGATTGTTTTTTGTTCTCTCGCGAGGTGGCTGAGGAATAAAGCTATTCCAATTAATGCATCCCTGCCATAGTGAAAATCGGGTATTATGATTCCGCCATTTCCCTCACCACCAATAACTGCGTTGTTTGCCTTCATTTTTTCAACCACATTCACTTCTCCAACGGCACTTGCAAAATAGGATCCACCATGTTGAAGGGTTATATCTTTTAATGCACGGGTACTGGATAAATTACTAACTGTGTTACCTTTTCTTCTACTTAATATATAATCCGCTACTGCTACGAGGGTATATTCTTCCCCGAAGAAACTACCATCCTCACAAACAAAGCAGAGTCGGTCTACATCGGGATCTACTGCAATCCCCAAATGAGCTCCCTTCTTTTTTACTTCCACTGAAAGTGCAGTTAAATTTTCAGGAAGTGGCTCCGGATTGTGAGCAAACTTCCCTGTTACCTCGCCATGCAAAATCTCGATATTTTCTTTTGCTACACCCAATGCCATTAATAATGGCGGAACAGAAATGGCTCCGGTACTATTTACCACATCCACCACAATCTTAAAATTAGCTGCCTGAATGGCTGATAGGTCTACCAATGGGTAAGCAAGAATTGACTGAATATGCTGCTGGATGGCATTGTCATCTTTGTGAATTGAGCCGAGTTCATCTATGTTAGCAAAAGTGTAAGATTCTGAAGCCGCAATGGCCAATACTTCTGCCCCATCAGCTGCATTAATGAATTCCCCTTTATGATTTAACAATTTCAGTGCATTCCATTCACGGGGGTTATGACTGGCTGTGATGATGATTCCACCACCTGACTGATGGTTTACAACTGCCATTTCTACGGTGGGGGTAGTACTCCAACCAAGGTCAATTACATCAATTCCCAAAGAAATCAATGTTTGCATTACCAGCTGTTGCACCAGTTCACCGCTTATTCTGCCATCTCTGCCCACCACCATTTTACGAGCGGAACCCTTATTGATAAGCCAAGTGCCAAATGCTGCAGTAAAACGAACTACATCCAAAGGAGATAATGATTGACCCGGTGTTCCACCAATTGTTCCACGAATTCCCGAAATGCTCTTTATCAATGCCATATAAAAAATAAATGTGTGCAAAGGTAAATCAAATTTTTTTGTCGGGGAAGCGTGTACTTTTGCATGCTATGGTAACTGATGACTGGTTTTTAGATTGGTTTAATTCAAATTATTATCATCTTTTGTACAAACATCGAGATGAACAGGAAGCGGATGAGTTGATCCGCAATCTCATTATTCATTTAAAACCTCACCCTGGCAGTCGCATGGTTGATGTTGCCTGTGGAAAGGGACGTCATAGTAAAATTTTGAGTGATTACGGTTTCGATGTTACCGGAATAGATTTATCAGCCTCATCTATTCAGGCAGCCAGTATGATGGAAAACGACCGATTACACTTTTTGCAGCACGATATGCGAAATCTATTTTGGGTAAACTATTTCGACTATGCCTTTAATTTTTTTACCAGTTTTGGCTATTTCCGAACCCGCCGCGAACATGATAATGCCATTCGTTCATTGGCAAGAAGTTTGAAAAAGGGAGGAAAAATAATCATTGATTATATCAATGTTCCGAAAGCTGCACAACAACCTCCCCAAACCTATTTACAAGTAGAGGAAGCAGAAAAAGTTACGTTTCAAATTGCTAAGTGGCAAGATGAAACCCACTTTTACAAACAAATACAAATTAAAAATTCTCCCGAAGGCGCTTTGAGACATTTATATACCGAAAAGGTAGCCAAGTTTACCCTGCATGATTTCTCTGAGATGCTGGGGTATTACGGACTGCAAATGCAGGAGATTTTTGGTGATTATCAATTGAATGCTTACGATTTGCATCATTCTGAACGAATGATTATGATTGCTACCAAGATTAAGTAATCCCGTGGGCAGTTAATAGGGGAATAACTTATACATCTGCACAGTTATATTATATTTACAGCATGAATGTAGTGGGAATTATCCGAATAGATCATGCAATTGCCCCTCATTGGCTGATACAGGCTGATAAAAAATTATTTGCCATCATCAATCAACAACTAACCCATCCCATGTTGGATGCAGTAGCACCCTGGTGGAGGGAATCGATAACTTGGACACCCCTTTACTTTTTCTTGATTCTTTTTGCTGCCATTAATTGGAAAAAGTCCAGTATTCCATGGATTGCCATGGCACTGGTTACCATTTTACTTAGCGATCAAATCAGTAGCAGTCTTATAAAACCATTGTTTGCCCGATTACGGCCTTGTAATGATCCTGATTGGGCAGGTTCGGTTCGACTATTATTGGATGGTTGCGGGGCAGGTTACAGTTTTACATCTTCCCATGCTGCCAATCATTTTGCGTTGGCAATCTATCTCTCAAATACCCTACGGAGTTTTTTACATAAGTGGTTAACACCAGTTTTATTGATTTGGGCTGCATCAGTGGCGTATGCACAAATGTATGTTGGGGTACATTACCCATTGGATGTGTTGGGGGGTGGAATTGTGGGAACTTCCATCGGATTGGTTACTTCCCGTTTTTTTATAAAAAAATTAGGTGGATTAACAATAGAAAATAACTAAGCCCATGATGAGTCGTTCTACTTTTCATTTACTATTACTGGTTTGCTTTGCAGGCTGGTTAGTGGGCTTTTTTTGTGTTCCCCTGATGGATATTGATGCCAGTCAGTATGCCAGTATTAGCCGCGAAATGCTGGAACGAAAAAGTTTTTTACAGGTGTATGATGTTGGCAAAGACTATCTCGATAAACCTCCCTTGCTTTTCTGGTTTTCCGCGGCTTCTATGTGGTTGTTTGGGATTAGCGATTGGGCTTTTCGTTTGCCTTCATTTTTATTCGCCATTTTGTCGGTAGTATCAACCTACCAATTAGCCAGACTCTTTTATAGTCAGCCGATTGCCCGATTAAGTGCGATAGTTTTAGCTTCATCTCAGGCATTGTTTTTAATTACACATGATGTTCGTTGCGATACCATGTTAATGGGATGGGTAACCCTAAGTATCTGGCAAATGGCTAACTGGTATGCAACAAAACATATTAAGTCACTTATAATTGCAACCATTGCCATTGCGGGTGGAATGCTTACTAAAGGTCCTATCGCCTTACTAACTCCGGTATTCGCTTTCTTTCCCCATTTTGTATTACAACGGAATTGGAAAAATTTATTCAGGGTAGAATATATTTTTATCTTACTGGGGGTTGCCGTTTTGTTAATTCCTATGTGTATCGGGCTATATCAGCAATACGACCTGCATCCGGGGAAACCAATCAATGGAATACCCATTCAATCAGGACTACGGTTTTATTTCTGGACACAAAGCTTTGGCAGATTTACAGGCGAGAATTTTTTTCATGAGATGAGCTATTTCAGTTTTTTGTTCGAAAATATGTTGTGGAGTTTTTTGCCATGGATTTTGATCTTTTCCATAGCATTGGTTTGGAGAACCCTCTTGCTGCTTAAACAGAAAGGAATCATTTCATCTGATCAGGAATGGATTAGTGCAGGAGGATTTATAGTAACCTATCTGGTTTTATCCAGAAGTCAATACCAGCTGCCTCACTATATTTTTGTGGTATTTCCGCTGGCAGCTATCGTTTCGGGTCAATTTCTGTTTCAGGTTTTTCAATCGGCAGCTTTTCAAAAATGGATAAATTGGATAGCCGGGATTCAGTATCTTTTATATTTTTTACTTTGGTGTGCTTTAATTGGGCTGATTATTTGGGCATTTCCTGCCACTCCGCTTTGGGTAAAAATATTGGCTATTGCAGGAGGAGTAGGGTTTGGTATTTTGTTATTTACTTTAAAAACTGAACCTAAGTTGGTAATATTGGCTGTGTATACAGTTGCTGGCATTAATATTTTCCTGAGTACTGCTTTTTATCCTCAGGTACTTCGTTTTCAGATGGGAAATGATGCCGCACAATACATTAATCATCATTCCTTGCTTAAAGATCAAGTTACCATTTATGGTCCGGATGCAGGCAGATCCTTGTATTTCTATTCCCAACATATATTTCCTTCAACCAATGATTGGCAATCCGTTGCTACATACAAATATGTAATTACGGTTCTGGATAGCGTTCCTGTATTGAAACAACATTATCCTGCACTCACCCAATTGCATCAGGGATATAATTATGGGGTTTCTATGCTAACTCCCGAATTTTTAAATCCGGTAACCAGGGAAGCCAGTTGTGGCAAATATGCCATTATACAAATACAGCCCGAAAACTAGCAGTTCTGAGGATTGAGTATCTTTGTAGCTCCAATGACAGAAATCATAATCATATTAATTTTAATTATTATTAATGGACTCTTCTCTATGGCGGAAATTGCTTTAATTTCTTCCAGGAAAGCCCGATTAGAGTCCCAGGCTGCCAAGGGTGACTCGGATGCTGCCCGGGCACTGCAATTGGCTCACCATCCGGATGGTTTTTTATCTACCGTTCAAATTGGGATTACCCTCATAGGAGTATTAACAGGTATCTATTCAGGGGATAACTTTAAAGCTCCCTTGCAGGAATGGTTATCGCATATTACATTTTTGAAACCCTATAGTGCAGTAGTATCAACTACGTTGATTGTAGTTATTTTAACTTATCTCTCGATGGTATTGGGTGAGTTGGTGCCCAAACGTATCGGACTCAGTAACCCAGAAAAGATTGCCAAAGCGATGGCTCGTCCTATGCATTGGTTAATGAAAATTACGTATCCATTCATTTGGCTCTTAACTAAGTCTGCACAGGTAATCATGAAGCTATTGGGTATCCATTCCAATGAGAGTCAGGTAACCGAGGAAGAAATAAAAGCCATCATTAGCGAAGGAACAGAACATGGGGCTATTGAGGAAGCAGAGCAGGAAATTATTGAAAGGGTTTTTCATTTGAGTGATAGAAATATTACCTCATTGATGACGCATCGTTCGGATATTATTTGGTTGCATAGCACAGATACTATTGCCAAGGCAAAAACTGGTTTAAGTGAAGTGGTACACTCTGTTTACCCTGTTTGTAATCAAAGTATCGATCAGATAGAGGGAATGGTATCTATAAAAGAATTATTTACCGCTACTGCCGAACAAACCATTCAGCAGGTGATGCGGCCGGCTATGTATGTTCCTGAAAATATCACGGCATATCAGGTGTTGGAAAAGTTTCGGGAAACCAAGATACACCAATGTTTTATTGTGGATGAATATGGGTCGGTGCAGGGAATGATTACACTCAATGATATTCTAGAAGCAATTGTGGGTGATATTCCTCAGGAAGAAGACCGGGAATTTGAAATTGTACAGCGGTCAGATGGAAGTTTTTTGGTAGATGCACAGATTCCGTTTTACGATTTTCTAGATAAGTTCGATAAAACCGAATGGATGATGGAAGGGGATCAGGAATTTGATACCCTTGCTGGCTTTATTATCCATGAGTTAAAAAAGATTCCAACAACCGGCGATAAGCTAAGCTGGAAGATATTTACGCTTGAAATTATAGATATGGACCATCACCGGATAGATAAAGTGCTGGTTAACCTGCATGATTGTTTACCAGCTAAATTGTAAGTGCGAGGCGGGATAATCTAACTTTTTACTTTGCTCAGTTTTACCTCTAATGACGTGGAAAATATTCGTTTGCATATTTACAAACTCATACAATAGCGTACAGTTCGCATCCACCGTTTTCATTTGTGCAATACCGGGTACTTCAAAATAACACCAGATACTTTCTTTTTGTATCTCATACCCGATGTACTGCATTTCAGAGGGTTTCCCATTGATGGTAAGTTGTATTTTTTTTCGGATATAGTCATTTACCAACTTATCAGAATTTGATTTATTTTTCGGGTGAACCAGATCTACTGCACCATTGGTTTGTTTACGAAGGGTTTGTTCCAAATCTTCCGTAAAAATGCGCACACTAATTTCAGCAGCAGCTGTGGTTTCATTGTGCCTGATTTCAATTACCGAAACATAAAAAGGATGAAAAATGGGTATCAGTAGAGCAACTAATGGCTGAATTAGTATCTTTAGCGGTAAATACATACCCAAAATTGCCTAATATTTATCTCTTTTACAAATGAATGATTTTGGATTATACTTCGGGGTTGGATTTGATCATATTTTAAGTAGAAAGGAATTTTATAATTTGTCTAACTTTCAAGGGTTAGACCATATTCTATTTATTGCGGCTCTTTGTTTGCGATACCAGTTTGCCGATTGGAAAAAAGTATTGATACTGGTTACCGCATTTACCATTGGGCATTCAATCACTTTGGCTCTGAGTGTGCTCAACTGGATAGATGTTTCAACCGATTGGGTTGAGTTTTTAATACCTATTACCATCGTAATTACTGCTCTAAGTAACCTTACTGTGAAGAAGTTCAGTTTTCAAACCCGATTTCCCCTAATATACTTTCTGGCACTATTCTTTGGTTGTATCCACGGATTGGGCTTTAGTAACTACCTGAAGAGCTTATTGGGTAATACGATAGAGATTGTTCCCCGCTTGCTAGCATTTAATTTGGGGTTAGAAGCTGGTCAGCTCGCTATCGTTATCATATTATTATTTATTTCACTACTTACCGTTCAACTATTTCGATTTAACAGAAGAGAATATATTTTGTATTTTTCCGGAGCTATTGGTGCGCTTGCACTTGAAATGGCTATTCAACGGGCACATTTTTTAATTAATTAAGATGAAAAAAATTCTACTTTTTGTAGCGATTGTAACAGCACAATTTGCTAAGGCACAAAACATCATGAACAATCCGGGATCGAATCATGGTAACAAGTTCGAGCAATTGGGTACCATTTTACCCACCCCCAATGAGTACAGAACTGCCAGTGGGGCACCCGGACCTAAGTATTGGCAACAAAGGGCCGATTATGTGATTAAATGCGAAATGGACGAGCCTAATTTTAGCATCAAAGGTTCTGAAACCATCACCTATTACAACAATTCTCCCGATGTGCTCACCTATTTATGGTTGCAGTTGGATGAAAACCAGCACAGCTCGGTAAACAATGCCAACTATCAGAATAGTTCTAATTTAAGCCGGATCTATACAACCGGACAGCTCGACCAAATGGCAGCTGCAGGAACAGATAATGGTAATGGTGAAATCATAAAGAAAATTACCGATGCAACCGGTAAGCCACTGAGCTATCGCATTAATAAAACAATGATGCGTGTAAATTTACCTGCTCCGCTGAAACCCGGTCAGAAATTTGTTTTTTCTATTGACTGGACCTATAAAATCACCAACCGTTATCAATTTTTTGGTAGAGGGGGATATGAAATTTTTTCAGAAGATGGAAATGCATTATTTACCATCACACAATGGTTCCCACGCTTATGTGTATACAGCGATTTTCAGGGATGGCAGAATCATCAGTTTGCTGGAACGGGAGAATTTGCTTTAGTTTTTGGAAACTATTCTGTTCAAATTACTACCCCAGCCGACCATGTAGTAATGGCAACGGGTGAATGTGTAAATTATAATCAGTTATTATCACCTGCACAATTATCTCGTTGGAATAAAGCCCAAACAGCAAAAGAGCCGGTAGAAATTGTAACGTTGGATGAAGCCAAGCAAGCGGAAACCCAAAAGAGTAAAGCCACAAAAACCTGGGTTTTTAAAGCAGATAATGTGCGTGATTTTGCCTGGGCATCCAGCCGCAAGTTTGTGTGGGATGCTATGCCAGCTTATGTGGAGGGAAAGAAAGTTATGTGTATGAGTGCATATCCAAAAGAAGCCTACGGATTATGGAGAAAATACTCAACCAAACTGGTTGCCCATACCATTAAAACTTATAGTAAATTTTCCATTCCTTATCCTTACCCCGTAGCCCAAAGTATTGAAGCCAGCAATGGAATGGAATATCCCATGATTTGCTTCAATAATGGCAGAACCGAGAAAGATGGTACTTATAGTGAAACTACTAAAAATGGTATGGTTGGAGTTATCATCCATGAAGTGGGACATAACTTCTTCCCTATGATTGTAAATAGTGATGAGCGTCAATGGTCTTGGATGGATGAGGGGCTAAATACTTTCGTACAATATCTTACTGAAGAAATGTATGATAACAAATTCCCTTCCCGCAGAGGTCCGGCATTTAGTATTGTAGATTATATGAAATTACCGAAGGATCAGTTAGAACCGATTATGACAAATAGTGAAAACATTATCAATTTTGGTCCTAATGCTTATGCAAAGCCTTCAGTTGGGTTGAATATATTAAGAGAGACCGTTATGGGTCGCGAATTATTCGATGAGTCGTTTAAAGAGTATGCCCGTCGCTGGGCATTTAAGCATCCAACCCCTGCAGATTTCTTCCGTACAATGGAAGATGCCAGTGGTGAAGATTTAGATTGGTTCTGGAGAGGTTGGTTCTTTGGAACTGAAGCATGTGATATTGCCTTGGATAGCGTTCGGCATGCCATTTTTGATCCCAATGCAAATGTTGCTGGTGGAATGGGTGGTATGATGGGAGGCAGAGGAAATGGTGCGGGTGCCGGAGCTGGTCGTACAATTGCCCGCCCAATTGTTAATTCATTCGAAGACATTTCTAAAATTCGCAATCGCGCAGATAAAAATATTTTATTCCTCACTGATGTAGACACCACCTTACGGGATTTTTACTGGAGATACGATAGAGGTCTTGAACCTTATGATTCCATAACCCGCATGCCTGCACCTACACCGGTTGCTCCTGATCCATTAACAGAAGAAGAAAAAAATAAATATGCCGGAATGCACCTGTATGAAATTAATTGCAGTAATAAAGGAGGTTTGGTAATGCCGGTAATTGTTGAGTTTACCTTTGAAGATGGCACTAAAATGTCTGAAAATATCCCTGCACAAATCTGGCGTAAAAATGAGCGCTCTATGAGCAAGGTATTTATGACATCTAAAAAAGCGGTAAAGATTCAAATTGATCCGATGAAAGAAACTGCAGATATTGATGAATCCAATAACACCTGGCCCAAGGTTCCTGAGGTTTCTAAATTTGCAATTTTCAAAGGTAGAATTCCCGGCGGAAGAGGGGGGGCTCCTCAGGGTATGAACCCGATGCAAGCGGCTCAACAAAAAAAATAAATTTCATTTTTAATAAAGGGCTCCCTAATCGGAGCCCTTTCATTTTTTATTATGAAAAAGAATATTTCATTTTTATTATTGATGGTATGTATTGCTGGTAAACTATTCGCAGCAAGGGTAGATACAATTGAAATTTATAGCAACAGTATGCATAAAGCTATTAAAACAGTTGTAGTTACTCCGAATCTGAAAAAGTCTGTTCGATACCCCGTAGTATATCTTTTGCATGGAGCAGGAGGAAGTTATTCCAACTGGATTCAAAAGGTTCCTCACATTCAGCAACTGGCCGATCAATATAAGATGATGATTGTTTGTCCCGATGGAGCTTCCACCAGCTGGTATTTTGATAGCCCGGTTGATTCTACTTTTCGCTACGAAACTTTTGTATCAACTGAAGTGCCCGACTATATCGATAGTCATTACAACACCATCCCAACCAGAGAAGCTCGTGCTATAACGGGTTTAAGTATGGGCGGTCATGGATCGCTTTTCATTGCTTTTCGGCATGCCGATCGTTTCAGCATTTCTGGAAGTATGAGCGGTGCCTTGCATATAACTGTAATCAGAAAAGGGTATAATGTAGAAAAAAGATTGGGAGATACTTTAACCAATGCATCCTATTGGAATAACTGGAGTGTTCTCAATGTGATAGATCAATATCCAAAAGATTCACTTAAAATATTGATTGATTGTGGAACGGAAGACAGGGTACTGCCCATGAACAGATTGGTGCACGAAAAAATGTTACGATTAAAAATACCCCACGAATATCTGGAGCGACCCGGTGAACATAACTGGCCTTACTGGAATAATGCAATTGATTATCAGTTATTTTATATCAATAATCTGTTTATAAAACAAATTGATATAAAAGGCATCAATGACTAATGGATTTTAATCTGGAATTTGATCCTAGCTTTGGCCCTGGATCTAATTTAGGCAAAACAACCCTCTTTTTTGCACTAGTATCTACAGGTGCTTGGACCTTATTTTCAATTCTTTCTATTTGTCTTTCATCTAGGTAATATTTTTCTTCAGCAAGCACTTTTCCATACACGGGTTCATAATATCTCCAGGTCCCATGTTTAAGTGAGTGCCCTTCGGTTCGGATAACCACTTTTTTATATGCATTAGGTATCCCAGGGTCGGGAATAGTTAAAGTGTCGAATAGTTGTCCTGCATTTCTGGGAGCCAGCCAATATTCTTCCCTTATCATACCTGCAACACTATAATAGGTGCATCTACCATCTTTATTCCCAAACCGGTAAACTTCATCAGCAATTTTATCACCCATTAAATTGTATGTTTTCCAAACCCCATGTTTACGATCATCAATAAAATGACCTTCTTCCTCATAACCCGGATTTCCTCGTTGTTCAGGAACTCTTACAACCCATTTGCCTTGTTTCAGATTGTTCATGTCTATTTTATTGATAGTATCTCCGTGAACACTCTTAATAAATGACTTGTACTGGGCATTGGTAAATGTTGAAAATAAAATGGATAAGATGATCAACCTACAATGCATATTGAGTAAATTGTACCCTAAAATTATCATAAAAATGCTCAAATCAGTTCCAAAATTATTGTTAAGCCTGCTTGTTTTGCTGTCTGTTAAGGCTTGGGCTCAAGTAAAGCCTACCGGTGCTTCGGAAAGACTGATGGTGACTACTCAGCGCAAGTCACTTGCAGATCAATCACTTATCAACCATGTACCTTTCAGAAATATTGGCCCCTCCATCATGAGTGGCAGAGTAGTGGATGTAGATGTAAATCCTGCCGACCCAACCGAATTTTATGTGGCATATGCTACCGGCGGACTATGGCATACGGTGAATAACGGACAAAGTTTTGTACCCATATTTGATTCAACTGATATATTAACCATTGGAGACATAGCAATAAATTGGAAAACACGCTCTATTTGGGTAGGTACCGGAGAAGTGAATAGCAGTCGTTCGTCTTATGCGGGAATGGGAATCTATCGTTCGAATAATTATGGAAAATCCTGGCAATACCTGGGTTTACCTGAGAGCCATCATATAGGCAAAATTCAATTGCATCCTACCAATGACCAGGTTGCTTGGGTTGCAGTTTTGGGGCATCTCTATTCACCTAATAAAGAGCGGGGGATATACAAAACAAGTGATGGGGGAAATACTTGGAAACTGGTTTTATACTCCGATGAAAATACCGGAGCAGTCGATATGGATATCAATCCATCCAACCCCGATGAATTGTATGCTGCTATGTGGTACAAAACCCGCTCAGCTTCTAATTTGATTGAAAGTGGAAAAACCAGTGGAATTTATAAATCAACCAATGGCGGTGAGCAGTGGCAACTAATTTCTGGGGAAGGTAGTGGATTTCCGAATGGAGAAGGCGTTGGAAGAATTGGGGTAGCAGTTTTTCCTAAAAATCCTTCAGTTGTATATGCTATTGTGGATAATAATTTCCGTCAGCCCGATACCTTGAAAAAAAATACCGACACTAGCCGTTATGTGTTGAGTGATTTTCAAAATCTAACAAATGAAAGTTTTGCAGCATTGGATAATAAAAAATTACAGGCATTTATCAGTTCTCCCAGAAACGGTATTCCTGCAAAGTATACAGCAGCTTCCATCAAAGAGGCAGTGGCTAATGGTAGATTTTCTCCATCTGTAATCTGGGATTTTTTATACGATGCTAACACAGCATTATTTGAAACTCCTATATTCGGAGCACAGGTTTACAAGAGTTCGGATGCAGGGAAAACCTGGACTAAAACACACGAAAAAGGAATCAATTTATATAGTACTTATGGATACTATTTTGGTAAAATATTTGTAAGTCCTATCCAGGAAAATAAAATAGTAATTACCGGAGTGGATGTGTTGATGAGTACAGATGGTGGTAAATCATTTAAAAGTATCAACAAAGAAAATGTACACTCCGATCATCATGTGGTTTGGATGAGTGCAACAAAGGATGGCCATTTTATTAATGGAAACGACGGAGGCTGCAATATTACCTACGACAATGGAGAGCATTGGTTTAAGGCCAATACACCGCCAGTTGGCCAGTTTTATGCAGTTGCAGTGGATATGGCTAAGCCATACAATGTATATGGAGGTTTGCAGGATAATGGAACCTGGTTCGGTTCCAGCAACACTCGTGAAAACTATCGCTGGTTCGATTCTGGAGAAAATCCATTTAAGTCGATAAACGGCGGAGATGGGATGCAAGTACAGGTAGACTGGAGAGATAATAAAACCGTATACAGTGGTTCACAGTTTGGCATGTATAGCCGTCAAACCTTGGGTACACCGGGAAGAGGAACTTCTGTTCGTCCATCCCGCGATTTGGGAGAACCTGCACTTCGATATAATTGGCAAACCCCTATTTTATTGAGCCGTCATCAGCAGGATGTTTTCTATTATGGCAGCAACAAATTCCATCGTTCCTTTAATCGGGGTGATAGTATGGTTACCATGAGTGGCGATTTAACTACCAATCCTTCACAGGGAGATGTACCTTTTGGAACCCTAACCACTATCAGTGAAAGTCCGTTACGTTTCGGTTTATTGTATGTGGGAACCGATGATGGAAATGTGCATGTTAGTAAAGATGGTGGATATACCTGGTCGCTCATTACCAAAAAATTACCTAAAGGGTTATATGTAAGTCGTGTTACTGCCAGTGCATATAGTGAGGGTAGGGTATATGTAACATTAAATGGTTACCGAAACGATCATTTTGCTCCATATGTATATGTGAGTGATGATTATGGTGCGAACTGGCGGGCCATTCAATCTAATTTACCAAACGAGCCGGTGAATGTAATTAAGGAAGATCCGATGCAGGATAATGTATTGTATGTTGGTACCGATGGAGGCTTATATGTAAGTATTGATGGAGGAATTAGTTATATGATGTGGAATAAAGGATTGCCTTATAGTGTGCCGGTGCATGATATTGTAATTCATCCCCGCGAAAATGAGTTGATACTAGGTACACATGGGCGTAGTATTTATATTGCCTCGGTATCGGAGTTACAAAAATTAGCTAAGGATGCAACCTATCGTGAAAAACGTATCAAAGAGATATCCGAAAAAAAATAGTGGGTTACATATTTTAGAAAAAGAGGGCTTGATTTCTGAAAAATGAAATCAAGCCTTTTTCTTTATTAACCATGCATCCTGCCCACCCAATACACCCGGAAATTTTTCTCCGTTATAATAAAGTAGCAATTCCCAATCCTGATGAATAAGCTGTTGCATACCCTCATAGGTGTGGTAGGTTCTCATACCCCGGCTACCCTCCTGGTTTGAACCAAGTGTTAGCATTCCTTTTTTCAATAATAGTGCATGTTGCTTGCTCGTTAGCTGATGATAATATGTTGAGCCCTGGGTACTCAACCAGATCAGTCCGTTTGTATGTAACCGGCTATGTAATTGTTCCAGCCAATGCTGTTGTTCGGAAGCAGGCAAATGGGTAAGCACACTCAATGCAATGATTAGATCAAAAGAATTGGATGAGATTTTATTTACCAATTCATAACTACCCAACTGCCAATCAATATGCGGGATATTATGTTCTAGCCAATTGATACATGCTGGATTGGCATCTATCCCTGAAATACTAGCTTCGGGAAAGTAATTTGCCAAATGCCGGGTAACCCTTCCTGTTCCGCAACCCCAGTCTAATATTGATTCAACAGGCCGGCTATGAAACAGCAAACAAAGTGCGTGTATTTCATTTGCAGCTTCGAGTCCGGATTGGAAATAGGAACTATACTGTACATTTCCGGTTTCAAATAAAATTGAATTGGGCGGTATAAGGAAA
Organism: Chitinophagia bacterium; assembly: GCA_037142775.1. Lineage (GTDB taxonomy): Bacteria > Bacteroidota > Bacteroidia > Chitinophagales > Chitinophagaceae > Sediminibacterium. Next base: position 3,729 of record JBAWZY010000004.1, on the reverse strand, counting down.
TCAGGATATTTTTTTGTAAAATTTCTATTTGCTTTTTTATTTCGAATTGCCGAAAAGTGCAACAGTAATTGATGCACAAATTTTATTTGTCCGGATTTTTCTAACCAATTCTTTATATATCCATGTATCTGCATGTAAATATTTGCTAAACCAAGTATTTAGTTTAACGCTTGATGGTATTCAAATATTCAATGAAATTTTGGAAACTGAAGTGCGTCGAAATTTTTGCGAGGAAAAACCAATGCACTCATGACCAAACTTCCATCATCTGTAAATAATTCCAGGGAACTCCTGTCCATAATGAGTTGGATGGTAAATTCCCTGGTTTTTTGTATTCTTTTACCAACAATTTTTTTGGCAAATTCAGGATGAAAATCTACAATCCCGGCGTGGGTTCTGTCGATAATGATGGATGCTTCACTTATTACGTATTGCAATGTCATTTTATCACCACCGGCATTAGTCCAGTTGGCTAATAATAAGGTGTCCTTTTCAGGTTTGGTAGAAATGGATACTGTTATCTTTATTTCATAAGCATCATCTTTAAGCGGAATAGTAGCACCCATTGATGCATGTATTTTGGGCAATGGATAACTCAATAAACTTGCAACCGGGGTACTTAATAGCCGTTTATGCCCATCCATTGTTTTGATTTGTAATGTGCGCGGTATCGTCATCGCACTTCTCCAGGGGTCTGTTGGTACTTGCTGGGCATATTGCCAGTTACTCATCCATCCAATAAAAATTGGATCTTTGCCGGGTACATTGAAATACGTTACGCCGGCATAATTATCAGTTCCCTGGTCTACCCATTTAACCATTTGGGGTTGCTCCTCATTTAAAAATTCTTTTCCATTAAATGCCCCGGTAAAATATTGGGTGGCACTCCCGCCATTAGGTCCGCCATTTCCAATACTCACGAGTAATACCCATTGTTCTTTTCCAGTGCTTGCATCCGGCATACGAATGAGGTCTGGGCATTCCCATACCCCACCATGTGCCCCTTCTTTTTCTCCAAAACTGCTGAGGTATGTCCACACTTTCAAATTAGGAGAACTATACAATTCAACATGATTGCCTACAGCTAAAGTCATTACCCATTTCTTTTCCTTAGCATACCAACTTACTTTAGGGTCTCTGAAATCTTTTTTACCCGGGTTACTCAGTACCGGATTGTTTGCATATTTCTTCCAGGTAAATCCTCCATCATTACTATATGCCATTCCCTGCGTTTGGAAATTAGCACTGCCTGCTTTTTCACCTTGGGGATCATGATAGGTAAAAATGGCAATCAGCGTTTTTTCTTTCCCCTGTTGCAGGTTAGCTGTATTGAATTCATCTACTACTACACTTCCTGAAAAAATATATCCCAGCGAATCGGGATACAATGCAATGGGCAGATGCTGCCAGTTTATCAAATCTTTACTAATAGCGTGACCCCAATGCATTGGTCCCCAAACTTTTGCTCCGGGATAATATTGATAAAATAAATGATAATTGCCTTTATAAAACACCAAACCATTGGGATCATTCATCCAATGGGCTTTGGGTGAAAAGTGTAGGGAAGGTCGGAATGGTTCCTGAGCAAATAAACTTACAGGCAAAATGGTGCAGGCAAATGCACAGGAAAAAATGATACTGTATAATACATGTTTCCAGGTTAGGGCACTGCGCGCTTCTATCATCTTTACCCGATATTATTAATTACCCGTGCATTTTTTTGTGCCAATAACGCCAGTTCGGTTGCCAGGAAGCAGTGTGCCTGTGGCATGGCTGTTTCGGTTCGGTTGAGAATGTCATCAACGAGTTGCTGACCAAATGGCAGGGGTTCTTTATTGCAATCGATAAAGCGGGTTTCTTTTTGATTTACGAGATAGAGGTGATTGCCACCATCCGGACCAGCGATATCAATATTCTTGCGCACTTCAATGTATCCTTCGGTTCCTAAAATGGTTAACCTGCCATCTCCCCATGATTTTAGTCCGTCTGGCGTAAACCAGTCAACCCGAATATATCCCATCCCTTTATTTCCTTTTATCATCACATCACCAAAGTCTTCAAATTGCGGATACTGCGGATAATGTACATTTCCTGTTTGGGAGGCAACAATACTGGCTTCGGTAGATCCTGTAAAAAACAAAAACTGGTCGAATTGATGTGAACCAATATCGGTGATGATACCACCATAATATTGTTTATCAAAGAACCATTCGGGGCGGGATGGAATATTCATGCGGTGTGGTCCTAGGCCTATAGTTTGAATTACTTGTCCTATTGCTCCTTGCTTTACCAGTTCGCCGGCTTTTACGGTTGCTCTATTCTCGAATCGCTCGCTATACATGATAGAATAGATTCTACCTGTTGCTTGTTGCACTTTTTTTACTGCTGCCAGTTGTTTTAGTTGGGTGATGCCGGGTTTATCTACCAGATAGTCTTTTCCGTGCTGCATTACTTCGATACCCAATGGAGCACGCTCAACCGGAATTCCTGAACTCATGATGAGTTGGATGCTATTGTCTTCTAAAATTTCCTGCTTGGATGTTGCCAATTTTGCTTGTGGATATCGCTTACTGAACTCCGCAACCAGATTGGCTTCCTTAGCATAAAAGGAAACGAGTTGTCCACCGCCACGGGTAACTGCATCTACCATTCCATATATGTGGTTATGGTTGATATTAATTACCGAAAAACGGATACGTGGATCTGCAGGTGAGGGAGGGGGTGGAGGAAAAGCTGTATTACTAGCCGCTATAGCTTTTGATTGAAATAATGCTAAACCTGCCGCAGCAGCGGTATGTTTTAAAAAATCTCTGCGGGGATGGAATTTAGTTTTCATTTGGCTTTTTAACTATTGATTTATTTTTTTTGAGCGGCGGCAATTGCAGCACGATAAGCTTCACTGGCGCCTTTCATTTTTGGGATGCTTAAACTTTGCCAGTTATTTCCGAGGAACCATCTCCCTAAATAAACTATTTGCCCCACATGATAGGGATAATGCGCTAATTGACGAAGTATAGCATCATACACGGTTAATGGTTCTTCTCGAATGGTAATAGTTTCGTGGAGTTGTTCGGGTTGCAGTTTTTCCAGAGTATCCAATAAGCATTGCCATCCCTCTTCCCAAAGTTGCAGGAGTTGCGCTTTGGATAGGGTAGGATGTGCTTCAAACTCTTCATCTCTCTGTCGCCAGCTTTTCTCACCATCTTCTGTTAAAAAATTCGTCCACCTGCTCTTCATGTTTCCATGCAGGTGTTGAATAATTATGGCTATCGAATTGCTTTCGGGGTTAGGTTGCACATGAAAATATTCCTCCGGCACTACTTCAAGTGTTTTATCACCTAATTGTTTGTAAGATGTAAATCGTTTGATACAATCTTTCAGAAATTTAGTTTCTAATGGGTTATTCATCATGGCAGTTTTCCGCAATCGTCACCACCTAAGTGTGTATGGATAGGCAATGTTGAATACAGTGTCCAATAATACGAAAATTCAATGAATGTTTGGTTTTTGTTCACCGCATTAGTCTCCGTAACGATAGTGAAGGGACTATGCGGCTGGATTCGCAGTATAATTACGTGTTAGACATTCTTACCAAATGCGCGGGATCTATATTTAATGCGCAAGACTCCACTAGTAACGAAAATGTTGCTCACCTACCGTGCAGTTCCTCTCTGTCGCTCGGAAACTACACGGGGAACTTTCCCTAGGTCCAGCGAACCTTCACCTCAC
>JBAWZY010000003.1:0-280170 GCA_037142775.1 Chitinophagia bacterium | reverse complement strand
GGGGGGTCAATTTAAACCGGAACGGGGGGTCAATATGGTCCGGAATCTACAGATTGGCAAGTTGAAGATAAAATCAAAAGTAAACTAGCTGTAAAAATTGATAATATAGCGAAATATGACTTAATTAAAATTGGCATTATTTTGCATGATATTGGAAAATTTGCAAGAAACTTCAAAAATGACGGTGGCAAATTCGAGCATAATTTTTATGGCCATGAAGCAATTTCTGAAAATTTAATTATTTCTGAAGACTCCTTCATTCATAAATTACTAAAATATTCCTTTGGTTTAACTATTCCACAGATAGCTTATATAGGGCGAATTGCAGGTTTACATTTTGAACTAGGCAAATCTCGTGATGCAGCAAGGAGAGCGTCACATGGTTATTCGATAAGCTTCTCAGAAAGCAAAGAATGCGAAAAGGTATGTTTAGATATTGCATCCCAATTTCCTGATTTCAAGGAAGAAATTGGTATACTTTTTCTCTGTGATAGCTTGGGCAAAACCGATATTAGGATTAGGGCAGAAAAGGACGAAGAGATTGACCAGCATATAGCCTTTATTATTCAAGCATTAGAGGAAAGGAAAATAAACCCGCTTTTAATTAATGCTATAAAACAACTTCCGGTTAATATAGCAATTACAAAAAAATATCTTCAATCAATATAAAAATGGCAATCAATAAAAAATCAAATGTTATATTAATTGGTTGTGGCCCACATGCTAGGAGGGTTTACCTTCCAGCTTTGCATAGAATCAGCAATATTAAATTAGAATTAATAATTGACTTAGAAAGTCAAGGTTCGGAAGTTCATAAGGCTGCAAAAAAATTTGAACAAACTGAGTTATGGTTAATTCAACCATTTACAGATATTATGCCTGCTGAATTTTCAAAGAGACTTTCAAATTTTGTTCGAGAAAAAGAAATATCAGGTGTAATAATAGCCACTGAACCACTAGTCCATAAAGCTTATGCCGAATGGGCATTACAAAATGATTTAAATATTCTTATGGATAAACCAATAACAACCAGGGTAAACGCTATAAGTGACCTTTCAAATGCGGAAGGAATACTGGATGATTATTTTATCTTACTAGAAAAATACAAAAAATTACAGTTTGAAAAAGAAACTGTATTTATGATTAATTCACATCGCAGATTTCATAAAGGGTTTCAGTTTGTCATTGACAAAATTCGTGAGGTTGGTGAAAAAACTAACTGCCCTATTACTTTTATTCAAGCTTATCATTCTGATGGTCAATGGCGATTGCCAAATGAAATAGTTACCCAAGGATATCACCCATATTGTTCAGGTTACGGCAAAGCTTCACACAGTGGATATCATATTTTTGATACAATATACCAGTTTTATAAAGCAGCAAATGTTCATGAAAAGTTCGCTGACACAATGGAAATTGTTAGTTCTTTGATTCAACCCAATGGCTTTTTTACTCAATTTAATGAAAACGATTACTTAAACATTTTTGGCGAAAAATATAATTTAGTAAATCAACTGAATGATGAACAGCTTAAACAAATATGCAGTGACTTTGGGGAAATTGATCTTTCATCAATTATTACGTTAAAGAAGGATGAAGAACCGATTGCTAATTTTAATGTGAATCTTATACACAATGGTTTTGCAGGGAGAACATGGCTTAAACCTGGGGATGATTTGTATAAAGGGAATGGGCGAATTAAACACGAAAGTTACAATATTCAACAAGGCCCATTTCAAAATATACAAATCCACGCCTATCAGGCCTGCGATAAACATGATGAAATAAACGGAGTAGAAGATTATTTAGGTGGTAAAAATCACTTCGAGATTTATATTTTCCAGAATCCTTTAGTAGCCACTACTTCAAAGCAACCCCAAGTTTATAATCTTAGAGATATTCTAGATTGTCAGAACTCTGAAGATAAATCGATGCTTACAATGGAATGGGTGAAATTTAAAGTTGTGGAAGAATTTGCAGACTATTTAACAGGATCAAGAACCAAGGATTCAATCACTTCTCAGATTGAAGACCATCTTATTCCAGTGCAAATTATGAGTGGGATTTATTCTTCTAATATTTTAAGAAAAAGGGGCGAAAATAATATAGTTAAATCGAATTTTGGTCTTGTAAAAGCATGCTGCAAATGAAAACAATACTAATTCAATCTGATGTAAAGGGTGCTGAGGAGTTTCGTAATTATTTAAAAGCAACTTTTGCCGATTTCAATGTAGTAACTTCAATAAAGGAAGTAGAATTATCTGATATTGAAGTTGTAATTATTTGGCTTAATATACCGCCATTCCTTAAAAGTTTGCCGAATTTGAAATTGATACTCTCCTGTGGTAGCGGAGTAGAACACATTATTGACTCTCCATATCTTTCCCCTGTAGTACCGCTTGTTAGACTCGTTGATGACTATTTGATAAATCGTGTTTCAAATTACGTTGTTGAGCAAATTTTAGAAAAATACTTCCCTAATACCAATATTGTAAATATTACTGAAGGCCAGCCAGAAATATTTAAAACAATTCATCAAAATAAAATTAGGGTAGGGATAATGGGCTTAGGGCTATTAGGTTCTGCAAGTGCAACTAAACTTATAAATTTCGGCTTTGAGGTATCAGGTTGGGTTAGCACAAAGAAGGAAAGAGTAATTGATGATGTATTTATTGGAGAGGCTGAACTTGGTAATTTTGCAAAGAAATGCAATGTTTTAGTATGTCAATTGCCATTGACGAATGAAACAAAAGGTATTTTAAACATACACCTTTTCAATTTTTTACCTGACGCATCTTTTTTAATTAATGTTGGCAGGGGTGGCCATCTGGTAGAGTCTGATCTTATTCTTGCTTTAGAAAACAAAAAGCTATCAGGTGCATGCCTTGATGTTTTAGAAGTGGAACCTATACCATTGAACCATCCATTTAATAAATATCCCAATATAAAAGTTACTCCTCATGTCGCTGGATATATAGGGCCAGATACACAAGCACCTTATGCTTCAAAGGTGATTAAAGACTTTTTCAACAACGATATAATCAAGGGGGTAGTAAATTATAATACCTTTTATTAAAACTGTTTATGGATTCAAAAATATATGTTAAACCGAAAATTATTCTTCACTGTCAATATGTTTATGGCATAGGGCATTTTGTTAGAGCACTTGAACTGGCAAGTGGTTTAAGTAAATATTTTGAAGTATACATAATCAATGGTGGCGAAAGTGTACCCAATTTCGACTTGCCAGAAACAGTGAAATACATACAATTACCAGCTATATATAAAGAGGAAAATTCAGACTTCTTATTATCAGTAGATTCATCATTTACCATTGAGGAATGTTTTATTCTTCGCAAAAATATTATTAAAGAAGCGGTATTGAATGTTATACCTGACATTCTAATTACGGAGCATTTCCCCTTTGGTTTACTTTTCGAAAATGAAGTGATTGAACTGATTACAGAAGTAAAGAAGTCTAATCCATTATCCAAAGTAGTATCAAGTGTTCGGGACATTATAGAATCAAGTGGAGGAGGAGAAAAAGATGAGTATATATCTGAATTGATAAATAAATGGTATGACTTAATCCTTGTTCATGGTGATGAAAGAATGGCAGATTTAACATTTAGTTTTTCGAAAGTTGCAAAAGTAGCAGTCCCAATTTTTCATACGGGCTATATTGTAAGACAAATACCAAACAAGGAAATTTCAGCTGATTACCCTCTTGTCCTGGTATCGGTTGCTGCTGGTCGTCTTGGCAATGAATTACTGGATGCCATAATTGATAGTCATTTATTAATTAAGGAAAAGATAAAACACAAGCTCGTACTTTTTTCCGGTGCTTTTCAAAAAGATTTCAGTAGTTTAAAAGAAAAGGTTTATTCTCTTGCTTCATTGGATATAAATATTCATTGTTTTGATGGCAATGAATATTTAAAATATCTATCAAATGCTTCCCTAGTTATTTCACTCGGTGGCTACAATTCCATAATTGAGTCAATAGCTGCAAAAAAAACAATGTTAGTCTACCAAAGAGGATTTTCTGGAGTTAATAAAGAGCAGGATTTAAGAATTACACTATTTGAAAAATACGGCAGCTTGTCCATATTAAAACCAGAGGATCTGGACAAAGAGAGCTTGTCAGATATTATAGTAAGCATGATTGAGGATATAAAATCAACTAAAATTGAATTAAACTTTGACGGTGTTAAGAACTCGATAAATGCCTTACTTAAACTTAACAACGACTATAAATCTATTTAGATGATAAACTCAAATAGCACAAACATAAACATACTATTATATCATCAAATTGGTGATGCTCCTGATTCTGAAACAAATCCTAATTGTTTTTGCAGCGTTAAAGAATTTTCTAATCAAATGTTTTTTCTTAAAAATTCTAATTACAAAGTGATATCCTTAAATGAAGCAATGGATATGATTTTTAAAATAAATAATATCGATGCAAATTATGTTGTATTAACGTTTGATGATGGCTGTGAAAAGTTTTATGATGTCACTTTTCCAGTTTTAGAAAAATTCAATTTCCCTTCAACATTATATCCATTAGCCGGATTTTTGGGTAAACATGCCATAATAAACGGTCATGAATATAAAAGTCTTAAAATCCTTTCACAAAGTATGCTTTTAGAACTAAATCAACTGGGTGTTGAAATTGGTGCTCATACAATGAATCATGTTAAGTTGGCTCAGGTAGATAATGATACAGCGATTACTGAAGTTAAAACAAGTAAGGATACATTAGAACAAGTTATAGGCAATAAAATCAATTCGTTCTCTTTTCCACACGGGGATTACAATAGTGATGTTATCGATATAGTTTCTCAAGCTGGTTTTACTAATGCCTTGACATGCATTAATGGTTATGCAAATAATGCAACATCAGCTTTTGAAATACCAAGAAAGTACATAACTTATTTTGACACGTTGGAAAAATTCAAATCTAAACTTAATTGAAATGAAAGACAATATTCCATATCCCATTTTTGAAAAAATCTCCATAGAGATTAACTCATACTGTAATAGATCATGTTCATTTTGTACCAGAACACTGGACAATCGAGAAAAGGTCCGTATGCCTGAAGAATTGGTTCATAAAGTGCTATATGAACTGGCAGCAATCAAGTATAATGGTCGTATTGCTTTTCATTTTTTTAATGAAGTTTTTACAGATAATCGAATATTTTCATTTTTTGAGAAGTGCAAAGAATTAGGTTTAAATAATTACTTAGTAACTAATGGAGATTTTTTAAAAAAGCACATTGTTGAACGCTTGAAAACATACAATATAAAGGAGTTTGCCCTTTCAATTTATGACTGGAAAACCGAAGAAGAGTTTCAAGAAAAATGTAATTACTTCTTGGAAGAACTCAAGTTACGTGACCATAATTGGGAATTTTACATTATCAAAGGCGGGGATAATTTTGGAAATAGAGCTGGTTATGTTTCTCATAAAGAAGAAACTTTGTCATTACCTCTTACTGCTGCTTGCTCTAAAATTGAAAATAAAATTGACATTAGATATGACGGCTCTGTTGTGATGTGTTGCTTAGATTATTATGCAATACATAAGATAGGCGACATCAATAAGGATAATATTATTGATATATGGTATGGGGATATTAGACAAAAGCAAATTAGTGACCTGAGAAAAGGATTGAGGAAGAACTACAATTTGTGTTCAAAGTGTTCAGATTATATTGTTGAAGTTAAAAAATGAAAATAGAAATAAATAAACACACAAAATTATGAGAGCAGATTTACACTTTCATTCCAGATATTCAGATGGCTCCTTATGGCCAAACGAATTAGCCCAAATTGCCAAAAATAAAGGCCTTGAAATAGTGGCATTAACGGACCATGATACATTTGATGGCGTAAATGATTTCTTAGTAGCTACAGAAAAATTAGATATTGTTGGAATACCAGCAATTGAAATAAATTTTGTTGATACAGAATTTGGTTTTAATTCAGAACTACTAGCCTATTTCCCAAAAGGGAAATTTGAAAACACGTATAAATTTTTATCCTATTACCAAGGTTTACGCAGAAAGGTTGCCGAACAGGCAATTGTAAAGGCAAGAAGTTTATTTAATATACCCAATTTAAATATTGATGAGTTAATTGAACTTAAAATTGGAAGTAATCAGTTAAAGTTTCTTCACAATAAAATATCACTAACGAGGCGTGATATATATACTTATCTGTGTGATAAGAATGTTTCACACGGATTTGCGAATTTCCAGGATTTCAAAAATTATTTTTTCAATACTCCTGAGTTTATAGAATTATCTGTGTATCCTGAACTTGTGAAATGTATTGAATCAGTAAAAAGTGATGGTGGGTATTCTGTAATAGCACATCCAGCTTATCAGTTTAATAAAGACGTAATAAAAATTCGTGAGGGAGAAAATAAATACAAGGAGAACTTGATAAAAGCTAAACAAATTGGTCTTTGGGGTATAGAAATGCACTCCTACGATAGCATTTCAGAAGCAAGTGTTTTAAATGAAATCTTTTCTGAATTTGCAAATGAATGTGGGCTTAATTTAACTTTTGGGTCAGATTTTCATTCTCAAAACCTAAAAACATGGAGAGAATTGGATTGCCTAAATGGAGATTTTCATGGATTTAAATAACGAGAAATACATTGAAGTGAAAGGAATAATTCAAAATATCATTCAACCAGAAACAATATTAGAAAGAAGTATTGTCTCTAATAAAGATTTTGTTGCTGGTTTAATGTGGGGTAAACCCAGAAATGGGCATCCTGAAGGTGAAGTAATCTATCACATTGGGCATGTTCTAAAGAATGTAAATAAATATTCAAATTCAGAAAATAGATATAAGTTAAGATTAATTTCTTTAATTCATGATACTTTTAAATATAAAGTCAACAGAACTATACCTAAAAGCAAAGAAAATAACCATGCTTATTTTGCCCATAAATTTGCAGAGAAATATATAGATGATAAAGACGTCCTTCAAGTAATATTACATCACGATGAAGCATTCAACGCATGGAGTGAAGGAAATAATACTGGTGATTGGATATCAGCCAATCATAGAGCAGAATATCTTATTGAAATGCTTTCTACTAATATTATTCTTTACCTATTATTTTATCAATGTGATAATGAAACTGGAAATAAAAATACTGACTGTTTCTCTTGGTTTTCACATTTAGTCAGACTTAAAAAAACATAATTTACATGAAATTTATTCTACAAATATTTAATAGTTTTAAAGAGATATTATTTATCCCTAGAAACCTTGCTAATATCAGCAGGCAGTCGAACAATATAATTGGCATGGAAAATAAATTAGAAGCAATAAATCAGAAGTTAAATGATTTGGACATACAATCAATTTTACAAAAGTTAGATACACTTTCACAAAATCAAGCAAATGCGGCAAACATCAAAACCAAAGCTCCAATTAATTTGGAGTTAAACGAATTAGTTTCCAAAATACAAGTAGGTTTTGAAAATCATTTTTTGCAGCTTGAATCACTACTCTTTATTTATAATTCTTTGCCTAATCTGAAGTTTTTACCTGCTACTAGAGGCTGGGCTGGGTCCCCGGATTTTCTTGCAAAGATTGTTGAGTTGATTCTAAAAGAAAAACCTCTTTTTGTTTTGGAAGCAGGCAGCGGTGTGTCATCAGTAATAATAGGATTAGCTTTAAAACTAAATAATTACGGTGAATCAATCTCCTTAGAACACGATATTACTTATGCAAATATTACAAGTGAAAATATGGGCATAAATGAATTAGAAATGAAATCTGTGGTGAAGCATTCTCCTCTCATAGAATACGATAACTTAGAGCAAAAATGGAAATGGTATGATATAAATGAACTAACGTTTTCAAATAAAATTGATATGTTAATTGTCGATGGCCCACCTAGGATAACGCAAGAATTAGCACGTTATCCTGCAATCCCTATACTACATGAATACTTCTCGGATAGATTTACGATTTTACTAGATGATTCAAAAAGAGATGATGAAGCAATTATCATACAAAAATGGATTGTATTCCTTGAAACAAATAAATACAAAGTGAAAATTGAAAACTTTATAAATTATGAAAAGGGTATGACTATTTTACAAGCTTATCGCTGTTGATTCAATTATTACTAGATTAGTTTATGTAAAAAATTATTTCCGATGTGGCGAGCAACGTTATCATCAATATAATTTCATTTATTAATAGCTAAAAATACATACAAAACTAAATCTCCCCCCCGACCCACCGTACAGAAAAGACGGCTTAGTGCTTTGCCAACCCACAAGGCAAACGCTTCAAAGCACTCTATGGTATTGCAGTCAGTTTTTAACTGTCATATTTTTTGTGGCTATGCTCCCCAAGCATTTGGCACATTGCCTGTTCCGCTTTGCTCCACAGCCAAAGAGCCAAGCCAACACACAGCATAGCAACAAAAAAACGCTACACTCCAACCACCACCACCGTTCCGCTTATGCCAGTATAAAAACTGCCTGAAGCTAAATAACATAATGTGGCATTATAGTACTGCCTCTTGCCACGCTTATGCAAGCATCCAACCGCACAGTCAGTCCTATAATAACATTATGTTAAATAGCCAATACCATAGCCATTTTGATAAAATGGAAGCCGTCTTTTCTCCCTCCGCACAGCCCCCTAAAGCCACACACCCCAACCACCCTTTTCAGCGGTGCAGAAAAAAATAAAGCATTAGTTGTTGATGGCAATGTGCAATAAAAGGTTCATTCATTCCAGTTCCATTTCGTTACAGCGTTTCGCTTTGCTACACTACCTTCCACTTCATTACACTTCCATTCATTTCACCATTTATTTTGCACCGCACAGCAAGAGTATTCCCTCATTCCATATTGCAAAACCAACCCTTTGCTTTCCGTGTCTTGGCTTTTGCTTTGCCTACGCTACAATGTTTTTTGTGTTGTAATAATTTACAAAAAACGCAATCACACACAAGCAAAAGCTACAAGCCACTCCAAGCACCTCCGCACTTTTTGCAACATTCCATTCAGTCATACACTTGCTTTTTCCCTATGCTACCACAGTATGGTATGCTTTATTTTTTCTGCGACATATAGCCCCAATCCAACGCACTAAAGCCATTTCGTTTTTTGATTAGTGACTTTGATTTAAGCCAATCGGTTTTTATCAATGAAATTTTTATTGAAATCCTGAATACCGTTTTGAAAAGAGGATAAAAAAATAAAAATAAAAAGTGCAGCAAAATTAGGTGGCTCACACAAGCCCACGCTGATAAAAAAACCAAAAGACTACGGCATAATGAAAGGCAAATAATCTTTTATTTTTTATTGGTATTTGCCTTTCACCCTTCGGGACTTATTCCGTTTCCTTTTGGTTTTTTAGCCCCGCCACCTATCAGAATGCTTTCTTTTTTTTTCTGTTTTTTTTCTTTGTCAAATTATATATGTGTTGCGGAGCGTAAGCGAAGCACAGCACAGGCAAGGGCAAAAGCAGATACAAACTTTAAAGCAAGTATTATGCACAGTCCAAAAATTCACACATTCAATCCAAAAAATCAAACAAGCGATTTTGATGTTTACATTTTATGCAAAGGTTTAAATAGTGGCAAACCACTTGAAAAACCTTGCCCCAATTGCTTTGTAATTTCCTGTAAAAATTCAGATGATATGGATTTTTACAAAACCCTTTCTTTCGGCTTGTGGAAGGCAAAGCATTTTCATCAGTTCCTTACTGGTTCAGTTATTCCATTTATCCGCATCAGTGATTTTAAAAGCACCATTAAGGCACAAGCCGAAGCAGTCAGCAAAGATAAATATGCCTTTGTGCAAGATGTACATAAAGTAAAGCTGATAGAACGAAAAGAAAAACAGATGTACGAAACATTGGCACTCTTAGCCGATGTAAAAAAAGCAATGATGTACAGGCACTTTAAAAGGTAGCCGTAGTGGCTGCCATAACCTGGGGAAATGCTTTTGCACCATAAAAAATTTATATGCAAAAATAGCAAGGGGGGCAGACGCACAAAGCCAACACTAAAAAAACCAAAAGACTACGGCATAAACACAAAGCCAACGCACAAGGCTATCATTTATTCCGTTTCCTTTTGGTTTTTTTATCCCCCTTGCTGTGAGAAGCATATAAATTATTTCATTATGCAAAATCATCCACGTATTTCAGCAGGCAGCCAGTTAGGCATTTGTCCTTTTACTCCGCAGGTTCTCCATCAGCACTTGCAGCTTTCACCTTTTGCTTATCAGCGTTACATCCGCAGGTCTAGGTTAGCCCATCAGCCAGTTTTTGGCATCAAGGTTTATCAGCTTCCTTGTGGTTGTTTCGTTTGGTGTTATCCATCAGGTGTTCGTGAGCTTTCAGCATTGCCCTTTTAGGGCTTTGCTATTGCTTTAAAACAAGAAGCCCCACCACAAGGGCAGGGCTTCTATTTAACCGATAAGAAAGAAAGCTATTAGGCTAATTCAACAATGTTTAACACGTTGTAAGCACCATTTTTTAACGGGTATTGAATACCGTTTACCTCTTGGAAAAACTCTATTGTCAAGAAATAAAGTTTTGTACCTGCACCTGCTGGAACACCGGCAGGAAGTAAATTGATAGGAGTGTTTGTACCATTAATTGGCAAATTTTGCACAGGGCTGTATTCAATTGCACTCACGTTGTTTACAAAATCCACATCAGCAAACGCAGATTTAAAACTAACGTGGGTTGCTCCAGTAGGGTAGTAAATATCATTGATAGGAGTAAATGCAGAAAAAGCAATATCACCAGTACCAGTGTTTACAGTGAACGGAGCAAATACAACACTACCCAAAGTTGCACTATCATTGAAATCAAAGCCTTTCAATAATGCTTGTGCCATTGGGTCCGCAATTCCGATACCTACATTTCTTTCACCTCTTGGAGAAGTGGAATCGTAGTTTTTAATCTGTGTCATTATTTGCGTTAAACGACTTGTAACACGGTTGTCACTTGCGTTCATCATCAAATTACGAACAGCATTGCGGAGTAATTTTCCAGCACTTGCAGAGCTTCCAAATTCGCTACCGTTTTCACGGGTACGCTGAAAGTTAGGATCATTGGCTATTCTGTCACCAGATACACCACTTTTTGTTTTCACAAGATGTCCATCCTGTGTTTTGTAGAAGGTAAGGTTATCCAATGTACCTTCTATTTTTAGTAAGCCTTTTAATCTTGCCATTCTGTTATTTATTTAAATTGTTAGTAATTACTTTTTTGTTGCGATACAGCCTTTACAAAACCTGTATCTATTTTTTGCATTATACTTTCTGAATAGCCAGGGCGGACAAACTTTTTCAGCCCCACATTCCCAAAGTCCTTTTCTTTCCATTGATGCTTTCCGCATCAAATCTTCAAGCCTTTCATCTGTATCAAAATTGATGTAGTGCCAAGCCCAACCATTCGCAATTAGTATTTCATCCAGTCTTTGCCCATCCACATATACCATTGCCAATTCTCTTCCGTACACATCAGTTTTCAATACTTCAAACCTTACCACTTTACCAAGTATCAAGGCTTTTACATTGAGCCAAGTGTTAAAACCCCAGTGTTGATTTAGTTCGGGAGCATCAACATTTAATAACCTTATTGTATGCTCCTTTGCAGTCGTTTTAAGAACGTAAGTATCGCCATCCTTAACTTTCATCACCCTTGCTTCTTCTTGCGAAAAAGCGGCTGTAAAAGCCGTTAAAAACAAAATCGATACAATTATTTTCTTCATCACGATACAAAACTATAATGCTTTATAAGGCTCTGCAAATAACCACTTCCGACATTTCCGTTATTGCCACATTATTCCAACAAACACACTTTTACCACTCACAAAAACATATTATCTTTGCAATGTTTACTTTATACCTGATGTATGGATAGAGTATGAAAAGAGTAATTTAAAAATGAATAGACTGTGTATTTATCCGAAAGACATTCAGATAATCACAGGCAAAAGCGACAGATATGGTAGATACCTTATTAAGAGGATTAAAGAGTACTTCAACAAGCAGCAACACCAAGTTGTTACCGTTGAAGAGTTCTGCCAGTATATGGGCTTACAATTGGAAGCAGTTGTTAGTCAATTAAGATAGTGTAAAAACTTATCTTCGCCTTTTGCTTATGATAAGGACAAACACACTCTACACTAAACAACATTTTTTCTTTTCTTTGTGCTGTACTTGCACTTGTTTTAGTGGGTTTTGTTGCCCAGTTGTTGCCCAAATAAATATGCAACCTCTGAAACCCTTTATTGATAGGGCTTTACATTTTAGCTTAACAATTTGTATCGGGAAATAACAATTTAGCTTCAACTGTAAATGCTTTTCCCCAAAAAAATTACAAGTATTATTGATGGGGAACAATTACAGCAATGGCTTCTTTGATAATCCTTGCTTGAATATTTTTCACTTTCCCAATATATTCCCCATCAACCTGAAATGGAATTCTACGGTTACATCGGATAGTAGCCGATTGCAAAGGAAAAATTTCTACTTTTTCAGAATCAAAAGGCTGATGAGTAAACAACATTTTGAGTGTTTCTAAAAATGAAATTTCCTTCATTACAACTAACTCGAAGTGCTGATCGGTTAAAGAACCGGGGGGGTTGATAACTGCACCGGTGCTATAAGATTTTCCATTGGCCAAAACAATCATGGCAGCACGCAGTTTCAAAGTTTCGGACTCCATTTGTATAGTTACCCGATGCATTTGTGCTGTATAAAGGGCATGCAAAGATGCCCATCCATAACCCAGCCAGCCTCTGATTTTACCCCGATTAAATTTTTTGATTGCTCTAGCATTTAATCCGATATCAGCCAGGTGTAAACAGATTTCATTGTTGATGGCAATTGCATGTATCTGGATAATAGTACCTGTTTCAATCATTTCCAATGCTTCCATCGGATCACCGGGTATCCCTAACTCATAGGCAAGTCCGTTCGCCGAGCCGGCAGGTATAATTCCCAATGGAATAGACAAGTTTAATAAAGCCGATGCTACCATTTTAATGGTTCCATCACCACCTACAGCTATTACCCGATCGGGTAGTTTTTCATGAATAACTGCTTTGATTTGTGCTGCCGTGGTTTCACGACTTAGTATAAAAAAAACTAATTGAACTTGCTTTTCATTATAATAATTACTTATAACCTGCTGCCAGGGACGCCGGGCAGTGCCTGAAATGGGGTTAATAACAAATAGCAGGGTAACCGGCTTCATATATTTAATTCTTCAACAAAATCAGGGATATTCCGTAACTTGTTAGGAACGATTGATAACAAAGGTAGTGAATAGCAAATCGGTTACATTAAAGATTTATCAGGGATATGGGCATACCCATAATCTGGTTATTTACGGTCATTTACTTAAAGGCAAGCAAGCTGTTCGGGAGCGATTTACACATAATATAGTGTATAATATCAAACACCTCTTTCATCTATTTCGAATCCATCCAATTCCAAATGCAACCATTCGATTACAACATGCAGATCAGGTTATGGAAACCCAAACTCAGTCAGATGGTTTCTTTGAATTTCACTGGCAATCTATTCAGGAATTAACTGCAGGTTATCATAGCATAACGGTATCTTATCTTGATGAAAATAATAAAATCATTCAGCAGGTATGTGGGAAATTGTATATACCGCATTCGGTTCAAATAGGTATTATATCCGATATAGATGATACTATTTTAATTTCCTATTCTTCCCGCATGTTAAAAAGATTGCGTGTTTTATTTACTCGTCAGCCCAGAAGCAGAAAAACCTTTTCAGATATTGTTCACTATTTTAATCTCTTATCTCTTTCACACACTAATTCTCAGCAGCCTAATCCATTTTTTTATGTTTCCAGCAGTGAGTGGAACTTATATGACGACCTCACAGAATTTTTTGCTCATAATCGTCTGCCTTCGGGTGTTCTATTGTTGAATAAAATAAAACAATGGCATCAGCTGGGAGCAACCGGTTTAACCCAGCATCACAACAAACAGGTTCGAATTGAACGCATTATGCGGATGTTTCCTAAACAAAGATTTATATTGTATGGAGATAATTCACAGCACGATCCCGACATATACGTATCCATAGCACAAGCATTTCCACAAAATGTAATAGCCCTGTATATTCGTTGTGTAAATCCGCATAAAAAATCTGCCACAATGCATACATTATCTCAACTGAATGATACAACGATACATACCCTGGTTTTCAATCATACCCGGGAAGCAATGCTGCATTCCGTAGCAATTGGGTTATTGTCGGCAGACGAAATCTCAGCAGTTAGTAATTAATCAGGAAGCATATAAGAGCTATCATCTTTATTTTATATGAAAAAAATACTATTCGCAAAGAGGTGGATGCTGTTGGGGATAATTTTGCTGATGGGTTATACATCCTCAGTTGCTCAAAATATCATTCCCTCAGCAGCACAATGGAAAATACTGGTAGATGAATTGAAGCCGTTGGTGATGAAAGAAGCAAACTGGGCCCTGCAGCAACAACCTATCACCATTACTACCTACTCATCACCTCGAACTGCGGGTGATAAACATGATTTTTTTTCTGAAGGAGATTACTGGTGGCCCAATCCTGTTTCAGTGGA
The DNA here is from genome assembly GCA_037142775.1 of Chitinophagia bacterium. GTDB lineage: Bacteria > Bacteroidota > Bacteroidia > Chitinophagales > Chitinophagaceae > Sediminibacterium. Next base: position 265,515 of record JBAWZY010000003.1, on the reverse strand, counting down.
TAGTCCGTACATACAAAAAGACGGACTAACCAACCCAGATAATTTTGTTGCGCATCGGCTGGCAATGATTCGTTTCAGTTCGATAATGGGGGTTCTGGCCTCTGCCTATTTGCTAACTGGAAATAATCAATATGTGATGGCCGCAATGCAACATTGCAAGGCATGGTTTGTGGATACTGCTACTTATATGCGCCCACATTTATTATATGCACAGGCGATCAAGGGACGATTTACCGGAAGAGGAGTTGGCATTATAGACACCATCCATTTTATGGAAGTAGTGCAAGCCATTTTAGCTATGGAGAAAAGTATGGTCGCCAATCAGGATGTAATTGCAGCTTGCAGAAATTGGTTTGCGCAATATTTGGTTTGGTTGCAGGAACATCCTTATGGACAAACTGAGAAGAAAGCCGAAAATAATCATGGCACCTGCTGGCTGATGCAAGTAGCCTGTTTCGCGAAATTTACAAATAATGATACGTTGCTTGCTAGATGCCGCCAGGAGTTTGAAAAAATTTTAGAAGCGCAAATGGATCCCAATGGAAGTTTCCCGCGAGAACTGAAAAGAACCAAGCCTTATGGCTATTCATTATTTAATTTGGATGCTTTTGCAACTCTTTGTCAACTATTAACAACCCCCCAGCGCAATTACTGGAACTTTCAAACTACTGGCGGTAAGAGTATCCAAAAGGGCATTGCATTTTTATATCCCTTTGTGCAGGATAAATCGGCCTGGCCTTATCCGCGCGATGTAATGTATTGGGATAACTGGCCGGTGGCTCATCCCTTTTTATTATTCGGTGGAATCGGATTGAATCAGGAAAGCTGGATTACTACCTGGAAAAAATTAGATCATGCCCCGGATGAGTTGGAAGTAATCAGAAATTTGCCTGTACGGCATCCTTTAATATGGTGGAATCTATCAACTTCAGCAGGTAAATAATCAAGCGATTTAATTTTTTAAAAGTCTGCCTTTCAATTTATGTTTTTTATGAAAGGTATGGGAGGTAACATGTTTGAAGTCGTTACTAATGATGCTGATATTACCATCTGCTTCTAACATGCCCAGATTTACTTGATCAATGGTTTCTACTCCGTGCTCCCTAACGGCAGCTTCCAGCTCATGAATATTAATATCTGCTTTTTTGCAATTTTCCTGTTGAATTTTACCCTTATAAATTAAAACGATAGCTTCTCCCTGCAAAAGTGTGTTGAGAGATTCGTTTTTATATAGAATTTTCTTCAAAGTATAATTTGCGGCAAAAAGTGCCAGAGCGGCTATTAATCCTCCTGAAAGAGAGCTATCAGCCCCTACCATCGCATTCTGAACTGCATTGCTAATAAGTAAAATAAAAACCAAATCGGTAACAGAAAGCTGTGCCAACTCTTTTTTCCCAAAAAGCCGAATGGCAATGATCATGAAAAAATATACGGATAATACCCTGACTATAATTTCAAGCCAGTCAGGAAGATGGAGTTGTGAGAGATTCACAACTGCTAGTATAGTGAATATCATCATAGTAATACAAGTTAATATAAAATTATTCTTTTTCGGCGTATTCATCAGATGAATGATACTTATATGTTTTATTCACCGATATAAAATCGAATTGGTCGAAAATTAAATATCGAATCAGTAATTGATTTGGGAATAAAATACATTTGGGAAAAGCAATTTAATGAGTACTACAAAAATATTTTTGACTTCGGTTTTAATGCTGCTTTTCTGTTCTTCTTTTTTAGTTTCCCCTACTAAAAAAAATAATGAGTATAGCTGGTATACGTCACAGTATGAGAATGTAATGGGTACATCTATGGATGTATCGGTTAAAAGCACTAATGAAATGTTAGCGGAGCAGGCTACTGCTATCATGATTGCAGAAATTAAGCGCTTATCTACAATACTTAGTGCCTACCAATCACAATCAGAGTTGAGCAGGTGGATAAAAACCCGGGGTAAACCTGTGAAAGTGTCAAATGAATTGATGGAAGTTCTGCAATTGTTCGACTATTGGCATCAGCAAACTGGCGGAGCTATAGAGGCTGGATATGAGGAGGCTGCTATCGTTTGGAAAAATGCGGCAAAGCAACAAAAAATGCCTGGTAAGGCAGATCTGGCAACTGCAATTAGCAATATGCAACAACAGCACTGGAACTTGGATTCCGTTAATGGCACTGCAACTCATCTTACAGATGTACCCCTTGTGTTGAATACGTTTACTAAAAGTTATATTATTCAAAAAGCAGTTGCAGCAGCAAAAAAATCATCGGGTGTACAATCGGTTAGTCTGAATATTGGTGGCGACGTATTTGTTTCCGGAGCGGATGCAGTTGCGTTGCCTGTTACCAATCCGTTTCATGCCGCAGGAAATGATGAGCCGCTATTAACTTTATCCGTTAGCAATAAAGCGGTGGCAACCAGTGGCAATTATCGCAGAGGGGTTAACATATTAGGGAAGTGGTATACTCATATCATCGATCCGCGTACAGGGTGGCCGGTAGATAATATTGTTAGTGCAACCGTTGTAGCATCGGATGCAGTGATAGCGGGTGCTATGGCAACCGCATTTACCATTCTTTCTCCCGAACAAAGCAAACAACTGGCAGCTCAATATCCCGGTGTTGAATTTTTATTAGTGGATAAAAATGGAAAAATCTTTGCAAGTGAAAATTGGTCGGGAGCGATGCCCGGTTCTAACCCGAAACCAAAAGGGCAAGTGATGATTGCAGATCAGGGATGGAATAAAGGACATCAACTGCAAATAGATTTAGAAATTGCCCGTATTTCCGAGCAATTTGTGCATCGACCTTTTGTGGCAGTTTGGGTGGAGGATGCCAATCATAAACCGGTGAAATTATTGTCAGTATGGTACAATAAACCCAAATGGTTGAGAGATCTTCGGGAGTTTTACAAAAATTATGGTGCTAATTTTTCACCCGGGGCTATGGCAATGTCTGCAGCTGCCGGTGCAACCCGTTCGGCTGGAAAATATTCATTGGTTTGGGATGGAAAAGATGAAGCGGGAAATTATGTGCCAGCCGGCGTTTATACCATACAAATTGAAGCAGCCCGGGAGCATGGTACTTATCAGATAATGAGTGGAGCGATTGAATGTGGTAAAAAGCTAGCTACAGTAACCTTGGCAGGAAATATTGAAATTGCTGCAGCTTCCTTGTCGTATGTAAAAGCCGAAAAATAAGTGTATCCGTGATGGAGCAATCTGCCAAATCAAACAGTAAATCAGTTAGTAAAATTACCGCCCGTATCATGCGGTGGCTGCATATATACGTTTCGATGATTAGCTTTTTTCTGGTATTATTTTTTGCTATTACCGGAATAACACTCAATCATCCGGATGCTTTTGCATTTCAACAGAAACAAATCAGTAGAAAGGGTGCGTTGAATTTGAATTGGGTTTCCGATAAACTCGATACAGGAAAAATCAACCAAATGGCTATTTTGGATTACATGCGCAGCCATGAAAAAATTACTGCTTCCTTGAGTGAGTGGGTGGTTTCTCAACAACAATGTTTGGTTAGTTATAAGGGACCGGGATATGCTGCTGATGCTTTTATCAACAGGAGTGATGGAAGCTATGAATTATCTATAAATGAAGCAGGTTGGGTTGGAGTGATGAATGATTTACATAAGGGAAGAGATACCGGAACAAAATGGGGGTGGGTAATTGATGTTGCGGCGGTTTTTATGACGATTGTTTCACTCACCGGTATTCTTCTAATGGTGTGGATGAAAAAGAAAAGAGTAAGTGGCTTTCTTATTGCAATCGCGGGAATTATTCTTTCATTTGTTTTATATAAGGTTTGTATTCCTTAGCCAAGATTGAATTATGCCGACTGAGACAGTTCTGTTAAAGCTTTCACCAATTGGTCGAGTTCGTTAGTTGTAGTGAAAATGTTGGGGGTAATTCGGCAGCCCTGTACGTTGGCATAATCAATCGCAACCGTCCATATTTTATATTTTTTCAGTAAGGTTTCGGCAAGCAGTGCGGGCTTCATATTTTTAATTCCAACATTGGCAATAGCACAGGAGCGATTCGCTTCTGTTGGAGTGTTTAATATGACTCCCGGAATAGATGTAACTCGGCTGGTCCAGTAGTTTTGTAAAAAACGAAGTCTGGCTTCTTTCCTTTCAGCGCCAATCATTTTATAAAATTCAATGGCATCTGCAATAGCTAAATCTGAATGAACTGGATGAGTACCTAAGTGATTTAGTTTGCTGATGTCACCCGCCGGGCGATCTCCTTCCGCAAGCAATGGCCAAATTTTTTGGATATGTTGTTTTTTCACGTAAAGCATACCTACACCGAGGGGAACACTTAGCCATTTATGTAAACTGGCACCATAATAATCGCATTGTAAATCTGGAATGGCAAAAGGAATTTGTGCAATCGCATGAGCACCATCAACCATTACTTCTACACCCTTACTATGTGCCATTTCACATATTTTACGGATGGGCAGAATTTGCCCGGTAATGTTAATCATGTGGCAAACCATCAAAAGACGGGTTTTAGGAGTGATGGCATTGGCATAGAGTTGCACAATTTCTTCATCAGATTGAGGATGATTGGGAATCGAGATAATTTTATTAACTACGCCATTTCGTTTTGCGACTTGTTTAAACATTTCCAGCATAGCACCGTAATCCTGTTCTGCCATAACGGCCTCATCTCCTGTATTCCATGGATATCCTCCAATAATCATGTCGAGAGATTCAGTTGTGTTGCGTGTTAAAATCAATTCATCTGCAGGGCAACCAGTTAATGATGCCAGCAACCCCGCCATTCTTTTCTTATTATCGAATTGTACTGTGCGCATATAATACGAACCCTCATAATTTACCTCGCGAATATGTTGGACATACTTTTCGAGTAGCACTTCAGGTAATATATTATAGTATCCATTTTCCAGGTTGATATAGTCTGGTTTAAGTCGGTACCCTCCGCGCATACTTAACCAGAATGCATCATCCGAACTGGTATCCGAAATAGGTAGGGTTGCTAATTCTCTGCCTAGTACTTCGAAAGTTTGAAGTGAGAATGGCGTAGTAAAAGCAGCAGTAGTTAACGACTGCAGAAATTTTCTTTTATCCATGATGGTTAGATAATATATTAATAATTGAAAGTTAAATGATATGTCATTATAAACTGAGTGAAGAGAGTTTCGTATATCCAATTTGCAGACTATCTTCCTTTTCGGTCGTATTTGGAAGAATAGATATTGAAAATTGTTGTAGCGTATCAGCGGATAATAATTCTTCAATTTGATAGGAGTCGTCAATGTCAATACCATATTTGTCATCTACATGAGATTCGGCACCTTTGAATCCGGTATGTTTATAAAATATGGAATTTTTTGCTTCGCGTATTGCTTCTGATTTTGAATCTGCTGCAATCAGCAATTTATAGTGATATTCTTCAAAATCACCCGGTTTATAACCCCCGAGATTAATGAAGTATAGTCGGGTTATGTTGTTGATAGCCTGTTTTGTGTTTCTGGCATGTACCTGAATTGAATATTCTCCCACGCGATTAATTTCTCGCCATGCATCTATGTGTAAAGGATGTTTGCCTGGCCAAAATGCCTTTAGTTGGGGGACCAACGCCGGGAGAGAATCTGCGATACCGAAAAAAATATCATGTTGTTCAGTATTTCTTCCCTCGGGTGTACAGCCCAATAGTACCATAAATAGTTTCATAGTTTAATATTACTAAAAATTTGCTGTATTTTTCAGAATATGAAAAGAGGACTCTTCCTAATATTATTAATGTTGTATTCGATAACGATGGAGGCACAAAGCATCGAGGAAAAAAAGCTTCAAGTGAAGGTCAGCATTCAGCAGTTACTTCAGAAGCAGCAGGGAACTTTTGCCATAGCTTTTAAAGATCTTCGAAATGGCGACACATTGTTTTGGAATGAGAAGGAAATGTTCCATGCAGCCAGTACGATGAAGACGCCCGTGATGATAGAAATTTTTCGGCAGGCTGCTTTGGGTAATCTCAGTCTTTCAGATACCATGATTATTCGATCTGAATTTCAAAGTATTGTTGATGGAAGCTGGTATAAATTGTCGGCAGATGACGATAGTGATAATGAGGTATATGAGCAGATAGGGAAACCCCAAACAATTGCATATTTGGTTGAAAGAATGATTACCCGAAGTAGCAATGTTGCTACCAATATGCTAATGAGTCGCGTTAATGGAGACCAGATTACGGATTATATGCGCGCGCTTGGAGCGCCTACTATTATGATTCGTAGAGGGGTTGAAGACAATAAAGCATATAAGTTAGGCCTCAATAATATTACCGCTGCGATTGATTTGATGACAATTTTTGAGCAGGTGGCAAAGGGGAAAGCAGTTAGCAACAAGGCTGATGAGGCGATGATTCAAATTTTGGAAAAACAATTTTACAACGACATTATACCTGTTCATTTACCTAAAAATGTTAGGGTAGCGCATAAAACAGGGTGGATAACCGGGGTTAATCACGATTCTGGTATAGTTTCGCTCCCAGACGGAAATAGATATATATTGATTTTACTGTCAAAAAATTGCCCTGATGAAAAAGCTGCCAAGCAAGTATTATCGACCATTGCGAAATTATTGCATGATTTTTTTATAATTAAATGATATACATACTTTAATACATAATTAATATAACATATCAGTATTTTATTTAATTAATGTTATCCTAATCCTATATAATATATATATCAAACGCAGCGTTCTGTAAGAAGGGATTGTCATAAGTCAATGATTTTCAAATTTTTGACTACTAAGTTTATTAAAAATCATTTTTTTAACTTAAATTATTAAACAAAAAGCTTTTTTTATCAAAAACGTGTACATTTGACACGCTTAATAAACCAATAAACTGCCAAATATGAATTGTAAGAAGCTGCTTACGCCTATTCTCATGGGCTTATTTGCTTGCTTGTTCGTGCTGAGTGCACAAGCTCAAAACAAGACAATTACAGGAAAGGTTACTGATGCAAAAGATGGTTCTCCGCTTCAGGCTGTTTCTGTAGTAGTGAAAGGTTCTAAATCAGGAACTCAAACGGGTGCTGATGGAACTTTTAAAATTTCTGTACCCTCTTCCGCATCCACGCTGGTAATCTCATCGGTTGGATTTGCTAGTCAGGAAGTAAATGTTGCTTCACGTTCTAACGTTGAGGTTTCTTTAGCTTCTTCAGCAGATCAGTTGAATGATGTTGTGGTAATTGGTTATGGTACCGCCCGCAAAAAAGATCTGACCGGTTCGGTTGTTTCTTTACAGGCAAAGAATTTCAATCAGGGTATGATTGTATCTCCTTCACAATTGTTACAAAACAAAGTAGCCGGTTTGGAAGTTACTAATACCAGCGGACAGCCAGGTGCTGCTCCTACGATTCAAATTCGTGGTACTTCCTCTATCCGTTCTAATAACAAACCTTTATTTGTAGTTGATGGAGTTCCTTTAGATGGAGGAACAGCTAGACCCAACATTGGAAATTCTTTTGGTTCTACTCCTGGTTCTGATCCACTTTTATTCATCGACCCAAATAGCATTGCTCAGATTGATGTGTTAAAAGATGCGTCTTCTGCTGCTATTTACGGTTCTAGAGGTGCAAATGGTGTAATCGTAATTACTACCAAAAAAGCAACTGCTGGTCCTTTGAAATTAGATTTTGGTACCGATTTCGGAACCAACATCGGCTACATGAAGCGCTTTGAAGTATTGGATGCAACTCAATACCGTGCTGCATTGAAAAAATACAACCAACCTGTTACTTTAGACGGGGGTGGAAATGTAGATGCCTTAAAAGCTATCACTCAAAATACTTTATCTCAGAATTACAATCTGGCTATGAGTAGCGGAAATGAAAACGGAAGATTCCGTGCTTCTTTCCTTGCCTCAAAAAATATTGGATTCTTAAAGAAGTCTGCACTTGATAAATACATTGCAACCTTTGGTGGTAACTACAAATTCTTGGATAAGAAATTAACCTTGGATTTTAACGTTATTACAGGTAACTACGCAGAGCAGTTAACCAGTGTATCGAATACAGCAGGTTCTCAGGGAAATATCATTTCATCTGCGCTTAGTTGGAATCCTACTCAGCAATTAGTTGCACCGGGTAATATTTATCAGTTCCCCAGCAATGGTTCTGGTAACCCACTGGCATTTAATGATGCCTACTCTGATAAGAGCAATGTTTTCTCTTTACTCGGAAATATTTCCGCTTCTTATAAGATTACCAACAAATTGGAATATAAATTCTTATTTGGATTAAACCAGGGAGTTGGTCAGCGTTTACAAAATTTGGAAGGTTGGATAGTAGGTATCTCCGGTGTTTCCGGATTAGGTACTGCACAAATTGCCAATGCGAAACTGAACTCACAAACCATCAACCACACTCTAACTTACAGAACTGATCTGGTAAAAGATTTGTCCTTAGAAGCATTGGCTGGTTATGAATATTTCAAGACTGATTTCAGTGGAAACGGAATATCTGCTTCCGGTTTCAATACCAATCTGGATCAGGTTACACGGATTCCTATCCCATATACAAGCATTATGACTAATGCTAAGAATCAGACTCCTTTCTATTCTTATGTGAATCCTACGGCTGAATTACAATCCTATTTTGCTCGTGCAACATTCAACTACAAAGACAAGTACTTATTAACTGGTACTTTCCGTGCAGATGGTTCAAGCAAATTTGGTACGAATAACAAATATGGTTACTTCCCTTCAGTGGGGGTTCGTTGGGTAGCCAGTAATGAAGATTTCCTGAAAGGAAACAAATCAATCAACAACTTGTCAGTTAGAGCTTCTTGGGGTATCACCGGAAATCAGGAGTATCCTGCCGGTTCTTCACAGGAACAGTTTGCTTTGAACGCTTTCAACAATGCGCCTCAGGTAGTAAATGGAAACCCGAATTTGCAATGGGAAAAATCAACTACAATCAATGCCGGAGTTGACTTTAGTCTGTTAGCTGGTAAATTGTATGGATCGTTCGATTACTATGACAGAACAACTTCAAACATTCTTTTCCAGACAATAGCAATTCAGCCAGCCCCTTCTTCCATTTCATTTATCAACCTGCCCAATGCTAAATTGCAGAACTCAGGTTTTGAATTGGCTTTAGGTGCAACTGTTATGGAGAAATCAAATTTTGCTTGGGACGTAAACTTCAACCTGGCATACAATAAAAACATCGTTAAGGATTTTAAAGATCCTAATACAGGAAGAGATTTACAAGTTAATACCGGTGAGATTAGTGGACAAGGAGTATCCGGAACACTTGCACAGGTTATGGCCAACAATCAACCCGTAAACGTATATTATCTAAAAGCATTTAAAGGATTTGATGCAAACGGAAATCAGCAAATTGCCGACAATGCAAGTTTTGCAGGAGATCCAAATCCTAGCTATTTATTAGGTTTTGGAACTTCTATCCGTTGGAATAAATTTACTTTCAACCTGAATGCAGGTGGTGCGTTTAGTTACCTGATTTATAACAATACTGCAACCTCTGTAACCAATATTGCCGGTATTGCTCAAGGTAGAAATATCGACTTGGCTGCTTACAACTCTCAAGAAGGAGTTGGTAGTGGAGTTGGTGCTTCCACTCGTTTCCTTGAAAAAGGAGATTATTTGAAACTGAGAAACCTAACAGTACGGTATTCATTTGGCAATGCAGGAAAATATATCAAAAACCTGACTGCCTTCGTTAGTGGTACCAACTTGCTGGTATTTACCAAGTTCACTGGATTTGATCCTGAGGTTAATATCGACAAGAGCAACAACTCATATCCTTCCAGATCAATTGAGTATGTGCCTTATCCAACACCCAGAACGATTTCTTTTGGATTTAATTTCAATTTATAATCAAATACCAAAACTTAGCAGTATATGAAACCATATAATATGATAACAAGATTTGCACTCCCCTTTCTCGCCATTTTGGTGATGATGGGATGTACCAAGCTCAATGAGAACTTGGGTAGCACGTTAACCAATTCGCAGGTATCCAATGCCCTGGGTGATGCCGGTACCGGATTACTTCTTTCAGCAGCGTATGCTGATATTGGTGGACCACTTACTGGTCAAGATCAGGTATTTTCTCTTATGGAAAATACTACAGATGAATCACTGGTGCCTACCCGTGGTGGTGACTGGGATGACAATGGTGTTTGGAGAGTTTTACACAATCATACCTGGAACGCCGATCATGGTCAGGTACTGAGCGTGTTCAACAACCTGAATAAAATTAACTTCGATGCAACCAACGTACTTGGATTTAACCCCAAACCTCAACAGAAAGCTGAGGCTCAATTCCTGCGTGCCCTTGCATTGTATTACCTGCTTGATTTATACGGGCAGTTCCCTATCAGAAATCCCGGTGATAACCTATTATTACCACCAACAGTAAAATCAGGTGCTGAGGGTGCTGCATTTATTATCGCCGAATTAGAAGGAATTTTGGCCGACCTCCCTGATGGTCCTTCCGATAAGGCTAATAAAGATGCCGCGAGAACTTTATTAATGAAGTGCTATTTGCAAAGAGGAACTTGGACTAACCGCGCAGCTCCAACTTTCGATGCAGCTGATTTGGCTAAAGTAATTTCTTTGGGTAACACAATTATCAATAGCGGTAAGTATAGTTATGAGTCTAACTACTTCAATAACTTCAGTCCAAATAACGATAATTCTAAAGAAGCCATTTTCCGCTACAATAACACTTCCGGTGTTTCTGCTAATAACTCAGGAATGGGTGTTCGTTGGAACATGACCTTACACTATAACTCATATACCCCGAGTAACCCTAACGCAGGTTGGAACGGTTTCTCTACAATTGGCGACTTTTATGCTTCTTTCAACACTACCAATGCTCCAACAGCATATGGTCCTTCTGATACTATTTTTGATCGCCGTTTAGGTGGTCGTGATTTCCAAAATTCAAAGAAAATTTCTGGTATCAACCCAGGTTTCTTGGTGAATCAGCAGTATAATGAGAATGGTGTTGCACTGAAAGATAGAAAAGGAAATCCGTTGGCTTATGATAAAACTATCGCTGCTAACATGATTGAAACTGGAAATAACTTGGAAGTTACCGGTATCCGTGTTGTAAAATATGCTCCTGACTACGCTCAATATGGTGGTGGACCTGCTGGTAACGATTTGATGATCTTTCGGTATCCGGATGTAGTGTTGATGGTTGCTGAAGCAAGAATGAGAAACAATGATGCAGCCGGTGCGCTAACTATGGTAAACGCTTTACGTGCTGCTCGTGGTGCTGCTCCTTTAGCTTCTATGACCCTTGCTAACCCTAATCTGGTGAATGATCCTAATACACTGATTTCTGAAAGAGGTCGTGAATTATATTGGGAAAGTGTTAGAAGAACAGATTTACAGCGTTTCGGAATCTATCTGAAGCCATGGCAGTACAAACCAACAGATGATGCTAAATATCTGTTGTTCCCAATTCCTAATCAGGCATTGGCTGCTAACCCTAACCTGAAGCAGAATTCTGGTTACTAATTTGGATCCCGAACTTTTACAAAAGGGTACGCTGCAAGCGTACCCTTTTTTTATGTGCTAAAGGTGTTGCACTCTTAAACTAAAATTACATTTATGGGTTAATTATGATACGATTTATTTATTTACCCAATGAGTTTTGTTACTTTGTATTTCATGGAAATTCACTCAAAATTGATGCGTGCGATAGGCTGCTTTTTATTAGGCATTTCGTTGTTTTTCGGTGCATGCAAAACGGAGCAGGCTCCTCAGCCATTATTTGAATTAATGGAAAATGCGGGCATCCGATTCGAAAATAATGTGTCGGATGGCAAAAAAGAAAATAGTTTCCTATTTCGAAATTTTTATAACGGAGGTGGAGTAGGCATTGGTGATCTAAACAACGATGGACTTCCTGATGTATTCCTTACCTCCAATATGGGAGAAAACAAACTGTTTCTCAATACCGGAAACTTTACCTTCAAGGATATAACTGCCAATGCCGGATTTAGGCAAGATAGTATGTGGAGTACAGGTGTATTATTCGTGGATATTAATAACGACGGGTGGCTGGATATTTATGTTTGTAATTCGGGCCATATGACGAACGGAAATCGAATCAACAAACTTTACATCAACAATCATAATTTGACGTTTACTGAATCGGCTAAACAATATGGCCTTCAACATAAGGGGTATACTACCCAGGTTTCTTTTTTTGATTACGACCTGGATGGAGATCTTGATTGCTTTTTTATTGATAACAGCCCAATCCCGGTTAATCAGTTGGGCTATAATAACAAACGGGATTTGCCACAGGAAAAATGGAATGTAGGTGAATTTTTAAAAGGTGGCGGAAACCATCTATACCGGAACGACAATAATTTTTTTACAGATGTAACAACGCAAAGTGGTATACACAGCAGCTTGATTAGTTTTGGCTTGGGTGTTTCAGTGGGAGATGTAAATCAAGATGGATATCCCGATATTTATGTATCCAATGATTCTTACGAAAGGGATTATTTATACATCAATCAGAAAAACGGACAGTTTCTGGATGAGTTCGAGGAACGTATTTTACATACCAGTTTTTCCTCCATGGGTTCGGATCTGGCTGATATTAACAACGATGGATTGCCCGATATTTTTAATACCGACATGTTGCCTGATGATGATTATCGCTTAAAAACTACCGGCGCATTCGATAATATTGATTTGTTTAATACCAAATTGAATACAGGTTTTTATTATCAATATGTAAAAAACTGTTTACAAGTTAATAGTAAGGGAGGAAAATTTATTGAGACTGGTAATTATAGTGGAATTTCCGGATCTGATTGGAGTTGGGGCGCATTGATGTTTGATATGGATAATGATGGGTTAAATGATATTTATGTAAGTAATGGGGTTAATCGCGATGTGACTGATTTAGATTTTATTGAATTCTTTGCGAATGATGTGATTCAAAAAATGGTGCTAACAGGAGAAAAGCAGGATGTAGATGAAGTGTTAAAGCATATACCACAAAATCCATTGGTAAATAAAGCTTATCATAACAAAGGGAATTTATCGTTTGAGGATAAGGCAGTATCATGGGGACTCCATCAGCCATCATTTTCAAATGGTGCCGCATACGCAGATTTAGATAATGATGGCGATTTAGATCTGGTTGTAAATAATGAAAATCAGCCAACCTTTGTTTATAGAAATAATAGTCGCCAACTCAATAAAAATCATTTTGTAGGTATTCAGTTAAGGGGATCTGAAAAAAACACCTTTGCTATTGGTACCAAAATTGATCTGTATCGGGGAAGTGAAATCATTACCCGGGAACTTTATCCCTGCAGGGGTTTTCAATCATCGGTTGATTATAAATTGGTTATTGGATTAGGACAAAATGCTTCCATAGATTCCATGGTAGTTACCTGGCCCGATTTATCAGTTACTTCCTTACCCACTCCGGCAATCGACACTGTGCTAACTTTTCAACAACCTAAACCAGATAAAGCAACTAGAAAGTGGCAGCCCTCTGCTCCGAACACCCCAATGATGAAGGTTTTGGCACATGCATTTGAAAAGCATACTGAGGATGCCAATATTGATTTTTATTACGAGCGGAATCTCCCCAAATTATTGTCGCGGGAAGGCCCTAGAGCCGCGGTGGGTGATGTAAATGGAGATGGGCTGGATGATATTTGTATTGGAGGTGCTACCAATCAGCATACACAAATATATTTTCAAACACCTCAAGGCAGATACGTTTTATCGAAACAGTCTTCTCTCGATCAGTATAAAGATTTTGAGGATGTGGTATTGATGTTATTCGATACTGATAAAGATGGGGATTTAGATTTATTGATTGGTCCGGGAGGAAATAATTTTCAGCCGAATACCCGTCAGATGCAAATGAGGTTATTCAAAAATAATGGAAAGGGTAATTTCGAAATTGATGTGAATGCCTTCCCTCAAGCTGGTATGAACATTGGTGCAGTGGCAATATCAGATTTTACCGGAGATGGATTTCCCGATTTATTTATTGGAGGCAGAAGCGATCCCCGTAATTATGGAGTGGATCCGGAAAGCTATTGTTGGGTAAATAATGGCAAAGGCAACTATACTCCGTTAGATCCTGCAAAATATGTTGCTTTAAAAAACCTCGGCATGATTACAGCCGCTCAGTGGATTGATATAATGGGTAATGGAAAACAAGCATTGGTTGTGGTGGGTGAGTGGATGTATCCGCATATTTTCACTTATACCGATAAGGGATTTGAAGAACTGGTTACTAATCTGAGTGAAATGAATGGTTGGTGGCAAACATTCGCTGCTTCCGATCTGAATGGAGACGGACTTACCGATTTAGTATTGGGAAATATTGGAGAAAATTTTTATCTACACCCCAATAAGGAAAATCCGGTTAAATTATGGTTAAATGATTTTGATCAGAATAATTCGAGCGACAGAATTCTTACGAGCACAATCAACGGGAAGGATATGCCGGTATTTATGAAACATGAAATGGAAGATCAGTTGCCTTCCCTTAAGAAAAAGAATCTAAAACATCGTGATTATGCAAAAAAGCCATTTCAGGAACTTTTTTCAGATGCGATTGTAAAAAGTTGTAAAGTAAAAACATTTAATTATGCCGCTTCCATCATTGCCTACAATTTAGGTAAAGGAAAATTTAATATTGAAAAGTTGCCTGTACAGGTGCAGCTTTCTTCTTTGAATGCCATTCTACTTACAGACTTAAATAATGATCAAAAACCTGATATGGTGTTCGGAGGAAATGAATTCGGTTTTTTACCACAATTCGATCGGCTGGATGCTGGAAAAGGTGGATTACTATTGAATAATGGCCGTTCTGGTTTTACTTTTTTGGGTGCAGATGTTTCCGGTTTAGATATTAACGGACAAATTCGAGACATTAAGGAAATCAATAAGGGAAATCAGCGGCAGTGGATATTTATGCGTAACGATGATATTCCCGTACTTACCCAGATACAATCAGTTCGAAAATCAACCATACCCACAGCAAAATAATAATGAAATCAATTTTTCGAATATTGACTTTGATAGGAGTGTGTTTGCAAGTAGTGTGTATGTGTGCCTGTAATCGATCCACTACTATTGAAAATCAAATATTCGAGATACTGGATAGTAGCAAAACTGGTTTGCAATTCGCGAATCGACTAACACCTACCTCTTCATTGAACATGTTTAAATACATGTATTTTTATAATGGAGGCGGAGTAGGGGCAGGAGATTTTAATAATGATGGACTTACAGATGTTTTTTTCTCTTCCAATCAGGGAGCCAATACGCTTTACCTAAACAAAGGCAATTTACAATTTGAAGATGTAACTGCTAAAGCAGGTATACCCAACGACGGAGGATGGTCTACCGGCGTATCTATTGTTGACATTAATCATGATGGGTTTTTAGATATATATGTTTGCAGAGTAGGAGAATTCGAAACATTACATACCGGTAATATTTTATTAGTTTGTAAGGGTTTAAATAAAGCGGGTATTCCGGAATATGAAGATCAGGCAGCGGCCTATGGATTAAATTTTAAAGGTTTTTGTACTCAGGCTGCATTTTTTGATTATGATTTAGATGGCGATTTGGATTGTTTTTTATTGAATCATTCTGTTCATAGAAACGGTTCTTTTGCGCCACGAGCGAATTTTCTGGGAACCTATCATCCCCTTTCCGGTGATAGAATGTATAGAAACGATGGAAAGACTTATGTGGATGTAACACGGGAATCTGGCATCAATAGTTCTTCAATTAGCTATGGACTAGGAATCGCGGTTTCAGACTTCAATAACGATGGATATCCTGATTTATATATTGGGAATGATTTTCATGAAAACGACTATTTATATATAAATCAGAAGAATGGTCGTTTTGCTGAAGAGATTAATTCCCGCATCATGCATACCAGTCAATTTTCGATGGGGGTAGATGTTGCGGATGTTACCAACGATGGCTATCCGGAAATTATTTCAATGGATATGCTTCCCTCAGATCCCTATATTTTAAAACGATCTTTAGGCGAGGATGAGTTCGATATATTTAATTATAAAATTGATGCGGGATATAATTATCAGTACACCCGAAATAATTTACAATTAAACAGGCGTAACGGTAATTTTAGTGAGGTAGGTTTATATGCAGGTGTGTTTGCTTCGGATTGGAGTTGGGCGCCTCTTTGGGTTGACATAGACAATGACGGAAAAAAAGATCTGTTTATTTCGAATGGCATACCCAAGCGAATGAATGACATGGACTATGTGAACTTTGTTTCAAATGAAGAAATTCAGCAAAAAATAAGTTCCAATTCCATAGACCAAAAAGACATGGCGTTGGTGAATAAGTTTCCAGAAATTAAAATACCCAATCGGGTTTTCCTCAATAAAGGTGCTTTGGAATTTGTAGATCAGTCGGCTCAAATTAAAAACAATCAACCAACTTATTCAAATGGTGCAGTATACGCCGATTTTGATAATGATGGTGATTTAGATGTGCTGGTGAATAACATCGATCAGGCAGCACTACTTTATAAAAATACTGCACAGGATAAAGCCCCGAAATCCAATCAGTCTATTTCAATTCAGTTGAAAGGCTCTGGGCTCAATCCCAGGGCTATTGGAGCTTCCGTTTTATTGTTTTATCCCGATGAAATTCGAACTTATGAAAAGTATCCGGTTCGTGGTTTTCAGTCTAGCATGGAATCTTCATTGCTTATCGGATGGGGTGCCCGTTTGCCGGACTCGGTTTGGTTGGTATGGCCCGATCATACGGCTGAGAAAATTAGTTGGACTGCCGGCCAGAAAGCAATAACCTGTTCATATAAAAAAGGATTACCCCGATTCAATGATCAGTTAATAACGAATCGGTGGAAAGAGCCTACACTTCCCATGCACGACATAACCAATCAAACCGGTTTAGTTGCTTTGCATAAAGAAAATTCCTTTGGAGAGTTTGACAGAGAGCCATTGATTCCTCACATGTTATCTACTGAAGGACCAACAGCAGCTGTGTCGGATGTAAACGGAGACGGCTTGGATGATATATTTATAGGTTCGGCAAGAGATCAGGTGGCTCAATTGTTTTTACAAAAGCCGGGAGGTAAATTTAGTAAAACTGTACAACCTGCTTTTGTAGCAGATAGTGTATATGAAGAAACCGGTTCTGTTTTTGCCGACATTGATCGCGATGGTAGGCCAGATTTAATTGTGAGTAGTGGTGGAAATGAGTTTTTTGGTCCGCATCCAAATTTAATGCCCCGTATTTATCACAATAATGGAAACGGAATTTTTACAAAACTCAACGGAGTGTTGCCCGAGTTGTTTGTAAATGCGTCAACGGTTGTTGCAACTGATTGCAATCAAGACGGAGCCATTGATTTGATCATTGGCGGTAGAGACGTGCCTTATGAATATGGAACTCCTGCAACTTCTTATATACTATATAATGATGGAAAGGGAAAATTTAGCAATGTAACTGAATCGGTAGCCCCCGAACTCAAGCAATTAGCAATGGTAACTCATATTGCAGTTTCGGATATAAATAAAGATGGAAAGCCCGACTTTATAGTTTCAACTGAGTGGGATGGTATTTATTGGTTTGTAAATAGTAATGGAAAATTTATTAAACAAGCTATTACTACACAAAAAGGCTGGTGGAATTTTACGTTGCCGGTAGATATAGATAATGATGGGGATATAGATATTGTTGCAGGTAACTTAGGATTAAATAGCCGCCTAAAGGCAAGTGATACGCAACCGCTAAATTTATATGTAGGCGACTTTGATGGTAATGGTAGAAAGGAACAAATTTTAACCTACTATCTTGAGGGCAGAGAAATCGTATTTAATAACAAAGATGAGTTACAAAGGCAAATGCCCTCTTTAAAGAAAAAATATTTATATGCAGCAGATTTTGCAAAAGCTGGTTTAACCGATATTATTCCTGCTGGGCAATTAAAGTCTGCATTGCATTATCAGGCAACACAAATGGGAAACTGTATTTTGATTAATAACGGAAAAAATGAGTTTCAACTACAGAAACTGCCCATGCTTGCTCAGCTTAGCAGCTTGCGGGATGCCTCCATCATTGATGCCAACGGAGATCATTTGCCGGATTTAGTTTTAGTTGGCAACTATTACCAGCCCAATATTCAAATGGGGCGATATGATGCTGATTTTGGAACAATTTTATTAAATAAAGGGAAGGGAAATTTTTCTGCAGAGAATATCAATGGGTTAACTATTAAAGGCCAATCCAGGCGCATTATCCCTATAACCATTTCAGGAAAAAAATCCTGGCTGGTTGCAAAAAACAATGAATACGCCCAAGTAATACAATTTATAAAATAGCTTCCAATAGATGTAAAATTAATATACCGGTTCATATAAGCGAGTAATCCAGTGGCTGCTATCAGGTTGCAAACTTCTATCGGTTACCAACATTATAAAACTCATTGCCATGGATGTTTTCTTATAATCCTGAAAATATTGTTTTAATTGGCGCGCCGAATGTTGTACCGAGTATTCACCCCCTACTACTTCGGTTACCAAAAATGAGCCGGGTACCATATATTTTATTTCGAAAGGCTTATTTTCTTTTATACGCACACTAATCGGTACGCCCGCCATTAATTGGAATTGATTTTCAGTAAGCTGGCTAATATTATAAATCGAACTGCCGGAAGGTTTTTTTCCTTGTTTTTGAATGTATCCCTCAATTTGTTTGATAAGGCTATTAATATCTTTTAAGTTGGGTTTACTGCTAAATTGTTTTTTTGCAGTAACAAATAATGTATCCGGTAATTTGGTTCTCTCAATTTGTATGCCGTATACATTTTCCGTGTTGGAAAAGAATCGAACACAAGGCTGTAAGCAAGAATCGAGTAACGACTTTATTTCTCTCGCTTTCCTGTAGTTAAGCAATCTTTGTATAGGATTGTTACCAGCCTCGAGTTGGCAGCTCCACTCAAATCCCGTTGAATCTTTTCTAAGGGGCACAAGGGTGAGTCTGCTTGAAACAGTTGGTTGATTGGGAGCATTTATATCGAATTGTAGCGACTTATAAAATTTTTCTTTCAGTGTTAGTGTGAAGGGGGGTTGGGAAAGGTTTGGCGAACCGAATTTAGAAAGCTCGCAATACTTCCACCATGCCGGCCAGTGAGCTTCTTCCATCAATACACGCTCAATAGCTACATCCGGCGCTGCTGCAATTGCTGCGCTAGTAATGGTAATTCGGGAAGGGATAAAAATATAAATAGCACCTAGGGAAATGATTATTATTGAAGTAAATATCAGTATAAATCTTTTCATAAGCTATGAACACCAGTTAGAAGCTGCAAAATTACAATATTCCTGCAGCTTTCTGTATAACTACCTGTTAATCTCTGCAAACGGGAGCTGAACAAAACTGACGAATGCTTTTTTCGCAAACGCAAAAGACTTAAAAAAAGATACCTTTGTAAAACTCGATAATTTTTGCTTACATGGCTCCTTTTTTTCGCTTGATTTTAATACTTGTTTTTTCATCCTGCTTATTGTTGTCTGGATGTAGGTTTTCCGACCCGTCTTCCAATAATCAAACAAATTTTACTTTATTAAATCCCGAAAAAACCGGATTTCAGTTTACGAATACGGTTACTGATACGAGGGATATGAATATTCTTAACTACCATAATTTTTATAATGGGGGAGGAGTAGCCATAGGAGACCTTAATAACGATGGAAATGCTGATATCGTGGTAACTGCAAATCAGTCAGAACCTAAATTATTTTATAATTCCGGTGGCATGCAATTTCGGGAAGCAGGCAAAGAGTCAGGCTTTATTAGCAGTCATTTTTGGCATACAGGTATTTCTCTTGTAGATATTAATGGAGATGGATGGTTAGACATTTATTTGTGTAATGCCGGAATTATTGCAGGTGATGATCGTGCAAATGAATTGTTCATCAATCAGCATAATGGAACATTCAGGGAAGCGGCCCATGAATATGGGTTAGATGACAAGGGGGCAACTACACAGGCTGTATTTTTCGACTATGATCATGATGGAGACCTGGATTGTTTTGTATTGAACAATAGTCCTAAATCAATAGACAATTTTGGATATAAAGCGGATTTGAGATATATCCGTGATACAATACATGGTGATCGCCTGTATCAAAACCGTCAGGGAAAATTTGTAGATGTAAGTGAAGCAGCCGGAATATATGGATCAGAAATTGCTTTTGGCTTAGGGGTAACAGTTGGCGATATCAATAATGATGGATGGGAAGATATTTATGTAGCAAATGATTTTTTTGAGAAAGACTATTTATATATTAATCAGCAAGATGGCAGATTTGTTGAAAAGTCGGATGAGGTATTTGGGCATTTAAGTAATGGAGCGATGGGTACCGATATGGCAGATGTAAATAATGATGGATACCCAGATATATTTACAGCTGAAATGTTGCCCGAAAATGATTGCCGCTTAAAAACAACCATTCGGTTTGATGGATATGATGTGCAGCATGCACGCAATCGGCTACAATTGCATCATCAGTTTACTGCCAATACATTACAGATTAATAACCGGGATGAAACTTTTAGTGAAATGGCTCAGCTTTCGGGGATGGATGCAACCGGATGGAGTTGGGGAACACTAGCCTTCGATTTTAATAATGATGGCTTAAAAGATATTCTCGTATGCAATGGAATACGAAGAGATTTAACCGATCAGGATTTCCTTGCTTATTTCAATAGTGAAGAAAATTTATCGAGAATACGGCAGGGTGGATATGATTTTTTGGATCTCTTGAATAAAATGCCATCTGTGCCCATTCAAAATTTCGGTTTCATCAATAAGGGGAATGCTCAGTTCTCCAATCAAACTTCTGAACTTGGATTTATACAAACAAGCTTTAGCAGTGGCGCAGCTTATGCAGACTTAGATAATGATGGCGATCTGGATTTGGTTATTAATAATGTAAATGGCCCTGCATTTCTCTATCAAAATAATACCCGTGGCAAATCGGAAAGACATTATGTTACCTGCAAATTACAGGGTACTGCTCCCAATAATTTTGGTATGGGTGCCAGGGTTACTTTATTTCGAGGTAAAGAATTACAACAATTAGAGCAGATTCCGGTACGGGGTTTTCAAAGTTGTGTTACATCCGACTTGTTATTTGGTCTCTCGGGTTCTAATCCGATTGATAGTATTTGCGTTTTATGGCCGGGTGGTAAATCCCAAACTCTGGTGCACCCACCTATGGATACCTTACTTGTTTTACAGCAAGAGCAGGCAATAGCTTTTCCAAGATTAATTTCACAAGAAGAAAAAAAATTCTGGGAGCCCTTTCCTGAAAATAAAATATCAGGTAACCGAACACACGTTGAAAATGATTTTGTTGACTTTAACGTAGAGAGATTGTTGCCTAAATTATTATCAACCGAAGGACCCAAAGTTGCTGTGGGGGATGTAAATGGGGATGGTTTAGACGACTTTTTTGTTGGTGCTGCTAAGGGGGATACTTGTAAACTCTTTTTTCAGCAGAAGGATGGAAGTTTTGTAGAACAGATTCAAAAAGCATGGATGGCAGATTACTATTTTGAAACTACCGGCATTGCATTACTGGATGCCGATAACGATGGTGATCTCGATATTGCAGTAGCTTCAGGAGGGAATGAAGTAAATATTGGATCCCCTTATTTGGCGCCTCGGTTATATATCAATAATGGTAAGGGAAATTTTACAGTAGCAACCAGTGGATGGCCAACTCTTTCAATTAATGCTTCCTGTATAAAGAGCGCAGATATGGATGGAGATGGGGATTTCGACTTATTTATTGGGGCTCGCAATATTCCCGGAAGTTATGGATTAATTCCTCCATGTATATTACTGGAAAATATTGGAAATGGGAAGTTTAAAGAGGTAACAGCAAGCAAAGCACCTGCATTACTCAAAGCAGGAATGGTTACGGATGCTGTTTGGGTAAATCTGAATGGAGATAACCGACCTGAACTAATATTAGTAGGAGATTGGATGCCTATTCGAATTTTTTCTTTTCAAAAAGAAATACTCACTCCACTGGCAGATCTTCCTGAATCAGAAGGTTGGTGGAATTGTTTAAAAATTGCTGATATAGACAGAAATGGAACTCCGGATATCATTGCCGGTAATTTCGGTCTCAATTCCAACATCAAAGCTGACAGTTCCCATCCCGCTCGATTATTTACGGCTGATTTCGATCAAAACGGACAAACGGAATGTATCCCAGTTTTTTATAAACCTGATGGTAAAGCATATCCGTATTATTTAAAAGATGAAATGGAGTCGCAACTTCCAGCGCTGAAGAAAAAATTTTTACAGTATAAAGATTATGCTGGAAAACCTATTGAAGCAATTTTCAATTCCGAGCAGCTAAATATGGCAACCGTATTAACTGTAAAGGAAACTCGCAGTAGCGTATTTTATAATTTGGGTAATGGGAAATTCCAAAAAGTGCCATTGCCTTTAGCGGCTCAGTTATCACCAGTAGGAGCTATTGCAGTGGCTGATTGCAATGCAGATGGATTGACAGACTTGCAATTAGGAGGTAATTTTTTTGGTTGGAAACCGCAAACAGGCCGTTTGGATGCCAGCTATGGAACCACTTTAGTGCAAACATACAATGGGTGGGAAAATTATTTACCCAAATACTCTGGATTTTTTGTTAAGGGAGAGGTAAGGGATATTTCACCAATACGATTGTCTGGGGGCGGAACAGGATTAGTAGTAAGTAGAAATAATGCATCATTTGTTTTATTCCGGGCGAAAAAAACGCGGAAGTAGTTTAGGAACTAAATAGACTGTGTTTTACATTCAGTTGGTGAGTATGGATTATTAAACTTAAAATCGGTAATTATTACCCTTAAATTAATGCCCTAAGTTAGTAGTAACTTTGCGGAGTGATTTAATTTATTTGAGCCTTTAAAATTGAACAAAACGGTTGCAGTGCAGGAAAAAACTGGAATAAAGTTCCTGATAGTAGAACCTTTCCCTGAAAAAAACAAGCCTAAAAAGAAAATATTTTTGTGAAGCAATAATTTGTACTTTCGACTGGTGAAAAAGCTGATAGCCATATCGCTGTTACTGATGCTCCTGTTCAATTGGGGAGGTTACAGGTTATTGTCTAACTGGATGGCCGACAATGCACAGGCTCAGCTTCAGATGGTATTAGATGAGGAGCAATATAATGAGGCCGACCTTTTACATATAAAAGTTCCTGCAACCCTACCTTATGGGGTTAGTAATGCTCAATACGAAAAAGTGGAAGGAAGCATCGAAATGAATGGGGTTACCTATTCTTATGTAAAGAGACGTTTTTATCAGGATACTCTTGAATTGCTTTGCCTGCCAAATATACAGACTACAAAAATTAATAATGCAAGAGATGCATTTGCTCAACTGGCAAATGATTTTATCTCCCATGAAGGAAGTGCAAAAAAGTCCAATGGCAAAACGGCTTCCGCAAAATGGAATATCTCTGATTTTACACAAGATCATCTTTTCTTTTCCTGGCAGTTTAGGGGAGATGTAGCTGGAGTTAATTGGAATACATTCCATTCAAATGCCCTGCCAATTGCTTTACTTTCTGGAATTGAACGTCCTCCTTGTGCTGTAGCGTAATCATTCTATTCACAGCATTTTTTATTTCTTATTTTATTAGTAATGAAAAGACTTCTCTTGGGTCTTTGTGTTGGTGTTTTATTATTTGGTTGCCAAAACAGTCAGGAATACAAATCATATCTACACAATCCCGAATTGTTTAGCCAAACGGTACATGAATTAAATACCGTTGTAATGGGAAATAATTTTCCACCGATGGTGGCATCCAGAAATTATGTTTATGCAGCGATTGCAGCTTATGAAGTAATGGCAATAGGCGATTCTGCTGAATATATTTCTCTGGCAGGCCAGCTAAACGGACTATCAAAAATTTCAAAGCCGGATGCAAACCCAGATGTTGATTTTGCTTTGGCATCTTTGTTAGCTTACATGAAAGTAGGGGAAGCAGTTACCTTTCCGGAAGGCAGTATGCAATTGTACCAAGACAGTATTCTGCAAGTAGCTCGTGATAAAGGATTGCCCAAAAAAGTGGAAAAAGCATCCAAGGTATTAGCAGATAGTGTTGCCGCTTCTATAATCCGTTGGAGTAAAGGCGATAATTATTTGCAAACCCGGGGTGCTGAAAAATATACGGTAAAAGATATTCCCGGCAGATGGATTCCAACTCCACCTATGTATGCATCTGCAGTAGAACCCCATTGGAAAGAAATAAGAACAATGGTAATTGATAGTGCCGGAATCTTTTGTCCACCCCCACCTCCCCCTTTTAACATTACAGATAAAAATAGTATTTACTATCAGGAAGTAATGAAGATAAAAAATGCGGTAGATAGTCTTACGCCCGATCAAAAGCATGTGGCAGAATTTTGGGACGACAATCCCTTTAAGATGAATGTAACCGGACATGTTATGTTTGGTAGCAAGAAGTTCTCACCTCCGGGACATTGGATGAGTGTAATAGGAATTGCTGCAAAAAAAGCCGGATATGATTTACCCGCTACTATTTATGCCTATGCCAAAACCAGCATTGCATTATTTGATGCATTTATTCAATGCTGGTATGTAAAGTATACTTATAATACGGTTCGTCCGGAAACGGTTATTAATAAGTATTTCGATATGAATTGGAGACCTTACCTGCAAACACCCGCTTTTCCTGAATATACTTGTGGTCATTCTACTATCTCTTCTTCTGCTGCTGAGGCGCTTACCAGTATTTTTGGAGATAATTTTGCTTATACCGATTCTACTGAAATAGAATTTGGTATAAAAAGCAGAAGTTTCGCTTCCTTTAGGGCAGCAGCAATTGAAAATAATTGGGCAAGATTTTATGGAGGATTGCACTTTCATAGTTCTTGTATTACCAGTACAGAAATCGGGAAAAATGTAGGACAGGTAATCATTTCCAGATTAAAAATGAAAAAGAAATCGTGATTTTGAAAACCCTACAAATTATTATGAAAAAAATATTAGTATTACTAGGCATTATATCTGTTATCGTAAATGAGGCTAACGCACAAGGTTGTGTTGCAATCAGAAGCAATGGGGCAGTTTGCTCAATGGATCACGCAGATTCCATTGTTTCTAAGTGGCAATTTTCGGCCAACAACCGATATTTTAAATCTTTCCGTCACTTTGTTGGCTATGAAGAACAGCCTCAAAGAGTTGAATTAGGAACCGAGGTGATTAATTATAATTACTCACTCGACCTTACGCTATTTCATCATTTATCTAACCGCTGGTCGTTAATGGTGAATGTTCCCATCATTTACAATGATCGTTCTTCTTTATATGAGCACGGTGGATTACAGCGATATCATACCAGCTCATACGGAATAGGTGATGCACGTGTTGCCGTATACAAATGGCTCCTCAATCCTACGAAACATCATAACATGAATATTCAGGCAGGGTTGGGATTAAAATTACCAACTGGTGATTACCGATATACTGATCGATTTTATACTGCTACTGCCGGAGTTACCCGATTCGGTCCTGTAGATCAATCAATACAATTAGGTGATGGAGGTTTGGGAATAACAACCGAATTGAATGCATATTATATGTTTCGGAATGGATGGGGTTTATATGGTAATTTTTATTACCTAATCAATCCACGTGAACAAAATGGGGTATCTACAGCCCGTGGGGGAGTGCCTTCAGCAAATCAATTAATCGGCGGAAGTGATGTGATGAGTGTGCCCGATCAGTTTATGCTTCGTTTGGGCGTAAATTATATGGTGGGTAAATTTACTTTTCAAGGTGGCGTAAGAAGAGAAGCAATACCCGTTTATGATCTTATTGGAGGGAGTAACGGATTCCGCCGTCCAGGCTTTATAGTTTCAGCAGAACCTGGAATCGTATTCACCCAAAAGAAAACCAGTGTATTTGCTTATGTACCTATTGCAGTAACCCGAAACAGAACGCAAAGTGTTCCTGATAAATTGATTACTACTGCCAATAATAAATATACACAAGGAGATGCCGCCTTTGCAGATTTTGTTGTGAATCTTGGTTTTTCAATTAAGTTCTAAATAGTAATGCGTAATTAGTCCGGCAATTAAGCTCGCCGGACTAATTTATGCAGATATAATTTTTCCATCCTGCATTTCTATAATTCGATGTGTTTTATGAGCGAATTCCAGGTCGTGAGTAACTATCAGCAGGGTTTGACCATATTCTTTAGAGAGTTCGTTGAAAATAGAAAATACCAGATCACTGTTTTTCTTATCTAAGTTCCCGGTAGGTTCATCTCCCATAATTATTAATGGATCATTGATAAGTGCCCTGGCAATCGCAACTCGCTGTTTTTGTCCGCCCGAAAGCTGATTGGGCTTTTTGAGAGCCTCATCCTGAATTCCCAAAATTTTTAATTTTTCATAAGCCCTTTGCTCAACTTCCTGTTCGGAATACTGAGCTTTTTTTAATCCGGGTAGCATTACATTATATAAAACATTGAATTCATTCAATAAATAGTGAAATTGAAAAACGAATCCAATACTATTATTTCTCACTTTTGCCAATTCAGCATCTTTCTTTCCTTTCAAATCTACTCCTTGTAATATTACATTTCCCTCATAGTCGGTATCCATTGTTGAGAGCACATATAATAGTGTAGATTTCCCACACCCCGATTTACCAATAACGGCAATAAATTCGCCGGCAATAATAGAGAAACTAACATCTTTCAATACCTGAACAGTAAGCGGATCATGAAAATATTTTGAAATATTCCTTGCCTCCAGTATAATAGAACGGTTACTCATTTTCCTCTAATTATGGTTACCGGATCCATTTTACTGGCTTTTTTGGAAGGAAAAAATCCGGCAAAATAAGTTGTAATTAATGCAAATACGCCTCCAATAAGATAGAAAAAAGGATTGTAATTAACCGGGTAAGTTTTCACTGTAGGTAGAGAAGGGGTATTAAAAGGAATTTGATCAATAACTGAGGATAATCCAAAACCCAGCACCAAGCCAGCTAATCCTCCTGTAATGCCAATAGTTAAAGCAATGCATAAGAAAATTCGATTTACATCTCTTCCCGAAAATCCGGTAGCTTTTAATATAGCAATTGAATCCATTTTCTCATATATCATCATGTTGAGGATATTATAAATGCCAAATCCAGCCACTATGAGTAATGTAATGCCAACCGCATAAGATATCAGCGTTCTTACTTTACTTCCGGTTTCAAATTGTGAATTCGCTGTTTGTATGTCCACTGCATCAACTGCATACAATTGTTCAAATTCTTTTGCCATTGCAGGAGCCAGAGAAAGATCGTATAGTTTTACTTGAAGGTCTGTTATATAGCTCCCGGTTTCTCCCACCAGATTTTGTGTAGTTTTCAGCGATGCATAACTCTGCACTTTATCAATTTCCTGAATACCCGACTGGAATAGTCCAACTACCTTTAGCTGCCTGCTTTCCCCTTTTGCTGTGGTAACCTGTATGATATCACCTACATTGGTAAATGTTTTTTCTGCTATTCCCTTACCTAAAATAATACTATTGGGTATGGTGTTCAAATCGGTATAATTTCCAGCAACCACATAATCATTGAAAAGGAATAAAGTATTTTCTCCGGCAACATCAATTCCATTAATTAAGCCATTTAAATCGGTTGATCCAATGTTGTAAAATACCTGAGCGGTAATTTTAGGGGCAAATCCTAATACCCGATTATCTTGTTTTAACGCTGCTTCAATAGCTGTGATATTATGAATCTGTTGCCTTTCATTTTTGGGCTTAACCGATTTTACAAAATTATAATGGTCTTTATACTTTGGTGAAAGATTTACCGGCAATACTTCCGGAGCTTTGATTTCATTATATAATCTAATATGGGGCGTTCTGTTTAGTAGCAGACCGTCCAGTAAGTCATTCAATCCACCCATAAAGCCCAGTAAGGTAATAAACATGGTAATGCTAAAAGCAACTCCAATAGCAGCAACCATTGTTTGTTTCCATCTTGCCATTAACAAAGCAAAGGCTATCCGTATAATGAGCCAAAATTTCATTGCTTTGGCTTTATCAATTCATCTGAAGCAGTGAGTCCTGATAGAATTTCTACTTTTGTAAAATCTTTAATACCCGATACAATCTTAATTGGATTACCCGATTTCCCCACAACTGTTGAATCGTTTAACAAATAATTTCTGGGAATTAATAAGGCTTTCTCTTTGGTGCTTAAAATAATATTTGCTTCGAAGCTGGTATTGGGATAAATCTGCTCAGGACCTTGGGTAAAAGTAGCTTCCACAATAAAGGTTTTATTTTTTTCATTCATCATGGGTAATATCCGGTTTACAGTTGCTTCATAAACACTACCCTTATGACTATCCATAGTAATCAATACAGGTAAGCCCATTCGAATACGACTAATATCAGATTCATCTACCTGCATTTCTAAAATAAATTTTTGCGTGCTGCCAATAATGCCAACTGGGGTTTGTTGATTGGCAAATTCTCCTACCGACTTCATCCACTTGAAAACGGTTCCATCAGATTCGCTTCTCACTTCATAATCTTTATTTACACTAGCGGCAATGGCTAAATTCTTTTGAGCAATTTGTTCGTTGAAGTTAATTTGCTTTTGTATGTCTTGAATACGTTGCTTTGCCAGTAGAAAATCTGTTTGTGCATTTTCCCAAGCCAATTCCCTTTGTTCAAGCTCTACACGAGTGCCTATTTGTTCGTTCCAAAGGTTTTTTTGACGAATATACAGGGCTGAATCAACCTTCATTTTTTGAAATGCCAAATCTGCTAATCTCTTGGCATCGGTTAATTTGCTTTCATTGGTTGCCTTTGAATCAAAAGCAGCTTTAATGGCAGCAGCTTCCTGGTTAAATGCTGCAACTTTTCCTGAAAGTACCGCCAGCAGGGTGCCTTTTTTTACTGCATCTCCCTCTTTTACAAACACTTTTTCTATTACTCCCGCCGCTGAAGGGAAAACCTGGTATGCATCGGAAGTAGTGATTGTACCGGATGCATATACCGACTCCGAAATTGATTCAATTTTTGGATAAATAGTTTCCTGACTTCTCCCACAGGAAATCAAGAAAAAAATTGTGAGTAAAATGAAAAGTCGATTCATTATTGGGTAATTAAATGAGTGCCCAATGCTTACATAAAGGTACAACATTTTGTGGCTGCTGATCTGGAAAGGTATAAGTGGGTTGTTACCTCAAAACCTCTAATATATGAAACCCATACGCAGGTATAATCAAGTATTCGTGATCTAAGCCAACTTGAAAACGGTTTCCGGTCCAGTGATCGTATAATTCATGAACAGGATTACTTTTTTCTTTAAAAGCATACCAGGTTAGGTAAGCGCTTTGTGAACTAAAATTGAATAAGCAATAAACCTGCTGAGTAGCAGTTTGGCGAATAAAGACCGCTACATGAATATTATGAGGAGCCAGCCAGGTTAGATTACCATAGTCGGCAATTGCGGGGAGTTTTTTTCTAATAGCAATTAATCGTTTCGTAGCAGTAAAAATGGAGGTAGCGGTGTGGTTTTTCTCCGTTTCCCATTTCTTCCAATCCATTATTGGTCGGTGCATCCATCTATTATCATAACTTTTTCCAGGGTCGCTCAAATAACTATAATCATTGGTATATCCCTGTTCATCTCCATAAAAGATAATTGGTATACCCCCAATGAAAAAACTCATTCCTTGCATCAACAATATCTTTTGGATGGCAGCCTCCGTGGCTTCCGGTGAATGATCTTGTAGTGCTTTTTCTAAGCCGCATAGCGATGCCAATGAACCACTGATGCGGGCGTCTTGTGTTTTCGGATTAACAGAGAACAATGCTCCGGTTGCAGGTGATTCTTCCCTCGCTCCGGAATAATATTCCTTTAAAAATTTGCGATGTTCATAGGGTTGAAATCCCGCTGATGCAATCATAGAATCATCATAACCCAATCCAATATCGTCGTGGCAACGCGTATAGGTTATCCAGGATGCCCCAACCGGTTTTTGTAATAGCAGGGGTTGTGCAGCTAACATAACACGGGTATCGCCGGTTGCAAGTGCGTCCCATTGTAAAGCCATTTGAGTGGCATGATAGGCAAAATCACATTCTCTTCCTCTATATAAGCCAGATCCAAAATATTTTATGATTTCTGTGGGAGCAACAATGGCTTCACCCAATAAGGCAACACCCGGAGCTGCTACTTGCAAACATTGTTTTAATAGTTGCAGCAGGGTATGAGCCTGAGGTAGATTCTGACAGGTGGTTCCTATTTGTTTCCAGATAAAAGCGGGTGCATCAATTCTTAGAATATCTACTCCAAGATTGGCATAGAAAAAAAGCGTGTCCAGCATGGCAATCAATACTGCCGGATTGGTGTAGTTTAAATCCCATTGATAATGATGAAAAACCGTCATCACCCATTGATTCGTCTCTTTTAAATAAGTGAAATTTCCGGGAGAACTTTCTGGAAAAATTTCCGGCATCGTTGCATCCAGCTGGTCGGGGATTTCCCTATTGGGGTATAGATAATAAAATTGCTGATAGTGTGGGTCGCCCTTTTTGGCTTGTTTCGCCCAAGTATGGTGGTGGGAAGTATGATTTAATACAATATCCAGCATTAAATACATTCCTCTTTTTTCCATCTCCAATTTCAGATGATCTAAATCTTCCATTGTACCAAAACGTGCATCCACTTTTCTAAAATCTGATACTGCATAACCTCCATCACTTTCGCCCTCCGGACTTTCAAATATGGGCATTAAATGGAGAAAATTTACTCCAAGATCCTGCAGATAATCTAGCCGTTCTCTTACTCCTTGCAGGTTGCCCGCAAAGCGGTCGACATATAAACTCATGCCGGTTATCTCATTACTCAGGTACCATCCATTTTGATTTAATTTCTGCTCATCTATTTTTCGCAGGGCTGATCTTCTGTTCAAATGAGCTTGCGTTATCACTTCTACTAATTCGGTAAAACTATTTTCACAAGCTGGATGGGCTCCATAAATTTCCTTAAACAATGATTCTATTGCCGCTACATTGGCAATGAAACGGGTATAAAACCCTAAATCGGAAACATTGCTTTTGCGCAATTGCTTTTCAAGCGCATGATAAATTTTTTGATGGAGTGAATGTTGATACACAGAAAAATACTATTGAAAAATTTGATGAGTAAGGTGTTCAAAGGCTTCCATCGCCCCCATAAATTCGCAAGTGCGGGCACCTGCTTTATTTGCATTGATAGTAATTTGTTGCCATTGGTCCAGTGTAAGTTGTTTCATTTCTTCAACACTATAATTACTGAGTTGAAATAATACTGCACCCACAAATGCATCCCCGGCGCCGGTAGTATCTACAGGAGTGATAGGAATACTGGGAATTGAATAGGTTTGCCCTTTAAAGCAAAGTAGGGTACCTTCTTTTCCCAAAGTAATTGCAATTACTGCGTTGGTTAATTCGCAAAGTGATTGAATGGCTTCACTAATGGTTGATTTTTCTGAAATCAGCATCGCTTCTTCATCACTCAATTTACAAAAATGGCAGTGCTGTAAAAAATGTTTCGACTGCTGAATAAATTCAGAACGATCGCCTGGAAAAAGCAATTGCCGAAAATTTGGGTCGAAACTGATGAACTTATTATGCGTAAGTGCCTGATCTAACAGATAACTGTAAGCAGCTTGTAGGGGGGCTGGCAAGAAAGCGGTGGCTGAGCCAAAATGGAGGATTGAAAAATTTTCAAGCGGAATTTTTTCTATATCTGATTTGCTCAATGCTCCGTCGGCACCCCGATTGAAAACAAAATCCCGCTCCCCATTATGCATGAGCGATACAAAAGCGAATGTTGTGAATGATGTTTTATCTAATTGCATCCATTGGGTATCTACTCCAAATTGATGCATCTTGTTTTGTAAATGTTTACCAAAAGGATCGTCACCTACTTTCGCCGCTATGGATACAGATCCTCCGAGTGCACCAATAGCAGCAGCAACATTCGTAGGAGCCCCCCCTGCTTTTTTTAAGAAATGATTCCCCTCCGAAAGGGCAGTTCCCTTATCAGTACAAATCATATCAATTAATGCTTCCCCAATGCACAAAATACCCATACCTGTTAAATTTTATTCAATTAGTGAGCACTGCCCGTTACTGTTTGCGAAAGTTCCTCCTCGGTTGGTTTAGTGGCTTTGATGAGCCAGGTTGCGGCACTGGCAATCAGCAACAATACACCGGCAAAACTAATTGCTTTTCTTGGGTCATTATCTAAAAAATGCGCTAAAACATATCCAAAGGTGGTGGTTTGTAAAATCATGGGAATTACAATCATCATATTAATAATGCCCATATAAACCCCATATCTTTTTTTGGGTATATCATGCACAACCATCAAATAAGGTACACCCATCATACTTGCCCATGCTATTCCAAATCCGGTTACCGGTAAAAACAATAGATGCTTGTCTTGAATTAAGGGAAATGCAATAAAGCCGATTCCCGCAAGTAATAGGCAAACAATATGCACCCACTTGGCACTATATTTTTTAGCAAGGTATACCAATACAAATGCAGAAAGGAACGTCATGATATTCGACCAACCACTTACCAGTCCTGCCCAACCTACTGCTTCTTCATATTGTTTGGGATTACTTTGAGGAGTAGCATTCCAAATACTCAATGCTATACTTTTTGATGTGTTTTGCCAATAACAAAACAAGGCATACCACTGAAATAAGTAAACCAATGCCAGTTGCCACATAACTGCCGGCATTTCGCGGATAGCTGCTATGATAGATGTAAATGGACTTAACCATCCTCCTTTTTCTTTCTGAAGTGCTTCCAGTTCTACTGCAGTTGGAGGAATTTCAGGGGTGGTAGAGGTAGACCAAAGCACAGATGTGATGGAACAAAAAGAACCCAGAAAAAACGAAGCAAAAACCCAGTAGGGGATTTGTCCGTGCACCTGGTGTAGAAAATCTACTTTTTGAAATGCGAATAATGATAAATTGGCAAGGGTGATACCGAGTCCGGTAAAAAAGCTCTGCGTTAAAAAGCCCGTAGGCATTTGTGATGGAGGAAGTTTGTCTGCAATAAAAGCTCGGTAAGGTTCCATAGCAGTATTATTGGCTGCATCCAATACCCAAAGTAAACCGGCTGCCATCCATAATGAACTGCTAAATGGGTAAATAAATAAACAAATACTACAAAACAGTGCGCCCAAAAAGAAATAAGGCTTTCTCCTTCCCCAACGGGGATGCCAGGTTTTATCACTCAAAGCCCCAATAATAGGCTGAATGAGTAATCCGGTTACCGGTCCGGCAAGATTCAAAATAGGAATTTGTTCAGGCTTGGCACCTAAAAAATCATAAATCGGATTGATGGCAGTTTGCTGCAAACCAAAACTATATTGAATGCCAAAAAATCCAACATTCATATTAATAATCTGTAAAAAACTGAGCTTGGGTTTATTTTTCATGCGGAAGCGTTCATTACCCCTAAAATACTACTTTCTATAATAGGGATGGGTTAATGCTATTCATTTTATAAACTTTTGGGAATATGATTGAATTTGTTATGTAAAAAAATCAAGAGGCGCACAGAAATCAAATTGAAATCTGCTCCTGAATTCAGTTGAATTCAGTATCTTTCAAAACAATTATCTCCCATGAAAAAATTAGTTATTTTATTATTTGGCTGCTTGATATTGCATGCTACCATGGCGCAATCTAAACAGGAACTGGAATTAGCTAAAACCCTGCAACAGTTTCACAAAGCGATGATTGATGCTGATGGTACCCTTTTGAATCAATTAACTGCTGATAGTTTAAGTTACGGGCATTCTGGAGGAAACATAGAAAATAAGGCCTCTTTTGTAGATCACCTGGTTTCCGGTCAGTCGGATTTTGTTACCATGGAGATAACCGATCAAACCATTTCAGTTGTAAATAATGTAGGGATTATTCGTTTTTCACTTTTTGCCAATACCAATGATAAAGGAAAAGTTTCCACCGTTAAATTAAAAGTGTTATATGTGTGGATTAAAGAGAAAAAAGATTGGAAATTACTGGCCCGACAAGCAGTGAAAATATTGCCTTAAATCGAACCGGTTATGAAATTGCTACCCCATCTTTTTGCAGCCCTTTTATCCATTGCTTTCGTTGTTGTAAAAGCACAACCTATTCCTGGCCATGTGCAGCAAACGCTTGATCGGTTTCATACACATCCCTTTGCTGTTAGTGCCAATCCCGATTTTGTAAATGATCTATCTTCTATCGACTGGCATCTGCTGGCGAAGTGCTGGAATTACACCGGCGATCCGCAATATTTTCGTCAATTACAAAAAATAATCGATCCGTATGTTGCAGCAAATGGATCATTATCCGGATGTTATCCAACTAACAAATTTATCAACGGGGAAGCCCTGTTGATTGTATATCAGGTTACCCAGCAAGAAAAATATTTTAAGGCAGCCTCCCAACTGTTCCAGATGTTGCGCAATACCTATTTTTCAGCTAAATCCGGTGCTGATTATTCGGAGCAATTCCCCATTTCCCAAATTCCATTCTATGCAGCTTATGCAGCATTTATGCGGGACACTGCTGCATACACTACTCTTGCCAATCAGTTAACCTATGCCTTTCGCCAGCACAATACATCGGGAAAGTTAGATGTTATCAATACCGCCGCCCTGCTGAGGATTACAGTTGATGTTTTCGAGTATTATCCAACTGCTCCTGCCTCCAGGCGCATACAGGCATTGATCAATCAAATAGCCGCTAAAGCCGCTACGATTCGCTGGAAAACAAATTTCAATCATCCTGCACCCGAATACCAATCTGCATTGCAAAAGGCACAACTGATGTATGTGGCTGCCATCAATAAAGCGATTCGCAAGCAATATATATCTGCCAACTTTTCCGGGAAAATTCCAACAGCAGATACTTCCGTTTTTACAAAAGCATCTGATAATCCCGACTGGCATGCGGCTGCAGCAATTGAATCAGACCTGCTTACAAAAGGCAAAACAGGAAAAAGTCGACTGTATTTGTTAGATGATTATTTTAATGCAGAAAAAAAGGTAGATCTGTCTGGTATAGAAAAACCATATCATTATAAATGGGATGAATGGCACAATGGTGGTTTTTACATGTTGGGAGATATTATTGAAAGTGCCGGCCTGCGAACAGGTACTTTATCTGCTGCTCCCACTTCCGATAATTTAAAAGATGCCAGCATTTATATGATTGTTGATCCTGATCATTTGGCCGACAATCCCAACCCAAACTACATGACGGAAGCGCATGTTCAAACCATAGTAAAATGGGTTCAATCGGGTGGGGTATTGGTATTGTTTCATAATGATAAGGTAAATACAGAGTTTACCCATTTTAATTTGCTTACAAAATCTTTTGGTATACAATTGAATGAGGATATTCAAAATAAGGTTCCGGGAGTTGAGTTTGAATATGGTGCTGTAAAGGTTGCCCCCAACCACCCTGTTTTACCAAATGTTCAAAAAATATATCAAAAAGATATCTGCTCCATAAATGTTCAGGATCCTGCAAAAGTTTTACTGCAAAAAGACTCTGTCAACATATTTGCTGTAGCGAAGGTTGGTAAGGGAACTGTTTTTGTTACAGGCGATCCCTGGTTATATAATGAATATACCAATGGACTAAGATTATCATCCGATTTTCAAAATTTCCAGGCTGCTAAGGATTTGGTGCAATGGCTGATAAAGCAGATACCTGCAAAAAAATAAAAAAGTATAATATTTTATCCTCTGTGCCACCTATGTTGAATAAAACATCCATTCTGCAAATTCATCCCGCCGACAACGTTTTGGTTGCTTTACAACTGATTCCTGCAGGATCTACTGTGCACCACCGGAATGAAAGCTATACAATAATTGAAGATATTCCCGCTAAGCATAAATTTTTTCTCAATGATATGCAAGTAGGTGATTCCATCATTATGTATGGTGTGTTGGTTGGTAAAACCCTACAGACTGTTAAGAAGGGAAGTCGTATGCGTACCGAAAATACTGGTCATGCCGCTGAACCTTACCATTGGAAACCCTATGCCTATCAATGGTCGCCACCTGATATTTCTAAGTTTTCAGGTAGAACTTTTTTAGGGTATCACCGTTCGGATGGACGTGTGGGCACAGCTAATTACTGGATATTTATACCAACCGTTTTTTGTGAAAACCGAAATTTGGATGTAATTCGGGAAGCATTACAGGAGCAGTTGGGATATACTGTTTCAAACAAATACAAGCAAGCCGCAAAGAAACTGGTAGACAGCTTTTTGCAATCAGGATCTATTGAACAAGTAGATTTATCCCCCTCAGCTTCTGCAACAGAAGGGCCCAATCGGGTTTTTGCCAATATTGATGGCATTAAATTTTTAAATCACCAGGGTGGATGCGGAGGAACTCGACAAGATGCAGCAGTTCTCAGCGCTTTGCTGGCTGCTTATGCCGATCATCCCAATGTGGGGGGAGTAACTATATTGAGTTTAGGTTGTCAGCACTTGCAAACCCCACAATTATTGGATGACATTCAAAAACGAAACCCCCGGTTTAATAAACCGGTTTTGGTTTTTGAGCAACAACAAATGCAAAGTGAAGAGCAGTTGATTACGGAAGCCATTCGTGCAACATTTGAGCAGTTGATTGAATTAAATCGGATAGAGCGAAAACCTGCTCCATTAAGTGAAATGTGCATCGGTGTGAAATGCGGAGGAAGTGATGGCTTCAGCGGAATTTCTGCTAACCCTGCAGTTGGATATTGTGCCGACTTACTGGTTGCTTTAGGCGGAAAAGTTTTGTTGGCTGAATTTCCCGAACTCTGTGGTGCCGAACAGCAATTAATCGATAGAACACCCAAAGAAACTACTGCCCGAAAATTTATGCAGCTCATGCACGATTATAGCAAAGCTGCCGAACGAGTAGGTTCGGGATTTGATATGAACCCCTCTCCCGGAAATATTCGTGATGGATTAATTACCGATGCAATCAAGAGTAATGGTGCAGCATTAAAGGGAGGAACCTCCCCGGTAGTAGATGTGTTGGATTACACAGAACCTGCAACACGACCCGGACTAAGTTTAGTTTGTACTCCTGGAAATGATGTGGAAGCCACTACCGGAAAAGCTGCCAGTGGCGCCACACTTATATTATTCACAACCGGTTTGGGTACACCTACAGGGAATCCGGTTTGTCCTACCATCAAAATTGCAACCCATACTGCTCTTGCTCAGAGAATGGCAGATATCATTGACATAGATACCGGGGGTATTATCAGTGGAGAAAAGAGCATCACTGCGATGGGAGAGGAAATATTGGAATATTGTATTCAGGCCGCAAGCGGACAGGTTACTCCAAAGGCAGTAAGTTTATTGCAGGATGATTTTATACCATGGAAACGCGGAGTAAGTTTATAAAACTTGAATAAGGATTTATCAATTAGAAAAAAAGAAAGATTAATGATTGCAAGTATGTTTGAACTTTCCGGAAAAACCGCGCTGGTTACAGGATGTAATAAAGGTATCGGTAAGGCTATGGCAATTGGACTAGCAGAAGCCGGCGCAAATATTATTGGTGTGTCTGCTTCACTCCCTTTACGCGATAGTGAAGTTGCCAGTGCTGTAACTGCTACCGGACAAAAATTTTTTGCTTATCAGGCTAACCTCAGCAATCGGGAATCCTTATATGCTTTCATACAGCAGGTTAAGGAAGCGCATCCTGTAATTGATATTCTGGTTAATAATGCTGGTACCATTATGCGAAAGCCTGCTGCTGAACATCCGGATGAGTATTGGGATGATGTGCTTGCGCTCAATTTGAATGCACCTTTTATCCTATCCCGAGAGTTAGGAAAGCGAATGGTTGAAAGAGGTTCGGGGAAAATTATTTTTACTTGTTCTCTATTAAGTTTTCAGGGCGGTATATTGGTGCCCGGATATGCTGCTAGTAAAGGAGCACTCAGTAGTTTAGTCAAAGCACTTTCAAATGAATGGGCAGGAAAGGGTGTTCAAGTTAATGGAATTGCCCCAGGCTATATTGCTACTGATAACACGCAAGCTTTGCGTGATGATGCGGAGAGAAGCGTTTCAATATTATCTCGCATACCTGTAGGAAGATGGGGTCAACCCGAAGATTTTAAAGGTCCGGTTGTTTTCTTGGCTTCTGGAGCATCTGATTATGTTACCGGAACTTTGCTGTTAGTTGATGGCGGCTGGATGGGAAGATGATAGAAGGTAGCTTAAATTTTTTCTCCTAAACATGGGCTGCATTTGTTATCATCTGTTTCGATGATTCTCTTATGTATGCTACTCTTTCAAAATCTGCGGGTATGAGCATTTTCAAGTATTTTAGTGTTTTAAATGTAAGTAAGTAAAATAGCAAGTATGGAAATCCGCTTTCAAAATAGTCCCCGTGAAGTAAAAGGCATGAGCACACAGGACTTACGCGAAAATTTTTTGGTGCAGCAATTGATGCAGGCTAATGCTGTTCAATTGGTTTACTCTCATTTTGATCGCGTGATTGTAGGGGGAGTGATGCCTGTAAACAATCCTGTTCAATTACCCAATGAACCTGAATTGAGAGCGGATTATTTTCTTGAGCGAAGAGAAATCGGAATTATCAATGTGGGAGGAGCAGGAAAAGTAGAAGCAGATGGTTTAGTATATGAATTACAAAAACTCGATGCCCTCTATTTAGGGAAAGGAACACGGTCGGTAAGTTTCTTTTCCGAAGTAGCCGATCAACCGGCTCAATATTTTATACTATCAGCCCCTGCCCATCATACCTATCCGAACCGTAGAATGCAAAAAGAGGAGGCAACCCCGGTTCATCTGGGAGAGAAAGCTACGTCCAATGAAAGAACGATTTATAAGTATATTCATCAGGAAGGCATTCAAAGTTGCCAACTGGTAATGGGGCTCACCGTATTAAAAGAAGGAAGTGTTTGGAATTCAGTACCTCCTCACACCCATACCCGCAGAATGGAAGTTTATTTTTATTTTGATATTCCTGAAGCACACCGGGTATTCCATCTGATGGGTGAACCTCAGGAAACCCGGCATATTGTTATAGCCAATCATGAGGCAGTTATCTCTCCGCCCTGGTCGGTGCACTGTGGTTCAGGGACTACCAACTATGGATTTATTTGGGGTATGGCTGGTGAAAACTACACGTTCACAGATATGGATCCCGTTCCTATTGCAAGCATGCAGTAAATAAAGCTCCTGCTATATTTTTACTTTTATTACCAGCTTTTTTATCATGCCCTCACCTATCATGGGAGCATGTACATCTTCAGGATAAAATATCACGAACTGTTGCTGTTGAAGTGTAAAATACATATCTGGCGCATCTGCAAAAAATAACACATCTTTTTCCGGATTATAGTCGCCTTTTGGTGAGGTACAGGTAGATCTTGGCTTCCATCCCATCACTTCGGTACCGCGAATACAAATTTGTATATCGATATGCGCATTATGACATTCGAATTTGGCTATAGAATCAGCAGCCGGTACTCCATTTTTATCCGAAACAATTCCTCTCAGATTTTCCCCATCTATATCAAATTTCCCAATTTCCAGGGATGCAAGGTCTGTTTGTGAAATATAATCAAATGCTTTGGCAAAAAGCGGATGCAAGTTTGCATACCTGTGCATTTGATTCAGATGATCAATAATCATGTAATTGTATTTAGGAAATTATAATTGGATTAGCGTTGAACCCTTCCGCTGCCATCCCCCTTCATTAAATCTTTTACTTCAGAAAGGGTTGCATGATTCAGGTCTCCGGGGATAGTATGCTTAAGCGCAGAGGCAGCAACACCAAATTCTGCTGCTTCCGGCATAGGCATTCCTGAAACCAAGCCATAGATAAAACCACTGGCAAAAGAATCTCCACTACCTACCCTGTCTACAATACGCACCTCATATTGCTTCGTATGATAAAATTCATTTCCATCATATACCAATGCGCTCCATCCATTGTCGGAAGCACTATGGCTTTCCCGTAAGGTAGAGGCAATGTATTTGAAACCAAACTTATCTTTCATTTGCTTGAAAACACTCTTGTAGCCATCCAGGTTCAATTCTCCTTTGGTAACATCGGTTCCTTCCGCTTTAAATCCTAGGGTAGTATCGGCATCTTCTTCGTTTCCTATGCAAACATCCACATACTGGCATAAACGAGTCATTACCTCACGGGCTTTTTCTTTACTCCAGAGTTTTTTTCGGTAATTCAAATCGATACTCGTTGTGATGCCTTTTGCTTTAGCGGCTTTCAATGCAGCTTCTGTTAACGCAGCAGCCTGATCGCTTAAAGCAGGAGTAATTCCTGTTGTGTGGAACCAACTGGCACCCTCTAAAATTTTATCTAAATCAAATTCACTCACATCTACCTGAGAAATAGAAGCCCCTGCACGGTCATAAATCACCTGTGACGCACGCATCGAAGCTCCTGTCTCAAGAAAATAAATACCCAGTCGCTTCCCACCTCTTGCAATAAATTGTGTATCGACACCATACCTGCGAATATGATTGATAGCTGCTTGTCCCAATGCATTATCAGGCACCTTGGTTACAAACACACCCTGTAATCCATAGTTAGAGAGGGCTACTGCAACATTAGCTTCGCCGCCTCCATAAGTAACATCAAAAGAATCACTTTGAACAAATCTTTCGTGCCCAGGAGTGGATAAGCGCAACATAATTTCGCCGAGGGTAACAACTTTTTGAGACATGGTTTAATTTTTTCGGATGGAATAAATAGCTTGGAAAATATTATCTTTAGTAATAGCAAATTTGTTTAAATATATGTTCTCTGCATATTTTTTGAGCAAGTTTTCGTAAAAAAAATACGCAATCGTTTGCGTAATATTTTCGCTGGAAACCTGCGATTTTGCTAACATTGTTACCTGATTAAACGCTATATGAATACAAAAAATGAACTCCTGCAATTGATTCCCCGTCAGGGAATTTTACCCTTATTTTTTCATAAAGATGCTGAGGTTAGCCTGCAAGTCCTCAAAGCATTGTACGATGCAGGCATTCGTGCTGTTGAATACACCAATAGAGGAGAAGCAGCACTTGCTAATTTCAAATTGATGAAGCAACATTGCGAATCGGAAATGAAAGACTTGTATCTGGGGATAGGTACTATTAAGAATGCCGACATGGCACAAACTTTCATCGACGCCGGTGCCGATTATATTATCTGTCCTGGCTGGATTCCCGAAGTTGCCAAAGTTGCCGACCAGCATGATAAGTTATGGGTACCCGGTTGCATGACTCCCTCCGAAATTATTGCTGCTGAAAATCAGGGGGCACGAATGATTAAATTATTTCCTGGTAATGTGTTAGGACCGGGATTTATGTCGGCAATCAAAGAATTATTTCCTCAGTTACTATTTATGCCTACCGGCGGGGTAGAACTCGATCGGGAAAATATAGCTGGTTGGTTCAAAGCAGGAGTATGTGCCGTGGGTATGGGAAGTAAACTCATTTCTAAACATTTGCTCGAAGCCCGAGATTTTGCGCAAATTACCAAGGCCACCCAAGAGGTGATGGCAATCATTAAAACTCTTCAAGCATGAGCAACGCTGAGAAAATAGGAAACTATCGGTGGACCATCTGCGCATTATTGTTTTTTGCAACTACTGTTAACTATCTCGACAGGCAGGTGCTAAGTTTATTGAAGCCATTGCTGGAGAAAGAGTTTAACTGGACGAACTCCGATTATGCCAATATTACTTCTGTATTTCAGTTTGTTTATGCAATTTCAATGGTTTTTGCTGGAAGAATTGTAGATCGGCTGGGAACCAAATGGGGATATGCCTGGTCTATCATTATCTGGTCGCTCGCAGCTATTGTGCATGCTTATGCAGTGCCGCTGGGTACCGCTGTATCAGGTTTTCTGGGCTTGGTTGGCATTGTTACCGTGCCGGTTTCAATTTTGGGGTTCATGATTTCAAGAGCACTGCTCGGTTTTGGGGAAGCAGGAAACTTTCCTGCAGCTATTAAAGCAACTGCCGAATATTTTCCTAAAAAGGAAAGATCGTTTTCAACAGGGATTTTTAATTCAGGTGCCAATATCGGTGCTGTACTTGCTCCATTGTCTGTTCCCTGGATTGCAAAACACCTTGGATGGGAAGCTGCATTTATTATCATCGGAGCCATTGGGTTTTTATGGTTGATTTTCTGGTTCATGTTTTACGAAAAACCGGAAGAACAAAAAAGATTATCTCCCTCCGAACTTGCTTACATACAAAGCGACAACGAAGAATCTGCTCATACAGCCACAGGTGAAAAAACTCCTTGGTTAACCTTATTGGGATTCAACCAAACATGGTCTTTCTTTATTGGTAAATTTTTAACCGATGGTGTATGGTGGTTTTATCTTTTCTGGTTACCCGGTTTTTTGAAAGACCAATATGGAATAGAAGGAACAACTGTAATGATTCCTCTTGCAGTGTTGTATAGCATGACGATGATTGGAAGTGTAGGAGGAGGTTGGTTCCCTACTTATTTTATCAATAAAGGATATAAGCCTTACGATGGAAGAATGAAAGCCATGTTGGCCATTGCATTTATTCCACTGGTGGTATTATTATCTCTCCCTTTTGGCAGTATCAGTTATTGGGTGCCCGTATTACTCATTGGAATCGGAACCTCTGCACACCAGGCATGGTCGGCAAATATTTTTACTACTGTTTCCGACATGTTTCCTAAAAAGGCCATTGCTTCCGTTGTGGGATTAGGGGGAATGGCAGGTGGTTTGGGCGGGGTAATCATTTCAAAAATTGGTGGATGGTTATTCGATTCATACAAAGCATCCGGAATTCAGCAAGCATTTACAAAAGCATCAGAAGCAGGATTAAGTAGTTTGGTATCACAGATTCAACAACTCAAATTAACCGACAAACAGGGAACATTGATTGATTTAGGTAAAAAAGAATTATATAGTCTGTCGGCAGATCTGCAATCTCAAATACAACAAATCAATCCCGAAGGATTTAGTCAATTGGTGAATTTGCAAAAACAATGGGTACATGTTTCCATGAATACTGCATATACAATGATGTTTGTGTATTGTGCCGTTGCTTATTTGTTTGCCTGGAGAATTATGAAATTCCTTGTTCCAAAGGAAAAACAGGTTATTTTACCCTAATCAATAACCGGGTGCAGTATGAAAAAACATGGAATATTCTTTACCTGCATCGTTTTTACTTCCTTTGGCAATTACCTGCGTGCCCAACCGGCAGCTCAGTTTTTGGTATCCGATAATCCCACCGAAAAGCGGATTGAGGTTAAAGTCAATAATCGGTTATTCACACAATTGGTATATTCGGATACCATCGAAAAACCGGTATTATATCCTATTGTGGCAGCAGATGGATTGCCCATAACCCGAGGTTTTCCCTGGAATCCCGCACCGAATGATCCAACCGATCATCCGCATCATTTAGGTTTATGGATGAATTATGAAAAAGTGAACGGACTCGACTTTTGGAATAACTCTTTTGCCATACCCGCAGACAAAAAACATTTATATGGATGGATTCGAA
This sequence comes from Chitinophagia bacterium, assembly GCA_037142775.1. Taxonomy (GTDB): domain Bacteria; phylum Bacteroidota; class Bacteroidia; order Chitinophagales; family Chitinophagaceae; genus Sediminibacterium. The sequence continues at coordinate 221,798 of JBAWZY010000003.1, read as the reverse complement.
CCCGGAAAATTCTTAGGGCAGAAGGGGGAAATCAGGGAACTATTGAATACCTCGCCGATTGGACGAATCAGCAACAACAGGTAATACTTCAGGAAAAAACGACATTGATATTTCATGAAGACAAGCAGGTTAGATGGATTGACAGGATTACCGAACTAACGGCAGCTATGCCCGTTTCAATGCCCGATGCGAAAGATGGTTTGCTGGGCTTGCGGGTGGCGCATGAATTAGAATTACCGGTAACAGAAACAAAAGAATACGCAGATGCTCAGGGAAATATTACCAAAATTAATGCAGTAAAGGACGCATCGGTTACCGGACAATACATAACATCAGCCGGCAAGGAAGGGGATGAAGCCTGGGGTACCAGGGGTAATTGGTGTATGTTGTTTGGAAGGAGGGCTGGAACACCCATTAGTATCACGATAATCGATCATCCCTCCAATCCTGGCTATCCCACCTATTGGCATGCCAGAAATTATGGATTATTTGCAGCTAATCCCCTCGGTCAGAAAATATTTTCGAAAGGAACCGAAAACCTGAATTATAGATTAAATAAGGGAGCATCGGTGCGATTTCAATACAGGGTTGTTATCACTTCCGGTATTCCGGTTCCTGCTACCGGAAGGCTTGCAGCATGGGTAAAAGATTTTGAAAAGAACAATCCCAAGTAATCGATTCTTGCTGATAGCAATTGTATTTTTGCCCAGCATATCTATTCAATGAAAATTCAAGTAGTCTATCAAAAAAACAAAGTAATGCAGGCACTTCGGTACCATTTCATACAGCGTACTGAAATAAGAATATTAATGATTGTGGTGAATGTGTTTGCTATTGCATCAGCCGGACTTTTTTACTGGAAACTCATTCGGCCGGAGCCCTTTTTATTAGGATCGTTGATATGGCTCGGGCTTATGGCAGCATTCTGGTATATAATGCCCCGAAGTATCTATGCCAAATCGCCCACTTTTCGTGATTCTTTTATAGTTTATCTAAATGATCAGGAGGTACAACTTGAGAACGACCGGGGATCGGCTATGTGGGAGTGGAAGCAATTTAGCAGGTATTTTGAAAGTCCTTATTTCTTTCATCTATATTTCTCACCCCGTTCCTTTTTTCTTTTACCAAAAGAGGGTGTGGATGCAGATGAGATGTCTGCAGTTAGAAAAATGTTGCAGGAGAAAATCGGAGATTAGAATGGCAAGCTATAAGTTCTTCTCCATTACATAGTGGGGGATGGTAACCTCCGTGAACTCATCACTGCAAATACGGTAACCACTTTTTTCATAAAAGCCCACAGCAGATTTGCGTGCATGCATGGTTAGTCGTTTATATTTTCGGTCACGAGCGATGTTTTCAGCAAAACTCATCAACACCCGTCCAATACCCTTTCCCTGCAAGGCTGCTCCAACTGCCATTTGTCTTAGGCGTATGGTGTATGGGTCGGTTTCAGTTAAAATACAGCAGGCTTCCAGTTCCCCATCCTCAAAACACCCTAGTAAAATATCTACTTTTTCCTTTTCCAATTCTTCCGGGGTAAAATCTAATCCTAAAGGTTTCCTAAGCAATTGCAGCCTTAATTCTACCATTTTTTGGTATTCCGGGGAACCATGATCGATGATTTTAAGAGCCATTTGCTTAAGAATTACTCTAATTTACATCTGAAATCGCTAAAAACCGGCAAAAAATCCTAAAAATCGGTCAAACCGCCTTCAAGTAGTGGAAACAAATATTTTGAAAAACATTGGTTATTTAACAAAAAGTATATTTTTGCGCCTGTAACAAAACATTTTACAATGTCTGACATCGCATCAAGAGTTAAAAAAATCATTGTTGACAAATTAGGAGTGGATGAGGCCGAGGTGACTAATGAAGCTTCTTTTACCAATGATTTGGGTGCTGATTCGCTTGACACAGTTGAGCTAATCATGGAGTTTGAAAAAGAATTCAATATCTCCATCCCAGATGAGCAGGCTGAAACCATCACTACAGTTGGTCAAGCCGTTGCTTACCTGGAAGAGCACGCAAAATAGTTGTACTCCTTTACAGGAATAATTCAAGATCCGTCATTATGTAGTCTCCAAAGAGTTGCATGATGGCGGATTATCAGTTAATCAGGTTAACCATGCAATTGAAGAGAGTTGTTGTTACTGGCATAGGAGCCATTACCCCCATTGGAAATAATCTGGATGAATTCTGGCAGGGATTGTTGAATGGTGTGTCTGGGTGTGGCCCCATCACTTTATTTGATGCTACAAAATTTAAGACCCGTATCGCCTGCGAAATCAAAAATTTCGATCCTCTCCAGTATATGGATAAAAAAGAGGCAAGAAAATTAGATCGATTTACACAAATCGCATTGGCCGCCAGTGATATGGCTGTAGCAGATGCAGGAATCTCTCGCGAAAATGTTAATATAGATCGAGTGGGTGTAATTATTGCCAGTGGAATTGGTGGGCTGGTTACATTCCAAGACGAAGTAATGGAATTTGCAAAAGGTGGTGGTATCCCCCGTTTTAATCCATTCTTTATTCCTAAAATGATTTTGGATATTGCTGCCGGACAAATATCAATGCGCCATGGCTTTCGAGGCCCCAACTATGCAGTGGTTAGTGCTTGTGCTTCCAGTACCAATGCGATAATTGTTGCGGCAGATAATATTCGAATGGGAAGGGCCGATATTATTTTGAGTGGAGGGGCTGAGTCTGTAATTGGTGAGTCTGGAGTTGGAGGATTTAATGCGATGAAAGCCCTTAGCGAAAGAAATGATGATCCCCTCACTGCAAGTAGACCTTATGATAAAGACCGCGATGGATTTGTTATGGGAGAAGCTTCCGGAGTGCTAGTATTGGAAGAATACGAACATGCTATTAAAAGAGGAGCTAAAATTTATTGTGAAATTGCAGGTGGAGGTGCAACAGCAGATGCATACCATTTAACCGCACCTCATCCGGAAGGATTAGGAGCTAAAAATGTAATGCTTGCCGCCTTACAGGATGCAGGAATGAATCCGGAAGATATTGACTACATTAATACGCATGGCACTTCCACCCCTTTAGGTGACGGTGCAGAACTGAATGCAATTTTAGATGTGTTTGGCGAACATTCGTATAACCTGAATATTTCTTCCACCAAGTCAATGACAGGTCACTGCCTGGGTGCTGCCGGAGTAATTGAAGCAATAGCAGCGATTAAAAGTGTAGTGCACGATATCGTTCCCCCAACTATCAATCACTTTACCGATGATCCTGAACTGGATACCCGGTTAAATTATACTTTCCACCAGCCTCAGCAACGCCTGGTTCGGGCTGCACTTAGTAACACTTTTGGCTTTGGAGGTCACAATGCTTGCGTAATTGTGAAAAAATACTTAGCTTGAGAACGTGATACAAATCTTCAGCTTCTTTTCAAGAAAGCCGGGATACGAAAGTAAATTTGCCCTTCAACTGAAGGAACTGCTGGGTATTGATACCTCCAATACCCAATTGTACCGTATAGCCCTTAGTCATCGTTCAGTTAAAGAAACACCAGATGAAAATAATGAGCGCCTCGAATACCTAGGCGACGCAATTCTTAGCGCAGTTGTTGCTGATTATCTATTTAAACGCTATCCCTATAAAGGAGAGGGCTATCTAACAGAAATGCGCAGCAAAATGGTGAATCGTCAGCAATTGAATGAAATCGCCCTTCGCATGGGACTCCGTAAACTTACCTTTTACAACAAATTTGATAACGCCCTTAAAGGCAGTCATATTTTCGGAAACACACTCGAGGCTTTAGTAGGAGCCGTTTATCTCGATAAAGGATATCGCAAAACACAACATTGGGTACTCAATCAGATTGTGCTCCCCCACATGTTTGTAGACGATCTGGAATCAATAGACATTAATTTGAAAAATAAACTCATCGGTTGGGCCAGTAAAAATGGAAAATCGCTGCTTTTCGATCTGGTAGATGAAAAACGGGAAGGGAATCGCCGCCTTTTTTTAATGAACGTGTTGCTGGATGGAGAGGTGATTGCTTCCGGACAGGGATATAATAAAAAAGATGCCAGCCAGCAGGCGGCTCAAACTGCCCTTATCAAACTGGGAATTTAATTGCTGTTTGGTTGTGAATTATCCCCTGTCTTCACATAATTCAACCAATACTCCGCCTGTGGATTTGGGATGTACAAAACAAACCCATTTATTATCGGCACCCATTTTGGGTTCTTCGCTCAATAATTGATATCCTGCGGCAGTTAATCTTTTCATTTCTGCTCTGATATCTGATACCTCAAAAGCGATATGATGTAACCCCTCTCCCTTTTTCTCAATATAACGAGCAATTACTCCGTTTGGATCAGCACTTTCCAGCAACTCAATTTTGGATGCTCCGGTTCGGTAGAAAGCGGTGGTAACTCCCTCACTGGGTACGGCTTCCTGCTTATAACAATTGGTGTTGAGCAATTGCTCATATAATGGAATGGCAGTAGATAGCTGCTTGACCGCAATACCGATGTGCTCTAATTTATACATAAATACAAAGTATAAAATTTAATAATATTAAAAAATAAATAATTTATAACAATTGCTTGCTTAGTTCAGAAATGTTAAAAATACCCAATAATTGCCTATTCTTTTACGAAATATGGAAAATCGGGGCTGCATTTCCATTCCTTATTTCAAAGCACAACCTATTGTAGTACTTTTGTGTTATAGTTGAAAATATTAGTTTCATGTTGAAGTTACCTGTTTATCTCGACAACAACGCTACCACTCCCATGGATCCCAGGGTGTTGGAAGCTATGTTACCCTATTTTACCGATTTTTTTGGCAATGCTGCCAGTAGAAATCATCCATTTGGCTGGCAGGCTGAAGAAGCAGTTGATTATGCTCGCGAGCAGGTAGCCAAGTTGGTGGGTGCCGATCCAAAAGAAATTATTTTTACTTCCGGTGCTACTGAGGCCGATAACCTTGCAATTAAAGGAGTATACGAAATGTATGCCTCTAAAGGAAATCATGTTATCACTTGCACTACAGAGCATAAAGCAGTTTTAGATACCTGTAAGCATATCGAAAAAACGGGAGGAGAAGTAACCTATCTTACCGTAAACAATGAGGGATTAATTAATTTGGATGAACTGGAAGCAGCAATTAAGCCTACCACTATTTTAATTGCTATCATGTATGCCAATAACGAAATTGGGGTGATTCAACCGGTAAAAGAAATCAGCCGCATTGCCAAGAAGCATGGAGTATTATTCTTTACAGATGCAGTTCAGGCGGTTGGCAAGATTCCTGTGAATGTGAATGAGGATGGTATTGATTTGATGGCATTTACTGCTCATAAGATGTATGGACCCAAAGGGATAGGTGCTTTATATGTTCGGAGAAAAAATCCAAGAGTTAAAGTTACGGCTCAAATGGATGGCGGTGGTCATGAACGCGGTATGCGCAGCGGAACACTAAATGTTCCGGGTATAGTTGGTTTTGGAAAAGCCTGCGAACTCGCCGCAGCAGAAATGCAAACCGATGCCGAAAGATTAAGCAAGTTGCGCGATAAACTAGAAGTTGCTTTACTGCAAATAGAGGAATCTTATGTGAATGGAAGTAAACAACATCGCCTTCCACATGTAAGCAATGTTTCATTTAAATATGTAGAAGGGGAAGGTTTGATGATGGGATTCAATAAAAATATTGCCCTCTCTTCCGGCTCTGCTTGCACCTCTGCCTCCTTAGAGCCAAGCTACGTGTTAAAAGCATTGGGTTTAGGAGACGATCTCGCACATAGTTCTCTTCGATTTGGATTGGGAAGATTTACTACCGAAGAGCAAATTGATTATACAATTAAAGCAGTTACCGATACCGTTCTAAAACTGCGTGAGATGAGTCCGCTTTGGGAAATGTTCAAAGAAGGAATCGATTTGGATAAGATAGAGTGGGCACATCATTAAAATATATTAAGTCATTAGAAAATAACAGCAATCATGGCATACTCAGAAAAAGTTATCGATCATTACAGCAACCCAAAGAATGTTGGTACACTCGATAAATCAAAGAAAAACGTAGGTACAGGTTTAGTGGGTGCTCCCGAATGTGGAGACGTAATGCGCCTTCAAATTGAAGTAGATGAATCAACCGGCGTAATTACCGATGCTAAATTTAAAACCTTTGGTTGTGGTTCTGCCATTGCATCATCTTCATTGGCAACTGAATGGCTAAAAGGAAAAACAGTAGATCAGGCTGTTCAAATTGATAATATGGATTTGGTTGAGGAGCTCAACTTGCCTCCTGTTAAAATTCACTGCTCAGTATTAGCAGAAGATGCTATTAAGTCGGCAATCAATGATTACCGTAAAAAGAACGGTTTGGAAGAACTGGTTTTCGAAGAGAAGATTCACTAATCAAACGCAAAATAATTCCTGCTATATTTTATGGTAGATACTGAAAATAGCATTTACATCAGCGATAAAGCCCGTGCAAAAGTGCATCAACTTATGCAGGAAGCCGGTTTATCCGATGCTGAAGGGTATTTTCTGCGAGTAGGTGTTGTAGGGGGAGGATGTTCTGGATTGAGTTATCAAATGGATTTTGATAACGAGATTAAACCCATGGATCAAACCTTTGAGCACAATGGAATTAAAATTGTAACCGATTTAAAGAGTTTTTTATACCTGGTAAATACCGAACTCGATTTTTCTGATGGATTAAATGGCAAAGGTTTTTATTTTAATAATCCCAATGCCAGTCGAAGTTGCGGATGTGGTGAAAGCTTCGCAGTATAAAAGTTAACTAATACGATGTAAAAGCAGCCTTCGGGCTGTTTTTTTGTTATGGTACGCGTATAATTGCCTGCTTTAATATGTGATAAAATACCTAAACTGTTGCAGTAGCAGGCACATATTGATGAATATCCAGTAGTTTTGAGTTATGTGGGTTATATGTAAAAAAGAGTGGGCTCATTTTTTTAGCAGCTTAACAGGCTACCTGGCATTAGCTGCCTTTTTCGTTCTAAACGGATTGTTATTTTTTGTTTTTCCCGACACCAGTTTACTCGAAGATGGATATGCCAGTTTAACTCCTTTTTTTAGATGGGTCCCCCTGGTAATGATGGTATTTATACCAATTATTACCATGCGTAGTTTTTCGGATGAATATCGTTCGGGGTATTATGAAATGTTGCGCACTTTGCCTATTGCTTCCTGGCAATTGGTTTTGGGTAAATTTCTGGGTGCTTTGTTAATCGTATGGGCTGCTTTATTGCCTACGCTTTTATATGCTTTCACTTTGCAGCAGTTGAGTGTTTCGGGTGGAATAGATCTGGGAGGAGTTGTTGGTAGTTATATCGGCTTATTGTTGTTAGGGGCTATGATAACAGCAATTGGAATAGCCGCCAGCAGCTTAACCGCAAACACAGTGGTTGCTTTTATCATTGGTTTATTAATAAGCCTTTTTCTTTATAGCGGATTTGATTCTATTAGTAAACTCGCCGGATTACCTGCCGAAAGTGAATATTATGTACAGATGCTGGGAATGAAATTTCATTATAGCAGTATTAGCCGAGGTGTGATGGATACCCGCGACCTATTTTATTTTATAGCAGTTACTGCCTATTTTCTTTTCATCACCCAACATCGAATGGAACATTCCAGTGCACCTCAGCGTATATGAAATTGATTAGCAAATATGGAATTGTATTCGCAGGCGTATTGCTTATTGTAGCAATTTATGCCACTGTGGGCTGGTATGCAAGAATTGATCTTACATCCGAAAAAAGATTTTCCCTTTCTCCTTCTACTCGGCAGTTATTAAATGATCTCGATAGTACCGTAGCCATTCAGGTTTTTTTAACGGGTGATCTGCCGGCAGATTACAAAAAATTGTCTGTAGCTACAGCTGAATTGCTGGATGAATTCAAAACAGTATCCCACAATCATCTTCGTGTAAGTTTTGTTTTACCGGATGAAAATATTAAAGATGATTCTGTTAGAGCTCATCTTTTTGATAGCCTCACAAAATTGGGTGTAGTAGCAGAAACCGCCGAGCAAATTGGTGCCAAGCGAGAAAAAAAGGTTAGTCAGCGGATCATTCCATCTGCATTAGTGAGTTTTCGAAGTAATCAAGCACCTATTGCCATCGACTTACGAAGTAGTCGTAAAATATTTCGACCCTTTGATGTTATCAACGAATCTCCCCAGGTAGATATCGAAGCAACTCGTAATGCTGCCGAAGCTTTACTTGAATATAAGTTTGCCGATGCCATTGATAAACTTACCCGTAAAAATGTACCGGTAGTAGCCTACCTCACCGGAAATGGAGAGCCAATGGATTATTCGGTGAGTGATTTAGTAGAAACCTTACGCAATCAGTACCGATTGGGGATATTTGATTTAAAAAAAGCATTTCCATCCGGTTCGCAAATTCAGTGTCTTATTGTTGTTAAACCTACCCAGCCTTTTACCGACGAAGACAAATTAAAACTCGACCAATATGTAATGCAGGGTGGAAAAATTATATGGTTCATAGATAAGCTGCATGCCGAACTCGATAGTCTTATGCGCACTAAGGGCGAATATACAGCTTTCGATAGGGGACTGGATTTGGATGATTTGCTATTTAAATATGGAGTTCGCATCCGCCCCGACTTGTTGCAGGATTTGAATTGTGCCAAACTGCCCATAGTGGTTGGTAAAAATCCAGATGGTAGTCCGGTTATGCGCCGAATTCCCTGGCCATATTATCCATTTTTAAGTGCGCGCAACCCACATCCTATTGTGGCAAATCTGGATAGGGTATTGCCAGTTTTTCCTTCTGGTATTGACACTGTTAAATCGCCGGGCATTCAAAAAACAATTTTATTATCTACGGATTCCAATAGCAGAAGCATCAGTTCCCCTGCTATCGTTTCATTGAATAGTGTTCAGTCGGATGAAGATTTTAGCAGTTTTCGAAAGAGTTATTTACCGGTAGCGGTTTTATTGGAGGGAAATTTTGCTTCCCTTTTTGCAGGGCGTGCCAGTGTGGCCTTGCAGGATTCGGTATTAAGAGCAAGTGGAGTTCCTTATGCTGCTGCAACCCGAACACCCAACCGGCAAATTGTGGTTTCCGATGCCGACATCGTTACCAATCCTGTTTCGGCTGCCATGGGTCCGCAAGCAATGGGTGAATTGCCTTTTGAAAATTATCGCTTTGCCAATCGCGATTTTTTTCTCAATGCGCTGGATTATCTGGTGAGTGAACGTAAACTATACGAAAGCAGAAATAAAGATTTTATATTGCGTTTATTAGATAAGAATCGGGTAGAGAAGGAAAGATTTACGTGGCAACTGATTAATATATTTTTACCAATTTTATTGTTGGGGTTGATAGCATTTGCGATGCAGCAATATCGAAAGAAAAAATATCAAGCGCCTGTTTCTGAAAAATCCTAAAAATTTGCCATGTCAGTCCATCAAATTGTGTATGTTGTTTTTGGCGTCATCTTAGCAGTGGCATTGATAATTGATTTAGGGTTGCTGAGTAAAAAAAATACAACAGTCACTTTAAAAAAAGCGTTATATCAAACTTTTTTTTGGGTATCCCTGGCATTGTTATTTTTTGTGTTTTTATTGATGGAAGGTCATGCTCTTTCCATGGAAAATCAAACCACTGCACTGCAGCAGCAGGCAGCCTCTTCCCAGTTGGCATTGGAATTTATTAGTGCATATTTAATGGAATGGAGTTTAAGCATTGACAATATTTTTGTTTTTATCATCATTTTCAATGCCTTCAGGGTGAAGCCGGTTTATTATTCCCGTGTATTGCTGGTTGGGATTTTGATGGCAATCTTTTTTCGCATTTTGTTTATTACGGTTGGGGTTGCCCTGGTGCAGCAGTTTTCATGGATATTATATTTGTTCGGCGTTTTTCTAGTGTATACTGGCTATAAAATGTTTACAGCTGGGGAGGAAGATGAATTTGATCCCCATAAGAGCTGGATCTATCAACAAATCAAAAAAATATTTCCGCTGGCAAGTCATGATGGGGAAGGAAAATTCTATATCCGTGAAAATGGAAAGGGTTTGTATACAAGCTTATTTGTAGTGATTTTATTACTGGCAGCTATTGATCTTGTTTTTGCATTGGACTCAATTCCTGCAGTAATGGGCATTTCCAAAGACCCATTGATTATATACACTTCCAATATTTTTGCTGTGCTCGGTTTGAGAAGTTTATTCTTTTTGTTGCGGACAGCCGTTTCAAAGTTTGATTATTTACAACAGGGGATTGCAATTGTGTTGGTTTTTATCGGACTAAAAATGTTGGGTGAGCATTATATAAGTCAGTGGCTCAGTAAAAATATACAAGTAATCATTTCTTTACTTGTTATTGTAGTTTGTATTTCGGGTTCCATTTTTTATTCTTTATTTATCAATAAGAAAGGCTTGCCTGCCGATATGCCTGCAGATGAATAATAGTGCACCTGTAACCTATACTATCCGGCAAATCGCTGCTCATTTAGGAGCGTCGATACATTTGGGTGATGATTTCCCCATCCGTTACCTGCAAACCGATAGCAGGCGAATTTTTTCTCCTGCTGAAACACTATTTTTTGCTTTGGCCGGACCAAGAAGATCAGGGGAAGATTATATACAGGAATTAATTAATCGCGGGGTTAGGGCTTTTGTAGTTCAGGAAAACTATAGTACCGAAATTATTCAGGAAGTAGTATTGCTTCGTGTACCCAATGTGCGTAAGGCTTTGCAGCAGCTGGCAGCTTTTCACCGAAGCTTATTTGCTATTCCTGTGATTGGTATTACCGGAAGTAATGGTAAAACGATTGTGAAAGAATGGCTATATCAATTAATGCAAAGTGATCAGGTTATTGTGCGGAGTCCGAGAAGTTACAATTCTCAGATTGGTGTTCCCTTAAGTGTATGGCAGATGAATCGGCAACATACCTTGGGAATATTCGAAGCTGGCATTTCAACCACACATGAGATGTTGCCTTTACAAAAAATTATTCAACCTACTATTGGCATTTTTACCAATCTGTCGGATGCACATAGTGAGGGTTTTACCAACCGGCAGCAAAAATTATCGGAAAAAGCACAATTATTTTCCTCAGTAAATACACTGGTGTATGCTATAGATGAAATAGAACAGGCAATACCCGATATAAAGCAAGATGCAAGTGTTTTCACCTGGAGTAGAAAACAGCCTGCCAGTTTGCAAATTATTAGCGAAAATGTGGAAGTCGGACAAACAGTTGTTTCAGCAACGTATCATCGAGAGAATATATCGATTACCATACCATTTACTGATCGAATTTCAATAAATAATGCATTAACCTGTTGGTTAACGCTGGTTGCGTTTGGTTATTCGGTAGGAGAAGCCACTTCCCGATTATGTCAGCTGCAGCCATTAGATATGCGGATGCAACTTGTTAAGGGTATATCTGGCTGTACGATTATCAATGATAGTTATAGTAACGATGAAACTGCGCTTGCGTTGGCAATAGATTATCAAATGAAGCAGGCAGGGGAACTTACTCCATTGGTTATTTTGAGTGATATACCCGCTCCCGAAAGTCCGGATGCCGAATTATATCGTCGCCTGGCAGCTATGATGAAGGAAAAAGGAGTTCGCGAATTGATTGGCATTGGGGTAAGAATATCCCAACAATCCGCTGTATTTAAAGAATGTTTTCTTTCAGCAACTTTCTATCCGGATACCGAATCTTTTCTGGCGCAGTTGCCACTTAAAGATTTTCAAAGTCGAATCATTTTGTTAAAGGGTGCCCGTGTTTTTGCCTTTGAACGGATTGTTCAACAACTCGAATTAAAAACGCATCAAACGGAATTGAGTATCAATTTGAGTTCCCTGGCGAGAAATATTCAAAAGCATCAATCTGTTTTACATGCATCTACTAAAATGATGGTTGTGCTAAAAGCTTTCGGATATGGTACAGGGAGTGCGGAAATTGCCAAATTGCTTTCCCATCATCAGGTTCATTATCTGGCGGTAGCCTATGTAGATGAGGGAATTGAATTGCGAAAGGCCGGCATAAGTTTACCAATAATGGTGATGAATGCAGAAGAAAATGCCTGGGAATCCCTTATTCAATATCAACTTGAGCCCGAAATTTATTCCAATTATTTCCTGCAACGGTTTTTACTTTTTTTAAGTAAGCAGGGGTTAGAAAATTTTCCTGTTCACCTCAAAATAAATACCGGAATGAACCGATTGGGATTTAATCCGGATGAATTACCAGCACTCTGTACTTTATTGATAAACAACCATCAAATTCGAATTCAAACGGTTTTCAGTCATTTCATTGCAAGTGAGAATCCTTCAGCCAGTTCGGTTACCCATCAGCAGCTACAAATTTTTATAGCCTGTTGCAATCAATTAGCCAATGCTTTGCCATATTCCTTCATACGGCATATTGCCAACTCAGCTGCTATTCAAATGCATCCCGATACTCAATTGGATATGGTGCGTTTGGGAATGGGTATGTATGGGGGTACTGAACAGGGTAGCCTTGCACTTGAACCGGTTGCCACATTAACTTCTACTATTGCACAAATTAGAAAAGTAGCTGCAGGTGAAAGAGTGGGATATGGTTTGGATTCGGTTATGGAAAATGATACAACAATAGCCGTTGTAAATATTGGATATGCCGATGGTTATCCCCGAGCATTAGGCATGGGTAAAGGGGAAATGTGGGTCGGAAATAAACGGGCAAAAATTGTAGGACATGTTTGTATGGATATGGCAATGCTGGATGTTACCAACATATCCGATATTTTTCCGGGCTCCAAAGTGGAAGTGTTTGGGCGTAATATACCCATTTCAGAGCTGGCTTCCCGCGCTGGTACAATAGCTTATGAAATCATGACCGGCATTAGCCATAGGGTAAAACGGGTATATTGGGAAGAGTAAATTATGAGAGGAATAGGTTAAAAAAAGATGAATATGGTAAGGCATTTCTGGCAATTGCTATATTTGCATCTACTCAAAAATTAAGATAGTGAAACTGAAACAATTGGCATTGATTATTTTCCTGGTAGTAATCGCCGATCAGGCTTTAAAATTTTATGTTAAATTGCATTTTTATGCAGGTGAGGAACATGTAATGATTGCCAATTGGTTTCGCTTACATTTTGTTGAAAATGAAGGCATGGCTTGGGGATGGAAGTTTGGCGGGGACGTTGGCAAAATAATGCTTACCCTTTTTAGATTGGTTGCTGTAATCTGGGGAAGTTTTTTGCTTCGTGATTTTGTTCAAAAAAAATACCATACTGGTTTCCTGGTTTGTGCAGCCCTAATCTATGCAGGGGCTTTGGGTAATTTAATCGACAGCATGTTTTACGGAATAATTTTTGAACAAAGTAATCCACTCAGCCAGAATATTGCTCGCTTTTTTCCTCCAGGGGGTGGCTATGCATCTTTGTTGCATGGTAAAGTAGTAGACATGCTTTATTTCCCCATTATTACACATGCACATTTTCCTAATTGGATTCCTGTTTGGGGGGGAGAGGAGTTTGAATTCTTTAGACCCGTTTTTAATTTGGCTGATGCATCTATCTCAACAGGTGTAATTGTGCTTCTCTTATTCCAAAATAAATTAATGGTTCGCCCTGAAGAAAAAAGAACCCACACCATCGAAACTAAAACGGTGGTTAATGACCAGAATCAAATATTGTAGTTGAGTAATTGCTAATAAATTGTTGGCAGTCTGATAAGCGAGATAGATTGCGTACTGGGAGAAGTACCCAACACCTGATCAATTAGCCCAAATCCCTTAGCGTAATAAGATGTACCAGATAATACTGTTCGGAATGATGTTCCATTAGTGGGCTTAAATAGAATCTTTCTTCCTACCGCAATAACATTCTGATAGGTACTGCCTCCAACAGTGTAGGGTACAGTATTTTTCGAAATAATGGTAAAGGAAGCTTTGGTAACTCCATATTCTGTAACTCCGGCTGTGGTAAATTTTACAGTACCATATTCCTGCGTTTCCCAGCTCTCATTAACTAAAGCCCTTTCTTTAAGAAATGGGTATGTTATTAATAACTGAGGTACAGAATCAAATATGAAAGCATAATCAAAATCAATCGTGCTTAGCGCATAGTAATTTCCAATTGCACTGTTTTTGGCAAAGTAAAATGTATCTCCCAGCGAACGGGCAAATTGGTAATACATTAAACTATCAATTTTAAAACTATCAACCAACGCCTCCACTCTAAATGTATCTATGTTGCCTATACTTGGTGAATATCGGTATGTCCAGTTGCTCGCTTTCGTTGTGGGAAAATAATCACTGCCACCTCCACCTGATCCTCCGGATACGCTTACAGAAACATTGAATGTGCAGCCTGTTCCATTGAAATTCAAAATGAAATCCGACGACTTTGGCAAAATAGGTTTGCCATATCCTCTAATAGAAACTTTTTGTGCACCGGTTGATGTAATAAAACCAGAATCCTGAAACCACATACCATTTACTGTATCGGAATAAATTTTGTATTTACCTGTTGAAGTAAAATTTACATTCGCCTGTACGAAATTAGCACTGGTTAGATTTACATCAACATTATAGGAACCATTCACTGTTATTTGCTTACAATTACCCAAAGAATCTAATAAAGTTCCCATAGCGGTCATCGAGAATCCGCCGTTTTCCAAGCTATATTCTTTTTCGCAGGAAACGAACATAGCAACTGCAAATAGTGCTGGAATAATTCTTAGGGTTATCTTTCTCATACAAATTCCCAATTCGGAGTGCAATTATAGATACAAATTAAACTAAAATTGCTGCCCTCAGTATGTTAGCATGCGTATAAATATGTGAAATTCGGTTTTTTAACGTTGTTGTAGCAAACAACAGGCAATTTAATATATTTAAATATATGATAAACAATTAAAAACGTAAATACATTATTTTTAATTTATTTATTGAATTTTCTTTTTTTGATGATAAAAAATTGCAGTGTTTCAATACGCAATCAATTAAGATGAAAATTATGGATGTCTTCCACTCATTTAACAAAAACAACTGCATATTGTCACGCTAATGTCATATTATTTTCGCTGTGCTTCTTTTTACAAAACTGTGGCAATTGCATATATCATCTGTATCAATTTTGTGTTCGAAAATTGAAGCATGTTGCTAAGGGTTATCTTCGGTTTACTACTTTTCACTTATTTTAAGGGATACGCCCAACCCCGAATTGTATCTGATACACTATTTGGATCAAGCGAACCCCTTGTAATCACTTCCACCCGAGTAGCAGGAAAACTAAGTAATGTAGCAGTTCCGGTAACATTGGTTTCTTCAAAACAGATTCAGCAAACAGGCTTGTTGCGTTTGCAAGATGTGCTTCAGGAACAAACTGGGCTTGCAGTAGTGAATGCTCCACTGGCTAGTTCGCTCAACGGGTACCCCAATCCATTTGGTCAGGGCATTCAAATCATGGGATTAGATCCTGCATATACATTGATTTTATTGGATGGAGAACCATTGGTTGGAAGGAATGCCGGTATTGTGAATTTAGGTAGGATTGCCATAGGGAATATCCAGCAACTGGAGATTGTGAAAGGACCCTCCTCTTGCTTGTATGGAAGTGAAGCTATGGCAGGGGTAATTAATATCCTCACTCAAAAACCTCAAGGTAACCGATTAGATGTTCAAGCTTATGGAGCATCCCGCAACACATCCAGTGCAACCCTTTCTTTTAGTCATCAACAGCATTCCACAGGTATTCAGGCATTTTTACATCAATACAGTTCCGGGGGATATGATTTAGATCCTGCTACTTTTGGTAAAACGGTAGACCCCTATCAGATAACCAGTGCTAATTTCAAATGGGTGCAGGAATTATCCGCAAAAAGTCAACTTTCATTTTCCTTTCGGCTCAATCAGCAAAATCAGCAAAACCGATATCAAATACAATTACAGGCTACACCGGAAATTGTTGCTGGCAAAGCCACCGAACAGGATGCAACCGCGTTTTTTCAATGGCGATATCTGTTGCCGGGTGCAGCCAAATTGTATATACGAAGTTTTGTAAATACCTATGAGAATAATGCTTATGTAAATCTGGAAAAAACCGGTGCGCGCTTCGATGAATTAAATTTCAGGCAGCAACTTGTAAAGCAGGAAATGCAGTTGCAATTTCCCAAAGTATTATTTGGACAAATGGTAGCCGGGGCAGGGTTTATGGTTGATGCAGTAACAGCTACGCGTTATCAGGGAAATCCGTCGCTGAATACCTGGTATGCATTTGTACAGCAGGAATGGAAAATACCAACATATCATCTAACCGTTATTGCCGGTGCAAGAATAGATGAACGTCAGGATTTCCGGGCAAAATTTAGCCCCCGATTAGCGATTGCCTGGAAGCCTGATGAGCGTTGGAAAATAGCTGCTTCCATTGGTGGAGGCTTTAAGGCACCTGACTTCCGGCATCTTTATCTGAATTATAATAATCCTCAAATTGGGTATTCATTATTAGGTGCTCAAACCTTACCTCAGGAATTGCTTCGATTACAGCAGGCTGGGTTATTGCAAAGCGGAGCACAAATTGATCCTTATCTCAAACCAGCCAGTCTATTACCCGAATACGGCATGGGTATTCATGGTTCTGCAGGATATCGCGCAGCAGGATGGCAGGCAAGTTTGGGAATCTTTTATAATGAGATTAATCAATTGATTGATTTTTTTTCACTTCCATTTACTCGTAGTAACGGACTTCCTGTTTATTCCTATCATAATGTAGGAAGAATTTATACTGGTGGGATAGAAGCAGATTTTCAAGTAAATATTTCGGCTAGATTGAAATGTTCATTGGGGTATCAATATTTAGAAGCAAAAGACAGAGATGTGGTTGCAGCCATAGCTGCTCAAAAAATTTATCGAAGAGATCCGCAAACATTTATTACCGAACTGGTAAAACAGCAAGATTATCTGGGACTACCCAACCGTTCGAAGCATACTGCTCAGGTAAAAATTGGATACGAGCAACCTGCAACCGGATTCTATGCGAATCTCCGTGCAATCTATCGCTCTGCAGCTGGATGGATGGATATCAATGGCAATCAGATTATTGATGATCCAAGGGAAATGACATCCGGATTTACCCTACTCAATTTTACTACTGCTAAGTCAATTACCAAAAATACCAGTATCCAATTGGGTATTGAAAACATACTGAATTATACGCACTCGGTTCAGCAACCCCAATTACCCGGAAGAACAATTTTTGTTTCCCTGCTTTGCAGTTTATCAAATACAAACAATAAAAAATAACCATAAATAAAAAAAGAGAAAATGAAAAAGAATCTACTTGCAGCAATGATGTTAACTATGTTTGTTTTAGTAGTTGGTTGTAAAAAAGATGCTACTGTGGCAGTGGTTCCAGTGGTTACGTCTACTCAAACGCTAACAGTTCCATTTAGTACTGCTACTAATTTTAGCTTTTTTAGTTTTAAAGATAGTACACTGGTTACCAGCACTGATTCCACAACAACCAAGTGGGACTTTGCGCTCCGCTTTACCAAATTTTTGGTGAATAGCAATGCAAGCGGCCCTGGCAGTGCCGGTGTAATTATGCAGGATGGAATTTTTTCAGATATTAAATCGGCACCAACCAGCGGCTATAGTTATGATACCACTGCTACCCGGCTTGCGATAAAAGATGGTAGCTGGTACGATTACAATTCGCTTACACGAAGTCTTACACCCAAAGCAGGTAAAGTATTTATTTTCAGAACAGCAGATGGGTTGCGCTATGCCAAAATGCAGCTGTTATCTGTTGAATATGCACCTTTTGTAGGCATGGTACCTACTACTTTATTGTATAAGTTTCAGTATACCTATCAGCCAAATGGAAGCACAAGTTTTCAGTAGATTGGAATTTTATTTCTGTCTCCTGAAAATATAGCGGGTAATAAAAATGCCCCCAGAACTGGTGCCTCCTGATGATTGTTGGTTACTGCCGGTGATAACTGAAAACAATTCACAACCCTGATCACTAAACTCGTTCAGTCTTTCAACAATTACCCGGTCATTGTTGGTGATATTATCAAAGTTGATACCCACAAGGCTATAGAAATTCTTTAGTTCCTTTTCACGGGTTTGGCCGTTAAGATCTGTCGATAGGATCCGTGATCTGCCCAAACCACCTGGAACTACCGATTCAATGGCAGTGATTTGTTTATACTCGTAGGTTCGGGGAGCTTGTGTAACTTGATTTTGGCTGTAGGAAGTAACTACACTGAATAATAGGATGAAAATTGATAATACTGGTTTCTTTTTCATAAAATTTGCTTTGGTTGAATTAAAATTACGAAGCAATTAAATAACCTAAGCAGAATCCAATTCCAAGAATTTGACCAATTAAACAGATGCCTGCCCGGAAGGATTTCTTGTTTTTCATGTTAAATGAGATCATATTGGGTATTTTCTAATGTATTGTTGAACATTTCCCACTCCCACCCAACGCCTCTTTTTAGTACCTTTGCCCACTTTATAAGGGTTGTAGCCCTTTTTAGTATTGATAAGTATATCAGGTTATGAGTGAAAAATATGCCGAATTTACCGGGTTGAATCTACCGGCTATAGAGCAGGAAATACTTGCTTTTTGGAAAACTGAACAAACTTTTGAAGAAAGTGTGCGCATTCGGGAGGGAAATCAACCTTTTGTTTTTTACGAAGGTCCGCCCAGCGCTAATGGTATGCCTGGTATTCATCACGTGATTTCCCGTACCCTGAAAGACCTGGTTTGCAGATACAAAACCATGCAGGGCTTCCAGGTGAAACGCAAAGGAGGCTGGGATACCCACGGCTTACCCGTTGAATTGGGCGTGGAAAAAGAACTCGGCATCACGAAAGAAGATATTGGCAAAACGATTTCTGTTGAGGAGTATAATCAGCAATGTCGTAAAGCGGTATTGCGGTTTAAAGATCAGTGGGACTCTCTCACCGAACAAATGGGGTATTGGGTTGATTTGAAAAATCCCTATATCACTTTCGAAAACAACTACATCGAAACCCTTTGGTGGATTTTACAGCAACTCTATCAAAAAGGACTGCTCTATCAAAGTGTTAGCATCCAGCCTTATTCTCCGGCAGCCGGCACCGGACTCAGCTCTCACGAACTCAATCAACCCGGTACCTATAAAAATGTGAAGGATACCAGTGTGGTGGCCATGTTTAAATTGAAACATTCCGAGAAGGCTGCATTTTTATTCCAATCGCTCAGCGATAGCAGCACTCATTTGTCTTCGCCAGATATTTATCTGATGGCATGGACTACCACTCCCTGGACTTTGCCTTCCAACCTGGGGTTAACCGTTGGGCCCAACATAGAATATGTGCTGGTGCGAACTTTTAATCCTTACACACATATTCCGGTTAATATAGTGGTTGCTAAAAACCTTTTGCAAAAATATTGTAAGCCGGAAGGTAATCAGGCTGATTTCGCATCTTACAATGAAAAATCATCTATCATACCCTGGGAAATACTGGCTACTTGTACAGGTGCTGATTTGGAAGGACTACGATACGAACAATTGATTCCCCTGGAAGCAAATAGTCTGGAAAAAATAAAGTCCATTACTCCCGAGGCAGACCCCTTCCGCGTATTAACCGCCGACTTTGTAACTACTGAGGATGGCACGGGTATCGTTCACACAGCCCCCGCATTTGGTGCAGACGACTATAAAGTGGGTTCCCGATATGGTATCGGAATTCTTACATTGGTAGACCGTCAGGGAAAGTTTGTAGAAGGCATGGGCGACTACTCAGGAAGATATGTTAAGAACTATAAAGATGATAGTGAGTGGGTTGATGTGAATGTTGATATCAGTGTACAGTTAAAGAAAGAAAACCGTGCGTTTAAAGTTGAAAAATATGAGCACAGCTATCCGCACTGCTGGAGAACGGATAAGCCGATATTGTATTATCCACTTGATGCCTGGTTTATTAGAACTACTGCAGTAAAAGACAGGATGGTTGAATTGAATAAAACCATTCAATGGAAACCGGCCTCTACAGGGGAAGGTCGCTTTGGTAACTGGTTGGAAAATATGGTGGACTGGAATTTAAGCCGCAGTCGTTACTGGGGAACCCCACTACCTATCTGGAGAACTGAAGATGGTTCGGAAGAAATTTGTATTGGATCGGTTGCCGAATTAATGGAAGGCATACAAAGAGCCAACGAGGTGTTGGGTACTAATGTGAATAAGGGGGTTTCGGATTTGGATAAATTAGATCTGCATAAACCCTATGTGGATGATATTGTGCTGGTAAGCAGTTCCGGAAAACCCATGCGACGCCTGCCCGATTTAATTGATGTGTGGTTCGATAGCGGAGCTATGCCCTATGCACAATGGCACTACCCTTTTGAAAATAAGGCGCTGATTGATTCTGGGGAAGCATTTCCTGCCAATTTCATTGCGGAAGGAGTAGATCAAACCCGTGGATGGTTTTATACCTTACATGCATTGGCGGTGATGCTGTTCGATCAGGTTGCATACAAAACCGTTGTAAGTAATGGCTTGGTGTTGGATAAGAATGGTAATAAAATGAGTAAGCGTCTGGGAAATGTGGTTAATCCATTCGAAACCATCCAGCAATTTGGTGCTGATGCAACCCGCTGGTATTTAATTACCAATGCCTCCCCTTGGGATAACCTGAAATTTGATTTGGCAGGCATTCAGGAAGTACAGCGCAAGTTTTTTGGAACACTATATAATACCTATCAGTTTTTTATTCTCTATGCCAATGTGGATGGTTTCTGCTTCGAGGAAAAATATATTCCGGTTGCCGAACGTCCGGAAATTGATCGCTGGATAATTTCCTCTCTCCATACTCTAATTCAACAGGTTTCGCAGGCAATGGATGAGTATGAACCTACGGTTGCCGGACGTTATATGGAGACTTTCCTCGATGAGCATCTGAGTAACTGGTATGTTCGCCTATGCCGGCGACGCTTCTGGAAGGGTGATTATGAACACGATAAGATAGCTGCCTACCAAACTTTGTATGAATGTTTGGAAACCCTGGTTCGATTGATGGCGCCTATTTCTCCATTTTTCAGTGATGCGTTGTTCCGCAGACTCAATCGGGTAACCAACAGAATAGCAACAACCTCTGTTCACCATGTATTGTATCCAGTGGCTGATGTGCAGTTCATTGATAAAAGTTTGGAAGAAAGGATGCAACTGGCTCAGGATATCAGTTCTTTAGGCTTGTCGCTGCGTAAAAAAGTAAGCATCAAAGTGCGCCAGCCACTTATGAAAATGATGATTCCCGTTTTGAATCCGGAAATGAAGCAGCAGATAGAAAAAATCGAGCACCTGATTTTGGCAGAAGTCAATATTAAGAAAATAGAATATATAACAGATTCTGAGGGAATAATCAGTAAAAAGCTAAAGCCAAACTTCAAAATGTTAGGTTCACGGCTCGGTCAGCGCATGAAAGCAGCCGGGAATATTATCACGGCTATGGGTGCTGCCGACATTGCGCAATTAGAAAAAACGGGTTCCATTTCATTTACTATTGAAAATGAATCAGTTACCATACAACTATCGGAGGTAGAGGTTTTGGCGGAAGATATTCCTGGATGGACGGTAGCCGTTAAAAATGGATTAACTGTTGCATTGGATATTCAAATTACCCCCGAATTAGAGCAGGAGGGCCATGCCAGGGAATTGGTAAATCGGGTACAAAATATCCGTAAAGACATGGGATTGGCACTTACCGACAGAATTTTATTAAAAGTTCAGGACCTAGAGAGCCTGAAGTCTGCTATTATTAATTATAACGACTATATTTGCCGCGAAATTTTGGCAGATTCTATTGAATTTGTGCCTCAAATAAAACAGGGCACGGAAGTTGACATTAATGAAGAACTGCTAAATGTGGAAGTAATTAAAAAAGGATAGTGCCATGCCCAGTAAAAAACCCGCTCCAAAAAAGTCGGCCCCGGTAAAGAAAGCCGCTGCCAAGAAACCAGCTCCTAAAAAAGCAGCCCCTGCCAAAAAACCGGCTCCGGCGGCTAAAAAAGCGGCTCCTGTAAAGAAACCCGCGGCTCCAGCCAAAAAACCTGCTGCTCCTGCAAAAAAAGTGGCTGCAAAGGTGGCTCCTGCTAAGAAAGCGGTACCTGTAAAAAAAGCTGCATCAGATCCGGTTAGCAAAAAACCTGCACCAGCAAAACCAGTGGTTACTAAGAAGCCTGTGCCTCCTACTAACAAATCGGCTGCGGTGATTAAAAAAGCAGCTACTCCCATAAAAGCAGCTCCGGTGAATCCTGCTCCCAAACCAGCACCGGTAGCAGCAAAACCCGCTCCGGCTCCTGTTACAAAACCTAAGACCGAAGTAAAATTACCTCCCGCACCTCCTGTTAAACCGGTTAAAAAACCGCTTGAGCCCATCAAGGAAGTAAAGGTTCCTAAGATTACTACCAAAACCAGTATTCCTTATCAACCTGGGTATACACAGATGGAAAAAAGAACGGATGTTTCTAAAACCAGTGGGGATCCACTTGTTAGATATAGTGATGCCGAATTGAATGAGTTTCGTGAGTTAATTTCCCGTAAACTGGAAGCAGCCCGCAAAGAGTTGAGCTACTTACAAGGGCTCATTACACGAAAAGATGAAATGGGTGGTGACAATGATGATGCCCGTTACATGACTATGGAAGATGGTAGTGTGAGTATGGAAAGAGAACAATTAGGACAAATGGCAAGTCGTCAGATCACTTATATAGATCACCTGGAAAAAGCTGCCATGCGCATAGAGAATAAAACCTATGGGGTTTGCAGAGTAACGGGTAAACTAATCGATAAAGCAAGATTGCGCGCAGTACCACATGCTACTTTATCTCTGGAAGCTAAACTGGGATTGGTAAAACCATCTGCTGAGCAGTAACCCAAAGTAAGATTTCTATTTTTATTTGAGTTTGCTAGGTAAATGCCTGCATGTTTATCAGCTTTGCATACTGACCCTGCAATGCCATTAATTGATCGTGTGTTCCACGCTCAGTAATTTCTCCTTGATGCAATACAATAATTTCGTCGGCATGCCGAATGGTACTAAGTCGGTGAGCAATTACCAGTGTAGTTCTGTTTTTCATCATATTGTTAATGGCGTCCTGTACACTTCTTTCACTTGCGGTGTCTAAAGAAGAAGTAGCTTCATCTAAAATAAGAATGGGTGGATTTTTCAAAACTGCCCTGGCTATTGTGAGTCGTTGTTTCTCGCCCCCGCTTAACTTATTTCCTCTATCACCAATATTTTCCTGTAGGCCCGCATCTTTTTGTTCAATAAAAGTCCATGCATTGGCAATACGGGCAGCATTTTCAATTTCTTTTTCATCCGTTATATCTGAACCCAATGCAATGTTTCGGGCTATGGTATCATTAAATAAAATGGGTTCCTGTGTAACAATGCCCATCAGTTGGCGAACAGATTGTTGAGTATAGGATTTGATGTTTACACCATCTATCAATATCTCACCTCCCGTTACATCATGAAACCGTGGTAAAAGATCGGCAAGTGAGCTTTTGCCTGCTCCTGAAGTACCTACCAGGGCAACGCTTTTCCCTTTTTGAATTTCCAGATTTATGTTTTTCAGCACCAATTTATCTTCATAAGCAAAGGAAACATTATTAAACACAATTCCCTGTTCAAATCTTGTTAGTGTTTTTGCATCAGGAGCATCTGTTACCAGTACAGGTGTTTGTAATATTTCTTCAATTCGCTGAATGGCAGCACTTCCCCGTTGCGCATTGTAAAAAGCAGTTGACAACGCCTTTGCGGGATTGATGATTTGCGTAAAGAAAACGATATATGTAATAAAACTCGCAGAGCTAAGTCCACCCTCCTCTCCTAAAACCAACCGACCTCCGAACCAAAGAATACAAGTTAACACTGCCACCCCAAGAAATTCTGACAAGGGCGAGGCAAGGTCTTTTCGGAAATTCATTTTATTTCTAACCTGGTTTAGGTGTTGATTCGTTTCAATGAATTTATTACGCATGAAGGCTTCCGCATTGAATGCCTTGATTATTCGTAAACCACCCAGGGTTTCATCCAATATCGATAACAAAGTACCCTGTGTTTCCTGCGATATAGTGGATTGCTTTTTTAATGACCTGCTTACCCTACCAATAATGAAGCCGGTTATTGGTAATAAAACAAAAAGGAAAAGCGATAGGGTAGGACTTGTATAAATTAGCGCCATCAAAATAATCAGGATGGTCATGGGTTCCCTGATTAACCCCTCTAGGGTGCTCATTACACTCCATTCAACTTCATTCGCATCATTACTCATGCGGCTAATGATATCACCTTTTTTTTGTTCTGTAAAAAAGCCCATAGGCAACGCTAATAATTTTACATACAAATCTGCCCGCAGTTTCGTCATTACATAATTCCGCATAGGAGCCAACACGCGAAATGATAAATAGGTAAATAAATTTTTCCCAAAAACTGCTGTCAAAATCATGATGCAAATTGCCCCTAATGCATAAATTTTTCCGTGGTCTTGAATTAACAACCCTATATAATATTTTAGCCAGTCTAACAACCCACTCACTCCAGTAACTGAGAACTGCCAAACAGGTTTCACTGGTATTGGTGGATTGGGATCGAAGAGCATTTGTAAAAATGGCGCCAGCATTGCCAGTGATACCAAAGAAAATAATACGGAGAGCAGATTAAAAATTACATACAATATAATATTTTTCCGCTGCGAACGCAGATAAAAGAGTATTCGGGAAAATCGTTTCATCATCAGGAAACTGCATTTACACCCGAAAGTAAGTACTTTTGTACGGAATCAATCATTTCAACATGACGGAAGGTAAAAGGCAGCGACAAGTGGCGGGGGTTTTGCAAGAGGCATTGAACGATATTTTCAGAAGGCTGGAACTGTCGATGATGGATGGCGGAATGGTATCCATCTCTTCAGTTAAAGTAACGCCCGACCTACTGGAGGCTCGTATTTACCTGAGCCTGTTTCAAGTAACCCAACCCGATCTGGTAATGAAAACGATTGAGTCGAGGGCTTGGGAAATTAAAAAGGAATTATCCCTGCGGGTAAAACACCAGTTGCGTAGGATTCCGGTGTTACATTTTTATCGCGACGATACCTTGGATTATGTTTTTAAAATGGAAGAATTATTTAAAAGCATTTCCGAAGAAAAAGCCAGTGGAGAACAACCCCCAAAAGCCGAGTAATACCCTGATTTTTTCAATCTACTGCCCGTGAACCTTTTATTTGCCTGGAGATATTTTAGAACCGGACAAAAAGTGAGTGTAATAAACCTCATTGCCAGAATCAGCATGGTGGCAATTGGAGTTGGGGCACTCTCTCTGGTAATTGTATTAAGTGTATTTAATGGATTTGAGGATCTGGTAAAAGGGTTGTACAACGATTTTTATGCCGATATACGAGTAGTTCCTGCAAAGGGAAAGCGAATGATTATTAGTAATACAAAACTCGATTCAATACGGGCAATACCGGGAATCTACGGGGTGAGTTGTGTTGTGGAAGAAAAAGCAGTATTAAACGGAGCTTTTCAGGCGATTGTAACAGTAAAAGGGGTAGACAGTTCCTATACAATGGTTACCCGTATCAACTCGCCCGAACATTTGTTACGGGGTACCTTTACATTGGGAACAGTAGACAATCCATCCATTGTGGTGGGTGCAGGTATTGAAAATGCTGCGGGCGTGGAAGTTGAAAAATATCAATATCCTGCCATTTTGTATTTACCCAATAAACAAGCTGCAAAATTAGCTTCCGAGGAAGGACTCAACTCATATTCGGTAAAACCTGCCGGCACATTTGCAGTTCAGCAGGAATTTGATAATAAGTACATTTTTACCAATTTGCCTTTTCTTCAGTTTATGTTGGGCATGCAGGCAGATGAATATTCCGGTTTAGAAATTAAAGTTCGGGAAGATGTAAGTAAAGTGCAGCAGACTTTACAAAAACAGTTAGGTAAGGAATTCCAGGTGGAAACCCGCTATCAGCAAAATATGGGATTATATCGGGTGATGAAAACAGAGAAATGGTTTATTTATGTAATTCTCTCACTCATTTTAGTGGTAGCATCCTTCAATATAATTGGATCTTTAACAATGTTAGTGTTAGAAAAGCAAAAAGATATTGCCATTCTAAAGGCGATGGGTGCAGGGGATGTGAGGATTCGACGTATATTTTTATTGGAAGGACTTATTCTGGGGGTAATTGGGGGGGGAATCGGCATGTTTTTGGCTGTAATAATATGTATGGCACAAGTCCATTTTAAATTGCTCAAATTGGGTGGAAGCACATTTATCATTGATTACTATCCGGTTACCATTCGATGGACTGATTTGCTGCTGGTTGGCACTACCATATTGGCCATAACAATTTTTGCAGCGTGGATTCCCGCTTATCGGGCAGGAAAGCGGAGTTTTTCTTTGAAGAGTACTGGATAATATTATTTCTTAGGGCTGAATTTACATTTGAAGAAAAATCCTCAGTAGCTAATTGGTCAAGTAAACATTAAAGTTTGATAAAATGACTTTCAATTTTTACATTGAAATTAATCTCGGCATGTAGTGCATTGAAAACTTTCAAAATTGTATCTATTGTCGCACTGTTCACGCTACTTTCTAGTTTTGAAATCTGAGCTTTTTGTACCCCTAATAATTTGCCCAATTCTTCCTGCGTTAAATTTCTTTTTTTTCTAGCCGCTTTAATCATTTTGCTAAGTAAATCCATACGAAGTTCATATTCATATGTATCGCGCTCTGCTGAACCTATCTTACCAATATATTTATCCTTCATCTCAGCAAGGGAATAGGTCTTTATCTTTGAATTTGCCATGGGTAACATTTTAGGGGATATTGAAATATCTTCTTCTTAATCTTTCAGCCCGTTCAATTTCATTTGAAGGAACGTTATCAACTTTTTTTATAAATCCATGGGTTGCAATTACGAATGTTTTCAGTTTATCAGATTTATCCCAAAAAGCAAGTAACCTGATTTGTTTCCCCAAAAAATTGGTTCTAAACTCCCAAATTTAGTTCTGCAATTTCTTAAATAACTTGGGATCATTCGATTGCTCGGCTAAATCGATATTGTAAAGTATTTTTTTTATTGTTTTCAAATCAAGGGTAGCAATAAATTCATCCGCTTCCTCCAAAAACTTTGTTTCAAACAATCGCATCTCTCACAAATTGAAGTATACAAATTTATCAAAAGTTTCTAAATTTAGAAACTTTTGATAAATTTGTATATACCACTTCTATAAATAATCAATCACTTCAATAATCTCCAATTGTTTCGGGTAATTGCTCAAGTGCAGCGGCCAGTTGAGCATCGCTGGGGGCAATGCCATGCCATTCATGGCTACCCTCCATAAATGAAACACCTTTACCCATTTCTGTTTTCATTAATATCACAATGGGTTGGCCCTGAAATGCGACAGATTTTGCAGCATGCAGGGTAGCCAAAATTTCCGTCATGTTGTTGCCATCCATCTGCTGCACTATCCATCCAAAGGATGAGAATTTAGCAGCCAGATCTCCCAGATTCATCACCTGTGTGGTTGAGCCATCAATTTGTTGACCATTCCAGTCTACAGTTGCTATCAGGTTGTCGGCTTTGTGGTGGGCTGCTCCTAAAATGGCTTCCCAATTTTGGCCTTCATTTAATTCGCCATCTCCGGTTAAGCAATAAACAAGGGTATTATCTTTATTTAATTTTTTTGCTAATGCGGCACCCAGGGCAACACTCAACCCCTGCCCAAGCGAACCACTTGCAATTCTTACACCGGGTAAATGTTCGTGTGTGGTTGGGTGACCTTGTAAACGGGAATTGATTTTTCTAAAACTTGCCAGTTCATTTACTTGAAAATAACCGGCTCTGGCCAAAACCGAATAAAATAAGGGAGAAATATGTCCGTTCGAAAGAAAAAAAACATCCTCACCCACACCATCCATTGTGAAATTGGCATTCCTTTTCATTACCTCAAAGTATAAGGCTGTAAGAAAATCGGTACAGCCTAAGGAACCTCCGGGATGTCCGCTTTGAACCCCATGTACCATTCTAACAATATCCCTTCTGATTTGGGTAGCTAATTTTTCTAATTCCTGAACTGTCATTGTATAGTGCTTAGAATGCAAATATAAGTGAGAGATTTCAGTTACTGTGTTACTGCAGCGGGCTATGGGGGAAACTTGTAACAATTTTGTACCTTGCACATCCAAAATCTAGGTTATGTCGGAAGAATTATTACTGATTGCTGAAGAAGCGGAAGATAGTATGCGTAAAGGAATCTCGCATTTGGAAACGGAACTAACCAAAATTAGGGCCGGAAAAGCAAGTGTTACCATGTTGGATGGAATAATGGTGGAATATTATGGTTCCCCTACTCCTATTGCACAGGTAGCCAACATTTCGGTATTGGATGTAAGAACCATCAGTATCCAGCCCTGGGAGAAGAATATGTTATCTCCTATAGAAAGATCGATTATGCAGGCTAATATCGGTATCACACCGCAAAACGATGGGAATCAGATTCGCTTATTTTTACCTCCGCTTACGGAGGAAAGAAGAAAAGAATTATTCAAAAAAGCCAGTGGGGAAGGTGAACATTCTAAAGTAGCTATCCGCAATATCCGCAGAGATGCTATTGAGCAAATCAAGAAGTTACAAAAAGATGGATTAAGTGAAGATGCCGCAAAAGATGCAGAAAAAGGGATTCAGGAATTAACCGACCGGTTTATTCTTTTAGTAGATAAACATTTGGCTGCTAAGGAAAAAGAAATGATGTCTGTGTAAATAAACGACTGTAATTTATTTTATCCTTTTGTAGGCTTTTCTTTTTTATTTACCAGGTACACTCCTACTAAAATTATCAGTAAGCAAAAAAGTTGATGAGCGTTTATATGTTCATTCCTTAATAATCCCCAGGCAACTGCTACGAAAGGAATTCCATAGGTTACCATTGATGCAAATACAGCACCAGCTCTTTTTACGAGCATATAAAAAAGGATGCTTGCTATTGCAGTTCCTCCAATGCCAAGAATGGAAGCTGCCCCAACAGAGCTAATTACTGCTTTTGAGGAAAAATTGAGCTGAAAAAATCCGGTTGAAACCAAAATCAATCCGGCAGGAATAATTAAAAGTACAAATGCCAGCGCAGCAATATTGAGTGCCCCCACACCTTGCATATACCTTCCAACCATATTTACATTAATTCCATATAATAATGTTGCCAGCAACACTAATAATGAATAGCTGATATTGCCCCATTGAAATCCCGTTCCCGAAATCATCAGCATACATAAACCAATGAATCCAATTAATGTTCCAATGATTTGTATCAGCCTGGCTTGTAATCCAAAAAAGAAAATGCCTACCAGGAGTGTGAATAGGGGTGTTAGTGCATTCAATATACCGGCAAGCGCACTGTCTATCTTGGTTTCCGCCATACAAAAAAGATAAGCCGGGAAGAAACTGCCCAGGAGACCAGATAACACAACTTTTCCCACCTGATGTTTCGGTATAGATTGCAAGGCTCTTTTTACAAAAGGAGTCAGAACGATTCCGGCGCTTATCATTCTAATAGACGCAACCTGATAGGCAGTTAACTGTAGCATGCCCTCCTTCATTAAAAAAAAAGAACTCCCCCAAATTACACAAAGTGAGAGAAATAATATCCAATGAACCCAGGTACGCTGCATGTTTAGATTTTTGCAAAAATCCTCATTTATTATAACAAATGAATATTTTTAATTAAACTATTTAGGTATGCCATCAGTAGAATTATCAAAAATTAGTACACGAGCCCCTAAGGGAGTAGATAAAGAAAAAACCAAAGCCAAAACTATCCAGATGCTCGAGGAGCTGGATGAGTTACAAAATTTATTATTTGCAGAAGGCAAACATGCTGTTTTGGTAGTAATTCAGGGGATGGATGCCAGCGGAAAAGATGGTGTTATTCGAAACGTATTTGGGAAATTAAATCCACAGGGTGTTCGGTCTTATTCTTTTAAAGTACCTACTTCATTGGAGTTGTCGCACGATTTTTTATGGAGAGTGCATCAGCAAGCTCCTCCGAGGGGAATGATTCAGCTTTTTAATCGTTCGCATTATGAAGATGTTCTGGTTACCCGGGTGCACAAATGGTGTGATGATCAGTTGGCAAAATCCCGGATGAAAGCCATCAACGATTTTGAACACCTGCTTACAAACCATTGCAATACACATATCCTGAAATTTTATTTGCATGTTTCCCCTCAGGAACAGCATCAGCGATTACAGGAGCGCATTAAAAATCCAGAGAAACAATGGAAATACAATGAACGCGATTTTGAGGAAGCGAAACTATGGAAGGTTTATATGAAAATGTACCAGGATTGTTTCAATAATTGTAATCGGATTCGCTGGCACATAATCCCTTCCGATCAAAACTGGTACAAAGAATACCTGATTACTTCGCACTTGCATAGTTTATTGCGTTCACTGAAAATGCAATATCCCGGATTGAAAAAGTAATCTTTTAGATTTTTTGATTATTTTGAAGAAAATTGACATATGGGAATTATAAAAGAATTTAAGGAATTTGCTGTAAAAGGTAATCTTATAGACATTGCAGTAGGTTTTGTAATGGGCGCTACTTTTACCAAAATTGTTACCTCCTTTGTAGATGGGATGGTAATGCCATTAGTAGGCATGTTAACCGGTGGGGTAGATTTTTCAGACAAGGTTTTGGTATTAAAGAAAGCAGGCGCCGAGGTGAAAGATGCCACAGGAGCCTTGGTTTCTGCAGGGAGTCCGGCAGTTGAAGTAAAATATGGGGCATTCATTACCAATTTAATAGATTTTATAGTGGTGGCTTTTGTAATTTTTTTGATTATTAAGGCAATCAATCGACTTAAAAATGAAGCCCCGCCAGCACCCAAACCGGGTCCATCCAGCACCGATCAGCTTTTGATGGAAATTCGGGATTCCCTTAAAAAATAGGGTTTCACCCTAGTTTTTCGATTTTTGGTGGATAACTTGACTATTCACCGGGGTGTATATTGCGGGTTTTCAATTTTCTTTGTGGCAAAATTGTAGTGTAGTGAATCAACCGAGTTATCAAATTAAATTAGAACAGTTCGAGGGTCCGTTCGATTTATTGCTGTTTTTCATTGAACGCGATGAACTGGACATATATAATATTCCCATTACAAAAATCATTAAAGATTTTTTAGATTTCATTCATCAGGGTGAGAAGCTGAATATTGAATTGAGCAGTGAATTTATACTGTTTGTTTCTACCCTAATGCGAATTAAAGCTCGCTTGTTATTGCCTAGAAAAGAACTGGATGCAGCAGGAAATGAGATTGACCCACGCCAGGAATTGATTGATAAAATTCTGGAATATAAAAAGTTTAAGGAAGCTGCCATCAAAATGGCTGAAATGGAGGCTGAAAGGATGTTGATGATTAAGCGGGGTAACCTGCAAAGAGAAATTGCATTACTGGGCGAAGAAGCTGCTGAAGGAACCGAGATACAGAATATCACTTTGTTCAAACTGATGAAGTCATTTGAAAAAGTGATGCTTCGCTTGCAAGAGCGTCAAAACAAACCCGTTCACACCGTTGTGCCCTACAATTATACGATGGAGGGTAGTCGTGACTACATGTTAAGTTTGTTAGAGCGTGAGAAAATGGTTTCTTTTGAAAAAGTTTTTGATGTTTGTGAAAACAAAATCCACGCAATTTTTCTTTTCCTTTCTATATTGGAACTGGCTCAGCAAAAATATATGCGGCTAAGTGTTGGACAAGGGATGAACAATTTCATTGTTGAATGGAACGAAAATCGCGAAGCTGAGATAGAATCTGAAGGTCTCGCATCAACAGCTGAACTTACCGACAATGAATCAAGTTTTCCAGCAACTCCTTCAGCAGAATAGCTGAAATGTTTACTGTATCAATTTTTCAACTGCGATTTTTTCTTTCACCAGTGTAAGCACTGCTTCTTCAATTGCGAGTGCGTCGTATTCACATTCTCGGTGTAATTCTTTTGGAGAGCCATGTTCTACCAATCTGTCCGGAATACCTAAAATAGTTACTTCTGCCTGATAACGGTTCGCATTCATAAACTCGAGAACGGCTGAGCCAAATCCTCCCACTACTGTACCATCTTCCACTGTAACAATTTTTGAATAGTTGGAAAATACTTCATGCAGCATTTCTTCATCTATAGGTTTTACAAAACGAAGGTCGTAATGAGCAGGGTCTATACCTTTTGAGCGTAATTGGCGAATTGCCGCCTGAGCAAAATTACCTGGATGTCCAAGCGAAAGAATTGCTACATCTTGTCCGTCCTTTAATTTCCTTCCTTTACCAATGGAAACCGATTCGAGCGGGGTTCTCCATTCTGGCATAACTCCTTCACCTCGGGGATACCGAATTACAAAGGGTAGTTGTTGGGTTTCCAACTGAGCGGTATACATCAGATTCCGCAATTCCTGTTCATTCATTGGAGCACTGATAATGATGTGCGGAATGCAGCGTAAAAAGGCTATATCATAACAGCCATGATGGGTAGGGCCATCCTCCCCAACCAAACCGGCCCTGTCTAAACAAAAAACAACCGGCAATTTTTGAATCGCAACATCATGTACCACCTGATCATATCCTCTTTGAATAAAGGACGAATAGATGTTGCAAAATACCCGCATACCCTGAGTTGCCAAACCAGCACTAACCGTAACAGCGTGCTGCTCACAAATACCCACATCAAATGCGCGGTTTGGCATTTTTTCCATCATAATTTTTAGGGAAGAACCGCTAGGCATCGCTGGCGTAATTCCCATCACGAGCGGATTTTGTTCCGCCAATTCAACGATGGTATGTCCAAAAACGTCCTGATATTTTGGAGGTTGCGGTGAGGTTACAGATTTGCGGAAAATTTCTCCGGTTACCTTATCAAACAATCCCGGTGCATGCCATTTGGTTTGATCTTTTTCTGCAAGCGCATATCCCTTTCCTTTGGTGGTTATGATATGCAATAATTTCGGACCCGGAATTTCGCGTAAGTCGCTTAATGTATCTACGAGTTTGGTAATGTTATGACCATCTATCGGACCAAAGTAGCGGAGATTTAATGCTTCAAAGAGGTTGCTGCTATTGCTCACCAGCCCTTTTAACCCGGCTTCAAGTTTACTGGCCATGGCTTTACTAAAATGTTCACCAACCGGTAGTTTGCCCATCAGATTCCAAACTTCGTCCCTCACTTTATTGTAGGTAGGAGAGGTACTGATATCGGTTAAATATTCTTTAAGTGCACCCACATTGGGGTCGATGCTCATGCAATTATCATTCAGAATAATTAGCAAATCACTATCGGCTACTCCGGCGTGATTCATTGCTTCAAATGCCATGCCTGCCGTCATAGAACCATCGCCTATTACTGCAACAGATTTTCGATTTTCACCTTTATATTTTGAAGCAATTGCCATACCCAATGCGGCAGAGATTGAGGTAGATGAATGACCAACGCCGAAGGTGTCAAATTCACTTTCACTTCTTTTCGGAAAGCCACTCAACCCTTTATACTTTCTATTCGTAACAAACTGATCGCGTCTGCCAGTTAAAATTTTATGTCCATACGCCTGATGACCCACATCCCATACCAGTTGATCGTAGGGTGTTTGATACACATAATGAAGGGCAACAGAAAGTTCTACTACTCCCAAACTGGCGGCAAAATGGCCCCCATGTACGCTAACCACATCTATAATAAACTGTCTGAGTTCCTCACAAACCTGAAAAAGCTGGTCGCGGGAAATTTTTTTGAGGTCATCCGGGTGGTTGATTTGTTTCAGCAATGGGCCGGGAGTAATATTCATGAATCCGGATTTAAGATGTAAAAATACACATAATACCTGAGTAGCGCTCAATCGTATGAAATAATATTTACATATGATTAAAACTGCCGCAATTATTACAATTAATTGCGGCATAAAGTTCATTCCAAAATAATGGCTGAATTTGCCAAATAGCAGCTATTTTAACCACTAATCCTTAAACCGAATTTTTTAGGTTAGGTTAGATTTATATTTGTCTTTATGCGGAAAAAGAATGTTTTGTACTGGATTTGTCAGGCAGGAGGTTGGTTATTTTACGGACTAACCCTGATGTTTTTTGCTTTTTTCTTCAACAATAATTCTATTGATGTTTTATTTCCGCGGGTGGGAGTAACCATTTTTTTTGGATTGGTAAGTACACATTTTTTGAGAGAATTTTTAATTAGATACAGACTTCGACCGCCATTTCGTTTGAGAAATTGGTGGAAATATTTGCTATCTATTTTAGCAACTATTTTAATTTTCAACCTGGCTACCAGTACAGCTGTTGAATGGTTGGGTTTATACAATCCTGCTACTAAAGTATCTACCCTTACCCGTTTTGTATTTAGCTTGTTGTTCGATTCGCCGCTGATTATTGTTTGGGTTTCTATTTATTTTATCTGGCACTACATAGATGTGGGGGCAATTAATGAAATACAGCGGGTGAAATTACAGAGTCTCGTAAAAGAACTTGAATTAAAAACCATCAAGTCGCATATTAATCCACATTTTATATTTAACGCACTTAACAGTATTCGTGCATTGGTGGATGAAAATCCGATTAGGGCGAGAACTGCCATTACTGAATTAAGTAATATACTACGAAGCAGTATGCAAATGGAGAAAGCAGAAACCATTTCACTCGAAAAAGAACTCAACATTGTGAAAGATTATCTGGCATTAGAGCAAATCCGATTTGAAGACAGGTTGCAGGTAGCATATGAAATTGATGATGACACACTTGATCAGCCGGTACCGCCTATGATGCTACAAACTTTGGTAGAAAATGCTATTAAGCATGGTATTAGTTGCGAGAAAAATGGAGGATTGATTCGAATCATCTCAGATAATCGGGGAAATCGTCATGAATTAGTCGTAGAAAATTCTGGGGTATTTCAAAATAAAATATCTGCCGGAAAGTCAATTACTTCGGGTGGTTTTGGAATTGAGAGTACCCGTCATCGCCTAAAGCTGATGTATGGGGAAAAGGCAAGTTTTGATATCAAGAACACGAACAATCATTTAGTTAGGGCAGAAATTTCATTGCCGGGAGTGCCGCTGCAAATACTGCCTCATACATAAACCCACAACGCATTAAATATGGCAATAAAAGCAATTATAATTGATGATGAGCGACTGGCAAGAAATGAGTTAAAGAAATTGTTATTAAATCATACCGAAATTGAGGTGATTGAGGAAGCAGCTAATGTGGATGAAGGAATAGAGAAAATCGAATTACTGCAACCCGATTTAATTTTCCTGGATATTCAGATGCCCGGAAAGAATGGATTTGATTTACTTGCAGAAGTTGAAAAAGCTCCTCGGGTAATTTTTACAACTGCTTATGATGAATACGCTATCAAGGCATTTGAGGTAAATGCGCTTGATTATTTACTTAAACCCATTGAGCCCAAGCGGCTGGGTGAAGCCTTGCATAAGTTGCAGGCAGATATGATAAAAGAAAATCCTGCACTTGCAGCCAATAATCGTGGTCCCCTCACCGAACTGGATCAGGTATTTGTTAAAGATGGTGAAAGATGCTGGTTTGTGAAACTTGGTGAAATTCGTTTATTTGAAAGCGTGGGTAATTATGCTAAAGTATATTTTGGAACCCATAAGCCACTCATATTAAAATCGCTGAATGCCCTCGAAGAGCGCTTAGATGATCGAATGTTTTTTCGTGCCAATCGAAAACATATTATCAACTTGCGCTGGATAGAAAAAATAGAGCCCTATTTTAATGGAGGATTACTGGTTGATTTAAAAGGAGGAGAAAAAGTAGAAGTTAGCAGAAGGCAAACGGTAAAGTTCAAGGAAATGATGAGCTTATAATCGCTGCAATGTATATTTACTGCTTGAATCACTCCCTTTATGAAAAGAATATCTCTTTTACTGGTTTCGTTTTGTTTAGCACATAGCCTGCTGTCTCAACCAATCGAGAAAATTATCAAGCCCGAAGAAGTTCTTAGAATAGAAACGATGTTAGCCTCAGATGAGATGCAGGGTAGACGAACTTTCACTCCGGGGATTGACAAAGCTGCAGCCTTTATTGCTGCTGAGTTTGCGGCCATGAAAATTGAACCTTATCCGGGAACACAGCAATATTTACAAACATTTTCTATGTTGCGTCCAAAGTTCTTGGGAGTAACTGCCCGTGTTAATGGTTTAGAACTGGATGCAAAAAATGTTGTAGTAGTAACCTGTAAAGATACTTTACACATAACGGAGCAGTCGGGGTATGAACAGGTAAAAATAGCAGCAGGTGAAAATTTATCTGCTCAGGCGAGGAAATTTATCAATGCCAAAAAAAATTACATCGTATTGGTTGATTCGAGTTTTGCAGCCAATTTCAATATGCTTACCCGGTTTAAATCGCAATTATATCAGTCCAATTTTAGCACGGTTTTTATACTCAGCGCTCAGCCCATTCTGGAGTTGGATATAACGGCTACCCATAGTTTCACTCGGCAAACGCTTCAAAATGTGGCAGCCATCATACCCGGAAAAAGTCGCCCAAATGAATATGTGATTTTTTCCGGACATTACGATCATTTGGGGGTGATGAGTAAAGATCGACAGGGTAACGTGCTTACGGATTCAATATTTAATGGTGCTAATGATGATGCTGCTGGAACTACGGCCATGTTGATGTTGGCAAAATATTTTTCTAAAGTAAAAGAAAATGATCGTACCCTAATTTTTGTAGCATTTACTGCGGAAGAAGTGGGTGGTTTTGGTGCCACTTTTTTTTCTAATCAATTAAACCCCGACGAAATTGTGGCCATGTTTAACATCGAAATGATTGGTACAGAAAGTAAGTGGGGAAAAAATTCGGCATATATTACCGGTTACGAAAAAACCAACATGGGGGATATCCTGCAAAAAAATCTGGAGGGCACCGGGTTTAATTTCTATCCTGACCCATATACAACCCAAAATTTATTTTACCGTTCGGATAATGCTACCCTGGCTCGCCTGGGGGTTCCTGCACATACTATCAGCACTTCTAAAATGGATAATGAACCCAATTACCATAAGGCAAGTGATGAAGTAAGTACGTTGGATATTGAAAATATGACTATGATAATTAAGTCTATTGCCTTAAGTGCGAGAAGCATTATTAGTGGAAAAGATACGCCTTCGCGGGTAGATACCAAAGCCCTAAAATAGGAGCTAATACAAACTGAAATGGGATAATAACATTATACGCTAAGGGGCAGGCTATGCACCGCTGCGCTGATTTCAGCCATGATAGAGGAATCCTTTTCAATTGCGTTGCCAACAACGATCACATCTGCTCCTGCTTTACAGTTTCTGTAGGCTTTTTCTGGATCGGTAATACCTCCACCAACAATTAATGGGATAGAAATGTGTTGCCCAACCCTTTCAATCATTGATTCAGTGATGGGTTTCCGAGCCCCACTGCCGGCATCCATGTATATCAGTTTCATACCCAGCATTTCTCCTGCCATAGCGGTGCACATTGCAATGTCATTTTTGTCGGCAGGGATAGGACTAGCATTTGAAATATAAGAAACAGTGGTAGGCGCACCCCCATCGATTACCATATATCCGGTAGGAATGATTTCCAATCCACTTTTTTTAACAAAAGGAGCACTGATTACATGTTGACCAATAAGCAATTCGGGGTTTCTACCTGAAATCAAGGATAAATAAAGTAAGGCATCAGCATGTGAACTGATTTGAGAAGGAGATCCCGGGAATAGGGTAACAGGAATGTTGCAGGAAGATTTAATTTGTTGTATACAGGCATCCAGCTGACTGGATATAACCAAACTACCTCCAACAAAAAAATGATCAACTTTACAGTCTAGGGCACGATCTATCAACTGCTCGATAATTGTAGGGGTTACCTTATCGGGATCAATTAAAACAGCAAATGATTTTTTACCTGCTGCTCGTTGGTTGGCCAATAACTGATGAATAGATCCTTTCATTCAAATTGTTAAATGGTATATATGCAAAAATGGCTAAAAAATCGGTATCCTGTTCATTCCGCCAATTCTTTTTAATTGTTAGGAAGCAACCAAACCATTTTTGAAGGGGAATAGGTATAATTTACTAACAGAATCCCCGAAAAAACGATTTTAAAGCTAAATGATTTGGTTATCAATGAGGGATTGGTATCCTTTTGAATAAAAATTTACTGAAAATTCAGTAATTTATTTACATTCATACTTCAAAATAAGGACCAATAAATTTGTTTTATGGGAGCATTGCAAGTTAAAAAGGAAAGTAAAAAATATGATGCCGTAATTGTAGGTTCAGGAGCCGGTGGGGGAATGGCTGCATATATATTGGCTAACGCTGGATTAAAAGTATGTTTAATTGAAGCGGGCCCGAATTACGATCCTGCCATTCATTCCTCACAATTGAAAAATCCGTGGGAGTCTCCGCGCAGAGGAGCCAGTACGAAGTTTCGTCCCTTTGGTGATTTTGATGGTTGTTACTGGGGATGGCAAATAGATGGTGAGCCTTACACTATGAAGGAAGGAAGTGATAAGTGGGATTGGTGGCGAGCCCGCATGATTGGCGGCCGAACGAATCACTGGGGAAGAATTTCCCTTCGATTCGGACCTAAAGATTTTAAACGCAGAAGTATTGATGGTTTAGGAGATGATTGGCCCATTGGATATGAAGACGTAAAACCCTATTATGATAAAATTGACAAACTCATAGGGGTATTTGGATCCAATGAAGGGTTACCCAATGATCCGGATGGTATTTTTTTGCCTCCACCCAAGCCGCGGCTGCATGAACTAATGATCAAGAAAACCGCCACCGGAATGGGAATTCCTGTAATCCCTTCGCGGCTTTCAATTCTTACTAAACCAATTAATAAAGAAAGAGGAGCTTGTTTTTATTGTGCCCAATGTGGAAGAAGCTGCAAAGTTTATGGTGATTTTTCCTCTTCATCTGTATTGGTTAAGCCGGCTGTATTAACCGGCAATATTGATGTAATTACCAATGCAATGGCACGTGAAGTGCTTACCAATGCTGAAGGACTGGCGACAGGAGTTTCGTTTATAAAAAAAGACGATGGTATGGAATATCAGGTATCGGGCCGTGTGGTTATTCTGGCTGCCAGTACCTGTGAAACTGCTCGTTTGCTGCTTAATTCAAAATCAACCCGGCACCCTAATGGATTGGCAAATGATAGCAATGTGGTTGGAAAGTATTTACATGATTCAACCGGGGCAGCAATTGGTGGAGTTTTGCCACAATTATTTGGAAGAAAACGCTACAATGAAGATGGGGTTGGAGGAATGCATGTATATACTCCCTGGTGGCTGGATAATAAAAAATTAGACTTTCCCCGCGGATATCACATTGAATATTGGGGTGGTATGTCGCAGCCGGCTTATGGGTTTGGGTTTGGTATGCAGGGTTTAAATGGGCAATACCAAATCAACGGGAAAACCAAGCCTGCAGGGGGTTATGGGGCTTCTTTAAAGGAAGATGTTCGGTTTTTCTATGGAGCCGGAGTTGGTATGGCAGGAAGAGGGGAAGCTGTTCCGAATATCAATAACTATTGTGAAATTGATCCAAATGTTGTAGATAAGTACGGTATTCCGGTTTTGCGCTTTCATACAAAACATTCCGAGTATGAAATTAAGCAGGCAAAACACATGAAAGAAACATTTAAGGAAATACTGCACAATATGGGTGCGGTAATTACCTGGGGTGGAGATGATACGGCTGCTAATAATTATGGCCTTAGCAATCCGGGAAATATCATTCATGAAGCCGGAACGGTAAGAATGGGAAGCGACAGAAAAACATCTGCATTAAACAAATGGAGTCAGGCGCATGACTGTAAAACCTTATTCTGTGTTGATGGTAGTCAGTTCGTTTCTCAGGCAGATAAAAATATTACCTGGACGATTCTCGCGCTTTCAATGAGAACTTCGGAGTATATA
This sequence comes from Chitinophagia bacterium, assembly GCA_037142775.1. GTDB lineage: Bacteria > Bacteroidota > Bacteroidia > Chitinophagales > Chitinophagaceae > Sediminibacterium. The sequence goes on along the minus strand of JBAWZY010000003.1, from coordinate 181,759 downwards.
ATTGAAGAAATGAAAAAACAAAATCTCTGATCAGAAATAATACATTGTATGGACAGAAGGAAATCGATTAAAACGTTATTAATAGGGGCTGCAGGAACGGGTGTTTTAGTGGAAGCATGTAAGCAATCCGATAAAAAGGAAGTTTTGAACTCGGCTACTGCTTCTGTAAGCGCCGACCGGATGCAAGAGGAAAAAGATTATCTGACTCAACTGCAAGCAGGCGCTCCATTTTTTACTCCACAAGAAATGACTGTTATTGCATTACTAAGTGATATCATCATTCCAAAAGATTCAGTTAGCGGAAGTGCAACAGAGGCGAAAGTTCCCGATTTTATTGAATTTATTGTAAAAGATATGCCCGAGCATCAAACGCCCATTCGCGGTGGATTGCGCTGGCTCGAAATGCAGAGTTTCAAGCAATTTAATCAATCCTTTTCCGATGCTACTGAGCAGCAGCGGATTCAATTGGTTGATCAAATCGCATATCCTGATAAAGCTGCACCAGAAATGAAGCAAGGAGTATCCTTTTTTAATTTGATGCGTGACTTGGTTACAACTGGGTTCTATACATCTGAAATGGGTGTAAAGGATCTGGGTTATATGGGAAATGTGCCCAATCAGTGGAATGGAGTGCCGGATGATGTATTAAAACAATATGGATATGCTTATTCGGAAAGAGAGTTGAAGGAGTGCGTGAGTTATGATAAGACTGCCGGATAGGAGATTCTGTATTTGATATCACATATAACTCAGCAGACGGTATTTACAAATTATAGTGAATCAGACTGTTTTCGCATTGTTTGCAGCTAAATCGCTTACCGTTTATTGAAATGTCTGAGTTTTTATAATGGAAATTTGATAATTGAAATTTGGGCTACCTTAGTTTAACATTAATTGAACTTCAATTATTACCACTTATTTAATTGATACTCGCACCCGGATTTACTGTTTCTTCAGGATTAATAAAATGTAATTTCCCGTTTGCATCTTCAGCCATCAATATCATGCCATTACTTTCAATCCCCCTCATTTTTCGCGGTTGAAGATTTACCACAACAGTAACCTGCTTTCCAATGATTGCTTCAGGTTGAAAATGAAGGGCGATTCCAGAAACAATGGTGCGAACCTCAAACCCCAAATCCACTGTTAATTTGAGCAACTTGTCTGCCTTTTCAACTTTTTCTGCATGAATAATTTTTCCATTGCGCAAATCAAGTTTTGCAAAATCATCATAAACAATGGGTTCCTTTACAGGGGCAAAAGCGGGCTTTTCCGGTGTAACTGGATTTTCCTGAGTATCGGTTTGTGAATCCATTTGAACGTTTGATTGTAATTTGGCTAATTGTTGTTCTATTTCTTCATCCTCTATTTTTCTAAATAAAAGCTCCGGAGCCCTTAAAGTGTATCCGGTACTAAGTAATTTGGTTTTACCGGCATTTTCCCACAGTAACATTTTGTCAACCACTTTAAGCAGGTAGCAAATTTTACGCGCGGTGAAAGGCAAAAACGGGTTTAATAAAATGGCGAGGTTTGCACATAGCTGCAATGAGATATGAAGTGTATTATCAATATTCATTTGAGCGTCTGATTCTACCACACCGTTTTCAGCTACTTTTTTGGCGTAAATCCAGGGCTCTTTTTTCTGTAAATACTGGTTACCGCTTCTTGCGAATGATATTACTTCAAATAATGCTTCCCTAAACTTGAATTGTTCTAACAGATTTTCCACTTTAGTACGAATGTGTTCAAAACTGTTGAGCATTTCTTTATCAATATCTGATAATTGATTTTGATGTAATGGCGGTACTTTACCCTTACATAATTTATGCATCAACACCAGACTTCTGTTTACAAAATTACCCAGTATGGCAACGAGTTCGCTATTATTGGCATCCTGAAATCCTTTCCAGGTAAACTCACTGTCTTTGGTTTCTGGAGCAATTTGCGTCAAGTAATATCTTAACACATCCGACATACTTTCAGATCCTCCAGGTGATTTAATAAAATCATTGATATAATCTTCCATATCGAGTTTCCAGTTTCTGCTGGTACTCATTTTATCTCCCTCTAAATTTAAAAATTCATTGGCGGGAACATTGTCGGGCAAAATATTTCCATGCAATTGAAGCATCACCGGAAAGATAATACAATGAAATACAATATTGTCTTTCCCTATAAAATGTATTAGTCTCGTTTCTTTATCTTCCCAGTAAGGTCGCCAGTCTTTTCCTGTATTCAATGCCCATTGTTTGGTTGCACTGATATATCCAATAGGGGCATCAAACCAAACATACAATACTTTGCCTTTGCCACCCTCTACATTTTCGGGTAAAGCAACACCCCAGTCTAAATCGCGGGTAACTGCCCTTGGTTGCAATCCTCCATCAATCCAGCTTTTGCACTGACCTAAAACAGAAGCCCTCCAATCATTTGCATGATCTTCTAAAATCCATTTACGTAAAAAAGCTTCATGTTGGTTGAGAGGAAGATACCAGTGTTGGGTGGTTTTTTTAATGGGTGGCTCACCGCTTAATGTACTTACCGGGTTAATCAATTCTTCCGGACTCAAACTTTTACCACACTTTTCACATTGATCGCCATAGGCAGCGGTAAATTGACAATTCGGACAGGTTCCTTTGATATATCTGTCGGCTAAAAAGGTTTGTGCCTTTTCATCAAAATATTGTTCGGTTGTTTGAATCGAGAGGTGTCCACCGTCATTCAATTTTGTAAAGAAATCGCGGGCAGTTTGATGGTGTAGCGGATCACTGGTGCGATGATAGATATCAAATTGAATTCCAAGGTCTTTAAAGTTCTGTTCCATCAGGGGATGGTACTTATCAATAATCGCTTGAGCGGTAGTTCCTTCTTTAGCAGCCTGAATAGGAATGGCTGTTCCATGTTCATCACTACCACAAACAAATACTACATCTCTCTGTTGTGATTTTAAATAGCGTACATATATATCTGCAGGTAAATAAGCACCAGCCAGGTGGCCTATATGTTTATATCCGTTGGCATAGGGAAGCGCAGCGGTGATCAAGTATCTTTTAGGGTTCGTCATTTGTTCGATTTGTTGTATCACCGGAACCGGTAAATACATATAAAAACATGCAAAGGTACAAAATCTGTATAACTGCCTTTTACATTGGTAATTACGAGGGTATTTGGTATTTTTAAGTCATGAAGCGTTCCGCATTTATTTCCTCCTCAATGGCTACAGGTTTTCTTTCCGCCAGTTCTTTTACTGCAGCTGCGAATTCAGCAAAACACAATCCCCGAAAATGGAAAATTCCGCCCCACCTAAAACCGGGTGATGTAATTGGGATTACCTGTCCTTCTGGCTTTGCATTGGCAGAAGATGTTGCACCTGCCATCCAGTATTTACAAAATTGGGGATTACAGGTTGTGGTGGGAAAAACAGTAGGCAAGAAAGACCATACTTTTGGAGGTACTGATCAGGAGCGTGCTGAAGATTTTCAGGAGTTAATCAACCGAAACGATTTGAAAGCCATTTTATGTGCACATGGGGGGTATGGTGCGGTTCGAATTATTGATCGGCTGGATTTCTCTCCGTTTAAAAAATATCCCAAATGGGTGATTGGATATAGTGATATTACCGTATTTCACAGTCATCTCCATGCATATGTAGGTGTTGCTTCGCTGCATGCAAAGATGGCAGAAGGTTTTCCTTCCGACCCATCTATTTTTGAGCCTGTTCAATTGCAGGCCTTGGATACAATTCGAAAAGCTTTATTTGGAGAACCTTTGCAGTATGCTGTTCCAGCGCATGTTCGAAATCGTATTGGCGAAGCCCAAGGAATTTTAATTGGGGGCAACCTCAAAATGATTGAAACCTTAGCCGCAACCAAGAGTGATGTTGATACCCGGAATAAATTATTTTTTGTAGAGGATGTGGGGGAAGCCTTATATAGCATCGATCGAATGTTTTGTAATCTAAAAAGAAGCGGAAAACTCTCTAAACTGAAAGCCTTGATTGTGGGTAGTTTCACTAATATCCGACCCGATGATCCTAAAGAGCCTTTTGGAAAAACCATTTATGATATCGTATGGGAGCAGGTGAAAGAATATGATTATCCTGTTTGCTTTGATTTTTCGGTTGGTCATCAAAAAAATAATGTGGCACTTAAATGTGGTGTACCGCATCGTTTGGAGATAAACAACACCCAAACTGTATTAACTGAAATCCAACATCCATGATTGTACCGCCCTACTTGAAAAAAGGAGACACAGTTGGGATTGTTTGTCCTTCAGGATTTCTGCCAGCTAAAAAAGTTACCGATTGTATTCATGTTCTTAAATCCTGGGGTTATCAGGTTAGATTGGGAAAAACAGTAGGTAATCAATATCATTATTTTTCTGGTACTGATGCTGAAAGGCTTGCCGATTTACAGCAAATGCTGGATGACCCCGAAATTAATGCAGTTCTCTTCGGCAGAGGTGGGTATGGTTTGAGTAGAATTATAGACAGCATTTCTTTCCGAAGTTTTTCGAGGCATCCGAAATGGTTAATTGGATTTAGTGATATAACTGTTCTACATGCTCATCTATATCAACGGGTAGGAGTTGCTAGTTTACATGCCCCAATGGCAGCTGCATTTGCTAAACCTGATTTGAGTTCAGTAATTACTTTAAAAAAGGCTTTAACGGGTAAGAAACAAAGCTATACCTGTTTACCTCATTCCTTCAATAGAGTGGGATCTGTTTCAGGTCGAATTATTGGCGGAAACCTTTCCCTAATAGCACATCTGGTTGGATCTCGAAGTGCATTACAAACAAAAGGAGCTATTTTGTTTTTAGAAGATATTGGTGAATATATTTATAATATCGACCGCATGTTGATTCAATTAAAAAGGAATGGATTTTTTAATCAATTAGGAGGGTTACTTATAGGGGGATTTAGCGATTGTAAAGACACCGAAATTCCTTTTGGCTTAACAGCTTTAGAAGTAATTCAGCATCAGATAAAAGAATTTGATTTTCCAGTATGTTTCAATTTTCCTGTTAGTCACGATATTCACAATGTAGCCATTAAACATGGGATGGCCTACCATCTTTCTGTTACGAATAAAAAAGTTTTACTCAAAGAGATCTAAGCAGCGCATGCTTTTTTCATATTATTGAGCTTGTAGAATTTGTTGAATGGTATGCTGCATCAAAGGGTATTCGGATAAATTATTATGTGAGCCTCCGTCTATAGTTATAAATCGGTCTCCTTTTTTTAAAAGTGGTTGAAGTTGTTGGGCATTGCTGTATCGGATTACACCATCCCGGGAACCATGAAGAATGGTGATGGGTGCTGAAACTGCCGGAAGATATTGAAATGTAGGAAATTGAAAGTGAAGTAAACTGCCTAGCGGGTAAATTCCAAATAGGGGTCTTAGTAAGGATGCAATGCTATAATAGGGGGTTTCTAAAATCAGACTTTTGCAATCACGTTGTGAAGCCAGATAAGATGCAACTCCGGTACCAATGGACTTACCGTAAATAATTATTTGTTTTGGGGTAAATTTTTTTCTTGCCAACTGGTATACCTGAATTGCTTCCTGGTACATAAGTGCCTCAGTTGCTTTCCCTGTTGCTTTTCCAAATCCCGGATATTCTGCCATCCAAACTTCATATCCCTCTTTAGTAAATTGAGGGGCAAAGCGGGCATATCGTGTGATGTTATTTTGATTCCCATGAAAGTACAATACTACTCCCTTTCGTATAGAATCCGGCAAAGTGAATTGCACTATATGAAATGAATTTTCTTCATCTACTCTCCAATTGATTTCCTCAAAAGTCTCCGGAAAATTGTATTGTTCCCCCGCTGCGATTTTTTTTGGATGAAGCAGGAGATAGTCTTGTAAGTAATAACCTGCAATTCCTATGATTGCGTATAACAGTAAGAGAATTTTTAGGAATCTCTTTAATCGCGGAGTAAAGATCGATTTCATCCCTTTATTAATATTTTAAAATATCTCTGAGAAAATTATGGTATTCGGGAAAAGTAGGCAGATTATTATGTCCGCCCCCTTCAATTCTAATCAGGGTTATTTTATGTGGATTGATGAGTTGTAATTGTTCACTTTGTTTGATAGGAATTAGCCGGTCACGTGTACCGTGAATGATATAGGTATGGCAGTTTACTTTTTTAAGCCATTTATCTGTTGGAAATTGATACCGGAGTAACCATCGGTGTGGTAAAAAAGGAGTAAATCTTTTAACTACTCTCGTGAAACTAAAATACGGTGCGTCTAGAATCAGGTAGCGTGGTGTGTTGTCTGAAGCAATTTTTGCAGCAAACCCACTTCCCAAACTTCTGCCATATACAAGGATATGGTGTTGAGGATATTTTTGAATAAGGGAATCATACACAACCTGCATATCACTAAGTAAATGCTGCTCGGTTCTTTTTCCGGTACTTTTTCCAAAACCCCTGTAATCTACCAGCACTACATCATACTGGTACCGGTAAAAGTCGCGGGCATGTTTTGCCCAACCTTTGATACTTTTAGAATTTCCATGAAAGTACAATACCAGTCCTTTGGGATCTTTACAAAAGAAATGGAGTCCATTAATAGTTGCTCCATCTGAAATAGGAAAGAATAACTCTTCGAAGGGAAGATCGTATTTATATTCAAAGTTTTGCGGAAGTTTTTCTGGCTTGAAAATAAATTTCTCCTGCACCAGATAAACTATCAGTGCAACCAGCAAATAACCTATTAATAGATATAGTAGGGTTTGAGACAAATAAATAAAAGTTCAATAACAATTTCGTTTTTTTCGGCAGAGTTGCCAAAAAATTATACGGCTTCAGAGGCATCGTGGAAAACGCGCTTGAGTTTCAAATCAGCAACCGGAGCTACAATCAGCGGAAATTTTTCAACGGATACGTTACTAGGGTCTAATCCAAATCCGCGCTCTTCGCCCAGACTTACCTCTTTTAGCCAGAAATATAATTTCATTATAACTCGTTCTAAAAAGGGCAGTTCATTATCCTGGCTTAAATATTTTTCCAATACCACAAACTGAAAGTCGCCGGCTACCTGATTTTTCTCCAAGCTTTCATAGCGGCTGGTAATATTTACTTCTTTGTTGTTAACCAGGTCTTCCACCACTTTTCGGAACATCAAGTTGATGCGTTGTTCCACACGGAATCCCAACCGAAATTCAACTCGAATGATATCATTGGGAATAATATGTTCTACATTGTATTCGCAGGTATAGGGTTCATCCAATACATCCACATGCACAAACCAATAGATATCGGCTCTTTTAGGCTTCTTATTCAGGATAGAGTAAATGATTTTATGCTCAATTTCCTTTGGATTATTGGCACTTGTCATATAAACCAGATGAGTGGCGTGTTTGGGAATGGTTTTATCGTTACTGAGTTCCTGAATCAAGGGGATATATTGTTCGAGTCGTACGAATTCAATATATCTGTTTTTAATTTTTCTACTCCTAAACCAAACATACATTACTAAGAAAAGTCCACCACCTACTATCAGGGTAACATAACCTCCATTGAGAAATTTTTGCAAATTGGCAATTAGGAAGGAGCTTTCTATCAGAAGATACACTACTAAATAAATATAAATGAAAAATGGTTTTACCCGATGGCTTACCAGATAGTTAGCAAATAAAATGGAGGTACTAATCATGCAAAGGGTAATAGCCAACCCGTAAGCTGCACCCATATTTTCAGATTTCTGGAAAAATAAAACCACTCCAATGCATCCGATAAATAACAATAAACTGATGCCGGGTATGTATAATTGTCCTTTTTCTTCAGTTGGATAGTTGATTTTCATTTTGGGCCACAAATTCAGCCGCATGGCTTCACTAATCAGTGTGAATGAGCCCGAAATCAATGCTTGCGATGCGATTACTGCCGCTATAGTTGAAATAATAATACCAATCAATTTAAACCAATATGGCATAATACCGATAAATGGGTTGAAACCGTCTTCAGAAATAATTTGTCCGTTATAGTTGGCGAGTAACCATGCACCTTGACCCAGATAATTCAAAATCAGACAAATTTTTACAAAACCCCAGCTCACGCGAATATTATTCTTGCCACAGTGACCCAGGTCGCTGTAGAGGGCTTCCGCTCCGGTTGTACAGAGAAAAACAGCGCCCAGTAGCCAGAAACCCTTTGGATAAGTTGTAAGTAATTCTATTGCATAGTGGGGGCTTAGGGCTTTAAAAATTTCAATATCATCCATCAGGTGTGCAGATCCAAGCACTGCCAGCATGGAAAACCAAAGAAACATCACAGGCCCAAAAAACTTTCCGATGGAAGCGGTACCGAATTGCTGCAAGAAAAATAAAAAGGTAATGATACCAATAACGATGCCAACAATAGTGCTCTGCTGAATATTGCTCAGCATTTTAATTTGCTTCAAGCCTTCTATTGCCGAGGTTACAGTAATCGGTGGCGTAATAATGCCATCTGCCAGTAAAGCGGCTCCCCCCAGCATTGCAGGTATTACCAGCCATTTTCTTCTTCTTCTTACCAGGGCATACAAACTAAAAATACCTCCTTCACCTTTGTTATCGGCGTTCAAGGTGAGTATTACATATTTTACGGTAGTTTGGAGGGTGAGGGTCCAAATGATACAGGAAAGAGAACCCAGAATGAGTTCCTCATTAATTATCCGCCCCTTGATGATTTCATTTAACACGTAAAGAGGGGAGGTTCCGATGTCGCCGTAAATAATGCCCAGTGCAATAATTAACCCGGCAACAGTTGCTTTATTATAATTCTTGCCCACAGGAGGGAGTCGTTTATCCGTAAATATTTAACAAATGTATAAGTAAAATGAATGTGTTGGGGCATAATATTGGGATTGGTGGATTTTTAATGCCAAAAGGTGCCAGCAGCAGGATGTCTGGCATATATTTGTAAAAGCAAATTCATATTGTATGCGCACTTCAGTAATTGGGATGTTGCTTATTGGATGTTTGATTTCGGGGGTGGTTGCAGCTCAACGGATTACCTATTCCGAACCCGACCGGGAAGACCCCCGCACCTTACAGTTCGAATTGATTGGAAAAATGAATGGTCGGATTCTCATTTATAAAGGGTATCGGGATCAGCATTTTATTTGTGCTTACGATGCTGATATGAAGTTACTTGAAAAAAATAAATTACAACCCGAAGGTTCCCGATTGTTGAGTACCGATTTTCTCGTTTATAGCGAATTTTCTTATTTTTTTTATCAATATTATTCAAAGGGCGCTATAATGATGGCTGCCATAAAAATCGATCAGCAGGGAAAGCAAATGGGTAAGGAAATGTTACTCGATTCAACTGATCAGGTGAATTATTCTTCAAATAACAAAATTTACTCGGTTATCAATAGTGAGGATAAGCAACAAATTATGGTTTTTAAAATCAATACCCATAATGATAAGCGGCATATTCTAACCACATGTTTATTTAACCGAGAGCTTAGCTTGCAGAAAAAATCAATAGTACCCATTGAGATGCCACAAAGCAATGATTTTCTCTCCGAGTTTACTTTGTTTAATGACGGCGAAATGGCTTGCATCCGTGCATCCGGAACTGCCAGTAATGATAACATCAATAAAGTAACGCTGATTTTTAAAGATCCCCTTTGGGATGCCCTCCGAACGGGAGAATTACAATTGAAGGGTATATTTCTTGATGATATCCGTTTGAAAGCTGATAATATAAATAAGCATTATCTGATAACATCATTTTTTAGCAAAGTGCGCAGAGGTAATATTGATGGACTTTATTACGCTGTTTGGGATAAAGAAAAACACGCAGAATTGATACATGCTACCACTGCCTTTTCGGATGAATTGCGCAATGATGCTCGTGGAGAGGGATCTGTTAAATCAGCTTTCAATGATTTTTTCATTAATCACGTAATTCTTCGAAAGGATGGGGGCTTTTTGCTGGCAGCCGAATCTGTTTATACCACTTCGCGGGGAAATACACTTAATCGATGGGATTATTTATATGGGTCACCCTATAGAATGCCCTCAGATTATTTTATCTGGAGAAGTCCCTCTGGCTTTTATCCGTGGGGATATAATAATATGTATAATAACGGAACACTTACCCGGTATTATGCAGAGAATATTCTGGTTGTTTCATTCGATCCTACCGGTAAAATGGAATGGAGTAATATCGTTCGTAAATCGCAGTTTGACGATAACACAGACGATATGATTGGATATGGATTAGTGAATACTGGGGATCAATTGCATTTTCTGTTTAATGTTCTGGAAAAACGTGCACTTATTTTGTCGGATCAGAGTGTTGCCCCTGGTGGACAGTTAACCCGAAACCCAACCTTTAAAAATTTAGACAAGGGATTTGATTTTATGCCCAGACATACCAAACAAATAGGACTAAGGCAGGTGCTAGTTCCATGTCAGTTCAGGGGGTATATTTGTTTTGCTAAAATTGAGTTTTAAAAATATACTGTGGTCTTTTTATTTCGCGATAAATCTGTCTTCAATCTTTTTACGCTGGTACTACTTTCCCTGGTAGTACATTTTCATTTTTTTGTATCTCCACCTCAAATTGTTTGGGACAATTCCAATGGATTATTTTCCAGGATTATTGGCTCTTATATTCGATTTTGGCCCGAGACTTTATTATTCATTATATATCATTTTTTGATATTGTCACAAGCTATCCGCCTGAACTGGGTATTGGATAATATGAAAATGTTTCCTTATTCCAACTATGTGCCAGCAATGACAATGATTTTATTATCCGGATTGTTTACTGCCGGTTGCGCAATTAGTCCGGCCTTACTATCTGGGCATTTACTTATCTGGGTATTTGTTAGGCTTACGCGTTTATTTAATCATCCAGCTCCTAAGGCTTTGTTGTTTAATACAGGCATGGTACTAGGGGTAGCCATCATGTGTTATCATCCTTTTTTTATTGTAGTATTCCTTGTATTATTTGCGCTGGCTATAGTACGGTCTTTTAAAATAAATGAATGGATGGTTTTGATTCTAGGGGTGTTGATTCCCTATTACTTTGCAGGTTCAATAGCTTATTTAACCGATAATTTTTTGTATTTCTTTCAATGGCTACCTGCTATTCATCCCGGTTTACCCATCACACAACTCAATTTATATACAATAAGTTCATTGTCATTGTTGGTGATTGCTATTTTTCTTGGAATTGCCTATTGGCAAAAATTCAACGGTCGCCTGCTGATGCAACTAAGAAAATATTGGAGTGTTTTACTGTTAATGCTAGTTCTTACAATAATTTTACCATTTTTGATGAGCAAGGAAGGAATATTTGCAGGTTGGTTATTGATTATTCCAGTAAGTGTATTTTTTTCCTGTTTTTTTTCGGTTCCCCGTCGTCTGGTACTGCCAAATCTGATCTTTTGGCTAATAACAGCATCTTTGGTGCTGCATAACTTGTATTTTATGAAAAAATAAGCGGGTTAACCCCCCTCGTTTAGTAACTTTGCTTAGCGACAATAGTTAACTGAAAAATATTTTCCATGAAATTTGGAGTAGTTGTATTTCCCGGATCTAACTGCGACAGAGATATGTACGATGCCTTACAACACGATTTGGGGGCCGAAGTAAGGTATTTATGGCATAAAGACAGCGATTTGAGTGATTTTCAGATTGATGACTGTATCGTTTTGCCTGGAGGGTTTTCTTATGGAGACTATCTTCGTTGTGGAGCAATAGCTCGGTTTAGTCCGATGATGCAATCGGTCATTCAATTCGCTCAAAAGGGGGGTAAAGTGCTTGGCGTTTGTAATGGATTTCAAATTTTATGTGAAAGCGGTTTATTACCCGGGGTTTTGTTACAAAATATGAACAGGCAGTTCATTTGTAAAAATGTACAAATTTGTTCATCCAACGGTAAGGCACTCACCATACCCATTGCTCATGGAGAGGGAAGGTATCATGCAGATGAACAATTATTAAATCAATTGGAAGCCAATCAGCAAATTTTGTTCAGATATTGTAATCAAAACGGAGAAGTTACTGCTGCCGCTAATCCGAATGGATCTGCCAGAAATATTGCGGGAATCCGAAATGCAGCTGGCAATGTTTTTGGAATGATGCCACACCCCGAAAGAGCTACATCGGCTGCACTGGCCAATCAAGATGGTTTAGAGGTTTTTGCTCAATTAAAACTACTACCCGAAATGGTTGCTTCATCGCTTACTTAAAATCACTGATATGAATAAGTTATTGATTGCGCTCACTTGCGTTTTTGTTTCCTCTGTAGCATCTGCACAAATTGAAAGTCCGGTTCACTGGAGTTTCTCAGCCAAAAAAGTGAATGCTACTACCTATGATATTGTACTCATCGCTACCATCGATAAACCCTGGCATTTATATTCTCAATTCACAGGAAAGGGAGGTCCTATTCCTACTTCCATCGTAATTAAACCAAACCCCTTGTTACATATTACAAATGCAAAAGCTAATGAAGTGGGTAAGGCGGAGAAAACGCTGGATGCCAATTTTGGAAATCCACCGATTCCTGTAGTGTATTTTAGTAATGAAGTGCAGTTTGTTAAGCGGGTTACTGTAAAAGCAGCTGTAAAAACCAACGTATCCGGAACCGTTGAGTATATGGTTTGCAACGATAGTAAATGTTTACCTTCTACTAAACAAAGTTTCGATATTAAGCTTAATTAATTCATGCATAAAGTAACCGGCATACTATTATTTATTTGCTGCTGGGCAATCACAGGTATTCAAGCGCAGCAGACACCTGTTCAATGGCAAACGACCGCAATCCGCAAAAATGATTCGATAATTGTAGTTTCATTGCAGGCTATTCCCGAGAAAAATATGGGGTTGTTTCCCATTTATCTTTCAGAAGGGGATTCCCTATTAGCAGGTTCTTTGGAGTTTGATAGTTTTCCGAGTTTTCCTCAAAAGCCTATTCAAGTTGTAAAGGGAAATCAACAAGAGATTTCATTACCGGGTGATAAAACAAAACATGTAGTATATACTGACACGGTAGTTTGGGAATTTGAAATGCCCGTTAGTCCCTCGTTCAAACCACCCCAGCTAATTGGAACGCTTACCTGGCTGGGCAGGAAAGGAGATGAGTTTCCGAGTAATTATTATAATATACGAGTGCCAATTATGAATCCGGATACTGAGCCTGTGGTAGCAGGAAGTTCGGGTAGTTGGTGGAATATATTTATCATATGTTTTTTAACTGGATTACTCGCAGTTATCACTCCTTGTGTTTTTCCGCTCATCCCGGTAACCGTTAGCTTTTTTCTGAAAAAAAGTAAAACTCAGGCAGAGGGTGTTAGGAATGCGCTTTGGTATTCCGTTTCCATTGTGCTTATATATACTATCCCCACTCTACTTCTCACCTTCATTTTTGGCGATACAATTTTATATCGCATTTCTACCAGTTCGGTGGCCAATATTTTATTTTTTATCATCTTCCTGGTATTTGCGATTTCGTTTTTTGGAGCCTTCGAAATCACCCTTCCTAATAGCTGGGCAAACAAGGCCGATCAGAAAGCTGGGAAAGGCGGCTTGCTAGGTATATTTTTTATGGCACTTACATTGGTAATTGTATCTTTTTCCTGTACGGGTCCATTGGTGGGAACTTTGTTGGGACAAACCAGTGCTCAAGGAGTAGGCCTGGCACCTGTAATTGGGATGCTGGGTTTTGGGTTAGGATTGGCTTTGCCTTTTTCTGCATTGGCATTTTTCCCAGCACTTTTGCCTGCACTTCCTAAAAGTGGGGGCTGGTTAAATTCAGTTAAAGTATGTTTTGGTTTTATAGAGCTGGCATTAGCTATGAAGTTTTTGTCGAATGTAGATTTAGCATATCATTGGGGCATTTTGGATAGAGATGTATTTTTAGTTTGCTGGATAGTAATATTTGGTTTACTCAGTTTGTATTTATTGGGTAAAATTCGGTTTGCACACGACAGCCCGCTCCATCATTTATCAGTTCCCAGATTGTTTTTATCTATCTTCTCTCTTACATTCACTCTTTATATGATTCCGGGGTTATGGGGTGCACCTTTAAATATGCTCAGTGGGTTTATTCCCCCGGAAGCAACCCAGGATTTCAATTTGAATAATATTCAATATCAGGGATCACAATTTTCCAATGCACCTGCTTCAGCAGCAAAACCACCGGTAAAGTATACAGATAAACTAGAAGTGCCTTTTGGGTTAACCGCCTATTTCGATTTACAGGAAGGACTGGAAGCAGCCAGATTACTTAAGAAGCCCATTATGCTTGATTTTACCGGTCATACTTGTGCCAATTGCAGGAAAATGGAAGAACAGGTTTGGAAGCAACCCGAGGTGCTACGCCGTTTGAAAAATGATTTTGTGTTGGTGAGCCTATATGTTGATGAAACAACTGAATTGCCTGTTAATGAGCAGGTAAAAGGTGAAGATGGAGAAATGATAATTACTGTGGGTGAAAAAAATCTCGCATACGAGAAAACGAAATTTGGAATCAATGCGCAGCCCCTATATATGTTTTTGGATTTAAAAGGCGAGCCGTTAAGTGAAATAAGATACGGATACGATTCAGACGTAGATAAGTTTATTGCCCATCTGGATGCAGTTAAAAAGGAATTTACAAGGAGAAATAGTACTGAAAAATAATCAAAGTGCTATTTGCTTTTCCACCATTAATTTTCTCAGATTGATAAGACCATAACGCATTCTTCCTAAAGCGGTATTTATACTACAATCAGTAATTTGAGCAATTTCTTTGAAACTTAAGTTGGCATAATGCCGGAGTACAATAATTTCCCTTTGCTCCTCTGGAAGCATATCCAACATTTTTCTAACACGATCATGCGATTGTCCCTGCATCATTTTCGTATCGGCAGCCTCCTCACTGAGGTTCAAAACCTCAAAAATATCCGTTTGATCGCTGGTTTTAATACTCGGACTTCTCTTCACTTTTCTGAAATAGTCTAAACATAGATTGCGAGCTATTCTAAGCGCCCATGGCAAAAACTTGCCTTCTTCAGTGTAACGCTTATTTTGAAGGGTATCAATGATTTTTATAAAAACATCCTGGAATAAATCTTCTGCCAGATAGGTATCCTTCACGTAAAATAACAGCGAAGAGAATACCTTGTCTTTATACCGATTAATCAGTACTTCCACTGCCTGTACATCTCCTTCCTGGAAGGCTTTTATCAGTTCAGTATCCGATACATGATCCATTGTTTTCATAAAAAATAGTCGGTGTTTTTTAAAAAAGAAACTGGATTCTAAATTGAATTAACCAAGGCTAACTCTTTCTTATTCAAGTACAAATTATATATCTTTTGATGTGAAAAATGGGTTGTGGAAAGATGATTTATGAATAAAAAGGTTATTCACATTATAAAGTTGGGCTAACCGTAGGTTAACACGGAAAATTGATGGGGTTCCTCAACTTAACCGATGAATATGTGTTTACTTTGCAGCGGATATGGGTAAAAGAAAAACAGAAATAACGGAATCTACACCTGAAACTCCCTTTGGTTTTATAGAAATTCGGGGTGCCAGGGTACATAATTTGCAAAATGTTTCGGTACGCATTCCTCGTCAGCAGTTGATAGTGGTAACCGGCGTTTCGGGTAGTGGTAAATCTTCACTTACTATTGATACACTTTTTGCAGAAGGGCAACGCAGATATGCCGAAAGTTTGAGCGCCTATGCCCGGCAATTTATGGCAAGAATGGAAAAGCCGGATGTTGATGATATTAAAGGTCTTTGTCCGGCCATAGCGATTGAACAAAAAGTTATCACCCGAACCCCACGAAGCACGGTTGGCAGCATGACAGAGATTTACGATTATCTGAGACTGTTATATGCTAGAGTTGGAAAAACCATTTCTCCTGTAAGTGGAAGAGAGGTGCGAAAAGATGATGTGCAGGATGTAATCAATTCACTGTCTGCATGCAAAGCTGGTGCTAAAGCTTATTTGCTTATTGCTTTTCGCAAGCACCCCCATCGCGATTCCCGTGAAGAATTGCAAATTTTAATGCAAAAAGGTTTCTCCCGCTTATATCTAAAATCAAATAAGGTGGCGAGTCTTAAAAGAATAGAAGAATGGCTGGAATGGTCGGATACGGATATTCAAAAAAAGCTCAATCAGAATGGGGTGCAGGTTTTTGTTTTAGTAGACAGAGTAGTTATCAAACAATGGGAAGAGGAAGACATTAATCGCCTTACAGATTCTATATCAACCGCATTTTATGAAGGTGAAGGGCGCTTATTGTTGGAAATCAATGAACGGGAAACGATTTCTTTTAGTAATAAAATGGAGGTCGATAATATTCAGTTTGAAGAACCGGTTCCCAACCTTTTTTCATTCAATAATCCCTTTGGTGCTTGTCCGGTTTGTGAAGGATTTAGTCAAGTTCTTGGAATTGATGCGGATCTGGTAATTCCAGACAAAAGATTAAGTGTTTATGAGGGAGCAGTCGCTCCTTGGAAGGGTGAAAAATTAAGTTGGTGGAAAGATCAGTTTATTCGGGGAGCTGCCACCACTGGATTTCCGGTGCATAAGCCGATTATGGATTGCACTCCTGCACAACTGGAATTGTTGTGGAAAGGCGCTGGAAAGGTTTATGGTATTGATGACTTCTTTAAAGAGGTTGAGCAAAATTTATATAAGGTACAATATCGAGTATTATTAAGCCGATACAGAGGCCGCACTACCTGTACTGCTTGTTCGGGTTACAGGCTTCGTAAAGAGGCATTATACGTTCAGATAAATGGAAAACATATTGGCGAAGTTTGTGAATGGCCTGTAAAAGATCTCTATAGTTGGCTAAATGCAATTAAATGGAGTACTACCGACCGCCAAATTGCATTTCGAATACTTCAAGAGCTGGAGCAAAGATTGCATACCTTATTGGAAGTAGGATTGGGATATATTACCTTAAATCGATTGGCAAATACACTAAGCGGTGGTGAAAGTCAGCGAATACAACTTACCAGAAGTTTGGGTAGTAATCTTACCAACTCACTGTATATTCTGGATGAGCCCTCCATTGGCTTACATGCCAGGGATACTAGTCGATTAATTCAAGTATTATTATCATTACGCAACTTAGGCAATACGGTAGTAGTAGTAGAGCATGATGAGATGATGATGCGCAAGGCAGATTATATTATAGATATGGGACCATTGGCTTCTCATCTGGGAGGCAGGGTAGTAGCTACTGGAAATTATGACCAGTTGATTGCCAATCCCAATAGCCTTACCGGTGAGTATCTTTCGGGAAAGCGATCAATACCTGCACCATCCTCTCCTCGCAAATGGAGTAACAGTATTGTAGTGAAAGGTGCACGACAGAACAATCTTAAAAATATTACCGTTCAATTTCCTTTGAATATATTTTGTGTAATTAGTGGTGTGAGTGGAAGTGGTAAAACTACCCTGATTAAGCAAATTCTGGTTCCTGCGATACGAAAAATAAAGGGTGAATCTACCGAACGCCCCGGATTGCATAAAGAAATAAGCGGTGATTTGGAAAGTATTCAGCAAATTGAAATGATAGATCAGAATCCCATTGGAAAATCATCGCGCAGCAACCCAATTACTTATATTAAAGCCTGGGACCATATCCGCGAATTGTTTGCGGAACAACCTATGTCGATAACCCGGGGTTTTTTACCCAAGCATTTTTCTTTTAATGTGGATGGAGGCAGATGTGATACCTGTAAGGGTGAAGGAGAACAACTTGTTGAAATGCAATTTCTTGCCGACGTTCATCTGACCTGCGAGTCCTGCAAAGGAAAAAGGTTTAAAGAGGAGGTACTCGAGGTAACGTATCTTCAAAAGAATATTTTTGATATACTGGAAATGAGCGTGGATGAAGCATTGGTATTTTTTGAAAATGAAAGGTCTATAAAAAATGCTATTCAGCCCCTACAGGATGTTGGTTTAGGCTATATTAAACTGGGTCAAAGCAGTGATACCCTTAGTGGAGGGGAAGCACAACGCGTTAAACTGGCAAGCTTTTTAGGGAAGGGAAAAGGTTCTGGAAATATTTTGTTTGTGTTTGATGAACCCACTACCGGATTGCATTTTCACGATATACAGAAATTGCTGCAATCATTTGCTGCACTCATACAGCAGGGGCATTCCGTAATTGTAATTGAGCATAATACCGATGTGATTCGCTGCGCAGATTGGGTAATTGATTTAGGACCGGAAGCTGGAGATGAAGGAGGGGACCTTGTTTATGCAGGAACACCCATTGGACTTACAAAAGAAAAAAGAAGTTTTACTGGAAAATATCTCTCAGGCAATTAACATTACAAATAGTTATTAACGAAGTTTATCGGCACTTTTTACGAGGTTTTCATCCTGATAGATTCCACGAATAGCAAGGAAATAACAGAAGGGAATTCCCATTACAACCAATGCGGTAAGATCCAGACTACTCTGATTGGGAATGAATTTTTTGCTGTTGAGATAATATAACACAATTAATAAAACCGAACCAAGTAACCCCACTAGTGCCAGTCGCATTTGCAAAGGCCGATTTTTATATAGAAAAATAGTGATAAGTGCCAGCAAGGCAATGCCGATGGTGAGAATTAGTGTAAATAAATCACTCATACCGGTTAACTGAATGAAAGTTGCTGTTGAACCAGCAGCCGTTGAATCCGAAATCAATTTATTCCCACTAAAAAAAGACGTTTGTAAACTCACAAAAGATAAAACAGAGGCAATCAGCAGCCATATAGATTGAATACGCTGAATCATACATTTGGGTTTGGTAGGTAATTTAAAATTATTTATCCATCTCTGGGTACAGCAGAAACTGAGACATATACTCGTTTACTTCTTTTTTTACAGCTGCAATAACAGTAGTATCATCTGCATTCATTAATATTCTATCAATACAGTTTACCACAAAGCCCATATCATTTTCTTTCATACCTCTTGTGGTAACTGCCGGAACTCCCAAACGAATACCTGAAGTTACAAATGCACTCTTATCATCGAATGGAACCATATTTTTGTTGGCGGTAATATCCGCCTGTACTAATGCCTGTTCTGCTTTTTTCCCACTAATATTTTTATTTCTTAAATCAATAAGTACCAGATGATTGTCGGTACCGCCGCTAATTATCTGATATCCCAATCCGGATAAAGCAGTTGCCATGGCCTGCGAATTTTTTATAATCTGATGGGCATATACTGTAAACTCATCGCTTAGAATTTCACCAAATGCAACTGCTTTGGCTGCTATAACATGTTCTAACGGACCACCCTGAATTCCTGGAAAAACTGCCATATCCAGTAAATTACTCATCATGCGAATATTTCCCTTTACATCTTTTAGACCAAAGGGGTTTTCAAAATCTTTCCGCATCATAATAATTCCTCCGCGTGGTCCGCGAAGCGTTTTGTGTGTTGTAGAAGTAACGAAATGACAATAATCAAAGGGGTCATTTAATAATTTCTTGGCAATGAGACCGGCAGGGTGAGCTATATCTGCCATTACCAAAGCCCCTACTTCATCAGCAATTTGCCGAATACGGGCATAATCCCAGTCGCGACTATAAGCACTTGCACCACAAATAATAAGTTTGGGCTTATGTTTTTTTGCCTGCTCCTCCATCATTTCATAATCAATCAAACCTTCTTCACGGGTAACACCATAAAAATGGGGCTGATACAATTTTCCACTATAATTTACGGCAGCACCATGGGTAAGATGCCCTCCCATACTTAGGTCAAGTCCTAAAATTGCATCTCCCGCCTGTAAAATGGCAAGGGCAACTGCAGCATTTGCCTGTGCTCCGCTATGGGGTTGAACGTTAGCATATTCGAGATCGAAAATTTCTTTTAATCGATCAATAGCCAATTGTTCGGTTTGATCTACTATCTCACAGCCTGCATAGTACCGTCTTCCCGGATAGCCCTCTGCATATTTATTGGTCATTACATTCCCCATCGCCTGCATTACCTGAAGGCTGGTAAAATTTTCTGAGGCGATTAATTCGATACCATGTCTTTGTCTTTCTAACTCTTTCCTTATTAGGTCGAATACAACAGTGTCTCTTGGCATGTAAGTTTCTTTTTGCAAAGATAAGCTGCATGTCAGCGATTAATTTGATCCTAATCAATTATTTCAAAATCGTGGAAAATAAGTCCATTATTGGGGGAAATTGATAAAACAAGCAAGAAAAGTGGTAAGCTGCAGGTATTTTCCTATTTTAGCCCTCCTAAAAATAATCAAGCATACGCTTTCCAACTAAAGTGGATGACTTATTATTTTGCTGAATATTTCTATATGAAAGCAATTATACCTGTCGCAGGAGCCGGAACTAAACTTCGTCCGCATACGTATACTCACCCCAAAGCACTCATTCCTATTGCAGGTAAAACTATATTGAGTTTTATAGTAGACCAGCTACATAGTGCGGGAATCAATGAGTTTATTTTTATCGTTGGTTATTTAGGCGATAAGATAAAGGATTACGTTCAGCAAACGTATCCTCAGCTCAAGGCTCATTTTATTTATCAAAATGAACGGCAGGGAACCGGACATGCAATTGAACTTACCCGAAATTTGGTGGCTGGTGATGAAGTTTTTGTAGTGTTAGGTGATACTATTTGCGAATACGATATCCGCGAAGTATTGGATAGCCCGGATAATTTATTAGGAATTAAAAAAGTAGATGATCCGCGACATTTTGGAGTTGCATCCCTGGGCGAGGATGGATTTATAGAACACGTTGTTGAAAAACCCTCCATTCCAAAGAGTAACCAGGCATTGGTTGGTCTTTATAAAATAAAGCAGACTGATATTTTATTCGAATGCCTTCAGGATTTGTTTATTAAAGAGCCTGCTCCGGCAGGGGTCTATCATCTTACCGATGCCCTTGATTGTATGATTCAGCGGGGAGTTAAGTTCAGGCCATTTAAGGTAAAAAACTGGTTTGATTGTGGTAAAAAAGAAAGTCTGCTTGAAACCAATGCAACCTTATTAAAAAAATCGGGAGGAAATATACCGGAACAGCACGATTTTCCACATACTATCATTATTCCTCCGGTGAGTATTGCCCCGGGTTGTGATATTTCCCATTCTATTATCGGACCGCATGTTACTATTGGTCCGAATACTCAAATCAAACACTCCATTGTGCGGGATAGTATTATAGGATCTTACACCCATTTGTTTGAAGTGGTACTAGATAATTCTCTTATAGGCAGCGACGCATCCGTTAAGGGACTTAGCAGGAGTTTGAATATTGGAGATAATACCGAGATAGATTTTGGATAATTGCTTTATTTGATAATTATTCTCTCTCATGCTTAAGTTTTCCGATAATCGAATTACGCAGCTTTTCAAAATACAATATCCTATCATTCAGGGTGGTATGGTGTGGGCCAGTGGATGGAAATTAGCATCAGCCGTGAGTAATGCAGGGGGTCTGGGGTTAATTGGAGCTGGCAGCATGTATCCGAATGTATTACTGGAGCATATACAAAAATGTCGCAAAGCAACTTCCAATTCATTTGGAGTTAATATTCCTCTCATGTATCCTGATGTTCCGGCTTTAATTGAAATTATTCTAAGAGAAAAAGTTCCCATCGTTTTTACCAGTGCCGGAAATCCCAATTTATACACGCAAACTTTACAACATGAAGGTGTAACTGTTGTGCATGTGGTAAGCAGCAGTTTTTTTGCTCAAAAAGCCGAAGCTGCCGGATGTAATGCAGTGGTAGCAGAAGGATTTGAGGCGGGGGGTCATAATGGCAAAGAAGAAACTACCACTTTGGTACTTACTCCGCTTGTTAAAAAAGCAGTATCTATACCTGTGATAACTGCAGGCGGAATTGGAACGGGTAGTCAAATGCTGGCAGCATTTACATTAGGTGCAGAAGGGGTACAGGTTGGATCTCGATTTGTTTGTACTCCGGAGGCGAGTTCACATGAATCTTTCAAACACGCGGTGATACAAGCAGCTGAAGGAAGTACACAACTGATGTTAAAAAAATTGGCGCCTGTTCGTTTGTTGAAAAATGAATTCTTTCAACAAGTTCAAGATGCAGAAAATCGAGGGGCAGCAAAAGAGGAGTTGCAACAATTACTTGGCCGCTCAAGGGCAAAACTGGGTATGTTTGAAGGTAACATGCAGGAAGGTGAGCTGGAAATTGGACAAGTAAGTGCTCAGATAAAAAAAATACAACCTGCTTCAGAAATCATTCAGGAAATGCTGGCAGAATTTGAACAAGGCATCGCTGCTTTAACTTCTCAATATACCGAGGGTAAATAAGTTTGTTTACTTGTGCAGATAAAAAGAGTTGGCTTGCGCTAAGCAGGTTACAACCAATTCGTTGATGCAAACATGTTCAGGTAAGTTGGCAGCATAAAAAATTATGTCTGCCACGTCTTTTGCCTGCAGCGCTTGATAACCCTCATATACCGCTGCTGCTTTTTGCTCATTACCTTTAAAGCGAACCGTTGAAAAAGAGGTTTCTGCTGCTCCCGGATGAATTACGGTAACTTTAATTTTTGAAGGCAGTAAATCGATACGCATCGCTTTACTGATAGCAGCCACTGCATGTTTGCTCGCACAGTAAGCATTTCCATCTTTATAAACTTCCACTCCGGCAGTTGACCCGATATTGATAATATGTCCTTTACCTCTTGATTGCATATAGGGTAACACAGCACGGGTTACATATAATAAACCTTTTACATTAGTATCTATCATTATATCCCAGTCATCCATATCGGCCACATCAAAAGGCTCTCTACCCAATGCAAGGCCTGCATTGTTTACCAATACATCAATTTGTTTCCATTCATTGGGCAAATTCCCCAAGGATTGGTTAACGGCAGCTTTATCCTGCACATCAAAAGCTATTGGTAAAACTGCAACGGAATATTGTTGCATGATTTCTTTTGCCAGTTCCTCAATCAGATTAGCTCTGCGGGCAGTAATAATGCAATTCCAACCCGCAGCTGCAAAAACTTCTGCTGCTGCTTTACCAAATCCTGAACTAGCGCCAGTGATTAATACAATGGGTGACATAATAATTTTTTCTGCTGCAAAACTACACGATAAGCAATGAAATTGAGGCAACAATTATCGAATCAACACAATTGTACCTTTTCGATAAATGGTATTCCCTTCATAGTCTAAACCCTCTGCTTGATAAACATAGGTTCCCGGAGGCTGTGGCTTTCCTTTAAATTGTCCATTCCATCCCTCCCCAATTGTTGAGGTAGTGAATATCAATTCCCCCAATCTATTATAAATACTGAAATATTTTAGCTGACTTATTCCAGGAGTAGCCGGACGGGCAATATCATTCTTTCCATCACCATTCGGAGTGAATCCAGAGGGAACCAATATATCAGGACCTACCTGCGAAACCCGAATAGTTACATAATCGGATTTCATACAAGGACCTTTAAAAACATTCACCCGGTAAATAACAGAATCAATTCCTCTATCAAGAGTAACAATTGGATTGGGAATATTAACTGCACTAAGGCCTGTTGAAGGAGACCAAAAGTAGCTTGTACCCCCACTTGCCTGTAATTGAAAAGGGAACAATGGTACAATGGTTGTGTCTCTTCCTGCATTTGCATTGATAGGCGGCAACACATTAACAATTATGGTATCATTTACAGGCTTTGGACAACCGGAAGTATCAGAAACAGTTAAAATGTACATGGTTGTATCTGAAGGACCCGCCAGTGGTGACAAAGTTCTTTCATTTATCAGGCTTTTGGTTGGCGTCCACGAAAAATAAGTTCCTTGAGCAATGGCATTTAGTTTAACCCGGTTACCAAAACATATAGTTGTATCTTCTCCAACATATGCAAAAGGATAAGGAACTACTTTAACTTGAACACTATCCTTGTCTTGGCATTTCCCTAAATTGGCAACTACATAATATTTTGTATTAACCAAAGGCTGTACAATAGGATTTTTTTGATTTTTTACCGGCTCACCCGAAGAGGATGTCCATAAATAACTTAAAGCTTCACTAATGGTGGCAAGTGTAAAGGGATCTCCTTTACAGATGGTAGTATCTTTTCCAGCCTTAACCGTTATGAATTGTAAAACATTTACGGTTACAGTATCTCTGTTAACGCACCCATTATCATTTAGGGTAACAATATAGCGCGTAGTATCACGAGGGTATACTATTGGTAGGGTGCTGTTTGCAAAAAGAATTCGGTTTTGATTGGGTCCAGCTGTTGGACTCCAACTTATGATTCCCCCATTGATAATCGCCTTCAATTGTAAAGTATCAATGCTGCAGATGAGCGTGTCCTTAAAAGGGAGAGTTAACAGTGGTTTATCTAATATATTCAAAGTGCGAATGAGAGAATCGGAACAGCCGAAAGAGTTGGTTATTTTTAGTTTTACCTGAACCGTTCCGGCAGCAGGGTATGTCCATGCAGAATCTTTAGAACTGGCTGTATCTATTGTCGAACTTAAATCTCCAAAATCCCATTGCCGTGAAATGATAGTACCGTATTTATTGGTAGAAATGTCTTTAAAGGTGAATGGGTTAATAAAACAGTTTCCTGCAACCTGCATTCCTGCTTTCAGTAATGGATAAACTTTCACAGTAGTGGTTGCAGAATCTTTACAACCCGCTGCTGTAGCAACCACCAATTTTACAATATAAGTTCCACTGTCTTTACCACTATTTATATAGTCGTATGTTGGGGTTGGCAAATTGGAAGTATCAGATTTAATTCCCGCAACTCCAAAATCCCAGAAATAAGATATGATGGAAGAATTGCTGGATTCGTTTTGAAATGTTAGGGTTGTTCCGTTACAGCTAATATACGATGGCTTAAGTTCTGCTGCGGAAATACTACAATTTGCAACTGTAATATGAATTTCTTTTTTGGTAACTCCAATTAGAACCCCATTTCTATATTCATTAGCACAAACAGCTACCACATATTGTCCGGTAATCCCAGGTGCGATACCCGAAATGATTCCCGTATTTGGGTCAATGGTTACATTACTGCCTAAAGGAGATGTTCCGGGAAATGATGTTGTATAAGGAACATTAGTATAGGGAGGGCCAGAGGGCGGATTGGGCTGTGCCCCTCCAGCACCTGCACTTCCTCCAATTAATCCATTGCAAAAGCTGTAGACAATTTTATCTCCATCAGCATCTGTAGCGCTAAAGTCGAAAGTAAAGTAATTATTAAAACAAATGATGGCTGTATCTTTTTGTGCGAAAACAGGACTATTATTATTTGAGTAATCTACTCCATTAATTGTACCCGGAATGGTATTGGAATAGCTAATGCCTATGTTTGCCGAATTGCCAGATACATTTACGATACCAGTAATGCGGCAGCACCTTTGTACAGTTAATGTGTATCCATCTATAGAAGCGGGAAGGTCAATTTGTCGGATATAATAATCTATTAAATAACAAACTTTTGGTGGGGAAGTTAGGCAAGGGCTGAAAGTGGTTTTATTTGGATTGTCGGTTCCGGATAGAGGAATAGTGATATTATCAACCTGCGCCCCTGTTCTGGAATTAAAAATACCTAAATATACAGCTGCATCCCTTTGGCCAGTAGTAGATCCACAATCCAGATATTGTCTAACGATAACTTCGTATCGGTTGGTATTGGCATTCGCACCCGGGCCGATATATCGGTACTGGATCCAGCCCCCTTTCAGGTGGTTAGCTTTACCCGAAATCGCCAGGGAAAGTATCAGGGCAGTTAATAACCAATTCCTCATTGTAATCTGGTGTTGCTGTATCGTTTGTAAACTATTTGTGAAGATAATCACAATCTTGTCGGCGTTGCCCCAATTGCCATATTTAAGGAAGATTTTAACGGATTAATACAGTAGTTCCCTTTCTCAGGATTCTTTTGCCTTCAAAGTCTACACCTTCTGCTGTGTAAATATAGGTGCCGGCAGGTTGGGGTAACCCAGCCAACTTTCCATCCCAACCCTTTTTGGTTTCTTTACCTGTATAAACTACCTGCCCCCAACGATTGAACACCGAAAAATAGAGTAGCTCCTTAATACCCACTGTAAAGGGTTTTAAAATATCGTTCAATCCATCCTGATTGGGCGAAAATGCCGAGGGAATAAATATTTCCGGACCTGTATTGAAGATTTTTATCAGGATATCATCCGTGGCACTACAACCTCCCGGTACATTCACTGTTACCCGATAGCGGATGGAATCTATAGGGTCTTTTATCAATACAACCGGATTGTTAATAGATGGATTATTTAGACCATACTCAGGACTCCAGCTGAACAGGTTTCCTCCGGTTGCAGACAGAGGCAGGGGCTGATTAACCAAGATGGCCGTGTCATTCCCTGCAAATGCCCTAACAGGTGGGGTTACTGTTATAAATACAGTATCTGAAACCGATTTATTACATCCTAAAGTATCTGAAACAGTAAGTATATATTGAGTATTCACATAGGTTATAGCAATGGGTTGTAACGATTTTGGATTGCTCAGCGTTCCGGAAGGTGACCAGAGAAAGCGGCTTCCAACCGCTTTACCTCTTAAAATAACTTTTTCACCAAAACAAATAATGGTATCCTTTCCCGCATTTGCTATCGGATAGGGAACTGTTTTAACTTGAACTGTATCCTTATCTTCACATTTACCCAGATTTGCAGTAATAAAATATTGAGTAGTATTTTTCGGCTGAACAATTGGATTTTTGATGTTGAGTACCGGTTCACCTGAACTACTACGCCATATAAAATTCAACGCTTCGGTTTTCGTTTGTAACTGAACTGGGTCTCCGGCACAAATCGTAGTATCTTTTCCTGCATAAACACTAATAAACTCCAGCACCCGAACCAATATACTATCGGTGTTGGTGCATCCATTATCGGTAAGCGTAACTTTATATTGGGTAGTGGTTAATGGGAAAACCAGAGGGCTATCCGAATTCGCTCTTAACATGCGTGTGGTGGGAGTCCACTGAAATGAGCCTGTATTTAGCACTTGTAGTTGAAGGGTGTCTATACTGCAAATCAAAGTATCCCGGAATGGAAGTTGTAAAACTGGTTTATCGGCAACATCAAAATTCTTCTCTAATGAATCTATACAACCCCTGCTGTCTCCAGCAATTAGTCGAATTGTTTTTACCGAAGGTGATGTATACTGGTATTTTGGATTTTGTAAAAGGGAAGTATCGTCATCAGTATTTTCATCTCCAAAATACCATTTCCAATAATTAACCGTACCATATTTGGAGGTTGTTTTATCTGTAAAGAAAACCGGATTATTGTAGCAATTCCCTTTAAATAAAAACCCGGGTTGAAAACCGGGATATACCATTACAATCGTACTATCGTAACCAAGACAACCCTTTGGACCAGTTATACTCAACTTTACTTTATATTTTCCGGTATCTGCGTAGGTAAAATTAACTATGGGGATTTTGAAAGTTGTTTGTGCCTTATCTCCCATCTCCCATAAATAAGAGGTAATTCCTGCAGCAGCCGATCCATTTTCCAGATACACCGAAAAATCTTTGCATTGAATGATTTTGTCAGGCAAGTCTGCTTCAATCAATTCGCAGTTTTGCACTTTTAAAATGAAATCTTTCCTGTGTTCGGAAAATACTTTGCCATTTCGGGATTCGTTGATACAAACATTCACAACATAAGTACCTTCCGGAGGTGCAATACCACTAATGATCCCGGTTGCTGAATTGATAACTACCCTACTGCCTAATGGATTAGATCCACTATAAGGAAACTGATAGGGAAGGGGTGTCGGAAATAAACTCGCGGGAGGCTGAGCATTGTTTGAGCCCGAGCCTGAAGTAAATGCATCGCAAAACGAATAGGATAATTCATCTCCATCCGAATCAACCGCTCCAAAATTTAATGTAAAAGGTTTATTGGCACAAACCAGCGCCGTATCTTTCACCAAAAATTGCGGACTATTATTAAACCCTGTGGGAAGGGAATTAGTACCAGGAATACGTGTTACATAATTTGATCCGACATTGGTAGCCACCGCCAAGTTGCTGATTCTGTCTACTCTGCAGCATCCTAATCTGGCAAGGGTATATCCAACATCATTCACTTCGAGATTTACATCCGCCATATAAATGCCAATTTCATAACAAACATTTACCTGACCTGTAAGGCAGGGAAAGTTGGCGGTATTTAAGCTAATGCGGCTAACCGGTGACTGAAACGGCAAGGGAACCGATTTTACCAGCATACTATTGGCATAAACCCCTACAACAACCTGTTCGCTTTCCAGTTGTGGTCCACTGGAAGCACAGTCTCTAAAAAGCCGGAGCATGATTCGATAATTAGCAGTAGGTTTTCCAGCAGCTGTTGGATTTCCTGCACCGAGGCAATAATAATATAATTCTCCCCCGGCAACATGTCTGGAATAAACAGCCAGAACATGCAGGAGCATGATTACTATCAATATGCTCTTTTTCATAAGCCGGTTTTATAAAAGCAAAAATGCTGCAAATAGTTCTCCCAATTGTTCGGGAGATTCAAGCATACTCATGTGAGCTGCTGTATTTATAACATGAATATAAGCTTTTGGCGCGAGTTTTGCCTGCTCCAGCAGGGTCGCTACCGGAATAATTTCATCTTTTTCTCCTGCAATAAACATAACCGGTACTTGTATATTTTGCAGTACGGGTAGTCGGTTTTTACGTGCAATCATAGCACGATAAAATTGAATGAGTGTTCTTGCAGATATATACTTCATCGAAGTAATCAGGCTATTGATTATTTCGGGATGAGATACGCTATAGTCAGCAGCAAACAAACCCGGAGTGGAAATTTGTAAAAAGTCAGCTGCCCCTTTTCGCTCTAAAAATTCAATTGCCTGCAACCTTTTTTGTATTCTTTCCGGGGTATCGGCATAAGCAGTAGAATGTAATAATCCCAAGGCCTGCACTTTATTTGGAAACCTTTCGGCAAATGCCAAACTTATATAGCCCCCCATACTATGGCCCATGATACGGCAGCTGACAATTTTTTCTTGCTGTAAAATCGCATGGATGGCATCAGCCAGATCTTCTATAGACAACTGTTCCTGCTTCCATTCTTCTGATGCGCCACATCCGGGCAAATCGGGAATAATTATTTGTGATGAGCTGGATAATGAATCAATAAACGAATCAAATACTTTGCTGTCTTCCCCAAATCCGTGAATCAGCACTAAAGTATCGCCATTGCCGGATTTGCGATAACTAAGTTTTGTTCCCTGATAGATTATACTGTGGTGAGTAATCATTTTTTTCTCCATCTTGATTTCAACCAATGCCAGTAGTGCCAGCAAAGTGAAATTACTGCCAGCAATAACATGCAATTGTAAATGGCATCACCGGTTACTACATATAAACTTTGGTAGTTGGATAGGGGAACCGAAAATTGTATAGTTGCCATCGTATCCCAGGGTTGGGTGGCAACGATTTCTCCATTCGGACTAATAATGGCAGAAATGCCTGTATTGGCTGATCGAACTATCCATTTTCTGGTTTCAATTGCACGAAGTCTCGCAAGCTGTAAATGCTGCTTGTGGCCGGGTGTATTGCCCCACCAGCCATCATTGGTTATGATCGCTAATAAATTAGCTCCTTTTTTTACATAGCTGCCCACATACTCTCCGTAAATACTTTCATAACAAATGATGGGAGCTACTACAGCCTTTCGATCTGCACTGGTTAACACAGCAGATGTACTGGATTTTCCATAACCCCCAGATGTGCCGCCAAATTGTTCAAAAAGTGGTGCCATTACCCTTAAAAAATCAGGTAAAGTTTCCACACCAGGTACCAGTTTGCTTTTGTAATAATACTGCAGGGGCTGTTGAGCATTCGCCATTACGGCTGCATTCATCGCATCATAGTAACCACCATTTTCGTTAGAACGTGCACTGGGTGTGGTTTTTTCCGTACCGTAGTTAACGAAAAGTTCGATTCCACTCAATAAGGAAACTCGAGGGTTTTGGGCAAGCCATTCAAAAAGGGGTTGATACACAGGATTTCTTCGGGTATTTTCTTGCCAGTCGCCGGCACTCAATGCTGTTTCGGGCCATATAACCAATCGGGTATTACTATCCATATTTGATCGAGACAATGCTACCAGTCTATTCACCTGCGTAGATAGCAAGTCGCTTGTGAATTTTGTATATGGATTAATATTGGGTTGAACAACCAAAACCTGAATAGCATCTTGAGCAGATGCTGGTTTACGATATTTAAAATAAAAAAATCCTGTCAGCATGCCGACACTCAAAAAAACAAGCAGCCATACCGGTTGTTTTAGTTTTCTTTCCTCAGGTGATTTTTTCCATTGAATCCAAACTTCGTACAATGCAATATTTACTAATAGAATCAATAAAGTACCACCACCCACACCGGTAAATTCGTACCATTGAACCCATGCTGGATGCATAGCAAAAACATTACCTAATGTTAGCCAGGGCCAGCTGATTTGCCAGTTAAGATGAATAAATTCGAAACTCATCCAGAAAAAAATCAATGCCCCATAAGCAGTTTTTCTTCCATATTTATGAAAAAATGTTCGATAACCTAACCAAGGAACACACATCAATAAACTATTGGCAATAATGGCTGCTATTGCACCTACATCAGTGGAATTCCATATCCACCATGTTGTGCCGGCATTCCAGCCCAGCATCACTATAAATAGATGTAAGAAATAGGTGAGCTTTCTTATGGGTGTTGCGGTTATTGCCAGCAGCGGAATCCAGGCAAAAAAAATAAAAAAAGTAAAGTGAGATACAGGCCAGGAAATAACCAGCAATACTGCCGACAGTAGTGTGAGCAACCAGCTGTTTAGTTTTTGCACAACCAATTTTTTTGGAATCTGTAATTAAAGATATATAAGTTATACTTTACCTTCAGATACTTGATGAATGTTTAAGGATTCCTTCACCTACTTTTTACTGTAGTTAGGAGCTTCTTTCGTGATGTCGATATCGTGAGCATGACTTTCCTTCATACCGGCATTGGTGATTTTAACAAATTTTGCCTGTTGCAAAGCAGCGATATTTTTAGCACCACAATATCCCATACCTGCTCTCAATCCGCCTACATATTGATAAACGATTTCAGATAAAGATCCTTTGTAAGGTACCCTTCCTTCAATTCCTTCGGGAACAAACTTTTTTATATCATCTTCCACATCTTGAAAATATCGATCGCCACTGCCCTGGCTCATTGCCCCTAAGCTACCCATACCCCGATATTGCTTGAATTTTCTTCCGTCGTAGATAATGGTTTCACCCGGACTTTCCTCTACACCTGCAAAAACACTACCCATCATTACTACCTGTGCTCCGGCAGCAAGGGCTTTTACGAGATCTCCGGTGTATCGAATTCCACCATCGGCGATGATGGGAACATTTCTTCCCTTCAATGCAGCGGCTGTTTCCATAATGGCAGATAATTGTGGCATGCCTGCCCCTGCAACAATGCGGGTGGTACATATAGAGCCCGGACCAATCCCCACTTTTACGCAATCTGCCCCTGCATCTGCCAATGCTTTTGCACCAGCTGCTGTGGCAACATTCCCGGCAATGATATTCAGTTGTTTAAAATTCTTACGCAATGCCTGTAAAGCAGCAATCACTCCTTTAGAATGACCATGGGCACTATCTAAGGTTACTACATCCACTCCCACTTGTTGCAAAGCCGCCGCACGATCCATTAAATCTTTGGTTATGCCCAAAGCAGCGCCAACCAGTAATCTTCCCAATCCATCTTTGCCCGCATTGGGAAAGTTGCGCAATTGTAAAATATCACGATAGGTAATCAATCCAATTAATTTACCACGTTTATTAACAACCGGTAATTTTTCGATTTTATATTGACGCAGAATTTTTTCAGCCTTTTTTAAGTCGGTACCTTCAGGTGCAGTAATGAGATTCTCTTTGGTCATTACTTCCGCTACCTTTCGTTTCTTATCATGCTCGAATCTTAGATCGCGATTGGTAAGAATACCCACTAAGTTATATTGCTTGTCTACTACCGGAATACCGCCAATTTTATTTTCTTTCATCAGGTGCAGCGCATCGCCAATAGTGGCATCTACAAGCAGGGTTATAGGATCGATGATCATACCGCTCTCGCTTCTTTTCACTTTTCTAACCTGCTCTGCCTGTCGCTCGATACTCATATTTTTATGTAAGATGCCCAAGCCACCTTCACGAGCCAGGGCGATTGCCAAGCCGGCTTCTGTAACAGTATCCATTGCCGCAGAAAGCAGGGGAATATTGAGTACAATGTTTTTGGTAAGGTGTGTTCGGATGTCTACGTCCCGGGGAAGTACATCACTATAAGCGGGAATCAATAAAACATCGTCGTAGGTTAATCCTTCCAGTTGAATACGGGAGGTTGCAGAAGCATTGCGGGGAGCGGAATTTCTTGTTGCCATTTGCAAAGATAGGCGAAGCAGTTCTTTTTTGCCAAATCAAATTTGGCCAATTGCCAACAGGTAGTTTCAACATCAATACCCGAATAGATTTGGTATTTTAGCATCTCATTGCTTTTTGTAATAGAATGAACCAATTCTCCCAATCAACATCAACCCGGTATTTTACTTTTCAATTTGCTTTGCTTTGCCTCAGTAATGTATTGTTTTCGGCAAGTTTTAATATGATGATTCCCGAGTTGCCCGCCTACCTGGCCAATATGGGCGGAGAACAGTATAAAGGTTGGATTATTGCACTCTTCACGTTGATGGCCGGCATATCGCGCCCATTCAGTGGTAAGTTAACGGATACGGTAGGGAGAGTGCCTGTAATGATTTTTGGCTCATTGGTTTGTGTGATTTGTAGTTTGCTCTATCCAATGTTACATACCATTTTTGGTTTTTTATTACTCCGTTTTTTTCATGGATTTTCAACCGGATTTAAACCTACTGCTACTTCTGCTTATGGAGCAGATGTGGTGCATGAATCCCGCAGGGGAGAGGCGCTGGGTGCATTGGCAATTGGGTATACGTTGGGATCTTCGGTAGGCCCCATTATTGGTAGTTTTGTGGTAGCGCAGTATTCTTTTTCTACCATGTTTATTTGCTCTGCATTACTGGCATTAGGCTCAGTAGCTATTTTATTTAATATCAGGGAAACCCTTCCCAATCCGAAGCCATTTCAATGGAAGTTGCTGTATATTCCGAAATCAGAAATCATAGAACCTGCTGCATTAAAGCCTGCACTTATTTTATTATTGCTAAGTGTATCGCTTGGTGCCTGTGTTACGTTGGCACCCGATTTTTCGGTGAAACTGGGTATGCTGAATAAAGGAATATTTTTTACCTGTTTCACTATCACATCCCTACTCATACGATTGGTGGCCGGAAAGTCTTCCGATCGGTATGGAAGACCCATCGTATTATTTTTTTCCTCTTTGGTAATGATGTTTAGTATGATTATTTTGGCATTTACCCACAGCCCTGCCATGTTTTTATTGGGCGCGGGAGTTTTTGGTGCGAGTTTGGGAATGAATTCTCCAACCGTTGCTGCATGGGCAGTTGATAGGTGTGCCGTTGAAAACAGAGGGAAAGCAGTTGCAACAGTTTATATTGCTTTAGAAGCCGGTATTGGAGGAGGAGCTTTACTAAGTGCCTGGTTATACGGCCAGCAATCACACACCTTTCTTTGGTCATTCCTCTTACCCGCTGCCACTGCCGGATTATCCATGATAATATTGTGGAGATGGATGAAAAATAATTAGTATTTGGTTCATTTATTTATCCCGGTAGTGCATATCTTTTTCCGGGTAAACTTTGAATACAACTTTTCATTTCCAGGGATAATAATACTGCAGCAAGCCATCCAGGAGATTTGCCGGTTCTTAATTGTAATTCATCAATAAACATAGAATCCGTTTTCTGAAGTAAGTCAATTATTAATTTTTCATCAGAACTTACTTCATTCCATAATCGGGTTTGCCGAACAATCGGTTGCCTGTTTTTCCAGCCCAACACCTGTAATAGATTTTCGGGAGATGTATATACGTGTGCCTTATTCTGCTGAATCAATTGTAAGCAACCCGATGCTGTTGGGTCGGTAATTTTGCCCGGTACAGCAAATAAGTCGCGATTATATTCAAATGCCAGTTCAGCCGTTATCATACTTCCCCCTTTGATAGCTGTTTCCATAACAATGGTTGCATCTGCCATGCCTGCCACGATGCGGTTTCTTCGAGGAAAATTATGTTTGTCGGGTTGGGTTTTGCTGCTAAATTCAGTTAATAAAGCGCCTTGTTTTTCCATGTCTCTGGCAAGTGCTAGATGCTGCCACGGATAAATAGTATCTAAGCCATGCGCCAGTACTCCAATGGTTGGAATCTGAAATTGTAATGCGAGTTTATGCGCTAGTGCATCAATACCATAAGCTAATCCACTGATAATTATCACATTCGCCTCTTGCAAAGATGTTATAAGCTGTTCTGTAACCTGTTTTCCATACTGTGTTGGATTTCGGGTGCCTATTACACTTATTATCCTCGGGTGATTCAGGTGGGCGTTTCCTTTGTAATACAGTATAGGAGGAGGATCATAACAATGTAATAGACGGGAAGGATAATCTACATCCGTTAAAAACAACGGCTTAATTTGGTTCAACTGAATAAAATTCCATTCCACCGCTGCAATTGATTGGTATTGCTTTTTTTTCAGTTCTTTACAGCTCTGTTCCGTCATATTCGGAACACGTAACCATTCTTTTCTGTTGCTGGAAAAAACATTCGTTGCACTTCCGAAATATTCGATTAGGGATCGTATTCTAACAGGTCCTAATGCCGGAATATGCGTAAGTGCGATTCTATTCAGCCATTCTTCATCCATCAGCGAATTTCGCATGGGAACTTAAATCAAAACAAGGTATTTACACCCGATTTTTGAAAATTACAATCCAACAATGGTGAAAGTGGTTCTTCGGTTGATGGCCCTGCCGGCTTCAGTAGCATTATTGGTAATAGGTTGAGTGGCTCCATACCCTTTCCACCGAAGGCGAGCGGATTCAATTTGATTATCGAGCAAATACTGAACAATCGCTTTGGCGCGGTTTTCAGATAAGATACGATTGCTTTCTGCAGATCCAACATTATCAGTGTGTCCCCCAATTTCAATTTGAATACGGGGATTTTCTTTTAGCAGGGTTATTAGTTTATTCAATTCAATTTTTCCCGATTCGGGAAGTGCATACGAATTGTTGGCAAACTGAATATTTGAAAAAGTTAATGATGCGTTTAACTGAATGGGCTGTAAAAAAATATCTTTCTTATACACGCTATCCGGCACCGACTGACTTAATTGAAACAGTTCGCTGTAAAACAAATAGTTCCTGCGGTTTACAGTTAGTGTATAATCGTTTCCTGTGGGGAGGGTTACAAAATAGTTGCCTGTTTCATCTGTTTGTACTTTCAATAAACTCTTTTGCATGCTGTTTTCAATCAGTTCCACTAAGCAGGGAAGGGGTTTACCCGTACTTTTATCTTTCACCTGACCTTTCAGATAAAATGTTTTATGGGGCTGAACATCTTTCCGTAAACTGAATTTGTAAATATCTAATCCCCCTCTTGAATCACTTCTGTCACTGGCATAGTATGCAGTAACCCCATCAGCAGCAACTGCCATACTTCCTTCGTTTTCAATTGTATTAATTGGATAGCCCAGGTTGATGGGAGCCGACCATTTTCCTGCCGCATCTTTTTTCAATACAAATAAATCAGAACCACCAAAGCCCGGCCATCCGGTGGAAGTGAAATATAAGGTTTGATTGTCGGCATGAATAAAAGGAGCCATTTCATCTCCAGCAGTGTTAATGCCCGGACCCATATTTTCTGCGTTGCTCCATTTCCCGGATGGCAGGCGATGGCTCACATATATATCAGAGCCTCCAAAACCTCCAGGGCGATTGCTGCAAAAATAGAGTTCGTTTTTGTCCGGACTAAGTGAAGGAGCTGATTCCCAAAAATCGGTGTTAACAGCAGGGCCCAGGTTCTGCGGATCACTCCATCCATTGGGAGTTGCGAGGGAAATGTAAATATCAAAACTTTGATAACCTTGTTCGGGTAACTGAGCAGCATACAAAAGCCATTCTGCATCCTGTGATACGCTGATGGCTCCTTTTTTTGGCTCTTCATTCAAGCTACCCGGAATGGTTTTCCATTTTCTGAATCCCCCAGGAATGATAGCGGTTTCAATGAAATCCTCTCTGGAACGATCATCCCTTCGGGTAAATACCAGCAGACTATCGGTTACTGTAACCGTTGGATAATACTCCGACCATCTTGTATTAACTGAATCTCCTAAATTTTCGGGTGAGAAACTATTTTCCCAGCCGGGATGTGCTGCCGCATACTGTATAGCAAATTCGTAACAACGTTTGCGGTATTCACCACTTTTTCTGCTTTTGTCGTTTAAGCCGGGAATAGATAAAAATTGGTTTACAATGGTAAGTGCCGCTTCAAAATTTCCCGATCCAGCGAAATTGATGGATAATGGTAATTGATAAGGAGCAAAATAAACAGTATCTCTTTTTTTTGCCTGTAAATACCAATACACCGAAGAATCATATTTTTTTAATTGTCCAAATACACCCGCTAACGAAAGATAGGCATCTACATAACTACTATCAAGCGCTACACTTTTTTTCAAT
Source organism: Chitinophagia bacterium (assembly GCA_037142775.1). Classification (GTDB taxonomy): domain Bacteria; phylum Bacteroidota; class Bacteroidia; order Chitinophagales; family Chitinophagaceae; genus Sediminibacterium. Next base: position 145,098 of record JBAWZY010000003.1, on the reverse strand, counting down.
TCCTGAATGCCTTGCACAAATTGCCCGTTTTGTAAAAAATTAATGGCATCCTCATACGCTATCACTGCATTGGATGCTATTTTATCAGGATAGTAAACCTGAGAACGGCTCTGCGACAACATACCAATACATGCCAAAACGATAATCCAATGCTTCATGTAAGCAATTTCGGTCAAAGGATTGAAAAGGGATGTTAAAAGGATGGCGTAATTATAAAAATCGAAATTTAATCGATATGAAGGTATTTGTGAATTTGCAGGCTCAGTCTCCAGTTCGGATTATTTTGGATGAATGAAATGATAAGCGGAGTAACCTTTTCACGCTGATCCCATTCGGGTTGTAAATACAAAAAGCAGTCGGGAGATAGTTGGGGGATGAAACTGATTGCCCATTCCAGATCGTGTCGGTTAAATACCACCACTTTACACTCATTTGCTTTTGCCAAAACTTCCGGCAGTGCGGCTTTAAATTTTTTGGGTGAAATACATATCCAGTCGAAATTACCTGAAAGTGGCGAAGATCCTGAGGTTTCGAGATGTACTTGTTTTCCGATAGCTTTCAACTCAGTGGTTAAGGTTTCCAATGGATGTAAAAGAGGCTCTCCCCCGGTAATAATAACTAGGGGTGAAGGATAGTTGTGGGCCTCTTCAACGAGTGATTTTATGGTTCTGAGTGGATGGAGGGATGCATCCCAACTATCTTTCACATCACACCATACGCAACCTACATCACAACCTCCTAGCCGAATAAAAAATGCAGCCCTGCCCTGATGAAATCCTTCACCCTGAAGTGAATAAAAGGTTTCCATCACCGGTAAGGAGGTAGAACTTTGTGATATAGTCTCCATTAATTAGTGCTGATGTTGATAATAGGCTTGTAAAGTATTTTTGAGAAGTCCGGCAATTGTCATTAATCCAACACCTCCGGGTACAGGAGTGATAGCTTCACAAAGTGGTGCTACGGAGGCATATGCAACATCTCCTTTAATACGGAAGCCATTTTTGGCAGTTGCATCAGCCACACGGGTGATGCCTACATCAATAACGATTGCGCCCGGTTTAATCATGTTGGCTGTTACAAATTCTGGTTTACCGAGGGCTGCTACAATTATATCAGCCTGCCTGCAAATCTCATTCAAATTGGGGGTGTGCGAGTGGCACAGGGTAACGGTACAATTTCCGAATGGGATATTGCTGCTAAGGAGAATGCTCATAGGGCGACCCACAATATTGCTTCTGCCAATAACTACTGCATGTTTTCCTTTGGTGGTAAGTTGAAAATGCTCAAGCATGAGCAGGATGCCATAGGGAGTTGCAGGGATAAAAGTAGGTAGTCCCTGCACTAGTTTTCCTGCATTGATGGGATGAAATCCATCCACGTCTTTATCCGGGTGAATCGCTTCAATTACAGCGGCTTCGGAAATATGTTTGGGAAGCGGCAGTTGAACTAAAATACCGTCTATGGAAGGGTTTTGATTGAGTTTTTCAATTTCTAGCAGGAGTTCGGACTGAGCAATCTGATCATCTAAACGAATTAGGGTAGATTGGATGCCGGTTTCCTGGCAGTTTTTCACTTTACTGGCTACATAGGTTTCACTGGCTCCGTTGGTGCCCACTAATATGGCGGTCAGGTGAGGGGGTCTATTTCCTAATGCGGCTATTTTTTCAGTTGCTGAGCGGATTTGGTCTTTAATTGCCTGAGCAGCTATTTTTCCATCGAGTACTATCATGGTGCAAAGCTATTTTAAAATTGGGGGCATAGGCAAACTTTTTAGCACCGGAAGCAGGTATTGAGGAGGAAAAAATCCAAAATAGCATATATATTTTTAAATTGAATATAAAATATGTAAATAGTTGTATTTAATTTGTTTATAAATTATATTAATATATATTTATAGATAGAAAAAAAATAATGCAGCTAAAAGTTGTCGAAAATGGTCATTTTGATGAGAATTTTAGCAATTTTTTTAAATTTTATTTTAACTTTTGTTAATGAATTGCTAATTTCAACGCCTAGTATTAGATAACAAAACAAATACACATGAAGAAAATTGTATCAACCTTGTTTGCAGCCCTGCTATGTTTTTCTATGGCTGCAAATGCTCAGGTACGCGTGGTTACGGGTACCGTTAAAGACGAAAAAGGGGCGCCTGTACCCAATGCATCTGTGAAGGTGAAGGGCACCAACAATGCGGTAGTAGCTGATAATCAGGGAAATTTCCGCATCAGCGCTGATGAGAATGCCAGTCTGGTATTTTCAGCTGTTGGTTACGGAGAATTCGAGCAGAAAGTAGGCAGAACCGGAGTTTTTAACATTTCACTCGGTCGCAGCGTTTCAGAATTAGATGGAGTGGTAGTTACTGCCCAGGGAATTCGGAAAAAAGCTAAGGAAATTGGCTACTCTTATGCCAAAGTAAATACGGATGAAGTGAACGTGGGTCGTTCTCCTCAACTGGCTCAGGCACTTTCCGGTAAAGTTTCCGGATTGGCTGTTTACAACGTGAACAATAGCGTAGACCCTGCAGTTAAACTGGTTTTACGCGGATATCGTTCATTAACCGGTAACAACGATGCCTTAATCGTACTGGATGGTATGCAAACCACCAACACGGTTTTGGCAACGATCAACCCCAATGATATTGAGGATGTGATTATCCTGAAAGGTGGTCAGGCTGCTGCACTGTACGGTTCTGCCGGTATTAACGGTGCCTTGGTTATTACTACCAAAAAAGGAAATAAGGGTAAGTTGAAGGTGAATTATTCGAATGCTACGAACTTCGATGAAATCAGTTTCTTACCTCAATTCCAGGAAAAATTTGGTAATGGTTCTCAGTACTATCCTTACGTATTCGGACAAGCCGGGTATAGTTCAGATTACCTGGTTCGTATGCGTGAAAACTGGCGTTCTTACGAAAACCAGCAATATGGTGATCAATATGATGGTTCTGCCCGTATTGTGGGTCGTGTGATCAATGCACAGGGAGATAAATTAGTGATCCCTTATTCTGCTATTCCTAATGGCCGCAGAAAATCTTTCGACAGAGGGGTTTCCATTAATAATCAGGTAAGTTTTCAGGGTGGCGATGAAGTGAGTTCATTCTATATGTCTGTTGAAAATCAAAAAATAGCAGGTATCGTACCCAATGATCGCAGTCAGCGAACTGGTGCACGTTTAAATGCTAAAAGAGAATATGGTAAAGTTTCTGCTGCTTTCAATCTGAGCTATACTCAGGCTGACTACGACAGAACTACCGCGGATTTTTACAATGATATTATCAACACCGCTTCTCATATTCCTTTAAATGATATGCGTGATTGGAGAGCGAATAAGTTCGCTAATCCAAACGGATATTTTAACGATTATTACAACAACCCTTATTTCAATGCCGAAACCAATCGTGCCCGTTATAAGGATGCCAATATCCAGGGTGCTTTGGAAATCAATTACCATTTATTACCATGGTTAAATGTGTTCAACCGTTTGGGTGTAATGAACAATTCAAGAACGCAAAAGAATATACAGGAGCAGTTCCTTTATTCATCTTATGCCAAAAACGAAGCATATATTCCAGCACCTTGGCAACATGATGATGATTATCCAGGAATTTATCGTGCCATCACAGATCAGTTAGGTGGTGTTACAGACTTCTCCAGCACAGAGAATGTTGTGAATAATGAATTTCAGGTGCATGTAAACAAAGATTTCGGAGATTTTTCAAATCGTTTGGTTTTGGGATATAGTGTTTATCAAAGACAAACTAAGGCGATCACGCTATCCTCAGGTTCTATTGTTGTTCCTGGAGTATATAACGTGGCCAACCGTCAAGGTGTGTTGGGGGGGGCTGAATCAACTACCAAAGAGCGTAAGTATGGTTATTATGCCGACCTTACTACTACTTGGAAAGGTTATTTGAGCTTCAATGGTACCTTCCGTTACGATGCTACGTCCCGTTTCTACAAGAGCGATCGTGCAACCAACTTGTATACTTATCCATACTATGGTGCTGCATTGTCTTTCATAGCAACAGAAGCTTTCCCTCAAATCAAGAGCAAAACGCTGAATTACCTGAAAATACGTGCCAACTACAACAAGAATGGTAATGATAATGTCAGCTTGTATGGATTGGATTTAACCTACCCTAATGGTGGTGGTTTCCCCTTCGGAAATACCGTAGGTTTAACAGTAGGAAATACATTGCCTGATGCTAACTTGAAACCGGAATTTGTAACTTCCTATGAAGGTGGTTTGGAAATGAGTTTATTTAAAAACCGAGTAAATCTTGATTTCACCGCCTATACGCAGGATTCAAAAGGTCAGGTAATCACGGTTAAGATTCCTAACTCTACCGGTTTTTCTAACCTCTTAATCAACGTAGGACAAACACAAAACTGGGGATATGAGGCAGATTTAAAAGTACAGATTCTAAATAAAGGGAAACTTCGCTGGGATGCAAATCTGCGTTATTCTTACAACGATAACAAAGTGGTTGATTTGTACCCAGGTATCAATGAGTTCCAGTATGGCGGATATTCCTATGCTTCAACCAACGTTATCAAGGGAATGCGTTTCCCCATCCTGAAAACCAATGGATACAACTATGCTCCCGATGGTTCAGGAATGCGTCAGGTGAATGCTACTACCGGATATCCTTTGCTGAACTCCAGCCTGGTTTCTAGAGGCGGTACCCTTCCACGTGATATTTTAGGTTTGGGTTCTAAATTATCATATAATGATTTCACATTCACTTTCAACTTCGAATACAGAGGTGGTGGAGTGATGTTCTCCGATTTAGGACGTCAGATGACTTTTACCGGTTCAGGAAAATGGACCGAAAACAGAGCACCACAAATTTTTGCAAACTCATACTTCTTGGATGCTAACGGAAAAGTTACTCCAAATACAACCGTTCAGGTTCGTGAGCCTGAGTATGCTTTGTGGGTTAACAACTATCGATTGATTTCAGAAAACTTTGTGAACCCTAACTGGTTTATTAAGTTGAGAGATATTAATCTTTCTTATAACGTGCCGGCTAGTCTGCTTAAGAAAACTAAAATCTTCAGCGGTGCTCAAATCGCAGTATATGGAAGAAATTTATTTACTATTATTGACAAGTTGAATTACTATACAGATCCTGAATTCAGCTTTACTACTGGTAATGGATTGGGTATTAACAATACCGGTCAAACACCTCCGGTTCGTCAATATGGTTTCAACGTAAACTTCCAATTCTAATCTGATATCAATCAACAACATTAAAATCGTATGAAAATGAAACGCAAAGCTTTATATGTATTCGCGCTCGCGGCATTGATTGGTACCGGTTGTAAGAAATCCTTTTTGGATGTAAACACCAACCCCAATTCATTGCCATCAGCAACTCCGGCATTTGTAATTGCCAATGCCATGAATGTAACTTCCACCAATATGCTTGGCTTGAATGAGCTGGGTTCTTACTGGTCGGGACAATGGACTCAATCCAATGGTTATATCCTCGCAACTACTTACTTCTCGTATGTATTTACCAATGGTGATTTCAACTATTGGGATGGATTTTATGATAACCTGCAAGATTATCAATATGTAATCAACGGTGCAGATGCTGCCAGTCAGCCTTATTTCAAAGGACCTGCCAAAATAATGAAGGCATTTGTTTTCCAGCACCTGGTAGATTTATATGGTAATATTCCTTTCTCTGATGCATTGAAGGGAGTTGGTTCTTTGGCTCCTAAATTTGATGATCAAAAAGCAGTTTATGAAGGATTGATTACGCTTATTGATGAGGGTATCAATGATATCAATAATAACGCTTTTGAATCAGCGTATGCCGGTTCGGATATCATGTTTAAGGGCAACAGAGCTCGTTGGATACAGTTTGCCAACTCATTGAAATTGCGTATTTTAAATCATCAATCCCGAATTGCTGGCAGAGGAACTTATATTACTACTGAAGTGAATAAAATTATCTCTTCCGGTGGTGGCTGGTTAACAACAACCGATGCTGGTATAAATCCAGGTTATTTAGCAGCAGCCGGACAGATGAACCCTATTTATAATAACTGGGGATATTCTGAAACAGGTGCTAAAAGAGCTAATAACAACTTCCCTCGTTTAACGCAGTTTTTGGTGAACAGCTTAAAAGCAACCAACGACACCTTCCGATTAAAAAGATTCGGTTATGCCAATGGAGGTGAAAACGGTGCCAATCCTGGTGTGAGTGTTAACGCTGAACTTATTACCAACTACACGGGAGTTCCATTTGGAATTAGTTCTGGATTTTTGCCTGCAGGATGTTGTGCACTCGGACCTAGTTTGCTGGTTAAAGGCGAATTTGGACGCCCCTATATTCTGTTAACTGCTGCTGAAACTTTATTAAATTTAGCTGAACTCGAACAGCGCTTTCCTGCGATAACACTTCCAGGAACAGTACAAAGTTATTATGAAGATGGTGTTCGCCAGGCTTTCCGTTTGGTAGGTAGTACTACAACTAATGCCAATGCATTATTGACAGGGGGTGTAAACAACTGCGATTTTGCTGCTTCAACAGATAAACTTGCTGCTATTGCCTATCAAAAATGGCTGGCTTTGTGCAACTTTAATGGAGTAGAAGCGTGGACAGAATACAGAAGAACCCGTTTGCCAAATACACCACAATCTGTTCAGGTGGTATCTGCAGATCGTCCGCTGCGTTTGTTCTATCCATTAACTGAATTAGGTTCAAATGGTACGAATGTAAATGCACAGGGTGCCATTGATGTATTCAAAACCAAAATTTTCTGGGACGTAAACTAATTTTGTCCCATCTTAATTTTTCAACAAAGCCGGCTTTATGCCGGCTTTGTTGTTGAATAGGGGTAATGGCTTTCAGATTGAGCAATTTTATTTGCTTACCTTTGAGGCACATTTAATACTATGGAAATTCAACCCAACAATCAACTGAATATCGAAATTTCTGAAGAAGTTGCAGAAGGTAGTTATGCCAATCTGGCTATTATTACCCATAGCAATGCAGAATTTGTAATCGATTTTGTAAATGTAATGCCCGGAACACCCAAGAGTAAGGTGAGATCCCGTGTAATTTTTACTCCCATGCATGCTAAAAGATTTATGAAGGCTTTGCAGGAAAATGTTAGCCGTTTTGAAGCCAGTAATGGAACCATTAAGGATTTGGAGCAAATTGAAATTCCAATGAATTTTGGCGGACTAACCGGTCAGGCATAAAACCGGTAAAGTTGCGTTATATCATTCCTTCATCTGCGAAGCTGAAATAGCCTTCCTGGCTAACAATGATATGGTCGAGCACCTGAATATCCATCAAAGCTGCTGCATGTTTTATTTTTTGGGTTAGTTGTTCATCTGCTTTGCTGGGAATAAGATTTCCGCTGGGATGGTTGTGGCACAATACCAGGGAAGTGGCATCCTGCTCAAGGGCCTTTTTTAAGATGATGCGTGGGTCGGCTACGGTTCCGGTTAATCCACCTTCACTAATGGTTTCCAGTGATAAAATTCTGTTACCCCGATTCAGGTAAACAACAGCAAAAACTTCTTGTTTGCGGTTTTCCAGCTTTGCCTGCAGGTATCCTGCAATGTCTTTACTTCCCTGAATCCGTATTCTAAAGTGTTCGGCTGCTTTTCTTCTAATGCCCAACTCCATTGCGGCAACCAGGGTTACAGCCTTTGCCTCGCCAATCCCCTTAATTTGTGCATTACACATTTCTGCTACGTTCATCCGAGCCAATTGTTGGAGGTCGTTATTAGCATATAGCAGCATATTTTTAGCCAGATCCAACGCAGTGGCATTTCGGGTGCCATGGTTAATTAAAATGGCAAGTAGTTCTGCAACGCTTACACTATGCGCACCTTCGCGGATTAATTTTTCTCGGGGCCTGTCTTCCGGAGCCCATTCCTTCATCGATATTTTTCTCATGTGAACAAATTGTAATTAAGTCAATATAGCAATTCATAATTGAATAGCTACCTTCGTGCATATTCACTGATATATATGAATCCTTCAGTTAAAATTTTCTCCGGAACCGGATCGCAACATTTAGCCGAGAAAATTGCCCAACGCTTTGGCGCCCCACTTGGAAAAATAAATATTCAGCAGTTCAGCGATGGGGAATGCCAGCCCATCTTTTTGGAAAGTATCCGAGGTGATTATGTTTTTCTCGTACAAAGTACCTATGCGCCTGCCGACAATCTGATGCAATTATTGTTGATGATTGATGCTGCCAAAAGGGCAAGTGCCTACCGGGTGGTAGCAGTAATTCCCTATTATGGATATGCCCGACAGGATAGAAAAGATAAGCCAAGAGTTGCCATTGGTGCAAAGTTGTTGGCAACCTTATTGGAAGCAGCCGGAGCCGATCGGGTAATTACCATGGATTTGCATGCCCCTCAGATTCAGGGATTTTTTGATGTGCCCGTAGATCATTTGGATAGTTCAGCTATTTTCATTCCATATATTGACCAACTCAAATTGCCCAATCTTTCTTTTGCTGCTCCGGATGTGGGAAGTACCAACCGGGTTAGAGAAATTGCCAGTTATTTCAATGCCGAAATGGTAATTTGCGATAAGCATCGCAAAAGAGCCAATGAGATTGCTAGTATGGTGGTAATAGGTGACGTTACCGGCAAAGATGTTGTGTTGGTGGACGATATCTGTGATACGGGTGGAACGTTGGCAAAAGCTGCCGGATTATTGAAAGAAAAAGGAGCCAACACGGTTCGGGCATTGATTACGCACCCGGTTTTAAGTGGAAAGGCATACGAAAACATTGAAAATAGCGTATTGGAAGAACTGGTGGTTTGTGATACCATTCCACTGAGGAAAGAATCACCCAAAATAAAGCAAATTTCAGTGGCCGATTTGTTTGCCATTGCCATCAGGAACGCTTACGAAAATAAGAGCATCACCAGCTTATTTATCCATTCTCAGCTGAGAGGGAGAGATAAATAGTTGTTTTCTCGGTAGTTTATAGCCGATTTTTCCTACTTTTGCCGTCCCAAAACCGGATAAGGCAATCATGCCCCGGCGTGAGGGGATAAACCAATCAACAATTTTTATGAAAACAATTACAATCGAAGGTCACCTGAGGACCGATCATGGCAAAAAAGCCGCCCGCCAAATTCGCTCTCAGGAAAACGTGCCAGGTGTAATTTACGGGGGTGCTCAGGAGATTAATTTTTATGCTTCTGCAAAGGCTTTCAAGCCTTTAGTGTACACTGGTGAATTTCAAACGGCCGATGTTACAGTAGACGGCAAAACTTATCGTTGCATTTTAAAGGATTTGCAATTTGATAAAGTATCCGATTCATTGATTCACGTGGATTTATTGGAATTGGTAGGCGACAAAAAAGTAGTAGCTACTATTCCATTGAAATTTACCGGAACTTCAATTGGGGTAAAAGGAGGAGGAAAACTGATTATCAAGATCAAATCTTTGAAGGTAAAGGCGCTTCCTAAAGACCTGCAAGAAAATATTTCAGTAGATATTACCAACTTAGATTTGAATGGAAATATTCGGGTGGAAGATGTAAAGGTTCCTGGAATGGAAATTCTCAATTCTCCCCGTATTCCAATTGCTTCTGTAGTATTAACTCGTCAGTTGAAGCAGGAGGAAGCAACAGCCGCTAAAGCTGCACCTGCTGCCAAAGCCCCTGCTCCCGCTGCTGCCAAAAAATAAGTAATTTTTACATTAGATTTTGAAAGGCAAGTTCCCCTGAATTTGCCTTTTTTTATGCTTACAATGTATTCAATGGTAATAGTCCGAAATTCAATTCAGCAAATCCTGTATTTTTACCCCATACAATGCTGAAGCACTATGCAACGGTTTTTAATTGTGGGATTAGGAAATCCAGGACCCGATTATCATCATACCCGACATAATATTGGGTTTGATGTGTTAGATGCATTTGTGCAAAAGCACGGGACTTTTTTTACAAGCGGAAGGTTAGCCAATATAGCTACTGTTACAGTAAAGGGTAGGCAGTTGATATGTATTCAGCCCACTACTTTTATGAATTTGAGCGGAAAGGCATTCAAATATTGGATGGATAAAGAGCATATCCCATTGGAACAAACCTTAACGATTGTAGATGATCTGGCGTTGCCGTTGAGCAAGATAAGATTAAGGGGTTCGGGCTCCGATGCTGGACATAATGGATTAAAAGATATTCAGTTTACTTTGGGAACTGATCAATATCCCAAACTTAGATTTGGTATTGGCAATCAGTTTCCTAAAGGTGGACAGGTTGATTTTGTGCTTGGAAGATGGCTTGCAGAAGAACAGCCAGTAGTGGACAACAAAATTAAAGTCAGTTGTGATGTGATTGAGTCTTTCGTACTGGCAGGTTTGGCATATACAATGAATATGGTTAATCGTATGGAGTTTAAGGGTTAACCCCTTTCCCATCAATGCTCAACTTCTCAAAAAGTGGGTGTTAATAGTTTTTGATAGAAGTATAGAGTTCCCCACTTCATCAATTTTCCTTCTTAGTTTATACAATTTTTTCATTTTCAGGTCGTTCTACTCAAACCGGAGTTGTTTCCCATCCCGGCATAAGTAACTGAATATGAAAATAATTTGTGTAGGTAGAAATTATGTAGCGCATGCCCGTGAATTAGGGAATGAAGTACCTGAAGAGCCCGTTATTTTTATGAAGCCCTCCACTGCATTATTGGCTGCTGGAAAACAATTTCATTATCCGGCGTTTACGAGTGACTTACATTATGAGGCAGAATTGGTTTTACGGGTATCTGCAACGGCAACCTGTATAGCGGAAATAGATGCTTTGAAACATGTAGATGCAATTACGGTAGGAATCGATTTTACTGCAAGGGATATCCAATCAAACTTGAAACAAAAGGGATTGCCCTGGGAAAAGGCAAAAGCATGGGATCATTCTGCCATTCTTGGCAGCTGGCAATTGATACCATTGGGAGAGGTTCATTTCTCTTTAAAGAAAAATGGAGAATGGGTTCAGCAGGGGAGTACGAATTATATGATTTTTCCTTTTGATGCGCTTATCGCACATATTTCTCAATATTTTACCCTTGAGCCAGGTGATTTAATATATACAGGCACTCCAGCAGGTGTTGGTCCGTGTTTGCCAGGAGATGTATTAGAAGGATATCTTGAAAATCAGGAAGTTTTTTCATTAAAAATACATGCATAATCCTCAAACGCAGCGAATGTTAAATCTCACCACTTTGCTGGATGCTTATCAGATGATGGTTACTGCTAAAACCATGTCGGATACCTTTGAAGCAAGGCGAGTAGATATTCATTATGGGTATGCAACTTCCCGGGGGCACGAGGCCATTCAAATAGCAACCGGGATGCAGCTACAATCATGCGACTGGTTAAGTGCTTATTATCGAGATGATAGTTTACTATTATCACTGGGTTTTACGCCATATGAATTGATGTTGCAGTTATTGGCTAAAAAGAACGATCCCTTTTCAGGAGGGAGAACCTATTATTCGCATCCTAGCAGTAAAGACCCCGGCAAGCCTTCAATCATGCACCAGAGCAGTGCATCCGGCATGCAGGCCATTCCGTCTACCGGGTTAGCACATGCTATTCAGATAGCCGAAGAAACCGGCGTAAAAAAATTGCGAAAAACCAATGATGGCCAGTTGCCTATAGTAGTTTGTTCTATGGGCGACGGGGCTATTACTGAGGGAGAATTGAGCGAGGCATTCCAGTTTGCGGTTTTAAAACAACTTCCCATCATTTATTTGGTGCAGGATAATGGTTGGAATATTCGCACAATGGCTGAAGACTTGCGAAATACTAACGCGTATGATTTTGCTGATGGATTTAAAGGGATGGAGCGTCTGCAATGCGATGGCAGCAATTTTGCCGAAAGCTATTTAACCATACAGCGTGCTATTCAAATTGCTCGTATTGAAAGAAAACCAGTGTTAGTTCATGCAACACTTTCGCTGTTAGGGCATCAAACGGGGAGTGCTAGAAATGAGCAAAACCGATATAAAAATCCTGCTGCAATTCAGCAACCCATCTTGGACCCGGTTTCGATATTAAGAAATCTCTTATTAGAAGCTGGAATCAGTGAAGACGATTTAAAATCTATTGATGCTGCAGTTGAAAAAAGGGTTCGCCACGATTTTTCTAGGGCATTGCATGCCGAAGACCCTGATGTTGAATCGGTAGAAGCGCACATATATGCGGAAACAGCTATACGGGAGGAAATGGGCACCAGAGAGCCTAAACAGGGTAAACAAATTATGATGCTGGATGCTGCATTAAGTGCAATAGAGGAATTGATGGAGGCATACCCTGAAACTGTTTTATATGGTCAAGATTTGGGAAGCAGGTTAGGTGGAATATTTAAAGAGCAAGATAATTTAGTTAACAAGTTTGGAAAGCAGCGTGTTTTTAATACGGCCATTCAGGAAGCTTATATTATTGGGTCAACTGCCGGGATGAGTGCACTTGGCATGAAGCCAATTGTTGAAGTACAGTTTGCTGACTATATTTTTGCGGGCTTGAATCAATTGGTTACGGAAATTGCTAAGTCATGTTATTTAAGCAATGGAAAATTTCCCGTTCAAATGTTATTGAGGGTGCCTGTGGGTGCTTATGGAGGTGGGGGTCCCTATCATAGTGGAAGTATAGAGTCTACATTATTATCCATTAAAGGTATAAAAGTGGTATATCCTTCCAATGCAGCTGATATGAAGGGATTAATGAAAGCGGCAATATTAGATCCGAATCCGGTAGTTATGTTAGAGCATAAGGGATTGTATTGGAGTAAGATCCCTTGTTCTGAAGGAGCAAAAACGGTTGAGCCTTCTGAGGATTATATTATTCCCTTGGGAAAAGCACGTATTGCTTTAGAAGCTGATTCTTTATTGGTGGAGAAGGGCACAACCATGGGAGTAATTACCTATGGGATGGGGGTACATTGGGCAATGGAAGTTGCCAAAAAAGTACCCGGTCAGGTGGAAGTACTCGATTTACGTACACTATTTCCCCTCGATGAGGAGGCTGTTTTTGACCTGGTAAAGCGGCACGGGAAGATATTAATACTCACAGAGGAACCCCGCAATAATTCGTTTACAGAGGCTTTGGCACATCGTATTACCCATTCCTGTTATTGTTATCTGGATGCCCCTGTTGAAGTGATAGGCGCTTTAAATTTACCCGCAGTTCCCATGCAGGTTGCCCTGGAGCAGGCCATGTTGCCCAGTGTCCCTAAACTAAGCCGCGAGCTCACGAAACTTTTAGCGTTTTAGGGTAGTTGCATTTATCAGATTCCATTATCTTTGCCCCCCGATACTAAAATAACCAATAAGGCGAGGTATCTCAGTTGGTTAGAGCACAGGATTCATGCACCAGAGGCGGACAAGTTATAAGCCAAAGGCGCACATGGGTTCAAGTAAAGAAAAGGGGTGAAGGAGACTAGTATAATAAGGCGAGGTAGCTCAGTTGGTTAGAGCACAGGATTCATAACCCTGAGGTCACGAGTTCAAATCTCGTTCTCGCTACATGAAAATCAAGGACTTACGTTAAATCGTGGGTCCTTTTTTGTTTCTGCGTGAGGTTTTTTACTTTTACTCATAAATTTTTTTATTTATGGAAATACAAAATAGTTTAATTGAGGATCTAGATTTCATACTTGATTTATATAGGTCTGCAACTGCATATCAAAAAGAAAGATTCATTAGTCATTGGCCGGAGTTTGATAGAGAGATGGTTATAAATGAAATTGTAGAGAATAGACAATGGAAAATAATCATTGATGGAGAGGTGGTATGTATTTGGGCTACTACATTTTCTGACCCTCTAATTTGGGAGAACAAGGATAAAGACCCATCGGTTTATATTCATAGGATAACGACTAACCCTAAATTTAGAGGAAAAGGATTAGTCAAAAAAATTGTAGAATGGTCTAAACATTACGCAACTCAGAATGGCAAGAAGTTTGTTCGCATGGACACAGTAGGAGAGAATCATAAACTAATAGATCACTATACGTCTTGTGGTTTTGACTTCTTAGGTCTCTCTCAATTAATTAATACGGATGGCTTACCTCAACATTACCATAACGCAGTGGTTAGTTTATTTGAGTTGAAGGTGTAGTTTTTTTATTTGTACCTCTGCGTGAGGAAAACACCCCCTGAATTCGGTTAAAATCGGTTGATTTCCGTTTTAACGAAACATAACTAACTACAAATCAACGCCTTCATTTTCTTTAAAAATATTCATAACCCTGAGGCCATGGGTTCAAGTCCCATTCTCGCTACAAGGCCTGTCACAAATGTGGCAGGCTTTTTTATTTGTGCAATTAGCATAGGATTCATCCACCAGAGGCGGACAAGTTATGCGCCTCTGGTGCACATGGGTTCAATGCTCCGGAGGCGCACTTAGTCCCATTCTCGCTACAAGGCCTGTCGCAAATGTGGCGGGCTTTTTTATTTGTGCAATTAGCACAGGATTCATCCACCAGAGGCGGACAAGTTATGCGCCTCTGGCGCACTCGGGTTCAATGCTCCGGAGGCGCACACAATCCCGATCTCGCTACAAGGCCTGTCACGAATGTTGCGGGCTTTTTTTATTTGTACAATGCGCACACGATTCATCCACCAGAGGCGGACAAGTTATACGCCAAAGGCGCACACGGGTTCAATGCTCCGGAGGCGCACCAAATCCCGATCTCGCTACAAAGCCTGTCATGAAAATGGCAGGCTTTTTTTAGCTAATACTATATTGATAACACAGCTATGTTAACTGGACCATTTGCCCTATTTATTAGGTATTTATCGCAAATATTACACCTGATTTTTATATGGCGGTGATTCGTTCAAGCACTCGGTTTATTTTGGGGGTTATAATATTTGTGTTTATGCATTTTACTGTTTATGTATTGTACTCTGATACAGCAAAAAAGCACTATACCGGTTTTACTGCAAATCTAATTGAGCGGCTAAAAAGTCATAATGAGTTGGGGAACGAGTGGACAGCTCGTTATCGCCCTTGGCGGCTTATTTTGCAGAGGGACTTTGCAATGAAGTTAGAAGCTATGCAATATGAGAAATGGCTCAAGAGTGGCCAGGGGAGGGCGTTTATTAAAACTATACCACATTAGATATTTTTATTAATATACGCCTGAGGCGCACATAGTCCCGATCTCGCTACATGAAAATCAGCCACTTACGTTTATTCGTAGGTTGTTTTTTATTTTGCGTGATGAATTGGTTGAGTTTCTGCATGAGGTTCTAAACTGAATTTTAGAATCAGTCCAGTCATTTATCGGGTTAAGACAGTTTCAAATGAAAATTTGTTCAAGAAAAAGTTCAAATCCGGTAAAAAAAACCTGACCGTCAGATAAGAGTAAGAGAGTAGCTATTACATATAAAAACATCAATTCCGTTTTCTAAACGTAGATGGATTTTCTCCTGTAATTTTTTTAAAAATTTTATTAAAATAGGATAAACTTTCAAAACCAGTTTCATAACATGTTTCTGTTACGTTGGCATTTTGCATTAATAATTTTTTTGCATGATTAATTCGATACTGGTTCACAAAATCGGTGTAGGTGAGTTTAGTTGATTTTTTAAAATATCTGCAAAATGCGGCATCAGACAAATTTACCTTAGAGGCTATACGGCTAATTTGTATGGGTTCTTGAAAGTGTGCTTCTACATATTTATAAATTTCATGCATTCTTTCATGTTCTTTAATCACAGCATGGGATGCAATGGGTCTGGCTTCTAATAAAGTATATTCTTTACTGGTTGCAAGTATTTGGAAAATTTGAATCAACAATAAAAGTTGCTCAAACGAATTATGTCCAGCCATTTTTTTTAATAATTGGCCAGCTTTTATTTTGGTATTACCATAAAATGCAATTCCATTTTTAGCACGAAGCATTAAATCATAAATTAATTGCATTTCTGGTTGTTTGTAAAATGGATCCTCGTAAAAGTTTTGTCTACATTGTACAACCACCGTTTCTACTGTTTCTTTTACTCCATAATCAAAGTTTAAGTGGGGTATAAAAGAACCAATCAATGCTAAATCACTTCCTTCATAATAACTGATATGATCGCCTATATGTCTGATACCCTTATCAGCCTCTACATAAACCAGTTCAATTTCGGGATGAAAATGCCAATAAAATATTTCATTCAGTTTTGGGGTGAGCAATAATCTGAAACTACTGCCCTGATCTGGTTTAATATTTTCTAAACTAAGCTTCATTGATACTAAAATAACCATTTAGAGTGCAAAAATGGAATTTAATGTCAATTAAGAGCAAAAATTGGCCAATTTAAGAATAATTTCTTGCCCCTTGCAATCGGTATTTTTACCTTATAAATAAATAAATATGGAAAACAAATCAATGGTTCCCAATATGGTACCAACTATGGTACCTAATAATGCGCACAAAGATATTCCTGGTAATCCTTCCACTGCGAAGAGTAGTGCTACAAGTTTAAATGATCGTTCTAATGGGAAACCCCTTCGTGTTTTGAGTGAAGAGGATTGGATTTTTTGGAAGCATAATGGGTACATAGTTGTAAAAAATGCAGTACCTCGTGAACAAGCTTTAGCTGCTGCAGCATTTTTATGGGAATTCGAAGAGAAGGATCCTAATAATAAAGACACTTGGTATACGGCACCAAGAGCTGAAATGAAAATGAAAGAGTTGGCGGGTACTGGTATGGTGGAGTGTTATAATAACCAACATTTATGGAATAACCGTCAAATGCAAAGAGTGTATGATGCTTTTGTAGATATTTGGGGAACAGAAAAATTATGGGTAACAATTGATAGAGCGAATTTAAATTTTCCAATTCGACCTGGTCATGATTATAAGGCTTTTATTCATTGGGATTATGATCCAGAAACAAAGCCAGTGAATGTACAAGGGGTATTGGCCTTAGCAGATCAAACCGATGAAAACATGGGCGGCTTTCAATGTATTCCAGAATTATACAGAACCTATGATACCTGGAAATTAACTCAACCAGCAGACAGAAATAGATTCCAACCAGACACTACTGGATTTACACCAACCAAAGTTAAATTAGAAGCAGGAGATTTATTAATCTTTAATAGCTTAGAACCGCATGGAATAAGAGCAAATAATAGTGAAGATAAAGTACGTATTGCTCAATATATTTCTATGATGCCTGCAGAAGAAGATAATGAAGCTTTAAGAGAATGGAGAGTAAATTCATGGAAACATAGCATTGCACCAGAAGGATATGCTTTCCCTGGAGATCCAAGAAATTGGGAACAAACTAAATACGATACCGCAGTATTAAGTGATTTAGGTAAAAAATTATTAGGTCTCGAAAAATGGTAGATCAGGATTTTGAGAACTTGCTGAAAGAATAGCATATTTAGTTTTTAGGAAGAAGTTAAGTATCTGCGTGAGGAATGGCGCCACTCAAATCGACAGAAATCTGCTGATTTTGGGTATTTGAAATCCTAACTCACGACAAATGAATGCTTTCATTTTCTTAAAAAAATCTTCATAGCCCTGAAGCTGTGGGTTCAAATTTTCTGAAGGTGGAAAAAGTACTAGCTATTACATTTTATTCTATTTTTCAGATAAGCCAATGTACTTTTTTAATTCAGTTTGCTTTTCAGCTTGCTTTATTAAAAAGTCTGCTACGTCTGCTCTATTGATTCCGCCGATATTAATTCCCTTGAATAGTGTGTTTTCAACACGGTATTTTTCTGTCAATTGTTTGTCTAATAGTCTTCCCGGTCTCACAACTGTCCAATTAATATCTGTATGAGTTATAATTTCTTCCATTTTAGTTTTGTCGGCATAAACATCTTTTAAAAAATATTTTAAAAATAACATAACTAGCCAAGAAACATAATTTTTACTTTCTCCAGCTCCAAAGCCTGTAACGAAAATAAATGGTACATCTATTTTGTTTTCTCTATGTATTTCCACAATTAATTTTGCAAAATCTGAAAACAGGGTAGTGGCTTTCATATTCTTGCCTGTTCCTAATGTTACAATTATAGCTTCTGCATTTTGGGTCGAATTTCTTAGGTCAGTTTTATTAGTTGCATCACCAAGTATCATTTTTAATGATTCATTCTCTTCTATTTTAATTTCAGATCGTGAAAGGGTCGTTATGGTATGTTTTCTATTTAATCCTCTCTTTACTGTTTCAAGTCCTATTCCACTCGAGGCACCTATAATGGTTATTTTCATTTTGCTTTTTTATTGATTTCGGTTTAAAATATCAAATAGGTGAGTAAATGTAATTTAAAGTTTTTACGTTTTGTGGACGTTAATTTTTATGTATTATATTCAAATGCTGTAGGGAAACATTAAGCCAGGTATAAGGATAACTTTGTAAAAAGATTACTTAGTCGTTGAAAGAATAACTGAAAACAGACTACTTAAAATTGAAGATATTTTTTGGAGGGAGCTTAAATCTGTAGATTATTAGTCCAAATTTTCCAGTTAATTGATTTTTAAGAATTAGAAATAGACAGGAATGAATCAATATTACTGAATGGTCAAACTAATAAAGTTTGATTCCTAATTAGCAGCAACAGAATATTAATGTTGGACGATTATTTTTTTACTTGATATAAATTGATCAGTTTCAAAATTTAAGTAATATACGCCATTAGGAATACTTGAAACATTGATTTCTAAGGACTTAGTTAGTAATATAACTTCACCCAATGTATTCAATATTTTAATTTTAAAATTTGTCACATTTGTTTTTCCCTGGATATAAATTTTGTTGTTAACCGGATTTGGATATACCTTAATAAAATCATTGCTAATAATTTCATTGATACCGGTAACTACTGATGGCACAATCGAATATGTATAAGCAATATCACCATTTTTTCGAGTTGCATTTTCTTCTGAAGGGAGGTATGTTTTAACATAATCTACTTGAGCTTTATCTGCGCTTACAGTAACATATAAATAACCTCTATTAGGCATTAATATACCGTTTACATACCCATATGCTGTTCCTGTTATCGTAGTCAAATTTTTTGCAGATGGCTGGGGGACCTCTTGGTAAACAATTCCATCTTTATCCTGTTTCGCGTATAAATGATCGTGGCCATGGAAATAGATACTTACTTTATTATCAAATAATAAGTTATGAACAGGCTTATCCCAGCCCGGTCTATTTGATAAAAATCCATAGGTTGAATCTGTATTTCTTCCCCCCATTTCATATAGGTGAACGAATTCTGAACCACCTCTGCCATCAGTGCCAGTTCCTCCAACTAACTGATGGCTGAAAATAAATTTGTATTTTGCTTTGCTATTTGATAAAGTATTTTTTAGCCAATTATATTGTTCTAGGCCTAAGCTCCATCCCCATTCAGGTTTTGATTTAGTATACATATATGGATCAATTACTATAAATAAAGCATCCCCCCATTCCCAGGCATAATAATTTTCACGAATACCTACCATTGGCTCGGGAATAGAATTGCCAGAATAAAATTGATTAGGATATGGGTTTGGAAAATAGGTTTTTCTAATTAATGCTGCCATGGTGGGTAAGCTGCTTTCACTTGTATTCGGAAGCCATCCTGATTCGCCTTCATGATTACCTAAGGTTACATATAATGGAACCGAATGTGTTAATTCATTAAAATAACTTCTAAAAAGCAAAGTTCTATCAATGATAGATTTTTTATCAATCACAGGAAGTTTATCACTCATTGCATTGTCACCTAAGTCAATTATAAAATCTGGTTTTTTTGATAACATGTGCTGTAAGGTAAGCTTGTACGACTCAGGGGAGCAATTAGTATCTAAATGGGGATCTGCCTCAACAACAAATGAAAAAGTAGAACCAGATTTACGTTGTGTTTGAAAATAATGTTCAGCACCATTTGTATATATATTTGATCCTACTAATTTATATTTTGTTCGATAAAAATATTTTGTATTAGTAATTAAATTATTAAAAACTACTTCAATCGGAGTGTCAGCAATAGTATTATAAACTGAGGTATTTGCATTATATGTACCACTAGTAGTTCCATATTCCCAATATACATTTACTGCTTTGTCAAATAAAATGCTCATGGTTATTGAAGTATCTGTTGGGCGACCTAAGATCTCAGTATAATTCTGGGCTTTTGAATAATAACTTACTATCAATAAAAATATTACAATTGCTTTTCTCATTATCATTATTTATTTATTACTATTTTCTGACTTCTATTCCATTTATCAGTTTTAATTGATAGTATATAGATTCCATTCGGTAAATTTCCAACGTTAATCTTTTTTTGAGTGGATAGTATTACAAGATTTCCAATCTCATCAATTAATTTACATTCAAATTTAAGAGTAGGTTCTTTGAATGTTAAATTTAGAAAGCTGCTTACAGGATTGGGATATATCTTTACCAAATCAGCTAGTGATTGGTTAAGCGGATCTTCTATTCCTGTTACTAAACAGTTACCAATCATATAGCTAAACCCTATTTCTCTATTCTTGTGTTTATCATCTAAAGTATCTTTTGGTAAGTATGCTTTAACATAGTCCACTTTTACACAAGAGTTCGAAACATTTACTCTAATGTGGCCAGTTCCGTCTAAGGTATCTGATGTGTAAGCATCAGCATTTGCAAGTTTGCCAATCATGTAAGTTGAGTCACTTGGCATAGGAACCTCTTGGTAATGTATACCATCTAATATTTCATGAGCAAATAAATGATCGTGTCCTTGGAAAAAAATGGTAACACCATTATCTTTAAATAATTGGTGTATTGGTTTCCCCCAGCCTGGTCTGTTTATGTCAAATCCATAGGTTTTTCCATCAGCCTCATATCCTCCCCATTCAAATAATTTTGCATTCGTTAAGCCTCCTCTTCCTTGTCCTCTTATATGATGGGCAAATACAAACTTATATTTTGCTGTACTGTTTTCCAATGTAGTTCTTAACCATCTATATTGCTTTAGGCCTAATGACCAATCCCAATTTTCAGGTTTACTGGAATTTAGATTTTCATATCTATATACATCTAATACAACAAAAAGAGCATCACCCCATGTCCATGAGTAATAATTTTCGGGGCTCCCAATTCCATAGGGTTCATTGTCAGTATTTCCAGAGTAAAATGCGTTAGGTGCTGGGTTAGGATAATAATATTTTCGCCAATAGGTTCCCCAAATTGCTAGATTATTTGGTGGGTTTTGATTTAAATAAAAATCATTCTCACCTTCGTGATTACCCAAGCAAATAAATAATGGAATTGAATGACAAATCGAACCTAGGTATTGTCGATAGTCTTTATGTAATAAATCTAAATCATTTGAGGTGATTGTATTAGGATAATGGTCATCTCCAAAAATATCACCAAGTGAAAACATGAAGTCTGGTTTATCAAGCGCTTCGTTATTCAATGTAACTTGATACATACTTCTAATACCCTTTTTATCATATAAGTGCTCATCCGCTTCTATAGTAAATGAAAATGTAGTTCCTTTATCTCTTTGAGTTTGAAAATAATACTCAGGGCTTGCACTAAAACTGGTTGCCGAATTAATTTTATATCTTAAACGATAATAAAATTTTGTATTAAATGTTAAGTTGGTTATCTCAATAGCATTGGGAATATTTGCCGAATTTGAAATGGTTGAAGTTACTTTTGTATAAAGCATAGGACTGGTTCCATACTCAATATAAAAATTTACATTCTGATCAAAAAGTATACTGGCGGTAATTGATTTATCAGTTGGTCTGCCAAGTATAATCGAATAAGTCTGGCTACTGATTTTTTGGATTCCAGTACATATTAAAATTAATAATATAATGCCCTGCTTCAAACATTAATTTTTTAGAACATATATTAGACCATTTAGCTAAAATAAAGTTTAATTTGATTTAAACTTTGTTGTTTAATAACAGTCAAATTGTAAAAATAAATTCATTTTGAAAAAGATTCTTTCAATATTTTTAATTGTTTTGCTTGGTTGCAATAAATCATCGAACTCTCCTGCTGATGCTACACAAACAATTGCTAATCAATTAAAATTTAGCGGAAATGGTTTTTTAAATAATGGGTTATATCCAAAATTGTATACATGTGATAGTTTGGGAATTTCTCCTGGGTTACAGTGGTCAAACGCACCATCTACAACTACTAACTATGCAATTACTATGTATACTATTCCCCCAACGGGAGACAAGCATGTTTATATAGTACTATATAATATACCCTCAAGCACCACTTCTATACCCGATAATTCAAAATCTATTGGAATTTTTGGCATCAATACAGTTGATGGTAAAACAACTTATACCCCTCCCTGTTCTCAGGGTCCGGGTGCTAAAATATATGTTTTAACATTATATGCTTTAAATGCTCCACCTTCAATAACTGTCCCAAATACACAGGTTACAATGGATATTTTGTTAGCTGGTATTAAAAACAAGATAGTTGATAGCGCAGTAATGAGCGTTTCCTATACAAGACCTTAGGAGTGAAAAATCTAATCATTTACTTTTTAATCTGCTTTCTAATGCAAAGCACTGAATCAATTAATCATTAGGGAGGTCACCTTCACAAAGGTTACGGAATAGTTTTCAATACTTGGAGGCTTAAGCTTAAGCTTAGTTTGGAATTGAATTGATAAAATCTATGCCCGGTTTTTTAATTTTTTTTTATGGGGAACATAAAAATTTATAAATTGAAAGAAAAATTTATGAAAAAATATGTAGCGATTGCCTTAATTCTAACGCTTGCCTGTAATAAAAATAGTAACCAGCATTCAATGATTGTTCCTGATGTTATTCAGGCAGAAAATCGAAGGGGAAATATAATTGGGAGCGTGAGGCTGTTTGACCAAAATGATAATCCTTTAACAAATGGAAGTGGTTTAACCGTAACCATAGCTCAAACTAATGTTTCTACAGTAACAAATGAACTTGGTAAATGGAAACTGGATTCAATTCCATTTGGAACATATGATCTAATATTTACAAAATCTGGATATGGTCCTTCTAAAATTATGGGACTTTACCATGCTGCTTCCAGTCATGCAACTACAAATGTGAGTGGCAATCGATACTTAAGTATGATTTCTGATTTGCAAATCAATAATTTTTTGGCTCGGAAAACATCTCAGGTATTTAATATTACAAGTTTACTTGCTTTAGGCTTAACAGAAGACGGTATAATTTTCTATCCTGGCTTTAAAAATACTTCCAATAAAGAGAAAGCAGTACGTCTTTTTTTTAGCTCAAATCCGGATGTGAGTTCTACCAATTATATGGCAACCGAAAAACAATTTTATTCCGGAAATATCTTGACAAACGAAAATGATAATTTTAAAACCAGTTGGTTTGTTTCTAGGGGATTTGAGCCCGGACAAACAGTATATGTAAGAGCCTATGGCGATGCTAGATATACAGATGACTTTGAGGATCCAATTTCCGGGTTGACAGTTTTTCCTTGCCTCTCGCCAAATAGCTCTGCTGTGATTTCATTTGTAGTACCCACTGGTGTTAAATAAGTTTTGTAAACATCAATCGGGATTATTAAAAAGTTATGCATTTTTAGTGCATAATTTTTTTTGTTGTCTTATAAATTGAGTCAATCTTTAGCATCTATTTATTTTGAAAATTTATCATTAAGAAATTGAATAATATTTCCTATTTAACTGGTCAATATTTTGTAAATTTTTAATAATACTGAATGTTTAAAAAAATCTTTTTTTTAGTAAGTAAATGTTTACTATTAATAATAATCGTACCCGACTTTCTATTAGCACAAAAGCGACAGAGTGATTTCCCATCCGAACAAAAGTTATCTATTCGGGGTTTACAATCACAAGTGAACGTAATTCGTGATAAATGGGGTATAAATCACATTTATGCACAGAATGAGCATGATTTGTTTTTTGCACAGGGATATTGTGCAGCTCGTGATCGACTCTTTCAGTTTGAAATATGGAGGCGACAAGCTACTGGTACCACCGCAGAAATTTTTGGTTCACGTGAATTGCAACGTGATATTGGTACCCGCTTATTTCAATATCGGGGAGATTTGCACAATGAATTACAGCATTATCATTCAAGGGGAGAGAAAATCATAAATGCTTATGTTGAGGGAGTAAATGCATATATCCGAGAAGCCAAAAAACATCCATCATCGTTGCCTATTGAATTTTCATTATTAAAAATACTTCCAGAAGAATGGACACCCGCTGTTGTAATTTCTCGGCATCAGGGTTTATTAGGTAATATCACACAGGAGTTGAATATAGCACGCGCTGTCGCCAAGGTTGGGGCGGAAAAGGTAAAGGAAATAGTCTGGTTTCATCCTAAGCAGCCTGACCTTTCTATTGACAGTACCATACCGATTAATTTGTTGAGTAAAGATATTTTAAGTCTGTATAATGCTTATCGTAAAGATTTGGTTTTTCAGAAATCTGATATTACAGAAGTAGATGAGGATGCAGTTCAAAATATTTTACCTCAAACTGAAAAAGATTTGTTTTTGCTTAGTCAGGAAAAAGAGGGGAGTAACAATTGGATTGTTTCAGGAAGAAAATCCGCCAGTGGTTATCCTTTATTGGCAAATGATCCGCATCGGAAAATTGCAGTTCCCTCTCTGCGATATATGGTTCATCTGATTGCTCCGGGGTGGAATGTAATTGGGGCCGGAGAGCCCGAGATACCTGGTGTTTCTATTGGTCATAATGAATATGGAGCATGGGGACTTACCATTTTTGAAACTGATGGGGAAGATTTATATGTGTATAATTTGAATAAAAATAATCTAAGACAATACTGGCATAAAGGAAAGTGGCTTGATATGAAAATAATAAAAGACACTATTCGGGTGAAAGATAGTAAGTCTGTTATAGTTGAACATGCTTATACTATCCATGGACCTGTATGCTTTATTGACTCAGCATCTGGAAAAGCTTTTGCTGTGCGAGCAGCTTGGTTAGAGCCGGGAGGAGCTCCTTATTTGGCATCATTACGGATTAATCAAGCTGCCAATTGGGAACAATTTCGGGATGCTTGTTCTTTTAGTAATATTCCCGGCGAAAATATGATATGGGCCGACAAAAAAGGAAATATTGGTTGGCAGGCTGTAGGTATTATTCCGGTTCGAAAAAATTTTAGTGGTTATGTGCCCGTTCCTGGTGATGGGCGATTTGAATGGGATGGATTTTTACCCATTAAGGAACGCCCATCTTTGCTGAATCCAAGTTCAGGTTTTTTTGCAACAGCTAATCAAAATGTAACTCCCGATCAGTATAATCGTTGGGATGCTATTGGATACACCTGGGCGGATTCGTTTCGGGGTAACCGTATCAATCAAGTGTTATCTAAAAAGAATTCAATTGATTTGCCCACAATGGGGGCTTTGCAAACAGATTATTTTTCTATTCCTGCCAGTAAATTGGTTCCATTTCTGCAGGCGCTAACCATTACCGATACATCATTATTACAAGCTGTTACTTATTTGAATAAATGGGATTTTATTTTGGATAAAAATAGTATTGCTGCAGGAATTTATGTTGCCTGGGAGAAAGAGATTGCAGCTGCCTGTACACAGCGGTTTATTCCTGAATCTATCCGGAGTTATGTTAATTTTCAATTAACCAGTCTGATAGAAAGATTGGAAAACCCTGCTCTTTATTTTGGTAATAATTTTCTAGAGCAACGTAACGATTTATTAGTAACAAGCTTTCTAAAAGCAATTCAATCACTTCAAAAAAAACTTGGTCCGAATATGAAAGATTGGATGTATGGACAACCCAAATACAAGCATATCACATTAGAACATCCTTTAGCTGCTTCAGTAAATACAAAATTGCAGCAGCAGCTGAATCTTGGTCCTTTGCCTAGAGGGGGTAATGGACAAACACCCGGGTCAACCGGTGGTACCGACAATCAAATGAGCGGGGCAAGTTTTCGGATTTTAGTGGATACAAAGGATTGGGATAAAACTTTATTTATTAATACACCCGGACAGTCGGGAGATCCGAAAAGTCCGTTTTATAAAAATTTATTTGAATTATGGGCAAATGATCAATACTTCCCAGCATATTATAGTAAGCAACAAATAAAGAAAGTAGAAGTAGAGCAAATGAAATTATTGCCTATAAAGTAAATAGGATATAGAATTTATCGGGAATGAATACCTATGATATATAATATTTGGTAGTATTTTGAGATTCATCCCTTCTTTGAACTCATTGAAATTAGTGCAGCTAATTTTTCAAAAATTGAATGAGAAAGCTCTATTAAAATATGCCATTCATTTTTATAAATCGATTTTTGTAAGTACTAGATAATTTTTGCATTTAAGAGTATCAACTAATCATCTAAACTATAAAAATGGTTTCGGATTTATTTTAATTTATAGGCTCATTTTAAAAAATTGTATCTTTCTCCTAAATTATTAATTCCATTGCCCTCCTAAATCGGTAAATAGTTTAATGAATGATGCGTGCGCTCTATTGTGTATTTTAATTAATTCAATATTCGTTTGAAGTGTATATTGTTGGGTTAATAAAACATCTAAATAAGTTACTCTTGCCGCTTTATATAAATCGAGTGAGCTTTCCGATGCTTTTTGATATTCATTTAACTTTTGGAAAGTGATGTTTTTAATTTTTTCTGTTTGCTTTATTTCAAGAAAATCTGCTGAAACTTCCATAAAAGAAGTAAAAATTAATTGCTGGTATTGAAGTAAAGCCTCTTTTTGATTTGCATTCGCATATGAAAATTGGGCCTGAATTGCAGATCGATTAAATACGGGTTGTAGTAAATTTCCTGCTAGTTGATAAGCTATTGATTGAGGAGTTGTAAAAAAATATCCCCAATTAAATGCTTGTAAACCCAACGCAGCATTTAATGAGAATGAAGGATAAAATGCTGATCTGGCTGCTTCTAAATCAAATCGGGTAGACTGTACTGTCCATTCAGCCGCCTTAATATCTGGTCTGTTTAACAATATATCCGAAGAAATTGATTCATTTACCGAATAACTACTTTTAAATAATTGCTGCTCATTTCTAGTAACTTTTTGCGGATATCTGCCCAGTAACCAATTAAATCTATTTTCTTCTTTTGCAATATTTTTTAAAACTTCTGATTCTAAAATTTGTAAATTATAATACTGAGCAGCAAATTGTTGAACAACCAGCTCATTCACTTTCCCCGCCTCCTTTTGTTCTTTAACAAAATCAAGTGCTGCTTTTTCTTTTTCAGCACTTTCTCTAATTACAAGCAATTCATTGTCGAGAGCTATCAATTGAAAATACGACAATGCTACATCAGAAGCCAGACTATTAATCACAAATTGAACAGTTGAAGAACTGGAATATGTTTTTGCTAGTGCAGACTTCGATTGATTTTTTAATTTTCCTCTGAAGTCAATTTCCCATGAACTTTGAATTCCTGCATAATAGTCGGGTAAGTCTATCGGAACTAATTTTCCTGGAGTTATTTCTGTAACAATGTTTCCTGCTCCATCCATTGTGTATAACCCAAATTTTCTGATGGAACCGGAAACACCCAAATTTACCTGAGGTAAGCGATTCCCTTTTGCAAATAATAGCTGACTTCTACTCATTTCAATTTTTTGAAAAGCCATAGCAATATTTTTATTGTTAGTGATAGCAGTTTTGATATAGTAAATGAGTAAAGTATCTTGCATAAATTGATTCCATTTTAACGTGTCTAATTTGGATGAAGTGCCATTCGATCCAAAATTAGTGGGTATGGAAGTTGAATTGGAATTATTATAACTGATGCTAGGGATTTTACATGCCGAAAATGCAAATAATAGTATCAATATTCTCGTGTGTAGTTTATTCATATTCGAAGCTTAATTGGAATCATTTATTTTTTTATCAAAGGAGGCAAATATTACATATAGACCGGGTATTAGCATAACACCAAAAATGGTTCCAAGCAACATACCACCTGTTGCTGTTGCTCCAATTGTTTTATTACCAATAGCTCCTGCGCCACTTGTAAATAAAAGTGGAATCAGTCCTGCTATAAATGCAAATGATGTCATTAAAATAGGTCGAAGTCGAACCCTTGCAGATTCAATTGCTGCCTCCAAAATTGATTTGCCTTTTGCTTGTAACTGGTTTGCCATTTCAACAATCAGGATTGCATTTTTACCTAGCAACCCTATTAACATTACAATAGAAATCTGCGCATAAATATTATTTTCTAATCCCATCGAATACAAGAAAAGCATTGCACCAGCTGACCCTGTAGGCAAAAACAATATTACAGGAAATGGTAGCCAAAAACTTTCATATTGAGCCGCAAGAATCAAATAGATAAAGAGTAGACTAATCAAAAATATTATGATGGATTCATTGCCTTGGTTAGCTTGGTCTTTCGTAGCACCCGCCCAGTCTATATCATAGCCTTTCGGAAGTTTTTTGGCTGCTACTTGTTTGATAGTTTCCAGGGCTTGTCCGCTACTAAATCCTTTTTTCGATTCTCCATTGATAATGGCCGAAGGATACATGTTGTATCTTGTAATTTGTTCTGCCCCATAAATTTTCTCAATATTTACTAAGGAAGACATGAGTACCATTTCTCCCTGTTGGTTTTTAACAGATAATTTGAGTAAATCTTCGGGATGAGCCCGAAATTCTGGAGCAGCTTGCACCATTACTTTGTAAAGCTGACCGAATTTAATAAAGTTGGTGCTGTAATTACTTCCTAAAAATGTTTGCAGACTTTTAAGTATATCTTCAACAATTACTCCCTTCTGAGCAGCTTGAAGATAATCTATGTTTACCATAAATTGCGGATACGATACATCCAGAGAAGTAAATGTGTTTTGGATAGATGGTTCGTTGTTTAAATCTTTTACAAATTGCTGTGTTGTTTTTTCAAATGTTTTCATGTTGCCAGATCCTGTTTTATCCAACAATCTCAATTCAAACCCACTGGCATTCCCATATCCGGGAACAGGTGGTGGAGTAAAAAAATCTATTTTTGCATCTTTTATAAAACTAGTTTTAGCTCTTAGTATTGTAATAATTTCCTGATCTGTATTCTTTCTCTCATTCCAGTTTTTTAAACTAATCAAATTCATTCCGAAATTAGCCCCTGTTCCATCAGTTAAAACATTGAAGCCTGCTAAACTGGAAACCGATGAAACATCTTGTAAACTGTTTGCAATTTTTTGCACATCATCAACCACTTTTTCTGTTCTTTCTAATGTGGCCCCAGATGGAGTTGTTACATTCACATATACAGTACCTTGATCTTCATTTGGAATAAATCCGGTTGGTGTTATTTTTCCAACCCATACAGTAAGTGCACAAAAAATTAAAAGTGTACTAGCTAACATAACTCTTCGGCCCGTAGTTTTTTTGATGATTGCGAGAATACTATTTTCAGCGCTTCCATATTGGTTATTAAAAAAGTGCAGGAATCTTCCCATTATACCTTTAGGAGCATGATTGTTCAGTAAATGTGGTTTTAGTAATTTAGCACATAAAGCGGGTGTAAGGGTTAGTGCAATTACACCCGACAATACAATCGCTGATGCCATGGTTAATGAAAACTCTCTAAAAAATATTCCGGATGGTCCAGGAACAAATGAAACTGGTATAAAAACTGCCGACATTACGAGCGTTATACCGATAATTGCGCCGGATATCTCTTTCATTGCTCTTTCAGTAGCTTCACGAGGCGATTCTTTATACTCATTCATATTAAAATGTACGGCTTCTACTACTACTATCGCATTGTCTACCACAATTCCAATAGCAAGCACCAGCGCAAAAAGCGTTATAAGATTCACTGAAAATCCAAATAAGAGCATACACAGAAAAGTACCTATAATAGAGACTGGTACTGTTAGCGCCGGAATTAAAGTTGAGCGGAAATCTTGTAAAAAGATATATACAACTATTGAAACAAGAATAAAGGCTTCCAGTAATGTTTTCAATACTACTTGAATACTTGCATTTAAGAAGTTTGAAATATCGTAACTAACGGTATAGTCAATATTCGCTGTAAAACCACTTTTCAGTTCCTCCATTCTTTTTTTAATATTGCCAATTACTTCTCTGGCATTGGTTCCGGGCCTTTGCTTTAATAAAATAGCTGCCGATGGTTTTCCGTTTTCTTTAGAAAGAACATCATACTCCTGCGCTCCCATTTCAATCTCCGCAATGTCTTTCAGTTTGAGTATTTCTCCATCCAAAGTACTTTTTATAACCACATTTTTATATTGCTCTTCAGTATTGAATTTACCTGTATATTTCAGCACATATTGAAGGGATTGTGCAGATTTTCCTGAGCTTTCACCAATTTTGCCTGGAGCTGCCTCTAAGTTTTGTTGTTGTAAACTCTTAATAACCTCTTCAGTAGAAACATTGTAAGCATTCATTTTAACAGGGTTAAGCCAAACCCTCATCGAATATTCTTTTCTTCCCATGATATCTGCAAAACCCACTCCTTCAATTCGTTTTAGCTCAGGCAAAATATTTATATCGGCAAAATTGTAAAGAAACTTTTCATCAATTTGCTCATCATTACTCAGCAGGTTAATATAGAGCAACATACTGTTTTGTACTTTTTCAACTATTACTCCCGATTTTACTGCTTCCTGCGGCAATTCATCCAGCGTAGCTGAAACTCGATTTTGAACGTTTACGGCTGCAATATCTGGGTCAACTCCGGATTTAAATACAATTGAAATTACACTGGTACCATCATTTCCTGAAACAGATGACATATATGACATGCCCGGTACTCCATTGATGGCTCTTTCTAAAGTAGAAACAACTGCTTTTACGCAAGTTTCAGCATTTGCCCCAGTATATTTTGTGGTAACGGTTACCTCAGGTGGGGCAATATTTGGGAACTGTGTTACTGGTAATTGTATTAGCGAAATTAATCCCAATAATACAATAACCACCGATATAACAATTGATAATACAGGTCTCTTTATAAAGTTTATTTTCATTTTTAGGCTCTGTTAATTAATTAAAATCTGGCATTGCAATTAATCTTACATTAATCTTGTCTCCTTCTTTAACGGATTGAATTCCTTCTAGTAATATTTGGTCTTTAGCTGTAAATCCTTCACTTACAACAAAGAAATTGGTTAGCCGAAAAGCCGGATTAATTTTTTTCGTTTTTATTTTCCCCAATGAATCTACTACATACACAAAAATATTACCCTGCACTTCAAAACTTGATTTTTGGGGAATCAGTATGGCATTTTTAAAAAATACGGGGACTACTATTTTTCCACTGGACCCTTCCTTTAATAACTGTGCTCTATTATGGAATTTTGCCCTAAATGCAATATTTCCCGTGGATGCATCTATTTCAGATTCCGTTGTTTCAATTTCACCTTTTTCTGAGTAAGGTGTTTGGTTTGCCAGCAAGAGTTTTACCTGACTAGATTTTTTCTTTGACATTTGATAATCCAGATAATCTATTTCTGATACATTGAAATAGGCATATACATATTCATTATTTGAGATAGAAGTGAGTAAAGAGCCTTCATCTACTAAGCTCCCTTTCTTAAAAGGTATGCGATTGATGATTCCACTAAAAGGTGCCCGAATCACCGTAAATGTGTTGTGCAATTCTGCCTGTTCTTTCTCAACCTTTGCCAGATTAACTTTAGCTTTATTTTGTTGAACTCGGGTGGCATATAAGTCTAACTCTGATTTCGATACTACATTTTTTTCAAATAGTTTTCGGGTGTTTTCATATTCAATCTCGGCTCCTTTTAATTCGGCTTGCGCACTCATGATCTGTGCCTCAGCTTTTCTGATTATTTGTTCTATTTCACCACTGCTAAGTTTAAATAGTACTTGTCCGGTAGTTACTTTCTGACCTTCATCTACCCTTATCTCCTCAATAAATCCCTTTATTTTATTTCTGATGTCAACATTCTGAATTGAATTTATTGTGGCGGCATAGGTTTTTTCGTAGGTTGTGTCTCTAATGAGCGGACTAACAACATCATAAACCTTTTTTTCTTCTTTGGTAACATTTTCTTTGCATGCGCCCAACAATATAGCTACAGCGCAAGCCAATGAATAATACTTCATTTAGCAATAATTTTGATAAGTAATGATAATCGCAGAGAGTTTAAGACTATGCTATCTGCCGGGGAGGTGGGGGAGTATATTCAGGCTGAAAAATTGAACATACCTGATTATTTAGAATGGTATACCTGTTTTGTATTTGCCATACCGGGGCCTCTGAGCGGAGTAGGCAATAATGTACGATTCCCTCAACTTCGTTTTCTGTTTCTACCCATTCGGAATCTGAAGGACTACTAGGATATTCCGGAAACTTGGGTTTTGGGGAACTTTCAGCAATACTAGAGATTGAATCAAGAGCACTATCGTTATTTTTCTGCAATTCCACAAGATCAGAAACAATAGAGAAAGATAGGCTTAATAATATACTTATTGCTATAACAATATGAATCCTGCAGGGATTTATATGTATAAAACTTACAATATGTTTATTATTTTTCACGTGCAAAGATAGTAACACACTACAGATAGAAAGGTTGCGAGTTTGGGAAAAATCTTAGTGAATTAGTAATGCATCTTTCGTTTAATATGGTTTTGTAATGGATAGTTAATTTTTCACACAACGAACAGAGAATCCAAAAGCTTTATTGGGAAAATAGCGAAATGCATTTCCAAAATTATAGGCCTGATAATAGAGCCAGGCAAAACTGATAAAATCAACCGGTGAAGCCCACCAAATTGCAAATAGTTCTCCATAATTAAAAAACCCATAGTCATACCGATACCCGCCGGGTAACCCTCCAAAACCACTTTCGTTGGTTCCATTTCCATGCCGGGCCCATCCCTGGGAGCTTTTCATTTTTTTCCCGGCAACTTCATTTCCTCCTAACTGATCGGTAAGTTGTTTCCATTCCATATCGCTGGGAATGTGCCAACCTGCGGGAGCCAATCCACGTGCATCATTTACAGCATACCAATTATAAAGTTTGCCATAACGACTTTCGTTGTCAGGGTCATTATTGTAATAACACCAGGCAGGCTTTTGTTCTTTTCCTGCTCTTTCCCAGTCTTCCGCACGCTTTACATGCGGAATTGAATCTCCATTTCGGAACTGAGCTACATTTAAATTCTGAGCCATCCAGATTTGATTGCCAATTCTAACCTCCTTTATTTCATTAATTAAATGACTCTTATCCTTTGCATTCAGGTTTAATTTACTGTCTTTACTTGTTTTAAATGAAAACAAGCAAAGCATAACAAGTACGCTAAATGCGATTGATATTTTTTTCCCTACGTGCATGTTATTGGTAAAATAATCAAAAAGTCAGTTATTATTTTCTACTATATATTGAACCGATACCAATACAATTTTTATAATTGAATTGTTTGCTTTATAATTTACCCGAAATCGGAATATTAATCCGAAACATAATATTCCTGCCCATATTGAACACCCCCATTCTACCATTTATAGAATTGGTATCGGTATATTTTAGGCGACTGAGATGGCTTTGATAAGCTACATCTGTAAGGTTGTTTATTGCTAAGTTCCAGCTCAATACTATTTTATTTTTTTGAACAACTTCGCCTCCAATGCCTGCATTGATTAGCGTATAACCCGGTGTAGTAGTTTCCGTTTCATACCCAGTAAAAATACTACGCTGTGCAAAGGTTTGATCCAGCACAATTTTGGCGTATAGATTTTTCAATCCCTTCGATATGGACTTGAAATTTCCTCTCAGTTCACTTGTCCAACGCCCTGCAGGAATGAAAGGAATATTGTTGCTGCCATCAATATTATCTTTAAATTTTCCCCTTACGAACGATAAATTATTTTCAAAATGTAACCAATCTAAAGGGTGAGGGTGAATGTCGAAATGTATTTCGGTTCCATATAAGTAAGCGGGAGATTGGCTAAAAGTAAATGCCGGAATTGTTGAACCATTATGATCTACTAGTGAATCTGTTCCGGATATACCCAATAATTTTCGATAAAATATATAGTTTGCAATACTATTATAAAATAATGAAACACCCAGTGATATATGTTCAGTATTCAAATCTACTCCTCCATCTAATTGAAGGGATGTTTCTGATTGTAATTTACTTTGTCCGTATTCATATCGATTGGTTCCCTCATGGGCTCCATTACTGGTTAATTCTGCTACGGTAGGTGCCCGGAAGCCACGAGCAATATTGAACTTCCATACAACCGATTCTGAGGCTTCATAACTTAGTCCAAAACTTCCACTCCAATTTGAGAATGGCTGTTTCAATTCTTTAAATCTAAGAACACCCGCTTCCTCATACGGATCTGTACTTACATGCCTCCAATCATACCGTATTCCACCACTTACAGTTAATTGGTTGTTGAAGGTTTTTCGTGTAAGCAAAAACCCTCCCCAGTCGAACTGACTATAGGCAGGAATAATTACCTCTTCTGCAAGATTTTCATTTTGTTGGTGCATTCCATTAATGCCATAGGTGGTTTTCCATCCATTATTCCATTCACGATGCAACTGGATATTGTAATTAAATGTAGATAATTTAAAATACAAGTCAGGTTCATCTGCATGGATTGGATTTCCGAATTCACTTCTTTTATTTTGTTGATATCCTAATAAAATGTTTAAACGACTTTTCCCAACGCTAATATTGTTGTCTGATATAAATTTCAAGTGCTGCACTCGTTGATTGGGAGTGAAAATTTGATTGCTTTTTAATTCTTCATCCGTTGCAACTCTTTCTAATGTTGATTCAGGAAAAATAAGAAAGTGACCTGTTGCAGCGTCTCTGGCCCCTTCAATGATTCCCAGACGTTGGTTAAAACTACTTATGATTAAGTGACTATATCCCCATTTTTTATTTACCCCAATATATCCACCAAAATTATTTTCTTTCATCGCACTATTCATTACATAGCCATCAAATTTATTTTGATAATTACCGGCATTTTTAAGTGAAGAGTAAATATTCCAATTGAATCCGTTTAGATGATTTGCACTTAATTGTGCATACAGCGTTTTCATAAGATTGTTATCGGTAAAGCTTCCCGAAACATTTCCCTTTATAGTTCCTTGTTCAACCGGAACATTGGAAAGTAAATTGATTACTCCTCCCATTGCATCACTTCCATACATAAGTGAAGCTGGACCTTTCAAGATTTCTGCCTTTTGCACACTAAACTGATCTATTTCAATACCATGTTCATCACCCCATTGTTGCCCCTCTTGCCTAATACCATCGTTTACCACTACCAGTCTATTATAACCAAGCCCTCTAATAACCGGTTTGGCAATGGCAGGCCCTGTGGTGAGCACCTGCAATCCAGGAACTACTGCAGCAAGTCCTTCCATTAAATTGGTAGACGATTGTTTCAATAGTTCAGCTTTTTTAACAATGGATATGGGTTGTATCGACTGTCTGGTTTTTACAGCAGAGGCAACGCCGGTAACCGTTACGTTTTCGTGTTCTGCATACGTTAGTTGCAAAGCAAAATTTCTTTCTGTTTTATTTTTAATTTCTATTGTTTCAATAATACTCTGGTAGCCCTGAAAAGAAATTTCTACCAAATATTTTCCTTCCGGCACATAAGGAGTTACAAAATATCCTTTATCATTTGAAACGGCTCCTGTTTTTGCTTCATGAATAAATATACTGGCTCCTGCTAAAGGCTGTTGAGTGGTTGCATCAGTAACCCGACCTTGTAAAATTGCTTTGTCGGCAGGGGAAGCCATCGTTTCCAAATTAATGAAGAGACAAGCAATAAAAAGACGAATGAATATATGTGAATAATACTTTGAGTTCATACAGACTGTAAATAAAATGATCAATGTTCTTTGGATAGAATCTTATTTGCTACATGCAGTTACCAGCTTACATAACTGTAACCGTTGCAATTGCGTAGCTTCAGAATTGTAGCTGATTTGATTAAACAGCCGGGGGAGCACGATCACTCAGAATCGTATTGGAACCGGTAAAGCTTGGGGTAAGCAATATTCCGGATGGGGTAATTCCATACGCTGCTGATACAATTATGGGAAAATACGCATCATTATCAAAAATACTATAATGATGAGCACAGATTTTGCAACTTACTCCACTGGCATTGTCGAGAGAAAATGCATGGGAACTTCCATTTGCTTTTTGAGGAGTTCCTTTGAATATTACAGAATGGTGATGCCAGGTAGATGCAGGCGTTACTATAAACACATAAAGTGCAATAAACACCGCACTGATGCATTTTCTATGGAAAACAGATACACTCAATTTTTTGCAATATGGTTGCAAATTTAGTGGATTTTTGTAATTTGGATTTAAAGACCAGCTTATTAATATAAATAATTATTTATTAATATATTATGTATCACGAATTCAATACTTTACGTCACTATTTCTGAATTAATTTTTTATTTAGTCTTTTTTTGATATATTTTTCTGTATGATACGCGTAAAAATTTGTTGCATCAGTTCACAAAAAGAGGCACAATTGGCAATTAGTTATGGTGCTGCTGCATTGGGTTTAGTGGGAAATATGCCATCCGGACCAGGAGTAATTACTGATTCATTGATTAGAGAAATTGCAGGGAAAGTTCCTCCGGGCATTGCCAGTTTTCTATTAACTTCTGAAACAATAGCAGATAAAATTATCGCCCATCATCAGGCAACAATTACCAATACGATTCAATTGGTAGATGAAGTTGATGCAGACACCTATTCTGCTATTCGCAAATCTATCCCTCATATAAAGCTGGTGCAGGTGATACATGTGCTGTCTGAGGCATCTATAGAAGAGGCGCTTGAGGCTGCAGATGGGGTAGATGCATTGCTACTAGATAGTGGAAACCCCAATCTAGCAGTCAAAGAATTGGGAGGTACGGGTCGTACACATAATTGGGATATCAGTAAGCATATTGTTCGACAATCACCCGTACCTGTTTACCTGGCTGGCGGAATTCGCCCGGAAAATATTCGGGAAGCAATTGAAAGGGTGGGTCCCTTTGGTATAGATCTCTGCAGCGGAGTAAGAACCAATCAACAACTAGATGAAGAAAAGCTTGCAAACTTATTTGCAGCAATCAATAAAGGCTAGGCATGTACTTTCTTTTTCCAATTAACATTTCTATCCCGGAGATACTCTAATATAAATCTAAATAATTCATCATCTTTTCCTACCATTTCGGGAGGGAAAACTCCCGCTTGATTTGTTTTTCCCATAAGCATCCATTCAGCCATCGCACAGCAGGTATAACCGGTGGTTCTCGACATCGAGCTCAATTTTGCAGTATCATCATAATAATCTAAAAGTGAATATTCAATGGTAATATTTTGTTTTTCTTTTTTTCCCCGAAGAATAACGCGCATTGCCGTAAGATCTTTATCTGATT
The DNA here is from genome assembly GCA_037142775.1 of Chitinophagia bacterium. Taxonomy (GTDB): domain Bacteria; phylum Bacteroidota; class Bacteroidia; order Chitinophagales; family Chitinophagaceae; genus Sediminibacterium. Next base: position 107,708 of record JBAWZY010000003.1, on the reverse strand, counting down.
CTTCCTGTTTCCAGCAGTCAATCAAAACCCTAGCGGTTGATTGCAGATGTTCGGGTTTAAAGAATCCGATATCTTTCAATGTTTCAATGAGTTGGGCATGTCCCGGATATCTAAGTGTTTTTTCACTCATTTCAGGAATAGCAGGAAAGCTATGTAACAAACTTCTTAATCCATCTGTATTGAATCCCTCCAAATCGCCGATTTCATCAAAATGGATCATTTCATTTTCACTCAATGCTGGCATTATAACATCCTTCCCGCCTTTTCTCAATCTTGCCGGTCGAGTATATTCTTCAATTACATCTATCGCAGAAAAGGGTGCTTTATATTCAAACGGAGGATCCCTGCGAACAGGTAACCCGCCAACATAGAAACAAAATTCCTGTACTTCCATTTTGTTTGCATATTGACCAAGTATTAAATTGCTCATCCCGGGCGCTACTCCGCAATCCATTACTGCCATTACTCCTTTTTCTTTTGCCAATTGATCTAAACTGTCAATGGATTCCGGGAAAAAAGAAATATCAACTACCGGCTTGTTAGATAATATAATGTTTCGCAATACTTCAAAACCCATATAGCCAGGTACAGCAGAAATAACTAAATCTGCCTCTGATACCCATTGTTGAAATGGAACACTATTATTCAACAAATCAGCCTGGGTACATCGTATAGCAGGATTTTTATTTTGCAAAATTTGTAGTTGCTCAGTTGAATAATCTATCGATTGAACATTATGTGTTTTGGCAAGTTCAATTGCAATGGTTCTTCCTACTTTACCCGCTCCAAGGACAGTTATGTTTTTATTGTGCATTATTTTTATTTTAAGCCTTCAAATTCTTTGCAACTATTATTTACTATCACTAATGATATGAATATCTTGTTGTGGATAAGGAATACTAATATTTTTTTCCTTGAATTGCTTATGTACCTCTTGCAAAATATCACTTTTTACTCCAAGCCAGTTTTCGTGACCAGTCCAAAATAATATCCTTAATTGCACGGCACTATCTGCAAAAAGATGTGTTAATACCTGTGGTGTGGGCCATTGTTGCACTTGAGGATGTTTTGCCAAAATAGATAATAAAATTTCATTTACTTCTTCCAAAGTACACTGATAGCTTACGCCCAACAATAATTCCACTCTTCTGAATGCACTATTTTGGGTCCAGTTAATAATATGCTGCGACAATAAATCTCCATTTGGGATAATCACTTCGCTACCATCAGGAGTAAGTATTTTGGTAGACCGGATGCCAATTTCTTTTACAGTACCTAAGCGATTGCTGATTTCGATTGTATCGCCCACACTAACGGGTCTTTCGAATGCAAGAATTAATCCGCTAACCAGATTATTTACTACATTCTGCAAGCCAAATCCAATACCCACACCAAGTGCTCCTACAATTATGGTTAACTTATCAATTGGTATGCCGGAAGCCAGAAAGGCCAGTACTATACCCAATGATAAAATTCCAATTTTTGCAAGTAATAGTAAACTTCCCCCTCTTACTGTTGCAGAATGGGGTGTATTGGGTATTCCTGTATCTCCGAAAATGAGCTGAAGTGCTTTAGCAATAACATTTGAAATCCAAATAATTCCTACAAAGATCAGGATACTATAAAAACTAAAATGAATACTACCCAGCATCCTCTCTTTTTGCAGGAAGTCGGATACAGCATCAAATACTAAATCATAGGCATTCAAATTTCTCGATAAAATGATTAACCAAACTATGCTAACTAACAAGGTGATAACTTTCTTTAGATTCTTATTCAGTTTATCCAGATCAGCACTGTGGTTACTCATTAACGTATTACGATATTCAGCTTCATATACCCAAATTGTTTCCATTATTAGCGTGATGATAGAATATAATATACGAGCCGAAAGCAATCCGGTAATTGCACTTGCTGCAAAGTATTTGGCAAGAATAAAATTTCCTATTATATTAAAAATGAGTGCAAATGCATTTAGACCAATATAAATCAATATCACTAACCTAACTGGAAATCCTGCTGTAATATTGATTTGGTCGTATTTTCTAAAAATACTTATACCCAGTAACAGAGACACTATTACTAAAACTAAGTGTATCCATCTTTCGGCTTGAGTAGATTGAATTAGTAAATTAAGGCAGCTGAATATAATAAATAGTAAAATCATTCCCATCCATTCAGCATTCAATTGAATGGTTTTATTTTTAATAAATAAATAGGTATATAATATAGTTACCAAAAGCCATAATATAAATGTAAAAGAGGCGGGTTCCTCCTGAGAGAAAAAAGGAGAAATGGCACCAACTATCAATAAAATAGCAGCTATTGGAAATTGGACAATTGTTGGGGCGTGTTCATTTAATGCAACAGCAGATTTATTTGAACGTTTTTTTACAAGCGCACGAGTAAGTATTCCCGCCAATAAGGTTATGAATAAAATGACCAGCAGCGTGGTTCTTTTAGTCTGAATATAGGTAGTATAAATTTTCGAGGCAATTTTCAGCGATTGTTGAATAATATGAATAAAATCGCTTCTGTTTGTGTGTATGCTTTTTTGCCATATTGGATTTTCTTCGGGGATTCCAATATGGCGATTAAAGTTTTTAATACGGTAACTGGTTTCATTAATTAACTCAGTACTGGTTAGATATGCATTGGCAACACGGGTTTGTAAATTTTCAATCTTATTTAAAATTGCTTTATTGGAAGAATCGGCTTTGCTCCATTTATCAGTGAATAATAGTAATTGTGTTTTGTAAGTATTGCTTATCAATGTGTCATGAGGTAAGTAGGCAAAAGTTGAATCTTGAATAATGAGATGCAATTTTGAATTGATTTGCATCATCTCTGTTGTATATCCCACCAGTAATTCTTGCCATTTTTTTAGTTGCTGATTGTAGTTGAATAAAATAGATTTAATGATATTCAGGTGTCGTAAATTGAGCATTTGTTGATTTTGCTGAAATCCATATTGTATATTTTGGATATACATCTCAGCTTCTGGAAGGGAGGATTCTACCAAAGAAGTATCAAACCCTCTGCGAAGAATTTCTTTAATATTGTTAATAATAAGAGTTACCGATTCGGTTTTTTTAATGATGGCACTTACAGATGTGTCCATAGCACTTCTAATAGATCGGTTCCGAAGTGAATCTATTTTTTGTTGCAAACTATCGGCAGATTGTGCCTGCGCTAAAGTCTGGAATATCATTACAAAAATTATAATGAGTATGCCTGGTGTATACGTGTGCAGTTTTTTCAATCCTTTTTATTTTAAAAATAATTGTTTTATCTCAAATCTCCTTTTTTACATATTGCCGGAACTCGGAAATTAAGCTATCTTTAGCCTTAAACTTTTTTGTATGAAGCATTTTATCCTTGCATGTTTGTTGTGGGTTATTTTCACTGATTCAAACGCCCAAAACAGCTATCCCCTAATACCCACGCCTGCAAGTTTAACCACCGCTGAGGGGAAGCAGGTTATTAAAAAAGGGATGGTTATCTCATTTGTTGATTCTACTTTACTTCCGGTAGTTACCTATTTACAGGAACAGATGGGGGCTGCTTCTTTATCAATCAAATGGACGCCTGCTAACAAGCGTTCCAATGCGGCCATACATTTTATTTTAGACAATTCATTGCCGGCTGAGGGGTATCGCATTCAGATTACTTCAAAACAAACACAAATTGCTTCTTCGGGTGGTGCCGGTGCATTTTTTGCAGTTCAATCAATAATGCAACTTCTATCTGCCAATACTGTTTCAGATGGTAGTCAATTCGTACAATTGCCACTTTGCACAATCAACGATCAGCCACGCTATTCATACAGAGGTTTAATGCTGGATGTAGGTCGTCATTTTTTCTCGGTTGATGAGGTTAAACGATTTATAGATATTATGTCATTGTATAAACTGAATACGTTGCACTGGCATCTTACTGAAGACCAGGGTTGGAGAATTGAAATTAAAAAGTATCCATTATTAACAAAAATTGCCTCTGTACGCAAGGAGTCGATGGTGGGTGCATTTAAAGATCAAAAATTTGATAAAACTCCTTATGGAGGATTTTATACGCAAGATCAAATACGGGAAGTAGTGGTATATGCAGCTAAAAAATTTATTACTATTGTTCCTGAAATTGAAATGCCAGGGCATTCTCAGGCATTATTGGCTGCGTATCCACAATTTGGATGTAATCCAGATAAAATTTACGAGGTTCGAACCAAGTGGGGTGTATCAGAAGATGTACTTTGCCCGAGAGAGGAAACATTTCAGTTTGTAGAAGATGTATTAACTGAAGTTATGGATCTTTTTCCGGGGCAGTATATTCATATAGGTGGAGATGAATGCCCTAAAACTCAATGGAAGGAAAGTAGATTTTGTCAGAACCTAATTAAACAACTGGGTTTAAAGGATGAACATGAATTACAGAGTTACTTTATTCGGAGGGTTGATAAATTTATTACTTCTAAAGGTCGCAGATTAATTGGTTGGGATGAAATATTAGAAGGAGGTCTTTCCCCTAATGCAACGGTAATGTCGTGGAGAGGTGTAAAAGGAGGTATGGAGGCAGCTAAGCAAAAGCATGATGTAGTAATGTCTCCCAACAGTCATTTCTATTTGGATTATTATCAGGGTGATCCGAAGGGTGAGCCACTCGCAATAGGGGGTAATTTGCCATTGTCACGTTGTTATTCCTTTGAGCCGGAGTTGCCCGAACTTACTGCTACCGAAGCAGCTTACATCAAAGGCGTACAGGCGAATGTATGGACTGAATATATCTCAACGTTTAGTCATGTTGAATATATGACTTATCCTCGTGCGATTGCCCTGGCTGAGGTAGGCTGGTCGCAAAAAGGTAATAAAGACTTTCCTGCATTTCTAGAAAAGTTGAAAAAGTTGCAACCATTGATGGATAAAAAAGGTATTAATTATTCAAAAACATTTTTAAAGCAACAGTAAGCACTATCTGAGAAGGGTTACTGAACCTTTCACGGTTTCTATACCATTCCCCGGTTGAATGATATAGTAATAAGTACCTATTGGTAGGGGGTTTCCTTTGTAATTACCATCCCACGGAGTGCCATAACCATTGGATTGAAAAATTAGTAGTCCTGCCCTTGTAAATATTTCAACACGGCAGTTGGGAAAGTCGTTGAGGTATAAGATTTGCCATGTATCATTAATTCCATCACCATTTGGCGAAAAGGCATTTGGGGCAATAGGTTTTAATAATACTTTAATATTTAGTGTGTCAACAGCGGAACAAGAATTGGAATCGGTTGCTACAAGCAGGTAAGTTATATCTTTCAAAGGGGTACAATCAGGATTTAATATGGTGTCGTTGTTTAAGTAAATAGCTGGAATCCATTGAACACGACTTCCGTTCCCATTTACCTGCGCAGGAATCCTAATGGTTCTTCCTTCTGCAACGCGCAGGTCGGACCCTGCATTTACTGAAGGAGCTCCATGAACGGTAATTATTTGTGTAGCGGAATCTTTGCACCCTTTGTAGGTTTCGTATAAGTATTGTACAGGAATTTTTGTAGCAGTAAAAGGAGTAAATAATCCGAAAGACTGAACCCCACTCCCAGAAAAGATACCAGTTCCGCGGATTCCTGTAATTTCTCCTGCTTCAATAATTTGATAAGGTAAAGAATTGCTGCATAAATCGGGCAATTCACTAAATACTACTTTAGGATATGCTACTAAACTGAACGTTCGGATAATGGTATTTTTACAGGAAATGCCTGAATATACTTCATATCGAAGTGTTACATTTCTTCCGGCAGTATCATTAAAATAAGGATAAAAGTGAGGATATTTTTTATTAAAAGCAGGTTGAATATCTGTTTCAACTCCGGTAGGATCTAATTGCTCATCCCAATAAATATTGATTCGGGTTGTATTGCCAAAGTTTACTGTAGATTTATCAATGATGGTTATAGGTTCATTATTACAAAAATTTCTTGATGAGGTAATTTGTAAATCGGCTTTTGGAATAGCTCCATTAACTGTAAATGGTAATATTAAACTATCTGAACATCCGGAAGCTGAAGTTACTTTGCTTGAAACCTGGTAAACAGATGCTGCACTATAGGAATGAGTAGGGTTTTGCAAATTGGATTGGTTGGGATTACCAAGTGTAGCTGCTGGATCACCAAAATTCCATTGATAGGTAAAAGGTAGAGACGCAGGGTCGCGTGAATAGCTACTGTCGGTAAAGGTAGCTAACGCATCCAATAAGCAAATTGCGGGTCGTTTAAATTGGATGATAGGATTTGGTTTTACTTGGATGGTTACACTATCGGAAGAGTAACAGCCGGGATTGGTTTTAAATGCTGTTTGAACTTTATATTGAATTGTTTGAATGGTATCGGTGTTATTGATTAATTGTAGTGAAGGATTTGAAATTGCTGCATTGCTAATTCCTGTAGCGGGTAACCAGCTATATTGATAAGCAGCATTGGGGGTAGTTCCTAACTGTATTACTTGATTGGGGCAGCCGCCTGCTAAGCCATTAACCCCTCCGGCATATGATGGTGGCATATCTGTATAGATAACTACATTTCTGATAGAATGGTTATCCGTAGATCCCCCTGTGCTCGCGGTAAAACCTAAATATCCTGTGAAAGTAAAAGTTTGATTCCCGGTTAATAATACATTTCCATTTACTGAAACAGTAATATTACCATTGTCATATTCAATTAATGCCTGATTGTAATCAGTACTTCTTATGTAGGATATAGCTCCTGAGGTATTTTCAAGTGTTGGCTGCGACCAGCATTCATTATATCCCACTCCCCATCTTATTTCAACTTTGGGTACGCTTGCGTTTGAAGGTGTTATACAATTATTATAGGTATCAAAACAAATTTTTAATCCATTCGCATTAGCCGGAATACCCAATCCTGCACCGGAAACAAATCCAACAGGGGGTACTTCTAAAAAGCAAAAAGCAATTCCATCGGCACCACTACCATCGAACATGCGAAACTCAAAAGCTGCTTTCCATTTATTGCATATACTTAGATTAATTGGTTGATTATAAAAGACTGCCCCACTGGTTGAATTCCTGGCAGGGCAAACAATTAATTCACTATTGTTATTAAATTTGATATTTCCAATGGCAGCACTTCCTTGTAAATTCCAGCCGTTTGTATTGATGGGGGCCCCATTCAACTGAGCAAAAATATAATTCTGTGCATTTGCCCATCCCGAAAAGAGAAGCATCTTTAGAAAAATTAAACCTATCCATTTCTTTCGGCTCATAATGGCATCCATTCCGCTTGATTACAAATGTACTGAACTATTATTCTGATTAACGATTTCCATCTTTTCCGGGAATGCTAATTAGCTTTTTCGGTAATTTTTACTATATTAAAGTATGAAATATTCAAAATGCTAAGAAAAAGTTGCACCCAAATCGTTATTATTCTTTTAAGTGCAACCCTGCTTGCAGCTCAGCAAAAACCAATTAGTCTAACTACTTCTCAACAGCGAGCGATACAAAAAGTTATGCAAGCGTATGATTCAGTTGGGAGCCCGGGTGCTGCTTTATTAGTGATGGATAGAGGAAAAATCATCTATCAGCAGGCGTATGGATATAAAAACCTTTCAACCTCCGTAAAGGTAGAACATACAACTTGTTTCCGACTGGCATCTCTTTCCAAGCAATTTACTGCGATGTGTATTCTGCAGTTAGTGCACGCTGGAAAGCTTTCATTAGATGATCCGATTCGATTATATCTTGATAGTTTACCCACCTACACCGATAATATCAAAGTCCGTAACCTGTTAACCCATACTTCGGGTTTAGTAGATTATGAAGATTTAATTCCTCAGTCACAAACCTGGCAGGTATTAGATATAGATTGTAAGCGACTGATGAATACAACCGATCATTTATATTTTCAACCCGGTACAGCTTATCGGTATAGTAATACAGGTTTTGCCCTTTTGGCATTAATTGTTCAGAAGGTGAGCGGACAAGATTTTGCAACTTATTTGCAGCAACATATTTTTCAACCGCTGCAGATGAAAGCTAGTCTGGCACTTGAGAAAGGTAAAACTTTTGTACCCAATCGTGCGATGGGGCATTCAAGAACAAAATCGGGATGGGTTGTTACCGACCAAAGTGTTACCAGTGCTGTGTTGGGAGATGGTGGAATATATACCAATGTACAAGATATGGCAAAATGGTTTCATGCTATTTGTAACTATAAATTAATTCCTGCCGATTTACAGCAGCAAGCATGGAATCGGGCATCTCTTAATACCAGTGTACCGATTGATTACGGATTTGGCTGGCATGTGGAAGATTTTAGAGGTAAGGCTCACCCCTATCATTCTGGAAGCAGTATTGGATTTAGAAATCACGTATTATTATTTCCTGAGAACCAGCGTGCCATAATTATTTTAACCAACCGGGATGAGGGTGATCCGATGATTGAAACAAAAAAAATTATGGATATAATATGGCCAGTTCAATAGTAGGATGTACAATATGAGCTTTAGTATCAATTTTTCAATAATCAATCGAATAGTTACAATATGAATCGTTTACAAACAGCCGATTTAGTTGTATTCTTTTTATATTTTGCCGTAGTAGTGGTTTATGGATTGTTTATCTACCGAAAGAAAAAAAATACACAAACCAGCTCACAGGAATTTTTTCTTGCAGAGGGTTCGCTTACGTGGTGGGCAATAGGAGCATCTTTAATTGCATCTAATATTTCAGCAGAGCATTTTATTGGTATGTCGGGATCTGGCTTTGCGATTGGGTTAGCTATTTCTTCTTACGAATGGATGGCAGCCGGTACATTGATATTGGTAGCCATATTTATAATACCGGTTTATTTAAAGAATCATATTTACACCATGCCTCAGTTTTTGTCGGTTCGTTATAATAATACGGTTAGCACAATTATGGCTGTGTTTTGGTTGTTGGTATATGTACTGGTTAATCTTACATCTATCTTATACCTGGGTTCTTTGGCAATTGCATCTATTTCGGGCATTCCTTTTGGATGTTGTATTGCAGCTTTGTCTTTTCTTTCCATACTGGTTACATTGGGGGGAATGAAAGTGATTGGATATACTGATGTAATTCAGGTTATTGTATTAATTGCAGGCGGTTTGGTAACTACATATCTTGCTTTGAGTTTATTGGCTGATACCTTTGGATTTCATGGAAATATCTGGAAAGCTTTGTCTCTATTGAGAATGCAGGCACCGGAACATTTTCATATGATTTTTTCTAAAGGCGATCCTTATTATCCAGAGCTACCGGGCTTATCGGTATTGTTTGGTGGAATGTTGGTAAATAATCTTGCCTACTGGGGATGTAATCAATACATCGTTCAACGGGCATTAGGGGCAGATTTACAAACTGCCAGAAAGGGAATTTTATTTGCAGCTTTTTTAAAATTACTGATTCCCATTATTGCAGTTTTGCCAGGAATTGCCATGTATGTAATGCATCAGAAGGGGTTGTTTCAGCAAGAGATGATGGTGAATGGAATGGTGAAACCCGATCATGCCTATCCTACCCTGATGAATTTATTACCTGCCGGTTTAAAAGGTGTTGCCTTTGCAGCACTTACTGCTGCAATCGTTGCTTCACTGGCAGGAAAAGCCAATAGTATTGCAACGATTTATTCGCTGGATATCCATAAAAAATTTATTAATCCCGCATCTTCCGAAATTATGTTGGTTAAAACAGGAAGGTGGACGGTTATCATCAGCATGGCAATAGCTGCATGTATTACCCCGGCACTACAAACATTAGATCAGGCATACCAGTTTATTCAGGAATATGTTGGATTTGTATCTCCTGGAGTATTAGCGATTTTCCTGCTGGGATTTTTTTGGAAAAAAACAACTACCCGAGCAGCTTTGATTGGGGCACTTATCACCATCCCATTGTCGGTAATGCTGAAATTATTGCCAGTATACACGCAGGAAGCTTTTCCATCTATTCCCTTTCTTAATCGCATGGTAATAACTTTTGTGGTAGTGTCTTTGGTTATGATGGTTATCAGCCTGTACTTTTCAAAAAATGATCGCGAAACAAACCCAATGGAAGTAAATGCAGGCATGTTTTCCGTTTCAAGAAGTTTTTGGGTAGCTTCTTTATTGATTTTTGGTATTCTGGCAGCACTCTATACCGTTTTTTGGTAAAAAATCCTCAACTTTACTAAAACTGGATATATGCAACAAGAGCCACTTCAGCAGCCAATTGATATGAATTCCCCCTTGCAAAACCTGGATGAGTGGGAGGAGGATTTGTTGAAGCGCTATCCCGATCCTGAAAGTATTGCCACTAATAAATCAACCGAGGAATTTCGAAACTACACAGAACCTCCAAGAGATACTGTTCGTGAATTTTATCGACTCAATCATACTTTTCAGAGTTATGACTTTGTTCTTCAAAAAAAGAAAGAATTTCTCAGTTTTTCTAAAAAGGAAATGCCTATTTGGAAAGCATTTGAATTTTTAAATCAGTTGGTAGATGATTCAGATCCCGACACCGATTTAGATCAAATGCAGCACTTACTCCAAACGTCTGAGGCTATCAGAAACGATGGTCATCCCGATTGGATGGTGCTGGTAGGACTTGTGCATGATATGGGTAAAGTATTATGTTTATTTGGGGAGCCTCAATGGTCGGTTGTTGGAGACACGTTTCCGGTAGGGTGTGCCTACTCTGATAAAATTGTTTTTCCTGAATTCTTTAGTGCTAATCCCGATTTCGGGCACCCAATTTATTCCACTAAATATGGTGTATATGAACGCAATTGCGGATTAAAGCATGTACATATGTCGTGGGGCCATGATGAATATGTGTATCACATTATGAAAGATTACCTGCCAGAAGAGGGACTTTATATGTTGCGCTATCACTCTTTTTATGCGCAGCATCGGGAACAAGCATATGATCATTTAATGAGTGAACATGACCATGCTATGTTCCGTTGGGTGAAATTATTTAACCCATACGATCTGTATTCAAAGAATCCCAATCAAAAAAGCTGGGCAGAGTTGAGGCCTTATTATGAAAATCTGGTAGCCAAGTATTTGCCAGTAACTCTTCGTTTTTAATTCGATGCTTATAATTTTTTAATTCGTAGATTTTTAAAGCGAACTACATCTCCATGCCCCAAAAATCCGATATGCCCCTCTTTACGAATTAATCCGGGATGGGCTTTGTGATCCATAGTTCCATTGATAGATGCTTCTGCAATATCCCCCTCTGTTATAACAGTGCCGTTCAATGTAACCTGAATGCGATTTCCTTTTATCATTATTTCTTCCCGATTCCATTCACCTGTTGGTAAAAGAAAGCCTCTTTTTGCAGGAATAACTCCGTAAACGGAACCATGGTATTGATAAGGTTGTAACTGACTATATTTTGGATGTTCGCTATCCAGTACCTGAATTTCCATTCCCTCATAAGCGGCATCACCAGTAAGTGGTGCTCGGATACCGATACCATTATTCGCTCCCGGTGTAAGCTGAAAATCGAATCGCAACACAAAATCGCCGAAAGTATTTTCGGTATATAAATTACCACTACTTTTTTCAGGATGAACAACAATTGCTCCATCATCTGCCTGATAGCCAGCTGTATTTCCTATCCAACCGGTTAAATCTTTTCCATTAAATAAGGCTATGAAACCTGCTGCTTTTTCTTCACTTGATATGAGTGTATCTTCATCAGGTAAGTTGCGTAGGTAAATATTTCGATAAGCAACATAGGTACCGTGTGCCTGTAATTCAATCTGTTCTTCCGGAAAAATGGGTTGCTTTCTATCCCAGTAATTTTCCAAGGTAACTTCATCAGTAACTTTTACACCGTTTAAATACACTGTTACCTTTTCTCCTTTCATTATGATCCGAAAGGTATTCCAGGTTCCAATCGGATTATCCGCTACCAGTAGAGGTTTTGAAGGGTGCGTAGTATTATTATATAAGCCTCCCGAACCTACTTGTGCTCCCACTTCTCTGCGGCTTGTATCCCAGATTTGTACTTGTGGACTACCCCTCAAATAAATACCTGCATCACCTTTTTCAGTAATTTTCCAATCTACCCAAAGCTCAATGTTTCGGTAATTCTTTTCTGTTGCTAGGTTTTCTCCATGTCCGGTAAAAATCAATAAGCCATCTTTCACTACCCAATCATTTACTATACTTTTGTTGGCTTTTACTTGTGCAACTGCTAAACTATCGGGGTGCATTTTTTTTCTGGCAATAGGGTTGGCTACCTGACCTTTCCAACCGGTTAAATCCTTTCCATTAAAAAGGGAAACATATCCAAATTCGCTGGAAGTCTCTTGTAATCTGCTTTCCGATAATTTCATGAGAAGTGCGCTGTCTTCACCCTGTAATTTTTTTCGGGCCTGCTGCAACAGATCATTCACCATAGAGCCTTTCAGTGATCTATCTGCTAAAGATTGTCTGATTACAATTTCGGCCGCCTGTTGTTGGAGATCAGCATTGTTAAGATACTTTCCAACAAATGCAAATGCACCAATTCCGGAAATCTTTTCTGCCTCATTGAGTAATCTCCTTTGATCAATGGGAGTTTTAGCTTTTTCCATTTGATCTTGAATTGCTAATAATTGCTGGGTTGGATTTACTGAAGAGGAAATTGATGTTGAAGACTTAGTCGTATTTACAGGCGATTGATACGACAAATAATTGAGGGCAGATTGAATAGCACTTTGTTGGGTTGGTCCTGCTTTTTTCAAAGCTTGTTGTAAATATTTTTTGGCTGCAGCGCCTCCAATAATAGCTATACTCATACTTGCATCCGAACAATAAACCGCATCGAGTAGAAATGGGCTAATTGCTTTGATGGAAGTTGATACACCAAGTAGCCCTAATTGTTGAAACTGTAATCTTTTGGCAGCTGCTAATTGGGTTGATGGTAGTGCCTTATTAATGTAAGTAGACAAATTTTTTCTAAGGGCTTCCTGATTGGCTGCATGATGCACATAGGCAGTAAATGCAAAGGATGCAGCAGTAAAAGTTTTCTCCTGATTCAAAGCATCCCAAAAGGAAGTCCACTCAGAAGATTTCCAATGCTCCATGGCAGATAGGGTAGTGGCAATTTCACCAGGTTGTTGATAGGGAAAATTACTTAAGACTTTTGTCAAGTCTGTTTCTTGGGCATTCATACATACATACAGATGCATGCATACGAGTAGTATTGATATTTTTTTCATACAATCATTTAAAGGGTTACAGGTGCCAGGGTGTTCGCATTGGAGGATTAATCATTCTGTTTGCTTCATCATCATTCAAAAATTTTAATTCTACTGGATCGAACGATAATGACCTGCCTAATTGTAATGCTATTTTACCCATATTGATTAATGTACAACTACGGAAGCCGTTACTTTCATTTAATGCAAATGGAGTTCGGTAGCGCACACTTTCCAAAAAATCAGATACCTGTGGAGCTGGATCGGGCATGGCTGCTATTTTTTCAGCAATATTGGGTATGGTTGAGCGAAAACCGGCAAATAATTTTCCTTTGGGTCCTTCAATGTAGGGGGTATCGGGCTGCTTTGCCTCACCATCTAAAATTATTTTACAGCCATCTTCGTATGTAAAAATAATTTTTCGGAATGTGCCGCATGCATCGAAATGCTGTTGCTCTGCGTCCACTTCAACTTTTATAGGACTGGTATCATCCTTGTCTAAAAAATATTGAATAGGATCGAGGTAATGCTGACCCATATCTCCCAGTCCTCCACCATCATAATCCCAATATCCTCTAAAACTGGAATGAACTCTGTGAGGATGATAAGGTTTATAGGGCGCAGGTCCCAGCCATCTCTCATAATCCAATTCCTTAGGAACTGGCTGTTCTGTTAAATCGGTTTTCCCTATCCAATAAAATTTCCAGTCGAAACCAGTTGTTTTACTAACGGTAACAGTAAGTGGCCACCCCAATAAACCAGATTCAACCAATTTTTTAATTGGCTTTACGGTTGTATTCATTCCATAGAAATTATCCTTGAACCGAAACCAAGTATTTAAGCGAAACATTTTTTTGTATTGCTGAACGGCTGCTTTTACGCGTAATCCTTCCCCAATGGTTCTAGTCATTGGTTTTTCGCACCAAACATCTTTTCCGCCCTCAACAGCTGCTATCGACATTAATGCGTGCCAGTGAGGAGGTGTGGCAATATGAACAATATCAACTTCTGGAAGTGAAATCAATTCCCGAAAATCATGGAAGGTTTTAATTTTTCCTGGTATCAGTTTTTCTGCTGCTGCCAAATGTGTGGTATCAACATCGCAAATGGCAACAACCCTTGTATTGGCATACCCAATATGCCCTCTTCCCATACCACCCACGCCAATTATGCCTTTGGTAAGTTGATCGCTGGGAGCGAGAAAACCCCTTCCTAAAACATGACGGGGTATAATGGAAATGCCGGCTGCAAATGTTGCAGATTGAAATAAGAATTTTCGGCGGCTATGCGCAGATTTTTTTTTCATAAATAGCTCATTTCTGTTTTAGGAATGAAAGGAAGCGGAATCACCTGGATATAATAATGGATTTAGGGGAGTTTCAATGATTTCATTGATTATGGCTCCCGGGCACCAGGTATCCCAATCATTTTGCTGATTGCTGTTTTCTGGGGCTTTCAATCGCATTTCACTATCCATATAAATGATGGTCATTACTTTTCTCATTTCCTCACTCTGGTTGGCTCCTGCCCGATGAAATACCCATCCTGAGTGAAAACTAATTTCTCCCGCATCAAAGGGTTCAATAACGTGCTCAAAATCAGTTACCCTAAGCCGCTCCTGAATCATTTGTTCACTTGAATCAGAAATGGCTAGTTCTCTGCCTTCAACTATTCGGTGACTACCGGCGCTAAATTCCAAAGGTCCCATTTCAAGTGGAACAGCTTGTAAGGGTATCCAGGCAGTGATTGTTTTATCAGTTGCCAGTGGCCAGTAAAATTGATCGGCATGCCAGGGGGTTATCCCTCCCCCTGGCTCTTTAAATAAGGCCTGATCATGGTAAAGCCTCACACCCTTCGTTCTCATTAATCGAGAAGCTATTTCGGCAATTCTCTTACTGAAAATCAATTCCCGAATGATTGCATCTTCTCTCCATAAATTCATTACCTGTAAGAAAGCTTTTCCATAGGTGTCTCTTTCTTCCAGCGGAATGTTTTGACTAATGCGGAAGGCTTCAATTCGATCACTGATTACCTTATTAAAAAAATGTAAAGTATCTGAATTCAATACCTGTTTTAATTTTATGAATCTGTTTTTCTCAAAGAAACTTACCTTTTCTTCTGTTATAGAATAAGTCTCCTGTAAGTGAGAGAGTATGTTAGCCGGAATTGTGTACATGTTAATTTACTATTAGAATAAATATACTAAAAATTACGATGTAGCTACAAATACAATAACTCAAAGTTTGTTAGCTATAATTTCAATGTATACCTGATTGGGTGCCAGTAATAATATTCTGTTGGATTTACCTAATAAAGGTTCGGTTAATGTAACACTATCTGTAAGAAGCGTAGCACCAAAATATTTCGCACGATGCAGTACATCTTCTAATTTATTAGTATAAAAACTATACATTCCTATTCCTTTGTTCGGAAGATGAGGTGGATTGGGCCCTGCTGCCGGATTGGTTTGCAGAAAGTCGAGGAAAAGTAGGTGTCCGCTGGTTGAACCTTTTGCATAAGCAATGCTAAATCGGAAAGGTAAACCGGCAGGTAAACCAAGCGCAGAGCCATTTCCCGTTTTCCATACCTGATCTCTTCTTAGTTCGTAGCCCAATACCTGAGTAAAAAAGGCCAGCATAGTATCACTGGTTCCTGTTACATTCATCGCACTATATCCCGGACCTCCCATTTGAGTAGCGGTATCAATATTGCTTAATGGAGGCATACCATTTCCTCTTTCGATGCCAACTGCATGAAGCCATTCCGGACCTTTATAAATGGTTTCGAGGTATTTGTACTGACTGCCATCAGGTTTGCTTAACCAGGAAGCCTGCAAAGGAGCCAGTGTTGTGTAACCCATTTGCAAAAGATGTTCGTGCAATTTTTCCTGTTGATTATTCGGAAAGCCTATAGTAAAGGGTCCGGATTCTTTTGGTCCATAACTGCTTCTGGTTTCTGGAATAGGGCGCTCAAAACTAAGTACCCGCAGTAAAATTGTTCCTAAAGCTCCCGGTCTGTCGTAATAGAATATTTGAAATGGCATACTATCGGGAATATGCCAAAAACGGGAAAGTTGTTGTATTTCCTTGCTTGAATAACTAATCGGTCCTCTTTTTCTCAAACCCATCCCTTGAGTTAGAAATCTTTCTAAACTATCCGGCTGATGTGTGCACAATGTAATAATTTGCAGGGGCCCACAAATGGCTTCCGTTACTGAAGTAGTTGGTTCGGTAATGTCGCGCTGCGTAACTTGATTTTGTGCAGGTAAAAGGTTTGTAACAAATAGCATAACCCCAAGTATTATCCCTGCAGAATAGTTTCTGAAATAATAGGGCATTCCACAAATAATAGTTAACTTCATTAACTAAATATATGAATTCCCACTCAATAATAATTGATGAGCAGGGTCTGCGCGACGGATTGCAAAGTCTTCCACGGATTGTACCGCTGGAAATGAAGCTTGATTTTATTCGTGCCTTAATAAATGCAGGCCTCAAAAGAATACAAGTTACTTCTTTTGTTCACCCCAAATGGGTACCGGCAATGGCAGATGCAGAACTGCTATGTTCGCAGCTTCCAACCGATACAAATGTAGAATTTAGTGCCTTGGTATTGAATAAAAAAGGAGTTGAAAGGGCTGCTCAGGCTGGAATCCGCTTTGTTGCAGCATCAATCTCAGCCAGTAATACCCATAGCAAAAAAAATGCTAACCAAAGTTTGGATGAAGCAAAAAAGGAATTTAAGGAAATGGTAGCACTGGCGCGTCAACAGCAAATATCTGTTAGAGGAGGAATTCAATGTGTTTTTGGTTGTAGGTATGAAGGAGTTATTCAAGAAGAAATTGTTTATGATATTACTAAACACCATCTCGATTGCGGAGTAGAGGAAATGGCATTCGCAGATTCTACAGGAATGGGATTTCCTGTTCAAATGAAAAGAATGTTACCCCGGCTACTGGAATTATGTGGATCGGTTCCTGTGAGTTTACATCTACATAATACAGAGAATAAAGGATACGCTAATCTCGTTGCAGCACTAGAATGTGGTATAAATCAGTTTGATACAGCATTTGGGGGTATCGGCGGATGCCCTTTTATACAGGGGGCTACCGGAAATATTGCTACCGAAGATACCGTTCATTTGCTACAGCAAATGGGATATAGTACCGGAATAGATATTCAGGCTGTGGCTGCTGTTAGTGTAAAGATGCAGGAATGGCTGGGATCGCCACTGCCAGGATTATTATATCCGCTATTACAAAATCGGGCAGTTCAAATTATCTAATATAGTATGAGACCACAAACTATTGCAGAAAAAATTTTATCGGTGCATGCGGGGTGTCCTGTATATGCCGGTGAACTTTGCATAGTACCGGTAGATGGAGCTATGGCTACGGATACTACTGCTCCTCTTGCTATACGTGCATTTGATGAGATGGGGGGAGAAAAATTAGCTAATCCCGAAAAGTTCCATTTGATTATCGATCACGCAGCTCCTGCCCCAAATGAGCGAATTGCAAACTTGCATCAATTGATGAGGAAGTTTGCTACTGAACAAAACTGTTCTTTATTTGATATAGGCTCAGGAATTTGTCATCAGGTTATGGTTGATCATAATACAGTAAAACCAGGTGATATTTTTATGGGAGCTGATAGTCATACCCCTACCTATGGTGCATTGAATGCTTTTGCTTGTGGAGTAGGAAGTACAGATTTGGCGGCTGTTATGCTTACAGGAAAAATTTGGCTGAAAGTCCCTCAAAGCATTCAGGTAATTTTACATGGGCAACGACTTCAACCTGGGGTAAGTGCGAAGGATATTGCATTAGAAGTAGTGAAGCAGCTTACCATCAGCGGAGCTACCTATCAATCGGTAGAGTATCACGGATCATTATTGCATCAACTTAGTTTGTCTGACAGGATGGTACTATGTAATATGGTTGCTGAAATGGGTGCCAAAACCGGAATAGTTTCACCTGAGGGATTACAACTACCCTATTCATATAACCCGGTTTTTGCAGATAAGAGAGCAAATTATACTCGGGTAGTTGAAATTAATACAGAATCGCTTCATCCCAAAATCGCCATTCCACACTCACCCGATGATGTGCATGATGTAAGTTCCTATGTTGGAACTCCTATTACCTATGGATTTATTGGAACCTGCACAAATGGGAGATTAAATGATTTACATGCAGCTGCTGAAATTTTAAAAGGGAAACAAATTGCTAAAGGAGTGCGCCTCGTTATCGCACCCGCAAGTAGAAAGGTATTACTGGATGCAATAAAGGACGGTACCCTACAAATATTAATGGAAGCTGGTGCCTCCATCATTAATAGCGGATGTGGACCCTGCGTTGGAACCCATGATGGAGTGCCCGGTGACGGTGAGATAGTGATCAGCGCTGCCAACAGAAATTTCCAGGGACGTATGGGAAATCCTCGCAGTAAAATTTATCTGGCCAGTCCGGCAACCGTTGCAATCAGCGTATTGAACGGATTTATTTCAATTCCTAAAGAAATGCAGCATTATGGCTAAGGCACATGTATATCAGGATAATATAGATACAGATAGAATCATTCCGGGAAAGTATACAAAAACCCTGGATCTCTCATTGCTTGCAGCGCATGTTATGGAAGATCTAGACCCTGAATTCTCTAAAAGGTTTGTTTCGGGTGATATCATAGTTGCCGGTGATAATTTCGGGTGTGGATCTTCCAGAGAGCAAGCCCCGCTTGCATTAAAAACCGCCGGGGTTTCTCTGGTAATCGCCCGTTTTTTCGCCCGAATATTTTTTCGAAATGCTATAAATATTGGTTTACCAGTTTTGGAAATCCCCAATCATACAATTCAACCCGGAGATGAAATTGAATTTGATTTGGCAAGTGGAAAAGTGGTTAATCTTACACAGAAAATAGACTATCAGGCAAATCAGCTTCCGCCTGTTATGCTAACAATTATGCAGGAGGGCGGATTGGTTCCGTATTTAAAAAAATATAAAGACTTTATACTTTCATGAGTTTGCCACTTGAGAAAATCCGGGTTGTTGAATTTACACATGCAGTTATGGGCCCATCTGCCGGACTCATTATGGGTGATATGGGGGCAGATGTGATACATGTTGAGCCTGTTGAAGGCGATAGTACACGTTTGCTAAAAGGGTTTGGACAAGGATTTTTTTCCTGTTATAGCAGAAATAAAAAAAGTCTTGCAATTGACATAAAAACACCGGAAGGAAAAATTGTTATTGAAAAATTGCTTGCTACGGCAGATGTTCTCATTGAAAATTTCGGCCCGGGTACCATGGATCGACTCGGGTATGGATATGAAGCACTTCATTCTAAATTCCCCAGGCTCATTTATTGTTCACTAAAAGGGTTTCTTCCCGGGCCTTATGAAAAAAGACATGCAATGGATGAGGTGGTTCAGATGATGGGCGGTTTGGCCTATATGACTGGCAGGCCAGGTGACCCTTTACGGGCAGGAACTTCAATAGTTGATATTACAGGAGGGATGTTTGGTTGTATGGGAATTTTCTTGGCTTTATATGAACGTGAATTAACCGGGAAGGGCAAATTGGTAAGAGCAGGTTTGTTTGAAACTACTGCTTTTGTTATGGGTCAGCACATGGCACTTAGCGCACTTACAGGCAAGCCAGTTCCACCCATGCCTGCCAGACTAAGTCCTTGGAGCATTTACCGCATTTTTAATACCTCCGATCGGCAACAGGTTTTTATTGGTATTATAAGTGAAAAACACTGGAAAAGATTCTGTGATGTTTTTAAGCGAACAGACTGGTTACAGGACAATCGTTTACAAACCAATAATCAACGGGTTGATGCAAAGGAATGGTTTATGCCTGAAGTAGAGCAAATGTTATTACATTTTACCTTAGAAGAGATATTGGTAAAATGTGAAGAAGCTGAAATAACTTTTGCTCCAATCGCAAAAACAGAAGATTTGTTTTCAGATATACATCTCAATGCCAGCGGTGCCTTACTGGATGTTACTTTAACTAATGGAGTTGAAACAAAATTGCCTAAAACTCCTATCGATTATGAGGATGCAACCATCACTCTGCGCCATCAGCCACCTGCAATTGGTGAACATACCCGTGCTATTTTGCTTGAATTAGGATTTACGACAGAAGAAATTGATACATTACTTCAACAAAAAGTCATCAAAGAATAAATGATTCCGCATGTTTGATCTGATTATTAAAAATGTACAAGTGGTACACCCTGGAAAATCTGAAATAGAATTAGCTGATATTGGTGTATTGGGTGGAAAAATTGCAGCCATAGCTCCCCAGCTTCCTATTGAAAATTCCCGTACCGTTAGGGATGGAAATCAACAGTTGGCATTTCCAGGATTGGTAGATGCACATATGCATACAGGTATTTATAATCCTTTAGCTGAAGATGCCTTATCTGAAAGTAAAGCAGCTGCATCCGGAGGGGTTACTACTTCGTTAAATTATATGCGTACCGGCAAGTATTATCTAAATAAAACCGGTCCGTACTCCAGTTTTTTTCCTGAAGTTTTAGCAATCTCCCGAGATCGTTTTTTTGTAGATTATGCCTATCATATCGCCCCAATACAATATAGTCATATAGATGAAATTGAAATGTTGATTGATAAAATGGGAGTAACAAGTTTCAAAATCTTTATGTTTTACGGAAACTATGGGTTACATGGTAATAGTAATGCGCAAAAAGATTTTTTAATGACTCCAGATGGAGAATTTTACGATTATGCCCATTTTGAATTTATTATGCGTGGAATTACGCGGGCTATGGAAAAATTTCCTGATAAAAGTGATTCCATTTGTTTGGGATTACATTGCGAAACTGCAGAAATAATGCGAGCCTATACTCAATTGGTGCAAAAGGAGGGAAAGCTTACCGGTTTGAGAGCTTATTCGGCTGCCCGTCCACCACATAGCGAAGGGCTTGCTATCTTTATTGCTTCCTATCTGGCAAACGAAACGGCTTGTACCAATATCAATTTGCTGCACCTAACTTCCGCTAAGGCCGTTGATGCTGCGATGATGATGCAACAGGTTTTTCCTCATATTCATTTTAAAAGAGAAGTAACCCTTGCACATCTCATACTTGACTATGATTGCAGTTGTGGTTTGCATGCCAAGGTAAATCCCCCAATCAGAAGCAGGGAGGATGTAGAGTACCTTTGGGAACACCTGTTAAGCGGAAACATAGATTGGGTATGTAGCGATCATGCTTGTTGTAAAGCAGAATTTAAAACCGACCTGATTGAAAAGGAAAACGTATGGCTTGCAAAAAGTGGTTTTGGTGGAACTGAATTATTACTTAGTGGATTATATACTGAGGGTAGTAAAAGGGGGTTATCCGTTAACCGAATGGCAGAATTATTGTCTGCAAATCCTGCTGCTCGTTTCGGACTTCCCTCCAAGGGTAAAATTGAAGTAGGAAAAGATGCCGATATTGTTTTATTCGATCCTACCATTCAGTTTACGGTTCATTCACATGAATCAGAAAGCACTCAAGGATATTCTGTTTTTGAAGGACATCAATTTACAGGAAAAGTAACTTCTACTTATCTTAGGGGAGCGTTAATTTTTAATGAGGGGAAAGTGATTGGCGAACCTAGTGGACAGTTCTTACACAGGCCTTATTGAGTATATTTTAAAATAATTGAAAGTAATATTTCAACAAATGAATCTACAAATCGAAAATCAACTTTTTATAGTAGGGGGTGCAACTTCCGGTTTCGGAAAAGCTATTGCAAAACAATTGGTTGAAGAAGGAGCAAGGGTTATTGCTATAGCTAGAAGTGAAGATCAGTTGAGGGAATTGCAAACCACTGCACCTAAACAAATTGAATGGATTGCAGGGGATATAACCAATGAGTTGGTTCATGAAAAGATAACTTCATTGTTAGGAGAAAGAATTTTACATGGTATAGTGGTTAATGCAGGCGGACCTCCCGCTAAAACTGTAATGGAAACTACTGCTGCAGATTGGGATAATGCATATCATTCTTTGCTAAGATGGAAAGTTTTATTAATTCAAAGGCTGTTGCCGGTTTTAGTAAACAATAAGTATGGGCGATGCGTATTCATTGAAAGTGCAACTGTAAAACAGCCCCTTGAAAATTTAGTATTAAGTAACTCTTTACGAGCTGCAGTGGTAGGCATGGTAAAAACGTTGTCGCATGAAATAGCCGCCTCTGGCGTAACCTTAAATATTATGGCACCCGGATCTCACAATACTCCCGCAATTAATCGGATATATACCAAAAAAAGTGAACAAACCGGAATTGCATTCGAAGAAATAAAAGCTGCAGCCATACAACAGATTCCAGTTAAATTTTTAGGCGAGGCTTCCGATTTTGCGAGTTTGGCAGTTTGGTTACTTAGCCCCCATAGCCGATTTATTACCGGACAAACAATATCGGTCGATGGGGGAGCTGTTAGAGGAATTATGGGATAAAATTTTTATTATTTATTCATTTGAATATATTCTTTACCGAAAATCAACATTGCCATGAAAAAATTCTATTGTTGGATAGTACTTGCCTGTTTGTTTTTAATGTATATGGCGAGTAATGGTATTGTATTAAATACATTTAATTTGTATTTACCTGAGTTTGCAAAAGAATTTGGCGTAGATATCGGAAAGGCAACCGGGTTAGCTGCAACACTTTATTTGGTGTTGGCGCTTCCACTTCCCTTTGTTGGAAATTTATTAGAAAAATATTCCCCTAAAAAATTAATCATTATTGGAGCTTTTGGAACTTCATTGGGATTATTCTTTTTAGCTAAAGCAACTCAATTTAGCACCATTCAGCTTTTTGTAATCGTATATCCTTTATTTCTTTGTCTGGTAGGCTTACTCACCAGTATGTATGTTATAAATAACTGGTTTGTTAAGTATAAGGGAATTGCAACCGGAATTTTATTAATGGCAAGTAGCGTAGGTCCGGCAATATTTGCACCAATTGTAGGAAAATGGATTAAAACAATGGGCTGGCATGCTGCAGCACAAAATCAATTTATTCTTTGTAGTTGTTTGATAATTCTGCCTGCTTTATTGTTGTATAGTCATCCTTCAAATATTAACAGCTATGCTGATGGAATTCCCGGAACTGTAGGGCGCCAGCCCGTGGTTGATAAGACAGTGAGCAGGCAACTATTGAAAAAGGCATTGTCGAGTGCAGAGTTTTATCTGGTTGCACTTGTAACGGCAGCATTATGGTTTTGTATTGGTGGATTTATTCAAAACCAACGCAATTATCAGGCAGACCTTCATTTAGATGTTGCCCAAAGTGGTCAATTGCAGGGTCTTTTCTTTCTTTTTGGTTTATTGGGAAAACTCTTATTTGGATATTTGGGTGATAAATTCAGCGTAAAAAAAATAATGCTCATCAGTGTTGCCAATATGTTAGCAGGTTGTTTGTTATTGTATTGGAGTTTACAGGATAGCCGCTGGATTATACCATGTGCCATCATTTTTGGGTTAGGATATAGTGGCACTTTTACCATGATTCAGCTATATATTATTGATTTATTTGGCGGGGCAGCATATGGTTCTATCCTAGGGGCACTTTCGTTTATTGATACGATTTGTGCATCTGTAGGAGTTGCCGTTTTAGGTGGAATACGAAAGACAAGCGGCAACTATGAGAAAGCATTTCTGATTATGATTATTTTAACTGTATTTTCGTTGTTAGCCACATACCTCATCAATCAAAGAGCTAAAAAGGGATTATTGATTTAATTTATATTTCATTCGAATGCTACAAAAAAATTTGAATGCTTCTGTAATATTTCACTCTATAAAGCTTTCAGAAACCTGGAAGAAAAATGGCGATTTGATTACACAGCAGTTTGGTATCACTACACAGCAATGGTTTATTTTATTGCTATTGGCAAAGGATCCTAATATCCTTTACTTCAAATTAAATCCTCACAATCAGCCACTAATGGCAAAAGAACTGGCAGAAGCTATGAATGTTAGTCGTGCCAATATTACCAATATGCTTACTGTGCTCATTAGAAAAAAACTGGTTACTCAAATCTGCGATAAAGTTGATAAAAGAAGGAAACGTTTGTCACTTACTCCTCAGGGAATTGTTTTAGTAAAAAAGCTTGAAAAATTGAGAAATACTTATAATAAACAAATGTTATCTCATTTTTCCTCAGAACAAAAGAAACAGTTTGTTCGGTTTATCGACACCTGTTTACAATTGATGCACCATTGATTTTGATATTTACTTTCTTTCGTAGAGAATGGGAGTATCGTATTGTGTGATTCTCTTGCCATCTTTTTCCAATAATTCCATTACTTGTAATCTAGTAGCAGTAAATTTTTCTGTAAGTGTAAACCGCATTCCATTCCCTAATTCATTAACAGATACTGTTGAGAAACTTTTTTCTTTTTTGTTCCAGCGATAATCTGCCCCCTTAAATGTGGGTGAGGCTGTTAGTAATTTGTAATCAAATTGAAGAGAGCGATTGTTATTTCTTACAGAATCTTTGTTAAATCCGTTCAGTTGGTAGGTTGTTAAATGAATGGTACTGTCGTTAATAAGCTGAAATAAAAATAAATATGGTTTGGTGTCGATTGCTTTTCCTTCATATAAGTAGTAACTTTCTTCCAGTAGAAAAAAACCTGGCAACCCTTTAGGTCGGTTCATAATTTTATCATCTATTACTCGGTTTATGTGAATGGCAAAGGGGTGTAGCATTTTGCCTTTTGCTATTTCTGCCGCTACTTGATTTTCATTATTGAAATTACCGGTAATATATTGTTGAAAAATTTTCAACAATTCATCGGGAGTTCTTTGAGCAGAAGCGAAACCATTCAATGTAAATAAGCAGAATAGGGTTATGTATTTTTTCATGCTATTCCAATTTTTTTTTCCTGTGAAGTTGGGTTGTCCAGGGAGATAATTCCATCCCATTTTTAATGATATACACTTTCTGTTTTAAGAATCTTCTCATCGCTACTGCTCCCATTCTGCTTCCACCTATTCCACTTAATTTAAAAGATGTTTTTTCTCCTTCGTGCATAATTGCAGTTAGCGCCGCATCGTTAATGCTGATGGCTCCTCCACAAATTTGTTTCCCGATTTCCATTGCTTCATCAGTTGTTCCAGCAAATACAGCACCACTGAGTCCATATATACTGTCATTAGCTAATGCAACTGCTTCCACTGTATTGTTATATCGCATTACAGGAATGATTGGTCCAAAAGTTTCTTCCTGCATTATTTTCATTTGGTGAGTTACCCCACTTAAAATTGTGGGTCTGCAATAATATCCGCCGCCAATATTTTCACATTGAGTACTGCCGGTTATCAGTGTAGCTCCTTTTTCAAGTGCATCTCGTAAATGATTATTAATAATCTGTACTTGATTTTCAAAAATGATTGGTCCGATTTCCCCTTCATTTATATCGAATGCATTCAATAAAATATTTTCAGCAATTTTTTTTAAATGTAAGATTAGTTCATCATGAATTGATGCATGCGCATACACACGTTCAATGCTTAGGCAACTCTGACCTGCATTTGCGGTACTCCCCCAAAATATAGAAGCCGCAGCTTGTTCAAGATTAGCAGATGGTAGCACAATTGCAGGATCCTTACCTCCTAATTCAAGAAAAACCGGTATCATATATTCGGCTGCGGCAGCATACACTTTTCTGCCTGTAGCTGTACTTCCGGTAAAACAAATCAATTTACAGTATTTGATTAGGGAGGCACCTGTTTTTCCATCGCCTGCAATATATGAAAGCACTTTTGCCAGATCGGGAACGGCGGCAATTGTACTATTCATTATCTCTATAAATCGGGGAGTAACTTCGCTGGGTTTAACAATTACAGCCGACCCAGCCAATAAAGCAGGTATCGTATCAATCAGTGAAAGCAGTAATGGAAAATTCCAGGGTGAGATTACCCCAACCAATTCAACAGGTACCCAAGCTTGCTGAAGTCGAATAAATGGTATACGTGTCTCTTTTTCCGGTATCGGTACAAAAAATGTTTCAGCCATCTTGCACCAGCGATCGATACTTTCTACGAGTAGATTTATTTCCAATTTGCTTTCCCAAACTCTACCGGTATCTTTACTTAATGCATCTTCTAATGCATCAATTTGTAGCTGAATTGCTGATTTCCATTGCTGCAGAATGTTTACACGGTAAGATAAGCCGGATGCACTCCAATGTCGCTGACCCAGCAATAATTTACTGCATTTTGCTGCTATATCCTCTTCAGACAGTTCGGCAAAATGATAATCGTATAAACCTGTTCTTGGATTTCTGACTTTCACCTGAAAAAATTATGATATGATTCCCTTTTGCTGAAGTGCTTCAATAACTGAAAGTTGTTGTTGGGTATAATGACTTCTGCTGGGAGATTTATCCAATAATGAGTTGGGAGGATAAACAGATTGAGCATAGGTAGGTGCAAATAACTCGAAACGCTGCCTTGATAAATAATTGTTCATCCCCGGCCTTTTTCTATAATTTCTTAATGCTGTAATATCTATACTTGCATTGGCCACCATACTCTCGCCAAACCCCGCCTCACATAGTTTTATGCCCTCGTACTGAATAATTTGTGAATGACCATCTGTAGAAGCTGATGGAATTGGATAGCCAGTTATTCCAGCACTATTTGCACTGATAACATATGCCATATTTTCTATTGCCCTTGCCAATTTGGTTATATTTTTCGGTGTTTGAATGAGTGAACCTACTTCCGAAGTATGGTGTAAAAATATTTCAGCACCCCGTAATGCCAAGCATCGGGCAATCTCGGGATATAAAATTTCTTCAGAAGCAAGACAGGCTAAGTTCCCGATAGGAGTTTTTGCAATTGGAAAAAGACTATCAGCACCATATACTTTAATGTATTCATCCAACACATCATGTGGTGTAGCAGCAAACATTGAATTTAATCTTCTGTATCGTAAAATTATTTGTCCTGCCGGATTTATTATAAAAGAAGTTTGAAAATACAGTTGCTGAAAATGGTCGTCTAGTTCATATACATTCCCGCTCAAATAAATACCACAATCCTGCGCTAGATGTTGTAAAGCACCGTAAACTTCATCTTTTGGATGGATACAGGCTTTTTCCTGCCATTCTGCTGTAGTTTCTCCCATTGGGAAACCGGTTAAAAAGTATTCCGGTAAAACAACCAGTTGTAGATCCTGACCGATAAAGGCTTTTGATGCTTTTATCTGCATATGAATTTTTCTAACTGATTCCAGCATGCTGTTCCGGGTTTCCGTAGGTTGTTTGTACTGGTTTACAGCTGCAGTAGTAATTTGTAAAGCAAGCGCTTTATACATTTCGGTACTCATTGGAAGGGGGTCATTTTAATTTAGTTAAGCTCATTAACTAAAATTTAATCAATCAATACTCTAATTTACTATTTGTGGTTGATATAATGATGATGTGCATATAAACTTAAATGGATGTATATATATGGCTCGATTTTTCCGGTACTATTACCCTGAAATCTTCTCTCAATTGATGCATTAGGTTCTCGGGCATAACAGCTAGAGCTGGCTTTTGGTGAAAAAGGAGTAGGACATGACCTTGCCAGGAGTCTGATAAAAAATTCCTGAGTTATACTCTCCACGAATTTTTCGAATCGGCAGCTTACAATGATAAAATTAGTTAACTTCATTAACTAATCCATGGGTGATGGTAAATATCCGATATATATTGGCTTGTAGACCGGAAGGGGAAGCTACGGAATCACATTTTCTGATGGAAGCTGTTGCCGTAACCCAACCAAATGAGGGAGAAGTGCTGGTCAAGGTTCATTATATTTCTCTCGATCCGGCAATGCGCGGTTGGATGAATGCTGGAACTACTTATGTGAAAGGAGTTGAGATAGGGATGGTTATGCGTGCATTCGGTGCAGGGGAGGTTGTGGTTTCCCAACATCCCAATTTTCGTCCCGGACAAATGGTTACCGGACTGTTGGGTGTTCAAACCTATGCTGTAGAAAAGGGCACCCATCTTACATTGGTTGATACCTCAGTTGCACCCCTCAGTTGGTACCTAGGATTATTGGGTATGCCGGGTTTAACCGCTTATTTCGGTTTGTTGGATAAAGGCTATCCGCGCGAAGGTGAAACGGTATTGGTAAGTGCGGCAGCGGGAATGATAGGGTCGCTGGTGGGGCAAATAGCAAAAATTAAAGGGTGTAAAGTTGTTGGTATTGCCGGAGGGGAAACTAAATGCAATTATTTATTAAATGAATTGGGATTTGATATGGCAATCGATTATAAAGCCAACTCAAAAATTGATTCTCATCTGCAAGAAAAAATTCCCAATGGGGTTGATATATTTTTTGATAATGTAGGTGGGCCGATATTAGATGCAGCACTTACCTGTTTGGCAAGAGGCTGCAGGATTGTAATTTGTGGCGCAATCAGCCAGTACAATCAGTCAAAGCCCTATGGCCCACATAATTATTTGAAAATTTTAACGGCACGAGGAACGCTTACCGGTATTATTGTAATTGATTATTACCCTCGTGCTGCGGAAGCCATTTCGGAAATTAGTGCTTGGGTGAAAGCGGGAAAAATTAAATATCGGGAACATATAATTTCCGGAATTGAACAGTTTCCACAAGCGCTTCATGCATTATTTACAGGTGAAAACCATGGAAAATTACTCATTCAAACATTGCATTCATGATTCGGAAAATTGGTTTATGGTTTATTGCAATAACCAGTGGTAACATGTTGATTGCACAGGATTCTATACCTAATACGGGCATAAGCGGAGTTTATGAAGTAGTAGTTGGAACAGCTCAGGCCGCTCCTATGATTCGCTATTTTGGGGAATTTGGTTTTCGGGTAGTAGATAGTGCTAAATTAACTGCCACTCAGGCTAATCAATTATATGGTATTTCGGTAGGAGCTAAGGTGTTTCGATTGCAAAATGGAGCTATTGATTCTCATGGTTTATTGCGCATCATTTCCTGGGATAAGTTACTGGGTCCTGGAGTTGGATACACAGAACCTGAAACGGTTGGACAACGCCTGAGTGTTATGCTTACTAAAGATATAATACGCATAACTGATATTTATCAATTACTACGAACCCGTCAGGAAAAATGGTTGCCCACTGTACCGGTTTTTGATGATCCACTTCGGATAAATGCTGGTGGTGAAATCGGGTTTTTTAAAAGGCCAGTGGGCGTTAGAGAGAATGCAGTGTATGGTGAGTTTTTTAACCACGTATTTTTTCAGCGATATGGTTATACTATCCCCGGTTACGGAACAATCGATACTGCTAGTCCATTACAAACCAGCGAATTTACACATCATGATTTTTGTATTAAGATAGATAGTATGCAGCAATTGATGTATTTACAAACTGCCCTTGGGTTAAAAGCCGAACGTGCCCCTGTAATTGATGGAGATAATAATAAAGGACCTAAAGCTACTTTTTTAATGCCCGATGGATATGCTCATTATTATCAGGGCTTTGTTAGTCCAAATAACATCTGTGGCAAATTAAAATTTTTCATGGCGGTAAATCGAAATAAGCCAGACGCTTCCGCCCGTCAGCGTTTGGGAGAAGCGGGCATTACTATGCATACTTTTTATACACCTAAATTATTATACGTACATGAGTTAATCTCGAAACACGGACTTCGGCCAACCCCCACACAAAAAAATGAATTTGGGGAGGTAAGCTTTGTTTTCAAAGGGCCGGAAGGAGCAACCTGGCAAATCATTGAACAGCAAAATAAAATAAAACATCAACCCGAAAAAATATTGTCTACCCTTTTTACCAAAGATTAAATAAATCAATATGAAAAAAGTAGTTTTTACAATTGGATGTCTATTCATACTCATTATGGCAAATGCTCAAAAAAAGGGAGCTTTTAATCTGAGCGATCCCGTTGATAACATGGATGCCTATATGAAAGTAAGGGGCTCTTTAAATCCTGCTGATGAAGTCGTCTTTTATGCAAAAGGCGCAATATATGCCTATGATCCTGATAAGCCATGGAAACATATTTTCGACTTTGAAATGTTTAATATTGCCCGTTCTGAACGATTACCCGGGGATAGTGGATGGAGACTGATAACAAGAGAAATGTTGGTTTATCAGGATCCGCTAACCCACGAAATTCTGAATACGTGGAAGAACCCATGGACCGGCGAAGAAGTAGAGGTAATGCATGTTTGGAACGATCCCGTAAATCAGGTTTTTAAATATGGCGCATTTAAGGTTCCCTATGAGAAAATGGGAGCAGATCGGATGGGAATGTATAACGATGTTCCCTTGTCTTATCCTTCTCCCTTAAAAAAAGCCGAATGGCCAGAAAACACAAGAAGTGATGTATATCAGGGGGCTGAGTTATTTAATTTTTTCTTCAGTGAAAAAGAACTCAATAATCGCAAACTCAACAATGCTACTGCTGATATTTCCTGGACACGCTTCAGTGATTTTTTGCCCTGGATGAAAATGAGTAGTCGCCCGGGGAATTTACTCTACCAAAGTCGTGGCTATAAATTAAAAAATGGTTATTCCGATTTACCTCAGGCAATAAAGGATTTTGTAAGCAAGAATTTTCCTGAATATGAGCATGCCCCTGCAACTTATACCTCACCTAATATGACGAGCTGGAAATATTTTAAAAAGGTAATGGAAGACCGGAAAAAAAAGAAAGGGTAATTATTTTGGATGCATAAAAAAATACCCCCGAATTCGGGGGTATTTTTTTATGATGGGATTTCTCTAAAATTCTAAGGCAATATAGGCAATCCATCTTCTTGGTAATTGTAAATATCCCTGTGACCAAATTGAAACTCCATTGTTGATGAAGTTAGGAGTTGTTTGTAATTGACCCATAGCAGTGGTATTCTCTTGAAGTCCGGCAATTTGTTGAACACCTTGTCGGTTACCTAAATTTTTACACTGTAAACCGATTTTGATATCTTTTTTGCCACCTACTCCAATCCGCATATAACCTCCTGCATTTAGTACAGTCAATTTTCCGAGGTCAATCAAATTCGTAGCGTCTGCATAACGATTTCCGATGGAGTTAGCTGAGAAGTCGAAGCCAAACCATTTACCCTGATACAGTGCAACCGTATTCCAGATATAGTTAGGAACGTTTGGTAAACGTTTACCAACCACATCTATAGAGGTTTGACCATTTCCTTCATCAATAACATTTAAACCAAACAGATTTCCTTTTACATCAACATCAGGTAAGTTGGATTGACGGCCAATAATTCCTCCAGAGGCGCCATTGGAAATTTTGAAATTGGTAAAAGTAGCCTGTTGCAATGTTACGCTAGTTCTGAAGCTAAATCCACGCAAGGCACCGGTAGGAGCCCAGGATAACGAAATCTCAGAACCCATGATTCTATTAGAACCAAATGGCTTTGAAACCAAGATACCATTTTCAAAAATGGATGCTAATCTATTTTGTATGGTATTATGATAAAATGAGAAATCAAAACCTACAGAACCGGCCTGACCTTTGAATCCGCCTTCAAATGAAGTGATGATTTCATTTCCTGATAAACCATTCGGTAAACGTAGCAGCGTACTGGCAGTTGCGTTAGTGGCAGTTGCATTTACATATTCAAGAGAAGTAAATGCGGTATAATCCGGCATGCGATAAGCGCGATTCACATTTGCATATAAGGCTGCATTTCTGCTAAGCAGGTAATTGGCTCCCAATGATAAAGAGTAATCGCCAAAATCTAAATTACGAGTTATGGCACTATCGAATGGCGCTTTGGTTTCCCGTAAATCCATGTTTAACCAATCATAACGTGCTCCTAAGTTAACTGTTAGTTTATCGTTGAATTTTACTTCATGACCGGCAAATATGGCATTCACTTGCTCGTTATAACGACCTCTTCTTGTGATACTTCCTCTTTGAGGAGCTGCACTTGCACTGGCAATAGTAATATTCAGGGGAATAGATGTTACCGGAGACAATGCCAAACGGCCTGGTATGATTCCATTAATCAACTGAATATTGTAAGGATCTTCCGGATTAACAAAGTGAGAATAACTATAAGTAGTTGGCTTCAGGTTTGTATTCGAAAAATAATATCCAATCTGGAACGTTTGTCTTTTTCCATTTCCCTGGTTCCACACTTTTTTTAATCTCAATTCATTCATAAAATCATCATCATACGAATCACCATCCAGCATTAGGCGGAATGCACCTCCCGAAGAAGTATAAACTGTTCCGGGAGTAAGCGGTGTGGGCAATACAGCCGTTGAATATAAACCATTGCTATTGTAGAAAGACGGAATCGAGAATGGATATTTTGTACCACTAAACAAACTTTGGAATCGGAATTTATTTTCAATTGACCAGTTTCTACGTAATTGTCTGTCGAAAGAAAAATTGAGTTGTAAATTTTTACTGTTGTTATTTTCATTAAGCTGATTGCCCACATTACGAGTAATTTGTTGTCCTGATGCAGGGTCTAATACAGCAATTCCTCCGGGGCGTGGTAAAGTACTGCTACTGCGTGTGCCGAAAACGGAGTAGGTTTGACTAGTAAATCCGGGGAACATAAATGTGTGAACATTTTGCCATCTTCCCGGCAATTTCATAGTTACCGGATCTAATGGAACATCGGTTAGGTTTTGGAAACTATAATTACTGAAGATAAATCCTAAGCGAATTTTTCCTTTTTTATCAGCATTGAAAAAGTCGAAGTTTCCTCTCAGTTGCCATCCATGATCTGTGTAACCTGTTTTTCTAAAACCACGGTCGTCTACAGTCCAGCCCCCAATATTATAACGAACAGATTTGTCTTTCGACATAGACCCGTTTAGATTCCAGTCGAACCGATAATTCAAATAATTATTATCCGTATGAATATTATCATAACGGCTAAACTTAAATGAACCATGGGTTTCTTCTCCACCGGTTTTGCTGATAATATTTACAACTCCGGCAGCGGCAGAACGACCATAAACTGTTGCAGTACTACCCCTTACTACCTCTACTTTTTCAACGTTTTCATCAAAGCCAAAACCAGCATCTGGCAAACGCCCGGCACTTCCGAATGCAGGCAAACCATCTATTAAAATACTGGTATAAACTAAACCGCCAAGGGGGTTACCATCTGGAAAACCTCTGATAACAATCCCACCTCTTCTTCCCTGGGAGTTATTCGCAAAAACACCTGGTGTTAATGTAACTGCCTCGGCAAAACTCTCAGGTTTAATGGATTTTAATACTTTGTTATTGATTATATCAACTGCCTGCGTAGCTTCAATTTTACGAATAGGCTGTCTGCCAGCGGTAACGCTCACTTCATTCAGTTGATTTACTTCTTCTTCCATCCAAACATCAACCGAATTCCGGTTATTGATGTCTACATTTTGGGTTCTGAAATTAACTGCACTAACCGATATGCGTGCACCGGATGAACTAACCCGAATGGAGAAGTTTCCCGATTTGTCGGTAGTTGCGGCGTTTTTCGTTCCTTTTTCCTGGATGGAAGCGCCTTCAATGGCCGTCTTATTTTCTTTATTAACCACTTTTCCTTTGATGGTCACCTGTGCATTCAAAACAGGTATCAATAAGAAGAAGAAAGCAGTTAATCCAACGAATCTTTTCAGCATTTTCAGATGCATAAAAATGGTTTTGGGTGGTAGAAAAATGAAAAATAATTAGTTAACTAAGTTAACTAATCTGAAAAATAATAAATTATGGTCGTTTTACCAATATTTGTTTACCTTTTTTCATATCTAAACAGGATAAATGACTAATTTAATTAAAATCCCTTTTGGGTTTGAAAGTTAGTCCTCATAAGGAGCGAATTACGAAAGTTTGTTGGTTCCTAGGGGGTTCTTCCTAGTAATTTTTATTTAACAGATTGACAATGAAATAATTATAAAAAATTTTCGCCGATGCAACTTAGCTTGCCTATCTTAAGCATCAAGAGCATTTACTTTTTGATGAAATGATATTAACCTACTTGTTTTCATTTGAATATTGAATTGAATCCGGGTCGTTTGCTGATTGTCAAATTTTTGACTGCTGATTCCAGATTTTAGTTGAAGGAAGAATCATTTTGTCAACCATCCACTATGTTCAAAATCAAATTTGTATGGTGGAGTAATTATTTTTTTCAAGGCATTTGTGTTTGAGGCGAAATAAATATTTATTTTAAATATATAGATAGTAGCGTTTTATCGCAACCAGCATGATAAGGTATTAATTTCTTGCATTACGCTCAGTAATTAGATAATATTTTTATTCTTCGAAACAAAAAATACAGGTCACTGTAAGCATTCTGACAAATAGGAAACTGATTAACAATGCATGCCAATCCCCATTGATTTCGAGGGCAAATATTGATATATATCATTTAAAAATCCGGTTATCTCTATGCAATAAATTAAATTTTTTGCATTTGGAAAATTAGTTAACTTTATTAACTAATTTTTAAAATCTATAGTATGTTGAATTTTGCATTGTTTCCCGACATGACGGGTATTTGGGAAGGCACCTACACTCGTATCAATGAGGCTGGAGAAATTATGTTTAGTCATAAGAGTAAACTTACGCTTCATTTGCAGGGCAACGAGTGGCGGCAATCGAATTTGTATACTTTTGATAATGGGAGAATTGAATTTCACAATTTTGGGATGTCTCCTTTTGATGAGAATGGTGTAATGAAGTATGATAATCCTCGAATAATTGGAGAAGCCTGGGAGGCAAACGGGGGTAAGAATATTTTACTTTGGTGGTCATATAAGCAGTTTCCGGGTTCTATGTTATACGAAATGATTACCCCCATCACTTCGACCCATCGTATGCGGGTTTGGCAACATTCAATGAATGGAAAATTCGAAGGAATTACAATGATTGAAGAGTGGAAAAAAGCTGATCAGTCTACCATCCAACTTTCTCACTATGATCAGACAAGCTACATTGTGGAAGCCTGATTTTATTCGAAACACATTTTATGAAGTAACGATTTTAAGCACTTTTATATGGGAATGACGATTACCGAGAAAATTATGGCAAGCAACAGTGGAAGATCTGCTGTGGTTCCAGGACAATTGGTTTGGGTAGATGTGCATACAGTTATGACTATGGATTATCTGGGAAAACAATGCTTTTCTGCGTTTGAAAGTCTATCCCCCGATAAAAAATTATTTGACAAAGAGCGACTAATTTGTGTTAGTGATCATTTAGTTCCTCCTCCTACTGAACAATTTGCAACCATGCTAAATGAATGGAGAGAGATTGTAAGAAAATATGATTTACCCTATTTCTATGATCTCGGCAGACAAGGGATAGCTCATCAGTTGATGGTTGAACAGGGCCACGTGCTTCCGGGGAAAGTGTCCATTGGAACAGACTCGCACGCAAATACCTATGGAGCCGTTGGTGCTGTTGGAAATGCAATTGGCGTTACAGATGCGGCCATTGCTATGGCAACGGGTAAATGCTGGTTTCGCGTTCCCGAAACTGTGAAATTTGTTATTAAAGGTACCTGGCAACCTTGGGTTATGGCAAAAGACCTGAGTTTACATATTATGGGTATGATGCACTGGAATGGTCATTTGATTTATAAAACACTCGAGTTTACCGGCCCCGCAATTGATGCTTTGGATATAGCCGGTAGAATGACATTGTGTAATATGACGGTTGATTTGGGAGCAAAAAATGGAATAATTGCCCCTGATGCAACTACCGAAAAATATTTGAAGCCGGTTCAAAAAGGCAGCTGGGATTTTGTGAATAGTGACGAAGATGCACGATTTGATGCGGTTTATGAAGTGGATGTTACTCAGGTAGGACCTACGGTTTCATTACCCGATAAATTAGATGATGTAGTGCCAATTGAAAAAGTGGTTGGTACCAAATTTAATAAGGCATTTGTTGGAACCTGTACAAATGGGAGAACTGAAGATTTTGCTATGATGGCTAAGATTCTGGAAGGGCAACAAATACATAAAAATGTAAACATGGTATGTATTCCAGCTAGTCAGTCTGTTTATCTGGAATGTATACAAAAAGGCTATTTCGAAACACTTATTCGGGCAGGTGCAGCCATTGAAACACCCAGCTGCGGACCCTGTGCAGGAATTCATACCGGAGTTGCTGGCGATGGTGATATTATTTTAAGCGCAGGAAATAGAAATATGAAAGGTAGAATGGGTAGTAAAAATGCTAAAATATTTCTTACTTCCCCAGCCGTTGTTGCTGCAAGTGCAATTAAGGGAGAAATTACTGATCCGCGAACTCAAAATTGGTAAATAATTTAAATGTAATATATGCCTGTATTAACTGGTAAAGCCTGGGTTGCCAAAAATTATGTGATGAGTTTCGACATGATTTTACAGAAATTCTGGACTTCCCCCATTGACTCAGCTGAAAATGCCAAATGGGTTATGGCTGGAGTGGCGGAAGAATTTAATCGGGAAAATGGATTTAAAGATTGCGGATATACTTTTATAGTTGCCGGGCATAATTTTGCAGGAGGTGGTAAAAGTATTGAGCATTGCGTTACCGGCTTAATTGGAGCCGGAATACAAGCAGTTTTTGCAACCAGTTTTGCCCGACTTCAATTTAGGAATGCGATTAATTATGGATTGCCTTTCATTACCAGTAAAGATATAAATCTCGAATGTAATACTGGCGACGAGCTTTCTTATAATACCGATACCGGTGAAATTACCAACATTACCAATGGTAAAGTATTTAGTAGTGTTCCAGTTGCACCCTTCGTTGCCGAAGTATCGGCCAGTGGAGGCTTAATGAATTTTATTAGAAAGAAAATAGCCGACGGTACCATTCAGGATTTACATTGAGCAAATAGTGCCGGCATTTATATTAAAGTATAAAGTATGTTTAATAATACACTGAGAAATCGAATTGCTGAAAATAAAACCTGCTATGGAGTAATTTCCCCTACTACCGACCCAACGGTTTGTGAGTATCTGGGATTACTGGGCTTGGATTTTTATATTATTGATGGTGAACATGGAGCTATTACCCTCACCGAAGCTACTCATATGATTCGGGCAATGGAAAATGTAGGAATTTCTGCACTTGCCAGGGTGAGAAGTTTAGATGAAAAATTAATTCTTCAATATTTGGATGCCGGAGTGATGGGAATAATGATGCCCGGAACCGAAACAGTTTTGGATTGCGAGCAACTAATTCAGGCAATTAAATATTTTCCTGCTGGAAATCGGGGATTGGGTCCGGTTAGAGCAGCAAGATATATGGCAGGAAGTTTAACACAGCAACAATATATTAATGCCGCAAATGCATCTACCCTGGTACTACCGATGGTTGAATCGGTTGCTGCTGTTGAAAATTTACCTGCAATGTGCTCCGTTCCGGGGGTAGATGGTTTTATCATTGGTCCAAGAGACCTGGCACTTAGTATGGGTTTTACAGATGGGCCTCAGCATCCCGAAGTAAAAGATATGATAGATAAAGCAATTCATATCATTACCGAAAATGGAAAAATTGCCGGAACAGTTGCCGCTAATGCTGATCAGGCCAGAGATTTATCAGCTAAAGGAGTTAGATTATTGTTGAATAGTGTGCAAGGTTTACTGGCTGTCGGTATCGCGGCTTTTACTAAAGAAAGAGTATCCTAAATATTCATTAATAAATCCTCCAGTATGCCAACCATTTTAGCCTTGTTTAACTTGAAGCCCAACGCTTCTGTTACCGATTATGAAAATTGGGCAAAATCGAAAGATATTCCTGTAGTCAATTCACTCTCATCTGTGAAGGATTTTCGGGTGTTAAAGATGAATCATCTATTAGGATCGGATGCTCCGGGTCCATACGCCTATTGTGAAATTATTGAAGT
This sequence comes from Chitinophagia bacterium, assembly GCA_037142775.1. Classification (GTDB taxonomy): domain Bacteria; phylum Bacteroidota; class Bacteroidia; order Chitinophagales; family Chitinophagaceae; genus Sediminibacterium. The sequence continues at coordinate 69,645 of JBAWZY010000003.1, read as the reverse complement.
GCCCGACATGAATGCATTCTTTGCCGACCTTTCATCAGAGGCAGTGCAGGCAGGCGCAAAGCAATTCAATGAATTCGCAGATAATCCGATTTTTATTGTTGCCAGCGATATCTAAATCTTCAACTATGTATCAACTTCAGCAAAAAGTAGCCATTATTACCGGATCGGGTAGGCATAAAGGAATTGGAGAAGCAATTGCATTGAAATTGGCTTCAGAAGGATGTAACATTATTATCAGTGATCTCGGAACTCCTAAAGGTGAAAACCTTGCTGCAGAGCATATTGGTGTAACTGGTGAAATGACTAAGATTGCAGATGCCTGCAGAAAATTGGGTGCAAAAGTTCATGCAATAACTTGTGATGTTCGAATAGAGTCAGATTGTATTCAATTGATTCAACAAACAGTAGCAGAATTTGGTAGGCTAGATATATTGGTGAACAATGCAGGAGTGGGATATTTGATGGAGCCTTTTACCGAGTTTAAGGAAAGCAGTTGGGATGTGGTGTTAGATGTAAATTTAAAAGGACCATTCCTTTGCAGTAAACACGCAGCAAAGCAAATGATAGTGCAGGGAACAGGAGGTGTAATTATTAACATTGCATCTCAGGCTGCTAAAAGTGGTTTCCCTTTTGCTGCAGCTTATACTGCAAGTAAACATGGATTGGTAGGTTTAACGCGAAGTAATGCAGTTGAATTGGGAAAGCACAATATTCGGGTAAATGCGGTTTGTCCAAATCACATTACTACCGGACTAGGCCATTGGCAGAATAGTTTTTTTAGTGAAAAATTGGGAATGGATTATGCAACCTACTTACAGTCAATTGTTCAAAAAAATCCATTGGGCAGAACCGGATTAACAGAAGATATTGCAAAAGCAGTGGCATTCCTGTGTAGTGATGAAGCTGCCTATATTACCGGGGAAGCAATTAACGTGAGCGGTGGGGAAGAATACCATTAAAGGTTATGAAATTAGGAATAGATATTGGTGGAACCTTCACGGATCTGGTATTGCTGGAGCCCCGAACAGGAAAGTTATACTTTGGAAAAACACTTACCACTTATCCCGATCCAACTCTTGGAATCGTTAATGGAATTGATGAACTGCTTGCACAACATGGAAAATCTATTCGGGATGTAACAACGCTTATACATGGAACTACTCTTGTTACCAATGCAATAATTGAAAGAAAAGGCGCTCCAACAGCACTATTAACTACAGCTGGGTTTGAAGATGTTCTGGAGATTGGTCGTGAAATGAGGTACGATATTTACGACATCTTTATAAAAATGCCCGAGCCATTGGTTGGGAGAACATTTCGAAAAGGGATAGCTGAAAGGATAGACCATCAGGGTAAAATCATCACCCATTTACAAGAAAAAAAGGTTATTGAAATAGTTCAATCATGGGTTAAAAAAGGCATTCAGTCTGTTGCTGTATCCTTACTGCATGCTTATGCCAACCCTATTCATGAGCAAAAAATTGGTTCGATCCTTACAAAACATTTCCCGCACTTATCTTTCTCATTAAGTAGTGAAGTAATGCCCGAAATAAGAGAATACGAAAGAACCAGTGCAACTGTCATGAATGCCTATGTACAGCCATTAACAGGAAAATATCTGCATCAATTAACAGCCACACTAAAGGAAAAGGGTTTTACAGGAAAGTTGCACATAATGAATTCGGCAGGTCGACTCACTACCATTGCCGGTGCCATACAAACTCCTGTGCAGTTGCTGGAAAGTGGTCCTGCGGGGGGGACAATGGCAGGAATATTTTTCGGAAAATTGGTAAAGAAAAAAGATCTCCTTGCTTTTGATATGGGTGGAACAACTGCTAAAGCTTCAATGATTCGCAACGGCAAGCCGGAAATCACCAATCATTTTGAAGCAGCAAGGGAAAAACGTTTTAAGAAGGGGAGCGGATTGCCCGTTCGGATTCCTGTTATTGATATGATTGAAATAGGCGCAGGTGGTGGCAGTATTGCTCACATCAATCCTTTAGGGTTACTTACGGTAGGTCCGGAAAGTGCTGCTTCACAGCCTGGACCTGCCTGCTATAATCGGGGGGGACAGTTTCCTACAGTAACAGATGCTGATTTGGTTTTAGGATTTTTAGATCCTGATTATTTTTTAGGTGGTACAATGCAATTGAATAAGTCAAAGGCAGAAGAAGCCATTCAAAAGTATATAGCCCGCCCTTTACATATTTCTGTGGAAGCAGCAGCATGGGGCATTCATCGACTGGTTAATGAGAATATGGCAAATGCTGCCAGGGTACATATTATTGAAAAGGGACTGGATCCACGACATTTTTCAATGTTAGGTTTTGGTGGTGCCGGTCCGGTTCATGCATTCCAGGTTGCACGTCAACTCAACGCCAAACAGCTAATCATACCCGCCGGGGCCGGTGTTTTAAGTGCATTGGGCTTTTTGGTGAGCCCGGTTGCAACGGAAAACATCACCAGCTATATTAAAACGCTAAATCAAATAGATTGGTCTCACCTCAATAAATTATTGAATGGGATGGCTGTTCAGGGAAAAAAATTTTTACAAAATGCAGGTATTGCAAACAGTAAGATTACTATATCTATTATAGCAGATATGCGTTATGCCGGACAGGGGCATGAAATTTCGGTTCCTATCCCAAAAGGAAAATTATCCGCTGCCTCAATCCCTGCTATTACCCGCGAATTTTTGTCGGAATATCGTTTGCGATATGGAAGAGATATACAGGGCATTCCCATTGAGGCAGTAACCTGGCGAGTGTTGGTAAGTGGTCCATCAACACAAATGATTCCAAAACAGTCAGTTGTTGGGAAGCATACCGCTGCTTATAAAGGGAAAAGAAATATTTTTTGGGGAAATCAATGGATACAAACCCCAGTTTATGACAGATACCTGTTGCAGCCGAATAAAGTTATCAAAGGGCCATGTATTATTGAAGAGTTTGAAAGCACCACCGTTATCGGACTACGAAGTACAGTTAAGTCCGACAGTTTTAATAATCTGATAATTGATTTAATATGAGATACAAATGGATAATGATGATTGGTATCTCTTATTTTATCAGTCAATCGTGTGCGCAATCGCCAACTGAAATTTTACGGCGTACAGTTGCGGCATCCGGTGGAGATATCTGGCAACAACCTACAACATTATTACTTCAGGGGACTGCTGTATTTACCCCTTTTGGTAAAACAGATTCAGCCCATTTTCGCATATTTGATCGGTATAGTATGTATCGAATTTATCCGTCTGAAAATAAGGCTGCTCACCAGGCGAATGGGAAAATTCGATTTGATGCTTTTTCCGGAAAAGACGTGTTCATGCAACTGATTTATGATGGGAAGCAATCCATAAATCAAATGAGTGATGATGCTAAAAAGTATCAGGTTTATTTTTCATGGAGTAATAATTTTGGTTTTGGGATCATTCGCTTTGCGAATCAGGATTCTTTTAAAGTTGAGCGATTAGCCGATGATCAGGTAAATGGGCATAACTGCTTTACCATTCAGATAACCGATCCTAAAAAAATGGTAACTACTTTTTTAATTGATCAAAAGCGATATCTTATCAGAGGCATGTATTTTTTAACCAGTGTTGGTTTTCATCACCGCATTTATGACCAGTTTAGAAAAATAAAAACAAGTAATGGATTTTTTGTACAACCCGGATCAGTAAAATTATTTTTTGATGGAGTGAAATGGATGGATATACATTGGAAAAATAATCAGGTGAATATGCCAATTCCGGATGAGCTATTTACCCAAAATAATACTGAGTATGCCCCGCAAAAAAAATAACATCTCTTTCAATGCAATAGAGTTAAGTCTATTGTGGAGTAGACTCATTTCACTGGTTGATGAGGCGGGAACTACTTTGCAACGAACTGCCTTTTCTTCTGTTACTCGTGAAAGTGCCGATTTTGCAGTAGTATTAATGGATACACATGGCCAGTCGTTAGCACAGAGTAGCGTTAGCGTTCCTTCTTTTCTTGGCGTAATGCCCTTTCTGGTTAAAGCTTTGATTAAAGAATATTTTCCTTTACCTACCTGGCAGGAAGGGGATGTTGTAATAACCAATGATCCCTGGCTATGTGCAGGGCATAAACCAGATATAGGCATTGTAACTCCAATATTTAAAAAAAATCGCCTAATCGGTTTTATTGGATGCATTGCGCATTCTCCAGATATCGGTGGAACCCTGTGGGGGGCTGGAGCAAAAGATTATTATGAGGAAGGTTTATATATTCCACCGATGAAATTGTATGCTGCTGGTAAAAAAAATGATACTATTTTTTCATTGATTGCTTCTAATGTGCGGGCATCTCAGCAAACCATTGGTGATATCCTTGCTCAGGTAGCTGCAAACGACCAGGGTATTCGTTCTTTACATAGAATGCTGGATGAGAATAATTTAGATTCTATAAACGAATTGGGAGATCAGATTATTCGTTCTTCTGAACAAGCAATGAGAAAAGCAATTCTGAAAGCACCAGATGGCGTATACACTTCAGAATATTTTGCAGATGGTGATGGGATTAAGGAGCCTGTTCGCTTTGTTTGTACTATCACGATAAAAAAAGATGAAATATTTGTTGATTATACAGGCACATCTCCCGCTCATTCGCTTGCAATTAATGCCGTATTAAATTATGTTTTTGCTTATACTGCTTACCCAATCAAATGTGTTTTCAGTCCGGAAGTCCCCAATAATGAAGGAAGTTTTCGCCCTATACATGTTTGGGCTCCTGAAGGAAGTTTACTCAATGCAAAAAAGCCGTCTCCTTTGGGTGCCCGAAACGTAACAGGAAATCTGCTGCATGGTCCAGTTATGAAAGCTTTGGCACAAGCAGTTCCGAATCAGGTGCAGGCAGATTGTGGAGCAGCTGTTTGGGTAATGGTATTAAGTGGAAAGAATAAATCAGGAGCGGAATTTGTGGAATATTTGTTTTTAGCTGGTGGATATGGAGGTAGAAAAGGAATGGCCGGTGCCCCCACTCTTTGTTATCCAACAAATGTAGCCAATGTACCAATTGAGGTTTTCGAGAATGATGCACCCGTATTGGTAACCGAAAAAAGTTTGCTAAGAGGAAGTGGTGGACGGGGACAATTTCCAGGTGGAGAGGGACAAAGATTTTCATATAGAAATATCGGTACACTTCCCATTCAGATAAGTAATGTTACTGAAAAATTAAATCACAGTGCGTATGGATTACTTGGTGGAGAACCTGGTAAAAAAGGAAAATTATATGTAAAAGGAATCAAAGGAAAGAAACGCTTTACTCCCCCTAAGGGTCATGATACCTTATTACCGGGAGAGGAACTGGTAATGGAACTGCCTGGAGGTGGTGGTTATGGAGCCGCGAAATGATTTTTTAATTATATTGTACAAAACCTGTTTATGCCATATCAATTACCGCCGGTTTGGACTGAGCTCAAACAACATGCAGTATTTCCTGAATTTAGTCATGATGAACGAGCCCGATATAATTTTCTTGCCAACCTAAATCGCTTTATTAGTACCGTGATAGCACCCGGCAATCAGCTTGCTTACGCAAAGCGGGTGGAGCCGGCATTTGTAAATGCAAATGGTCGAGGCTTTGCTGATCGTTTTGAAGTGGGTGAAGCAATGAAGCAAGACCCGGTTTATCAAATGTGGGCATCATTAAGAAGAAGTACGATGGAAATGAGGCAACAAAACGGTAGAGCGGTTGTATTACGTCAGGCACAGCAATTGGCTAATAGGGTTGCAAAAGAATTGGAGCATACCGATTTGCTGCAATTAAAAGAAAATTTCCAGGTACCCCCATACTTACTGCATGTAGATAATCACCTTATGCCCGGAAGTTATCATACCGAATATTTTCAGGGGGATGTTTCAAATGCAGCTAATTATGATAGTGGATTATTTGTTACTAGTGGCGGAATGTTAGGTAGTTTAACTGATGGAGGTGGGAGGGCAATTGCTGCATGGATAAAAGAAACTTACCCCGATTTTCACCCTCATCAGATTTTAGATATCGGTTGCGGATTAGGTCATAATACCTTGCCCATAGCAATTGCCTTTCCTGATGCAATGGTAATTGGAATTGATGCCGGAGCCCCTATGTTGCGATATGGCGCAGCTCGAGCTCATGCGTTGAAGGTGCAAAACGTTAAGTTTATTCAGGCTGATGCTGCGGATATGAAAGAGTTTGCTGATGGTCAGTTTGATTGGGTTCAAACAACCATGTTTTTACATGAAACGGGTGGGAAGTCCATTCATAAAATTTTTAAAGAAATTGGTCGGGTGTTGAAAAATGGCGGACTCAACTTACATATTGAGCAACCACAGTATACCCCTGAAATGAGTATGTACGAACAATTTATGCGAGATTGGGACGCCTACTACAATGCTGAACCATATTGGGGTCACATGCATGATCTCAAGCCTGAGGAATTAATGGAAGAAGCTGGTGTGCCAAAAAATAAATTTATGCAAGTTGGGGTAAAGGCAATTAATGATCTGGATAAAAAGAAGCAAGATGGGAAAGTTACAGAAGATTATGGTAGAAGCCCCATCTGGAATGTGTTTGGTGGTTGGAAAGCCGAATAGTTGGAAAGTATATTAGAAGTATATAAACTATAGATATGAAAACAGAATTAAGCGGTTCTCATGCCGGAGGATCAATACAAAGTTCCACAGCTGCTGATGCAGTGAACGACATTGTAATGGCTGGGAATAAAAGTAAAGGAGGCCGGCCCTATTTTTTAGAAGATCCTGCAGTAGAACGGGTGTTGAATATAACAATGGCAGTAGCTGCTGAAGTGGCTGTTTTGCATGAGCGAATGGATACAATTGAAAGAATACTGGAAGCCAAGGGACTTTTGAATAGGAAAGAGATAGAAAATTACATTCCGGATGAGAATGCTGCAGAAGAGCGTCAGGGGTGGCATGCCAGATTTTCAGCTCGCATCCTAAGAATTGTTCAGCAGGAAGTTGAGGCGATAGCCCATCCTGAAAATAATACGCCTATGCGCACTATTGCTGACGAAATAAATGAAATGTAGCATGATGTCTGCAGTAGAAACGGTGAACGAACATTATCGGGTAATTATAGAGAAAGATTATCCTGGAATCATTGATAAATATGTTTCTTCACCAGATACGTATGTTGTTCTAGAGGGTCCGCGACTCACCACCCGGGGATTTGATAAAATCAGTAAGGGTTGGGGTGACTTTTGTATTTCGCCCATACAACTTTTGTCAATCGATTGGATAGAGGGTCCTTTTTCTGAAGAAACTGCTCTAATGGCTTGGGTGAGTGGCATTATCAAACTAAGCATACAAGTAAATGAACGTGTTTTCGAAAATATTTTTCGTGCCAGTTTTGTACTCAATCAACAGAATGGCAACTGGAAGATAAAACACGAACATGTTTCCGTGGTTCATCCCGATCCCTATGGTATTGGTGATTGGTCTAAATTAAATTCTCCATCTTCAACTGCATCCTAATGAATGAAGCTAATGCAGACTTTGTTTCGCGAAAAGCAATTATTGGGGTGGTAGTGGCTGCTTTGGGATTTTTCGTGGATCTGTACGATATTATCATTTTTAGTGCTGAACGTATTGATAGTTTTCGGGATTTACAAATTTCGGAAGATACCTGGCCACTACATACACGTAATATATTGAATGCGCAAATGCTGGGGATGTTAATTGGTGGATTTTTGTGGGGTACTATCGGCGATAAATTTGGCAGATTAAAAGTTTTATTTGGATCTATTTTAATGTATAGCCTGTTTACGTTTATCAATGCCTATGTGAGAGATGTGAATAGTTATATGTGGTGCCGATTCCTTGCCGGAGTTGGCTTAGCAGGAGAACTGGGTGCAGGTATCACATTGGTTAGTGAACAAATATCTGGAAAGTACAGGGGCTTTGCAGTTGCGTTGGTGGGAGGAATCGGAATGTTTGGGGCGGTAACCGCAGGTATTGTAGCAACTTTTTTTAGTTGGAAAACCAGCTTTATAATAGGCGGATTGTTGGGTATTTTATTATTATTACTTCGCTTTAGTGTGGCTGAAAGCGGACTATTTGCTCATATGGCCAATCGTTCTGTTACCAAAGGAAATTTTTTGATAGTACTCCGCAATAAAAAAAGAAGTTGGAAATTTTTTTGTGTGCTACTCGTAGGTATGCCGGGGTGGTTTGCAACAGGTATCCTTATTACATTTACCAAAGAAGTGGCTGCCAGTATGGGTATGACAAATCTTCCAGTTGCTGCAACAGTAATTTCATTAAACTTTTTAGGCTTTGCTTTAGGAGATCCTTTATGTGGGTTACTGAGCCAATATTTGAAAAGTAGAAAGAAAGCTATCTTCACTTTCCTCGCTTCTTATAGTCTTTTCTTGGCTTTGTTTTTTCTGTTTGCCCGCAATTCAGTTACATTATATTATCTATTTTTTACCATGATGGGATTGAGTGTAGGGTTTACCATCATGTTGCTAACTTTAACAGCCGAGCAATTTGGAACCAATATCCGAACACTTGTTACCAGCTTTGCCTTAAACTTAATAAGGGGTTGGGTAATCCCCCTTAGTTTCGCCTTTCAGTGGGTAGCCGGTTTATTAAATGGTAATTATTACTACAGTGCCATTATCATAGCTTCAGTAGCTTTAGTTTTTGCCTTCTTCGCACTTACACAACTGGAGGAAACATATCAAAAGAATTTAGATTTTTACGAATAGTAAAAGGGAACGAGAGTAGTTTTCATTCATTTTTTTCATACATTACTGTAATAATTTGTTATGATGAGATGTATATTATTAATATTAGCCTTGGCATTTTTCGGTAATGTTTCCGCACAGGTAACACAAAGAAATATATTATCAACGAAGTATACTCTTTCCGATATTCAGTCTAATCTTCAGCCAAATTCTCTTTATCATCCATTTCCGGTTAGTCCAACCGAGTGGAGAGCAGCAGTTCCTGAAAAAGTGTTACTTCAGCTTGTAAAAGATGGGGAATCTATGTTAAATTATCGTTTTGAACCTATTTCTGCAAGTATATCCCTAAACTATGTTCGTACAGGAGATAGATTAGAGCATAGTCATATTTCCTTTGGAAAAAGGGCCGCATTAAAGAAACTCATAATTGCAGAAAGTATTGAAAAAAAAGGTAGATTTTTGGAAGCGATTCTTAACGGGGTATGGTCTATTTGTGAAGAAAGCTTTTGGGGTGTTCCGGCTCATATTGGTAATACCGGGTTGCCGGATGTTGATCATCCCGTAGTAGAATTGTTTGGCGCTGAAACAGCAGCAGTATTAGCCCTTACAGATTATTTAGTAGGCAAGCAACTTGATTCGGTTAATACACTTTTTAGAAAAAGAATCTACACCGAAACGAATCGGAGAATATTTATTCCAATGATTACCGAATCTGCTCAATATGGCTGGCAAAGTAAAACCAGGCAAGTGAATAATTGGAATCCATGGATTCATTCTAATTGGATGATGGCAACACTCCTGCTTGAAAAGGATGAACAGCGCCGTGCTGCTATGTTATATCAGTCTATGCAGGGATTGGATAGCTATTTAAATAGTTTAGGTGATGAAGGTAACTGTGATGAAGGACCAGGATATTGGTTTGCTGCCGGAGCGAGTGTGTTTGATTGTTTACAGATACTTTCAACTTCTACCAATGGCAAAGTGGATCTATATCAGGAACCACTGGTAAAAAATATGTTACGATATATTACCAAAGTACATATTGCCGACCAGTATTTTGTGAATTTCGCAGATGCAGATCCTACGGTTACACCTGATGGTATGCTGCTTTATAGAATGGGGAAAACCATAAAGGATTCTACCTTATCTAAGATGGGTATTTGGGCATATCAACAGTATGCTGCAAAAAATAAGGGATATAGCGGCTCTGGTGAAGATTTCATGCGCCCCCGATTTTTATTTAATCTGTTGGATTTAAAGGAAATAAATCAAATGACTTATGAATATACCCCACTTGCTAATTCATGGATGGAGGATGTACAGTTATTAACAGCCCGAACAGCTGAAGGACTCTTTCTCGCGGCTCATGGTGGACATAATGCCGAAAGTCATAACCATAATGATGTGGGAGATTTTATTATCTATTCCAATGGAGAGCCTTTTATCATTGATGCGGGAAGAGGTAACTACACTGCCAGAACTTTTTCATCAAAACGATATGAACTTTGGTTCACTCAATCTCAATATCATAACCTTCCTATAGTTAATGGATTTGGTCAATTGGCGGGTAGAAACTATGCAGCTCGAAATGCTAATAAAATAATCAATGCAGAGATGGCTCGGGTTAATCTGGATATCAGTTCGGCATACGATCCTAGGGCTGGCGTTAAAGAATGGAATCGGACTATTACCCTCAACAAATTAAAACAAACCATCACCTGTTCCGATCAGTTTCTGTTACAACAAATACCCGATTCTTTGCAGCAAGTTTTTATTACCATTGCGGATATTCAACAGCAACAGCCGGGAGAAATAATACTCACTGCATCTTCGGGTAAAAAAATGTTATTGAAATTCGCTGCAAGTGATTTTCGATTTTCTGTAGATTATCCATCAATGGAAGGAATGGAATACAGTAGTTTTAAAACTAAATGGGGTGGAGCTTTGCTAAAGCGATTAGTTTTTCATTCATTAAGAACCAATTACAGCGGTGCCTGGAATTTTGTATTTCAGCCTATTAAATAATTCCCCTAAGAAATACAACTTTGCATTAATCAGTTTCCTGCATTACGCTATTTAATGCATTTCTAACTTTACGTATAAAGGGTGGAACAATTTCAAAGGGATTGCCCGGAGAAAGTGTTTCAATAGGTAAGTATCCTCTGTAGCTGGATTTTTTTATAATGCGAAACAGTTTTAATAAGTCCATATCTACTGTCACCCCTAAATAATTCAGCTTTTCCTTTATTTGCCAATTTACTGCCTGGTTGGCCATTTTTTCAATTTCGCCGTAGGGCTCTTCAGTTACAAAACTGCCGGTATCCAATACTAAGCCAAACCATTCACTGTTTACTTTTTTTAATAAGGAGTTTGCTTGTTCGGCTGTTTTAATAAAGTCATTATGATTTTGAAAGGCAACAATCACCCCTTTTGATTTGCCTTCTGCTGCACATGCTGCCATATCGCTTGCTATCCAGTTAGTTACTTCCTCTCTTTCGAATTGATTGGGCATAGCTTTAGCAGTGAATATCCGAATAACCGGTGCTCCAAGCTGAGCTGCCACACCAATCCACTTTTTAGTCCATTCCACTTCTTTACTTCTAACCGACGCTTCTGAATTTCCAAATTCAGTTCTGATTCCTGTTCCACTTATGGCAATTCCTAATTGATGCGCTCTTCTCTTTAATTGATAAATATATTCGTTTGAGGGAATATCAGGATATCCGGGAAAATAATAACCGGTTAGGTCTGCAGCCCCCAGTGTTTCACGGGCACAAAATTCAAGAATCTCAAATAAAGTAGTTGATCCGTTTTTCAGTGGAGTATTAAAAGAATAGGCATTCAAACTTAACTTAAAACGATTCTCTGAATTTTGTAAATGGGGAGCAGTTTTCGAAAAATCAATTGCAGGAATATTATGCAAAGCAATGCCAGAAAGTAACCCCGCCTGTAAAAAGTTTCTTCTATTCATCATATCAATTTTTAAGCATAGTTCCATATACAAATGCCTCCATCATGGCAAAAGAGCGGATAGCTTCAGCTGCTGAACAAGGATTAGGCCCTTTGCCTAAAAAAAATTGTGTTACTTTCTCGATCATGGGTTGTTGAATATGTGCCGGAGGAGTAAACATCAGATGTTCTGATGATTGATCTGTAACTACATTTACTTCATTTCCGAAAACAGAAAAAGCTATTTTTCCTTTCGTTCCATTTATTTCAATTATATCTTCTTTACATGCTTCACTGGAAGTAAAACACCAAATACCTGAAAAGAGAATACCCCTATCGAAGCTTGCCACTCCGGCAACAACATCCTCTGCATCATACAATTTAGCCCGGTTGTATGATAAACCGGAGAAATGTTTGGCCTCACCAAATAGAAAAATCAATAAGTCAATTTGATGTGGTGCCAAATCATAGAATATTCCACCTCCAGATAATGCAGGTTGAACGCGCCAATTCTCAGCTGGGTTTGCTAGTGCTGCCGATTGGTCGGGTAGGTGCATGCTTATTTTTATAGTAGTAATTTCTCCAATTTTTTTTTCAGCAAGCATTTGTTGTATCGCAAGAAATTTTGGCAGTGCTCTGCGATAATGTGCAATAGTGAGTGGTACCCCTGTGCTAACGGATGCTTGTTCCATTCGTTTACAGGAGTCAAGACTAATACTCATAGGTTTTTCTACGTATACCGGTTTACCTGCCTGCAGTGCTGAAAGGGTATAGATTTCATGAAATGCAGGGGGTGTCGCAATATATATTGCGTTTACTTCCGGATCTTTAATCAATTCTTCAGCATCGCTAAACCATTTGCTTACATGATGCCGACGGGCATAATCTGCTGCTTTTTCTGCATCTCTTCTCATCACAGCAACTAAGTGGGAATCAGAGACCAACCCAAAAGCAGGACCGCTTTTTACTTCTGTTACATTCCCACATCCAATAATTCCCCATCGAATAGAATCTGCCATTGTATTTCTTTTATGCTTTAATTAAAGTTAATCATTCCCTGGGAAAGCAAATAAGGTACGTTATTGTAAAACCTACATCGTTTTCGTAAAAAATGATGGAATTTTTGGATGAATATTGGCTAAAAAGTATTCAATTCATGTTGCGATTGTAGGATGAAATTTTACTTTCACTCCAATTTAATAATATGAAAAAAAGCAGACGATTGTTTATCAAACAAATTTCGGGTTCAACCGCAGCGGTTGCTTTTGGAGGTATCTTACCCGGATTTTCTGCCGCGCAATATAAAAGAATTAAAGGTGCTTCCGATCGGATTCGCCTGGCCATTATTGGAACCAATAGCAGGGGTGCCGCGATGGCAACTGTTTTTGCTCGTCAACCGAATACTGAAATCGCATTTATTTGTGATGTAGAAAAAAAAGCACTTCAAAAAGGAATAGAATCTGTAACTAAAACCGGGCAACCTGCTCCTATTGGAAAAAATGATTTTAGGGAAATCCTTTCAGATACATCTGTGGATGCAGTTTATATTGCAACTCCCGACCATTGGCATGCGCCTGCCACTATTTTAGCTTGTAAAGCAGGTAAGCATGTATATGTTGAAAAACCATTAGCCCATAATCCTCAAGAAGGCGAATGGGCCATTGAAGCAGCCCGAAAATATAATCGGGTAGTTCAAATGGGAGCACAAAGAAGATCATGGCCTCTGCTAACTGAAGGAATTCAGGCCTTGCATTCGGGGATTATTGGGAAAATTCATCTCACCAAATGCTGGTATACCAATCAGCGTAAGCCCATTGGATTTGGAAAAGAACTTCCTGTTCCGGATGGATTAGATTATGAACTATGGCAAGGTCCAGCACCCAGAAAACCTTATCGGGATAATCTCATTCATTATAATTGGCACTGGTTTTGGCACTGGGGCACAGGAGAAGCATTGAATAATGGTACTCACGAAGTAGATGTGGCAAGATGGGGTTTGGACTTACAATATCCCTTGGCAGTTCAATCATCCGGTGGAAGATATTATTATAAGGGACAAGATGATTGGGAAACACCCGATACACAAATTATCACTTTCGATTGCGGAGAAAGTACGCTCATATGGGAGGGAAGAAGTTGCAGTAACTTTAAAGTACAGGGCACCGACAGAGGAGTAATGTTCTATGGAGAAAAAGGAATTATGCAAACAGGTCATAATGGATATACCATTTTTGATGAAAAAGGAAATATACTGCAGGAAGTAAAATCAAATGCAGTAATTGATGGACGCAATGCAGCATCTCCCAATGAACAATTAGATGCAGTACATGTAGCAAATTTCCTTGACTGTATTCGACTCAGTAAAACACCCAATGCAGACGTTGCCATTGGACATACAAGCACTCTTTGGGTGCAATTGGGAAATATTGCTCAAAGAACCGGAAGAACCTTGCAGATTGATCCTAACAACGGAAAAATTTTGCGTGATAAATTGGCTATGCAGTACTGGGGAAGAAGCTATGAACAAGGTTGGAAACCAATCGTTTAACTATTATTTATAAAAACACTTTTTTATGTCGTCTAGAAGAAAATTTATCGGACAGTCAGTTGCTACAGCTGCTGCATCTCTTTGCTTACCTCTTTTAGGAAAATCCAACCCATTGAATTCGCAGGCAGATTCAAACGGAGGCGTTGATTTTCCTTTAGGAATCGCAGGTTATACCTTTTTCAAATTTGATATTGATCAATCCATAAATATGATGAAGCGGGTTGGCATTACTAATTTGTCGCTTAAAGAAGTACATCTGCCTATGAATAGCTCGGAAGAAAAAATTAAATCTACTGTTGCCAAATTTACCTCTGCCGGTATTTCAGTATATACGATAGGAGTTGTATATATGAGAAGTAAAGATGCCGTAGATCAGGCTTTTAGATATGCCAAATATGCAGGGGTTAATATGATTGTGGGAGTGCCAAATTATGATCTGATTGATTATTGTGAGGAACAAGTTAAGGCATATGATATCAAATTAGCGATACATAACCATGGACCAAAAGATCCACTATATCCTAGTCCGGGCGATGTATATAACCGTATTAAAGACAAAGATCCACGTTTAGGATTGTGCATTGATATTGGACATACGGTTCGTGCAGGAGTTTTGCCTGAGAAAGCCGTTAAAGACTATAAAGACCGATTGTTTGATTTACATATTAAAGACGTAACTATTGCAGCCGAAGAAGGAAAGGCAATTGAAATTGGCAGGGGAATTATCCATTTTCCTGAATTAATTAAAGCTTTGAAAAAAATTCAGTACCAAGGGGTATGTAGTATTGAATTTGAAAAGGATATGGGTGATCCATTACCAGGCATAGCCGAGTCGGTAGGCTATTTCAGAGCTGTTATGGCAGCAGGATAATCTGAAAAGATTTGTAAATATTTTTAAAACCTGCCCATTATTTTAGGCAGGTTTTTTATTGCTGATTAGGCGGCTGAGTTGTACCTCCGGGGGGATTTACACAATTAAGATTGTACATTCTTCTGGCATCTCCATAACCCTTAGCTTCCGAAGTTAGGAATGACTGACATCCTTCAGGAATTTTACCAACATTGTACAAGCATATTGCCCTATAATATTCTGCTTTTCCGTCTGATGTCCATTTATTATTTACTACTCTTTCAAAATAGGGTAAAGCAGTTGCCCATTCTTTATTCAAAAAATGTACTAATCCAATATTTTCAATTATTGGGGAAAATTTAGAATTTAACTTACGTGCACTTTCATACAATTCCATAGCAGTTTTCAAATCATTTTTAGTGAAAGCCTCATTTCCCCTTTTTAAGAAATCGTAAAAACGTAAACTATCCTGATAAGCCTCTGGAGTAGGCGCCGGGGCACCTCCAGGAGTAAATGGGGGGGGTGGACCAGCGGTTTGCTGATTTTGAGGAGCAGTTTGAAACTGAGTGATTGGAACTGTGGTATTTTGTTGCACTTGCATTGGTTTTGGAATATCACCTATTTTTTCATGTAATATTCTACTATTTCGGATGGTAACCGAATCTTTTGGAAAAAGGGCAAGTGCAGAATCTGCTACTTTTACACAAAAAGAGTCAGGATATTTCAAAACCGTAAGACCATATAAATAGTTATTCCACACTTTGGCCATACCTTCATCACTTCGATATTTTCTAATCAAATTAAAGTCTCTGAATAACCTACCTGTATCTTTTTTATTTCCACACACGAAAGCCAATAACCCAAAATATGCTGCATTTCTGGGTCGATTTTCAAAAGCAATTACGCCGTATTTGTATGCACTATCGTAGTATCCATTTTCAAAATACCATTTACCCTTAATAAATTCAACATAATACATATAGGGGTTTTCCTTTTTCACATTTTCAAACATGGTCATTGCTTCTTCAATTCTTTTCTCATTCAGCAAATAGCGACCTTTCATCAGGCTCAATGGTAAGCCCCACATGGTTACATTAGTAAGAGAAGGAAGCTGATCGTTGATTTCGGTTGTTTTTTTACTAACAACATCTGCATTCACATCTTCAAACATAACCGATTGAACAATCATTGACTGATTGGTTTGATAGGTTACATAAACTGTTCCTATAGTCAATACTAAAAATAGAGGTAATAACCAACTAAGTATATTCTTTGTTGAATCAGTTTTAACCGAAGTTCTAATTTGGCCAAGGCGAACATTTTCAGAAGCATTCAGACCAAATAATAAAACAAAATAAACCTGCATGGGTGCCCTTTCCATCGGAAAATTTAGGAACGCATCAGTAAAATATCCTGCTAAACCAACCAGTGATAACAAGAGGGGCATCTTTTCATCATGGTCGATTGATTTAGAAAAAATATTTTTTAATGAATAGAAAGGCAATAAAAGAAATACCAACAGATAGCTAATTCCCCCAAAGATTCCACTCTCCCCAAAAGCTTCCACAAAATCATTATGTGCATGCACACTCATAGAATTGTCGTCATTAGAAAATTGATCGAACTCCTGTGATGTAATTTTCCAGTTTCCATAACCCCTTCCGGTTAATGGATAATGTTTAAACAAGTCTATTCCTACTGCCCAAATACTCAACCTGTTAGATGAAGCCTGTTCGGTAAAACCTATAGACTTGATTCCTTCAGTAACTGTTCCATATTGTCCTTTTTGACCATCATTTGTATTTCTTCTTTGAGTTTCAACTGTTATCTGAGATAACATCAATGCAATTACAATTGGAAGGAGATATAGGGAAATATTTTGCAACATTTTTCTGGCATCTTTGTGGTCGAGAAACTCATACAAACAATAAGCTATAAAAACTATTAGTTGAAAAATAATTCCGAGATACGATGATCTTGCGTTGGCCAAAGCAATTGTATATAACGCTAAGAAAAGAATGAATAAATTCAGAAGCCTTTTCCATTTTTTACCTATATAAACGCAATACAAAGTGAATGGGATTTTAACCACAATTGCGCTGGCAAAAATATTTTTATTTCCGGTTACCCCCTTCATATTTAATACTGCACCATCAAAACCCATTTCTCCTACATCATTAAAAAAGATTTGTAAAGCCTTAAAAACATCATAGAACAAAATCAAGGCAACAATTTGTGCCAGAAAGGGTAAAATAGTACGGGTTTCTAATAGCAAACAAATAATTCCGGTAAAAGCAATAAAAGTTATAACACAACGGGCATAGCAGACAATGAATTCATTTTTATTAAATGCAAAAAAGAAACTGAGTCCTGAAATAATGCAAAACAAAGTATACATCCTACTGGGCACCTGAGCTAAAGAAGAAGAAAAATGCTTCTGTAAATCAAGAGAGCGGGATTGATTTTTACTATATAAATATATGAGTGTGAACACATTAACAAAACTGAGGTATAGCCACTGCGGACCATTGAAATCAAATGAATCTCCTCTGGGAACAAAATCTACCAGCACATACATGGCTAAAAGAATGAGGCTCATGTAATTAGCACTTGTTAAGCTATTGAAACTTACGGACGTGGTTTTCTTTACTTTCATTTCACTAAATTAATACTTTCATCTGCTGTTAATCCTATTTTTCCTATAAACAGCGTCTCCGACGCAAAAATAATGATGATAGAAAAAACGAAATTCTAGGTTTTTGATATTTTTTTTCGTAAATTGGGAAAATTAAAAAGAAATTTATGCCTACAGGAGTAGTAAAATGGTTCAATGATGCAAAAGGATTTGGGTTTATAACGCCGGACGATGGCGGTGAGGATTTATTTGCCCATTTTTCAGCAATTAATATGGGAGGTTTCAAATCCCTGAAAGAAGGTCAAAAAGTGAGTTTTGAAATTACCGATGGTAAAAAAGGTAAGCAGGCTGCTAATATTCAGGCAGTTCAATAAAATATGCTGCCGGAAGAAGCCTGAGGAATTTGATACAACATTACATAACCCCTTAACTGGGGTTATTTTATTGCCAACAGTTGAAATTATTTAATTTTTTATTTCTATTAAAGGGATGGATAGAAAATAATAAATATCCTCCCCCCTTAACATTTGGCATTTTCAGTAAAGGGGTTAGAAATTGAAAATTGTGAATACCTATAGTTAATGGGCCCACTTTAATTGCAGCACCCATCCATGTTTCACCCTGTGCAGTTAATTGAAGCGGTAAATAAATACCAAGCCAATCATTTTCCCAGCGAGGGGTAATGGATATCAGATTTATTTCCCGGGTTCTCCATTTGAGTGGTGTCTCATCTGATAATAGATTTAAGTTGAATAAAGCGTTTAAATAGAAGTGTCCGGTAATTTTTTTATCAAAATTCAGAATAAGCTTGGTAGGAAGGCTAATAGAGAAATTACCAGTTAATTGGGTATTGGTATTAAAAACAGTACTTACAGAATCTACCAGATCAGGTAAGTTTCCTGCTCCGTTGGTTTTATTATCAATCATGGCATCCGTTACAGAGTGCTTGAGGTCGCTGAAATTCCGGGATGGAGTAGCATATTGATATTTATTTGCTCCAATATCTAAAATACTAATGCCAAATTTCCATTTATAGTTTAGTAATTTATTTTGTTTTCTATCGTCGGATTGACTATTATATCGAATGTATTCAATGCCCAAACTCGTTCCAATTGAGGATAATGATTTCGACATTATATCATTGAAATTTGAAATGGTAGTTCCTGGCTCGTATATTGCTGAGTAGCCAAATCTTCCACTTCCCCCCGTAAAAAAGTAAGTAGTATCTATTCCATTGGTGAACTCCTGATAAGTAATTTGCTTAAGATTTAAGTAAGCACCTGAAATTCCTTTCATGAGTTGCAATGTAATTCCAGCACTTAATCGTCCTTCTTCGTTTGCAAACAGTAAAGTAGATACATTCAAATCTCCTTCCAGCCAGGCATTGTGAGTAATGTAACCTCCAATATATGGCGTGGTTCTATTTTTTTGTAAGAAACTAAATAAACTACTTGTAGTATCTACAATATTTACGGGTTGTGTTCTATAGTGATTGTATGATCTTGCACGAATTCCTCCACTAATTGCCCATTTGGAATTCAATTTAATCATACCGTTTATTAAACCAATATCAGTGTTCGCATGAATAAAATGATTCATCAATCCAGCCCTAACTCGAATAGCACTGGTATCAATCAATAAAGAATTGCTGCTAATAGATACCTGAAAGCTTAGTGGAGAAAATTCCCACAAATAGCTATTATTAACAGGTGATGCAGGATTGATAAAGCGTGAAGTGCTTCCAGAATAGGGAGAACCATTTATTGCATGGTAACTTTGAGCAAAGAGAAAATTACTAATTCCCAAACTCACGATGAGCGAAATAAAAAAATGAGATTTAATCATAATATAAGTAGATGCATAGATACTTTAAAGTACTGCCCCAACTCTTATTTTTTTATATTATATAACAAATTAGTACCTTCTAGGAATAAGTTATTCAATTGGTAGCAAAAATAAACTGAGATTTTTTAACCTGTAGCGAAGGTTTTTGTAAGTTATTGCATCTAAATATTAATTATCAGCCTTTGAATGAATCTGAATTTATACAAGCATTACAGCGAGCTGAATCGGCAGCTTATCAACGATTGCTGAATGAAACACAGGATTGGGTATATAATACTGTGTTAGGTATAGTGCAAAATGAGTCTGCTGCAGAAGATCTCGCTCAGGAGGTTTATATTCAGGTATTCCGGTCAATTGGAAAATTCCGAGGGGATGCCCGGCTAAGTACCTGGATGTATCGAATTGCCATTCAAAAAGCTCTTGATTGGGTTCGTAAACAAAAACGAGCCCAATTTTGGAGAAACAGAGGGTTTGGGTTGCATACAAATGAGGAAACCAATTTTCATCACCCCGGTGTTCAGGCAGAGGAAAAGGAACTGGCAGCAGTTTTGTTTCGGGCAGTAAAAAAATTACCCGAACAACAACAAATTGCATGGATTTTAATAAAAACAGAGGGACTGCCTTATTCTACAGTTGCTGAAATAATGAAAACAACGGTAAAATCGGTTGAAGCTTTGATGCATAGGGCAAAAACAAACATTAAAAAAAATATTCAGTTTCATTATAAATAATATTCATTTTATGGAACAAAATTTTACAACCTTAGAAAAAATGGCAGATGATTTATCTCCCATTGGTAGGGCATCTGCCCCGGTATTTTTTTCCGAAAAGGTTATGCGCCGTTTGTATCAACCCAATCAACCTGCCGCTGTATGGTATCAGTGGATATTGTTTAAGCCAGCCTTGGTAACTGCTACTTTGTTATTTTTCTTCCTGATCAATTGTTGGATTATCAAATCATCAATTAGAAGTAGTTCGAATTATTCCACAGATAATGCATCCCAGTTACAGCAGCTGTCGGTTGATTTAAATATTACCAACGAAAATAATTTACCATATAAATAATCATATGAAAACATCCAGTTTACCAAGATGGTGGGCAGTTGCTATTATTGCCCTCATACTCGCCAATCTGATTTCTCTTTTTATTTTTTGGCAAAAGCAATCCCATCAACCTCCACCCCCCCGTGAGCCAGTTGGTAAAGGGGTTCATCACCTGCTGGAAACTATCGGATATAGCCCGGATCAATTGGCTCAGGTAGATCTACTTCGGGAGGACCATGAAAAAAATATGCAACCTTTATTAGAAAATAAGAGGAAGCTTAAAGAGGCTTTCTTTTCACTAACGAGTAAGCAGTCTGTTTCAGATTCAGAATTGAACGCTGCTGCTGTTTCGGTTGCCAATAATGAACAAGCATTGGATAAACAAACTTTTAGTTTTATACAGAAAGTGCGTGCTTTGGGTAATGAGCGGCAGGCACAGCAATTTGATTCTTCGCTTCGTCAAATGATTGGCTCTTTGGTGGGAGGAGGCGGTCCTCCTATGCGTCAATCCATGAATGATATGCAGCTGGATGAAAAAGGCAAGCCTGGCAACCCTCCTTCACAGAGACCGCCCGGGGAGCCGGGTCCCCCGCCTCACAGACAAATGCCACCCGGACCTCCGCCTCCCGGTGGGCATGAAGGTCCACCACCCCATCCAGATAAATTACATAGAGAAATGCCTCCTCCGCCTCCTATGAAGAAAAATATGGATAATCCTCGTTAAATTACCTTTAATATAAATCTTATGAAATTCAAAGCATTTATTTGTTGTATTATTTTAATGGCTGGTTGTATGCTGGTTGTGGGTGCCTGTAAAAAAGATACTACTACTTCCACCACTACCACCACCGAACCGGTTCCGGATGTATTTAAAAAATTTGCATCCTCAGTTGTTATCAGTTCCGATGGCAGTTATATTACCCTAAAAAGTAATGGCGTTCCCGATCATAAGAGTTGCTACTTTGCCAGCAGTGATGCAAGGTATGAGGTTTATAATGGTAATAATCCTGCGTTTTCTAAAAATCCCAATACTATTGGAACAAAAAGTTTTGTATTTAAGATTCCTGCTAAACCAGTAGTTGATGCCGCACATCAGTCAACACCTCTGGGGCCAATTGGAATTGCTATTAATGGGGTAGCCATATACAACCAGTATGCAGGTCCTAATCAGCCACTCACCAATGAAATCAATTCATTCGATCAATATAACGGGCATCCAGATCCAACCGCTACCTATCATTATCATGTTGAGCCTTTGTATATTACACTCAATCTTACCAAATCGGCACTCATTGGTTTTTTATTGGATGGGTTTCCAGTGTATGGTCCGCTCGAAAATGGTAAAACCCTTACTAGTTCCGACTTGGATACCTATCATGGGCACACTTCTGCTACTGCAGACTATCCAAATGGTATCTATCATTATCATATAACAGCAGATGCGCCTTATATAAATGGTGCAGGATTTTATGGTACAAAAGGTTCGGTAACACAATAATAGATTTTTCCAGCAAATAAACTTTTGAAATTGGAAGAAACAAAAAAATAAGTGATCATCGGTGTTTAGTAAAGTTATTTATTTCGTTGTTTAGCATTTACATTAATAAGAAAAGGATATTCATACTTCAACTTATGATATAGTGAAATTCTTCTTACTATGCTATGAATATGCTAATTCCTTTCTTTGTATAAACGACGAATTAAATTGTAGGAAGTTATAAAAACAGGCTACTTGCATCATTCAAATTATATTTTATAAGTATGATTAGCAATTGGGAAAAATATTTTACCAGGTATATTCATTTTTTGGTGTACATCAATTTATCTGCGTTTGCAGTATCCTGTAATCAAAATCAAACAATACCTGCACCGGAAACCGACTCAATATTACCTTATTATTCAGATGCATCTTTCACTCCAAGATGGAGAAATAATCGGGATACCGGCTATTGTAACCACCACATTTCTTCTTTTAAAGTAATCAATCAGCTGGGAGATACAGTTTCAGAAATAAATTTGAAAAACAAAATCTATGTTGCAGGTTTTTTCTTTACGGCTTGTCCAGGTATCTGTCGCAATCTTACCCAGCAATTAAGAAAAGTACAGGATGCCTTTTTAGGGGAAGACGGCATACAGATATTGAGTTTTAGTGTAACTCCTGAAACAGATAGTCCGGATAAGTTGAAGATGTATGCCAATACTTATGGCATTGAAAGTAAAAGATGGTGGTTGTTAACCGGAAACAGAGACAGCATCTACCAAATTGCAAGAAAAGAATTTTTTGCCGATGAAGATATGGGAATGCAAAAAAGTAGTAAGGACTTTCTTCACACGGAGAATCTTTTATTAATCGATCATGAACGTTGTATTCGGGGAGTATATAAGGGAACATCCGCGGCGGAAATTAATTTACTGATCAGCGACATTAAAACTTTATTGCAAAAATGAATAAAGTTGCATTTGGTTTGTTTTTGATGGGATTTTTCAATTCAATAGGTTGTACTTATCCTGTTAAGGAACCAAATGCAATAGCCGGAAAAAAAGTGTCGTTAACAACCGTTCCGATAGATCATAACAATCAGAATAGAAAGGTTACCTGGAAAAATGGTATTTGTTTACAGGGAACTGAGCCGTTTACCGGAGAGTTGATGCAAGCCGATAGCTTAGGGAATCCGGTGAGTAAGCAGTTTTATTATCATGGAAAAGAAGAGGGTTGGTCGGAGTGGTATTATCCCGATGGGAGAGTAAATGCTCGAAGGTATTATCATCAGGGTGAAAAAGATAGCGTACACAGGGGATGGTGGCCAAATGGGAACCTTAGATTTGAATATCATTTTCATCGGGGGCAATATGAAGGCTGGTTTCGGGAATGGTATGTTTCCGGGAAGCCTTTAAAAGCTGTTTGGTATGAGGGTGGGGAGGAAATCCGCGGAATAGGGTGGAGAGAAAATGGAAAGATATATCTGAGCTTTGAAGTTAGGAATGGGAGGTTATTCGGACTGGTGAACCCTAATTTATGCTACAGTTTGCAAAAGGAAAAAGGTGTATTTGTTTCTGAAAAGCGAAAATAAAAATCCCCTGTAGAAACAGGGGATGTACGATTGCTTGCCAAATATGAAAAAAGATAGATAAATTTATTAAATGCTTGTAATCAATTATTTATACAAAAGTAGGGGATTATTTTGAAATAATAAAATTTTTAATAATAATAACATTTATTTAATAATTTAAGAAAAAAATAGGACTTTAAGGCAATAATATAAACATATAATAAACTTTAATATAAAATTAATATTGAAAATTATATTTTATTCGGGTATATCTCTAACGCTTTACTCAAGCAATCCATAGCAGATTCTATATCTTCTTTATTTAAAACATAGGCAAGCCGAACTTCCTGCTTTCCCAGCCCAGGCGTTCCATAAAAGCCAGTGGCTGGTGCCAACATGATCGTTTTCCCCTCATATTGAAACTCTTCCAATAACCACTGACAAAACTTGTCGGAATCATCAATCGGGAGCTTTGCAATGGCATAAAATGCTCCTCCCGGTTTAGGACAAAAAACACCTGGAATTGCATTTAAACGTTTTACCAGCATGTCCCTTCGGGATTGATATTCTTCCTCTGTTTCTTGAAAATAGTCGGCAGGTAAATCTATGGCAGCTTCCGCAGCAATTTGAGCAAAAGACGGTGGACTTAATCTGGCCTGAGCAAATTTCATTACTGCATCCAGTACCTGTTGATTTTTGGTGATAAATGCACCCAAACGTGCGCCACAGGCACTATAACGCTTACTGATGGTATCCATTAATATCACCTGCTCTTCCGCCCCTTTGAGGTGCATGGCACTGATATGTTTTCCACCATAGCAGAATTCCCGGTAGGCTTCATCTGAAAATAAAAATAGGTTGTATTTAATAACCAACTGCTTTAATTGCTCCATCTCTTCAGCAGTATATAAATACCCGGTTGGATTATTAGGATTGCAGATGATAATTGCCTTCGTGCGAGAAGTTATTTTTTGCTCCAGTGCTGCAATAGGGGGTAGTGCAAAACCATCTTCTATAAAAGAAGTAACTGGAACTACCTTCACCCCTGCGGCCACTGCAAATCCGTTATAGTTTGCATAAAAGGGCTCTGGTATTATTACTTCATCTCCTGAATCTAAGCAAGCCAGCATACCAAACTGAATAGCTTCACTCCCACCAGTAGTTACAATTATTTGTTGGGGAGTAATATCAATCCCTACCGATGCATAATATTGCGTTAGCTTCTTCCGGTAGCTTTCATTTCCTGCGCTATGACTATACTCCAAAATCTTACTATCGCTGTTCTTAACGGCATCCAGCATAGCAGGAGGAGTAACAATATCGGGTTGTCCGATATTTAAATGAAAAACTTTGATACCTTTCTTTTTTGCTGTTTCGGCAAATGGTACCAGTTTTCTGATTGGGGAGGGGGGCATCTGTTGCCCTCGGTTACTGATGGTTGGCATAATGCAAAGATAGAACGACTCTGTGGCTGTTCAAAACAAATAACGCAACCGAAGGGGTTGCGTTATCTAAAAAAATACATTAATATCTCTATTTCTTTTCAGGAATTACTTCTCCATCAATAGTTAAAATGAATGGATTGGATAGCCCGGCAAATTTAACAGTAACATTTTTCTTGAAACTACCCGCATTTTCTGCATTGTAAGTTACCTTAATCTCGCTGGATTTCCCTTTCATTATGGCACCTTTTGCATACTCGGGCGTTGTGCAACCACATTCGGCCGTGGCTGTTTCTATTACAACCGGACGGGAAGAGGAATTGGTAAAACTGAAAACATAGGTAACTGGAACATGTTGCTTGATTTTTCCAAAAGAATGAGTTTTTTCAGCAAATGTTACCTCTGTTTGTGCATTCACTAAACTAATCATTCCGAAAAAAAACAATAGGGATAAAATCGACTTCATTGTAAGCAATTGACTAAATTAATGTTTTACAGGGCTTGCTGATTGTGGTGTTGCTGGAGCTGCTTCCTGCTTTGGTGCTACACCAACTCCGCTTAACATCACCTGCTGCGTCATATCATGATCGAAATAGATTGAAGTTAATTTAGTATATGGAGCTGCAGTTAAATTGTTATAGCTAATCGACACTTTTACTGTTTGCCCGGGTCCAAATTTTTGATTAGGAATAAAATTGGGAGTAGTACATCCGCAACCCGCTTTTGCACTTAATAAAGTGACAGAATCCTTGCTTATATTAGTAATTTCTACTACATAATCAACCGGAGTTCCTATAGTCCTTTCACCGGCATTGAAATTGGTATTCGTGATTTGCAGCACCTTGTTGATGTCCCAAGGGGCAGGCGTAGCAGCCTGGGTTTGCGCTGATGCCACATAACCTGAAAAAATGAAAGCAATGGCAAATAGAATTTTCTTCATAGGGGTATTTTTGTTTAATAAAATTAACTAAAAACAATGCCAAAATTGTAATTTTTCCGAAAAAACCGGGCTTTAACTTAGTTTTTAACAATCTATAGACTGTTTGAAGCCAATTTTTGTTGCTTCCAACAGTGCTTTTTTCATTTTAAAGTATTTTCCTGCGCCCTATTGAGTGCGTAATACTAAATTTGCGGCATGGATCAAATGGTTTCTCAGGAGGGGCTGGAGAGTAAAATGTCTTTTGAGGCATTTAGACAGGCAATTCTGCAAGATTACCGGATGGCTGTAATTAGTAGGGAAGTTAGTTTATTGGGTAGAAGAGAGGTGTTAACTGGCAAAGGTAAGTTTGGCATTTTTGGTGATGGAAAAGAGGTTGCCCAGATTGCAGCTGCTAAGTTTTTTCAACCAGGAGATTTTCGAGCTGGTTATTATCGTGATCAGACATTTGTCTTTGCTTCCGGTATTTCTACCGTGCAGCAATTTTTTGCTCAATTATACGGAGACCCGGATCCAACGCATGATCCATTTAGTGCAGGCAGACAAATGGATGCCCATTTTGCTACACCCATAACTGATGAACAAGGAAACTGGTTGGATATAGTAAACAGGAAAAATAGTTCTTCCGATATGGCTCCAACGGCATCACAAATGCCCAGAGCAGTGGGGTTAGCCCTTGCTTCAAAGTTGTTTAGAAACGCAGCTGCGCCCGAACTATTTGCTCACTTAAGTCGTTCCGGTAATGAAGTGTGTTTTTGTTCTATCGGCGATGCCAGCACTTCAGAAGGTCATTTTTGGGAAGCAATCAACGCTGCAGGTGTTTTACAAATACCGCTAGCTGTTTTTGTATGGGATGATGGATATGGCATTTCAGTTCCTACTCAATTTCAAACTACTAAAGGTTCTATTTCTGAAGCTTTACGTGGAATGCAAAAGGAGGATGGTACAAATGGCATTCGCATTTATCAAGTGAAAGCTTGGGATTATGCAGGCATGTGCGAGGTTTTTGAATCGGCCATAGCACAAGTGCGAATAGATCATGTGCCTGTACTTTTTCATGTGCAGGAAGTTACACAGCCGCAGGGCCACTCAACCAGTGGAAGCCATGAAAGATATAAATCTTCCGAAAGATTAGAGTGGGAAAGGGAATGGGATTGTAATAAAAAAATGAGGGAATGGTTATTGCAGTGTGAACTGGCAACGGTAGATGAACTGACTAATTTAGAGGTAGATGCAAGAAATCATGTGAAGGAAAGTAGAAGAATTGCTTGGGATGCTTATCAATTACCCATTCAGGAGTTGGCAAAAGAAGCCGGAGAACTGATTCGGGAGATGGTGATTAATGATATTCAGGTGTATCAAGAGCTTCAAACGATTGCATCACAGTTACTTTCTGGAAAAGAGCAGTTGCGAAGAGATGTAATGCGCTCAGTATCAATTGCAATGGAACTAGCACCTCATTCTCCTAGTATAGAGAAATTAAACAATTTTTTGAAACAGCAACAATCGATCAATAGACAACTTTATAATTCTCATCTTTATAATGAGGGTCCAAAAAGTACGCTGAAGGTATCGGGAGTTCCTGCAATTTATCATGAAAACGCTCCGGTAATTAATGGATATGAAGTTCTCAACCGGTATTTCGATCAGTTACTGGAAAGTAACCCTTTTGTGTATGCTTTTGGAGAAGATGTTGGTAAAATTGGGGATGTAAATCAGGGCTTTGCAGGATTACAGGAAAAACATGGGGTAGACAGGGTAGCAGATACCGGAATTCGGGAGTTAACGATTGTTGGACAAGCAATAGGATTGGCACTGCGTGGATTGAGACCCATTGCCGAAATACAATACCTCGATTATCTACTGTATGCATTGCAAACTTTAAGTGATGATGTGGCGACTCTTCATTTCAGAACAACAGCACTACAAAGCTATCCTCTAATCATTCGAACAAGAGGTCATCGGCTGGAAGGTATTTGGCACACTGGCTCTCCAATGGGTATGATGGTACATGCTTTGAGAGGAATGCATATTGCAGTACCTCGCAATATGGTGCAGGCAATGGGAATGTACAATACTTTGCTGAAAGGAAATGATCCCGGAATTATTGTTGAGTGTTTGAATGGCTATCGTTTAAAAGAAAGAATGCCAGAAAATCCATTAGAATACCGGGTTCCCCTTGGCATACCTGAAATCATCCGCGAGGGAGGAGATGTTACTATAGTTTCATATGGTTCTACATTACGTATCATAGAAGATGCTGCTAACCGATTGGCGCAAATGGAAATTGAATGCGAAATCATTGATGTGCAAACACTGCTTCCGTTCGACATTCATCACCAGATTGTGGAGTCGTTGAAAAAAACCAATAGAATTTTGTTTGTAGATGAAGATGTTCCCGGCGGAGCTTCGGCCTACATGATGTCGAAAGTAATGGAAGAACAAAATGCATTCCGACACCTCGATGTTAGTCCGCGCACCCTAACCGCCAAAGAACACAGAACCGGTTATGGAAGTGATGGTGATTATTTTGGTAAGCCCAATGCAGAGCAGGTTGTACAAATTATTCAGGAAATGATGCGGGAATAAGTAATCAAATTTTTCAATTCTTCTCGATTTTCAGGAAAGCGCTTTTTCCATTCATTAGTAGGTAACCAACAATTTTTTGATTTTCCCCACCAGCGATACCGATTATTGGCAATCCAATCATATATCCAATCTCTTATAAACGCGGGAATCATTATAAATAAATAGAGCAGAGGCCAGGCTCCACTTAATTTTCGTGCAATGCGGAGCGCAGCGGTTGAACGAAAATACCATTTGCCCGATTCAATGAGTATAATGCTCCGTGTTGAATCGATATGATACTCCGAATCTGCAATCAGGGATTGAGCCAGCTCCGATTGTAATGGTATAAAATAACATTGCTTTTTTATATCACGCTTCAAAATAAATTGAACAGAGCTTTGACAGAGATTACAAAGGCCATCGAAAAGGATTATCAATGGCATAGTGAGGGAGCGAATGGCTCATTTTTCGGTAAGGGAAATAATAAAAATTGTATAACTGGTTATCCCATATTATGGAAAACCTTAGTAACATCTTCATCCTGCTCAAGCCTTTCAATCAGTTTACTAATCTCTTCTGCCTGCTCATCAGAAACCGGAACTGTGTTATCGGGAATCCATTCTAATTCTGCACTAATAGGGGTAATGCCTTTGTCTTCAAGACCTTTTTGCAGTTTTCCGAAATCTACAAACTGACATCTCAATACCAGGATGGAGTTATTGTTTTCATCCACACTCTCACCCATTTCATCTAAACCAACATCAATCAATTCCAACTCCAATTCTTCGGTATTGAGACCCTCGGGTTTGAGTTTGAAAACCCCCATTTTTTTAAATTGAAAACTAACGCTACCGGTAGTTCCCATTGCTCCATTTCCTTTATTGAAATGACTTTTAACATTGGCAACGGTTCTAACATGGTTATCGGTAGCGGTTTCTACTAGAATGGCAACACCATGGGGTCCATATCCTTCGTACAAAATTTCTTCATAGTTGGTGGTATCTTTTCCGGTAGCTCTTTTGATGGCAGCTTCAACACGGTCTTTAGGCATACCAACACTGCGGGCATTCTGAAAGCATCTGCGTAAGGCAGGATTGGTTGAAGGGTCAGGACCTCCGGCTTTAACGGCAATTACGATTTCTTTCCCAATACGGGTAAACTGCTTAGCCATCCTGTCCCAACGGGCAAACATGGTAGCTTTTCTTACTTCAAAAATCCGTCCCATAGTGTTTGTTTTGATCCGGTAGCCTTACCGGGATTGCAAAATTAAGCTTTGCAAGTGTAGAAAACAACCCTTCAAAAAAGAACAGCCGGATTCTAATCGAATCCGGCTGTTTCAGCATAAAAGGTTGGAATTTCTAAAATGGTTATTCTTTCAATTTACTATTAGCTTTACTGTATCCAAAATAAACCAGCAATCCTAACACCATCCAACCTAGCGCACTTAACTGTGTTTCTTTTGGAAGGCCATAAATCATGGCTGCACAAACAATCATTCCTAAAATGGGTACAAGAGGTACCAGTGGGGTTTTAAATGGTCTTTCTCTGTTGGGGTCATTTACCCTCATAACCCAAACACCTACACAAACCAGAATAAATGCAAACAGGGTTCCAATGCTGGTAAGATCACCTGCAACTTTTGAAGGTATAAAAGCGGCAAATGCTCCTACAAAAACAAATAAAATCAAATTCGACTTGTAAGGTGTTCTGAATTTAGGATGCAAATCAGAGAACATTTTGGGTAACAATCCGTCGGATGCCATCGTGTAAAATACACGACTTTGTCCCATCAACATTACCAGTATTACCGATGAAAAGCCAGCAAGAATGGCAATGGTAATTGTTCTCGCCAGCCAAAGTTGATCTTTCATATAGGTTTCAATTGCATAGGCAACAGAAGCCTCTTTACCAGACTTAACAAAATCTGTATAAGGGGCTACGCCTGTTAACACCCAGGAAAATAGAACATATAATAATGTACAAATTACAAGTGAACCCAGAATTCCAATTGGCATGTCTTTGCGGGGATTTTTTGCCTCCTGGGCAGCAGTAGAAACCGCATCAAATCCAATAAATGCAAAAAATACAACCCCGGCACCTGTTAATACTCCTTGTAAACCATGATTCCAGGCATAGCTATAATCATACAAAGTGCCATCTGGTTTAAGAGCAGCGGGGGCATTTTCTGGAATTAAGAAAGGGGTATGGTTTGCCGGGTTGATATATTTCCATCCCACAATGATGAAAAGAATTACAATGGCAACTTTTACCAACACGATTACAGAATTTACCAAAGCAGATTCTTGCGTTCCTTTTATAAGTAATAAAGACAATAATAAAAGAATAAATAATGCCGGAAGGTTCATGATCCCGGTATGCATAACATTATTAACATCCAGGGCTCTTTCAAGCGGTGAATGGCACCATTCATAAGGAATACTTCCCAAATGGTACTGCTCCAATAATTTGTTTAAAAATTCACTCCATGCGATGGAAACGGTGGCTGCACCCAATGCATATTCCAGAATCAAGGCCCAACCAATAATCCAGGCTATTAATTCACCCATCGTTGCATAGGCATAGGTATAGGCACTTCCTGCAATAGGAATCATGGATGCAAATTCTGCATAGCACAATCCTGCAAATGCACAGCCAATAGCAGCAATTATAAAGGAAAGGGTAACGGCAGGACCAGCATGTTCACCGGCAGCTGCGGCAGTTCTAACAAACAAACCGGCACCAATAATGGCCCCGATTCCCAGTGCAATTAAACTTCCTGCGCCCAATGTTCTTTTGAGTCCCTTATCAGAGTCTCCCGCTTGCGCCATTAAAACATCCAAAGATTTTTTTCTACTAAATAAACTCATAGGTTACAAGGTTAAGTTTTGAATAAAAACTTCCGGAAAAATAGGCAATTCTTCGTTTTTAACAGGAAAAGTTTTTCAATTCTTGATAAAGTAGGGGTTTACAGCGGAATTGCTATATTGCAAAACAATTAATTTGCTATATGAAACAGTCGAACCGACTCACACTCTATATATTGATTGCCATGTTTGCCGGTGCGGTATTAGGTTATGTGGTGCATACCCAGGCTTCCTCCGGTTTTATAGAAACTTTTTCCAAGAATATTAAATTATTAACCACTGTATTTATCCGTTTGGTACAAATGATTATAGCTCCTTTGGTATTTTCAACTTTAGTGGTTGGTATTGCCAAATTAGGAGATTTGAAGTCGGTAGGTAGAGTAGGAGGAAAAGCCATGCTATGGTTCATTGTGGCTTCTCTGGTGAGTCTTTTATTAGGGATGGTATTGGTAAACTTTTTTCAGCCGGGAGCCGGATTTACCAATGTACGTTTAGATACAACCGAGGCGGGTAAACTGGTGAACAATACCCAACAGTTCAGTCTCCAACAATTTGTTGAACACATAGTACCTCGCAGTGTAATGGAAGCCATGGCAACGAATGAAATTCTGCAGCTGGTAATTTTTAGTATTTTCTTCGGAGTAGCCGCCGCCGCTATGGGCGATAAATCTCAGGTAATTGTAAAAGCATTGGAAGCAGTGTCGCATGTGATTTTGAAAATGGTAGGGTATGTAATGAATGTGGCTCCCTTTGGGGTTTTTGGAGCTATAGCAGCAGTGATTGCCTCCAAAGGACTGGATGTGTTTGTTTTTTATGGCAAGTACATGCTGTATTTTCTCGTAGGAATTGCTACACTCTGGATCATCATGCTTTCCGTGGGCTACCTGATTTTAGGTAAACGACTGCCCGAATTAATCCGACATATTCTTTCTCCTTTAATTATTGCTTTTAGTACCACCAGCAGTGAGGCAGTTTTTCCTAAATTAACAGAGGAGCTTGAAAAATTTGGTTGTAAAAACAAAATTGTTTCCTTTATTCTTCCCTTGGGTTATTCCTTTAATTTGGATGGAAGTATGATGTATATGACATTTGCTAGTCTTGCAATTGCACAGGCTAATAATATCCATCTCGATACAGGCACCCAGCTTACGATGCTGTTAGTGTTAATGCTTACCAGTAAGGGAATTGCTGGTGTGCCCCGTGCTTCATTGGTTATCGTTACAGCTACCTGCGCGATGTTTAACATTCCTCCAGAAGGAATCGCCCTAATTTTACCCATTGACCATTTTTGCGACATGTTCCGAACCGCTACCAATGTGTTAGGAAATACCCTCGCAACAACGGTTGTTAGTAAATGGGAAAATGAGCTGGATCCTGCTAAGGTAACTCCGGAAGTATAATAAATTTAATCTTAAGCCATCTTCATGTTATTAACTTTTTTGCTAGCGGCCGAATTTCACTGGACTCAATTATTACAACCACAATTTTATATTGAACATGGTGGATTATGGCTTATTTTATTAGTAGTATTTGCTGAGACCGGTTTATTTGCAGGGTTTTTTTTGCCGGGAGATAGTCTTTTATTTGTTGCAGGAATTTACAGCAGCGATATAGCGCGCGTGCTCATTGCTCCTGGTAATGAAATAATAGATTTATTAATATTGGTTTTACTCATTTCTGCAGCTGGTATTGCGGGAAATTTTGTAGGCTTTTGGTTTGGAAAGAAAGTGGGGAGTGCCATGTATGATTGGAAAGATAATTTGATTTTTAAAAAGAGGTATCTAACCCAGGCACATGATTTTTATGAAAAACATGGAGGAGGGGCAATTGTGATTGCGAGATTTATTCCAATTGTAAGAACATTTGCTCCCATTGTAGCGGGAATAGTTGGAATGGATCAGAAAAAATTTACTTTTTTTAATATAGTTGGTTGTGTTGCATGGGTATTTAGCATGCTATTCGCAGGTCATTTCTTGCAAAAATGGATTTTATCTCAGTTTGGTTTCGATTTGAGATTGCATCTGGAAGTAATTGTACTGGGGATTGTTTTCGTTACTACTGCTCCTATTTTATATAAATTGATTTTTCATAAAGGAAGTTCCGATTCCAAAACCCCCGAATCCTAAAATGCGCAGTCAATCGGTTTCTCCTGGATTATTCTCCCTTCCCGTTTTAGTGGGAGCATTGGGTTTTTTTGTAGATATTTTCGATTTGTTATTGTTTTCAATCATTCGGAAACCCAGTCTCCAATCTCTTCAATTAAGTCCGGAAGAGGTTTTGCATAGCGGGGAACTGATAATCAGTATGCAAATGATTGGGCTCACAATTGGAGGAATTTTTTGGGGCATCATGGGCGATAAGAAGGGGCGGTTGAGTGTTTTATTTGGATCCATTTTATTATACTCCCTTGCCAGTATTGCCAATGGAATGGTTCAAACAGTTCCTCAATATGTATTGGTTAGGTTTATTGCAGGGGTAGGCTTGGCAGGCGAACTGGGTGCCAGTGTTACATTGGTTACAGAAATGTTGCCAAAAGATAAACGAGGGATAGGTGCTACGATCATTGCTACCACAGGTGTTTGTGGGGCTTTGGTGGCATATCTGGTGTATGATTTTTTTAAAGACTGGAGACTCTGTTACTATATTGGAGGAGCATTGGGTTTCCTTTTATTATTATTGCGCGCGAATATGTTCGAAAGCGGTTTATATGCAACTGTAAAAGAGACTACCACACCCAGAGGCGATTTTAGAATGATTATCAGTAACCGAAGTAGATTCATTCGCTATTTGCGTGGAATATTGATTGGTTTTCCGGTTTGGTTTGTGATTGGGGTACTGATTACTTTTTCGGATCAGTTTGGAAAAGAGATGGGCATTATGGGGGTAGATCCGGCTCGAGCCATATTTTATCAATATATTGCCATTGGGTTGGGTGATATCAGTGCTGGATTACTTAGTAACTATCTAAAAAGTAGAAAAAAAGCACTTTGGATTTTCTATTCAATTCTTGTTGTATCCATCCTACTATATTTTTCACAAGGGTTCGGTTGGGGTTCACTCACATCCATGTATTGGATATGTGCCTTTATGGGATTCGGATCGGGTATTTCAGTTTTGTATATTACCATGTCGGCAGAACAATTTGGAACCAATTTGCGAGCTACAACTGCCATCTCAATCCCAAATGTAGTGCGGGGATTATTGCCACTGATTATCTTATTGCAGAAATTATTGCAATCTGTAACAAAAAGTTACCTGCATGCTGGAATGATTTGTGCTGTATTGGTTTTGTCGGTAGCCATTTGGGCATTAGTTCGCACCAGAGAAACCTATGGGAGAGATATGGATTTTTTGGAATCCTAAAATGTAGGCTTCTGTTGAAAGGTATTTTTTGAGTAAATTCACCCATCGTTAATGATAGCAATATTGTTTTTCTAAACTGCCATTATGAATTCAAAACCGGTTGGTCTCTTTTCAATTCCTGTGCTGGTTGCTGCACTAGGCTATTTTGTAGATGTATACGATTTATTACTTTTTACAATTGTACGAGAGCCAAGTTTACAGGGTATTGGCTTGGTGTTATCCGATAAGGCATCCATATTGGCTGCCAGTACACGCATCATTAACTGGCAAATGATTGGATTATTAATTGGCGGAGTTTTATGGGGTACCATCGGTGATAAGAAGGGGAGACTTAGTGTTTTGTTTGGTTCCATAGCACTTTATTCGGTTGCCAACTTTATAACCGGATATGTGCAATCGGTTGACCAATATGCTATGCTGCGTTTCCTTGCTGGTATTGGTTTGGCAGGCGAGTTAGGAGCAGGTATAACACTTGTAAGTGAATTGCTACCTAAGGAAAAAAGAGGGGTAGGTACTTCCCTCGTTGCAGGTATTGGCTTATTCGGAGCTGTGTTTGCTTATTTCATTTTCAAATTCACCAACGATTGGCGAATCTGCTACAAAATTGGGGGTATTTTAGGTATTGGATTATTATTGTTACGAATTTCGGTAGCTGAAAGTGGCATGTTTAATAAGGCAAAAGAAAGTGGAGTTTCCAGAGGTGATTTTCTGATGTTCTTTACAAATAAGGGAAGATTTAAAAAATATATCCTGGCTATTTTGATTGGGTTGCCAACCTGGTATGTAATTGGGATTCTGGTAAATCTAAGTAATCGCTTTGCAGGTGAATTATATGGAACCAATCACATCGAAAGTGGGAGAGCTATTATGTATGCCTATGTTGGAATTGCTACCGGGGATATAGTAATTGGATTGGTAAGTCAAGCATTTAAGAGTAGAAAGAAAGCTTTGATTAGTTTTTATTTTTTATCTATTATCGGATTGATTTTCTTCTTTAGCAGTGCTAATCATAGTGACACAACTATGTATGGTGTGTGTGGATACCTGGGCTTCAGTACAGGTTTTTGGGCAATATTTGTTACCATGGGTGCTGAACAATTTGGAACCAATTTACGAGCTACTGCGGCAACTACCATTCCTAACATGGTTCGAGGTGCCCTACCTTTGATTAACTGGATGTTTTTAGATATTTTTCAAAAAAATTATGGTTGGAGTATCACTCAAAGTGGTATGGTAACAGGAGCTATTGTTATGTCAATTACTTTAATAGCTTTCTACTTTACCGAAGAAACTTTTCATAAAGATCTCAATTATACAGAATCATAGTAATTGAATGTTTGAGATAGAAATCAGTTAAAAAATTCAGATTGTAAAGTAAACACTACTTTTACAATTTATACGCCGGTATACATGAAGTTTTTAATCATTCGATTTTCTTCCATTGGAGATATTGTGCTTACCACACCGGTAATTCGTTGCTTATATCAGCAAGTACCAGATGCAGAAATTCATGTGCTTACAAAATCTCAGTATAGAAGTATTTTTGAAGCAAATCCTTACGTGCATAAGATTATCGAATTAGGTTTTAGTAAACGATTGATGCTCCATGAACTAGAGGTAGAGGGCTATGATGCAATAATCGATCTGCACCATAATTTGCGCACCTTTCAAATTAAAAATGTTTTGAAAGGAATTCCATCTTATTCATTCAACAAACTTAATTGGCAAAAGT
Organism: Chitinophagia bacterium; assembly: GCA_037142775.1. GTDB lineage: Bacteria > Bacteroidota > Bacteroidia > Chitinophagales > Chitinophagaceae > Sediminibacterium. The sequence continues at coordinate 33,106 of JBAWZY010000003.1, read as the reverse complement.
GGTTATTAACTGCAATTAAGATTAACCGTTTACCTAATAAGCATATTGTCGACAGATATCTGGAAACTGTTTCCGATTTTGGAGTGGTGAATGATGGAAAAGGGTTGGATTATTTTATTCCTGAAAATCACAGGATACAGGTATCTGATCTCCCCTTTTCTCACCAGATGGGTTACATTGGACTGGTGATTGGAGCGGCACATGCTACCAAACAGTGGCCGGTAAAACATTGGAAAGCACTTTGCAGTAAAGTTCCATTCCCCATTATATTACTGGGAGGCAAAACAGATGCTGAAAATGGTGCTGAAATCGCATCAATTGACCCAATTAAAATTTACAATGCTTGCGGAAAATTCTCATTGCACGAGAGTGCAGACTTGGTGAGTAAAGCCCGTTTGATTATAGCAAATGACACCGGATTAATGCACATTGCAGCTGCATATAAAAAGCCTATCATCAGCATCTGGGGAAATACAGTTCCTGCTTTTGGCATGACGCCTTATTATGGAATTGAAAATATACCACAATATCAATCTGAAGTAAAATTGGGTTGTCGCCCCTGCAGTAAAATAGGGTATGATAGTTGTCCTCGTAAACACTTTTCATGTATGGAGTTGCACGACTCAAATCAAATTTTACAATGGGTTGAACAATTGATCAATCAAACTAACCGTTCGTAATGCTCAATAAAAAACCCCACTGCAGTGGGGCTTTTTTTAAGTAAATGATTTTATTACAGGGTTTTCAGCACCTCATTCATACTTCTAACAGCATCAGCACTTTTGTTAAACAGGGCTTGTTCTGATTCGGTTAATTCGAGTGGAACAATTTTCTCCCAACCATGTTTACCAATTACTACAGGTACACCGAGGCAAATATCGTTTTGGCCATATTCGCCCTGCAGGCTAACACAGCAAGTAAATAATTTTTTCTCATCCCGTACAATGCTTTCTACTAAAGCCGCTCCGGCTGCACCCGGTGCATACCAAGCAGAAGTACCTAATAATTTGGTAAGCGTAGCTCCTCCAACCATAGTATCGTTTACAATTTGTTCTTGCTGTGCCTGAGACAAAAACTGTGTAACCGGAATACTGTTCCAAGTTGCTTTACTAATCAAAGGAATCATAGTAGTATCGCCATGTCCACCAACAACAATTGCATTCAAGTCGGCCGGACTGCAACCGAGGTGTTGACTAAGTTGATATTTAAAGCGGGCACTATCTAAAATGCCGCCCATACCAATGATGCGGTTTTTGGGTAATCCGGTGCTGGTAAGCGCTAGATAGGTCATGGTATCCATCGGATTGCTGATTACGATAATAATTGCATCCGGAGAATACTGTAGAATATTTTGAGTAACTCCTTTAACAATCCCGGCATTGGTACCGATCAATTCTTCGCGGGTCATTCCTGGTTTGCGGGGAATTCCGGAAGTAATTACAACTACATGTGAACCGGCAGTTTTTGAGTAATCATTGGTGCTACCCATAATACGGGTATCAAAACCAAGTAGGGTAGCCGTTTGCATCATATCTTGTGCTTTTCCTTCGGCTAATCCTTCTTTAATATCCAATAAAACCAGTTCGTCTGCTAATTGAGCACGGGCAATATTATCGGCACAAGTAGCTCCAACGGCTCCAGCACCTACAACAGTAATTTTCATAAGTGATATTTAAGGGTGATTATTTTCTTCGCAAAGGTAATATTTGAGAGCATGCCAAGGGAGAAAATTAGTCAAAACAACATTATTTTCTTTGCAAAATCTCCAGTAGTTCACTCATCTCAAATGGGTGTTCCGGAGCAGACCAATACCGGATTAATTTTCTTTTATCATTAAATACAGCTACAAACGGGGTATAATTAATGCGGAAATAAGGAACAATAAAATAACGACTATCTCTGCCTAGCCGAATATTCGGAAATAGGTTTAAATGGTACTTTTCTGAGAAGCTTTTCAGTTCTTCCAAAGGTTTATATGCTGCCATAATGAGCAGGGTATTTTGCAGACTATCGGATTTGCGAACAATTTGCTCAGTTGTTTCGATGCAATGGCCACAATCGGGAGAAAAATAGAGGAGTGTATAAAATGGATAAGCGTTGGGGGTATTACTTTTATATATATTGCTATCGGTGAGTAACAATTCAAATGAGGGCCAATCTTGTTTTACCAGAAAGGGGGGAGTTTCCTGAGTGAATCCTGAAAAAGAAATGAGCAATAATATACCGCAAAGATGAACGGAAAGCCTATTCATGAATTCAGATGATTAGTTGGGGGTATTAGACTTCATTTGTTCCATCATGCGTAATTCTTTTGCATCCTGTAAAAATTCAGAGGCAAAAATGAATTTATTCAATAGTTCATCTTTACTGAAAATGATATCCTTGTTGCTTCCTTCCCATTGTTTACGACCTTGATGGAGGTAGATAATATGATCCCCAATCTCCATAACGCTATTCATATCATGAGATATCACGACAGTTGTAATATTGAACTCCCTGGTAATTTCCAGTATCAGCTTATCAATTACCATCGAGGTTTGTGGATCTAATCCCGAATTAGGTTCATCACAAAACAGGTATTTAGGATTCATAACAACAGCCCGGGCAATTCCAACCCGCTTTTTCATCCCTCCGCTAATTTCTGCAGGATATTTATTGTGAGCATCGCGGAGATTAACCCTTTCCAACACCTCATCAGCTCGTTTCTTTTTTGCTGCAGTTGTCCATTTAGTAAACATGTTCAACGGGAAAAGAACATTTTCTTCAACTGTCATTGAATCGAATAAGGCTGTACCCTGAAATAACATTCCAATTTGCTGGCGAAGTAATTTTCTTTCATCCGTATCCATCTCCAGCATATTGCTGCCATTAAATAAAATCTCACCTTTTTCAGGGGTAAATAATCCAACTAGGCATTTGGTAAGTACTGTTTTTCCGCTACCACTGGTACCAATAATCAGGTTACATTTTCCAGCTTCCATCACAGCACTGATGTCTTCTAGAATAATTTTATCACCAAAACTTTTGTATAAATGCTGAATCTCAATCATAATAACTGCAATGGGAGCTTACATAGCCTTAAATCAAATAATAAAACTACTATAAAATTTGTAATCGTAATAAGTCATCGAGTGTGTCCCTACGGCTAATCAATCGGTGGGTGTTATTTTCCAGTAGAACCTGTGCAGGCCTAAATCGGGCATTATACGTACTTGCCATTTCATAGCCGTAGGCACCCGCATTGTAAAAAACAAGATAATCGCCTTCTCTAATTTCAGCAATAGGTCTGTTTTCTGCAAACTGATCTGTTTCGCAAATATTGCCGGTGATTGTGTACAATTTTTTTGGTCCCTGAGGGTTGCTAATATTTTTTATTCGATGAAATGCATCGTAAAACATAGGGCGAATCAAATGATTGAAGCCGCTATCTACTCCTGCAAACGTAATAGATCCACTTTGTTTAAGAACATTCACACGGGTAATTAAATAGCCGCATTCACTTACTAAAAATTTACCAGGTTCGAACCAAACTTCCAGATTTCTTCCCAGTTTCGAGAAAATTTCATCCTGTATTTCTTTCGTTTTAATTCCTAGTTCAATAAGGTCGGTGCCATATTCATCATCGCGGTAAGGAACCTTGAATCCACCACCCATATCCATACAAATCAATTCTGGGAATAAAGGAATTATTGATATAAGAATGCGGGCAACCTGAACAAAAATGCCCACATCTTTTATTTCACTACCAGTATGAACATGTAAGCTGGTTATATGCAAATTGTATTTTGCAACTAAATCTGTAACCAGATGTATATCTTCGATTGGAATTCCGAACTTACTTTTTTCGTGCCCGGTTGATATTTTCAGGTTACCACCTGCCATGATATTCGGACGAAGCCTAATACCAACGGGGTAGCTGTGCCCAAATTTTGAACCGAACTTTTCGAGATTGCTCATGCTGTCGATATTTATATGAATGCCCAGTTCGGTGGCCGCAACAATTTCCGAAAAATCAATTCCATTACTGGTGTAGAGTATATTATTGGGAATAAAACCTGCATGCAAAGCCAAATAAACTTCATTGATAGAGCTACAATCTACACCGCAACCCAGTTGCTTAACCAATTTTAATATATTCTGATTGGTTAATGCCTTACACGCATAAAAGAACCGGGTCTTTCCTTGAGAAAATGCTTGTAAAAGTTGCTGATATTGACTGGCTATCATATTGCCATCGTACACATATAGCGGGGTAGCATACTCATCGGCTAAACTACACAGTAGTGAATCGGGTAGGGGCTGAAACATATGCGAATATATAACACTTACCGGGAGAAAATAATGACCCCTTTATCCATCTGTGGGCGGTGGCGTGTTTTCTTGCGATTCGCCAGCTGAATCATTTTCGTCACCGTCAGTTTCCTGATTGTTTGTTTGAAGATCTGCTTGTGCAGGGGTATCTTCCTGAGTAGCTTCTGCAACTGGCCAGTCGGTGAAATCTTCCGGTTTAACTACGGTGGCTTCAACTATCTGATCAGCCAGCACCTCTTTAATTTTGGGTAAATCTTCGGACGAGTTAATGCCAAAATAATCCATGAAGTTTTGAGAGGTTGCATAGCAAAGGGGTCTGCCAGGCATATGGTCATTTCTTCCGCTGATAACTATAAGCTCCTTTTCGAGTAATTTCTGGATACTGTAATCACTATTAACTCCTCTGATTGCTTCAATCTCGCCTTTAGTAATGGGTTGCTTGTATGCAATGATGGAAAGGGTTTCCAGTGCAGCAGTAGATAATCGTTTTAAGAATTTATCTCCATTCAGCTGAGCAATAGTAGGATGGAAAGCTGCTTTAGTTAAAAATTGCCATCCGCCCCCACTTTGTTTAACTTCGAAAGGATAAAATTCGGTACTATATTTTTCACGTATGCCTTCCAGCGCAGCATCAATTTGTTCGCTAGTGGCTCGTTCTTCCATAAAACCGAATGCATTGTTAATTAGTTCCAATATATCGGCAGCAGTAAGCGGTTTCTCACTGGCGAAAATCAATACTTCAATATGCGGTATAATCTGGCTAAGCTCCATGTTAGGGTGGTAAAGTTATCCGAAAATGGTACACAACAATCAAGAACCCTGTAATGCGGCAGCACCGCTTACAATCTCAGTTAATTCAGTTGTAATTGCCGCCTGTCTTGCTCTATTATAACTGATTTTAAGCGTTTTTAATAATTCATTGGCATTGTCACTGGCTTTATCCATTGCGGTCATTCTGGCTCCGTGTTCACTCGCATTTCCATCTAATACAGCTTTGTAAAGTTGCGTGTTTAAAATTTTCGGCATTAATTCTGCAATCAACTGGTCTTTGGCAGGCTCAAAAATAAAATCTGATTTTTTCTCACCTGCTTTCTTTGAAACTTTTGGAATGGGTAAGAATTGCTCGCATACAAAGCGCTGGGTAGCAGCGTTTTTAAATTCACTGTACACAATTTCTACCGCATCAAATTCTTTATTTTCAAAAGCATGCATAGCTGCAGTTGCTGCTTCCTGAACCTGCTGAAAACTCAATTGCAAATAAATATCTTTAAACCGGGCGTCGGTTTGAAAACCTGCTTTTGTTAAAGCCTCCCATCCTTTTTTACCAATATTCCAAATGGTTATATTGCCTTTTTTATGTTGGGTTGGATATTTTTCGGCAATAGTGGCTTTGGCTAATTTAATTATATTGGCATTATATCCACCACATAAACCTCTGTCGCTGGTAATTACAATGAACAGCACTTTTTCAACAGCCCTTTCCTCAGCAAGTTTTATAGAAATTCCACCCTCTATATTACTCACAATATTACTGAGCATTTCCTGCAATTTATTCGCATAGGGTCTCATTTGAGTAATAGCATCCTGTGCTCTGCGCAACTTGGCAGCACTTACCATTTTCATTGCCTTAGTAATTTGCTGAGTGCTTTGCACACTCTTGATTCTATTCCTTACTTCCTTTAACTGACCTGCCATATGCTATTTTATTACAATATATAATACAGAAATGAGTAATCATCAGGTTGAGATGCTCTAACGGCTTTCTGTGTATTGGGGTGCAAAACTAACCAAAACAGGCTGAAATTCCATTGAGATGTGTAAAAATCGCCGATAAATTCATGTGCAAGGGACAAATTATAGCGATAAGCTTACACCCAAACCATTAGGACCTGCTCCCCATTGTAATTTTCGGGTTTGATTTTCAATGGCTTTGCCATTTTTTTGGTGGGCAAAATATTGCACCAAATCGAGTACCAATAAAAAACCTCCCTGGATTAATAAGCTATTACCATATCCCGTATTCCTTTCATCGGATAGGCGCAGACCCCGTTCTTTCATATAAAGTCCGGTTACTATATAGGAAACATCCAGTCCTGTATTCAGTAAAAGCAATTTTTCTACGGTTTTTTGTTCACGAATCAATTGTTCGGGGGTAGCCTTTTGTTTTTGCTGCATCCTGAGTGCCAAAAATCCAAGTCCGGCAATAGTAACATTTACAGTATTCCAATAGGTATTCATTTGGTGCAGATATTGTGTACTTCCTGAAGTGTTACTTGCCGAAATACTGCCCTGTATAATGTTTGCGGCAGCCCAGGAGCCAAGCACAAATAAGTGATTTCGGTTAATGCTGAGTCTTCTTTTATTGAGCGAATCCCAAACATTTTGCTGACTATATCCGGAAGTTTGTAAAACGCTCAACATAAGCAGTAGAAACAAAAACCTTTGAAGCATAGATTTTCTCATTTTTAGGTAATAATTAGCTATCCTGTTTTTACCCGGTATGGTGGCAAATTGCGTACCTTTGTAGGCCCTGAAAAGGTGTCAAAATGTCGTACTGCGAAGTTCAGCACCTTTTTAGCTATTAAATTGAATTCAATAAGATATTTTAAATATGTTCAAATTTATTACAAAATTACTGGGCGGAAGCAAAAGTGAAAAGGATGTTCAGAAAATCATGCCTTTAGTTCAACAGGCACTCTCTTTTGTTGAAACATTGAGTGCACTTACGAACGATGAATTGCGGAATAAAACCCAGGAATTTAAAAATCGCATTCATACTCATCTTTCTGTTATTGATGCTCAAATTCAGGAGCAAAAAACTACAGCAGAAGACCTTCCTGTTGAAGACATTCATGGTCGTGATGAAATTTATCGGAATATCGATAAATTGAAAAAAGAACGCGATAAAAAGATTGAAGAGATACTGGCACAAATTCAGGCTGAAGCTTTCGCCGTTGTAAAAGAAACTTCCCGCAGATTTTCGCAGCATACTGAAATAAGAAGTACAGCAACTCAGTTAGATCGTGATTTATCCGTTCGAAAACCATATATAACCATTCAGGGGAACGAGTCGGTATTTAGTAATAGTTGGACGGCCGGCGGAGGAAAAATAACTTGGAACATGGTGCATTATGATGTTCAGTTAATTGGAGGTTCGGTTTTACATCAGGGCAAGATTGCTGAAATGGCAACAGGAGAGGGAAAAACATTGGTTTCAACCTTACCTGCTTATTTAAATGCATTGGCAGGTGAAGGAGTTCACATAGTAACAGTAAATGATTACCTGGCCAAAAGGGATAGTGAGTGGAACGGACCAATTTTTGAGTGGCTGGGATTAAGGGTAGACTGTATAGATAGGCATGAACCCAACAGTGAGGCAAGAAGAAATGCTTATCTGGCTGATATTACTTACGGTACCAATAACGAATTTGGTTTTGATTATTTGCGCGATAATATGGTTCATGCACCTGAAGAGATGGTTCAGAGAAAGCACCATTTTGCTATGGTAGACGAGGTGGATAGTGTTTTGATTGATGATGCCAGAACTCCATTAATCATTTCCGGGCCGGTAGGCCATGTTACCGGAGAGCAACAATTTTTTGAACTAAAGCCAAGAATTGAGAAACTGGTTGAAGCTCAAAAGAGAGCTGCCAATCAATTTTTAAATGAGGCGCGTAAAAAAATAGCCGATGGTAATGATGATCCAAAAGATGGTGGTTTAGCATTATTCAGAGCGCATAGGGGATTGCCGAAAAACAATGCCTTGATTAAGTTCTTGAGTGAGCCCGGCATTCGCGTGATTTTACAAAAAACCGAAAATTATTATTTGGCAGATCAGTCGAAAGAAATGCCAAAAGCTGATGCTGAATTATATTTTTATATAGAGGAAAAAAACAATTCTGTAGAGCTAACCGAAAAGGGAATTCAACTTATCACTCGTGCTGGGGAAGATCCCCACTTTTTTGTGCTTCCGGATATTAGTATGTCACTTTCAGCTGTTGAGGCGGATAACAGTCTTGCAGCGGATGCAAAGATTCATCAAAAAGAGGCAATCATTAACGAGTATTCAGTAAAGGCTGATAGAATTCATACTGTTCATCAATTATTAAAAGCTTATACTTTATTCGATAAGGATGTAGAGTATGTGGTAATGGATGGCGCAGTGAAAATTGTAGACGAACAAACAGGTCGTATACTAGATGGTCGCAGATATTCGGATGGGTTACATCAGGCAATAGAAGCCAAGGAAAATGTGAAAATTGAGGCTGCTACGCAAACGTATGCAACGGTTACACTTCAGAATTATTTTCGAATGTATCATAAATTGGCGGGAATGACAGGTACTGCTGAAACGGAAGCGGCTGAATTATGGGATATCTATAAACTGGATGTGGTTAGTATACCCACAAATGTTCAGGTAATAAGAAAGGATGAAGAGGATTTATTATTTAAAACAAAGCGGGAAAAGTTTAAGGCGGTAATTGAAGAAATTATCAAATTGAGAAATGCACAACGTCCGGTGTTGGTCGGCACAACTTCTGTTGAAGTTAGTGAGTTGCTGAGCCGTATGTTGACTCAGAATAAAATTCCTCATAATGTGCTCAATGCCAAACAGCATGCAAGAGAAGCACAAATTGTATCAGAAGCAGGATTTGCAGGTGCAGTAACCATCGCAACCAATATGGCAGGTAGGGGTACCGATATTAAATTAGGTCCGGGTGTTAAAGATGCGGGCGGTCTCGCTATTTTAGGAACTGAGCGACATGAATCTAGAAGGGTAGATCGTCAGTTAAGAGGGAGAGCCGGTAGGCAGGGTGATCCGGGATCTTCATTATTCTTTGTATCGCTTGAAGATGATTTGATGAGGATGTTTGGTAGTGAGAGAATTGCCAAAGTAATGGACTTTGCCGGCTATAAAGAGGGTGAGGTAATTCAGGAGCGTATGATTACCAAGTCTATTGAACGCGCCCAGAAAAAAGTGGAAGAGAATAATTTCGGTATTAGGAAACGATTGCTTGAATATGATGATGTAATGAACAAGCAGCGAACAGTTATTTATACTAAGAGAAACCATGCGTTGTTTGGCGAAAGACTTGCGCTGGATTTAGACAATGCATTTTATTCTGTTGCCGAAGAACAAGTTGCAGCTTATAAGGATATGAATGATTTTGAAGGATTCAGACTTTCTGTGATTGTGAACTTTGGTATTGACGTTCCTTTCTCTGAAACAGAAATGAATAAAGCTTCACATGGGGAATTAGCTCAGCAATTATATATGGCAGCTATCACCACCTATGAAAGAAAAAAAGTAGATATGCGTAAGCAATCGATTCCGGTTTTTAATAATATTCGGTTGCAGCAGGGTCGAGGAATTGAAAATGTAGTGGTGCCTTTTACGGATGGTAAAAAAATAATTCAAGCACTCGCAAATCTTCAGCTAACAATCGATACAAAGGGGCAGGAAATGGTGAATGCTTTAGAAAGAACAGTTACCCTTGCCTTTATCGATGATGCATGGAAAGACCATCTTCGGGCAATGGATGATTTAAAGCAAAGCGTTCAAACTGCTTCATACGAGCAAAAAGATCCCCTGGTAATTTATAAGATGGAGGCATTTGAACTTTTCCGTAAAATGGATGCTGAAGTTAACAGAGATATTGTTCAGTTCCTTTGTCATGCCAGCATCCCTTTAAATGAAGGCGACCAGTTGAAAGAGGGTCGACAAGAGAAAACGGATATGAGCAGAATGAGTACCACTAAGATGGATGTTGATGGAACCCCCGGTGAAAATGAATATTTTGATCCTTCCGCCAATAAGCAGCAACCGGTTGTTGCTGCCCCAAAAATTGGCAGAAATGATCCTTGTCCTTGTGGAAGCGGAAAAAAATTCAAGGCTTGTCATGGCAGAGAGTTGTAAAAACAATCTGCGTAATTTTCTTGCTCATGCAACTCAATCGCTTCATAGACCATACATTATTGAAGCCAACTACTTTAGTTGATGATATTGAAGTGTTATGCAATGAGGCAATCGAATATTCTTTTGCTGCAGTTTGTGTTCCGCCACCATTTGTGAAAATGGTAAAGGCAAGATTGGAAGGTTCGGATCTGAAAGTAGCTACCGTTATTGGTTTCCCATTCGGATATGCTGCAGTTGAAGCAAAAATTGCCGAATCGGTATTGGCAATGGTAGATGGAGCTGATGAACTAGATGTTGTCGCTAATATATTAGCTATTAAAAATCATGATTGGCAATTGCTGGCTAATGAAATCAATCATATATTGCCTGTAATTAAATCGAAAAATCGGATTATTAAAATTATTATAGAGTCCGGGGTATTATCTGAAAAGGAAATCATAACCTGTTGTGACATATATGGTGCAGCAGGCATTGATTTTTTAAAAACCTCAACTGGATATGCAGAAAAAGGGGCAACTATTGAAGCAGTATCTCTTTTTCGAAAATATCTCCCTTCTTCGGTTCAGATAAAAGCTTCGGGCGGAATTAGAACATACGAATTTGCCAAAGCAATGATTGATGCCGGGGCAACCCGATTGGGTACCAGCTCGGGAGTTGCAATCGTAAAGGGAGAATCAGGCGGGCATTCACATTATTAATTGAATTTGATGAGTACACTCATAAAAAACTGGTTTATTTTTTTCTTTTGTTGGTTTGGTCCCTTTGGCATTTTATCAGCAATAGCTTCGGATACTACCATCGTTATCAAAGATCCCAGATTGGATGTATTAACCCAAAAACAACGGATTATTAATCAGAAATTATCCATGATGGCCGGTAACGGTTTATACAAAGGTTTTCGGATTCAGGTACTTAGTTCACCGAAACGGGAAGATGCTATTCGTGTGAAAGCCGATTTGTTAACCAATTTTCCGGATCATAAGGCTTATATATTATATCAAAGTCCCAACTTTAAAGTTCGTATCGGAAATTTTATTCGTCGGGAAGATGCTTTGAAACTGAAAGAACTTTTGAATAAGTCATATCCTCAGGGTGTATATCTGGTTGAAGATGCTGTTGAATACAACCCCAGAGAGGATGAATTACCCGTAAACTAAAAAGTATGTTAGCAGAAAATATTAGGTTGCTCGCAAAAAAATATGCAGATGAGTTTATTCAGGTTCGTCATCACCTGCATAAACATCCCGAGTTAAGTTATCGGGAGTTTGCAACCAGTCAATTTGTACAATCTAAACTTTCCGAAATAGGAATTCCCTGGCAGGTACTTTCTGAAACAGGTGTTGTTGCAATTATCGAGGGAAAGAATCCCAATAAAAAAGTGTTAGCGCTCAGGGCAGATATGGATGCACTTCCCATTCAGGAAGAGAATGAAGTACCTTATCGGTCTGTTAATGATGGAGTGATGCATGCTTGTGGACACGATGTGCACACTACTTTATTATTGGGAGCGGCCAAAATACTTTGGGAACTAAGAAATGATTGGGAAGGAACTTTGAAATTGATTTTTCAACCCGGTGAAGAGAAAAATCCCGGTGGTGCCAGTCTTATGATACGTGATGGGGTTCTATCCAACCCTGCTCCTCAGGGGATAATTGCTTTACATGTTCATCCTGGACTGGATTTTGGTAAACTAAGTTTCCGAAAAGGACGTGTAATGGCAAGTGCAGATGAAATTTATATTACCATTAAGGGAAAGGGTGGCCATGCCGCAGCACCTCACTTAACGGCAGATACTATTTTGATTGCATCACAGTTAGTGGTCTCTTTACAACAAATTATTTCCAGAAATAATAATCCGGTTTCTCCTTCGGTTTTGTCAATCTGTTCAATTCAAGGTGGTCATACTACAAACGTTATTCCCAGTGAAGTGAAAATGATGGGAACATTCCGCGCAATGGACGAGACATGGAGATATAAAGCACATGATTTAATTAGGAAACAGGCAATAGCATTGGTTGAGGGGATGGGCGCTTCTATTGATTTACATATTGATGTGGGCTATCCTACAGTGGATAATGATCCTGTTTTTACCGACCAGGTATGGAGCCAGGCAGAACAATGGATGGGTCAAGAGCATGTTGAAGAAACTGAAATGCGAATGGGTGCCGAAGATTTTGGTTACTATTCTCAACAAATCCCCGGCTGTTTCTTCAGAATTGGTGTACGTAATCACGATCAAGGGATCATCCACCAGGTACATACTCCGCGATTTAATGTGGATGAACGGGTTATTGAGGAAGGTATAGGAGTGCTTGCCTGGTTGGGAGCATCTGTTATCCCAAACCCCTCTCTTACTTCGGCTGGTTAACGAATATTTGTTTACTTTGTATCTGATTGGTGTTTTTTACCGGAATGAAAATTTTGTAAATGGCTAAGCAAACTGAATTACGCAGAGAACAGGCATTAGAATATCATGCCGGTGGAAGGCCCGGAAAAATTGAGGTGATTCCTACTAAAGAAGCGAAAACCCAAAGAGATCTTTCTTTGGCTTATAGTCCGGGAGTAGCCGAACCTTGTAAAGAAATCGCAGCAAATAAAGAGGAAGTTTATAAATACACTGCCAAAAGTAATTTGGTGGCAGTAATTACTAATGGAACTGCGGTGTTAGGTTTGGGTGATATTGGTCCGGAAGCCAGTAAGCCGGTGATGGAAGGAAAGGGTGTATTGTTTAAAATATTTGCAGATATCGACGTTTTCGATATCGAAATTGATGAAAAAGATCCCGAAAAATTTGTTCAGATAGTTAAATCCCTCGGACCAACCTTCGGAGGCATTAATCTGGAAGACATCAAGGCGCCTGAATGTTTTTATATTGAACAGCAGCTCCGCGAACAGATGAATATTCCAGTAATGCACGATGATCAGCATGGAACGGCAATTATCAGCAGTGCAGCTTTATTAAATGCGCTGGAATTACAAAAGAAAAAAATAGAAAAAGTAAAATTTGTAGTGAATGGAGCCGGCGCTGCTGCCATGGCTTGTATTCAATTATATGTTGCACTGGGCGCAAAGTATGGCAATTTTATTTTGTTTGATAAGGATGGGGTTTTACATCAGAAAAGAACCGATTTGGGCGACATCCAAAGAAAATTTGCAGTTGAAAAATCAGACTGGACTTTAGAGAAAGCCATGAAGGATGCAGATGTGTTTTTAGGATTGAGTGTAGGAAATGTGGTTACTCCGGAAATGATTAAATCGATGCCTAAGCATCCAATTGTTTTTGCAATGGCAAATCCTGATCCGGAAATATCTTACGACCTTGCAACGTCTGTACGGAAAGATATTATCATGGCTACTGGTAGGTCGGATTATCCAAACATGGTAAACAATGTTCTCGGTTTCCCTTATATCTTTCGAGGAGCATTGGATGTTAGGGCCAAACAAATTAATGAACCCATGAAATTAGCTGCCGTAAAAGCGCTGGCAAATCTGGCTAAGTCTCCCGTTCCCGATATAGTGAACATGGCATACAATCAGCAAAATATGGCATTTGGACCCGAATATATTATTCCTAAACCTTTAGATCCTAGATTGTTGGCTACAGTTGCGCCAGCCGTTGCTCAGGCTGCAATGGATAGTGGAGTGGCACAAAAAATTATAACAAATACGGAAGCTTACCGGCTGGAATTGAATAAGCGACTAGGATTGGATAATCAATTGATGCGGGTAATTGGAAACAAAGCCAGAAAAGATCCCAAGCGTTTGTTATTTGCCGAGGCAGATAATCAAAAAATATTGAAGGCAGCCAGTATTTTATATGATGAAGGTATTGCCTATCCTATTTTATTGGGTGACCCTATAAAAATAAATAAGATTGCCGAAGAAAATAATATCGATTTATCCGATATACCAATCATCGATCCTCGAAGTGATGAGCAAGAATCCCGAAGGGAATTTTATGCTCAGTTATTCTTTAAAAAACGTCAGCGAAAAGGGGTTAATCATTACGAGAGCCTTAAACTGATGAAAGACCGAAACCATTTTGGTTGTATGATGGTTGAAGCAGGAGATGCTGATGCCATGCTGAGTGGATTAACCAAAAATTATGCAGAATCCATTCGACCGGCATTGCAAATTATAGGAACAGAGGAGGGAGTAAGAAAAATCGCAGGTATGTATTTGCTGCTTACCAAAAAAGGTCCTTTGTTTTTGGCAGATACCACCGTAAACTTTAACCCTTCTGCCGAGGAATTGGCAGATATTACACAAATGGTTGCTAAAGAGGTAAGAAACTTCAATCTCACTCCCCGAATTGCGATGTTGAGTTATAGTAATTTTGGTAGTAGCGATTCACCCGAAGCCCGTTTGGTAGCTGAAGCGACTCGTATTTTAAAACAAAGAAATCCAACTTTAATTGTTGATGGAGAAATGCAGGGAAGTATGGCATTTAACAAAGAGATTTTAAGAGATAATTATCCTTTCAGCGATTTGGTAGATCAGGATGTAAATGTGCTGATTTTTCCAAATCTTACATCGGGAAACGTTACTTATAATTTACTGAAAGAAGTTGGAGGTGCTGATGCAATTGGTCCAATTTTGCTCGGATTAAAAAAGCCGGTGCATGTGCTTCAATTGGGAAGTACAGTTAGAAACATCATTAATATGGCAACGGTTGCGGTAGTAGATGCTCAATTAAAATGTAGGGTAGATACAGATGCTTTTGTTCAAAAGAGTACCTGGTGGAAGCGTTTGAAAAAAAGAAAAAAGTAAATTTTAAATCTTTCTTTTGATAAGATAGTCATCATGAATTTTTTCACACATTTCGGAACTTATTTATTAATGTTAAAGGGCATGTTTACTCGCCCCGAAAGTGGTCGTATGTATTGGAAAGAGTTCATGCATCAATGTGTTGAAATTGGAATTGGTGCCCTGCCAATTGTGGTAATCATTTCCATTTTTTTAGGCGCAGTTACTACTATTCAAACTGCCTATCAGTTGGTAAGTCCATTGGTTTCTCAGGCTACCATTGCTCAAATTGTTCGTGACAGTATGATATTAGAGTTGTCTCCAACAGTATTATGTGTTGTACTTGCAGGGGTTATTGGAAGTAAAATTGCCAGTGAATTGGGAAATATGCGTATCAGCGAGCAAATAGATGCATTGGAGATTATGGGCATCAACACTAAAAGCTATTTGGTAATGCCCAAAATTTTGGCTTCTTTAATTGTGATGCCCTGTTTAGTGGTAGTTTCAGCTGTATTAGGTATCTGGGGGGGCAGATTAGTTGGAGCACTAACCGGGGTGCTTGCTCCTGACATTTATGATATTGGATTGAGACAAAATCTCAATGAGTATAATATTAATTTTGCTTTATATAAATCATACACTTTTGCATTTATTATAAGTAGTATTTCATGTTATTTTGGATATAATGTTTCCGGAGGCGCTCTGGAAATTGGACGCGCCAGCACAAGTGCAGTAGTAGTGAGTTGTATTTTGATATTGATTGCCGATTACGCATTAGCAGCATTATTATTGTAAATTATGAAACCTGCCATAACCATTCTTTTTATTTTTCTTTATGTAAAGCTACACGCTAACGATAGTCTGTACCATCCAAAAGCAAATGCCCGGCAAGATATTGCAGCGGCAATTGCAAAGGCAAAATCAGAAAACAAGCACGTTTTTATTCAGGCTGGTGGAAATTGGTGTGGGTGGTGTATAGAGTTTAATCGGATGGTTGCTGTTAGTTCTTTATTAAATAAAATTATACAGGAAAACTACATAGTTTACCACCTTAATTATAGTCAGGAAAATAAAAATGCATCCATATTCAGTGAATACGGATTTCCTAATCGATTTGGTTTTCCGGTTTTTATTATTCTTGACTCAAATGGAAAACGTATTCATACCCAAAATTCATCCTATCTGGAATCGGGGAAATCTTACGATATAGAAAAAGTAAAGGAATTTTTAAATAGTTGGACACCCCGGGCTTTGCAAGCAACCTCTTATCCTTATTTAAATTAGTAAATGCTATTTATGAATCCCTCCTTTGCTGTTTTTGAAAAGGTAATTAATAACCCAATTAGATTTCGATTTTTTTTATTACTCAAATTGCCAACGGCATTTTTGTGTGGATTACGAATCAAGCATTTTTCTGCTGCCAGTAACACAATTGTTGTAAAGCATTGGTGGTTTGTGCAAAATCCATTTCGGTCCATGTATTTTGCTGTCCAGTCTATGGCAGCAGAAATGAGTACCGGATTGATGAGTTTTGGTCAGGTTTATAAGCGTAAGCCCGCTGTTAGTATGTTAGTGGTTTCACTGGAATCCTCCTTCGTGAAAAAGGCTACCGGGAAGATTTACTTTTCCTGTAATGACGGTGAATTAATTGAAAAGGCAGTAGAACAAGCAATTGCAACAGGAGAAAGTACCAGTGTAGTTACACATTCCATTGGAAGAAATGAAAGTAATGAAGTTGTATCTGAATTCAAAATAACATGGAGTTTTAAGGCCCGAAAATAAATTTAAATGAAAATCAGCTTTCATGGAGCAGCACGAACTGTCACAGGGTCTAAGCATTTAATTACATTGCGGTCGGGGAAACAAGTGTTGCTCGATTGTGGTTTGTTTCAGGGGATGGGAAAGGAAACGCAACCGCTAAATGCTTCATTTGGTTTTAATCCGCATGAAGTAGATATTCTCATACTTTCTCATGCCCACATCGATCATTGTGGACTCATTCCTAAACTGGTCAAGGAAGGCTTTGCAGGACCAATCTACGCAACTCCAGCAACAAAAGAGCTGAGTGCAATTTTACTAGAGGATTCTGCCCAGATTCAACGCGATGATACCCGTTTTATAAATAAGCGGAGGGCCAAGCAAGGGCTTCCTCCTTTTGAACCCTTGTATGATTTGTCGGATGCATCTAGGGCATTGGATTTATTTGAAACAATAGAATATGATAAATGGGTTTCTGTTCTCCCCGAAGTTGAACTGATGTTTACAGATGCAGGACATATTATTGGAAGCGCTGCCGTTCACCTGCGGATTAATGAGAATGGTAAAATCACACGGCTAACTTTTAGCGGGGATGTTGGCAGATACAATGATGCCATTCTGCGGGCACCTGCTGAGTTTAGTCAAGCAGATTACCTGATTTTAGAAAGTACTTATGGCAATCGTTTACACGAAGAAGTAAGTGGAGTTCCCGATAAATTATTAGAGTGGATTGAGAAAACCTGCATACAAAAAAAAGGTAAGCTAATTATACCAGCATTTAGTGTTGGTCGTACCCAGGAATTATTATATGCCCTTAATCAATTGGAGGTTGAGCATCGATTGCCTGCTGTTCCCATTTATGTGGATAGTCCGCTTAGCGGAGAAGCGACTGCCTTATTAAAAAAATATCCGCAATATTTTAATAAGCGGATACGCAAGATTATGGAAAATGATGAAGATCCATTTGATTTCAAAGGACTTCACTTTATTCAAGAGGCCGAGGAAAGTAAGCGACTGAATGAGCTTACCCAGCCCTGTATTATTATTTCGGCCAGTGGAATGGCTGACGCCGGAAGGGTGAAACATCATATCATGAATAATATTAGTAACCCTGCTACTACTATTTTACTCGTGGGTTATTGTGAACCTCGTTCCTTGGGTGGGCGATTGGCTAATGGCGATCGGGAGGTGAAAATATTCGGTGAGATGTATGAAGTGGTTGCAGCAGTGGGAGAAATGAGGAGTATGAGTGCGCATGGTGATTATGATGATTTATGTCAGTTTATTGCTTGTCAGGATAAAAAATCGATTAAGACTCTATTTCTGGTGCATGGAGAATACCAGGTACAGGAAGATTTTAAAGCGAAACTCCTGCGAAAGGGATTTCCATTTATCGAAATTCCCGATCTTCATGAACAATATATTTTGGAATAATGCATTCATTGCCCATTCTCGACCGCCTTATCAGATTGTATTCCAATCAATTTGACGAGCCCGCCTGGATAGTGAGAGCTCCTGGCCGGATTAATTTTTTGGGCGAGCATACCGATTATAATTTGGGATATGTAATGCCGGCTGCTATAGATAAAGCAATTTACCTGGCTATTGGCGGCCGAAATGATGCTCGTATCGAATTGGTATCTGCCGATTTTAACGAAACGTATAGTGGCCACATTGATGAATTAAATCCTACCAAACAAGGATGGCCCAATTATATATTGGGTATTGTTGATCAATTCAGGCAGCAGCAATTATTTCCCGGAGGATTTAATGCAGTAATTATTTCTGATTTGCCGGTTGGTGCAGGACTCTCCTCTTCTGCAGCAATTGAATGTGCTGGATTGCTGGCGCTGAATCAACTTTTTAATTTTCAAATGTCTACGCTTACTATGGTAAAGATGGCGCAGGCAGCAGAAAATACTTTTATTGGATTACAATGTGGAATCATGGATCCATTTGCCAGTATGATGGGTAAGCAGGATGAACTGATTCGGCTCAATTGTTTCGACCTCTCTTATACTTATCTGCCGTTTCATTTCCCTCAGATAGATATTGTTCTTCTGGATACTGGTGTAAAACATTCATTGGCAACTTCAGAATACAATCAGCGAAGGGAAGCATGTGAGGAAGGATTGCATCGAATTCAGCAAGCGTATCCGGCAGTTCGATATTTATCTGAAGCATCACAGCATCAGGTTGATGAATGCCTGTCTTCAGACGCAACTATTTATAAAAAATGTACCTATGTAGTTCAGGAAAATGATCGATTACAGCAGGCAACAGAAGATTTATTGAATCAAAACCTAACTGGCTTTGGAAAAAAAATGTATGCCACACATGCAGGTCTCCGCGATTTATATGCGGTAAGTTGCTTAGAGGCAGACTTTTTAGTAGAAATGGCAGAAAAATCCGGTAAAGTGCTTGGAGCCAGGATGATGGGGGGCGGATTTGGTGGCTGTACCCTCAACTTGATCCAGTCATCGGAAACGGAGGCCTTTCTTTTTACTGCAACTCAGCAATACCAGGAAAGATTTCAACGTAATTTGGTATTCCATTCCGTTCGACTATCTGGTGGCGCCTCTGTGATAAAAGGGTGGAAAGGAAGCCTGCAATAACTATTCTTTGATTATCAATCCATTTTCTTGTTTACTATCACCACAGTAGTAAATTAAAACAATCAATAAAGTTTTGCAATACTAAAGGAATTCACCAATACGTTACATAAACACCAGGTAAACAATGGCATCTAAAAAATTATGAAAAAAACATTCTTTGTGGCTCTTATGCTTACTGTTGCTGGCATTTCATATGGTCAAAATACCCGTTTTCACATTTATACCGGATATGCTTTTGATGATAACATTGATTCATACTTTGATAATAGCAACTATTATAAGGGCACAATTCGCGGTAATTATATTTGGGGAGGTGGGATTGAATTTATGCCACATAGGTATACAGGATTTGAGGTAAGTTATCTAAGAATGGATACAGATGCGCCTATGACCTATTATAATGGAGGCGTAAAAAATAAAACATTTAATATTGGCATTAATAATATCATGTTTGGCGGAAACCGTTACTTTTCAACAATCAGTAATAAAGTTGAGCCCTATGTAGGGGGTATGATGGGTATGACAATCTTCAGTATTAAAAATTCCGATGCCGGAGGAACTAGAACGGCTACTAAATTTGGCTACGGGGTTAAAATCGGAACTAATATTTATGTAACTGAATTAGTAGGTATTAAATTACAAGCCCAACTCATGTCGGTAGCTCAAGCAGTAGGCGGGGGTGCTTATTTTGGAACTGGTGGTTCGGGTGTTGGAATTACTACTTACTCATCCATGTTACAAATTGGACTGGGCGGCGGATTGGTATTCAAACTGGCTCCTACTAAGAAATATTTATAAATTCATGAATGCTACATTCTAGTAAAGGGGGTTTCCTGATAAAAAATATTATATCGACTTCATCTTTTTGCATGAAGTCGATATGTTGTTTATTGTATTGTGTAAATTTTTCCTACGCTCAAGAGCGCACTTCTTCAAAAGATTTGAGTGATGTATTGAAGCAGCTATTAAAGAAAAAAGCCGACACATCCGCCATACCCAAAAAGCCGGGAATTCCTGTATTACCCTCTTTTGGTTACAATCCCAGTTTAGGATTAGTGATGGGTGCGAAATCAGTTATGAGCTTTCAGCTAGGATCCAAGGAAACAACTACTCCTTCTGTTGTAGGGGTAGAAGCAGTATACACTTCTAAAGACATACTTTCCTTCC
This sequence comes from Chitinophagia bacterium, assembly GCA_037142775.1. Classification (GTDB taxonomy): domain Bacteria; phylum Bacteroidota; class Bacteroidia; order Chitinophagales; family Chitinophagaceae; genus Sediminibacterium. The sequence goes on along the minus strand of JBAWZY010000003.1, from coordinate 12,592 downwards.
AGGCAAGGCACAATATATTTCTGGCGAATAATCGGTTTAATTTTCAGGGAAACTGGCAACTTTCCCGTTTTGGAATAGTAGATTTTGGGATTGGCGCAGGTAATGAAAGAGGCAAATCAGAAACATTTAATCTGGATGAGTTTCCCACTGAAATAGGTGATAGTGCATTTCCTATAACATATAATTATTTCCGTTTACAAGAGAAAGTATATAAAAAAATAGCATCACATTTTTTTATTGGTGGAGGCATTAGTATCAATATGCACAGTAAGATTACAGATGAAAAATTGTCATCATCTTTTAGTACACCGCATCAATTATATTCATTTCGGAATAATTACAATCCGCTTGCATATAATCTTAATGGATTACTCTTTTCTTTACAATATTCTACTCGTGAACATCCAATCCGCTCATATGGGGGTATTTACGCTGAGCTAACTATTGGAACAAATTTGCTTTGGTTAGGTAGTACTCAAAAAGCTTCTCAATTGCAATACGAGTTTAGAAAATATTGGAGTTTAAGTAAGCAACGTCCGGATAAGGTATTGGCTATATGGCATTGGGCATCCTTTATGCTTAGTGGAAATGTTCCCTATTTAGACTTACCGGGAACGGGATCGGATCCCTATTATCGGATGGGAAGGGGATATACCATCGGAAGAATCAAGGGACCCTCTTATGCTTTTTTTGAAACCGAATATCGATTTCCTATTTCAAACAACCAATTAATCAGTGGAATTTGTTTTTTCAGTTTACAAACTGCCTCAGATGATTTGCAGAAGAAAATTTTTCAATTTTGGGAACCTGCTGCCGGTACCGGCTTGCGAATTTTATTTCAAAAGCAAAGCAGAAGCACAATTTGTATCGACTTTGCCAAAGGGAGGGGTTCAAGCGGAATATTTTTTGGATTAAATGAAGCGTTTTAATTTTCATTAACCTGACCCATTATGGCAGCATAAAATGGTATTTGTCCTTTAAAAACACTGGTCGTATTTTTTTAACTCTTCCCCAAAAAATCTCTCTACTATATTTTAGTTTTTATCTACAATTTAATATGCAAATAATTACTTGTATTGCATTACAGATAAATCTTGTTGGTAAGAAATGATAAATTGAAACAAACACTCCAATAAATTACCGCCTGTCTATCTTTGATAAGTATTTGTGGTCGATTGACCACTTGTATCGGTTAGGGTATAAGTAAATTTATTAGAGCCGTCCCAACTATAGGCCACATAGCCAAATTTGGCACCAATTTTATAGGTGAGTAAGTAGGCATTTGTTCCTGTTGATACAAAATTGGTAATGGAAGCCCCATTGAGTGGATTCGTTGAAGGTCTGGCAGGCTTGGCAAATGCCTGCGGAAGTATCTGATTTTCGGGTGCAGGAGTAGTTGGGTCGAGGGTAACTTTACCACGCATGGCTCCTACAACATAGGGATAAGATGAAGTTCCGTGATAATGATATTGATTGGTATTCCAGCTATGTCCGTGACAGGTATCCAAACTTTGCATTGCCGAACCATCGGGTTCTTTATCACCCCATACCGGAAAACCATCCAGTGCATAAGCAATGGGAAGTTTTGTATTAACGGTTTGAAGATGAAGCGGAGCTGCATGATAATGATAATCATCTGCCTTTCCACAATGTCCACCCCAATTATCCAGTTCTCCTATTTTATAAGAATCTTCTCCTCGATTATTTAATGCATTAAAAATGGGAATTCCATTCACAGCAATAGCAACAGCCCCCTTCATCAAATTTGATTTTGTACTTAGTGGGGAAGTTGAAAAAACCGGTTGAAGAGGAATAGACCAGCTATTGGTTCCTGTATAATTTTGAGGTATGGGTACCTGCTGTTGCCAATTAGTTATTCCTATCATCATATTATGATTGGGAAAACCTGTAGCATTTACATAATAGTAATTATTGTCATAGTTCGTAGTAACCGAAGGCTTCCAGGCAGCAAAAACAGAATCCATCCAAGCATTACTGGTTTTTGGAATCACAATTGTAGTTGTAGAACCGGAAGTAGTTGTAGTGGTTTCAGTGGATTTTTTACAGGAAAGCACAATTACCATACTACAGCACAATGCCCAAGCATATGTATTATTTAATAATTGAAACGATATTTTCCACTGTAAAACTCTTTGAATGAAAAAATATATAAATAAAAAAGATATAAAAATCAAAATAGGATATGGGTTAAAAGTAAAATGCGGTTCTGCTGCCTGAGGTAAAAATTCGGGAATTCTATTAATGGCACGAATAGAATTAATTTTTTTAGAGAGTAATTGCTGGTCTTGGGGTATAAAATCCTGCATTGCATAAGAGCTGAGTTGCCCATTTTCCCACTCTAAACAAACCCTGTTATTCTGAAAGGAATAAAAATTTCCTAAAATCTGCTTCCCGTTATTCAAACGCCAGGTATTAAAAATTGTTCCATCTCCGGAGTGGTAATGCCCACCGGGATGTGCAATCAAATTGGGAAGTACGCCCAATAGAAAGATGATTATTGTAATAACTTTTTTCCTGAACATAAAGGGAGTTTAGTCATTAGATACTGAAATCAGGCAAAAGTTTAATGTAGTATGTTAATTATTTTATAATTTGAATAATTTCCCTGTTTATTTTTTGCAGACTATCCGCATTCAGTTTCATTACTTTTCTGTCGTAAGTCATTAATCCATTGATTTCGGTTTCCACATCTGTTGTTTGCGTATAAACAGCTGCAGCATATCCAAAGGGAATCAGCTTTTTTAATTTTTCTGCAAGTTGTAGATAAGCTGAAGTAGCTTCTTCACTCGTTTTATACTGTACATAACCCCAATTGCGATTATTTTCCCATAGATGATCTTCTTTCACTAAGCCGATTCCACCATATTCTCCCAGCACATTCGCTCGTCTGTTATCAAATATTCCTAGTACCGGATCAGGATAATTATGCATATCCAGCATATCCCCCACTGCATAATGATTGCCACCACTTGCTGGATTCACAAGACGCGATGGGTCATACATTTTCGTCCATTCCACAACTTCGGGCGTTTTGAATTGTCCCCATGCCTCATTAAAGGGTACCCGAACTACAACGCAGGGATTTGAATAGGTAAGATCAATGATATCTTTCCACTCACGCATAAAGTTATCCTCCGATTGCTTTGTTCTTTTCAATTCCAACCCATTGAAATAATTCCTCATTTGCCAAACGGGATTTGCATCTCCACTGGGCATATCTTGCCATACCAGCATTCCTTCTTTATCGCAGTGATAATACCAGCGGGCAGGTTCCACTTTAACATGTTTACGTATCATGTTAAATCCCAATTTTTTGGTTTGCAGAATGTCAAATAATAAAGCTTCATCAGTGGGAGCAGTGTATAATCCATCCGGCCACCAACCCTGATCGAGTGGACCAAATTGAAAATAATTTTTGTTGTTGAGTTGTAGTCTCATAATTCCATTGGAATCCGCCTTTGTAGAAATTTTTCTCATCCCTACATAGCTTTTAACCTGATCGATGATTTTTCCATTACGAATCAGACTAATTTCTAAATCATATAAGAACGGATTTTCTGGCCACCATAATTGCGCATTGGGAACAGGAACATTTGCTTCTTCTCCAGGTACTGCTTTTCCCATTCCTACAATTTTTCCGTCTTTTATAACACTAACTTCAATCCAATCCTGGCGCTGCGCTCCGCTAATGTTGGTTCGAACACTTACCTGATTTCTGTCTATATTGGGAGTTGTTTGAAGTGAACTAATATGGCTTTCTGATACAGGCTCAAGCCAAACAGTTTGCCAAATTCCGGTTACAGATGTATACCATATTCCCCGCGGATTACTAACTTGCTTACCCCGAGGCTGAAATCCCTGATCGGTAGGATCCCAAACTTTAACGATAATTTCTTGCAGACTATCTTTATGTAGAAAAGGACTGATATCCCAATTAAACGGAGTGAAGCCACCTTCATGCGTACCAATTTTTATTTCATTCACCCATACTTCAGTTTTCCAATCCACAGCTCCAAAGTGAAGGAGTATTTTTTTATCTCTCCAGTTGTATGGAATAATAAAAGTTCGGTGATACCATAATTCATTGGTTTCCCCAACGATTTTTTGAACCCCCGATAAACTGGATTCTATACAATAGGGGACTAATATTTTACCATTATATTCATTAGGAATACTATTGCCCTTGGGTTGAATAGTGTAGTCCCATAAACCATTTAGATTCTGCCAGCTATTCCTCACCATTTGTGGCCGTGGATATTCGGGTAACGGAAGGGAGGCATTTACTTTCTCTGCCCAGGGGGTGGCAATTTTATTTCCGGCAGGCTGCCATTTTTGAGAGCTGCCTTTGATTAACATAAAAATTAAAAGAAGAGCAGAAAGCTTTTTCATTTTACCCATTTAGTTTCGAATTATGGTTTACTAAACAAGTTATTTATTCTGATTGTCTAATCAAAATAAACTTATCGCTTATTAATCATCGAATATAGATTAATGGCAGTTTCTTATATTTATGCTTCATTTATATCGGATAATATGAAAAAATATATCTTTTTATTTTTATTTGTTTCAATTGGATGCTTCGGTTTTGCTCAGGTAAAATCATTAAGTATTTCCGAGTTAGTTAATAACCAGTTGCCGGCAGATTTCAGGCAAACACTACCGGTATTTGTTAAGTGGATGAATGATGATCAGGTTATGTTAAAGATTACCATCCCCCCCTCTAAAGAGGCTGCAAATTATATATTGGATATTCCTTCTGGTAATTATACTTTGGCAACTGCCGATCAATTAAAAGGAACTTTGCCTCCCTACCGATCTACATTTATAAAAGATGGTAAACTATTTTATAAAGAGGGTACCCGGCAAATTCAAGTTAATCAGGATGCTGCTGAAGTAAAAAATCCCATGTTTTCACCTGATAGTGCTTTCATAGCTTATACTAAGGCGAACGACCTATATACCTATCATATTCCTTCAGCAAAGGAAACCAGGTTAACTTTTGATGGTACTTCAACAACCTTAAATGGATATGCAAGTTGGGTATACTGGGAAGAAATTTTTGGGAGACCCACACGATTTAGAGCCTTCTGGTGGAGCCCCAATAGCAAAACCATTGCTTATATGCATTTTGATGAGAGTATGGTTCCAATGTTCCCTATTTATAATAGTGAAGGGCAAAATGGATTCTTAGAAGAAACGCGTTATCCAAAATCAGGTAGTAAAAATCCTGAAGTGAAAGTGGGATTTGTGGATGCCACAGGAGGAGCTACTACTTGGGCTGATTTTAATTCCAAAGATGATCAATACTTTGGTTGGCCCATCTGGAGAAAAGATGGGAGCAGTTTGTTGGTTCAATGGATAAACCGCGGTCAAGATCATTTGAAAGTGTATGATGTTAACCCTACCAGTGGCGCAAAAAAAATTATGTATGAAGAGGAACAAAAAACCTGGGTTGATTTGGAAGACAATGCAGGACAACGATTTCACTTTTTGGAGAAACAGGAAGCATTTATATTAGAAAGCGATAAAACGGGTTGGAAACACTTGTATTTATATAAGAATGATGGTACTCTTATCAATCCAATTACTACTGGAAATTATACAGTACAAAGTCTGGATTATGTTGATGAAATTACTGGATGGATTTATTTTACTGCAAAGGGGATTGAAAATTCTGCAAGAACTGATTATTATAAGGTTCAACTTAGTGGAAAAAATTTAACCCGCCTAACTTTTGGTGCCTATCATCATGCACAAATACGATTGTCTCCGGGAGGAAAATATTTTATTACTACCTATAGTAATGCTACCACTCCTACGAAAATGACCTTAGTGAACAATGAAGGAAAAATAGTAAAGGAGTTAGGCGACAGCAAGGGAACTGCTATGAGTACTTTCAAATTAGCCAAAACCGAATTAATTAGAATTAAAAGTGCAGATGGCCTGTTTGATTTGCCTGCAATGGTTACCTGGCCAGAAAAAATGCAACCAGGAAAAAAATATCCCATGTTAGTTAGCATATATGGGGGGCCAAACGCTGGAACTGTAACTGATAGCTGGAATTGGAGTGCCAACCGGCAATTGTATGCACAGGAAGGTTTGATTCAGGTTGCTTTCGATCACCGGGCTAGCGGACATTTTGGAAAAGCAGGTGTAAATTATATGCACCGTAACCTCGGATATTGGGAAATGCAGGATTATATGCAAATGGCAAAGTGGTTTATAGAAAACGGCCAGGCAGATTCTAATAGAATATGTATTACCGGTTTTAGTTATGGTGGATACATGAGTTGCTATGCATTAACCTATGGTGCAGATGTATTTACACATGCGATGGCAGGAGGATCGGTTGTTGACTGGAAGTTGTACGATTCTCACTACACTGAAAAGTTTATGGATGCTCCTCAGGAAAATCCTGAGGGTTATAAAAACAGTAGTGTATTAAGTTATATTGATAAGTATAAGGGAGTTCTTCAAATAGTTCACGGCACAATGGATGATAATGTTCATATGCAGAATAGTATTCAATTGATAAGTGCTTTGCAAGACAAAGGAAAACAATTCGAGTTTATGTTATATCCCGGTGGCAGACATGGTTGGGGGGGTGAAAAGGGAGTACATTTCAATAATTTGAAAACCCGTTTTATTTATCAACATTTACTTAAAAAGCCCATTCCTGCCGGACTGGTTAAGTAGTTTTATTTTTTCTAATAGTATAATCCCAGCTTATGAAATGTAAAATGCTATTTTTCTTTGCTTTTGCATTACTTGCTAAAGTATGGATGGTATCAGCAAATGCTCAGGTACCTAAGGTTCAGTATGTTTTGAAAGTTAATAATGTTGCCTGCAGTAATTTCGACTTGGTTAAAAAACATCCGGAAGATGTAATTAATATTGAAATAGAATTAAGAAATGGAGCTTCATTGCCAAAAGAAATTTTTGAATTTACTGCATTGAAAAAATTAATTATTCGTGACCTGGAAGGGGAATTCATGAATGGAAATTTTTCGGTTTTTACTCAGTTAGAAGAACTTGAAATTGAAGATTGTGATGATTTGCTTACGCTACCTGAAAGTATGGGAAATATGAAATCCCTTAAATCAGTTGAGGTTTTGGAAAATTTTAGTCTGGTAAATATTCCAGAGTCTTTTTACGATTTACCTCAACTGCAAAGGCTTTCCTTTTCAATTGCCTCAGACCGAATTCCGGGAAGTATAGGAAAGCTTACAAATTTGAAAGAATTAGCGATCGAATTTCACAAGAAAAAAAATGATAATAATGTCTATTTACCAGAGGAAATGATAAATCTGACATCGCTAAAAACGATAGAGTTATCTGCAATGGGATTTCCTTCAAAAAATGCAAAGGTTAGTATTAGTAATATTGTAGGTAGTGCTCAGCTGAAACTTTTTTTAAAACCCTTATTGAAGCAATAAGTTATGCTGCTTAATTTTTTTAACGAATAATGGTAACAGCTCCTGTTATTATTTTTCTACCATTTCTTGGATTAATAATATAGTAATAGGTGCCGATAGGTAATAGACTACCATTTAAATACCCATCCCATTCAGTTGTATATCCAGTTGACTCAAATACTTTTTGTCCGTAACGATTGAATACCTCAATAGTTGCCCCGGGATAGCTATCTAGGTATAGAATTCGCCAGGTATCATTTATGCCATCTCCATTTGGGGAAAACGCATTCGGAACCAGTGGCGATTTTAAAACTTTAATGAAAACAGTATCACTAACACTGCACCCGCCAATTCCTGTAAGCGTTAATTTATAGGTGATGTCATCAGGCGGAGTAGCACTTGGCTGACCAATATTTGCACTGTCTAGATATAAAGATGGCGTCCAGTTAAATTGAAGCTGAGAGCCGAAATAATAAGGCTTGATTTTTATGGTACCCCCCTCCAGTACCCGCAGATTATTTGTCATTTGCAATACAGGGTAAGGATGAACTTCTAACTGCTGCGAATTTGTATCACTAACACATCCCTTGTCGTCAAATACAAACAAGCGAATGATGAAAGTACCCGAATCGTTGAATTGTTTTGCCGGATTTTTAAGGAAGGAGCTGTCACTACTACCCAAATACCAGTTCCATTTTATTATTGCTCCCGAGCTGCTGCTACTTTTATCGGTGAATTGTATGGAATCTTTTCGGCATACTTCAGTTGAGGATAGAAGAAATTGGGCAGATGGAGGAGGATAAATTTGTAAGGGTTTAGATAGCGAATCAATACAACCATCTTTGGTGGTAATTTTTAGTTGTACTTGTTTGATTCCAAGAGATGTATACTTATGTGTCATCTGTGCCAATAATCCGGGAGTTGGGTCATTCGAATCACCAAAATTCCATCGATAGCTGAAAAGTGCTTCCGAGCCATCCGGTATGGTAGCGGTGCTGGAAAAATCTCCACGTCCATCGGGTAAACAAATGCCATTTGGTAAGGTAAATTTTACAATGGGTAGATGAGTAACCCGAACTGCCAGAGTGTCGAAGGGACTCACGCATCCACTATCGGTTGTTACGCGTAAAAGAACTAGATATTGACCTGCCGTGTCATAGCGTTTTTTAATAGGAAGATTGTTAGAGAGTTGACGGGTGTCACCATCCCGAAAATTCCAGTTCCATTGAACGATTTTACTATAATTGGCGCGCGATGAGTCTTGGAAGATTATTTCGTTTTTCTCACAAAACGGATTGGTAATTCCAAATTTGGCTTTTGGGGAGGGCCAAACAGTAATGGGCATACTGGCTGAGTCTTCACATCCCAGATTGGTGCGGTAAAGGTATTGAATTGAAAAGGTTCCGGTATCTGAAAGTGAAGGATTGAAAAGTCCGCTTAAACTAGTTCCTTTTCCAGTGAAATAAAATGATCCGGGAACATTTCCTATCTCGGATGCTTGCAGAATTTGTCTGGGTGCAGCATCCAAACAGATACCGGGGATGCGTGAGAATGCAACTTTAGGGGATTGATTCACTTTCAGAATTCTAACAACACTATCGCGACAAACTGATGCATTGCCGGAATAGGCTATTAGTCGAACCTGATAGCTTTTTGAACTGGGCTGTTGGAAGGATGCATATTTTTTTAAATAAATTTTATTGGTCGTGGGTGTTTCATCCAACAAGCGGGAAGATGACGAATCTACCAGATCCCATATCAATTCTGTTTTGGTTATATTTCCAAAATCAACCGTTGATGTTTGTAATATTTTTGCCTGGAGATTACTACAGAGACTATCCGAACGAAGCACCAGAAAATCTGCCTTTGGCCGAGATCCATTTACTGTAAAGTTACCCGAAGCAGAATCGATACAACCATATTTGGATATAATCTTAAGTTGTGTTTTATAAATGCCAACATTGTAATAAATTACATCTGGTCTTTTACTGTTTGATATTGCTAAATTAGGTGCGGGGGAAGTGTTGGTTAAATTGAATTTCCACTCGTATTTGAAATCGGCTTCAGTGCCATCCTCAATTTTGCTGGTATCTATGAATCTTGCTGAACCCTCTGCTAAACAGAAATCAGGAAGAACCAAACCAACTTTTGGATTGGGGCGTACAAAAAGTGGTTTGGTTACTGTATCACTTTTACAACCCGTTGAACTTTCTACCATTAGTTTGATTTGATAGGTTCCAGTTTGAATAAATTGTTGGCCTATATCTTCATTAGTGGAATTGATTTTTGTGGCAAATGTGTCAATTACCCAAGTCCACTTTTGCATGGTAGTACCAACCGGGGCATTACTTTGGTTTTTAAAAATTAAGGTGTTTCCCGCACAGGTTGTGTCAGGTATACTGAATGCAGGCGTCGCTTTATCAGATAATGCAACGTTATTGGTAAATTCACCTATGCACCCAAAATCAGTTATTGCAGTGAGTTTGGCAGTAAAGTTCCCGGATGTTCCAAAAATTTTTGAAGGATTCTGCAATGTGGAAGTGCTTCCATCACTGAAGTTCCATAACCACCGAACGATGGCCCTTCCCTTTCCATCGGATTGGTCTGTAAAATTGACCGCATCTGTTCTGCATCCATTGTAATTTAAAATAGCAGCGGCTACAGGAGCCTCATTAACAACTATATTATCTGTAATTTCCTGTTCATTGGTATTACTACATCCATCCGGTTGCGGAAAGCTAGTGGTAGTGGTTACCTTTACAGGATAAGTGCCAGGGGTATTAAAGCGGTAAACCTCTTGTCCTTTATAGTAGTAATAATTTTTTCCATTATTACTAAAAGTAGAATCTGCTTTTGTGGGTGTGAGCGTAATTTTATTATTACCTGCAGTTAAATTATTTGTACCCAATAAATCAATTACAATTTGGGATGGTTCATAAGGAAGAGATAAATTAACCCTGAATGGGGAATTTACGCAGGTAGCTGAAAAGTTAAGAGAAGCATCTCCAAATTCATTCTGCACTTTAACCGGTGGATTCAGGTCAATAATATTGGTACCGGCATTGTAACCATAACTTTCTGCAGAGCCAAATCCATAAGCAATCGCATTGTACCCCGTATCGGAATATAGGTTATGTGATCCACTGTTCACTTGAAATATTGCATAGGAATAATTTGGGTCTTGTGGATGCTGAATAAAACTACTATTTTTTGAAACCCCATCCAGTTTAAAGGAGGAGATACCGCTATTCTTAATGATTACATTGATGTAGTGAACTAATATTTTATTATATGGGGTAGAGTTCAGCGTGACATTGTTGATAGTTTGCTCTACCGGACTTAAATAAATCATTTCAGGATCTCCGCTGGTATTAGGGTTTCCATCTTGTCCTTGTGTGGTGCAATATTGTGCAATAGTAATTGGCTTGTCCGCCTCAATTAAATTCCAAACCCCATTTGTAGTGTTCGAAACTGAAGCGCCATTGCCGGGGATGCTTAAAGGCGTACTGTTTTTCAGTTCATAAAAGAAACTTCGCTGTAAATAAGAAGTAGGAATTTGGGAGCCGTTGACCTTTACTTTGGTTGTAGGATCGTTCACGCAAATTCTAAAATAATTATTCGGTTGAGATCCAGTAGGCGCTGTCAAATATTTTAATCCCCAAGCACTTGCGGGAGTACATTGAGCAAAAAGATTATCTGCACTTCCTGATTGGTTAGGTCCAATACTCATTTTGCCCGAACCACAAAAAACGGCAATTTTTTTACAAGCCCCGTTATTACTAATTGTTCTGATTCTAGTGCCCGTTAAGTCAGTCCCCTTTTTGAGCGAAGTGGTGCCCATGATACTATAAACCTGTCCCTGCGTTAAGGTTACCTGAAATGGTGCTAATGAAGTACCTCGTTTCGTTGCATCAGCAGGTGTTATTTCTACGGTAGTGGTTCCTTCTTCTACGGCAACAACAAAGGCAAAGGAATTGGCAAAATCGGCATTCGAAACCTGGTTGTAAACAATGGCATAATATTCTTTTCCCAATGTATTGGTAGGATATAATAAAGTGGCTCCCGACACACTGGAATTGTATATATGGGCATACGCTACAATGTCTACATCACTGTAAACGTGAATACCGCGACTATAATATCCTGTGTCTAAAATTCTACAATCCTGAGAACCAGCTTTGGGCATGGGTGTTGTTTCGGTAACCTGATTTGCGAGTACTTTAAATGTTTGTTTGTAACCTACACCAGGAATTTCTACGGTAACATTTGCATTTTTGTCAGAAGTAAAATAGAGCACCATCTCTTGAGCATTCACAGCCGTTCCACTTACTCCGGCACCCATATTCACATGAAATCCATAGCCTAGCCAAAAATCTTTACCCTTATTTGAAAAATTTTGTGCTTTAGCAGATGCTATACAAAAGCAGCAAAATAAAAGAAGTAAACTACCTTTCATTGCAGTTGGTAAATTGGGTATTTTAGACTAATAAATCCTGGAAAAGTTTAATATAGTGATAAATTGTTACATAATCACTTTTATCATGTAATTGATTACTAACGTTTGTATGTATATATTTTTATTTGCTAAATTTCAAAATTGCGTCTGCTCATATTCACAACCAATATATTTAATTATTCTACTTATTTCTTTTCCTGTTTTATGCAGCTATTTGACTTTGTAAAAGGTATCCATTGTTAAAATGACAATGGATATATGTGCAAATCATTTAGATCTTTTTATGAATTATTAAAAGGATAACTTACTAAGAAATGGTATTAGATTATTTAAAGTGCAGATGATTTTTTTGCATTCATTTTTTTATAATTCTGCGATTTACTTATGTATCTTTCAAATGTTTCGGTATTACTGAGTTATTGAAAAAAAGTGATAACAGCAGATTTCAAAAAATGATTATTCAAATTTTCTGAAGATAAATTGCATAAAGGTTTACATGAGTTGCAGTTGAATCTGCTTTGCCAAACCTAGGGTATCTCGGCTTTTGGAAATTCTATTTTTGAAGGAGAAGTCTTTCAGTACAATTTTTTCCATTAAAAAACGACCCTAAGGTCGTTTTTTAATGGACTTTCACATGGAAAGTTTGGTAGCCGGTACGGGAATCGAACCCGTCTTTGCCCCGTGAAAGGGGGCTGTCCTA
>JBAWZY010000002.1:0-409329 GCA_037142775.1 Chitinophagia bacterium | reverse complement strand
CTCTCACTCCCACGCTCTCACTCCCACGCTCTCACTCCCACGCTCTCACTCCCACACTCTCACTCCCACACTCTCACTCCCACGCTCTCACTCTCACTCCCACACTCTCACTCCCACACTCTCACTCCCACACCCGCGCTGTTTTTTCTAGTAGATTTCTTTCATCCTTGCAATTTCTGTGGCTATTGATTGTTGAAGGGATTCTGGTGCTAATACGCGTGCTTGCGCCCCATAGCTGAGTATGCGGGCTTTGAGTTCAGGAGTATTATATACTGTAAATGTAATCGTCATGTTTTCGGCAGTTTTTTCTATGATTTCCATGCTGGGATGGATTTTGTTTTCTGCTACCAGTTCAATGAGTTGATGGGAAATTTGCAGGGTTACTTCTATGGGTTCACTGCCGGATTGGTGAAAAACACCCAGGGTATACTTAAAATAATCTTCTCCATTGAAAGTTGCATCAACTATATATCTTTCATCTGTCGATTCTATTTTCTGAATTCTGTTGAGTTTGAGAATTTTCGGACCGTTATTTGCGGGCATGCTATGATCGAAACAAACCATGTACCAGATATTTCTGTATTCTTTGAGGAGGTAAGGGCTAACCACCATTTCGCGGGATTCCTTACCATAGGGTTTGTAAAATATCCTCAGGGGTTCTTGTTGTGTGATGCTTTGATAAACCGCTTCTATCCATTCCTGTCCTGTATTATCTATCATTTCACCAATTTGGATATAGCGGGTTTGGTCGGTTGAGTGCAATCTTCTGAGTACCGATCCAGTCATTAACCGGGTTATAACGTCATTGAACTTGGTAAAAAGACCGGATCCTTTGAAAACAGAGAAGGTTTGAACGGCCATTTCCAGTAATTTTTTGTCATCTTCCGACAGCGGCCGGTTTTCTATCGAATCTTCACGGTTTTGATACATCAAACGCCCGTTTCTTTTAACGATGGTAACAGGATATTGCTCCTGCATATTTTTAATATCGAGATAAATCATGCGCTCCGAAACAGCTGTTTCGCCATCCTGTTCCAACTGCTCGTTAACCCGAGAGGTAATTTCTAACATCGTATAACCCCTATGACTCCGCATGAGTCCGTCGATAATGCAATGTCTTTTTCGGGCGTTTTTGGTTATAGGCATGCTGAAATTTTGCACAAAAGTAGCAAAACTAAAATATTGAAACAAAAATTTTTTTGTTTCAATATTTTTTAGATTTTAACATCTATACCATCGATTTCCTGAAACAAAATTTCAATTAATATCGCATTTTGCAGCCCCTTCTCACAATAAAATTCATAATTCATTAAAAATCAACCGCTTATGTAAAAACAATTCATAACCAATTGAAAACCAATAATAGGCCACAAAAATGAAGTTTCATTTCAAAATTGAAATAAAATTTCAAAAAAATCTCATCATTTCAAAAAACGGCATTATGATTAACCAGACTCAATCCCGCAGCTTATTTACAACCATTAAGCAAATCATTTCTATCACAGTCGAGCAGGAGTTTCTGGAAGAGCGGTTACATGAATGGGATGAAGTTTCACAGCCATTGTGTGAATTTTTGAACATCAGTACGGCCGAAGCAGTAATCATGGCATTATACCTGGATGCTGCTTTTCGTGATCGTGGCGTTGATACCGACAGGTTGGTTCAACATTTTGGGAAAGATATCTGCTCATTAACGTTAATCAGTATTACCCTTCAGCAGTTGGCTAAAAAACAGTTGCTGCAGAGCAAAAAACCCGACATTTTTCAACGTCGCAGGAAACAAGACTATAAAAAAGAATATCAGGTTATGCCAAAAGTGATGAAGGCGGTTCTAGACGGGAACATTGATTGTATGCAAAAAAAATCGGTTTCCACCTTCATGGATTTATTAGATGAGGTTGCCGATTTGTTCAACCTGCAAGAGGAGGAGGAACTTACGTCTGAAGCCCTGCTGGATGAATTAGACCCTCTGCTAAAAGGTCAGCAATCCTTGCCCGAGATTCAATGGTTATTATCTCACAAAGAACTCAATATCCAACATATAGCCATTATATTATTGATGTTGCTGGAGTTGCTGGATGGAGAGGATGAAGTAACTATTGATAAGCTCATTCGACGCGTGTGCGACGATATGCATGATCGAATTACCCTTCGTAGAGTATTAACTGATTTTAAGAGTCCATTGATTAACAAAAAAATTGTTCGTTTTTCAGATGATGAATTTTTAAACAGAAACATGCTTCGTCTTACCGAAACCGCTGTTGAACATTTGATGGGCGGACAAGTGGTTGGAGCGCCACCCAGTTTTCGTCCGGTGCTTTGTCAATTAATTCAACCCGACTCCCTTGTAAAAGAAACACTATTTTATAATCCTCCCGAAGAGAAGCAAATTAATTTGTTATCTGAGGCATTAAGCGAAGCCTCCTATCAAAAAATTAGGGATGGGTTATTGGCACAATCATTGAAGCCCGGATTTACCTTGTTGTTATTTGGTGGGGCCGGAACTGGTAAAACTGCTTCTGTAAAACAAATTGCACGGGCAACCGGAAGAGCCATCTTAATGGTTGATATTGCCAAAATACAAAGCAAGTGGGTTGGAGAAAGTGAAAAGAATTTATCTAAAGTTTTTGAAGAATATCGGAACGGTAAAAAGACGTTTGCTAACGACCCTATCTTGTTATTTAATGAGGCGGATGCTATCTTAGGAAAACGATTTTCAGTTAAGTCAAGTGTAGATAAATCTTATAACGCTATGCAGAACATTCTGCTGCAGGAGCTGGAAGACTTTGAAGGTATATTTATGGCTACCACCAATTTAGCCGATCAGCTCGATGCTGCTTTTGACCGCCGCTTTGTTTATAAAATTTCTTTTCAGGCACCTGAGCTGGAGGTTCGTAAACAAATTATGCAACAGGCTTTCCCTCAATGTTCGCCCGAAGTTTTACATGAATTGGTATCTACATATCCTGTAACGGGCGGACAAATTATGAATGTAAAAAAGAAATTAACGATACAGCTCTTGCTACAGCCTTCTTTACAAGCAGCTGAGTTAATTCATCAGTTGGTTAAGGATGAAATGGCATTATCGGCTCCCGAACGGAAAAACACCATTGGATTTATGCATTCCCATACATAATTCACACATAAAGCAAATGAAATGTCTTACACGAAAACATTTGAAGTGAAAATTCAGTTGAAGGGAGGTACTTCAGTAATTACCATCGTGCATGCGGAATCTGATTTTCGGGCACGACAATTGATAAAAATGGAATGGGAAGGCAAAATGGCGAATATCCATTATGTTAGGGAAATTAGATAGTAACCTTTCCATTTGCTATATCATCATTTGAAGGACCTCCATTTATTTCTATAAATCGGAGCTGGCATTTTGTAATAAGTTCGGTAGCCGGGAACAAACACTGCTGTGGGAATAACAGGTGCCGAATACACAATTTTTGCTGCCGGCGGTCGAACTGCTGCAACGGGTTGGGTTACTGAACATGATACCAAAAAATTTAACTCAATCCCAATCATTAGTGTCGTTTTCATAGTGGATCGTTTTTTGAATTGACATTACATTTAAAATTAGGTTTAACCGATTGGATAATTTTAACAAATGCGTGAAATAAAATAATAGATTAGATAGCAAAATAAAAGATGTAGCATAGTTATTTCAAAATGCTGCACACAGTTTCCTGATCCTATACTCACCAACTTATTATAGTGATTAATTGAACTCGCTGATGTATGCTTCTTATTTCTTTTCCAGAATCTGCATAAAATTGAGAAGCGCTTGTTTAGAAGGTTTTCTATAAAAAATTCCCGAGCCTGCATCTGAACGAATACCTCGTATGAAAAGATAATACACCCCTCCGATATGTGTATCATAATCGAAGTTGGGCAAGCGCATCGTTAAAAACTTATATAAGGCAGAGAGATAGATATAATATTGTAAATGATAATTGTTGCTATCCATTGCTTCCTGTAAGTTGGCAGTTTCGTAATCCGAAACTTGATTGCCTAAATGATTGGATTTCCAGTCAATGATGTAAAATTTATCTCCCAGCATACCAATAAAATCGATTTTGCCATTCATAAGTCCTTGCCATTTTCCTTTTTGCAAATGAAAAGGCGTGTCTTGGGTAGACAAATCAGCTAATTGTTGCGTATGAAATTCACCTACGGGAAAGTTAAACTCTAGTTCGGCAATTTGATGGTTACGATGAATTTGTGCTAATGAAATTGTTTCATTTTCATTTGGAAGAGAAAGCTTGCTCAGATGATTCAAAAATTCGAGCAAACCTTCTCCATGCGTTTCTTCTAATCCCGGCGACATTCTCTTAAGTGAATACTGAATTGTATTTGACCAACTACCGGGGTTAGTAAAATCAATATGTTCGAGTAAATAATGTATGAGATTTCCAGTGAATGCACCTTTTCGTAATTGGTAAAATATAAATTGATCATAAGCTGATTTTCCCCCTGAAGTGTTCTTCTCTGATAGGGTTGGTTTTACTCCGTGGTCGGGATTTAAGTAGCTGTAACTGATTTTTTGCCAATTTGTATCCTTCAACAAGAAGCTATTCGCTGTTTTATATTGTGCAAGCTGACGGGCATCGGTTCGATAAATAAAACCCGGCTGAATATCGGGTAAAGTGCTTACTTCATCAATGAATGGGGATGGCTGGTTGGAAATGGCATCATAAAAATAGGCCAATGTTCCAGAACAATCATTCAACTTTTTAGTAAAAATGCAGCATTTGTAACGGGCACGGGTGAGGGCTACATATACGAGTCGCCTGTTTTCCTGCTCTAGTTGATTCGTTATTAAGTTTACCTGGTTCTCTGTAAAAGTTGATTCAGTACCATATAAAAATGTTCCTGTATCATCACGAAAAGTAGTTACCCCTTTTTCATTTATTTCAGCACTTAATTCTAAATAAGGCGCCAATACAATATTGTATTCGAGCCCCTTACTTTTATGGATGGTTACAATTTCAACGGCATTCTCGTCGCTTTCGATTCTCTGCAAATATTCATCGCCATTCATGCTGTTTCCTTCAGTTGCTTTTTTTAGCCAGCTAATCAAGTCTGCAGGCCGATATTGCAGTCGTGTTTCTGTTTGATGTAAGATTTCTGTGAGTTGAATGAAGTTCGACAATACTCTTTCTCCATTCTCGAAGTCGGGTTGTAAGAGTCTGCGGGTTAACTCAAAACAAGCAAACACAGATTGTAGTGTTACATAAATGCCATTTGTATTCCAGGAGGTATGCCATATACGGAATCTTTCAACCAGCGCATCCTGATCTAGTTCGCTAAGTTCGGTGAGTCGATACCCACTGATATTACTCAACATAGCCCGATTGATATCACTTAGCTTCATGCTTTCAATTGCCGCTAGCCAGATAAGTAACACCTTTGACTCTGCTTTTTCCAGAATTTTTTCACTCTCTTTATTGATTGCAGGAATTTTATATTTGCTAAGTGCTGCTTTTATTTTAGGTGATTCATAATTGGTTCTAACCAATATGGCGATATCGGCAGGTGTTATAGCCCTCGATTGATTGTTCTTAATGATGCGATAGTTCGGGTTACTCAATAGTTCTGCAACTTGCATGGCCACCCTCGTAGGAATGTCTACGTCTTCCCGGTAAAAAGAAATAGGCGTAACCTCAGTGCCATTATATGCTAAAATTCCTTTATCATTTGGGTTGGGGGCATCAACTGGCAGATATACAATTTCATCTGTTGCCCCCTCAAAATAAAAAGTATCAAAATCATCTACAGGCTTAAAAAAATGATTAAAGGCAGCAATCAGTGATGTCGCCGATCGAAAATTAGTCGACATGTTAAACTGATTATCTGCTTCTTTTACGGCTTTGAAATAAGTAAACAAATCTGCTTTTCTCCATGCGTAAATCGATTGTTTTGGATCCCCAATCATAAATACAATGGTATCGGAAGGCGGACCGAACAATTGATGAAAAATTTCGTATTGCTTGCGATCGGTATCCTGAAACTCATCTATAAATACTGCCTTGAATTTTTCCCGCATGGCTTTCAGCAATTCCTCGGGGGCATTTACACAAACTGCCTGATGTAGATTATCGATCATATCATCAAAACTCAATAATCCCCTGTCACTTTTTTTCTTGTCTAATTCCTCTTTGATCTGTTCAGTCAGATATGCAAAAATGATGGCAGCAACTTTTTTTTGGGTTTTTTCCAGCGTTGCTGCTTTTTCCTTCCATTTGCCAACTTCCCGAGCGATATTGGGGAATACGTCCGAGATATAATTGCTTTCAATCCTAGCAACGATTAAACTAATTACATCATTAGGGTCTGTTAAATTTTCAAAAGCCGATTTTGCACTAGTATTCTGTAGTATTGCTCTTCTATAATTTACTTCATTATTGATATACTCATCACAAAGTGCTTTCCAGCAGTCATCTTTCTCTTTTTCAGCTATTATAATCAATTCCAAAAGCTCATCCTGATGTGCGGTATCCAATAAAGGAAATCTGGGAGCAAGCGGAATATTGAATCTTTTTCCGCTGAGCGCTTCTTTTACCATTTTAACAAGCAAATCCATTTTTAAAATGTCATGAATATGCTCTAGTAATTCAGTTTTTAGCGGGGCAATGTATTTTCTCCAGAATTGCTGAATGGTTTCGGTTCTTAATTCATCTAATTGCTCCTCAGAAAGTGCCTCTGCTCCAAAAACCTGTTGTGTTTCAAACGCAAATTCCTGTAATGTTTTCTGACAAAATCCATGTATTGTTAAAATGGAAGTTTCATCCATCAGTGCGAGTGCATCCTTCAGTCTCAGTTGCGTTTTTTCTGTCCCCAGGGTATCAACAGAGGCATTTACAATATCCTGAATGGTTTTGTCGTCGATATAGATAGATTGGGAATATTGATAAGCAAGTGCAATGAAGTCGCGAATACGCGTCTCCAGCTCCGCAACAGCCGCTTTGGTAAACGTTACCATTAAGATCTCCTGAACCGGAATATTTTTCTCAAGAATGAGCCGTAGCACCAGGATAGCTATTGAATAGGTTTTACCGGTGCCTGCACCCGCTTCAATCACATTCTTTTTTTCCAGCGCAACCGATGCTGCATTAAATGTTTTCATAAATTATTTACTACTTGACTCAGTAAAAAAACTTGGATGAATAGAGAGAAGCATTGGGTATATTTTTTCAACATGCATTTTCGCTTCATCATAATATTGTTCGGATAAAAATCCCGATTCCAAAGCCAATTTTATATACTCATCGAAACTACCCATTGCTTCATTCCTTAAATCCTTTGCATATTTTTCTTTTCCATTTTTAAAATAATTCATCACGTTTGGTTTTGACCATTCGGTGAAGAAAAGAAAGGGTTTTTGCGTTGAAAGCAAATAGTGTTCAATAAAATACCGGAGAATTTCAGTTGCCCGTTCAGGGCTAAGCCGATTCGCATCGCAGTGTACCCAGCCTCCTTTCCTTTTGTAGAAATGGAAGGAGATCGGTAAGTTCATGGCACGGAGGCTACAAAAGTTAATAAAGGCAGGAAAGAAGTGTTTTCTTATTAACGAACTTGTTTGTAAAGCAATTAATTTATTACCATACACTCCATCAACCATTCCGGTTAAATTAGCAATTGCAAGATCTAGCTTAACAGGAATCTTTGAAGGGGCTTGTCCGTTTCTTACTTGATCTAATTCTTCATACAATGGCTGCACTTCAGTTGCTAATATTTGATAGAGTACTTTCCCAAGATTGCTAAGAGGTAATTTACCTTCTAATAGCCACTGATGATATATATTTTCGTATTCTTCAGGTGGATTTTTTAATAATTCGTTTTTCAGTGCAGCTTTTTCGTAATCTGAAATATCAAATGCTTCAATTTCATTGAGTAGAACATTTTGGTTGTAAATTTTTACCTGCCATGTTTTTTTAAAGTACCAGGTAATCGGACTTTTTGCAAATTCAGTGAGCGAAGCAAGCTCAATCATCGGCTTGCTGGTTAATGGAGTTGAAGCAATAGTTGTTATTTTTTTCAACAAAGGATTAGCGGCTACCGGAGTTAAATAGGAAGTTAGTCCATCAGCTCCACCCGAGCCATAACGACTATTAAAACTATGTAAGGGATGTTTTACTATAATGGAATTTCTCAACTGAATATCGGGCTGAGGAAGTCCTTCAATGATATATTGAATCAGTTCGTCAATGAGTGCAGCAGGCGGAATGGTAGCATTGTCCTTAACGTCTAACCCCTGATAGCTAATTAAGAGATGTTCTTTTGCCGAAAGAATAGTTTCTAGCAATAAATGCTTATCATTATTGCGAATATTTCTGTCTCCCGGTAATGGTTTTTGTTTCTGAAGATCGAAGTGAGGGCGACTATCTTTTCTAGGAAACTCATTATAATTCATACCTAGTATTGCCACCACTTTGTGTGGAATGCTGCGCATGGGAATAAGGGAACAAAATAATACCCCCCCTCTGCCAAACATCATCTGTCTTGTTTCTGATTGAAGTGTGCCAGTAAACTGATAGGCAAATACTTCGTACGAAACCAGATCATCAATATCATTGGCCTGTTGCTGATATTTGTCTAAGAAAGAAATTAATTCATGATAGTCTCCCGACTCCTGCTCATTATCTATCAACAACATATCTTCCAGCAGTTCTCTCACATAGTTAATCCAGTTGCTGACTGTTCTGGGTATTTTTCTGTTTTCAAGGTGGTGTAGTAGCTGAGAAGCGAAATGATGAAATTTTACTACCTCAAAAATATTATCACCCTCTATAGTGTCTATCGGTAAAAGGGTATCACTGGATGGGGTGGTATATTGTGGACTTCCACTGATGCACCATCCCAATGACATACGCTGTAGTCCGTATTCCCAGCTTACCAGTCTGGTGTCGTTTGCTTGTTCACCACTAATGCCACAGCGAATATTGGCTTCCTGGATTGTGTTTCTAATTAAATCGAACTGAGTGATATTAAATTTAGCGCTAATCTTTTTTGATTCCAGCAATTCCATTACAGTTTCTGCTTTCATATTGTCGGCAGTAAGTTCCAGCAGGCGTTTTACATCTGAGAATATGGAAGCCCCTTCCGTAATTTTCTGGTCGGATACGGTATATTCAAATGTATAGGGAGCATGGCTGAACACAGCGCGGATATAAGGCAGATAGGCATCAATATCTGAACAAAGCACCAGAATGTCTTTCGGAGCAATCTCTCCTGGTTTTGCATCAACAATTTTTACGAGCTCGTTGTACAATACTTCTACCTCTCTCGCTCGAGTATAGCAGCTATTAAAAATGAGCGATCCATCCTGCAGCATTTCGGGTTGAATAGGGTGTCTCAAATCGCCAAATGCATTTTCGAAAATATCTTTTTGAATAACCTGAAGTAGGCTGATAGGGTTTTCAGGAGGAGGCACAACCCAGTCATCATATACTTCATTCATCAAATCCTGGTTTTGATATAGAAGCGCAAAGCTTTCTTGTATCGTTTTACCCCAACCGGTAAGCAGGGTGTTTCCGGGTGAATTAAATCCCCCAACCGGTTGACGCAGTTTGTTTTTTTGACGCTTTTTAATAATGCTTTTTTCTGTTTCATCATCTAACCAATAGTACAATGGTGCGGGATTCATCAGATAAAAATGCAAAGGAATATACTCCGATAACAATTGAAATAGTTCGAGGTGTAATGGAGTAATTACTGCTATGCCAAAAAAATGTAATCCTGCAACTTTTTCCTGCAGCATAATTTGTTTAGCAGCGTTGGCTAAGGCTTCCTTCAATCGTTTTAATACAGTTGGTTTATCGGATATTTTTCCTGCATAGGTTTGTTGTAATTTTTTCCATAAATACCATTGAAAATCGGTAGGGGCCTGGGTTGAATCATTCCAGTCGGTAATCATACCATGCCGATAAATCTGATACTGGTCGAATAAGTCGGCCATTTGTTCGGCGAGGGCTATTTGACGGATGGGATGATTTTCATAATATGCAGCTTGATTCGGAAATCGCTGTC
Source organism: Chitinophagia bacterium (assembly GCA_037142775.1). Lineage (GTDB taxonomy): Bacteria > Bacteroidota > Bacteroidia > Chitinophagales > Chitinophagaceae > Sediminibacterium. The sequence goes on along the minus strand of JBAWZY010000002.1, from coordinate 399,291 downwards.
GAAAAGCAGGGTCATTCAATTCCTTCCATAATTTCCAGCGAATTTTATCAGAAGTGATTACAGGATAAGGTTTTTCAGTGAGCCAATCGTGAAGTAATGCAATGATATCATTAGGACTATGAAAGGCGAGCTGAGCGGTAATGCCCAGTTGATTGGCAATTTTTTCGGTAAGCCATTTATTCATCCCCTCTGTTTGGGTAATGATGTGTTGCTGCTGAAAAATTGTGCAATGTTCATTTTGCAGATTTACCGAAAGCTGGTCTGCTAATTTTTCAATAGAATTGGATATATATAAGTGGTTAGGCATGTGTCAATAATTTATATTTCATCCATTCGGTTGGTAATTCCGGATGCTCTTTTTACACTTCCCGCTGCGGTAGCTTTCAAAACTGCTTCAGTTGTTTGGATGATCGCAATTTGCTTTGCCCGGGTAACAGCAGTATATAATAATTCTCTGGTAAGGATAGGGATATCGCTCTGGTTAGGCAAACGAATGAAAACCCGGTTGTATTCTGATCCCTGGCTTTTATGAATCGTCATTGCAAAAACCGTTTCAGCTTCCTGGATATAATTGGTATTAATACCTCTAACGGTTCCGTTACCCGCATCCAGCCAGAGTTTTTTTTCACCCTGAACGGTACGAACAATTCCAATATCACCATTCACCAGTCCGAGCTCATAATTATTTCGTGTAATCATTATCGGTCTGTTTTCATAGAATTGACTATCCGGTTGAATCACACCGTTTTTTTTCAGTCTGCTCTCGGCCATTTGATTACAATCATACAAACCGCCTTTTCCTTCTCTTACTGCACAAAGAATTCGTAATTGTTGTAATTTATTTAATGCGGATGCAATATCATTCTCCAGTATAAACTCCTCAAACCCATCAATAAATTCCAGCAATGCTGAATCGGTATCTGATGATACAATCTGAACATTTTTTCCATCCTCCTGCTTTAAAAATGTTTCCATTACTTCTATCCGATTGTGTAATACAGCATCACTGAATTTCCCGATATCGCTTCTGCTATTGAATCGGTGACTATATTGAAGTTCAATAACGTGTTCGGCAAGTGGGTGTTGGGTATTGCTTATTGTGGGAGGGATGTGTCTTTCAATATCCGGAATCAACCCATTTATAAATGCAGTAGTGTCGTTAGAGAAATGGTTGCAGGCAGATTTCTCACTACAAAGATCACCAAACAAACTTCCGGCTTCTACCGATGCCAATTGGTTTTTGTCGCCCAGTAAAAGCAATCGGGTGTTGGAACCGATAGCAGCAAGCAGTTTAGCAAACAAGGCAACATCAATCATTGAACACTCATCAATTATTACTATGTCGTATGGAAGGGGGTTATTTTCATCATGCCGGAAATAGATACTATTTGATTGAAAGCCAAGTAATTGATGAAGAGTAACGGGTTGCAACTGGTGAATCTGATTTTTAATGGCTTCGGGTAGTGGTAGTTGTGTGGCCAATAATGAATCTGCCATGCGTGTAGCAGCTTTACCGGTAGGAGCTGCTAATGCAATTCGGCAATCCGGTTGAAGGGTATAGTGTAGCCATAATATTTTAGCAACCGTGGTAGTTTTACCAGTTCCGGGACCGCCGGTTAATATAGAAAACTGCTGTAGAAAAGCCAAAACCATAGCCGCTAGCGACCAGTCTGCTTTTTCATTTGCCGGCAATGATGTAATAGGATAATCTGCTTTCAAAGAGGCAATTAATGTAGATTGGGTAAGTAAGGCGTTCTTTCGTATTTCCCGAAAGCTATCTTCTGTTTTTAGCAAACGTTTAATGTGCCGGAGTATATTGGTTTCATATTGAAAGTAACGATGCAGATACAGTTTATTCCTGTGAAGAATAAATGGCTTTGTGTCTTGCTCATTACCAACCCATTCCCGAATTTGTTGTAACTGTTGTGGGCTTGCATACCAACCGGCTGGATTGGAAGGTTCAGGTAAATCAGTAATATCAATACAAATATGACCTTCCTGCAGGCGTTGCGCCAGAAACCAGGCATGGGGTTGAAGGATGGGTTCGGCAAATGCCCGTGCAAATTGTAAATTAGTATCAAATGTAGGGTTCATCGTTGGATGATAGGTTTCGTTGGGTTAAATGTAAAATTGGATTCTAACACTGTAATCTATTTACAATCCCTGAAAAAATTCGTTAAAAGGGCTCATAATTGAATGTAAAACAGGAGTAGCCGGTATTTTAAAAAGCAAACTAACAATCTATTTAATTGAATATGTGTTTATTACATACATTACTTTTCATGTGCAACAGGGTTAGCTTGACAATAAAAATATTTTGATAGTTTATAGATTATTGCTATATTATATTTTAAAAACTACAATCAGCTTTTGAAATGATTCCTCTTAACCTAATTTTATCATACAATATTCGTTTTTTCGCTTATTAATCAAAAGAATCAATTTATATCTTAATTAAATTATGAAAAGTTATATAAGAATTTTACTGCCTGTTTTGGTTATATTTTTTTCAGCCTGTATGCAACAGGCATATCAACAAAAAGATAATTCAATAGACTTTTCCACCATTAATTCTTATGCATGGGCTGAGGGGGATGGAGATAAAAATTATGATACCCGAAGACATAAACAAAATAGCTTGCGCGATACTAAAATTATGCAAACGGTAGATCGTTATCTGTTGGCACATGGATGGACTATTAATAAAGTAAATCCTGATGTTTATCTGGTTTTTGATGTGGTAGAGGATTTATCACAGCAACAGGTTAATACTCCGGTGTATTCTCAATCTTATACTCGTTGGTACTATAATCCGGCATCGAAACGTTGGGTACCTATTTATTATCCCTCTAATTTTATTGGATATAAAACTTCTACACGTCAGGTTAAGGAAGGTACGTTAACGTTAACGATGATGGCACCAGGTACCGATAAAATCGTTTGGCAGGGTTGGACTACCTCCGAATTTTATGGTAAAAGAATGTCAGATGAGAAAATAGAGAAAGATGTTCAGGCTATTATATCAGAATTGAAGAAAAACTAGTATTTCCCTAAAACTACTTTTATATGAATGCGCCAGTTCCCTTAAGAATTATTTTGGGGGTTTTACTATTTTCTTCTTGTAGATTAGCTGAGCATGAGGAATCCATTCCCCGATTTAATTTGATAGATGCCCCTCGCGTAACTTTTAATTCTTTTGTGGATTGTAATATGGCTGAAGTATGGGTAGGTGACACATTTCGCATTTTCCCGGGAAAATATGGCGAAGATCCGTTATGGGGATATGCCCGCGATTTAAAATATGCAGATGGATTAGATCCCGAAAAGGTTTTTGCATCCGAAAAGGAACAGTTTCATAGTCCGATAATGCCAATGAATGCTCCGGTTGGAAAACCTGGTTTGCATGGGGCAGTTTGGTTTGAAACAGTTTATCAGGATCGTAAAGATGCATCCGGCAAAACGCTCTATGGTATATATCACAATGAAAATTATCCGGCTACTCTGCCATATGATAGCGCAACAGGCGAGGGGTATCATAATGAAAAATGGCCACAAGGATTAACTGGTCCGGAAAGTCCTGCAGCTGTTTGCAGAATTGGTATTATGAAATCGATAGATGGGGGAAAGAGTTGGCAGAACAAAGGATTGTTTATTGAAGACCTGGATTCCCGAATGATTTTAAAACCACATAATCGTTCTAATACATTTGCTGGTGGTGTTGGCGATCCTTCTGCTGTAGCGAGCGGGGATTTTCTGTATTTGTTTTATGGCGAATATGGCTATCCCGGTGTATATGATTCTTTGAAGTATGGTGCAAAAGAAGAGTGGGGTGGACAATGCATCAGCGTTGCACGCATTCATTTGAATGATTTAGATGATCCCCAGGGAAAGGCTACGAGATGGAATGGGTCATCATTTACTGCAACGTATAATGGAATTGGAAGACCCGTTGCCTCGCTTCAAATTGACACCACAAGAGGGGGAGGCCCTGCTTCTTCTCCTGGTGGAGGATTCCATTGGGGTCCTTCTGTAAGCTGGAATACTTATCTAAATTGTTGGGTAATGTTAATGGGAAGGGTTGAAGGAAAATCCTGGCAGGGAGATAAAATTTATATTTCATTTAATAAACACCAAAATTTGGGCGAGGGTAATAATAGTCAGGACTGGTCTACTCCTCAATTATTATTTCAAAAACCGGGATATATTTTGTGGTATCCTTCTTTGCAACCCTTGAATGAGCCAGAAACCTTACGTGAAAAGTATACTTGTGTTCGACTAGGGAAACGAGCTCGGTTTTATGTAAAAAGGATAAAACCAGGTGACGACTCCTATGCTTCTGAGCATATTATTGAGTTTGTAAAATAGGTTGTAATGTAAAGTGCTTTAGCTGGCATTTATTGTATCTTACTATACTTTATAATAACGAATATGGCTTACCATCTTACTCAGGCAGATGCTGTCCGTTTTAAACGGGATGGATTTGTGTTGATTCGAAAGTTTTTCTCGGATCAGGAAATAAACAAATTATATGCCATAGCAGTTGGCGACAAGGTAATGCAACAACATGCAACCCATGTTACCGATCAGTCGGGTAAACAAACTAAGCTCACATTATGGTATACACCGGGAGATGATGTATATAGTTTATTGCTTCGCAGTGAGCGAATGGTGAAAGGTGCGGCTTTATTACTCGATAGCGAATCGCCGGTTTGTCATTTTCACACGAAATTGATGCAAAAGGAACCGGGAGTGGGCGGTGCCTGGGAATGGCATCAGGATTATGGATATTGGTACAAAAATCAATTTATATTCCCCGATCAGCTGGTAAGTGTAATGGTAGCTCTTACAAAAGCCAATAAAGAAAATGGGTGCCTGCAGGTAATCAGGGGTTCTCATAAAATGGGACGAGTGAATCACGGATTCGCAGGTGAGCAGGTAGGGGCAGATATGCAAATGGTTAAGCATGCACTTAGCATACTTCCACATGAGTACATAGAGTTGGAGCCAGGGGATGCTTTATTTTTTCATAGTAATTTACTTCACCGCAGTGAAGCAAACTTAAGCGACTCTCCCAGGTGGTCTATTATTTCCTGCTATAACTCCTTAACGAATCCTGCATTTAATGATAATACTATCAGTAGAACACAGCCAATCATAACGGTTCCTGATGATGCATTATTATTTAGTGATGCTGGAGCCGCAAAAAATTCAGGAGATTTTTTGCGGAAAGAAAATGATCCTGCTTTGCAAGATACCGGATGGGAGCAGCAGGTAAAAACCAATGAATAATCGATTACCATCTTTTCCCAATACAAATACCTAAACGTGGATAGAATTCCGAATAACTATTCCCAAAGAATCTCCCCAGGCCAAGCGAAAACTCACCTACTATTCCATTACGCCCAACCATTTTATATCCAATCGAAGTTCCTAATCCAAAATTAGTTTGGTATTGATATGTTCTATCCGTCCAACCCATACCTGGAAACATGTAGCTGTAAAAAGGATAAGCTTCTCTTGCAACAGCCGCATTGGCTTCTATAAATGCACCGGATGCATACCCATTACCAAAGTATACACGGAAATAAGGGACCGCCATTGAGCGTATGCTTGCATTTTCTTTGTTTTCCAATGAAATAATAGTTGAAATTCCCAGCCCGCTATTATCAGAAAGAAATCTTTCGTAGTTTAAATCCAGCAAGCCTAACATACTACTGAACATATTTAATCTGAGTTCGTTTTTTACGGGAATGTTGATTTTTTTATCGTTAATGTTCTCTTTGTTTTGTGCTAAAGCAGTTGATGATAAAGTGGCCGAAAATACAAATACGGAAAGTAATAAAAACTTATGCATATCAGTTAGTTTGGTTTAGTTGGAGACAATAAAAACTGCAATTTTTTGTTTAATGATCTGTTAAACACAAAGCATATTTACATGGATATTTTTAAGCAAGCATTTTTACCTATAAGCATCTCTAATCCTATATTTGCCAAACTAGAATCAAGCCGATTTTTATGTCTGTTGAAAGTACTAAATCACCTATCGGAATACTAGGTGCTATGAAAGAGGAGGTTGCCGGGTTGCTGCATAATATGCAACTGGTTGAGGAGGTTCAGCTGGGCAAACGAACTTTTTATTGTGGAACATTGATGAACAGGGAAGTAGTATTGGTGATTTCCAGAATAGGAAAAGTAGCTGCTGCCGCTACCGTTTCTGCTTTAATTCACCAGTTCGGGGTAAGTGAAATTATATTTACGGGAGTAGCCGGCAGTTTACGTAAAGAAGTAAAAGTGGGCGATATCGTATTGGCGAAAAGATTACTGCAACACGATATGGATGCGAGTCCGCTGATGCCTCGCTTCGAAATACCCTTGCTGGATATAACCTGGTTCGAAACGCCTGAAATGCAGCTGCAGCAAGTCACTCCAGCCTTAGAAGCAATTATTGAAGCAGCCGATCATCATCGGTTGCTTACGGATGAAGTGTTGGAACGTTTTCAAATGAAGCAGCCCTCTTTTTGGATAGGTGATATTATTAGTGGTGATCAATTCGTTTCATCCCACACACAAAAAATGGAATTGCAACAAATGCATCCAACCGCACTATGCGTAGAAATGGAAGGTGCAGCTGTTGCACAAATTTGTTATGAATACCAGATTCCCTTTACCATTATCAGAACCATTTCCGACAATGCCGATGATCATTCCGAATTTGATTTCCCTTTATTTATGAAGGAAGTAGCCAGCCGATATTCAGTTGAAGCCATACAGCGGCTTTTGATCTGAAAGTTTGTATTATTGTACAAATTGTTTATCATATGCCTTCCGGTTCTACCAATCATTATGACTGTATCGTAATTGGAGTTGGCTCAATGGGAAGCGCAGCCTGTTATTACCTCAGTAAACAAAATCTACGGGTATTGGGGTTAGAACAATTTACCAGTCCGCACAAAAAAGGCGCGCATGGTGGTTATACCCGTATCATTCGCAAGGCCTATTTTGAACATCCCGATTATGTTCCATTATTAAAAAGAGCCTACGAAAACTGGCAAGAATTAGAAATGCATTCCGGCGAACAATTATATGTACCAACAGGATTATTATATGCTGGCCCTTCCGGGAATGATTTATTAAAAAGAATTCGAGAAGCCGCAATGCTGTATGCTATTCCACTGGAAGAGTGGAATAATGAAAAATTACAAAAACAATTTCCTCAATTTACGCTCCCGAATAACGCTGAAATTATGTTTGAGCCGGAGGCAGGTTTATTATATCCGGATAAAGCAATTGAAGCAATGATTCGTTTATCTATCGAGGGCGGGGCAGATATCCGACAGGAATGTGCAGTGCTCAATTGGAAAGCCAATGCAAACGGCGTTACTGTAGAAACTGCTACTCATTCTTTCACGGCTGATAAACTCATTATCACAGCAGGACCCTGGGCAGGTGCAATGATTCCGGGAGCACAACAACATCTCACCATTACACAACAAACCCTTGCCTGGTATGCACCACCAAAAAATATCCTTTCAAATGCTGGAGATTTTCCTTGCTGGCTTATAGCAGTTGATGGAGTGCCAGGTGCATATTATGGATTCCCTGCTAATTCAGAGCAGGGTCCTGCAGGTTGGAAAGTAGCACATCATTATCCAGGTAACCCGATTCATCCGGATACAAAAAACAGAGCAATTTCAGCGGATGAACTTCAAACGCTCGAAAACTTTGCTATCCAATATCTGGGCATCACACCCGGGGCGCTCATATCAACTCAAACCTGTTTATATAGCAATACACCTGATGAGCATTTTGTAATTGATCTGTTGCCTAATACGTTTGAAAGGGTTTCCGTTGCCTGGGGTTTCAGTGGCCATGGGTTTAAATTTACACCAGTAGTAGGAGAAATTTTGGCCGATTTATGTATGTATGGAAGAACTTCCCTGCCTGCTCAGTTTTTGGAGTCGGCTCGTCTTTCTCTATTTGAACGATAATACTATCAACATAATAAATGCTTCTTTGCTGCATTCTTCCATCCTGCTTTGCTGGCATAGGGCACGAAATATATATTTAATTGTGCCAGACGTTCATAATCAACCCAATAAATTTTTTATTGGGTTGCGAGGCATACTCAACAAAATACCACTTATCCTGATTGTTGCCTGTTTCACTGGGATAGGATACTTTGTATACAAGCTGATCAACCCGGCTTTCCTATTTCACTACAAACACTTTACTATCTGCTTGTGAAGCGTATTTTTACTGCAAATATTTTTTGTGTATCACCCCGATTCAATATGCCTAATATTAAAAGCAATAGAATTGAGCATTTATTTAGTTACTCGTAATGAGATTCTTGTTTCTGGTGTAGTTAAATATAAAGTACTTTCTCCGGCCGTAGTTTTATCTATCTGGAGTTGTGTAGTAATTCTTTCTTTCAGACTTTCTACATGACTAATAATACCCAGCATTTTATTTCCCTCAAGTTGCATCTTTTCGAGCATTTGAATGGAGTTATTTAGTTCGTCGGGGCTTAAACTTCCAAAACCTTCATCAATAAACAGGCTATCAATGCGAACATTCTGTGATGCCAGATCGCTAAGGGCAAGTGCCAAAGCAAGTGAAATTATAAATCGTTCTCCACCAGACACGCTATTAATGGCACGAGCTTCGCTACCCATATATAAATCTAATACCCAGATTGAGTCTTCTTTTTTGTCAAATGATTCTATCATCATTAATTGATATCGGGGCATTAATTTTTCCATCCTAGCATTTGCAAGGGCTAATAATTGTTTTAAAGTAATTCTTTGAACAATTTTATTGAAAGTATCGCCATTCGCATCACCAATTAAGGAATTCATAGATAACAATAGTTCATTACGTTTGCGTAGTTGATCAAGATCGGCTAAAAGCTCTGTCTGAAGTTGTTTTGCATTTTCGTTATCTTGAAATTTTTGTAAGATTCTACCTCTGCTCTCTTGTAATTCGTTTTTTTGGATAGAAAGCTCACTTATTTTTTTCGGCAAATCAATATGATCATAGTTTGAATTGATATAGGAAATTGTAGCTTTTTGTTGCGTAAGTAATCTGCTTCGTTCTGTTTCTGCAGTAATCTGTTTTCTTTCTAAATCTGACTGTTGTATTTTCCATTGTTCGGCTTCTGTTTCGGAAACAAGGGCTTCCTGAAAGCTTTCCATCGATTCAAATCCTGCAGCCAACTGTGCTTCACGAAGCTTACTTTTTGCAGTATCTGCCTGTGATTGAATGTCTTTTTGTTCTTGTAGTAGTCTGTTATATAAATCATTTGCTTTTGTCCGGTTTGTTTCGTTCATTATCCAATTGTTGCGAAGGGTATTCTGAAGGAAATCTAAGGTGGTTCCATTTAATAAAAGGGCAAGCTCTTCTTCTTTTTTTCGCAATAGGGCTTGATTTTCCAAATATAATTTTGCTCCGGTAACAATATCTGTTAACGCTTTTTCTTTCTCTGAAAATAATAAGGCTGATTTTGCAAGCTCCCATTCTTTTGTCGTTCGATCTATTTCTAAGTTGAGATTGATGGATGAAGGGATTTCAGCTAACCCAAGTTTTTTTAGTACTGAGACTACTTGTTCAATGATTTTCTTGCTGCTTTCATCATTGTTATTGATTTCACGAGCTAAATTTTCCAGATAGATACTTGTTGCAAGTGTCTCCCGCTCTACTTTTACTTTTCTTTCTTTAAGTGCGATTAGTTGTTTTTCTTTTTCAGTAACCTGAGTTTCTACTATCGAAGAGATTGCAGGCATTGAAATTGTATAGGGATGTTCGGTAGATCCACAGCAAGGGCAGGGTTCCCCGGTAATTAAATTATTTCGAATGCTGGCCAGTTGATTCATTTCTCTGAAGCGATTTAATTCTGCTTTCAATCTTTCTAACTCAGTTTCTTGCTGTAGTAACAACTCGGCCAACTCCTTGTCTAATTCAAGTAATTGGTTATACTCATCATTCTTTTGATTTTTCTCCCTCAATAATGTTTCATTTTTCGTCTCTAGCGCTGGAAGGGTAATAGCCGGATATCGAAGCTCTTTCAATAATTCAACAGTAGCCTCCTGTTGTGTTATAAGCGTTGTTAAATAAGTTATCGGATTAACATCAATTGGCAATGGGAATTGACTTGCTACTTTTTGTTCTTTAATCCAGGCTTCCAACGCTTGGGGGCTAATTGAAAGATTTTGTATAACTGCTTTCTTATAATTTTCGGGTAAAGTATCTATCAATGCCCTGTTGCTGCTTTTATTACTTTCAAGCGCAGGTTTTAATGCTACTATTTCTTTTTCGATACCAGAAACCAATGTTATCAATGCTTCCAGCTCAGTAATGAATTTTTCCTCACGGATGGACTTTTTTAATAAAACGGATAGGCTATTGAAGTACCTCTCTCTCAGTTCATCTGAGTTTTGGATCTCGGCTTTGCAGACTTCTATTTTGTTTAGGTGATTGGTCGCTGATTCACTTGCATGTTGCCATTTTGTAAATAAAGGTTCAATGCGAATGGCTTTCTCGTAGTTTTTTAGTTTCAACAGATAGGGAGCCAGAGCAGAGGCTTCCAGTTTAATTATTTCAAGCGCCTCCTCCCATTCAGAAATACCTTTTTTGATTTCAATTAATTCTTTCCGCTTATCCCTTTGGAAAGAAATAACATCTATTTCCTGGTCTATTCTATCAATATTGTTTGCGGATTGGATAAGCTGCTCTGAAAGTGATTGTATCTCATCTTCAGGCAAAAGAGCAATTTGACTGATTTCGCTTTGTTTTAATGAATAAGCATCTCTGGCTGCTTTAAATTTTTCATATACTTTTTTCCCTATTTCTCTGTATAGCCCCGTACCGGTGATAATCTCCAGTATTTTATATCGATCGGCGGAAGGGGCGGTAAGAAATTCATCAAACTTTCCCTGACTTAATACAATTGCCTTTGAAAATTGCTCTTTGCTTAATCCGATTATAGTTGTAATTGCAGATTTAACATCCGTTCTTTTATCAGTAATTATATTCCATTCACCTCCCTGCCCATATTCACTCAGTGTATGTTTATAATCGTTCCAGTTTTTGTTTCGGTTTTTGTTGATAGACCAGTTGGCAAGGTATTTTTTTTGATTTGCCTCAAATACCAGTTCGGCATACGCTTCATTTGTTCCATGCGTTACCAATATTTTTTTGGTATCGATATCGGTTTTGCTAATCTCACCCAGTCTGGGAGTGTAACCATATAATGCAAGTGTAATCGCATCTAGTAATGTACTCTTTCCTGCTCCGGTTGGACCCGTAATTGCAAAAATACCTGCACCTGATAGGGCAGGCTGGGTAAAGTCTATTTCAAATTCACCCTTCAACGAGTGTAAATTTTTTAATCGTAGTGCAATAATCTTCATTGGTCGGATTGTAATTGATCGGATAAAATTTCCCGGAATAATTCTAACAATTCCGGATGTTGATCGGCTGCAATTCTATCATTCAAGAGGGATGTAAATACATTTTCAGGGTCTAGTTCCTTTACCTGTTCTACCGCAGTTGTCGCTATATGTAACGCTTCTCTTCTGTCGTGAAATTGCATTCTTGTATTAATAACCCGGATGTTTTTTTCTTTGTGTAATGTTTCCTTCCAAACATCCAGCTGATCTTTTACGGACGGATTGAAAACAGGCTCTTCAATGGCAATATCGAGCAATGCTGTTAGGCGATACTTACATTGTAAATCCTTGATTTTTTCAGCAACCTCCGCAAGGGTTCCCTTCAGCTGATATAAAGATCTTTGCTTTGGAACAGGAATAAACGCTTCGGTAATTTTTCCTTCATCAATGGTTAATTGAATGATCCTGTGCGGATATTGATTTTCGGAAAACCCCAGTGAAACCGGACTTCCAGCATATTGAATTCGACCGGGAATTACGGTTTGTCCGGTATGGATATGGCCCAATGCCAGGTAATCAAATTGCAGTAATGTGTTTGCCTCAATTCCATTCAAATTGCCAATTTGTATTTCTCTTTCTTCTTCATTGGGCTGGGCTCCCTGTGCATGCAAATGTGCCATCCCAATTGTAGGGATATCTAGATACCGCGTTCTCATCTCATTTCCGATGGCTGAGAATACTTTTGCGATTCCTTCTTTAATTTTTTCATCTATTTCTTTTGCACCCTCTCCTTCCCCAACGGTTCTCACATATCGATCGTGCAGAAATGGGATTGCTGCTACTGCAGCTACTGTTTCTCCTTCCCTGTTTTGTAAAGGAATGAATAGCTGGTCAATTTGGTCTAGTCCGGGAAAACTACCCACAACGGTAACATTCAATGATTTCAATAATTCCTTTGGTACATCCACAAATGAAGGCGAGTCATGATTTCCTGCAGTGATGATGGCTTTGCATCCGAATTTTTGTAAGGCGACTAAAAAATTATAATACTGCTGAACTGCATCATTCGGTGGATTTGCCTGATCAAAAATATCTCCTGCTATCAACAAATAATCGGCGGAGTTTTTTTCCAGTTCATCCAGCAGCCAATCCAAAAAAAACTGCATGTCGTCCTGCAAATCCTGTTGATGTAATTTTTTACCCAAATGCCAATCAGAACTGATATATATCTTCATACAATTTATATGAAAGGATTAATCAACAAAGCTACAGGTTCAGATTGCCACCTATGGGTAGTCTGAAAAAAAATTCGGGGAACTGATGAAGTTCCCCGAATTGGAAATAAAATAGGCTCTAAGAAATCTAGAGCATTTTCCGAATTACTTCCACCAGTTCGCCCTTAGTAATGGGAACGCCCATTACTTTATTGTAGGCCTTGGCATCCACCATATATTGATCGCGTATAATCTTAACTAACTGACCATTATTGATTTCAGGAATCAGTACCTGATCGAAGTTCTGGATGATTTCACCCAGGTTTTTCGGGAAGGGGCGCAGATAGCGGATATGTGCATGGCTAACGGCATGGCCTTCACTGAGGAGTTGCAGCACTGCACTTTTAATGGCACCATAGGTTGATCCCCAACCGATTACCAGCACCTTACCCTTTTCGGGCCCACATTCCAATTGTTGTAGTGGGATATAGTTGGCAATTTTATCAACCTTACTCTGCCTAACATTCACCATATGCTGGTGATTTTCGGGGTCGTAGCTGATATTGCCGGTGATATCTTGTTTTTCAATACCGCCAATTCTATGCTCCAAGCCAGGTGTTCCGGGTACAGCCCAAGGGCGTGCGAGTTTTTCATCACGGCGATAGGGCTGAAATTTGGGTTCATCATCCGCCAAGCCTTTTTTGAAATTTACTTCAATCGGAGGTAAATCGGAAGACGAAGGGAATCTCCATGGTTCTGCTCCATTGGCAATATATCCGTCACTCAATAACACTATGGGCGTCATGTGTTGTACTGAAATTCTCACAGCCTCATAAGCAACATCGAAGCAATCGCTGGGTGTAGATGAAGCAATTACTGGCATGGGGCATTCTCCGTTTCTTCCATAATATGCTTGTAACAAATCACTTTGTTCTGTTTTCGTGGGCAATCCGGTGGAAGGCCCCCCTCGTTGAATATTTACAATAACCAAGGGAATTTCAAGCATAACGGCAAGGCCCATAGCCTCGGTTTTTAGAGCCATTCCCGGACCAGAAGTGGTGGTTACACCAAGGGTTCCGCCATAACTGGCACCGATTGCTGCAGTAATAGCTGCAATCTCATCCTCTCCCTGAAATGTTTTTACACCAAAATTTTTGTATTTACTCAGTTCATGTAATATATCTGAGGCAGGTGTAATAGGATAAGCCCCTAAAAATAGTGGCAGTCCACTTTTATCACTGGCAGCAATTAAACCCATGGATAGCGCCTGATTTCCCATAATACTCCGATAAGTTCCCGGCTTCATTTTTGCCTTTTCCACCACATATCTGGAAGCAAAAGCCTCTGTTGTTTCGCCATAGTTGTAACCGGCTTGCAATACTTTTACGTTGCTATTGAAGATTACAGGTTTTTTACCAAATTTTTCCTGCAGGAAGCTGATCGTATTCTCCAGACTCCGGTGATACATCCAATAGATATAACCCAGTACAAACATGTTTTTTGCCCGATCCCTTTCTTTATTACCAAGCTCAGGAAAATCTTTCAGGGCTTCACGAGTTAGTTTGGTTACATCTATTTTGATTACTTCATAGCTGTCGAGACTTCCATCTTCCAGCGGATTTACTCCATCGGGGTAATTCGCCAAACGAAGGTTTTTTGCATCGAAACCCTCGAGGTTTACTATGATTTTTCCTCCGGGTTTGATTGCTTTCAAATTAACTTTTAATGCAGCGGCATTCATTGCTACCAACACATCGGCTATATCACCTGGAGTAAAAACTTTATTGGAAGAAAAATGTAACTGAAATCCACTCACGCCGGGCAGTGTGCCAATAGGGGCGCGGATTTCGGCAGGGAAATCGGGGAAGGTAGCCAAATCAATTCCCAACATGGCTGTGTTATTGGTAAACTGTTGTCCAGTTAACTGCATACCATCTCCACTATCGCCTGCGAATTTGATAACTACATCTTGTAAAAGCGTTTCTTTCATGCTGATATGTTAAAAAATAAGTTCGTAAAGATAACATTTCATTTGTTTTGACAGCAGGTTTTTTGCATGGCTTGTTAAAGTATTTTGTTAATATGTTTTGAATCACTTTTCTATCACCTTTTGGCTAGTAATTTTGTGGTTGCTATGAGAAGTGAAGCACTGATTTCGGTTAAAAAAACCTTTGCGTTTTACCTATATATTGCCCTTTTAATAAGTAGTTGTTCCGCGCGAACTGATGAGAGGGAAACACCCACCTATCCTTCCCAAAAATCAACTGAGTCTGGGGAATCGCTGACCGCTCCATCCGAACTGTCACCTGCACATGATACCACCCGTTGGTATATTTATCTAACATTTGATGATGGGCCTCAGCACGGAACCTTCAATTGCATTCAGGTTTGTAGAGAAGAGCAGGCTAAAGCGAGTTTTTTTATGGTTGGATTGCATGCGGAACGATGGCAGGCAGGCCAAAAGCTGGCAGAAACAATTCGGCAGGGTCAGCCTCAATTTTTATTGGCAAATCATAGTTATTCTCATGCCCGAAACAGATATCGGTATTTTTACCAGCACCCCGATACGGCACTTACCGATTTTATACAGGCAGAAAAAATATTGCAACCTAATTTTCGCATTGCCCGTTTGCCGGGAAATAATGCCTGGAGCATTCAACATAACGAGCGCTCGCATCATTTAGTAGCTTCGGTATTACATAAACTTGATAGTATCGGCTACGATGTGATTGGATGGGATCTGGAATGGAATTTTCGGCATACGAATTCCCGACCTGTTCAAATACCCGACACACTGGCAGCCCAAACAATGAAATTATTGCAGGAAGGTAAAACCAGGGTGCCCAGGCATTTGGTGTTACTGATGCACGACAGAATGTTTGCCAAATCGGAAGATTCCGCCTCCCTGCATCAGTACATTCAACTGCTGAAAGCAGAACCTGGTATAGTTTTTGAAACCATCGATCATTATCCCGGAGTAACAAAAGTTTCCTCTGCATCCAATCATCCTTTTTAACAAAAACCCATCAGGAAACCTTTGGGAACAGGGAATATTAATCAGTATATTTGTAAAGACTAAATTTTATAACTATGGCTTTATTTCAATCCGGCAACCCTACTCTTACAGAGAAAATGTTCGATAAAGGAATGGAACTGGATGCTGCACGGCAGGGTATAATGACCGTTCGCGGAACCATCAACAAGTTCGGTTTTATGTTATTGTTGCTGATCGCATCTGCTGCTTTTAACTGGCATTTATTTCAGGAAGGAAAACCCGCAACCATGCAAACCCTGATGATGGTGGGTGTTTTTGGAGGGTTAATTTTGGCTTTCGCTATGATATTTAAACCAGGGTGGGCTAAATACATTGCTCCCCTCTATGCTTTACTGGAAGGATTATTCATTGGAGGAATATCCGTTATTTTCAATGAGATGTTTGCCGATAAATATCCCGGATTAATCATGCAGGCAGTTGGATTAACTTTTGGGGTGTCTATTGCTGTTTTTCTGCTATATAATTTTCGTATTATTCAAGCTACGCAACGTTTTCGCTCAATTATTATTAGTGCTACAGTAGGTATTGCGTTATTTTACTTACTTACCATGATTCTCGGCTGGTTTGGCGTAAATGTTAGTTTTATGAGCGATAGCAGCTTATTGAGTATCGGTATTAGCTTATTTGTTGTAGCTATTGCTGCATTGAATTTGATTCTGGATTTTGATATGATTGAGCAAGGTGCTGAACGCGGTTTGCCTGCAGATATGGAATGGTATGGCGCTTTTGGCTTGATGGTTACCATTGTTTGGCTTTATATGGAAATCCTCAAATTGCTGAGCAAATTTGCTAAAAGAGATTAGTCTTTTGAAATAGAATAATTACTTTCAAAACCACCTTCCCGGTGGTTTTTTTGTGCACTATTTTATCTCTTTCGCATTTTTTCTTCCTGTAGATTTGTACAACAATCTGATACATGCAGTTTTCCAGAAAAGCATACTCCAACGATACACTATTGCAGCTCTACCGGCAATTGTTATTGCCACGAATGATAGAAGAGAAAATGCTGGTATTGTTAAGGAAGGGAAAAATAAGCAAATGGTTCAGCGGTATCGGTCAGGAAGCTATTTCCGTTGGTGCTACCCAGGCACTGCAACCCGACGAGTGGATTATGCCGTTGCATAGAAACCTGGGTGTGTTTACCGGAAGAGGCATGCCCCTGCATCAACTATTTCAACAATGGCAAGGACATAAAGAAGGCTTCAGTAAAGGAAGAGAGCGGAGTTTTCATTTTGGAAGTTCAAAGCATCACATATGCGGAATGATATCGCATCTTGGCCCGCAACTCGCATTGGCTGATGGAACGGCTCTTGCTCACCTGCTAAAAGGGGAGCAAAAAGTGGCACTGGCATTTAGTGGGGATGGTGGCACCAGCGAAGGTGATTTTCATGAAGCCTTAAATGTGGCAGCAGTTTGGGATTTGCCTGTAATTTTCGTTATAGAAAATAATGGATATGGGTTAAGCACACCCGTTCAGGAACAATTTCGATGCCAGCAACTGGCTGATAAAGGAATAGGATACGGAATCGAAAGTGTTGTAATTGATGGTAATAATATATTAGCCGTTTACGATACTATCCGCGGAGTTCGGGAATATTGTTTGCGTGAGCGAAAACCTTATTTGATTGAATGTATCACTTTCCGTATGCGCGGTCACGAAGAAGCAAGCGGTACCAAGTATGTGCCCAAAGACTTGATGGAAGCTTGGGCTCAAAAAGATCCAATCAAAAACTATGAACAATATTTAGTTGCTGAAGGGGTACTTACTGAGATGGAAGTGGCGGATATACGACATGAATACAAAGCCTATATTGAATCGGAACTGCAATTGGCAGAACAAGTAACTCCGATTGTTGCCGATTCAAAAGAAGAACTACAGGATGTATACGCCGTTCGTAAATTTCCCGAAACACAATTAGTTCCTCCTGACCCGCGTGATAGCGAAGCGCCTGTAAAACGAATGCTGGATGCTATTCGCGAGGCATTATGGCAAAGTTTGGAAAAGGATCCATCCTTAATTATTATGGGTCAGGATATTGCAGGATATGGAGGAGCGTTTAAGGTTACCGAAGGTTTAGCAGATCATTTTGGATATCACCGAGTTCGTAATACGCCCCTTTGCGAAAGTGCGATAGTGGGGGTAACACTTGGGCTGGCATTGGAAGGAATACCCAGTGTAATGGAAATGCAATTTGCCGATTTTGTTACAGTTGGTTTTAATCAAATTGTAAATAACCTGGCAAAAATTCATTATCGTTGGGCGCAATCAGCCCCTGTGGTTATTCGCATGCCTACAGGTGCCGGAGTGGGTGCAGGACCCTTTCACTCACAAAGCAATGAAGCCTGGTTTACTCATGTGCCCGGACTGAAAGTAGTGTATCCATCGAATGCCTATGATGCTAAAGGCTTACTCAATGCAAGTATTCAGGATCCCAATCCGGTGCTATTTTTCGAGCATAAGGCGCTTTACAGAAGCATATCTAATCCGGTACCTGAAGCCTATTATGAGATTCCATTAGGAAAGGCAAATTTGATAAAGGAAGGAAAAGAAATTACCATTATTACATATGGCGCAGGAGTTCATTGGGCAATGGATTATCAGACAGAACATCCCGAGTATGATTTGCTAATATTGGATTTGAGAACTCTTTTGCCTCTTGATTATGAATCAATTCGCCAATCAGTCAAACAAACCGGAAAACTATTGTTGTTACATGAAGATACATTAACAGGAGGATGGGGCGCAGAAATATCGGCTTGGGTTGCGGAACATTGTTTTGAATGGCTGGATGCTCCCATTTTTAGGTGTGCTTCTTTAGACACCCCTGTTCCTTTTAATATTACGCTTGAAAAAAATTTTCTTGCGAATCAAAGACTGGATGCTTTCATTCAGCAATTAGCGGCCTATTGATATTGTTATTATATTCAAGCCAGATGGATTTTTATTACACTATAGATCATTTTGTTCGGTATTGGCTTAATTATTTAATGCATGCCTGGCAGAAAGCGGGATGGGTAGACAGGGGTTTTGTAATCTATTTTACACTAATTATCATTGGCTGGTTTTTAACAGATGATAAAGAAGATGCAACTTCACCCAATCCTACATTGGCAAAGCCTACTGCTATCAAAAATAAGCTGCTGATAAGCAAGGCTGGATATGTTCGGGAAGTAGTTCGCTGGTGTACACAGTATTTAGGTGTTCCTTCCCGAGGGTGCCGTTTTCCTGAAATTATAATATCCTATTACCCTCATAAAAAACTGCATGGTAATTATGCCTATAATTGCAAGCGTATTCAAGTTTATGTAAATAACCATGAAAATCTTTTGCAGTTAACAGATACAGTTATACATGAGTATATTCATTTTTTAGAAATCCGATCTCATGCACATCAAAAAGATTATAATAAGCATATGCAGCAAATCGGGTATCACAAAAATCCATATGAAATATCTGCCCGAACACAGGCTGCCCAACATGTGAATGCGTGTTTATTTGCTATGAAACAGAAGGGATACTGGAGGTAAGCTTTTGTATTTTAAGTAACCCATAGAAACAACTATGAAATCAATTCCTACTTTGATTTTTTATGCATTAACATCCTTGCTGCCTTTTCAAAAATTAGGTGCACAGGAATATACTACCGCCCGCGCTCATTCGCATAATGATTATGAGCAGGCAAATCCCTTTTGGTTAGCCTTTATTGAAAATTACGGCTCTATTGAAGCAGATATTCATTTACTGAATGGCGAACTCTACGTGTCGCATGATGCTAAAGCGATTCGTGCCGACAGAACCCTTAAAAATTTATATCTCGATCCGTTGAGTTCAGTGCAGCCTACTTATCGAAAGTTGCAATTACTTATCGATGTAAAAACAGAAGCGATTGCCACTCTCGACACTTTAGTAAGTGTATTAAAAAGATACCCTGCCATCATTCAAAATAGCAATATAACTATTGTAATTTCTGGCAATCGCCCTTTGGAAGAAAGCTATTCTAAATATCCTTCATTTATCTGGATGGATGGAAGACCGGGGATTAATTATTCAAAAGAGGCCCTTTCGCGAGTTGCTCTTATCAGTGCCTCCATGCAACAATATACAGGGGTAACGTGGCCGCCCAATAAACAAGCAGACTCCCTTATTCGCAAAGTAATATCAGATGCACATGCGCTGGGAAAGCCTATTCGTTTTTGGGCAACTCCCGATTCATGGGATGCCTGGAATCGATTGGTTAATTGGGGGGTAGATTATATCAACACCGATCATCTGGTAGAGCTTAGGCAATATTTGCAGCGCATATCATGCCAATAATGAAGTAGAAGTATTCATTTAATCGAAATTGTTTATGCAAGTTGCGTTTCGATTATTAGCGGATTGTTGTAATTTACTTGAATATTCAAATTAACGTTAACCAGTATGAAACCCTTTTTAGTTTTTGTGTTATTGAGCATACAAACCATTAGTGTACAAGCTAAAGTAAGACTGCCTCATATTCTCTCCTCTCATATGATATTACAACAACAATCTGATGTAACTTTTTGGGGATGGGCTAATCCGGGAGAAAAAGTAACCATCAAGCCTTCCTGGGACACAACCGTTTATACAACACAGGCCGGAAGTGGAGCCGGCTGGCAGGTAAATTTGAAAACACCTGTTGCCGGTGGACCATATACTATAGCCATCAAGGGTGAAAATAACATTATTATAGAAGATGTTTTAATTGGCGAAGTTTGGGTTTGCGGCGGACAGAGCAATATGGAATGGTCGGGAGATCAAAAACTGAAGCAATCTATTGATGAGGCACCCAAGAGCGCCAATTCAGCTATACGATTTTTTTATGTTCCTAAAGCCACATCAGCATTTCCGCAAGAAGATGTAGAAGGGAGATGGGTGGTTTGCGATTCTTCCAGCATGATACATTTTAGCGCGATTGGCTATTTTTTTGGGAAGCAAATACAGCAACAGTTAGGAACAGGGGTTGGATTAATTAACTCGAATTGGGGAGGAACACCCGCTGAAACCTGGACGCCTGCCGATGTTGTAAATCAAAATCCTTTTTTGGCGAATGCTGCGGCTCAACAAGCAAACATGCAATACTGGCCGGTTAAGCCAGCGATTGCATATAATGCTATGATATATCCACTAACTCATTATGCAATTGCGGGAGCCATCTGGTATCAGGGAGAAAGTAATACCAAAACAAGTTCAACCTATGAGTTATTATTTACTTCCATGATAGATGCCTGGCGATTGGCCTGGGGCAAACAGTTTCCGTTTTATTTTGTGCAAATAGCTCCTTTTAAATATGGTGATCCGCTGGTAGGTGCATTCTTGCGGGAGGCACAAACAAAAGCAGCCAGCCATCCCAATACTGGTATGGCTGTAATTGCCGATTTGGTAACAGATACCAATGATATCCATCCAACTTTAAAAAAGGAAGTCGCTTTCCGATTGGCAAATCTGGCATTATCAAAAACCTACAACCGATTGACAGAGAATTGGGAAAGCCCGCAACCCCAGCAATTCAGTTTTCAAAAAGGAGAGGTCCGCATTATCTTGAAAAATGCGGTGGGCGGACTTGTCAATCGGGGGGATGTAATACCGCATTTCGAACTTGCTGGTGCCGATCGGCAATTTGTTCCGGCTACAGCAACAATCCGCGGAAATGAAATTGTCGTATCTGCCAAGGGATTAGATAAGCCGCTTGCAGTGCGTTATTTATTCAACAATACTGCTATACCTACTTTGTTTAATAAAAATGGGTTGCCATTAAATTTGTTTAGATCAGATAATTGGTAAGAACACCGAATTCCATTAAAAAAACAGGGTTTTTCCTCTATTTTCACGTATAAAAAATTTGTAAATTTGATTACTTTAAATTGTTACTAATGCCAACTAAAAAATCTTCCGGTTTAAAAGTTGTTCAAAAGAATTTCCGAAATTGGGTTAGTGTAAAAATTTCTATGGGGACTTCTGATGACCAAAAGCGTTGGGATACAATTTCTACACAAATTAGCGTCCAAATAAAATAACCATCAGCTAAACGAAATACGATTTCTTCATAAAATTCAAATAATGATTTTTTTAATTTTAAATACAATTAATATGCCAGTAGATCCAGCCGGAGTTCCAGATCCACCCAAACCCAAACCCAAAAAGCCAGGTGGAGGAAAATAATTTTTGATGATAGAAAAGCATCAAAATATAGCGAGGGTGGTGAAACACACTCGCTATTTTTTTTCGAAGCGTATACAATTTCTTATTCGTTGAAAAAATGATTATGGGTCTTGATTTTATATTAACCTCCAATTCGGAATATATTTTTAGGTTTTTAAGCGGCAACCTTTTTTTCAATTATATTGATTGTATAGGACTATCTTTTCCGCTTATTACTTTATTTATTTTAAGGAAGCAGATTGAATTCCTTCAAAAAAATATGGTAATACTTTTTTATGTAATATTCTTTTCTTTATCAATCGTAGCAACCTTTTCTCGTAGTATTTTCAATATATCGAATCTGGTATTTTATAATTTAATACCCATTTTACTGTTAGTTCCGATGCATTTTTTCTTCAAATCTCATCTTGCTTCTCTTTTTTGGAAAAGATTTTTAAATACAATCAGTTTCCTGTTTTTCATTTATTTTCTAATAAGTTCCAATGAAATATCAAGTCTGTTAAATTCATATTATTATTTGATTTTTTCTTTCTATATAATGTTTGGTTCATTTATTTACCTACTGGAAGAATTGAATTTTATAAACAGTCGTTCAACCAAATTAAAAATTGAATTCTGGTTTATTGTTTGTCTCTTTTTTTATGCTACCAATTGTTTATTGGTTTGGTCATTATACGATTGGCTGGCTTTTACATTAAATGATTCAAATAATGTAAGTATAGTTTGGTCTTCATTACACAACAGTGCACTTTTTATTCATTGTATTATTTTTTCAATTGCTTTAATATGGAACAGGCACAGGATATAGAAAAATTAATTCCGGTAATTATTGGAGGTTTCTTATTTGTATTGTTTTGGATTTTCTTCATAATACTGATAATTATTTATCTAAATAAAATTTATAAAATGCGGGCAGAAAGAGAGCAACTCGAAGCCCGAATAGCCGAGGAAGTCAATAACGCCCGAAATGAGATTCAACAAGTAACTTTAAATACCATCAGTCAGGAAATACACGATAATGTAGGTCAGCTACTCAGCCTTACTAAAATGCAACTGAATCTCATAGAAGAATCTCCAGAAAAAGACGACAATCTGGTTCGGGAAGCGAAGGATACAATAAGTAAAGCAATGACAGATTTGCGAGATTTAGCTAAGGGGATGAGTAGTGACAGAATTAAATTATTGGGATTGTACGATTCTGTAATTCAGGAAGCTCAAAGGATTAATAAAGTGGGTCGTTTGGAAGTGACAATTAATAAATCAGGAGTTAAAAATGAACCCGAACATCAAAAACAACTTGTGTTGTTTCGCGTAATTCAAGAATGTTTCCAAAATATAATTAAACATGCCAATGCTTCTCGGGTTGAAGTTAATTTCATTTATTATCCGAAATATTTTGAAATTACTATTGTCGATAATGGAGTTGGATTTGAATATAATCCGGATAACAATACTGTTGAAGGGCTAGGATTGATGAATATTTTTAACCGAGTGGGTTTGGTTGGCGGTGAAGCAAAATTCAAAAGTGCTATTGGCGAGGGAACAAGCATTTTAATTTCTGTCCCACTATAAAGAGGATTTTGATTTTTTAAAAAGAGATCGATATGGTATATTGTATCATTAACTTCTCCCCATGCGTAAATTCCAATTTTTTTTATCCCTAGGCCTCTTGCTTTGCTTCTTTTCTTCCTCACCTGTAAAAGCAGAGGATTATCTTTTTCAAAAAGGAATCGATGTATTACATTATACATTTCAATTATCAGTATCAGATGCAACTGATCAAATCCAATGTAACGCCGCAATTCATTTTAAGTTGAAACAAAAAGGGGTTGCTGATCTATTCCTCGATCTGGCCAATATTCGTTCCGACAGGCAAGGGAAGGGTATGCAGATTTCCTCGGTAGAATTGGACGGCATATTGGTGAAATTCCTGCATGTTAGCGACAAAATACAAATTCCTATTCCTGAAACGAAAAGAGATAGCGGAACAGAACTTACAGTTACCATACAATATAGTGGTTACCCTTATACAGGCTTACGAATTGGTAATACGCAATTTGGAAAAAGAAGTTTCAGTAGCGACAACTGGCCCAATAAAGGCAGGCATTGGCTACCGCTGATTGATCATCCTTATGATAAAGCTACTGTTGATTTCAAAATAACTGCACCTATCCATTATCAAGTTATATCCAATGGATTGTTACAGGAGGTTGCAGTTCTCAACGATTCTATGAAGCTAACTCACTGGAAACAATCGGTTCCTGTTTCTCCCTGGCTCTTTGTAATTGGCATTCAGGAATATGCTGTTCAATATGTAGATACTTTTCAGGGCAAGTCGATTGAAACCTGGGTGCATCCTCAAAATCGCGCTGCCGGTTTTTATGATTTCGCAGAGCCCACTAAAAAGGTTTTGCAGTTTTATACCGATTATGTTGGTCCGTATGCTTACGAGAAACTTGCCAATATTCAGGCACCAAGTGTGAGTGGAGGAATGGAAACATCTTCTGCAATCTTTTATACTGAAAAATTAGTTACAGGAAAAAGAACCGACAGAACCAGGCAAGTGGTTATTCATGAAATCGCACACCAGTGGTTTGGAAATGCCGTTACAGAATCTACTTGGGATGATGTTTGGCTAAGTGAAGGTTTTGCTACTTACTTTACTTTATTATTTGTAGAAAAAGATGAAGGTAGGGAAGCGTTTGAAAAAGGATTGAAAGCTGCCCGCACTACTATAGAAAATTATTATGCTTCCGGTAAAAATTTTGCCATTGTTGCTGATCGGTCTCCCGAAAAAGAAGAGGTAACCAGCGCGATAACTTATCAAAAAGGTGCCTGGGTTTTACATATGCTTCGCGAAAAGATAGGGGACGCTGCTTTTCAAAAAGGGATTCGCAGTTATTATAAAAAATATTTCAATGCTAATGCAACCACCGATCAATTTCGTTTAGAAATGGAAAAGTCCTCTGGTATTTCACTTCAAGCTTTTTTCAATCAGTGGTTACTTCGTTCTGGCATTCCCGCTATTCAGGTCGATTGGAATTACAATGCATCCAAAAAGTTGCTGGAAATTTCCCTCACGCAAACCAATGCCGATGCTACGGTATATGATTTGCCTGTAGAAATTGCCATACAGCAGGTAAACGGTGCTCCCATCAATCAAAAGCTATTATTGAAAAAAAAGCAGGATACTTTTCGGATACCCATGTCAACGATTCCAACGAGCTTGTTTCCCGACCCGGCAACCCGATTGCTTGCTACCTTTCGGATTCAGTCTGTAAAATAAAAGCTATAGCTTTCCCCAGCCTGCCCGATAATTTCTTCTAACAAAATGATTGGCAGCTTCCATATTGGTTACCCGCATATTTGGGCCATCCCATAAAAGGCTTTTATACCGATGCGGAAACGAGGTTTCAACGGATGTACCTTTCGGTGTTTTCACCTCTTGCTGGAAACTTTGTAATAACAGATTACCTAATAATACCGTTTCAGTAAGTGGACCCGCATATCCGGCAAAAGGTGAACTCAGTTGGGCATTATTATATCCACTGATACACCCATCTATCCACTGCCACCAATGTCCGTCAGCACCTCCTTTTACCCGGGGATAGGAAGCAGGAATTTCCAATGCTTTCTCTTTCAATTCGGGTGTAAGCACTCTGGGATGACTGCCACCCCATCCACACGAAACCATACCCTTGGTTCCAATAAATAATGTTGCACCTTCAAAATCGTTGTCTCCCGGCCAGTCTCCCAAAATTTCATTCATATTCAAATCGGGCTCTAAAACTGCCAACCGCTCGGGAATTATTCCCCCGTCCATCCAAATTAAATCGACTTGTTTTCCATTGGGTTGAGAAAATGTAAATAACAGATTGCTGGAAACCGGACCGCTTTCGGGAAAAGTGGCTTCCTGAAAAACGCCTGTATATAAAGTACTTGCCGATCCGGAAACCTGAGTTGGATAACCTAATTGTAATAATTTAAAAGGTGGTCCCATTATATGGCAGCCCATATCTCCCAATGCTCCGGTGCCAAATCGCCACCATCCTCTCCAGTTAAAAGGAACCAGATTGTTTACATAATTCGTTTTGGGCGCAGTACCTTACCATAGGTCCCAATTCAATCCTTTTGGAATAGCAGCAGTTTGTTTTGGCCAGCTAATTCCCTGAGGCCATACGGGGCGATTGGTCCAACAATATACTTTAGTAATGTCTCCGATTAATTTGGCATCCATCCACTCTTGTAAAGTTCTCATCCCATCACAGGAGGCTCCCTGATCGCCCATTTGGGCAACCACTTGATAATATCCGGCGGCTTCTGTTATTTTCCTTGCTTCATAAATATCATGTGTGAGAGGTTTTTGTAAGTAAAGATGCTTGCGCAGTTGCATGGCAGCCAATCCCACAACTGCATGATTATGATCGGGGATGGCTACGGTAACTGCGTCGAAGTTTTTTTGTTCCTTTTCAAAGAGGATGCGCCAATCCTGGTAAAATCCTGCTTTAGGAAATTCCTTTCTTCTGGCAGCAGCCGGCCGTTGATCAACATCACACAAAAATGCAATCACTGAATTTTTATTGGGGGTTGATGCCAGATGTTTAATATCGTTTTCTCCCTCACCTCCACAACCAATTGCAGCAATATATAATTTATCGCTGGGAGCGATATAGCCTCTCCCCCCAAGAACAAAACGGGGCAGAATTAACCATCCGGCTGTTGATGCCGTTTGCTTGATAAAATTGCCTCTGCTGATAGGTTTTCCGGAGGATTTCTTTTTCATGTAAAAATTTGTTCTTTGAAAATGTATCTGTAAACTAAACATTTTTTGTTGTTAGCTGATCGTATTTCCATTTTAATCTGCTACCTTTTAATTATGAAATACTACTTTATAGGATGGATTGTAATAGTTACATTTATTCAGAATCTGCCTCTTAATGCACAGGAAAGCCACCCAAAAACGCAACTGGTTTTGTTGGGAACCGGAACTCCTTTTGCGAATCCAGAAAGGTCGGGACCTTCTCTGGCGATTGTGATTAATGAAGCTTCCTATGTGGTTGATTGCGGCCCGGGGGTTGTTAGAAGAGCGGCGCAGGCAGCGAGAGACAAGCATATAGCTGCACTGGAGCCAGCAAAATTGAGGAGATTGTTTATTACACATTTGCATACAGATCATACAGCGGGGTTAAGCGATTTTATTTTTACACCTGCCGTGCTTGATAGAAATGAACCTTTACAGATAATTGGACCGCCCGGAATACGCAAGATGACTTCCCGCATTCAAAAAGCATATGCGGAAGATCAGGTAATTCGCATAAAGGGATTGGAAGGTGGAAATGCGGCCGGCTATCAGGTGCAGATTTCGGAAGTAACTAAGGGTGAAGTGTATCGTGATGAAAATATTAGGGTAATAGCTTTTGAAGTTAGTCATGGAAGCTGGAAGCATGCATTGGGATATCGATTTGAAACGGCCGATAAGGTAATTGTGGTTTCAGGAGATTGTACCTATAGTGAATCGTTGATTGAAATGGCAAAGGGATGTGATATACTGGTACATGAAGTTTTCTCGGAAGCGGGATTGCAAAAAAGGGAGCTTAAATGGCAACAATATCATAGTACTTTTCATACTTCAACATCTCAGGTGGCTCGCATTGGACAAATACTTCAGCCACCGCTCATTATTTTAACGCATCAGTTAACATTTGGCAGCAGTTATGAAAGTTTACTGGATGAAATCAAGCGAACGTATTCGGGTAAAGTTGTGAATGGGGAAGACCTGGCAGTATATTAAACCGGATGAAAATTGAGGCAATTACAAATGCAATAGAAAGTTAAATCAGCGGGTTTTGCTGAATTCTTATTTACATTTACGTATAAAATGATCCGGAGCGTTGCTGCACCCCCTCAGCTACTACTTATCAGCTCCGGATCATACTACAAAATTGATGTGTGAGGCTGTAATCTATTGGTAGACTGAAATTTTTTTTATGCCGGTTAATAAAAATGCTTTGTTACGTTATTATGCCATTGATGCTTGTTTAACGAATACCATGCGTCCGTTTCCCGATTTGGAAAAAATACGTCAGCGGGTTATGCAGCAGCTGGATGGAGATATTTCAATTTCCATGATAAATAAAGATCTGGCACAAATGCGGGATTTATATGCTGCTCCCATAAAGTATGATAAGGTTAAAAGGGGGTATTGTTATTCAACTCCCGGGTACTCTATAAAAAGTTTGCCCCTATCGGAGGAAGAAATAGCTGCATTAGATTATTCCACTGCCCTATTACAACAGTTGAAGGGCAGCAGGATTTTTGATCAGTTTGAAACTGCCATTAATCGGTTAATTGAGGGATATCGGGTAAGTAAGCTAATTGGAAAATCAGAGAAGCAATTGATACAGGTGGAAGAGCCTGTTAGCACAGGAGGAAATCAATGGCTTGAAATTATTCTACAAGCAATCGTTTCGCAAACACAGCTTGTTATTGAATATGCCAAATTTGGCTCGCCCGTTAAACAACATTTGCTTTCCCCTTATCTGATAAAAGAATATAGAAATCGCTGGTATGTTGTAGGATATGCAGCAGCAACTTCAAAAATTTTGATTCTTGCTCTCGACAGGATACAACATATTCAAAAGTCAAAGGCACGTTTTTATTCCGACCCCACTTTTCGGGCGGAAGACTATTTTCAATATTCATTTGGAATTACACATACTGCAGCAACAGCTCCGGAAAAAATTGTGGTGACCTTTGATAAAGAGCAAGCACCCTATATCTTAGCCCAACCGCTGCATCACTCACAGTTGGTATTGAACGAGTCGAGTAAAGGTGTTACTATTCAGTTAACGGTATATATTACTACGGAACTGGTAATGACCTTACTATCATATGGTGCCGGAGTGGAAGTGAAAGAGCCTATCGCGCTTCGTAAAAAAATGCAGGAAAAAATTGCAGCAATGCAGGCGGTCTATCAATAGGCGGCAGACTGATTGTTTAATTTGCACTTTTAAATTGTTTTTATGGAACTCTCTTTGATTCTTTCGCTAATGGCAGTAGCCATACTTGGTGGAATACTGGGTTTTTGGATTGCTTCATTTTTGTATAAGGGGTACGGAAGTGTAGAGCAAGAAAAAATTAAGGAACTCCAATCCCTTTTGCAGCAAGAAAAAAATAATAATGGGGCATTAACTAATAATAAGTCCAGCCTTGAGGCTCAACTGGCAGTAAGCAATGAACGAATTGCCAATATGCAACAATCGCTCAAGGAGGCGAAAGAATCTCAGCAGCAAATAAGTGATGCAATGAAAAATGAGATGGAGTTGTTGACTTCACGCATTCTTCAACAGAATAGTCAGCAACTCATTCAAAAAAATGAAGAAAAGATTGGGCAGATTTTGCAACCCCTTCAATCAGAATTGAGTGGATTTAAAAAAGCCGTAGAAGAAGCCTATCAGAAAGAATCAAACGAGCGGTTTAGCCTTTCCAAGGAAATTGATAAATTGGTACAAACCAGCATTCGGGTTAGCGAAGAAGCCAATAATCTTACTACAGCATTAAAGGGAAATGTAAAAACCCAGGGAAACTGGGGGGAAATGGTTTTAGAAACCATACTGGAAAATAGCGGACTCATTCGTGACCAACATTATCTGGCTCAGCAATATTTGCGGGATGCATCCGGAAAAGTGTTGAAAGATGAAGAGGGCAACATGTTACAGCCGGATATCATGATTGTTTATCCCGATAAGCGTCGTGTAATTATTGATGCCAAAGTTTCCTTACTTGCCTGGGACAGATATGTGAATGCAATTGATGAGACTGAAAGAAATAAGGCATGGACCGAACACCTGTCTTCCATTAACCGGCACATAGATATTTTATGGAAAAAGAAATATGGGCGATATGCCGGGGGATTAGAGTATGTGCTGATGTTTGTGCCTATTGAATCTGCTTTTTTAGAATCTCTGAAAAAAGATATTGAACTCTGGAAACGGGCGTATGATAAAAATATCATGCTGGTTTGTCCAACCAATTTAATGGCCATTTTAAAAATAGTTGCTGAGTTGTGGCGAATGGAAAAACAAAATGAAAATGCTGCTGAAATTGCCAATAAGGCGGGATTATTGTATGATAAATTTTATGGTTTTTTAGAAAACATGGAAGAAATTGGAAAGAAAATTGGGGAGGCAGATAAGGTATATCAGCATTCATTTAAACAATTATATACCGGAAGAGGTAACTTAATAGGTAAAGTAGAGGAATTAAAAAAGATGGGAGCAAATGCAAGCAAACAGATTCCTGCAAATTTATTACGTGAAGAGTCTGAAAATTCAACATTACCAAATACTTCTGAAACAGCATGAATTTACCTCCCAAGCATATTTTATCGAAGTCCACTTTTTTGTATGGTTGTCAATGTCCGCTAAGACTTTGGCTGCATAAATATCAGCCTGCATTAAAAGATCCGGTAGATGAAGAGCAGCAACAAGTGTTTCAGCAAGGAACCGATTTGGGAATGCTTGCGAGGGATTTATTTTCAGGCGGTGTAGATGCGTCACCTCCCGATTATTTTCAATTTGCTCTTTCGGTAAAAAAAACTGCCGAATACATTGCAGCAGGAAAAACAATTATTTATGAAGCTGCGTTTCAGTATAATGGACTATTATGTGCTATTGATATTCTGGTGAAGCAGCCGGATGGATGGTATGCCTATGAGGTAAAAGGAAGTACTAAGGTAAAAGAGATATTTATTCAGGATGCAGCGTTTCAGTATTATGTAATTACAGGTGCTGGTTTGGATCTGCAACAGATGTCGCTAATTTATTTGAATAATCAATATATCCGGAAAGGCTCTTTACAACTGGAGCAACTTTTTAGTACTACACCTATAACATCGGAAGTAAGGCAACTTTCAGAAGTTATTCAACAAAAAACGAATGAGTTATTGCAGGTAGTTGCCAATAAAACACAAGCTCCTTCTATAGTTGCCGGCGAACAATGCACCCGGCCATATACCTGTGATTTTTTTACACATTGTAATGGAATACAAGAAACATCTATTCAAATTCTGCGCGACCCAATTATTCAAAAAGAAAATATTCGTGAATGGTTAGGTGTTATTCAATACCCGGTTTTTTATATGGATTTTGAAACCTGGATGGATGCGATACCTCCGGTAGATGGTTGTTGGCCGTATCGACAGGTTTGTTTTCAGTATTCTGTTCAGGTAGAACAATATCCAGGTGCAACGCCACAGGAGTTTACCTATCTGGCTGAGCGTAAAACGACTCATATACTAGATTTTATTGAGAGCTTACTGCAGGTGCTGGGAAATGCAGGGTCAATTGTAGTATATAATGCAAGTTTTGAACGAACCAGACTTCTAGAGTTTATTAAAGATGATCCATCATTAGAGGAATCGATTAATGCTATTGTATCACGCATGATTGATTTAATGGATGTGTTTCGAAAAAGATTTTATTACTTGCCAGCAATGGGCGATTCTTATTCTATTAAGTGGGTATTGCCAGCAATTTTTCCTGATATGAAATATGAAGATCTGGTAATTGCTAATGGGATGGATGCAGCCGCAGCATTTCAGCAACTCTCAGCTGAAACCGATCCTACAAAAATTACAGCTATTCAATCAGCACTACTTACATACTGTGCACTTGATACCCAAGCGCTGTTCAACATTACGCAACATTTGCAAAAACTGGTAAATGATTAGTTGCTGCTGAACGGAAATCAACTATTTTAGCTTATAATAAATACTTACAAATAGTAGGTTATGAACACACAAACTGTGCGAACATTTCTATATCTGGGGTTGGTTACACTTTTGATACCAATTACCACTATTGCACAAAAAAATTTTTTTACCTCCGGTTATGATGCCGGAGAATTATCGGAACTGCTAATGGTTTCAGTAAGAACAGGAAGTGGTAGCAGTTATTATTCAGATTCTAATTATGTAGCTGCTTCATCCCGATTTACCAAGGCTTATCGGTCTCCCGAGTTGGGATTATTGAATTTATATGAAATATGGACAGATCACCAGCAAACCATCATTATTTCGGTAAGGGGTACGCTTCCCAATCCGGATAGCTGGTTGTCGAATTTTTATAGTGCAATGATTCCGGCAAAAGGTGAAATTATTCTTCCGGGAAATGATACAATACTTTATCAGGTGGCCGACAATCCGCTGTCGGCCGTGCATGTTGGATGGATGGTTAGTACCACTTATATAGGAAGAGATTTAGCTCCTCGATTAGATTCCTTATTTAAAAAAGGTTATCGGAATATACTTATAACCGGGCATAGTCAGGGTGGCGGTATTGCTTATCTATTAACTGCTTATTTACGCCACTGGCAAAAGGAGGGCAAGATTGCTTCAGATTGGAAAATGAAAACCTATTGTACGGCAGCCCCCAAACCAGGGAATCTTTATTTTGCTTATGATTATGAAGCAGCTACCAGAGGCGGATGGGCATTCAATGTAGTGAACTCAATCGACTGGGTACCTGAGATGCCGATAACCGTTCAAACCATACAAGATTTTAATGAAGTCAATCCGTTTACCAATGCAAAATCCATTATTGGCAAACAAAAGTTTCCCAATAACTGGGCAATGCGATATTTGTACAATCGGTTGAACAACCCTACTCAAAAGTCACAAAGAAATTTTGAAAAATATTTAGGTAAGCTGATGGGAAAGCGGGTAGAAGCCAAATTACCCGGTTTGAAAGTCCCTCCATTTGTACATAGTATTAATTATGCTCGTGTAGGGGAGACTATTGTATTACTTGCAAACGAAGCCTATTTCCAAAAGTTTCCCAATAATCCGGAAAAGATATTTGTGCATCATTTTCATCATCCCTACATCTATTTGGTAAATCCTTCCTTGTTGAATCGTACATCTTCAATTGGTGCCACTCAAAGTAATTAATGGGTTCATTTTAAATATATTTCCAACTAAAATATGATGCTAATTTCTTAACTTACTTCCAAATTATATATATGAAATTGCTTAGCAGCACCTTATTGTTTTTCTTAATTTATTTTATACCAGTAGGAAATTATTCGTTACATGCTCAAATTAAAGATACCCGTCCGATTATTGGTCGTTGGGATTTAACTGTTCAAATGGATAGAGTTGCCCCTTCCTGGTTGGAGGTGAAATTGTCGGGATTAAAAACCCTTGTTGGGTATTTTGTCGCAGAAGGCGGAAGTGCCCGGCCGATTTCGGAAGTAAAATATGATAACGGGAAAGTTAGTTTTTCCATTCCAACGCAATGGGATAATAGCAATAATCCAATGGTGTTCGACGGGATGCTGCAAAATGATCAGCTGAGTGGCACAATTACTACACCCAAGGGGGATAAATATCCGTTTACCGGTGTTAGAGCCCCCCTATTGAAAAGAGCTACTCCTCCTGTTTGGGATAAGCCAATCGCTTTATTCAATGGAAAAAATTTGGATGGATGGCACATGTCTGGAAAGGAAAAACAATGGGTAGTGGAAGATGGAGTTTTGAAAAGTCCTAAATCAGGCTCCAATATAATTACAGATGCAACATTCAATGATTTCAAATTGCATATTGAGTTTCGTTATCCGGCTGGTAGCAATAGCGGCGTGTATTTGAGAGGCAGATACGAAGTGCAAGTGGAAGACAATTTTGGTTTAGAACCCAGCTCAACATTATTTGGCGGTATCTATGGTTTTTTAACGCCTAATGAAATGGTTGCCAAAAAACCAGGTGAGTGGCAGTCGTTTGATGTTACTTTAATTGGTCGACGTGTTTCTGTTACTGCCAATGGAAAAGCCATTATCGTAGATCAGATTATTCCCGGCATTACCGGAGGAGCTCTTGATAGTAAAGAGGGTGAACCGGGTTCTATCTTTTTACAGGGTGATCATGGTCCGGTAGAATATAGAAACATCATTCTAACTCCTGCAAAGCAGTGAAAATAGTTGACTCGATCAGGAAAATGGTCGTTTTGCCATTCATTGTATTGATTCGATTTTATCAGTATGTGATATCTCCGGCGATGGGCCCCAAATGCCGGTATACACCTACCTGTTCACATTATGCAGTTACTGCATTGCAACGGCATGGTATATTAAAAGGAGGATGGCTGGCAATCAAAAGAATTTCCAGTTGCCGGCCTGGAGGTGGAGAGGGGTATGACCCTGTTCCTGACTAAAATGAATTATTTTACAACAGGAGAAGTTAATTCTTCCAGTTTGCCAATAGTTTCCCTTATTTCTTTGATACTATAAAAGCGATATACTTCGGGAGCTTCTCCATTTTTGCTGGCGGCTGAAGTCATTTTATGATAGGGCCCTACAATCTCAGCATCAACATTCCCGGTAACCCTTACTGCCTGATTGGGAAGAATATAAAAATTTCGATTTGCAACTGAAACATTCTTGCCTTCAGCTAATTGTTTCAGCGAATCTAATTTTTGAGCAAGCATTTCCTGCGATATTATTTGTCCGGATTTTTCAGCGGAAACATAGTTCTGATAACTGCCAATGATGGTATCATTTTTGGCATTAACTACATACAACCCCTTCTCTGAAAGATCGAAAATTGCTTTTCCTGCAGGAGATTCAACAGTCCAATGCTTAGATGAAGTAGCAACCGACTGCTCCGTGTGTCCTGCACCGTCTGTTGAAGCAATACTACCTGTTTCTGCATTAATCTTTGCTTCACCTTTACTCATCACTACCAGCTTGTAGTTGTTGCACGAAGCAAATAAACTACCAACCAGTAAAAGGGATACCCAATTTTTCATTTTATAAAATTAAAAAGGGCTGCAGTTTTTGCTGCAGCCCCAGTGAATGTTTTAGTGAGCAGCTTCAAATCTTTCAGCTACCTTATTCCAGTTAACTACATTCCAGAATGCAGCGAGGTAATCGGCACGACGGTTTTGATATTTAAGATAATACGCATGTTCCCAAACATCAACACCCAAAATAGGAGTTCCTTTTACTTCTGCAATATCCATCAGGGGATTGTCTTGATTGGGTGTAGAGCAAATCTCCAGTTTGCCCTCTTTAACAATCAACCAGGCCCATCCACTTCCGAAACGAGTCATTCCGGCTGAAGCCATTTTTTCTTTGAAAGCATCAAAAGATCCAAAAGCAGCTGTTATTGCATCAGCCAATTTTCCTGAGGGAGCTCCACCTGCATTAGGGGCAAGGCTTTCCCAGAAAAAAGTATGATTCCAGTGACCGCCACCATTGTTTCTAACAGGGGCACCGATGCTTCCGGCAATGGCTACAATCTCAGACAGCGACTTTCCTTCATGAGGGGTACCGGCTAAAGCTTTATTTAAATTGTCTACATAAGCCTGATGATGTTTTCCATGGTGGATTTGCATCGTAAGCGTATCAATATGTGGTTCCAGCGCATCGTGCGCATATGGAAGCGGAGCGAGTGTAAATGACATAAAAATTTTTTTAATGATGATGCAAAATTAGGAGGCTGCGGCTATTAAATGTGTATTGGGCAGCTAATTGTTTCTAAAATCGACAATAAAAAATTACCTACCGCTTATTTTGGAAGAAACTTGTCATTAATGCTGCACAAGCTGCTTCCATAACCCCTCCTACTAATTCAGTTTTAGGATGCAGAGGCCAGTGTGGAGTTGTTTTAGATTTGAACCCGTTTTTTGGATCGAATGCTCCAAACACTACCCTACCGATTTTACCCCAGTATAAAGCACCGCAACACATTAAACATGGCTCAAGGGTAACATATAAAGTGGCTTCTGGTAAATATTTCGTTCCTATTGCATGGAAAGCGCTGGTAAGAGCCAACATTTCTGCATGGGCGGTGGCATCAGTTAGTTTTTCTACTTGGTTATGCCCCCGGGAAATAATACTGTTTTGTAAAACAACTACTGCACCTACCGGCACTTCATCTGCTTCAAATGCCATTTTGGCCTGAACCAGCGCATGCTGCATGAAATATTCATCATCTGGAATCGACAATTGCATATAATTCAATCGGGTTGTAAATCAGACTATCACTCAAGTGATTCGCCTTTAATTACAAAGCTTTTATCTGAATATTTCGGAACCATACATCGTTCCCGTGATCCTGCAAAGCAAAATGTCCTTTAGAAAAAGTTCCAAAATCTTTTTTGGTTTTAAACTTACTTCCGGCAATCATTACCTTCCAGTTTTCGTCATCATATCGGGTACTTAGCAATTCTTCTCCATTTAATTTGAAAGTAAGTTTACCATGGTCGGCAATTATTTCAGCAGTATTCCATTCGCCAACGGGTTTTACAACTCCTTCTTTTCCGGCTATCAGATCATATAAGTTTCCTGCACGGTGTTTGTCTATCTTTCCATCGGAGTGCCCGTCATTGTCGAGTATTTGCATTTCAGGGCCGGTATGCCACGACTCTTTAAAACGGGCAGTGTCTTCTTTCGACCAGAAAATAATCCCACTATTTCCATTTTTGCTAATTTTCCAGTCGAGTTTAAGGTGAAAATTTTCAAACTCTTCGTCAGTAATTAAATCCCCAGGTCCTTTTCTTTCCTCCGGAGTTTTTGATTTACTATCATAAAATATTTCTCCATTTACCACTTTCCAGGAGGGGTTAACAGAAGATTTTCCAAAAGTATGCCACCCGCTGAGGTCTTTTCCATTAAACAATGATTTCCATTTAGGCGCTTTTGCAGTATAGGAAAAAACTGCTTCTGCGTTTATTGATTTGGATGATTTGGAATGAATGGTTGACGTTCCTTGAAAGAGAGAAGTCAATAGTAACAGCGGGGCCGCAGCCAGCAATACTTTCATGTGATTTATTTTATTTAGCTGATTTAAGCAGTAAGATATATTTTACCATTTGTTTGGCATCGGATTCAGAAAGCTGCGGATGGGCTGTCATGGGTATTTGACCCCATACGCCCTGACCTCCTTTGATGATTTTGCCTGCCAGCATAGTTATATTTTCCTCCGTATTTTCATATTTTGCTGCTACCTCTTTGTATGCAGGACCAATCAATTTTTCGCTTACTTTATGGCAGGTAAGGCAATCGGATTTTGCAATAAGTTCTAGTCCTTTTTGATAGTCAGGATTGCTGCTAAGATCAGTTATTGAGGAGGCAGCACTGGTAGACTCCTTTTTTTCACCTTGGTTTCCGCAGCTACATAGAAAGCTCAGTGCAAGAAGGGCAGTAGTTATTTTTTTCACGGCTAAGTATTTATTATTAGGTTCTAAAGATATCAATCAATTCCTAAAATCTTTTTATTAAATTCTTCATTCGATCCGGTTCCTGCAAAATCATCGAAAGCTTTTTCGGTAACCCGTATAATATGATTTTTGATGAAGGGGGCTCCTTCTGCTGCCCCCGCTTCGGGGTGTTTGATTGCACATTCCCATTCAAGAACCGCCCATCCTTTGTATCCATAGGCTGCCAGTTTACTGAACACAGATTTAAAATCTACCTGTCCATCTCCCAATGACCGAAATCTACCGGCTCTTTCAACCCAACCCTGATAGCCTCCGTAAACACCTTGTTTTCCGGTAGGATTAAATTCCGCATCCTTTACGTGAAACATTTTGATGCGGGAATGGTAATGATCGATATACGCTAGATAGTCTAAGCATTGTAAAACAAAATGAGAGGGATCGTATAGCAAACATGCGCGCGGATGTTGGCTTACTTTATCCAGGAACATCTCATAACTAACCCCATCATGTAAGTCTTCCCCGGGATGAATTTCATAGCAGAGATCCACTCCATTTTCATCAAAAACATCTAAAATGGGTTTCCAGCGATTGGCCAGTTCTGTAAAACCGGTTTCTACCAATCCTGCAGGGCGTTGAGGCCAAGGATATACGGTGTGCCATAACAATGCTCCACTAAATGTAGCATGAGCATTCAGGCCTAAATTTTTAGAGGCTTTTGCTGCATATTTCAGCTGTTGAACTGCCCATTCTGTTCGGGCCTTGGGATTGTTTCTGAGATTTTCTGGTGCAAATCCATCAAATAATGCATCATAGGCAGGATTCACTGCTACCAGCTGACCTTGTAAGTGGGTAGAGAGTTCTGTTATGGTTAATCCGGCCTTTTCAACAATTCCCCTGATTTCATCTGCATAAGTTTTGCTTTCGGCAGCCAGTTGCAGGTTAATACAGCGACTATCCCAGGAGGGGATTTGCACGCCAACAAAACCCAAAGATGCTGCCCATTCGCAAATTGTTTTTAAAGAATGGAAAGGGGCTTGGTCACCCATAAATTGGGCAAGAAATATAGCAGGTCCTTTGATGGTAGTCATGTTTGAGATAGTTATTAATTATAAAATGTTATACCGTGAAGGGAGTCCATTTTTCAGTTGAAGTAGCAGATGCCACTACATTATCTATAAAAGCCATTCCCCTTACTCCATCTGCGGCTGTTGGAAAGTCGAGTGCTTCTGGCGATGGAGTTGATCCATCCAAATGGGCACTAAGTGTTAATGCAAAATTCCGATAGATATTGGCAAATGCCTCTAGGTATCCCTCGGGGTGACCACCCGGCGTACGGCTGTTTTTAACTGCGAAGCTGGAAAGCCGATCACCATAGTTTCCTCCGGCACGCAATATTTGGGTAGGCTGGTTTAGCCACTTTACAAGGAGGGTGTTAGGCTCTTGCTGTGCCCATTCGATGCCGCCTTTTTCTCCATAGATTCTAATTTTGAGTGCATTCTCTTCTCCTGCTGCTACCTGAGATGCCATCAGAACACCTGTGGCGCCGTTGTTAAATCGAAGTAACACATTCCCATCATCGTCGAGCGCTCTTCCCGGAACCATGATATTCAGGTCGGCACAAAGCTGGGTAATTTGTAATCCGGAAATATATTCTGCTAAATGAGCCGCATGGGTTCCAATATCACCCATGCAACCGGCCTTACCAGATTTTCCGGGATCAGTTCTCCAGGCAGCCTGGGCATTGCCCTCCCGCTCAGAAAGCTGGCTCAACCACCCTTGGGGGTATTCCACCCATATTTTCCTGATGTTACCAAAAACGCCTTCTTTAAACATGGCTTTTGCCTGTTTTACCATCGGATAGCCGGAATAAGTGTGGGTAAGGCAGAGCAGCAATCCCTTTTCTTTTGCTTTTTCTTGTAATTGTTTGGCTTCATCAAGGGTGAAAGTGATGGGCTTTTCTATTACCACATGAAAGCCATGTTCTAAAGCCATCATAGCAGGATCAAAATGAACAAAGTTGGGTGTAACGATGGTAACAAAATCCATGCGCTCCTCCGCAGGTAATTGCGCCTGGTGTTCAATCATCTCGCGGTAGCTGGTATAGGTGCTACTCTCTGGCAACATCAGCATTTTACCCGAAGCAATGGCGGTTTCTGGAACGGCACTCAGGGCTCCGCAATGTAAATCAATGAGACCGTCGATGCCGGCAGCCATACGATGGATGGCGCCAATAAACGCGTCCAATCCACCCCCAATCATTCCCATTCTAAGTTTTCGATTCATATTAATAGTATTGATAAATTGTTTGCAATTGATTAGATGATTTCTTTATAGCGGTAAAAATATCCTCTTCACTGAATATTTCATGCGGGAATAAAAATAAAAATTATATTTAACCCGCGATTGTTTTTTTCACTAACCATATGAAAGTATGCAAACTACTCCCCAACGCAACCAATTATTTGTTGCCAGTTGCCTGGCATTGCTGGTAACTTCCTTATCATTCGGCATTCGTGCCGGTATTTTAGAACGGTTAGGTGTTCAGTTTAATTTGAATACTGCACAACTAGGTACTATTGCAGCTACTGCTTTTTGGGGATTCCCATTGGCAGTAATTATTGGAGGTATGGTTGTAGATATTATCGGAATGAAAAAGTTATTGCTGATTGCATTTGTATTTCATTTATTGGGAATTGTTTTAACGGTATTTGCATCCGGCTATTGGCCCTTATTCTTTTCAACTTTATTAATTGGAATTGCAAATGGAACGGTAGAGGCCGCATGCAACCCACTGGTTGCAACCATTTACGCAGATGATAAAACAACCAAGCTGAACCATTTTCATCTATGGTTCCCAGGTGGAATCGTTATTGGAACGTTGTTGGTGTTTTTCTTAGATAAGGCAGGAATAGGATGGCAGGTGCAGGTAGGTTTGATGGCAATTCCTACGTTGATATATGGATTTTTATTTAATAAGCTTACCTTCCCAGTTACCGAAAGAGTTGCCAGCGGTATTTCAACCAATACCATGTATAAGTCGTTGCTGAACCCGCTTTTCCTGGTAATGATTGTATTGATGTTTGGCACTGCGATTACCGAATTGTTTACCGGACAATGGATTGATGTTTTATTGAAGAATGTTTCTGATAATGCCATTTTGTTGTTAACGATTGAAACAGGCATTATGGTAATTGGAAGAGGATTGGCGGGTCCTGTAGTACATAAATTTTCTCCTACTGGGGTATTATTGATGTCGGCGATTTTATCGGCTTTGGGCTTATATATGTTGGGTCATTTTTCGGGAAATATGTTGTTTTTAGGTGCTGTAATTTTTGGAATGGGGGTTTGTTATTTTTGGCCTACCATGTTGGGTTTTGTTTCAGAAAATTTACCAGAAACGGGTGCTGTTGGGTTGAATTTAATGGGTGGTGCGGGAATGTTTGCCGTGTCGGTATATACCTATTTTATGGGCGGATATTATGATACTTTACTGGCCAATCATCTGCCGGCAGGCACTGCTGTAAGTGCAGCAAGTGCTGAGATGTTGAATGAGGCAAAAAAGTTAGCGGGGCCAGCAGTATTAAATGTAACTTTAGTAATTCCAGTTATTTTGACAGTGGCTTTTGCGCTGTTGTTTCTTTATATGAAAAACCGGAAATCTGCTTCGGTACAAGCATAAAAAATCTTGCATGAAAACAAGTAGAAGAAATGTTTTAAAAAATATACTGGCCGGCTCGGCAGCGGCTGCTTCGGCTCCTTTATTTCAGCTATCGGCAAAAGCCCAATCTCCCATTATGTTAAAAGGGAATATCAATCACTCCGTTTGTCGCTGGTGTTTCAGTGATACTCCGCTCGAACAACTTTGTGCAGCAGCAAAAGAAATAGGGTTGGTGGGGATAGATTTGGTTGGTCCAAAAGATTGGGAAATACTCAATAAATATGGATTAATTTCTACCATGTGCAATGGGGCTGAAATTAGCTTAACCAAGGGCTGGAATGATCCACAATATCATGATCAGCTGATTAAAAATTATACCGAGCATATCGAACTCGTTGCTGCTGCCGGATATACAAACCTAATTTGTTTTAGCGGTAACCGAAATGGAATGGCAGATGAACAGGGTCTGCAAAATTGTGCCGATGGGTTAAAAAAAATTATGTCCCTGGCAGAAAAGAAAGGGG
Source organism: Chitinophagia bacterium (assembly GCA_037142775.1). Lineage (GTDB taxonomy): Bacteria > Bacteroidota > Bacteroidia > Chitinophagales > Chitinophagaceae > Sediminibacterium. The sequence goes on along the minus strand of JBAWZY010000002.1, from coordinate 358,057 downwards.
TTGTAATTCATATGGAGCTGTTAAACAGTAAGGTAGATCATAAAGATTATATGTGCGACAAAACACCTTGGGGTGTAGAATTGTGCAAGCGAATTGGCTCTCAAAATTTCAAGTTGTTATATGATATCTACCATATGCAAATTGATGAAGGGGATGTGATACATACGATTCGTACGTACCATCCGTATATTGGCCATTATCATACAGCGGGTGTTCCGGGCAGACATGAAATAGACGAATCGCAGGAGTTATATTATCCCGCAATTATGAAGGCAATATTGGCAACCGGATTTAAAAATTATGTTGCACAGGAATTTATTCCGGCAGCTTCTGATAAAATTGGCTCACTTCGCAAAGCCATTCAAATTTGTGATGTTTAAAAAATAAAAACCGAATAATAAAAACCTATGGCTGATCAAACATTCGACGCAATTGTGGTAGGCTCCGGAATAAGCGGGGGCTGGGCTGCTAAAGAGTTAACTGAAAAAGGACTCAAGGTGTTGATGCTCGAAAGAGGTAGAAACATCGAACACATCAAAGATTATGTAAATGCCAACAAAGAGGCATGGGATTTTCCGCATCGGGGAAGAAAAACCCAAGAAATGATTAAGGATTATCCGGTTCTAAACCGCGATTATCCCCTTAATGAAACCAATCTCGACTATTGGGTCAATGAAAAGGAAAGTCCTTACACAGAAGTGAAGCGCTACGACTGGTTTCGTGGTTATCATGTAGGAGGCAGATCGCTGATGTGGGGCCGCCAAAGCTATCGTTGGAGCGATTTAGATTTTGAGGCCAATGCAAAAGATGGTATTGCTGTTGATTGGCCTGTTCGTTACAAGGATATTGCACCCTGGTATGATTATGTAGAGAAGTTTGCTGGTATCAGTGGGAATCGCGATGGACTAGTGCAGTTGCCCGACGGTCAATTTTTGCCGCCTATGGATATGACATGTGTGGAGAAAGATGCCTCCAAACGATTAAAAGAATATTATAAAGGTGCGCGTCAAATGATTATTGGAAGAACGGCCAACTTAACTGTTGCACATGAAGGTCGAACCAATTGTCAGTTCCGTAATAAATGCTGGTTGGGTTGCCCATTTGGAGCATATTTCAGTACACAGTCCTCTACGTTGCCTGCAGCACAAAAAACCGGCAATCTAACACTCCGCCCTTGGTCGATTGTTACAAAGGTTTTGTATGATAAGGATAAAAAAAGAGCAACCGGAGTAGAAGTGTTGGATGCTGAAAACAATCAAACCTATGTGTATAAGGCAAAAATTATTTTCTTAAATGCGAGCACATTTAATACCTCTTGGATTCTGATGAATTCGGCAACAGATATATGGCCCGAAGGTTTAGGCAGTTCAAGTGGCGAGTTAGGCCATAATATTATGGACCATCATTTGGGTGTGGGTGCTGGTGGACGAGTGGAAGGGTATGAAGACAAGTATTACTATGGCAGAAGAGCCAATGGTATTTATATTCCTCGGTTTAGAAATCTATTTGGAGACAAGCGCGATTACCTGCGTGGATTTGGTTATCAGGGTGGCGCCAGTAGAGAAGGATATCGACATGAAGTGGCAGAAATGAGCATTGGAGCCGCTTATAAAGACGCACTTACTGAACCGGGTTCTTGGACAATGGGAATTATGGGTTTTGGGGAAATCATTCCCGATCATGCCAACAAAATCACGTTGGATAAAAATAAGAAGGATAAGTGGGGATTGCCGGTATTGTCGTTTGATGCAGAATTAAAAGAGAACGAGTTGAAGATGCGGAAAGATATGCAGGAAGATGCCAAAGAAATGCTGGAAGCCATGGGAGTGAAAGATATCAATGGGTATGATGCCAATGGTATTCAGGGAAGAGGAATTCATGAAATGGGAACGGCCCGTATGGGAGCGGATCCAAAAACTTCTGTAGTAAATAAAAACAATCAGGTGTGGGATGCACCCAATGTATTTATAACGGATGGTTCGTTTATGACATCAGCAGCTTGTGTAAATCCATCATTAACTTATATGGCATTTACTGCAAGGGCAGCAGATTTTGCCGTATCTGAATTGAAAAAACAAAATTTGTAATAAACGCTAAATACTTAATTAAAATGAATAGAAGAGAAGCCATATCGAGTGTTACCTTACTATTGGGGGGAACATTATTAGGGGCAGAGGCCTTTTTATCGGGTTGTAAAAACCCAGCAGCAGATGCATCATTTAGTTTCTCTGCTACCGATATTAGTTTTTTAAATGAAGTGGCAGAAACGATTTTGCCTGCAACTTCTTCTCCCGGTGCTAAAGAAGCCAAGGTAGGAGATTTTATGACGGTAATAGTGAAAGATTGTTATGACGCTAAAGATCAGGCCATATTTAAGGAGGGAATGAGCAAGTTACAGGAAGCATGTAAAAAAACTTCCGGTAAATCTTTTATGGAAGCGACTCCCGAACAGCGCCATGATTTGTTGGTGGCATTAGATAAGGAGCAGAAAGAATATCAAAGCAAAAAAAAGCCGGAAGATCCCACCCACTATTTCCGAATGATGAAAGAATTAACGCTTTGGGGATATTTCACTTCAGAAATTGGAGCAACCAAGGCCCTGCGTTATTTTGCTGTTCCCGGTAAATATGAGGGATGTATTCCGTATAAAAAAGGTGATAAAGCCTGGGCTACCTAATAGGTTCTTTGGCCGAAAGGAATTATTGTATCACCAACAAAAAGAAATTTATGTCTATTAATAGAAGATTATTTGTAAAAAATGCTACACTGGCTGCAACAGCCGGGTTAAGTTTACCGCTGCTCTCAAAAGCTGCTCGCAATGTCGCTACATTGGAAGCAACTGCTCCATTGTCTTTTGGTATTCAGTTGTGGACCGTAAAAGAAGATATGGGGTCTAATGCAAAAGATACACTTGCTAAGCTTGCAGGATATGGTTATAATCAAATTGAAAGTTTCGAAGGTCCTAAAGGGATGTTCTGGGGCTGGAAGCATACTGAGTTTAAGAAATACATGGACGATTTGGGAATGAAGATAATATCAAGTCATTGCAACCATCTTGTAAATTTCGAGCAAAAAGCTGCCGAAGCTGCGGAAATCGGAATGGAATATTTGATTTGTCCGTGGAAAGGACCTCAAAAAAATATCGATGGATTCAAGAAAGCAGCCGAAGAATTCAATAAGGCAGGAGAAATTTGCAACAAAAATGGAATCCGATTCGCTTATCATAACCATGATTATTCATTTAAGCCAATTGATGGACTGGTTCCACAAGAAGTAATGATGAAGGAATCCGATAAAAATCTGGTAGATTTTGAAATGGATATTTACTGGGTGGTGGCAGCAGGCGAAGATCCAATGGCATGGTTTAAAAAATTCCCAGGTAGATTCAGGCTTTGCCATGTAAAAGATTTGAAACATACCGATAAGGGTCATGAATCTGTGCAAATTGGAAAGGGTACTATTGATTTTCCTACTGTACTAAAAGCAGGCTCAAAAGCAGGCTTAACTAAATTTATAATTGAACAGGAGGCCTTTACTGGAACCAATCCATTGGAAAGTGCGGTAGCCGATGCGGGATATATGCGGGGAATAAGAATTTAATTTTTTATATAGCTATCTATATATCAAATTAAGTTTGATAAAATCGTTTTGATTTTATGAATGAATGGATAAAAAAATTCGGAGGCTGGCTGCCGATTATAATCGTGTGCATATCCGTTTTTCAAAAAGCTACTTTTCTTTCAGTATTTGTATCCTCAATAGATGACAACCTGGTTGCCTCCTCTATAATTTATGGAAAAAAACCACTCAACGAATCAAAGGTTCGAATAACCTTACATGACCAAAGGAAGCCAACCTATAACAGTGTACCTAAAAAATTAGCAAGAAAATTAGACTCTACTGGTTATTTGATGCCGGCTTTACGGCAGCTTCACTTTTTGTTTCCACTTTACGCTGTTCCTAATGAAACAACTTATGCCCCCTTACAATTTTTTCTAACAGCCTTTCTGGTAAGGGACACTCAAACAATGACCTCAAATTTAGTGATGGGGAGGCTTCCTTCCTTATTGGTTCATTTTTTTGGATTGATGCTTTTCTTGTATTTGATGGTCAAATATTTTGACGGCGATAAAAATCCGGGCTCTCTTTGTTTTTCTTTGTTGATATTATCCTTTTCATATGAACATCTTATTTATTCCATTCAGATGGAGAGTTATGCAATAGGTGTTTTTGCTTTCTTTCTCTTGATGTTAGGGTATCTTAGGTATTTAGACAAATATGTTTTTATACAGGATGCCTCAAAAATCAGTATCGGACTTTTTTGTGGATTGTTAATGTTAATGCAATACCAGTTAATATTTTTTTCATTTGCAGCAGTTTGCAGTATCATTTACTTTTCTATTCAGGGGAAAGTTTCATATATGTTAATTGCTAAACGAATGATTGTTTCCGGAATAATTTTTCTTTTATTTTTTACGCCAACTTACATAATGTTTTTAAGTAAGCATACAGAGCATGTAGCCAAATATTTAATAGGAGAGGGTACGTATGCTTCTAAATTCTGGTTTCCAGGATATAAAATAAACGGATTGCTTGATGGAATTGTATATTTTTTCCGATTTTTTGCTCTGAATACATTAGAAGTGTTCAGAACAATGACTTATTTGTTTACACCACATTCAATAGCAGAAAAAATTACATTTGGACTGAATTTGTTTTTCTTTACCCTCGGATTGATTTATGTAGTTAAGAACAGGAATAGCAAGTATTTGAAATGGATGAATATTTTTATAATATTCTCTTGTATTATTTGGCTCATACTGATAGTATCCGGAAGAATTGCATTAACTCCAGACAGACATAGTCTTATTTTATTGCCCCTTTTTATATTTTTTATCTATTTTGGATGTGCCAGAGTGGGATCATATTTTGAAAAAAACATTTTCTCTTTAAAATACCTTAGAAATCTTGCTGTTATAGCAGCATTATGTATTTTATTAATCTCGGCCAATACTTTCCTGTCGCAAAGAACTGAACCGCTTGTTCTAGCTAAAATTAATGAACGAAATATACCATCCAACTCACTCATTATTACTAATAATAGAATTTTTTATTTGTTTTCAAAAGAAAAGGGTATTCCTATTTATTTACAGGCAATAGACAAATCAAGGGAAGGCTGGCTTACAACTCCAATACAAAATGAAATAGTTCCTCAACGAGTTTATTTTATTCTTGGTTCTCAAAATAGCCGATTTGCTGATCAAAAAAATCATATTGAAAATATCGATTCATCCATTTATATTCCTAAGGAAATATCGATGGGAAATAAGTTGATTAATAATTTATTGCTTTCAAATAATTATAAAATTTATGTTGACACTGTTTATACTGTATTTGAGGATGAAATCAATGCAGGTTTTATAAAAAAACGAGAGGAGCGGATTTTGGTTTTCAATAAAAAATGAAGTCAAAAGTCATTTCTAATTAAAAAATATATTAATAAGTATTATTTTTTTGTAAAGGATGCTTAATTTTGAAAAAGCGAAATACTTAAGTACTTCTAATATGGGAAAGACATTAGTGTAGCTTCAAATATGAATAGCCCCCTTTTTTATTTTTACCGAAATAGATTTTTAATTTTCTATATTTTTATTGGATTCATCAGCCTTTGTCTCGAATGGCTGATGATTATTTTTTTAAAAAACTATCATTTTCCTGTTTGGGCGGCTAACCTGATTGGGCTTGGATCCGGACTTTTACTGGCCTTTTTTCTTAATATCCGCTTTAATTTTCACATCTCTCCTGCTAAAAGGAAAAAAGCGCTGTTATATTTTGTATGTATATCTGCTTTCTCATTTTTGGTTCAATTGTATTTTCGTAATCAGCTCTTGGAATATGGAATTTCATTTCAGCGATCAAGATTTTTAATTTCGGGGATTTTGTTTTTCTTCTCATATTTATTGCACCGCAAATTTAGTTTTAAGGACTATAAGAAAGTTGGAGTAGCCATATACGCAGATGGTGTTGATGATGTACAGAATATTTATAATAAAATATCTCATGTTTGCGACTTCATTCATGTTGATATAGTTGATAATACATTTAAGGCAGATGCAATTGAAGTTAAAGCATATAAAGCAGAAGTGGTAAGAGCTTTCTGGCAAAAAAAACCTATTGAAGTACATATCATGTCTACCAAACCAGGTAACTGGTTACCTGATCTAACACCTTATGTTAATACTATCTATGTTCATATCAATGTAGAGGAAGATTTGGTAACGATCTTAGATAAAATCAGAGCATCTGGTTGTAACCCTGGTTTAGTTTGGACAGTAGGCGAGAGTTTTCAGTCGATACAGCCCTATCTTGCACATGTAAGGCACATACTTATTCTTGCTATACCAAAGCCAGGTTATTCCGGACAAACTTTTCAGATGGAAGCCCTTCAAATGATAGAGCTTATTAACGAATTGCCTAATCGGGATGAATATTTTTTATGTGTAGATGGAGGTGTAAGCAGATCAACTGTGGTATATATTAATGCTGATGCGGTAGTTTCTGGAAGCTATGTTTTAAATGCAACTGATCCGGTTAAAAATATAATGATACTTCAAACTTCAGCTGAATATGAAAGATATTAAACGCTTTCGTGTTGAGCTAATTGAGTATCTAAAAAACGATCCATTGCTCAAGCAGTTAACCGAATCCGTTACTATTGTTGGGTCATTTCATGCAAAAGATGATATTTCCGCATTTAGCGACATAGATACCATTGTTATAGTTAAAAAATTAAGTAAAATTTTATACGATCAGATTATTGATCTTTTCAAGTCTATTTCACTGGATCGTTTTGGCCTAACGGGCTATGAGGTTATTGTGAATCCTACATTCGGCCCACTGAAATTTAATAAGGAAAATGCATTAGTATTTCATGTAATGATTTATGATATTGATGGCCATCGCAAACATGTAGTCGATAGCCCATTTACATGTTACGAATGGCAACAATTTTCTCCAATAACAGGCAAAGCGTTATATGATATATACCCCAGCAATGCTTTATCACTAGATGACATTGCCGGTTCGCGAAGAAGCTTTACGAGTTACCTAACAGATTTAGATAATCAATCTATCACCTATCGATCTTATCAGTTCAATGAAGAAGAGATTACTGAAGTGAAGAATAGTTTTGAATTAGATCAAAAGCATCAAATGGAGTATGCCTACCATATTTGTAAGTTTTTGATGCTTAATATCATGAAGATTCTTTATCAAAAACCCGTTAATTACAATGATGATGAGCTTGCCGATATATTTTCAAAGCAGGATGCTGCGCTTGAATTAACAAAAGAGAGTTTTCAGCAGCTTTCTTACCTCAAGAAAAGCGGAGAATTGCTTCAAATTAATTCTCTTCAAAATATACGCACACAGGTTCAAATTATTAGTGACTGGTTTCATAATTTGGTCAAAAGTCTTCCAAGGGTACATTTTTATCGTCATTTACCAACTGCCTTAAATGATGGACGTTTTTTGGGCTCGTTAACTAATCCGGATATTCTTTCCTCGCAAATTGAGCCAAATGAATCATTAGAACTTTGTTTTTCTAGCGAGCTTACACGTGCAATTTCCACTGCCGCTTTGCTAGCTGATTGTGAAAAGGTAGCAACTTCATTATTGAATGAAATAAACTATGGCAAGGCCGAGGGTTTAACCTACCATGAATTAAAAGATCAATTTCCTCATGTAATAGCCGCATGGAATAATAATGAAGATATACCATTTCCTGAGGGTGAAAATCTGGAGGATGTCGCCAATAGACTAAACTTATTTATTGAAAAATATATTTTAGATAGCCCGCATACAAATATTGGTGTAGTAACACATAATGTGGTTCTACGGGTATTACTTTCAAAATTATTTTCCATTCCTTTATGGCAGTGTTATCGATTTCAGATACCACATGGAGAACCTATTTCTTGCCATGTTTGGAATAAAACGCTCATTCCTGCGTTTACAGCAGAACAACGTATAAAATTCAGAGAACAATATTTAGAATGGAAAGCTCAGTAAAAAAATACGGAATTTTCTGGATCCCTTCTGCTTTGATCAGTGATAAAATCAATCAAATTAAGCAAGCTGTTATTCGATTGGATTCGGAAGCAGATTATGTTTATCATCCTGTTCATTCAACCATTTTTTTATTTAATTCCAAGGCACAACCTGAAGAGGTTGAAGTAAAATTTAAAAAGTTACTAGACCAAAAATCCGCTTTCGAATTAATCATAAATGACTGGAAAATTTTTCATAACGACCCTATAACAGGGAAGCATACCCTTACTTGGGGTGTTGAGCTGAATCAGTCATTTTCAAATTTGCAAAAAAGTATTGCTGAATCAATAATTACATCTCCGGTGATTCCTATTGAATATCCGGTATGCTGGAAAGGTGATTATGAATTATCATACAAGAAATGGGGCTTCCCATTTGTTGGCAACCATTGGATTCCTCACATTACTGTTGCTTCAGTAACAAGTGAAACTTTGGTAACCAATATTCAGCATGAATTTCCAGTACATCCTCAAAAAGAAATTTGTAATGAAATTGCCTTATTTTTAATTAGCGGGCATAAACATACACATATTACTTCTTATCATTTAAAATAATAATGATTGTTAATTTAATACCTATGGCAGGGGAAGGACAGCGATTTAAAAATGCTGGCTATACTACTGCTAAGCCTCTCCTGGATATTGACGGCATTCCTATGTTTGTAAGAGCCGCAAAAAGTTTGCCCCCTGCCGATGAATATATATTTGTCTGTAGAAAAGATCAGGTTGATGCGTATCAACTGAATATAACAATCAGTACATATTTTCCTAATTCAAAAATTCATTACATTGACTCCCTCACACAGGGCCAGGCTATAACTTGTATTTCAGCAAAAGAACTAATTCCGGAAGAGGCTGTTTTAAATATTGGCCCATCTGATAGTGCAATGATTTATAATCACGATTTATATGATGAATTTTTGCTCAATTCACAAAAAGGAGCACTTGTATGGACAATCAGAAACGATCAGGCAATATTGAAAAATGTGAATATGTATGGGTGGGTTGCAGCAAATCCTACCAATAAATTGATTGAAAGCATTTCCTGTAAGGTTACAGTTTCTAACCAACCGAAATTTGATCCGGCGATTATCGGATGTTTTAGTTTTAAAAAAGCATCTTATTTTTTTGATGCAGTTCAAAGAATGATAGAAAAAAATGACACGATTAATAATGAATTTTATGTTGATATTGCTATGAATCATGCTATAGCCCTTGGAACAGGGGTTTACCTGTTGGATGTGGATGAATATATTGGTTGGGGAACACCGGCAGATTATGAAAATTATTTACAGCGTTTAAAAGGTTACAATAATGAAGGCTAAAGCTGTTAACCGGTTGTTGTCGTTTACGTTGACCAGATATTTACTGGTTGGAATTGGGGCTGTGGCGATTGATGTTTTTACATACTTTTTATTAATTCATTTCACTTTGATAACTCCATCTTTGGCAAAGAAGATAAGTTTTATTGTTGGCGCAATCTGGAGTTATATAAACAATAAAAAATTTACATTCCTAATAAACAATGTTTCATGGTATGTGCCCCTTCTTTTTGGAAGTGTATATTTTCTTGGCTTTTTGCTTAATAGCATTGTTCATGATTTTGTTTACAATCTTTCCTCCAGCAAAATCTGGTCTGTTGGTATAGCTACGGTGATTTCGGTTGGATGGAATTTTGTAGGACAAAAATTTATTGTGTTTTCAAAGAAATCTATTCGGAATGATTAATCTCTCGATTGTAATACCCTGCTACAATGAAGCTTCAGCTATTCCGCTTTTAATTGAAAAGTGCGCAGCTGCTTGCAGCAACAGAGATGACATAGAATTTTTGCTGGTTGATAATGGATCAACTGACCAAACTCAATTGGTTTTTTCTACCCTCCTGACAAACAATTCTTATTCTTTTATAAAATTGATCACCGTAAAAAGAAATGAAGGATATGGCAATGGAATTCTTCAAGGATTATTGAGTGCTAAAGGGGATATCCTCTCTTTTACACATGCCGACTTGCAATGTGATCCCTTAGATGTTATACGTGCATTTGATCAGTATGGAGAGTTACTTTGGAATAATCGGGGGATAGTAAAAGGAAAAAGAGTTAATAGGTCTTTTGTAGATGTGTTTTTTACATGGGGAATGTCTGTACTCGCATCCTGGATGCTTGGCGTGCAGTTATCAGATGTAAATGCACAACCTAAAATTTTTCACAGAAATTTTTTCGAACAACTTGTTAATCCCCCGAAAGATTTTTCCCTCGACCTCTTTATTTTATATAGTGCAAGAAAGTGGGGGTATAATATTGAATCTTTCCCTGTAATCTTTTCAAAGAGACATTCAGGAGAAGCAAAAGGAGGAGGTTCGTGGAAAGGGAAAATCCGTTTAATTAAGCGAACATTTAATTATATACTTGCATTAAGGAAAGAAGTACTTAATACTTAATTATGGAAATAGTTATTCATCGAGTAAATACGCTTGCGAAACTTACAACTGTGCCCAATAATTTTGGTTGTGAAATCGACATTCGGGCGTTTGGTAGTGAATTAATACTAAACCATGAGCCCTTTATTTCCGGAGAACGTCTTTCTGATTTTCTCGAAAATTATAAACATGGCATCCTAATATTGAATGTAAAAGAGGCAGGAATTGAAACTGCAATTTTGGATATGGTTGCAAAGGTGGGTATTAGCCGATATTTCTTGTTGGACGTTGAATTTCCCTATATATACAATGCAGCCAGAAGAGGTATTCGTAAAATTGCAGTTCGATTTTCAGAAGACGAGCCTATACAACTCATTCAAAATTATAAAGAGATGGTTGATTGGGTTTGGATTGATACAATTACCCATTTCCCTGTTACAAAAAATGAGGTGCCATTATTAGAATCATTTCAAACCTGTATCGTTTGTCCTGAAAGATGGGGAAGACCTCAAGACATTCCCTTAATTAAAAGACAAATGCAGGATTTAAATTTTAAACCAACAGCAGTAATGACTTCGCTGGAATGTACTCCAATGTGGACATCCCAATAAAAAAAGCTGCTGTCTTTCTTCGACAGCAGCTCTTTGTTTAAATTTTTTATCAAATTTTAAACACCCAAACTCCAACCTTCTCTGTAAGTACGTTTTACAAACTGATTGGCTTCATCAAAATTGGTGATACGCATGTTTGGACCATCCCACATTAATTTGATATTTCTACCGGGATAACTTTCTTTTCCCTTATTATCCTTTCTTGAAACATAATAGCTTCTAATAGCAAGATTTCCCATTAAAACACTCTCGGTTAGCGGTCCTGCTATATCAAAATTAGAACTAAGGTTTTTTGCTTTTTCACTTCCATAGCCTTCTAATGCGGCTTCTACCCATGCGGCATAATGTCCGGCATCTCCTTTCGGAACACGTGCAACCGTTTGCGGAACTTTAGTTTCAGCAGTTCGTGATGTAGGTAACAATTTTGGTAGCACTCCATAGGTACCACACATCATCTTTCCTTTTGTTCCAAGGAATATTGCACCATTTCCACCATCACCCATCATTTCGTTTGGTTCAAGTTCCTCAGGCCTTACTGGTTGCATTCCGCCATCCATCCAATGTAATTTCACATCCGGCTTTCCATTTTCACCTTTAAAGGTTAATGTGATATATGAAGAAACAGGTCCGGAATCTGGATAAAATCCTCTTGTCCAGTTTTCAATATACGGAGTAGCCACACTACACTCTGCTGAAACAGGATAACCAAGGCCTAGTACTGCGAAAGCAGGGGCCATAATATGGCAAGCCATATCTCCCAAAGCACCTGTACCATAATCCCACCAGCCTCTCCAATTAAATGGAATTAATTTATCAACATAATCACGATAGGGAGCCGTACCTAACCATAAATTCCAATCTAATCCCTCGGGAACTGGAGGCTTCTCTTTCGACCAGGGAATACCTTGAGGCCAAACGGGACGGTCGGTATAGCAATAAATGGTATGTACATCCCCAATAACACCTGCATTATACCAGTCTTGAAGTTGACGAACTCCATCACCGGATGCTCCCTGATTTCCCATTTGTGTTACTACTTTATAATCATGTGCGGCTTTTGTTAAAACGCGGGCTTCGTAAATGTCGTGGGTTAGGGGCTTTTGAACATATACATGTTTATTCAACTGCATTGCACCCATGGCAACTACGGCATGCATATGGTCGGGAATAGATACTGAAACAGCATCAAAGTTTTTATGTTCTTTATCTAACATTTCCCTGTAATCGGTATATACTTTCGCTTTGGGGTATCGGGATCTGCTTTTGGCGGTTTGGCGTGAATCTACATCACATAGAAAACCAATTTCGGCTTTGCCGCTTTGGTAAAAACTCCAAAGGTCACTTTCGCCCTTACCACCGGCCCCAACACCGGCAACAACTAGTTTTTCACTGGGAGCCAGAAATCCTCTTCCTAAAACATGTCGGGGAACAATGTAAAATCCGGCAGCTGCCATTGCAGCATTTTTAATAAAACCCCTGCGGGAATCGGCTTGAGGCTTTTTAAGCAAGTCTTTCTTTTTCATGTGGCAATTTAATTAAACAGTTTTTTGGAGATATGAATGTAACTATTTTATCTAAAAAACAGCACAGATTATCCTTATTTACTTAAAGGGTACTGTTGTTTTTTAATGGGTCTTGGCTTTGCAGAACTTACTGACGCCATATTTGTTACCTTGTGTAGTAAAAAACAGTTTATGGAACTTTCTTCTCTAACAGATATGCGGAGATATTTTGAATCAGGCATTACGCTACCCTATGCATTTCGTAAACAGCAGTTGCAATCATTACAGCGGGCAATAGAGTCCCATGAGGAAGATATATACAAGGCCCTTGCCAAGGACCTGAGAAAAAATCGGGAGGAATCCTATGCCAGTGAAAATGGCTTTACGCTTGAAGAATTGAAAGTAACGCTCCGTAACCTGAAAGAATGGATGGCACCCGATGGAGTTCCTACTAACCTGTTTAATCTGCCTTCCCGAAGCTATATTCGGAAAGAGCCGCTGGGCGTGGTTTTAATCATTGCTCCGTGGAATTATCCCTTTCAACTTTTATTAACTCCCCTAATCGGAGCGATTGCCGCAGGTAATTGTGCCGTTGTAAAGCCCAGTGAATTTGCGCCTGCTACTGCTGAGGTGGTTGGTAGAATTATTAAGCAGGTATTTCCCCCCGAATATGTTTTGTTTGTAGAAGGAGATGGAGCAGCTGTAATACCTGATATGATGAAGGAGTTCCGGTTCGACCATGTTTTTTATACTGGCAGTACCCATGTGGGAAGAATCATTTATCAGCTGGCAGCCGACAAACTGGTTCCTGTAACCCTGGAGCTGGGAGGGAAAAGTCCTGCTGTTATTGAGCCCGATGCCAACCTTACTGTTTCAGCACGCAGAATTACTTTGGCTAAATTTATGAACGCGGGGCAAACCTGTGTTGCGCCCGACTATGTGTTGGTACCAGAAAAATTATTAAAGCCATTTGCAGAAGCTGTTGCCAAATGTATTCGGAAATTTTATGGAGAGGATGTTGCCAATTGCTCGGAATATGGAAGGATTATCAATCAAAAGCAGTTCGACAGGATTAGCAGTTATCTCCATTCAGGAACCTTGTTATGCGGTGGTAAAACGCAACGCGACGATTTATTTATCGAGCCCACTTTACTTTCGGATGTTTCCCTGGATGCGCCTATAATGCGAGATGAAATTTTTGGCCCCGTTTTACCGCTGATTCCTTATACAACCCGTGAACAGGCAAAGTCGATAATTGCACGTAATCCGAATCCGCTGGCATTTTATGTATTTACCGAATCGAAAAAAACTGCCCGTGAGTGGCTGGATGCAGTACCTGCGGGAGGGGCTTGTGTAAACAATGCCAATATGCATCTTTCTAATATGGATTTACCTTTTGGCGGCATTGGTAATAGTGGCATTGGTAGCTATCATGGGAAACAGAGTTTTGCTGTTTTTTCCCATAATAAATCCGTTATGCGAACGCCCACCTGGTTCGATCCTTCTATGAAGTATCCACCTTTTAAAGGTAAACTTGGGTTGTTAAAAAAATTAATCGGCTAGTACGTTAGAAAATGGCGACTAGTATCAATTGCTGAAGTATGATTAAAAAGATGGGCGTATTGTTGATAATATTTGCAGCAGCTCTATACATCATAAAACGAAAAGACATGACGTGGCGACAATCTATCCTTCGGGTAGGATACCCTTTGCTCACACTAAAAGAAAAATGGTTCCCCAGCCAGCAAAACCGACTCGAAAACAAACTTTCCAAGCAGCCAGCAGTATCTTTTTTTTCACTGAAAGCTAATCGAAATGACGGAACCGAACTTGTATTTACTGAGTTGCAGGGCAAAATGGTATTGATTGTGAATACTGCCAGCAATTGTGGATTTACGGCACAATACGAAGAGCTGGAAAAATTACATCAATTACACAAAGACTTGACTATTCTGGCTTTTCCGGCAAACGATTTTAAACAACAGGAAAAAGGCAGCGATACGGATATTGCTAATTTTTGTAGGGTTAATTATGGAGTAAGTTTCCCTCTGATGGCTAAAACCAGTGTAGTGAAGGGAAGCGCACAGCATCCGGTTTTTCAATGGTTATCCGATGCTACTAAAAATGGCTGGTGCAATAAGGCGCCTGTTTGGAATTTTAGTAAATACGTGATAAATAAAGAGGGGGTACTTACACATTTTTTCTCGCCTCAAGTATCCCCTTTATCGGATGAAGTGGTGAGGGCAATTCAGGAGTAGCATCAAAATCAGAATTACACCGGACACTTTTCATGATAATTAATCAGCTCAATGGGCATCCGCTCAAAGTTATATCCCTGATAGGTTTGATATACCTCATCTAATACTGCCAATATTTCCTCCTCCGTCATTAATGTAACCAGCCTGTGTCGAAACTCTTTGATGTTGGGTAATCCTTTCAGGTAATTGGCATAATGCCTCCTCATTTCAAATATACCTACCATTGGCCCTTTCCATTCCAGAGATTTGCGTAAATGTTTTTTACAAACTTCAATTCGCTCTTCCAGAGTTGGAGGTGACATTAATGTACCTGTCTGTAAATAGTGTTTGATTTCCCGGAAGATCCAGGGATATCCAATAGCCGCCCTTCCAATCATAATGCCATCTACCCCATACCTGTTTTTGTATTCAGCTGCTTTTTGTGGACTATCAATATCTCCATTTCCGAAAATCGGGATGTGAATGCGGGGATTGTTTTTTACTTCCGCAATTAGCGACCAGTCGGCCTGGCCTTTATACATCTGCGATCGGGTTCTGCCGTGGATGGCAAGTGCTTTGATACCTACATCCTGTAAACGTTCGGCTACTTCAACTATATTTTTACTTTGCTCATCCCACCCCAGGCGGGTTTTTACGGTAACCGGCAACTGCGTACTTTTAACAACTGCCCGAGTAAGTGAAACCATCAGGTCGATATCTTTCAAAACCCCCGCTCCTGCACCTTTGGTTACTACTTTCTTTACCGGACAACCAAAATTGATATCCAGCAAATCGGGGTTTACGGTTTCTACAATAGCGGCACTTAGTGCCATCGCTTCTTCATCTCCCCCAAAAATTTGAATCCCTACCGGACGTTCCTCTTCAA
Organism: Chitinophagia bacterium; assembly: GCA_037142775.1. Classification (GTDB taxonomy): domain Bacteria; phylum Bacteroidota; class Bacteroidia; order Chitinophagales; family Chitinophagaceae; genus Sediminibacterium. The sequence continues at coordinate 342,294 of JBAWZY010000002.1, read as the reverse complement.
AAATATCCAGCTTCTGCCGGCTTTTCAGAGCATTGCGAATCAATCCCTCACTACTGATAAATTCAGTATACATGAGATCTGCACCATTGTCTTTACACACAGCCCGGAACGGGGGATCACTTACATCCTCCATAGGCGCCAATAGTAGCGGAAAATCAGGCAGTTGTATCTTGTTGATGGTTACCATTCAATAGAATTCGATTAAAAAATAAAACATGCTTATCTTACATCGAATTTGCAAAGGTAAGGTGTTGCTGTAATTGTATGATATACCCAAAAAAACTCATTCATCAATATCCCTCCCAACTAGCTCTGCTGTTGGCATTAACAGGTGGGTGTTTTATTCTAAGCGGACTGGTACTTGCCTTATTGGGGAAGCTAATTTTTCATGTACCCCTGGCTTCACTTCCTGCAGTAATGATGCTGAAAGAGCATGCCAACTGGGCAAGATTGATTAATACTATTATTGCTGCTCTTTCTTTCGGATTATCCCCCCTTATCCTGGCAATTATCATCAGCAGTTCCCCTTTTCGATATTTAGGCTTTAACTCAAAAATGCAGCTCCGCCAATTGGGAATTGTTATAGCAATCACCATTGCATCTATCATACTAGCTGGTGCTTTGGCAGAACTCAATCAATTAATTCCGCTGCCAAAGGACTGGGCAATTAGTGCAAGAGCAATGGAAGCGGAGTATCAAAAATCTATAATGGCTATGGCCTATATGCCCAATTTTGCTCATTTTCTATTTACGATGCTAACGGTAGCAGCTGCTCCTGCCATTTTTGAGGAATTGCTTTTCAGAGCGGGATTACAGCCTATATTTATTGGGATAACTCGCAATCCATTTTGGGGAATACTGATTACTGCTGTTTTATTTAGTGCAATCCATTTTTCTTATTATGGGTTTATTCCAAGAATAGCTTTAGGAGCTTTACTTGGGTTGGTTTATTACTATGGAAAGAATATCTGGCTCAATATTTTTTTCCATTTTTTAAATAATGCAATTATTGTAGTGCAGTTGTATGTTGCTGGTTTATTTGGAAAATCCATAGAAAAAACGATGGACGAAAAAATGCCCATTTGGTGGGGAATGATTGCTGCTGTTTTGTTGATTTTTTTGTTTCAGCAGTTTCGAAAATTGTCATCTCCTTATTGGAGTACACCTCCTTCTTTATTTAAGCTAAATCCGCCACATGAATCAGCCCCGCTGGATTAGAATATTTGAAACCCGCAACCTCGCTGAAGCATCTATCGTGCAAGGTTTGCTGGAAGAAAATGGTTTGCCAGTTCAAGTATTAAATAAGCAGGATAGTTCATATTTGATGGGATATGCTGAAATTTATGTTCCGGAAACCTGCTTGCCTGCAGTAGAAATGATTTTGGCCGGCAACTACCTCAATTAAAGATTTGCAATAAAATGGCTTTACAAATTCCCGTACTTAAAACACGTGCAATAACAGCAATCATTTTTGTGGCGGTTATGCTAACAGGATTGTTTTGGAGCAAATGGAGTTATCTCATTTTGTTTTCTATAATACATCAGGGCTGCTGGTTTGAATACAATCAGTTGCTGTTGAAAATAGATCCCACGTATAAAAATAGTAACAGCATTCATTATAACAGTATACAACTGGCCGGATGGGGTTTATTATTGTGGGGCGCAGATGATCATTTTCGTATCGGCGAGTTGATTATACCACAACTGGGTGGTTCTATTACTTTGGCTGCTACCATACTTTTTGTAGTAAATGAAATACTCAGAAATAAGGAGCACAATTATCGGTATCTATTTTATGCAATAGCTGGATTTTTATATATATCACTAGCCTGTTATTGTATGATGCATTTTTATGGAAATACATTTAATACACAATTGCCACTTCCCTCTCCTTTATTGCTGCCAGTAACAATTATTGCCACCATTTGGATAAATGATACAATGGCCTATCTAGTTGGATCACTGATTGGCAAAACTCCTTTATCTGCCATCTCTCCTAAAAAAACATGGGAGGGAACCATTGGTGGAACAGTGCTGGCTATTGCAGTAATTACCGCAGTAGCGGTGAAACAATTTTCACTACCCATGCTTCCCGTTTTGACAATTACCCTAATAACAGCCATTGCAGGCACTTTTGGAGATTTATTAGAGAGTAAATTGAAAAGAATGGCTGGCGTTAAAGATAGTGGCAGTTTCATGCCCGGACATGGTGGTTTCTTGGATAGGTTCGACTCTTTGCTGATAGCAGCAACTGCAATAGGGTTATTTTTATCTGTTTTGTAATCTCCAATTATAATGGATATGTGATTTGATGAATCCGGACTATCTTTGCATCCTAATCAAGTGGTATGAAAATTCATCGGGAAGGATATAACTCTATCGCTATTGCTGCTTTAGTATTTGGCGTTCTGAATCTGGCTAATTTCTCTTTGCTCAGTGATGCCTATCCCCGTTTTGCTTTGGTTATCTTTTTTCTAACCCTAGGTCTCTTCCTGTTCCTTGTTTCTTTTTTTCGCATTCCATCAAGAACGTTAACAATAGACGATGGAAAAATTATTTGTCCTGCCGATGGAAAAGTAGTGGTTATAGAGGAAGTAACCGAAGTGGAATATTTTAAAGATAAACGCTTGCAGGTTAGCATATTCATGAGTCCGGCCAATGTGCACGTTAACCGAAATCCGGTTTCCGGGGAAGTGGTTTATAATCAATATCATCCCGGATTGTATTTGGTTGCCTGGCATCCCAAATCGTCTACCGATAATGAGAGATGGACAGTAGTTGCCCGACATAAAGAGGGGGAGATTTTATATAAACAAATTGCAGGGGCTTTGGCGCGTAGGATTTGCAATTATACTCCGGTGGGTACACATATCAAGCAAGGGGAGGAATTTGGGTTTATTAAATTTGGCAGCCGGGTAGATATTCTGTTGCCATTGAACGCAAAAGTGCAAGTTCAACTAAATCAAGTAGTTAAGGGTGGTGTAACCGTGCTGGCAACCTGGTAATTTATTCCTATGCGCTCAGTTTTGGTGAACCAATATATTTTCGTACCTTTATATATAAATTAAAACAATATATTATGAAAAAAGTATTTGTTCTGGTTACTGCAGCTTTCTTGTTGGCAGGTACTGGTGTAGCTAATGCATGCGATGGAAAAAAATGCGACAAAAAAGATTGTGGCAAAAAAGAGTGCTGCAAGAAAGATGGTGAGAAAAAGTCTACCCCAGCTTCCAGCAAAACCGCTAAAAAAGCATAATACATTCTCTATAATGTATACATCCCCTTCCTTGGAAGGGGATTTTTTTTAAAATATATTTTCTAGCTCTTGCAGATGAGTTACTGTAAATGTGGGTTGAAGGTTGGTAGTAATGCCCAAGTGATTTACAAATACAGTATCTAAACCCGCATTCATTCCTCCCTGAATATCTGCATCCAGGTTGTCACCAATCATAATGCTTTCTGATGTTAATGCACCCGCTTCCCGAAGTGCATGTAAAAATATTTCTTTGTGCGGCTTTAAGCTATTGCTGGCTTCGGAGGTGGTTACCACTGTAAAAAATTTCGAAAGATTTGCGTTTCTAAGTTTGTTATGCTGCACTTGTTCAAATCCATTTGTTACCAGATGCAGGGAATAATTTTTTTGTGTTAGGTATTGGAGAATTTCAACCGTGTGAGGAAATAAATTACTTTTTGTTGGCAGCACCTCTAAAAAATCAACAGCCATTTTTCGGGAGAGCGTTTCATCAGCCACTTTGAAATCTAATAAAGCCAACCACATCCGTTTCCACCGCAATTCGTCTTGTTTAATTTCACCACGGGTATACTTATCCCATAACCGGTGATTGTGGTAGGAATATCGTGTAAAAAAAGGGTCAAAGTTGGGTATGCCCCTTTCCTGTAGTGAAAGTGAATTAAATATATCGAGCAGTGATTCCCGTGCATTGGTTTCAAAATCCCAGAGAGTATGATCGAGATCGAAAAATAGGTGGCGGTATTTCATGCTGCAAAATACATTGCTGTTTTGGATAGTTACCCGGAATCGGCAAAAAACCTGCAACTTTGTTGATAATAATTTCTATCAACATGAAAGTGGTTATCACGGGAGCTTCTAAGGGAATTGGTAAAGCAATTGCAAATCAATTTGCTGCAGCAGGATATGATTTGTTCTTGTGCAGCAGAGGCGAATACGATTTATATCAAACAGTAGCAGCCTTACAAACTCAATATCCGCATGCGAATATAGCTGCACAAGTGGCCGACATGCATCAACCAGCCTCTGTAGCGGCTTTTGCCGACTGGGTATTAACGCAGGGTGTGCCGGATATTGTGGTTAATAATGCCGGACAGTTTATTCAGGGAAATATATCAGATGAGCCGGCAGGCACATTGCATCATTTGATGGAAACCAATTTGTACTCAGCGTATCACCTAACGCGGGCATTATTGCCTTCAATGAAGGTAAATGGAAAGGGGCATATATTCAATATATGTTCTATAGCATCTTTGCGTGCTTACCCTAATGGAGGAAGTTATGGAATTACCAAGTATGCCCTTGCCGGATTCAATGCGAATTTGCGGGAAGAAATGAAACCACATGGAATTAAAGTAACCGGGGTTTTTTTAGGAGCTACTATGAGTGCCAGTTGGGAAGGTGCCGGAATTAATCCTGAAAGAATTATGCAGGCAGATGATGTTGCCAAAATGATTTTTGCTTCCACCCAGCTTTCCGCCGCCGCCGTAGTGGAAGATATTGTGATGCGTCCCCAGTTAGGAGATTTATAGGAAGCAGGTAAGTTCGCTCCTGTAAAATGATTGTATGGGAAATAATTTCATTTTGCCTTTTCTATTCATTAGCACATCATTTTACTGTCTCGCCCGGGAAATTCATAGGCCAAGCGTTGTATCTTTAGTGAATAAGACAATATGAAATTTCGGTTACTCATTTTTATTTGTGCTATGATGCTATTTCCAAAGCTGCAGGCATCGGATAGCAGTTGGATTCGTATCAATTTATTGGGATATCCAACCCGTGCACCTAAACAGGCAGTGTGGTGCAGTAAAAGAGCCCCGGCTCCTAACCGATTTTTTGTAATCAACCAACTTACCGGAAAAATTGTATTGGAAGCTTATGCTGATACTTCCTTTGGTGCGTATGGACCATTCACTCATACAGCCCGATTGAATTTTTCCGCCATTCGAATTCCCGGAAAATATTATCTGCGCGCCGACAATTGTACTTCACCGGTTTTTTCAATTAGTGACACGGTTTATAATGGCACGGCTGATTTTTGTTTGCAATACATGCGTCAACAACGAAGTGGGTTTAATCCATTTTTACAAGATAGTTGTCATACCCATGATGGATATACTTTATATGGCCCCATGCCCGATAGTACACATGTAGATGTAAGCGGTGGATGGCATGATGCCAGTGATTATTTACAATACAGCTCAACTTCTGCAAATGCAACCTGGCAACTATTGGCAGCCTATCGGGATTTTCGTTCAGTATTTTCAGATCGATATAAAGGAAATGGCCTGTCTGGAAATAATGGAACAGCCGATGTATTGGATGAAGCCCGTTGGGGAATTGAATGGCTATTAAAAATGCATCCTCAGCGAGATTGGTTATTTAATCAGTTGGGGGACGATCGGGATCATGTTAACATGCGAATACCGAAAGAAGATCCATATTATGGGAGGGGTTTTGAGCGGCCGGTGTATTTTGTAAATGGTGAGCCACAGCAGCGGGGCAAATTCATGAATCAAACTACTGGATCGGCTTCCACTGCCGGAAAATTTGCCAGTGCCTTTGCATTGGGTGCGCAGATTTTTGAAAAAACAGATCTTGCTTTTTCAAATACATTATATCAAAAAGCATCATCTGCCTGGGTATTCGGATTACAAAAGCCCGGATATACCCAAACAGTTTCGGTTCGCTCACCCTATATCTATGCGGAAGAGAATTATGTAGATGATATGGAACTTGCCGGTGCATCTATATATAGTATGACGGGTAAGAAAGATACCACACTAATTCATTTATCCCAGGCATGGGCAACGCAGGAACCAATTACTCCCTGGATAAAAAATGACACAGCAAATCATTATCAATGGTATCCATTTATCAATGAAGGTCACGGCGAATGGGCTCGTTTGCTTTCAGGATCTCATAAGGAAAAAATGTTGGCATATTATCATGAGGGAATGGAAATCATTCGTAAGAGAGCAACTAAAAATGCCTTTATGCGAGGCATCCCTTTTATCTGGTGTAGTAACAATCTCACCGTTCAGTTTGCTGTTCAATGTATCTGGTATCGTAATTTATCAGGCGATAGCAGTTTTCAAAATTTGGAACAAGCGAATATAGACTGGATACTTGGATGTAATCCATGGGGTACCAGCATGGTATATGGCCTTCCGGAAAAAGGTGATACGCCGGAAGATCCTCACTCCGCTTTTACACACCTAAAAAAATATCCAATTTATGGTGGTTTGATAGACGGACCTGTTTATACATCCATTTATAAGAATTTGATTGGAATTCAGTTAATGGAGCCCGATGAATATGCCCCCTTTCAAAGTGATCTGGCAGTATATCACGATGACTATGGAGATTACAGCACCAATGAACCCACCATGGATGGTACGGCCAGTTTAATTTATTTATTGGCTGCACTACAGGCTGAATACAATCAATCTCAAAAACACGATTATACAATACAGCAGGGTGCCGTTATAAGAGGCAGTGTTCAAAATAAATCCATTGCACTGGTTTTTACTGGGGATGAGTTTGGTGAAGGACTTCCAGCTATTCGCAAAACTTTGGAAGAAGAAAAAATAGCTGCTGCTTTCTATTTTACAGGAAATTTTTATAGAAATCCTTCCTATGCAAATGAAATTAAAGCATTGTATAAATCAGGACATATACTAGGACCACATTCTGATAAACATTTATTGTATTGCGATTGGAAGAAAAGAGATAGTACTTTGGTAACGAAAGATTCTTTGCTGCAGGATTTAAAAAATAATCTTGCTACAATGCAAACATTGGGTATTTCGGAACACAATTTTTTGGGATGGTATATTCCTCCGTATGAGTGGTGGAATTCTGAAGTTGCGGGCTGGTTGGCAGATGTAGGTATCCGACTTTTTAGTTGCACTCCAGGACTAGGAACTTCCGCAGACTATACCTATCCTGAGTTAGGTAAGGCTTTTAAGAGTAATAATCAGATAGAAGATATACTTAACAATTCAGCTCAGCAACAGCCCAGTGGGTTAAATGGAAGTATCCTGCTTATTCACGCGGGAGCGGATAGTCGCCGAAAGGAAAAGCTATTTTCGCAGCTGGGTACAATCATTCAAAAATATTCGAAGCAGGGCTATCGATTTGTTCGGCTGGATGAACTGATACAATAAATATTTTTATTACCACTTGTCTTCTTCAGGTATATCTGGGTTAATCGTAAATGATTTACGGGTTTTCTCTCTTTGTACTAGGCGCTCTAAAATTACTGCTGTTATTAATTTTCCTGCATCTTCTTGTTGATTGGCTGCCAGCACTTCTTTTAATTTTTGTTCACTTACATCTAACCTATACAGTATTTGAATGAGCCCCTCGAAATTATGCTCAATCATTTTATTCACTTCCTGTTCCAGCATTTCAGGAGTAAGCGTGGGCAAAATACTGATATCTGAAATCATATTTACTGTGTTAATAGATGATAAAGTTAATTAGGTTTTAGCTCGGTTTACAGTAATCTTAATATTTTTCTATCACACCCAATCCAAACAAAGCAAAATCATATTTAACCGGATCTTTACTATCAAAACTTTTTAATTGTTCAGTTAGTTCAAGTGCTGCCTGCCAGTCGGTAGTGGTTCTTTGCAGTAATTGTAATTTTCTTGCTACGCGGGCAACATGTAGGTCGATAGGACAAACCAGTTCGCTGGCAGGAATTTTTTTCCAGATTCCAAAATCAACGCCCTTGTTATCTTTTCGAACCATCCACCTAAGAAACATATTCAGTCGCTTGCAAGCCGACCCTTTTTCAGGAGTAGCAATATGTTTTCGCGTTCTATTAGGTACATCCTCGAGTGAAAAAAAATATCGATAAAAATGTGTCAATCTTTTTTCAGCAGGATGAGAAATGGTAGTGTATATATTACTTGGAGGAATAAATGCACTTTCTAAACTGGAATTTTTACGAAAATGCATTTGCAGAAACTCCATAAAATATAGTAAGTCAGTATCGTTAAATGTTCTGTGTTTAAAGCCGAGTAATGCAGACAAATCAGCGGGTTGATGATTTTTGGAAAAGTCATAGGGGGCATCATCCATTCGGCGCATCAATTCTCTGCTTTTGGAAATTATGGTGGTCCGGTTTCCCCATGCAAGAATGGCAGCAAAAAATCCGGCAATTTCAATATCCTGCTGTAAAGAAAATTGATGCGGAATACAAATTGGATCAGCCGGAATAAAAGTTGGCTGGTTATATCGGGCTACCCGTTCATTCAGCATCTTCCCCAATGGAGAAATTGTTTTTTTAAGATTGCTTCCGGAATACATTTAAAAAAATTATAACCGGCTATCCGATAGCCCGGTTGAGGTCTTCAATCAAGTCATCTGCATCTTCTACTCCTACACTTAATCTGATTAAACTATCTGTTAAACCATTTTTAATACGCTCTTCTCTTGGAATAGATGCATGTGTCATGGATGCAGGGTGATTGATAAGTGATTCTACCCCTCCTAAACTTTCAGCCAGCGAAAACAAGTGAGTGGATGATAAAACGCGGCGTACATTTTCCGGACTATCATTTTTTAGTTCGAAACTCATCATTCCGCCAAAGCCAGACATTTGTTGGCGTGCAATTGTATAGTTGGGGTGGTCTTCGAATCCACACCAGAAAACTTTACTAACAGCAGGATGATTACGGAGGAACCAGGCTATTTTTTCTCCGTTTTCACAGTGTCGCTGCATACGCAAGTGAAGTGTTTTGATACCTCGTAAAACTAAAAAGCAATCCATTGGTCCGGGAACCGCCCCACAACTTTTCTGAATAAAATACAATTGATCACGCAATGAAGTATCGTTCATTACGAGGCAACCTTGAATAACATCACTATGGCCACCCAGGTATTTAGTAGATGAGTGCATTACAATATCTGCACCCAGTGTAAGTGGGTTTTGCAGATAGGGTGATGCAAATGTATTATCAACACATAGCAAGGCTCCTGCTTTTTTTGCAATAGAAGCAGTAGCGGCAATATCGGTGATGTTCATGAGTGGATTGGTGGGGGTTTCCACCCAGATAAGTTTTGTTTGTGGAGTAATGGCAGCCTCAATATTTGAAATTACTGCAGTATCTACATAGATGAATTCAATACCAAATTTTGCAAAAATCTTGGTAAATAAACGATAGGTCCCGCCATACATATCATTAGGAGCAATTACCTGATCGCCAGGTGATAATAATTTAATTACCGCGTCGGTAGCAGCTACTCCGCTTGAGAAGGCCAGTCCATATTTCCCTTTTTCAATAGCTGCTAAAGCCGTTTCCAATGCTTGACGCGTAGGGTTTTGACTGCGTGCGTATTCGAAACCTTTATTTACGCCCGGCGCCTCCTGCACATAAGTAGAAGTTTGGTATATTGGAGTCATAATAGCTCCGGTAGATGGATCAGGATTGGCCCCTGCGTGTATGTAGATGGTGGCTGTATTCATGTTGCATTTGTTTTAAAGAAGAAATAAAATTATTTTCATTTTCTGATTCTCAACGCAATACCGATGGGCGTAGGTCGGGAAAAATATTTTTCCGTATTTAATACTTTAGTCATATCAGGTTGTAATTCTTTTATTAATGCCCACATTTCATCGTCTCTTTTTAAGTGCTGATATTTGTGTGAGCCAAAACCATCAAATGTATTTAAACAGGAGCATTTATAGCGTCGTTTTAATCTGTTCCAAAACGATTCCCCTGGAATAATCGGAACATCTCCCTGAACAACTATTCCTGTTTTTTCGAGGAACCAACCTAAAATAGGAATCATTCTAAATATTGAAATTGTGTGTGCATATAGTTTATTTACCCAAAAAGGCATCCTCGATAAAATTCCTCTTAGTGGTCGATAAATTAAATTTATTCTTATCCACCTTATTGGACCTAAGTCGTTCAATCCATAACAGTTAAAAACAAATTCCCCATTTTTATCTATAAGTCTGAATAATTCATGTGCAGTTTTTTCAACAGATGGGGTATGTTGAATTACATTATGGCAATATACAATTCCTTGTATGCTATCATCTTTAAGTGGAGGAGCATCTATTGAACATTGAATTACATCGTAATTCGAAAATTCCGATAGATTTCTTTTTACAACATCATCTACTGAGTGCGAAAGCTCTAAAAGAATAACATGTTGTGCACCATACTCTAAAAACCATTTGGTTTGTGCGCCACTTCCACCACCTGCATCAACAATTATTTTATCTTTAAAAACATCAGGATTGCCAAATGTATTCGCAACCGTATGATTTAGCCAATTAATTTTAAAATCGGTGAAATTATAGTGATTCCATTGATCGCCAAAGGATGAAACTGTTTCATTGGGAACAAATCCCTCAAATCTGGGAATTCCATTGATAATTGGGTAAACACTTCCTTCATTTGTTATTAACGATCCACTTTCAATATTTCCATATGTATCATACACAGGATTTATTAGGGTTAATTCCTTTTTTGTTATGGGTTCACAAATAATAGACAATAAATACGGAGTCATGTATTTTCTGTTGAGTTAAACTGATTTAAGTTACACTTTTACAAAAGAATTTAATAATTCAAAAGCATAGTTTTTAACTTCTGGAAAAAATACGGAATACGATGTTTGTAAGTCATCATATTTTCGTACAAAGAGATCAAAAGCTTCTGCCGGATTACTAAAATAACGGGAACGCTTTGCAATACTATGGAAACTTTTTTCAATGTTTGCAGTATGATGGTAATTAGCAAGCCAATTATATTGAATCATGTGGGGTAATATGCTACAAAATGATGCTGGTAAAACCGACTTTTGAGCAGTTAAATGTTCATAAACGCCCAATGAAAACCAGTCCCATCCTAATTGGGGTGTCTCTTTTTCGTCTATGCAAAGAAAATGATCGTATACAATATCGATTAAGGGAGCAGCATATTTTCCCGTAGCTGGCTGGAATATTTTTTTTGCTTCTTTTGTTGCTAAATGTTTATCGGTAAATTGGTCAATTTCCCTATGCAGCCGAATTCCATTTTGGATACCTGGTGAATATTGATATTGTTGACTCCCTTTTACAAAATCACAAATCATGTTTCCCGTAAGTATCTCGGGATGTTGAAATGATAATACGGCATGGGCCAGGTAATTCATAGATATTGAAAAGGTAATCAGGTTTTGGATGATTGCATTTGAATATAATCTCTGATAGTTATAAAGGAAGCTTCCCTCTCAAGGTCTTGGATTAGTTTAGATAATCTTTCTATCAAAGCATCACCCTGTATTCGGTAAGTGAATGCCGGTAATCCGTATCCGCTTATATCAATAAATTCCCAGGGATGAAAATACAAACAGCAGTAACCGTCATTTCGGAGCGTTTGTACTACCAGTTTCTTATATACAGCATAAGGAAAATTTTTAAAGCTCAGCCAAAAAAGGGGAATACGTAAGTTTGGGCTTACCGATGCAGGTAATTGTTGTATTCCCGATATAGAAGCAAGGGTTCTTGGAGCCCGCAGATGATTGTATTTACCAGGTATCCAGGTAGGATGTATCGATGAATCATACCCATATCCTGCATCCGCAACCCACTGTAAATCCACTGCTTTCATACGGGGCATTCGTAGTCCGGTAACCGGGGCGTTAATGATTTTTTCTAACTGAACTTTCGATTCTTTCAGGTGGTTGGGTGTAAACCAGGAATGATAGTAGGTGTGCGAAGCTATTTCATGTTTACCCGAATAGGCTTGTATGCTTTGCGGAAACTGTGTGGCAAAATGTGCGGTTGTAAATAACGTGGATGCTATGTTGGGATGATCTAAAATGGGTGTGATTGCATCCAGCCCCTTTTTTCCAACCGATAATTGTTCAGTTACCGTAATGGAAGTGCCATATTCCAGCGGCATATCAAATTCTTCCACATCAAAGCTAAGTAACACAAACCGACTCATCATGGCAGATTGGTTTCTTTCACAATATAATGTGGACGATTTTTTCCTTGCATATATATTTTACCAATATAAATTCCTATGATACCTAAAATCATTAGTTGTAGGCCGCCAAAAAATGCAATGGTAGCAATAAGTGATCCCCACCCAGAAACTGAATGTCCGAAGGTATAGGCATAAATTATATAGGGTACATACACGATAGAGCTAAGAGAGAAAAATAATCCAAGATACGCAGCAATGTATAAGGGTTTAGTGCTGAATGAAGTAATTCCCTGTAACGCAAACCGAATCATCTTTTTTAATGAGTATTTGGTTTTACCACTCTGCCTTAAGCCTGAAGTGTATTCAATTCCTATTTGTGTAAAACCCATCCACTTGATTAGGCCACGTAAAAACAAATCTGTTTCATGAAAGCTTTTAAAAACATTTACTGTTTTTTTATCCATCAAACGAAAGTCGGCAGTGCCAGGCTCAATTTCTATATCGGATAAATTATTTATCACGTCATAGAATATCTTGGAGGTTTTTTTCTTCCATAGACTAATATCTTTGTGATCATTTCGAATAGTATATACGATATCATAGCCGGCTTGCCACTGGCTCACTAGTTCGGGGATTAATGAAGGAGGATGTTGCAAATCGCCGTCCATCATAATTACAGCGTCTGACTGCACCCTGTCCAGCCCGGCTTTCAGGGCATTCTGGTGGCCAAAACTTTTAGTGAGTGATACATAAAAAATATGAGAATGCAATTTCGCCTGTTCTCGAATGTATTCCAGCGTTCCGTCTGTACTACTATCTTCAATAAATATAAAAGAATATGTAAAAGGCAAGGTGGAACAAACTTTTTCCAACTCCTCCAATAATATGGGTAAGTTCCCGCGTTCATTGCATACGGGAATAATAACGGAAATAGATTGCTGGGGGGTGTTTGCAGGCATACTGCAAAGGTAAAACTAAATTTACAAGTGTCTGGTTAACCGTTTGCAAGTGATTGATAATGAGTAATCATTCGGCGAAGTCCTGTTTGCAAACTGGTATCTGGCTGCCAATTGAGGTGTTTCTTGGCTTCGCTGATATCTGCAACCGTATCCATTATTTCATTTGGCCGTTGATTTTCTTCACTTACAACAGGGAGATTGGTTTGCTGAATTTGCTGAATGGTGTTGATAATATCCTGAACACTATAGCTCATGCCAGCGCCAATATTTAACTCATGATAGCCTTGCAGGGAAATACAGGAAAGCAGGGCTTTTACAAAATCGTCTATATACAAATAATCCCTTCTGGGCAGTAAATCTTTTACCCGAAATGCTTCCTTTTCAATCGACTGTTGAATAAGCATGGGAATTAAAAAATGATTGTCCTGTCCTTCGCCATATAAATTAAACGGCCGTAAAATGGTAACGGGAACCTGGAAACTGTTATGATAAAAACGGCAATAATCTTCTGCCATTTTTTTACTGAGTGCATAGGGGTTAGGTGTATATAAGGTTGCGGTTTCGGGTATTGGCAATGAAGCCGGATTGCCATACAAATAAGAACTGATATATATGAGCTTAGCATCATGTTTACGGCAATATTCTAATGCATGTAAGGTTCCTATTGTATTGGTTTCAACAAATTGAACAGGATACTTCCAACTATCAGGAACGAAAGTTCGAGCAGCCAGGTGAATTACAATTTCACTGGGTTCGATGGATTGCCAGGTAGCTGCATTTGCGATATCACCATTGCTTCTGGTGAGTTTGGTATAGGAAAAGTTCAATGATTGCAGTTGTCGGCAAAGATGAGATCCTACCATTCCATCTGCTCCGGTGATGAGTAGTTTATACATAAAAAATGGATTCCTTCATCTGATCAAATTTTTCAATTGCCTCCAGGTAGTCATCCGGTCGGCCAATATCGAGCCATAGTCCGGAATATTTTTCAACCGATACAGGAATCTGTTTTTGTAATAGGGCTATCATTAGATGATCGAATCCATAGGGGGTATTTGAGGGTATTGTGTTGAGTGCGGTTTGGCTCACCATGTAAATCCCCATACTAACTTCATACTTGCTAACGGGCTTTTCCCGAAATCCGGTTAATAATCCGTCTTGTGTATCCAACACACCGTAATCTATTTTCTCTGTTCTCTCGTGAGAGCAAATGGTAAAATTCGATTGCCTTTGCACATGTGTATCGAAAAACGTTCCATATGCCAGGTCTGTTAAAATATCTCCATTCATTACTAAAAAATGTTCCGGAAGATCTTGAATTAGCTTCAGCGGTCCCATAGTTCCAAGCGGCTCGTCTTCTAACGAATAGGTAATGTTTATATTCCATTTACTTCCATTGCCAAAGAAAGCTTCTAACAGTTCGGCCTGGTGATTTACTGCCAGCGTAATTTTTTCAAATCCTTGTAGTGCAAGTTGTCTTATGATAACCTCCAGAATAGGATAATCTCCAATAGGCATAAGGGGCTTAGGTAAAACGATGGTATAAGGGCGCAATCTTTTTCCTTTTCCTCCACATAAAATAACAGCCTGTTTTTTCATCCGCATGTATTTACAATGTTTGGAGAATCCAATATTAAATGGCGTAGTTATTGATTTTATAGCGGGATAGATTTGCCGGATTACTAAACCATTGAATGGTTATTTCTAATCCTTTTTTAAATCCTTCCTCACCACCAAATTCAGGTTGCCAACCCATGCGTTCTTGGGCTTTTTGATAACTGGCAAATAAACGCTCTACTTCACTTTTCTCAGGTCGGATGCGATTGCTATCGGTTACAAAGGAAACCTCCGATCCCATCATTTCAGCAATTAATTCGGCTGTTTTTCCAATACTAATTTCAAATCCGCTTCCCAGATTGGTTACTTTTCCAATCACTTCCTGCGATTCCAAGGCTTTAATAAAACCATTGGCAGTATCTGTTACAAAAGAAAAATCTCTGGTAGGACTAACCGATCCCAGTTGAATTTCTTTTTTACCTGAGGCTATCTGAGAAATTAATGTGGGTATCACTGCTCTTGCCGACTGTCGGGGCCCGTAAGTATTGAATGGACGAATAACTGCAACCGGTGTTTCAAAGGAAGTGTAAAATGATAGAGCGATTTGGTCGGCACCTATTTTGCTTGCAGAATAGGGTGATTGGCCTTGTAATGGATGTTCTTCTGTTATTGGAACAAACTGTGCTGTTCCATACACTTCGCTCGTTGAAGTGTGAATTATTTTTGCGATTCCTAATTCTCTGGCTGCCTGAACAACATTCAGTGTACCTTTAATATTCGTGTCGATATATGTATCGGGAGAATGATAAGAATAGGGTATTCCAATTAATGCAGCCAGGTGTAGAACAGCATCACAACCCTGCATTGCTTTTTTTACACCATGAGGATCCCGGATATCTCCTGCAAATACCTCAAATTTTCCTGCTATATCTTGTTCGCATTCATCCAGCCAACCCCATGAATTAAAAGAGTTGTACAATACAAATGCCCGCACATCATATCCTCTCCGAACCAGCATTTCAGTGAGGTGCGACCCAATAAATCCATCGGCCCCGGTTACCAGTACTTTCATATAGCAGGTGTTTCTCTATTGAGGGATTGCTTCCGGTTAAAAAGGTCAAATATACAAACAAACCAGGTTATAATAACCGGAATTGCTTTCACATGAAGCGGGTTAAAAATCTGATCCCGAACGAATCTGGGAAACACTTCTGTTGGGGAGAGACAGGTGAATACAAAAACTGCTATCAGTAAATATTTACGCCAGTTTGCTTTTGGGGAATACAAATACCATAAAGCTACTCCAGGTATTGCAATGATATAGCTGGGGGATTCAACGCCCGGATTAAATACTATAGTGAATAGTAAAATAGCTGCCAGATATAATAGCTGATATGATAAGTGCTGATATACTTCTTTTTTGAATAATACCAATAACATAGAAATTAATCCGGCCAGCATGATATACCCCTGCTTTAGGGATTCAATATGAAATAAGTCGATTATTCCCAATAAGCTCAGCGAATGTCTTTCCGATTGATGTAGCAGTCTTTCTACCCAACTCTGGTATAAAAATTGGAGTTGATGGAATGAAACAAACATAAGAGGGATAGAGAAAAATAACAAGAACCATGCAATTGCCTTCCAAACAAAGGAAAATCTTTTTTGAAAGCAAATGAAAAATACACCTGCCGTTACAACGTATATTTTGAAAAAAAATCCTGCTGCAAAAAATAAAGATGACCAGGAAGTTTTTCCTTTTTGCTGGAAGATGAAAATTAACATGATAAGGGCAGCAACACTCGCATTGGTTTGAACGTTTTCGGCAGCAGTAATAAATTCAATCAGGCAGAACCATAACAGGAACACTTTCTTTTTTTCTTCAATAGGCATTTGATTAACAGCAAAGATAAATGCAAGGGTATGGGTTAGATTCCAAAAAAGTATCCCCCAACCATCGGGGAATTGTGCATACAAGCCCATGAAAGCAGCAAAGCTGGGACTATAATTATATAGTGTTTGATACTCGGCAGGATAAGGCAGATAGAGATCAAGCTGGTTGGTTAAGTGACCAAAGGATGCCCTAAAACAATCGTAATTATCCCATGTTTCCAGAAAATATATTTTGCAACTTACCACAATGGCCACTATGATATAAAGGATACTGATATTGCGGCTCTTGTTGAAAAAAGGACGATTTGTTAGCTGCTTTATTACAGAAATCATGCGTAGGTAAATGCTGGTAAAAAAATCAGGATTTTGCTGCTAAGTTATATCTATCGGGCCGTTATACAATAACTTACTCTGCTGTGTTGCAGGGTACAAGTTGGCATCAAAGTAAATTGCAGGTTTAAGTGATTACATATCTTCTCTATTGCTTCTTCCGGAATATTTAGAAGGTTGTTTTTAATTCTCAGTTCATTGTACTTAGAAAAACGTGCTTCATATAGGAATCGAAGGAAAGACATAAAATAATTTTTCTGAATACTGTCTACCAAAACACTGAAAGCATCTTTTAATAAACCTTTCTCTGTTTGAATTACGTCTGCCAGAATAATTTTTCCATTGGGTGCCAGTATCTTTTTGCAGTTCGATAATAAAACTTCCACTTTGGCAATATCAGAAAAATATTGAACAACACTTAAAATAACAATAACATCAAACTGAATTGTATTTTTTTCAAAATAGGCCAAACTATTTTCATTGTCTGCAGAATCAATCTGCATAAACTGGATATTCGTTTTGCCCTCAAATTTTTTACGACAGGTTTGAATACAGTTTTCAGAAATATCTACCCCATAGTATCCTGATACTTTATCCTGTAATTGCTCTGCTAAAAATCCCGGACCGCAACCAATATCAAGTAGGCGGTGTGTAGATTGAATCACTTTTCTTTTCAGCAATTTATCAGCAAAATATACTGCATTTTTTTGCATCACTATTCCAAATAGTTTCGGGTTTTTAGACCAGAAGGAGAGCCAATCAGACATATAGAGATGCTTTTGAATAAATGATTATTACTGAGCTTTATTACCTAGGTAACTATTCAGCCCTACAATATTAGTTTACTATATTAACTATTTTTTTTAAAGAAAATCATAATTGATACTCCGGCCGGAAATCGAATACCTGCTTTCAAACAATAATAATCCAATTGAAAAATGCCCGAAAGTATTCGATTTACCCATCCATCTGTTCCCAGCACTTCATGATCACCCCTGGCCGGCATTTTTTCTTTTTTTCCAATCAATCGCAGCCAAAGGTTGGTGAGTAACCTAAATGCAGCAATTGGAAGAAATAAAAAAGAATTATAGTAAGTTTTGTATATGAATTTGCCGGGTAGTTTGTCAAATAAACGCTTCAGTTCAGGTAAAGTGTACCTCCTAAAATGGTGGTTGATTTCGTCGTGCGGGCTCCATAAAAATTGATAAGCAGGAACTGTTATTGCTATACTTCCCCCGGGTTTGCATACCCGCCAAAGCTCTTCTACTGCCTTTTGATGATCATCTACATGCTCAACAACATCAAAGGCAGTAACCAAATCAAATTGGTTAGCTTCAAATGGTAAAGATAAAATTGAACCTTGTTGAATAGGAGTTTGTAAAAAACTGCTGGTGAACTTACAACAGGCCTCATCGAATTCTATGCTCATCACATCACCAAATTCCATCAGCATATCGGAAGTAGTTCCGGTTGCAGCACCTACATTGAGCGATTGTATTTGATGAGGACGCTTTAGCAGATGCCGAATTCGCTCTGCCAGAATTTTTCTTCTAACCAGAAACCACCAATGCTTCCTTTCCAGATGATAGTATGCTTTATAGTAGTCCTGATCCATAATTATGCGGGAATCCTTCCCATTTCCCTGCAATCTCATGCATTTTGGGATAGCAAAACTACTGATTTTACATCCTGTTTGATTCCTTTCTCACAGGTATTTACTTAGAAAGCCTGAAGAAACACAATAAAAAATTACCTTTGCGCCTCAAATGTTATTATATGACTAAAGGTCCTATTTCACAATTCATTGAACATCAATATCGACATTTCAATGCAGCAGCACTGGTAGATGCTGCCAAGGGCTATGAAACCCATTTACTGGAGGGTGGAAAAATGTTGGTGAGTTTGGCAGGTGCCATGAGTACCGCCGAGTTGGGAATCAGCCTCGCTGAAATGATTCGCCAGGATAAGGTAGCAATTATCAGCTGCACCGGTGCCAATCTCGAAGAGGATATCATGAATCTGGTAGCGCATAGTCACTATAAAAGAGTGCCCAATTACCGCGATTTAAGTCCGCAGGAAGAATGGGATTTACTCGAAAATCATTATAATCGGGTTACCGATACCTGTATACCTGAAGAAGAAGCATTTCGCAGACTTCAAAAGCATATTTTTCAAGTATGGAAAGATGCAGAAACATCCGGTGGCCGTTATTTTCCGCACGAATATATGTACCAGATGCTGAAAAGCGGAGTGTTGGAGCAGTATTATGAAATTGATCCTAAAAATAGTTGGATGCTGGCAGCTGCTGAAAAGAATTTACCCATAGTGGTACCGGGTTGGGAAGACAGTACCATGGGAAACATTTTTGCATCTTATGTTATCAAAGGGGAATTACAGGCTGCAACGATGAAGAGTGGAATTGAGTATATGGTGTGGCTTGCAGATTGGTATCGGAATAATAGTTCCGGAAAAGGAGTTGGATTTTTCCAGATTGGAGGAGGTATTGCAGGTGATTTTCCAATTTGTGTTGTGCCCATGATGTACCAGGATCTGAGCTGGCATGATGTTCCTTTTTGGAGTTATTTCTGTCAGGTAAGTGACTCTACCACCTCTTATGGTTCCTATTCAGGAGCTGTTCCAAATGAAAAAATTACCTGGGGTAAATTAGATATTCATACTCCTAAATTTATTGTGGAAAGTGATGCTACTATTGTGGTTCCGTTAATTTTCGCATACATATTAGGACATTAATTTGTGGTGCATTTAAAAAAATCCCGGCTACCTGAGGCAACCGGGAATATTTTTTAACCTGTCAACCTATTTAAGGGCGATACAATCTGATTATCTACCCGGCATATTCAAAGGGGTATCTCTTTTCAGCATATCGTCGCGATTAGCCATTTCCCATCCGGTATGGAAAATCATTTTAGCTCTTTTTTCCATAAGTGGGAAATTGATTTTATCTACCGTGTCGGTTGGTTTATGATAATCTGCCAACAGCATACCATCATAGAAAAATAAGATGGGCACTCCTTTGCGGGCAAAATTGTAGTGGTCGCTTCTGTAATAAATTCTGTTTTTGTCGTTCGGATCATCAAACTTGTAATCCAGGGTAAGGCCGGTATATTTTTTATTTACTCCCTCGTTGATGATTGGCAGCTCTGAGCTAAGTTTATCATGACCAATCACATAAACATAATTCAGGGTGTCTGCCGTTTTGCGTTCGGTATCTACTCTTCCTACCATATCAATATTCAGGTTAGCTGTGGTTTTATCCAGCGGATATATAGGATGATCTGAATAATATTCTGAACCTAAAAGTCCTTTTTCTTCTCCGCTAACCGTCATAAATGCGATGGTTCTGCGCGGACCTTTGTGTTTTTTTGCGGCAGCTGCAAAAGCCTCAGCCATTTGCATAACAGATACGGTACCCGATCCATCATCATCGGCTCCATACCAAATCACATCTCCTACTCTTCCAAGGTGATCGTAGTGACCAGTAATAAACAGGTATTCATCTTTTCTATCAGTACCCGGAATAATTCCGATTACATTGCTGCTTTCTAAAGCCTCCGTTGTTTTTTGAGCAGCTATTTTAATTTCGGAAATATAAGTTCCATTAGGAATCTCTTTCCATTGTGCAGCGCTTACAGCACCCACTCTGCCAATAGCTGCTGCTGCAACTTCAGGTGAGATGGTTGCTACCAAAAAATTATTGGCATTTGCATTGGAGGTTGCCGGCGCCTTGATACTCATTCTGCCCTTTACTTGTGTAGGGTTTTTGCGCGGAAAATCCCCTGTTACAACTAATATACCGGCTGCACCTCTCGAACGGGCCGCATTAATTTTATTCATAGATGAACTGCTCATGCCTCTGTTATTTCCGGCAGCACCTCCCGCATCGATAATGATTACTAATTTTCCTTTTACATCCAAACCGGCATAGTCGTTAATTTTTGCAGCAGAATCTACTACACCATTCCCTGCATATACTACTGAATTATAATTCCAGCTTCCGCTTGAAATCATTGCCATGGAAAAAGAGTAATCCTGATCCCAGGTAAAAGTTTTCCCGTTTACCATTAACTTCTTGTCTGAAAGAACGTCCTGATATACGGTAAACACTTGCTGATAACTATCCCCATTTCCGGGTTTCAGCCCCATTTTTTTAAACTGTTCTTCAATATAAGCGGCAGCTCTTTTTTGACCGGGAGAAGCGGTTTCTCTCCCTTCCATTTCAGCACCGGCTAAAATGGTTAATTTTTCCTTCAAACCATCTGCGGTTACGAGGGAGGCAAATTTTTCGGCATCTTCAGGTTTTTGTGCAGATGCGCTCAGCGCTAAAAGCGGAAGTAAGAAACTGAGTAGCTTTTTTTTCATGGTATATTTATTATTAATTACAAGCGATTTTATTTACCCGATTGGCATGTCTGCCGCCTTCAAATGGGGTATTGATGAATGTAGTAATCATTTCTTTAGCATCTTGTAAAGAAACAAACCGTGCGGGTATGCAGAGAATATTGGCATCATTGTGTTGCCTAACCAGCGAAGCTACTTCATTCAGCCAGCAAAGCCCGGCCCTGATTCCGGAATGCTTATTGGCAGTCATTGCAACTCCATTTGCACTTCCGCAAAGTAGAATTCCAAAAGCAGCTTCCCCATTTTCTACCATGGAGCTAACCGGGTGTGCAAAATCGGGATAGTCTACAGAATCTGTAGTATAGGCTCCCCAATCTTTAACCTGATAACCCGAGTCTGTAAGCCATTGAATCAATGCTTCCTTGTAAGCAAATCCGGCATGATCGCTGCCTATGGCAATGGGTAAGCTGGTAGAGAATACATATGACATAGAAATGAGATTACACGCTAAGTTAATTGATTAGCCTTACCGACAACTGAAAAAATAGATGAATGGATGAATCGGGCATTAGCTCCATTCTTCGTCTTCTTTCGCTTTAACTTCTTTATAAACTCGGGCTGATACCAAAATACTTAGTTCGTATAGAAGAAAAAGCGGCGTAAATACAATCATCTGACTCATCCAGTCGGGACTAGGTGTAATAAATGCAGCAACTATCAGTATAATCACCACTGCGTACTTACGTGTTTTACGCAAAAAATCGGGTGTAATTATACCAATTTTAGTCAGTATAAAGGCCAACACCGGTAGTTCGAATGCCAGCCCACATCCCAAAATGATATTGGTAAGATTATCTATATAATCGGTAAAAGTGGGTAAGGTTACAATGGTGCCCCGGTTACCAAGTTGAAATCCTGCCAAAAAATTAAAAGTGAATGGCCCCAGTAGAAAAAATCCGAAAGCAGCCCCACAGAAAAAGAAGAACGTTACCCAGAAAATCACATAGCGGGTATTTTTACTTTCATTTTCTTTTAATGCGGGCTTTACAAATTGCCAGAACTGCCAAAAGATAAAGGGGAATGCCATGATAATTCCTCCCACAAGCGCCATTGAAATACTTCCCAGGAACTGGCCTCCAAAAGTGTTGCTTTGCATGTTTACCTTAACGGGAGGCATGCAAAGAGCATCCCCCAAATGTGCCCAATGACTAAAACTACAAAGTGCGCGGTAGGAGATGAAATCAGGATTTATGGGTCCGGTAACGATATAATCAAAAATCCAATCCCTATAAATAAATATTACAACAGCCATTATCAAAATGGAGGCGGCCGACCGGATAATTCGAACTCTCAATTCTTCTAGGTGGTCGATAAACGTCATTTCTGAACCGGAATCTTCCGGATTTTTATTAAATAGCGCCATGAAATCTTACAAATATTTGCGAGGGTAAAGGTAAGTGGTACTCATTGAATTACTTACCGTTTATAATATTTTCATTTTTACTTTTTCTATCCGGGTATCACTCACTTCTAAAATTTCGAAACGGAATCTGTTGATAATGATAAAATCTTTTTGTTTAGGGATAGATTCATTTTGTTGGATAATGTATCCACTAAGTGTTTCAGAATTTCCGTTCGGAAAATCTAATCCATATTTTTCATTCAGATAGTCGAGTTCCAGTCTGCCACTAAAGGTATATTCATCATTTTCCAGTTTATCGTCGGGTTCCTCAACGTCGTATTCGTCTCTGATTTCGCCAAAAATTTCTTCCAGTAGGTCTTCCATCGTTACAATACCGGCAGTTCCTCCAAATTCATCCACTACCCAGGCAATACTTTTACGTTCCTTGGTAAATTTATTCATCAGATCGGGAGCGCTCATTGTTTCAGGCACCACCATCATTGGATGTAAAATAGATTGAATATTAGCAGGTTTATTGAATAAATCGAGCTGATGAACATAGCCCACAATATTGTCGATATTATCATCATAAATAACCAGCTTGCTCAGTTGTGTTTGAATAAACTGTTGCTGCAGGGTTTCAATGGGAGTATGTAATTCGCAGGCTTCTATTTCGGTTCGGGGCACCAGGCATTGCCTGATTTTTACCATTGGTAAACTGAGGGCGTTTTCAAAAAGTTCGGTGTTCAACTCGTTCGCTTCCTCATCCTGTTCCCGGGTTTGTTGAAAAAAGTGTTCCAGATCAATCTTAGAAAAAGCTTCATTACGCTCATTGATCCGAACGTTTAACACATAAGTTAGAATCCATTGAGAAATATTTACCAAAAGGTTGGTGATGGGCTCAAATAAGCCATGAAAAAATTTGGCTACCGGAGCAAAGAAATTCAAAAGTGAGTCATTTTTTGCACGGAAGATAGCTTTGGGCAAAAACTCTCCCAGTAGCAAAACGAGCATGGTTGAAAGAAGCGTATCAAATATAAGCTTCAAATATTCATTTTGAATATGCCACGGATTCCACAAAGACATTTTCAGTAACTCATCAAACAGCAATCCGTAGATTACCAGAAATATGTTAAGGCCTACCAAACAAGTGCCGATTAACTTTGCCTGGTTTTCCATAAAGCCCGACAAAATTTTTCCGTTTCGGGTGCCCTGCTTTTTCTTTAATTCAATGTTGAGCCTATTCGCAGTAACAAATGCAATCTCATACCCGGCAAAAAAAGCAATTATGATAAGGGTAACAAAAATGCCAATAACGATTACCAATTCAGTCATAAGAGGTTATTACTACAAATATACAATCCCGGCGCTTTTTAACATTCGCTTATTTCCGAACCGGCTTGATTACAGGAGCCGGTGGAGAGGGAGGTGGGGGCGGCGTTTGCCCCGAAGAATCCCGATAAGTGGTATAGCTGTTGCTTTCGATTTCGAATAAATGAAGATTGGTTAAATTTTGGTCGCAGGTCATGCCCTTATTACCCACAAAATAATCTCTCCGAAAGTTTTTACTAATAATTACTTTTTTGTCGGTATAGAATTTTTCAGCAATCTGGTCCCACCAAAGCTCATCTGTAAAAAGGGTGTCACCGAGGGTATTCGTAGCAACTACATGATTTTTCAGCAGCACTTTTTTATCATTTTCCATATAACTGCCATATTGCGCATCAATTTGGCTATCTATTTTCATGCTATCGTTAAAAAAATCTACATGTAAAGTATTTGGAAATTCTGATTTCCGAATGCCTGTTCCCTGATACCGAATAATTTTGGGTGCGGTAAGATGGGCGTTTGTTTTGCCGGAAACACTTAGATAACTGTTGATTTGGGTACCTACTTCCAGGTTGGCAGACTGCCTTGCCATTTCTCTTACTTCATTGATATCGTTTTCACAGCCTTGCAAAGCAAGTGCCAGTAAACAGCTACAGGAGAAAGTTAGCCAAGTGAATTTCATCAAATCAAAGTTCGGAGATTTTTTGGGAATGATTTGTGAAATTAAGGCAGGTTGGCTTCGCAGATAGCGAACAATCCTTTAAGCAGGAGATAGGGATCGCGGTGCATGGGATGAGTGAGCAGCGAATCAAAAAAAATCAGGTCACCTCCTGTAATCAACACTTCAAGTTGAGCGTATTTTCTTCGATAAGCATGAATAATGCCATCTATTTCACATGCAATTCCTTGTATAACCCCGCTTTGTAAATTCGTGAGCGTATCATAGCCTACCAGAGGAAATCTTTTTGTGGCGGAAGCCATAGGTAAAAGTGCCGTTTGTTCATGCATGGAGCGGAACCTCATGTTCATACCAGGGGATATACTTCCTCCTAAAAATTCATGAGCCTCATTGATAAAATTATAAGTGATACAAGTTCCTAATCCAATAGCCAGACAATGGTTGTTGGGAAATAAATGAACCGCTGCCGCACAAATGGCCAGTCTATCGGCTCCTATGGTTTCGGGCTTTCCAACAGGTGTGGTAAGTGGAAGTTGGCTGGCATGGTTTAGCAAATGAAACTTTGAAAATTGCTCAAGTAATGTGATTGTTTCGGGAGGATGATTGATTACGGAAGACAGAATTGTTTTATCCGGCTTACATTCTGATAAAAGGGGAACAATATGTTCAGGAGCAGCACCGGAAAGCACCAGTTCTTTTTGAAAAACCTTATCAACAAAAACACCTGCTTTTAATCGTGTATTTCCGAAATCGAAACAAATGGTTGTACTCATAGTTGTTTTTTTATTCAGGCTCCCAGCCCTTCAGTTCTCTGAAATGACCATTGAGTTTTATTTTTTCTTTTAGTTTTTCCATTTCCGACATCATCGGTACTGTAGTTTGCAGATGTCTGCGTAAATATTCTAGTCGCTGCCATTCATCTAATAACTCCAGCAGTTCGTATTCCTGTTCCAGCGATAAACCCGCATGATGAGCTAACTGATAACTGCTCAATTCATCATCCGGTACCGGAAATTTTTTTTGAACCTGTAACCATCGATGAAGATCACGAATTCCAGTTAATACGGTATCTAACAATCGGGAATTGGGTTCTGTTCTGTTGGCGGGATAATGAACAATTGCACCGCTATACAATTTTTCAGGTAGGCTGCTTACCATTTCAAGCATACGGTATACCTTTTCTCCTCTCACACGAATATCCATTCTGCCATCTTCATACCGGGTTGCAATTTCCTGAACATTAACTGTGGTGCCGGTTTCTTGAACGCGCTGTTGTAAAACTGCGGATATACCAAAAGATTTACCCTCATCAAAGCACTCATTTATCAACTGACGGTATCTGGGTTCAAAAATATGCAGGTTTAACAGTTCCCCGGGATAAACCACGATTCCTAAGGGAAATAAAGGTATAAAGTTGGTCATAGCTAAATTCAACAACAAATTGTTAAGAGAAAGTGTAGTTCCATAGGCAAGATGCAAAAGTTTTCGGTTCTTTACACAATAATTGTGCTCAATATGTTCATATCAGGGTTTACCATTATAAGAAATGCCTTGCTAAACGATTATCCTGTATTAGAATCTATTAAAAGCATCTTGCCTTTAGTGGATGAGATGATTGTACTGGTGGGAGATTCTCAGGATGAGACTGAAAATTTGATCCGTTCAATAGGAAGTGATAAAATTCAAATTCATCATTCTATATGGGATATGAATTTACGAAGCGGCGGAAGAGTGCTTGCTGTAGAAACCGATAAAGCAAAAGCGCTGATCAATCCTCTGGCAGACTGGGCATTTTATATTCAGGCGGATGAAGTAATCCACGAAAAATATCATGCAGCAATTTTGCAGGGGTGTAAAGAGCATTTAGATAATCCAAAGGTTGAGGGTTTACTCTTTCATTATCTCCATTTTTATGGAACCTACGATTATATTGGGGATAGTCGCAAATGGTATCATAAAGAAGTAAGAATTATTCGCAACACCCCCTCTATTCAAGCATATAAAGATGCGCAGGGATTTCGGAGAGGCACCGAAAAAATTCATGTTAAGCCAATTGAGGCATTTGTATATCATTATGGCTGGGTGAAGAGTCCCGAACAAATGATGCAGAAACAAAAAAATGTTAGTCCGTACTGGCTGGGAGATGCGGATATGCAAAAAATTTTGATGAATCCAGATAAATGGAATTTTGAAGAGTTTGATTCTCTTGAAAAATTTACAGATAAACACCCTGCTGTTATGCTTGATCGTATTCAACGTAAAAACTGGCAGGTGGAATTAGATATTTCCCAGAAGAAGTTTTCTTTTAAAAACCGGGTATTATATTATTTTGAAAAACTAACCGGTATCCGCCCTTTTGATTTTAAGAATTATCGGATTGTTTAGGTAATAACTCAATTTGCAAATTTTGTAAGTCTTCCATTCGGATTACTATAGCGCAAATCCAGGCATGAATCCATACCCCATACTGAAAGCTAAGGGTAGATTCTACCAGGCATGATGCAGCAATGGCTAGAGTCCAGCTTATCCTGCCCCATCGGTATGGGCGGCATCCGGAATAGATTGGATAGAAGAGCCAAACCGAAAATAGCAACATCCCCCACCAACCTGCACCCATCCACCAAAATAACCATTGGTTGAATGGCCAGGTAAAACTAACGGGATTTCCAGGGTATGCTTTTTCAAATGCTGTTCGCAAACTGCCGGCAATATTTCCCCAACCTAAATTAGTCGCATCATTTTTACTAATCTCTGTCCAGGCAAGTGAATTGATGATGCGGCGAGCACCATCTGAGTATTGAAGAGAGGTCTTATCCTGCGAAAACTGTTTCCAGTCGTATCGGGTATATGCCCATTTTTGTTGAGTGGTAGGAAAGTATCGGTAGGCAAAACAAAATATCAGCAGGGTTCCCAATCCAAGAACTACTACAAAAATTTTAGTTGTTTTCTTAACGTTACTGAAAAAATGATAAAGGCCATACACTAATAATATCAACAGAATGCCAACCCAAGCTGTTCGAACCGCCATAAATGCGATGGCAAACAATAATACACCTATAAGAACAACCCTTCTAATAATTGTGAACTGATTGGTTGTTAATAATAAGCAACCCGTTCCACAAAGAAACAATCCAAATCTCACGTGATCTCCATCCATAACCGTGGGAAGCGATTGGCCGGCACCATAAGCCTGTTGCCAGAAATTGCTATGTTGCCAATAAGCTACCAACGCATAAACTATTCCAATGAGCCCGGCTATACCGATATATACAATCCATTGTTGTAATTTTATCTTTGGAATTCGAAAGCAAACTTGAAAAGCAATTGGGTACATTAAAAGCGTAAGAATATAGTCGAAATGATTCCCCTGAAAAAAATGTTGCCAGCATCCTAATAGTCCGATTAAGGGAACAATTCCACTCCAGATAAGTAAGGGGCTTGAAAATACCTTGATTTGCTTCCAATCCTTGATTAGCCAAAAAATCCACAAACCCTGAGAAATTGACAATAAGGCTCGGCTAAAAAATAACCCAATCAGCATTAATAAAAATAATATATCAGCATAGTTATTTCCAGCGAAATGGCGTTGCAATCGATTCATCACATCAAATTGTGGATATAAGGCAGCAGTTAAGTTACGGGTATATTTTATTTACTAAGCAGCAAGCACTAAATTTACGCTAAACCGGGCAGATGAATTGGCAGTTTTTACTTTCTGATCTTACCTCACCAACTTATCAATCATTGGCTAGGGCAATTACTTTAGTGGAAAATAGGGTAGAAGGGTACTGGAATTTTTTGCAATCCTTACCACCGGGAAAATCGCTCATAACTGGTATTACTGGGGCACCCGGAGCTGGTAAAAGTACATTAACGGATGCGCTGATTCAGGAATGGGTGGCGCAGGGAAAGAAAGTAGGAGTCGTTTGTGTGGATCCCTCATCTCCCTTTCATCTTGGAGCACTTTTAGGGGATAGGATTCGGATGAGTAACTGGTATAATCATCCGCAGGTATATATTAGGTCGTTGGCAACCAGGGGTTCGCTCGGGGGCTTGCATCCGCAAATCATAGAAATATGTGCGGTATTGCAGTCGGCAGGGTTTGATGAATTGCTGGTGGAAACGGTAGGGGTAGGGCAGAGTGAAATTGAAATAGCCGGACTGGCGGACACAACTGTAGTTGTGATGGTTCCC
Source organism: Chitinophagia bacterium (assembly GCA_037142775.1). Lineage (GTDB taxonomy): Bacteria > Bacteroidota > Bacteroidia > Chitinophagales > Chitinophagaceae > Sediminibacterium. The sequence goes on along the minus strand of JBAWZY010000002.1, from coordinate 313,403 downwards.
GAGGCTGGAGATGAAGTACAGACTATGAAATCGGGGTTATTGGAAATTGCAGATATTTTTGTGGTGAACAAAAGTGATCGGCCAGATGCGCATCAGATGATTAAAAATCTGAGATCGATGCTTGCACCGGCATTTGGGAATAACGATTGGGAGATTCCCATTCTTTCTACTATCGCAACCCAACATACAGGTATACAGGAGTTGGCGACTTTTATTGCAAAGCATCAGCAATTTCAGAGAAGTAATGAAAGAAAAAAATGGTTACTTGCACAAAAAGCCTATCAAATAATCGGGCAATACCGTATGCGGGATATTGATAAAAATCATTTATTGCAAACACTGGAAAATGAAATGAAACAATCTGATTTTAACCTGTTTCGTTTTCTTCAAGAAAAATATGTTCATTAATGCAGTCCCAAAATGTTCGTATTGGTATAGATGTTGAGCGGCTAAAATATCCGCATACCGGCTTATATCATTTTTGTTGGGAACTAGGAAAAGCGCTCATGCAGGAAAAGTCGGCTACTGATGAATTATATTTTTATTTACCACCCGAGCAGACAGGCATTTTTGGCGAATTGGCAAAATATGTTAAGCAATCTCCGCTCCATAAATTGATTTTTCCCAATATCCAATCATATCAGGTATGGCATTCTGTTCATCAGGGCAGCGAATATTTTCCCTATCAAGGTAAAGTGCCGGTAGTGCTAACGGTTCATGATTTAAATTTTTTGCATCAAACTCAGCGAAGCAAAAGTTATATTCAAAAGCGACTGAATTCTTTACAGCAAAAGATATATCGGTCGCAGCATCTGGTTACAATTTCTGCTTTTGTATTGCGGGAATTACAACAGCATCTTGATGTTTCGAATATAACTACTTCTGTAATTTATAATGGATGTAACTTTTCGGATGTTGTAGCAATACCTCCCAAATTGATTCCGGCTTCACCCTTCCTTTTTACAATTGGAACTATTGCATCTAAAAAAAATTTTCATGTTCTACCCGCATTGCTAGCCGGGAATGATTATCATTTAGTAATTGCTGGTATTGTACAGGAAGAGAACTATGTAAAAATCATTTACGAATCTGCCAGGAGATGGGGCGTTTTGGATAGAGTACATATCATTGGAAGCATATCAGAATCTCAGAAAAAATGGTATTACCAACATTGTGCTGCTTTTGTATTTCCTTCATTGGCAGAAGGTTTCGGAATGCCCGTTTTAGAAGCGATGGATTTAGGCAAGCCGGTTTTTTTATCTAGTCTTACCTCACTCCCCGAGGTTGGAGGCTCTTTGGCATACTATTTTCCATCATTTGATCCAGATGAGATGAGGAAAGTTTTACAAGAAGGCTTTACCCATTATGTGAATACAAATCCACAAGATTTAATTCATCAGCATGCACGTAGTTTCAGTTGGTTAGAGGCCGCACGGCAATATCTTGCTATTTATCATCGGCTCGCTGGGGGAAGCGTCATTTAATTTTTACAAACATTTTCAAACAAAAAAGCCAGTTTCTGAGTGCCGATCTTTTTTTCACTGCCAATAGCCATTTTCGATACTTTAAAAAGTAGTGTACCCTAGCAATATTATTTTTCAGAGAAAAGTCCTGATAAGATTGGTTCAGTAGTTGCAATGCATTTTTTTCGAACATTTTTTCATCAGGACATGTTTCATAAAATAACTGCATACGTTTTCTGATATCTTGCAGGAAAGTTTTAGAAGTAGGTGAAGCACTGTCTTTTTTAGATTTTCCAGTTGCAGCTCCAATCAAATTTTGATCATGTTGCCTGTACTTAACCAAAACACGATTACAAAATACAATTCCGGCTTTGCAGCTTGCTAAATATGCAATCCACCAGTCGTGGGGAATTATAGTTGGAAATGGTAGCCCACCCTGCAGCATACTTTTTTTAAACAACATGGTATTGCCATAGATTCTGCAAAAAACAGCCTGTTGTAAACAACTGTTATACGACAAGCAATTACTAATGGTAGAGATGGTTTGTTTGCTCGAAACCAGGTTTTTATCACAAATTTGCGAATCGCAGTAAACTAAATCTGCATTTCCCAACGATTTGAATTGTATACTTAGTTTTTCGGGATACCAATAATCATCCTGATCACATAAGGCAACTAAAGAACCGGAAGACAAACTGATTGCTCTCTCGAAGTTGCGAATAAAACCAATATTTTCTTTGTTATGATAAACGCGAATATTACTATACTTAGCTGCATACTGGGCAAGTAAAAGCGAGGTTCCATCGGTGCTGGCATCATCGCAAATTACAATTTCTGTATTAGTATATGTTTGAGCAAGGAGGCTGTCTATCTGCTCCGCGAGAAAATTCTTGCCGTTATAAGTTGCCATCACCACAGAAATCAGTGGTTGGGAGTTAGCTTGCATGTTAATTTTAATAGGATATGGTTAAATACACCAATATAATTAAAGGTACGAAATCAGACTATAATTTCGAGAAATTGGGTAGGCTGTTTTTCGGTTCGGATTGTATCTTTAGACAATAATTGAAATGATGAGTACATCTGTTACCGTAGTATTATGTACATTCAACGGAAGCCGTTTCTTGGCTGAACAGGTTACGAGTATCCTTAACCAAACTTATCCGATAGAAGAGTTAATTATTTCAGATGATGCTTCAACCGATTCAACGCCCGGGTTATTAGAACAATTGGCGAAAGAAAACTCCCGGATTCGAATTGTTTTGCATCAGAAGAATCTTGGATTCTCAGCAAATTTTGAGCAGGCAATGATGCTGGCAAATAGTACGCTCATTGCTCCAGCAGATCAGGACGATATCTGGCATCCCGAAAAAATAAAGCAATTGGTAGAGGCATTTGCACCCACTGCATCAATAATATATTGTGATTCGGTAAAGTTTTCCAATAGATTGCCATTGTCTCCGCAGCCGAGCAAAAAAAACAAAAGAATATCAGGTTCCGACCCCAGATTGTTATCCGTATATAATACAGTGAGCGGGCATGCGATGCTGATTCGAAAAAATTTATTGAAAACGGCATTTCCTATGCCCGCGGGAGTGTATTACGATTGGTGGCTTGCAGTTGTTGGAATGGCAATAGACGAGGTACAATTTTTCCCTGAAATATTAGTTTATCAGCGTGTACACGACATGAATGTTACACTTCCATCAGGTGTTTCCAAAGCAACACAACGACACCGGTTTAGGGCTACATTGGTAAAACATTTGAAGGCATTTTGTTCTATCTCTCAACTCTCCAATGAGGAAATTGCTTTTTTTAATCAGGCATTTACATACTGGGAAGCTTCCTTGAGGCAGCGCATTAATTTCAAATTATTTTTCTGGTTGATGCAGCATCGAAAAATTATATATGCGAATAAAATAAGGGTATTTCCTTTGATTTCTCAGTTGAAGAACAGCTTTGTTTATAGCTTCCGCTTTCGCTTGCAGGAGGGGGAAGATTAGGTATTTTCTTCTTCTAAAACCTGTTTTTCATTTTTCCACCAACGCCATCCAAAATATCCTACTATGGCAAAAGGTGCAAGCGCCAGATAAATAATGGCAGAATTCAACGAAGCAGCTGGACCTTCCCCTAATTGATTGGCTGTTTTTGTACATATGGAGCACTGTGCCAATGCTTGATTGGCTACAACTAAGGATGCAACTAAACCAACCCAATATTTGAATTTCATGTTACCTTTTGAATATGCAAAGTTAGCAAGTTTGGGGGGCAGTCTACAGAAAATCTGTTCAATTGAATAATAATTACTAAATTACTGTTCAACTTTTTCTCATGGAACATCGAAGAAAATTTATACAAAAGATGGGTCTGATGGCAGGGGCTTTTTCTGCCAGTAGTTTATTTGATCAGCTGCATGCCGCGGAATGGACATCTGCAGCTAAACGAATTAGTCATTTGACTGCCTTAGAAGCAGCCCAGGATGAAGATTTTTGGATGACTATTCAGCAGGCATACACGGTAAACTCAAATTTGATTATTCTGAATAATGGCGGGGTGAGTCCTTCCCCCAGAGTTGTGCAGGAAGCTGTTGAGCGATATAATCGAATGACGAATGAGGGTCCCTCTTACTATATGTGGAGGATTTTAGATCAGGGGCGTGAACCATTGAGACAGAAGCTTGCTTTATTGGCAGGATGTTCGGAGGAAGAAATTGCTATTAACAGAAACTCTACCGAGGCGTTGAATACAGTTATTTATGGCTTGGATTTACAAGCGGGCGATGAAGTAGTGGGTACTTTGCAGGATTATCCAAATATGATACAGGCTTGGAAACAAAGGGCCATGCGCGACAAAATTGTTTATAAGCAAATCAGTTTCAACTTTCCAATTGAAAATGATAAGGAGATTGTTGCAGCATTTGAGAAAGCCATTACTCCTAAAACTAAAGTATTGCATCTAACTCATGTAATTAATTGGGTAGGACAAATACTACCTGTTGCAAAGATTGCCAGGATGGCTCATGAAAAAGGGGTGGAAGTGATTGTGGATGGTGCGCATTCATTCGGATTGATAGATTATAAAATTCCCGATCTGGAGTGTGATTATTTTGGAACCAGTTTGCATAAATTTTTAAGTGCACCAATTGGAAGTGGTATGTTATGGATTAAAAAAGAAAAGATTGAAAAAATATGGCCACTTACCTGCAATGATAAGCCCCGAAGTTCGGATATCCGGAAATTTGAAACATTGGGAACCAGAAGTTTCCCAATAGAACAGGGAATTGGAGAGGCTGTAAATTTTCACAATGCCATTGGAAGCAAGCGCAAGGAAGAGAGAATCCGGTATCTTAAAAATTACTGGGCATCCAAGGCGAAAGAAATTCCAGGCGTTACTATCCATACTTCATTCAAACCAGAATATGCCTGTGCAATTGCTGGGGTGAGTGTGGCGGGCATGACGCCGGGAGAATTGGATAGCGCATTAATGAATCAGTATAAGATACATACAGTAGGAATTGTTTGGGAAAACATATCCTGTGTAAGGGTTACACCACATGTGTATACCCGTTTACAAGATTTGGATAAGCTGGTAGGTGCACTTGATACCCTTGCAGCTAAAAAAAATAAAAGCAGCTGATCGGATTGACTAGCTGCTGATACTGATTAGCTTCTGGTTGTGTAACTTAGTTAATTAGGAAGCCTTTACAACCGGCTTGGTTATTTTATTTGATTTAGCAGGTCTGCTTTTACCAAATGAACCTTTGAATCTCTTTCCTTTAGCTGATTTTTTGTCGCCTTTTCCCATTTGTTGATTTTTTTAGTGAATCTTGTTGCAAAAATAGAAAAACCCCGTGAATTACGGGGTTTTTCTATAAAAGGTAAGAAATTAGAGCTTAGCGCTTAATTCTTTTCCGGCTTTAAACTTAGCCACTTTTTTGGCTTTAATTTTAATAGTAGCGCCGGTTTGAGGATTGCGACCAGTACGAGCAGCACGCTTAGATACTGAGAAAGTACCGAAACCAACTAAGGTAACTTTGTCACCTTTTTTCAGAGTTTTGGTAACAGCAGCTACAAAAGAATCTAAGGCAGCATTTGCTTGTGTTTTTGACACTCCAGCATCTTCAGCGATCTGGGCAATTAATTCAGCTTTGTTCATGGAAAAGATTTTTAATGGTTTTAATATCTGGAACAAAATTATTCGCTTTTCTCAATCGGCAAAATATTTTTATTATTTTTTTATTTCCTTTAGAACCCTTATCAAATAAAGGTTTCAGCGAAATAGTTGGATAAATTTTTTTTATTTTTTAAAAAGCAAATCGCCGAAATGCAACAGCAGCAAGGGTTTGGTAAAAACATTCGGGTAATATGGCTGAAAACACAGGGGTCTGGCTTAAATTATTACTCTGATTTTTTCTAAGGTTCTTAGAAAAAAACTATCCACAATCAATTCACAAACCCCAATAAACTCCGAAAGCTTATAAATTGGTTCCCCCATTTTTGAAAGGAGGCTTCTCGCAATTTAGGAGCAAATTGTTGCAAATAGGCTTCATAATCATTTCGATGATTGGCGACAAGTTGTAAAGAATAGGTTGGGCCTTCTGAATCATCCTGATCTAATAAACGAAGCATCTGATACTCAGTAAACAGTCCGGTTGCAAGTATGGCTGGAATATGTTCTTCCCGCATCCATTGTAACCAATCTTCGGCAATGATGGGTGTAACTTTGGTGGTGATATTATAGAGAACCGGCATAAAGTATTTATTAAGGTATGGTAATATCAACTTGTATCGGACAATGATCGCTGTGTTTAATATCCGGTAAAATGGATGCAGCAGTAATGTTTTCTGCGAGCGATTTGGAAACACAAATATAATCTATCCTCCAGCCTTTATTTTGAATTCGAACCGAAGGAAATCGTTGACTCCACCAGCTGTAAGCGCCGGTTGCATCAGGATTACAATGCCTGAAGGAGTCTATAAAGCCATTTGATAGCCAGGTATCCATCCAGGCTCGTTCTTCCGGAAGAAAGCCGGATGATTTTTTATTTCCTTTTGGATCGTGAATGTCAATTTCTCGGTGAGCAATATTATAATCACCTACTACCACTACATTAGGTTTTTCATTTCGCAGTGTGATTATATAGTTGTTGAATTCATCCAGCCACTGATACTTGTAAGTCTGCCGTTCATCTCCGCTTGTGCCGGAAGGGAAATAGGCATTGATTAATGAAAAATGTGGGAAGTCGGCGCGAATTACTCTTCCCTCCGCATCACTCATTTCGGCACCATTTCCGTAAAAAACACTTTGAGGAATAAGTTTAGTTAAAATAGCCACTCCACTATATCCTTTTTTTTGGGCCGGATACCAATAGGTTTCATAACCTAAAGCGTGAATTGCCTCATAGTCTATATTTTCTTTTTGAGCTTTTATCTCCTGTAAACAAATAATGTCTGCAGGGTTGGATGTAAGCCAATCCATAAATCCTTTATTAATAGCAGCGCGAATACCATTTACATTATAACTGATGATTCGAATGGTTTGCATAAAACCAGGTTGATTAGGATGGTCTATAATAATAAAATAAAGCTACTGAATAAACCAATTATCTTTTAACCGGAATTTCCACTTGTATTTCCATGCTAATTGTAAAAGGTGAAAAGGCAATCATTAATAATTGATTTAACAGGCTAGCAGTTAAAGCATTATTTTTAATATATATTTTTTCAGGCTGTTCAGCTCCTATTACCCAGGCAACTGTATCGCCATTTAAGATGATTTCTTTCCAGTCAAATAAAGACCCTTTTAATTTGATGATAAAGGGTTGTTTTTCTATGAATCCTTCTATTTCCATTCCCGAAAAGAATGGGGTTGGATTATTTGGCAAGCTGAGGCTAAACAAACTAGTTTTTTCAAGTCCATTGTAAACCTGATAAGGCAATAATTTGGTTGAATCTTTTAAAATAGGGTCTTGTCTAACTTCAAAAACGGCAAGCGTATCAGTTTCTTTAAGCAAAAAATTTACCTGCTTATTAAGCGTTTTCACAGAAGGTAGTCCGGAACTATTGTGAGAGACTGCAGTTACCAAAAATATCTGATAATTGCTATTGCTTAGAACTTCCCTGATATCATTTTTAAAAACAAAATATTCGATAGCGTTTGTATTTTCATCTTTTAATAGTTGCCGATAGTCTTTGAATGGACTATTATTCATGAGTTTTTTATTGTTGATAGGGATAGAATATGCTTTACGCTCTCCAAATCTGATTATCTGAAGCCCTTCTGCAAAGGAATATTTCCAGGCTTCTTTATCAAATGAGGGAAATATTAATTGACCCAAGCGATAGGTTTCTTCTGATATGAAATTGTTGTATACAAAAGCCGGAGGCACTTTTATTTCGATTAGTTCTGATTCATTTAAAGGATTTAACAGATACTGAATGCTTTTTCGGATAGTTTCTGTAAATCCATTGGAAGTGGTTGGAACAGAATAAATTTGTTTATCAACTTGTATTCTTCGATAAGGTATTCCAATAGCTTTGGAAATATTTAGTGCAAGAGAAACAGCTAATTCTCCCTGATTTACCAGCTGACTTTTATAATTTACTAAATAATAATTTAGTTGCAACACGCTTTCCGACCGGCGAAGCAGGTTGCTATCTTGCATCATTTCGGGATTTTGGTTAAAATAATTGTAGGGAACCAGCTCTATGCAATCGAAATAAAGATGTACTAAACTGGTATCAGAATTGTCGAAGGCAAAAGTAAATGGGCTAGACATTGCCTCTTTAGTAACCAATTCGATTGGTAACTGTGAAGTATCGGAAAGTTGAAGTTGTTGCTCTTGTAAGAGTGTTTTGTATAATTGACGGGCTATTGATTGCTGGTTTTGCCGGTTCTCTAAATATTGCATGGAAGGGCCAAGCATTGAGTAGCAACGCATTTTTTCAAAAATCACTTTTTTTTGGGAGAATGAGCATAGGGATGCCAGCAACAATAATAGCCCAACAGAAGATTTTTGTAGAAAATGTAACATGTATTGTAATATTACAACAAATAACATACCAAACACAGTACTTTTCTATGAATCCAATTGAGCGAATTATACCTGCCCGTAAATCGGTTTATTTAGATGGTCCCAAGCCCCGGATTAATGAGTTTATTTTTGCCTGGGATGTTTTCAAGCAATTTATCAAGGGTTTTCGGGCCCTGCATTTTTTAGATCCCTGCATAACAGTTTTTGGATCTGCCCGATTTACGGAAGAACATCCCTATTATGCAGCGGCGAGAGCGTTTGGGAAGCAAATTGCTGCTTTAGGCTTTACTACTATGACGGGGGGTGGTCCGGGTATTATGGAGGCGGCTAACAGAGGAGCATTCGAAAATAATGGAACTTCAGTAGGATGTAACATTCAACTTCCTTTCGAACAACATCCCAATCCTTATATGCACAAGTGGATTACTTTCAATTATTTTTTTATCAGAAAAGTGATGCTGGTAAAGTATTCTTACGCTTTTATTATTATGCCGGGCGGATTTGGAACTATGGATGAACTTTTTGAAACCCTCACACTCGCACAAACCAAAGTAATTAATAATTTCCCCATCGTACTATTCGGAAAAGAGTATTATACACCTTTGATGATGGCTATAGATACTATGATAGATAAGGGAACGATTAGCGCTGCCGATAAAAAATTATATTTAATTACCGATGATATTGGGGAGGCGATGCAATTTATTCAGGCCTATATCAAAGAGAATTATCTGGTGAAACCCCGAAAGCGTTTATGGTGGTTGTTTGAAAAACGCTGATATATTATTTGCTAATTTTTTTACCCGCAGCAAACGTATATCCCAAGCTTAGTATCAGTTCATAAGTTCCGAATGCCTGACTGGCAGTTCCATTATAAACTTGTAAACCAGAATATCGGGCATAATCAACCTTGTTGGTAAATTCCAAAAAAACATGCTGAAAGAAAGTAGCTTTTAAGCCTCCTTCTACTCCCACATTCCACCCACCGAGTTGAAATCCGTCGTTATTTTTATTGCCAAACAAACTATTTTCCACATGCGGAATAACCGGACCAATTCCGCCTTTTCCCAATGCATCCAGTGTAAATTTTTTTGTAGGAGATTCCCATAATCTCCAGCGTTTTACCAAATTAAAAAGTAAAAAATTTGCACCATTATTCAGGAAATAATAAAAACCATTTGACGAACTAAAAAGAACAGAACTATCAATATTTCTCCCTCCCAGCGTACCCGAAATGCGAATGGTTTGTCCGTCTTGAATAATATGTTTGGTATGATCGAAATTGATTTCTAATGCCAATCCTCTTTTTTTATCGAAGAAATATCCAATGCGGTAGTTATACTGAGGAATACTTAGGGGAATATTGAAAATGCCTTTATCCCATCCCGGATTATCGTGTGATTGAACGGAATGCAGGGTATACTGATTTCCCAGTGAAGCCTGATTCACTTTTACATTTGAGTTGGTATACCATTCTTTATTATATCCCCAGGAAAAATAAAACTCTCCCTTTCTTTCTGTTTTCGTTTTTTGAGCAAACGCTGCAAAGGGAAAAAGCATTACAAAAATGAATAGCTGCTTCATGTAAAAATTTCGATGTAAAATTAATCCAAATTTGGCCGTAACCATTTTTCAGCATCTGTCAACGGCATATTTTTTTGTGCAGCGTAGGCTTCCAGCTGATCGCGTTGAATTTTGCCTACACCAAAGTACTGACTTTGCGGATTGGCAAAATACCATCCACAAACAGAGGAAGCCGGGTACATAGCAAGATTTTCTGTAAGCCGAATACCAGTATGTTCCGTTACCTGTAATAAGTTAAATAAGGTATATTTTTCGGTATGGTCGGGACAGGCGGGATAACCGGGTGCCGGGCGGATGCCACTGTATTTTTCTTTTATCAACTCTTCATTACTCAATTGTTCTGTTGGCTGGTATCCCCAGTAATGCATTCTGGTTTGCTGATGAAGGGCTTCTGCAAATGCTTCTACTAAACGGTCTGCTAACGCTTGTAACATGATTTTTGTATAATCATCCTGCGCAGCTTCTAATTTTTTAATATGTGGTTCCAATCCATCAATGGTTACAGCAAATGCACCCAGATAGTCGGTATACCCTGCAGTTGCAGGAGCTATAAAATCTGCCAGTGACAAATTGGGTTGTCCAGCTGCTTTCTTTATTTGCTGTCGAAGAAAATGCAAAGTAACAGGAGCCCCATTATTATTTACAGTAACACTGTCTTGATGGCTGTTTGCTTCCCAAAAGCCAATTACGCCCTTTGCAGTTAACCATTTTTCTGCAATCAGTTGGTCGAGAAGCGCATTTGCATCTGCATACAATTTGGTAGCTTCAATTCCTACTACTTCGTCCTTTAAAATCTCCGGAAAAGATCCATGCATTTCCCAGGCAATAAAAAACGGCTTCCAATCTATATAGGGCCTTAATTCGGCCAGACTGAAATCGGGAAATGTTTTGATTCCTGTAAACTTAGGTTGCACGGGTGCATATTCATTCCATTGGATGGAGCATTTATTATTCAGGGCTGCTGAATAACTAAGATATTCCTTTACCGGTTTTTTATTTTCGAATCCCAACTTTAATTCGTCGTATTCTTTTTGGGTATTTTCTAAAAAGGGTTCGCGCAAATCTTTATTTAATAAACTGCCGGCAACTGTTACGCTTCGGGAAGCATCCAGCACATGTATTACGCCATTGGGATATTCTGGAGCAATTTTTACAGCCGTATGCATGCGCGAAGTAGTGGCTCCGCCAATTAACAGGGGCTGATGCATTCCCCTCCGTTTCATTTCGCGGGCAATATGTACCATTTCATCAAGTGAAGGGGTAATTAATCCGCTGAGTCCTATCAAATCTACTTGCTCTTTTTGGGCAGTTTCTAAAATTTTATCTGCAGGTACCATTACACCCATGTCGATAATTTCATAACCATTACATCCTAAAACTACCCCCACAATATTCTTACCAATATCATGCACATCTCCTTTTACAGTAGCCAGTAATATTTTAGCAGCGCCTGCCGATTCCGTTTCAGCAGTACCTGCCGCTAAACGGGCTTTCTTTTTTTCTTCTTTTTCTGCCTCGATATAAGGCGTTAATACTGCCACACTCTTTTTCATTACCCGGGCACTTTTCACAACCTGGGGTAAAAACATCTTTCCAGCGCCAAACAAATCTCCAACTATCCCCATGCCATCCATAAGTGGTCCCTCAATTACTTCTAAAGGGGTAGCATATATCTGACGGGCTTCTTCTGTGTCAGCTTCAATATATTCTGTAATACCGTTTATAAGTGCATGTGATAACCGTTGTTGAATGGGTTGATTTCTCCAGGCCTCATCCTTTACTTCAACTTTACCTTTTGCTTTTACCGTTTCCGCATGCTGAATCAGCATATCGGTTGCCTGATTGTTGTCGTTATTCCGGTTCAGTATAACATCTTCACATAGCTGCTTCAATACAGGTTCAATTTCATCGTAAATAACCAGTTGCCCTGCATTTACAATACCCATATCCATGCCGGCTCTAATGGCGTGATATAGAAATACTGCATGAATGGCTTCCCGCACATGGTCGTTGCCTCGAAAAGAAAATGAAACATTCGAAACCCCGCCACTTACTTTCGCCAAAGGCATTTTTTGTTTAATTTCTCGTGTGGCTTCAATAAAGTCTACTGCATAATTATTGTGTTCTTCTATGCCAGTTGCAATAGCGAATATATTGGGATCGAAAATAATATCCTGAGGTGGAAATCCAACTTGTTCGGTTAATATGGTATAAGCCCGCTCACAAATTTCTACTTTCCGCTGCTTGTTATCTGCTTGTCCCTGCTCATCAAAAGCCATTACAACTACTGCCGCACCAAAGTCGCGGCAAACATGGGCTTGTTGAATAAACTTTTCTTCCCCTTCTTTTAAGGAAATAGAGTTTACGATACATTTTCCTTGTATACAGCGCAACCCCGCCTCTATAATTTCAAACTTAGAGCTATCTATCATAATCGGAATCCGGGCGATATCGGGTTCGCTTTGCAGTAGATTGATAAATTGCGTCATGGCCTTTACACCATCCAGCATGGCATCATCCATATTCACATCGAGAATCTGCGCTCCGCTTTCTACCTGTTGGCGTGCAACAGAGAGTGCTTCTTCCAATTGATTATCTCTGATAAGTCGAGCAAATTTCTTAGATCCCGTAACATTGGTTCGTTCACCAATATTTACAAAATTTGTTTCGGGCCTTATTACCAAGGGTTCCAGACCGGACAAACGTAAAAAAGGATATATGGTTGGCTTACTCATTTTATTATAATCAGGCAGTAAGTATTTCGGGTAAAGAACGGGGGCGCAGATTTTTAACTGCCTGGGCAATATGCCGGATATGATCGGGGGTAGTTCCACAACATCCGCCAACGATATTTACAAATCCTTCTTTAGCCCATTCTTCAATAAAGTGGGCTGTTTCGTGGGGCTGTTCGTCGTATTCTCCCATCGCATTGGGGAGCCCAGCATTGGGATAGGCAGAAGTATAACAGGCAGCTATTTGAGAGAGTTCCTCAATATGCGATCGCATTTCAGCAGCACCCAAGGCACAGTTTAATCCAACACTTAGGGGCTTGGCATGCATAACCGAAATATAGAAAGCCTCCAGGGTTTGTCCGCTCAGGGTTCGGCCAGATGCATCCGTAATTGTACCGCTAATCATAATGGGAAGCGGTTTTTGCTGATGATCTCTGAAAAACTGATTGGCAGCAACAATTGCCGCTTTCGCATTGAGGGTATCGAAAATGGTTTCAATTAAAAGAATATCTACCCCTCCATCAACCAGACCGCGAATTTGTTCATAATAGGCTTCTACCACTTCGGTAAAAGTAACTGCCCGGTATCCGGGGTTGTTTACATCGGGGGAGAGACTCAATGTTTTGTTGAGCGGACCAATAGCGCCTGCTACAAAATTGGGTTCTGCATCGGGTTGCGCTTTTCGGTAATCTGCTACAGCCTCTCTTGCACAACGCGCAGCAGCAACATTCAATTCGTAAGCCAGCGATTGCATATCGTAGTCGGCCATGGCAATCCGGGTGCTGCTAAATGTATTGGTTTCAATGATATTGGCCCCGGCATCGAGGTATTGGCGGTGTATGCCCTTAATAATTTCGGGTTGGGTGAGGCATAACAAATCGTTGTTGCCCTTTACATCTACTTTCCAATCACGAAATCTTTCACCCCGGTAATCAGCCTCAGTAAGCCGGTGCCGCTGAATCATAGTACCCATGGCACCATCTATCACCAGTATTTTATGCAATAATATAGAGCGTATATCCATAACCTGCTTTTATTGAAGGGGGTAAATTATTACACCCTTTTACAATATCCATTACTATAAACGCTGAGAAGGCAGGATTAATCTATCAATCTAAACGTTTATTAGTTCGATGGTTCCCGAGAGGGACTAGCGACAGGCTGAACAATAAACAAATCCACCTGAATGGTTATACAAAGGTACGACGTTGGCGTCGTTTCTCAAAATTGACTACTAGGGCCTATTGATATTGGCAATTCACCGTAATGGTTACTTTTTCAGTAACATCCGGGGCATTAACTCCAAAGTCTTTAATTAAGATTGTAAAATTTGCTTTTGCCAGAGGTTTTCCCTTTGCAATTTGTATACTTCCGTTTGATGAAACGGGCCGGGTAACGCCATGGAGGGTTAAGTCGCCTTTAACCTGAACGGGGTAGTTCCCATCTTTGGCAAAATTTACACTGGAAATATTGGTGATAGCCCCTTTAAAATCGGCTCGGGGAAACTGATTGCTTTGTAAGTATTGAGTATTAAAGTGATCCTGCATTTCTGCCATCTTGAATTTAAATCCCTTAATTAATAAACTGAAGCTGAGGGTTCCATTTTCCAGTAAACGACTGCTCACTTCATTGTTTATTGCCTTAACATCTTCATCTGATGGAGATTGAAAAATAATTTGTCCGTTTCGTGTACCAAAGGTTTTCTGTGCACTGATTTGGTTTACAGTAAAAAGAAAGCAAAGGGCTACTAACGTGAGATAAAAATTTTTCATTTGATATTTTTCTTAATTGATTGATTATTTAATTAGTACCCCTTCATTGATAACTACATTGGCATCCGGAATATATCCGGTACAAATACCCTTGAATGTAATAGTATCCCCGGTTTTTAAATCTCCCGGATCTGTTTTGAATGTACAGTTTATCATTACCAACGGATCATTGGTGGAAAAATTCACCACTTTTTGTCCAGCCTGATTGGTGCTGAAATCGGCAACTGTTCCATTCAATTGAATAGCTTTATCAAGGTATAAACTATTGGCTTGTGCTTCATTGGTTTTAAAAGCATCATACAATTGTTGTGCAGTTAATTCAATCCCTTTTTCTTTGGCAACATCTCGGTGGGGTTTGTTAAAGATCCAGTATAAGAGTAGTAACCCGGCAATCAGTCCAATTCCTGCGATTGATAGCAATATTTTCATCCACTTTTTCATGCTTAATTTTTTCAAGTACAAAAATATTCAATCATTGCATAGAATCGAAGTAAATTATGTTAAACCCTGCTATCCAATTTTAGTGAGTTAGAAAATTAGGATACAGGGAGCAGCGTTGTTTATTTTACATATTGCTGAACCGGTAATCGATTGGCAATACTCCTTGCCAATGTCATTTCATCCGCAAACTCCAATTCGCCCCCAAAAGAGACCCCTCTGGCTATAGTTGTTATCTTACAGGGAAGGTGAGCAATCTTCTTTTGTATATAATAGATGGTTGTATCTCCCTGAATCGTAGGATTAAGAGCAAAAACGAGTTCCTCTACTTCCTCTTTTTCAATTCTTTCAACTAGACTACCGATTGAAAGTTGTTCAGGTCCTATCCCATCCAGTGGAGAGATGATACCTCCCAATACATGGTAGGTTCCATTCATTTGTTGGGTGTTTTCGATACTTATAACATCTCGTATCGTTTCTACAACGCATATCAATTGCTGATTACGGGAAGCATTGCAGCAAATTGCACATAGATTATCATCACTTATATTTCCACAACGCGAGCAGAATTTGATTTCTTTTCGCATTCTGGAAATTGTTTCCGAAAAGTTACTAACTATCGGTTCTTCCTGTTTTAACAGATGTAAAACCAATCGCAATGCAGTTTTGCGGCCAATGCCGGGTAGTCTGGAAAATTCGGTCACTGCATTTTCAAGCAAAACAGATGGAAGCGGCATATTCAGGAATTTCTGATACCGAAGGTATTATTTAATTTTCAGCAACTATAATTGAATCATTAGTTCATTGTCCCAATTAGCCCTAATCGATAATTCTTTGGGTATCAGATAAACTACTTCGGGTAATTTACGGTTACCCGGGTATTGTCCGGGATCCCAGATGCCATTGCCATTCGTATCATATAAAATACGCATTTCAAAGTTTCCTGGATAATAAAGAGGTTGCCTCCATTCTAAACTGGTTAATGGGTAGGAACCAACGAATTTATCATTTTGAAAAATTTGTAAAACCGGTTTTCTTTGAAAATCCAGGTTACTGAACCGCAAACGCACACTACCGTATTCTTCTTCCTTTTTGGTGGTTATTTTTACTGTATCCGCTTTTACAAAAGTTGCCCCAGCAGAATCAGTTACGGATTCCTTATTCAAAATGATTCGAAAGGATTGGTTTTGCTTAGTAGGATAAGAAACTACGACAGTTTTTCCGGATGTGTCTAATCGAATATTAACCCCCTGTATGGGCTTGAAAAGGGTATCACAGACTTGAATGCCATTTGTATCCACCCGTGTTATTTTTTTGGCAAACCTCAGTTGTAGCGGTTGTAGTAAATCTTGTTTTCCATTTTCAAGATTGGTGGTAAACCGAATTCGTTTATCTTCTTTTGTAGTTGAAGTGCTGGATTTGACTGGTAAGGTGCCGGAAGTTTTGATTACAGGTTCCTTAGCCTGATAGGCATATAAGGTATCTTTTTTGGTGTTTCCGGTATAAATAGGCTGCGGTAAAAACGCAAATAAATCGGTACTGTCGTCGTATTTTTTGGTGAATGTACTTTTAACTACAAACACCTGAAAAGAATCACTCGGTAAAAATGAAAAACTAAATTCTCCCTTGCCATCCAGTTTTGCGTAGTAGGGCGGCTTTAGTTTAAAAATTGCCGTATCGCTCAGATTGCGATGTAAAACTACAATCAGGGTTGAATCAATTTTCCCATTTTGAGCCAGCATAACTTTACCCCGATACCTGAGACTATCTAATGTTTTACCTGTTGAAAAAGTATAGGTTAGATTTCTGGCAATATTTCCTTCATTTACATCGCGGATAGCTTCACCAAAACGAAATGAATAGGTGGTATTATCCCGCAGCGTGTCTTTCAGTTTGATGGTAATATTTCTGAGTTTGTAATCTACCAATGGAGCATTTTCGAGATAGGGGTTTACTACCAGATTTTGAGGAATGTCCATGGCAGTTACATATTCATCAAAACTGAGGGTAATGAGTTTAGGTTTTACATTCAATGCAGAGTCTTTTGGTACAGCCATAATTAAACGGGGGGGGAGTGTATCTCGTAAACCACCTCCCGGTGGAATGATGTTGGCACAGGAGCTGAAGAATCCAACACCTATGAATAGGGATATCATTACCACCATGACTCCGCCGACCAATGATTGAATTAATTTATTCATGCCTCGCAAAGGTAAACCTAAAATTCAGTGTTGTTGACATACTGAGTAACGGATAATTTTTGTTAAATCTAATCCCGGATTATACAATAAGGAACTTCACCCGAACTAATTAGCTGATTAAATGTTATTTGTGTATAATTATTATATGTCTGCTACCTATACCCTTTCTACAGTGCTCACTATCCCGGTTTCATTGGATGACGCCTGGGATTTTTTCAGTCGACCCGACAATTTGGCGACTATAACTCCCCCACACCTTGGGTTCACTATTCTTTCGAAATATCATGGCAAACAAATGTACCCGGGTCAGATTATTGAGTATCATGTTAAACCGATTTTAGGAATTCCCATGTATTGGATGACAGAAATTACGCATGTTTCTGATCGTGCATATTTTGTTGACGAGCAACGTTTTGGTCCATACAGTCTTTGGCACCACCAACATCATTTCAAGGCGATACCCGGTGGGGTAGAAATGACCGATATCGTACATTACAAGATTCCGGGCTGGTGGTTGGGTGATTTGGCACACAAACTTTTTGTGCGAAGTCAATTGGAACATATTTTTCAATTCCGCACGCAAAAGATAGAAGAGTTATTTGGAAAGTGGAGTGAAAAACCGCTTTCTTAGAACCCAAATCTGCTATTTCAATTCGGTGAGCGGACTAACATTATTTCCTCTGTCGATTGTTACTATGAACACCCGATTGCCCTGCGTTTCGGGGTATTGATTGATTTGGATGGTTACCTGATTTTGTTGCGGAAAGACTTTGATTAGTCGGGCATTTATAAACTTCACTTCTTTTCCAGGAGGCAGAATTAGCAAAGCTAAACCACGAATGGTTTCTGTGCCAGTATAGTTAATCTGGAATTGGCCCGTTGACTTTTTTTCGACTTTGGGTTGGTCAGGACTACTATCGTCTTTCCATGGCATGGGTGGCACAAGAGCGGGATAACGGTAATAATTGTTTTGTAAGCTATCACTCCATCCATTAGGATTGGTTTCAAAAGATTTGCTACTAAAATATACACTTCCCTGTGTGGTTGGATATCCGCGAAGCTCTTTGATTTGAGCAGGTAATTCATTAGGATTTTTCCAAGAACTGTTGCTGCCAGCTCGATAAAAGCCATGACCGACATACACGTTTTTTCCATAGCTGTAATCATTCCACCATTTAAGCAAAGTAGAATAATCAGCCAGGGGATGGCCTCTCTCCCAATAAAGTTGGGGAACTACATAATCTATCCAGCCTTTTTGAAGCCATAAAAGTATATCTGCATACAAATCGTCGTAATTGGTTTGACCAGCACGGGTATTGCTTCCCATTGGGTCTTGGGATTTATTTCTCCAAACACCAAACGGACTGATTCCAAATTTAACCTGTGGGTTTAATTGCTGGATGGCATCGTGTAAGTTGAGAATGATGCTATCGCAGTTGCTTCTTCGCCAGGCATCTTTGGTTAATCCTTTGCCAAATTGTTGATAGGTTTTTTCATCGGGAAATTCTTTCCCTGAAATTCTATATGGATAAAAATAATCATCCATATGAATTGCATCCAAATCGTAACGGCTAACCAGATCTTTAATAATCGCAACTGTATGCTTTCTCACTTCCGGCAGCCCGGGATTGAAATATTTTTTATCTCCATAAGTCACGAACCATTCCGGATGGGTTTTGGTAGGATGATTGGGTGCAACAGATGATTTTAGAATATTAAAAACTGCCCGGTAGGGATTTAGCCAGGCGTGAAATTCCATGCCTCTTTTATGGGTTTCCGTAATCATAAAACTGAGCGGATCGTATAGTGGATCAGGTGCTAAACCCTGCATGCCAGTGAGGTATTCACTCCAAGGTTCCAGTTTGGATGGATATAGTGCATCCCCCGACGGACGCACCTGCATTATGATTGCATTCATCCCATTTTGTTGGTGCATATCCAACAAAGCGATAAAGCTGGCTTTTTGTTCCTCTACTGAAAGCTTTTTGCTTTTTGGCCAGTCTATATTTTCTACACTGGCTACCCAAACTCCTCTGAATTCATAGTTGGGCGATGTGTATTGTGCATTTACTGTATATGCAGAAATCACCCAACAAAATAATAAGGTACATGCTTTCAAAAAGTAATTAATTCGATACATAATTGTAATAAATATTCGTGTTTCGGTTGAGTTATTGCTCCCAAACCTTTAATCCTTCACTGCAATTAGCGCAAATGTCGATATTTTTTCTTCCATTGATCAGTTGATTTCTAAAATCGAAATAGGATTTACTGTTCCAGATTTCCTTGAATGATTGTGTTTGTAAATTTCCAAGCCGATGTGTGGCATCTTTATCGAAACAACAGGGTACTACGAGTCCATCCCAGGTAATTACATTGGCGTGCCATAATTTCCAGCAACGATTATGTAATCCACTTTTCACCTGCATATTACCACTACCATCTCGTTTATATCTACTGTATTTGCCTATGCTGGGAATGAGTTGATGAGGATCGTTGGTATAATCATACACCTGTGCGGTTTTAAATCGAACCTGATCTACCCCGATTTCTTTTCCCAATTGTTTTACCTCTTCTAGCTGATGTTCATTAGGCTTAACTACCAAAAATTGAAAAAAGATAAAGGGAGTGCGGCTTTTCAATTTTTTTTTCCAATATACAATTTTGCGGGCGCCTTCCAATACTTTATGAAGTTGCCCCCCAACCCTGTATTGTTCATATACTTCCTGAGAAGTTCCATCTATAGAAATAATTAACCTGTCTAATCCACTTTCAACTGTTTCTCGAGCCTTCTCATCAGTTAAGTAATGGGCATTGGTTGATGTGGCAGTATATATACCCTTTTCTTTGGCAAACCGAACCATGTGTAAAAATTCGGGATTTAAATATGGCTCTCCCTGAAAATAAAATATCAGATACAACAAATCTTGATGAATTTCCTGGATGGTTTTACTAAAAAAATCGGAGTGAAGCATGCCAGTAGGTCGGGTGAAGGCGCGTAACCCACTCGGGCATTCTGGGCAACGAAGGTTACAAGAGGTAGTTGGCTCAAAAGAAATCGAAATAGGTAGTCCCCACTGAATGGGTTTACCGAATATGCGAGTTAGTTGAAAAGAAAGATATACCAACATTGCATTCCAGATTCTACGCAATGTTAATTTCGACAATAAGTTGAGGGTGTCGTTTAAGTTCCAATAAAACATGGGTAT
This sequence comes from Chitinophagia bacterium, assembly GCA_037142775.1. Taxonomy (GTDB): domain Bacteria; phylum Bacteroidota; class Bacteroidia; order Chitinophagales; family Chitinophagaceae; genus Sediminibacterium. The sequence goes on along the minus strand of JBAWZY010000002.1, from coordinate 292,971 downwards.
AAAATTACTGTGAACAATTGAGAATGGAATAAATGTTTAAAATAAATCAAATAAAAGTTCAACAGAATAACAAATATGCGTTCAAAAAATTGAATGCTTTGTCACGTTTAAATGTATATACACGTACACGGAAAAAAATTAATAAATTGCATGCATGACTACCCCAAATGACAATGCTACCTGTCAGAGCTGTAACCAACGGTTTAACTCAATTTTTTGTAAAGCGCATGAAGAGCATGTGAGTCAGATTAATGAGCAGAAAGTTTGTAATGTTTACAAAAAGGGGCAAACACTTTTTAAGGAAGGGTCACAGCCTTTTGGAGTATTTTGTGTGAGTGATGGAAAAATAAAAATGTCGCATCTGGGGGATGATGGAAAAGAACAGATTATCAGGTTGGTAAAAGCGGGAGATATTTTGGGTTACAGGGCTTTGTTGAGCGGTGAAAGATATAGCGCAAGTGCAGAGGCGCTGGAAGATACTCAGGTATGCTTTATTCCCAGAGATTTATTTATAAAAGTTTTAAAATTAGACAGCAATCTTGCTTTTGAAATGATGAAGCTGTTAAGTGATGAGCTGCATCGCGCCGAAATTAAGTTAACACATCTTGCTCAAAAACCAATTCGGGAACGATTAGCAGAAACTTTATTATTTATAAAAGAGACTTATGGTTTTGAGCAGGACGGACAAACCTTAAATGTTCGATTATCCCGAGAAGAAATTGCCAATCTCGTGGGTACTGCTACCGAATCTGCCATTCGACTGTTAAGTGAATTTAAGAAGGATGGCATGATTGATCTGGAGGGCAAAAAAATTAAGCTTATACATCAAAAAGAACTGGTACGTACTGCCAATATCCAGGATTAGCCTTTTGGAACACCCTTACTTTTAAGGATTTTATCCCCTTTTTATAATGCCGGCAATTAAATATGATAAATGTCATTTATTTATTAACGGCTTCTTATTTATTTGCCTCATCATGTTAGGTAACCTGCATGAAAAATTTGGGGTATGGAACTTAGTTTTTGGAATATTCAGTTAGGGGACTCAATTTCAGCATCTGCACTTTGTAACAGAATTGAATTCGAATGCCAGCCCGAATTATTAACTATATGTAAGCAAATCGAAGCTTATCTACTTGAGCATCCAACGGAGATTCCAGATAATGAAGGAGCCGAATTGATACTAACAGTGTTTGGAAAAGTGTTTGATGAGTTAACTCATATATTCTTGAAAGAAAGGGTTTTGATTTTTCCTGAAATCGTGAAAAGGGGAATTGATTTTGAAATGCCTGCTCCGGTGATACAACTCATTCAGCTTACTCAGGAAAAAATTAATCAGTTATTAAATAGGCTTCGTCAATTGCTGAATAATTTTCAGATGAAGCCAGGATGGAATAATGACTGGAAAAACTGTGTTCAGCAATTTTTTCAACTTGAGAAAAAAATTCACCAATGGATTTATGTAGAGCAGAATATGCTATATCCTGCCTTTCTTTCTAATACCCCGGTAAATTAATATGAGAATGCCAAAATCTCCACTCACTCAAAAAGCAATTACCTGCTATCATTGTGGCGAAGCCGTAGGTACTGATGAAGTAATTATACAGGAAAAGCATTTTTGTTGCAGTGGTTGTAAAATGGTATATGAAATTTTACACCAAGCCGGTTTATGTGAGTATTATACAATTGATAATACTCCTGGTAATTCATTACGAAAAGTTAGAGAAGATCAGTTTGCATTTTTAGACGACCCAAAAGCACAGCAGGGGGTTATTATATTTCGGGATGACAATCAAACCCATGTTGAATTATATCTTCCTCAAATTCATTGTAGTAGTTGTTTATGGTTACTCGAGCATTTGCATCAATTGAATCCCGCAGTGTTTAGTTGTAAGGTTCATTTCGAAAAAAAACAGGTTTCAGTTATGTTTCATCATCGAAACTTTTCTTTGCGTAACCTCGCCGAACTACTTACCAGTATTGGATATGAGCCCTATTTTAGTTTACAAAACCTGAAGTTGAAGCAGGTTCCTGTAAACCGGGGTAAAATTTTCCGATTAGGAGTTGCCGGGTTTTGTTTTTCAAATATAATGCTCATGAGTTTTCCCGAATACTTTGGAATAGATACTCAGGAGCAACTGCTGCAGCAGGTATTTCGATATGCCAACCTGATGCTAAGTTTACCCGTATTTTTTTATAGTGCAACGGAATTTTACAGCAGTGCCTGGTCGGGTATTCAAAATCGATACCTAAATATTGATGCTCCCATTGTGTTAGCAATATGGGTAACATTTTTTCGCAGTGTTTATGAAGTGTTGAGTAATACCGGGGGCGGCTATTTCGACTCCATGAGTGGAATTGTATTTTTTATGTTGCTGGGAAGAGTATTGCAGGATAAGACGTATCGGCAACTCAGTTTTGATAGAGATTATACTTCCTATTTTCCTTTATCTGTTTCAGTTGTTACGCCAACGGGCATTACTACGGCCACGCTACCTGAAATTCGATTGAATGATACCCTTTTAATTCATCACGACGATCTGATTCCTGCAGATGGTATTTTAACCAGAGGGAAGGCCCTCATTGATTATAGCTTTGTTACCGGAGAAAGTTTTCCCGTTGAAAAAGAAATGGGTGAAATTATTTATGCCGGTGGAAAGCAGTTGGGAAGTAATATTGAAATGCTGGTAATTAGGGAAGTAACACATAGTTATTTAACTCAGCTATGGAATAGAAGGGAAGAGAAGGATAGTACAAAAGAAACCCACTCTTTTGTGAATACCCTCAGTCGTTATTTTACCTGGGGTGTTTTTTCCATTGCAATGATAGCAGGTGTATACTGGATGCTAACAGATGAATCCAAGGTACTCAATGCGATAACGGCTGTGTTAATAATTGCCTGTCCCTGTGCATTATTGTTGAGCAATACCTTCACCAATGGAAATATGCTGAGGCGGCTGGGTAGAAATCAATTGTATTTACGCAATGCGCAAACGCTCGAAAATCTTGCTAATGCCGATTATATTTTGTTCGATAAAACCGGCACACTTTCTACCGGAAAATTTACAGAGGTAGTATATCAAGGAACTACCCTTACTTTTCAACAGAGAAAGTGTTTAGCCAGTCTTGCTTCCCAAAGTACTCATCCCCTAAGTAAGGCTATTGTAAAGTGGACGGGAATTCGGGATCGCTTACCAGTGAAGGCTTATCAGGAAATTGCAGGTAAAGGAATTGAAGGACTGGTGGGAGAAGATTTATTAATGTTAGGCTCTGCACGATTTGTAATGGGGGAAGCATATGCGCCCGGTTCACATGCGGAAGTGTATTTTTCGTGGGAGCAACAACTGATGGGAAAGTTTACCTTCCGTGCCGAATATAGGGATGGTTTGTCTGTACTAATTTCAAGCATCCGAAAAAGATTTCATGTGTCGGTTTTGAGTGGTGATCATGCTGCTGATAAATGGATGTTGCAACAGTTATTTGGTAAAGAAGTACCTCTATTATTCGACCAGCTGCCTGCCGATAAACTGGAAGTTGTGAAAGAGTTGCAGGAAAAAGGTCACAGAGTAATTATGGTGGGAGATGGTTTAAATGATGCAGGAGCCTTACTGCAGGCTAATGTGGGTATTGCAGTTACCGACGATAATAATCGCTTCACTCCGGCAAGTGATTGTATACTGGGTGCCAATTCTTTAACACGACTCCATCTTTTTTTACAGGTTGCCCGGGCAAATAAAAAAATTGTGTTGACCGCATTTGTTGTATCAATTATATACAATTTTATTGGACTCTTTTTTGCTGTTCAGGGCACCCTGAACCCAATGATTGCGGCCATTTTGATGCCGTGTAGCAGTATCAGTATTCTTATTATTTCCTTTGGCTTAAGTAATTGGTATTGCAGTCGGTTAGGGTTGAAATAAATTTTGTAAAAATGACATTTGTCATATATCACCTGCTTTACCCGATATAGTTTTGGTTTTTCTTTTGATTATGAGTGTGATCATTATTCTGTTAATCGTTAGTTTATCAATTGCCACTTTGTTTTTAGTGGCATTCATATGGAACGTAAAGAACGGCCAGTACGATGATGAGGTTTCTCCTGCCATCCGCATATTGTTTGATGACCGGACATCAGCCGCTCCGTCTATTCGGGAGGAGATAGAGCCACAAACATCAACTATTGAAAATCATTTTTAATCCTTTATTTAATCATTTAAACACATGCAAGTAGAAACTTTTTATTATGACAACCGCATTGTAAAAAATTTTGCATTTGCTACAATCTTATGGGGTGCGGTAGGCATGCTGGTAGGTTTGCTGGCTGCTGTACAGATGTATTTGCCAGCTGCTAACTTCGGCTTGCCAATTACTACTTTCGGAAGAGTAAGACCACTGCATACCAACGCAGTAATTTTTGCTTTCGTGGGAAATGGAATTTTTATGGGGGTGTATTATGCTTTGCAAAGGCTCTGTAAAACGCCTATGTTTAGTAAAGCCCTTAGTAGTATTCATTTCTGGGGTTGGCAATTGATTATCGTTTCGGCAGCGGTAACCTTATTGGCGGGATATACCACCGGAAAAGAATATGCAGAATTGGAGTGGCCTATTGATATAGCCATCACTCTTATTTGGGTGGTTTTTGGTATAAATATGTTTGGCACCATTTTACAACGTAGGGAAAAGCATTTGTATGTTGCCATTTGGTTTTTTATTGCCACCTGGATAACTGTGGCCATGTTGCATATTGTGAACTCATTTGAAATGCCGGTTAGTCTGTTTAAAAGTTATAGCTGGTATGCCGGTGTGCAGGATGCCCTGGTTCAATGGTGGTATGGACATAATGCGGTTGCATTTTTTCTAACCACTCCCTATTTGGGAATAATGTATTATTTTCTGCCTAAAGCGGCCAATCGCCCGGTATATAGTTACCGGCTTTCTATTATTCACTTTTGGGCTTTGATTTTTATATATATCTGGGCCGGACCTCACCACCTTTTGTACACTGCTCTTCCCGATTGGGCACAAAGTTTGGGAGTGGTTTTTAGTATTATGTTGATTGCACCTTCCTGGGGGGGCATGCTTAACGGATTATTTACTTTACGGGGTGCATGGGATAAAGTGCGGGAGGAACCGGTATTGAAGTTTATGGTGGTGGCTATTACTTGCTATGGTATGGCTACTTTCGAAGGCCCGCTGCTGAGTTTGAAAAGTGTGAATGCCATTTCGCATTTCTCCGATTGGACTATAGCTCACGTGCATGTGGGGGCACTTGGATGGAATGGCTTCCTCACTTTTGGCATTTTGTATTGGCTAATTCCAAAATTATATCAAACCAATCTGTATTCGAAAAAATTAGCCGGCACACATTTTTGGATTGGAACCGTAGGTATTGTATTGTATGCGATTCCAATGTATTGGGCAGGTTTTACTCAGGCAATGATGTGGAAGCAGTTTACTGCTGAAGGAACACTGGCATTTCAATTTCTTGAAACAGTTACCCATATCATCCCACTTTATATAGTAAGAAGTATCGGAGGGTTGCTTTATCTGGTTGGGGTATTTATTATGGTTTACAATATTGTAAAAACGGTGAAGGCAGGAAGTTTAGCTACTGAAGAAGCCGCACAGGCAGCCCCACTTTCCGAAAATACGGTAGAGCATGGAAAAGAATATTGGCACAAATGGATTGAGCGCCGCCCGGTTCAAATGCTTGTATTTAGTTTCATTTTAGTTGCTATAGGAGGCTTACTGGAATTAATTCCTACCTTTTTAATTAAAAGTAATATTCCAACAATTGCTGCAGTTAAGCCCTATACTCCATTGGAATTACAAGGACGAGATTTGTATATCTCTAATGGTTGTTATGTGTGTCACTCACAAATGATTCGTCCTTTCCGAGATGAAGTGGCTCGATATGGTGAATATAGCAAAGCAGGAGAATTTGTATATGATCATCCTTTTCAGTGGGGAAGTAAAAGAACCGGACCCGATTTAGCCCGAATCGGAAATAAGTATCCCGATAGTTGGCACTACAATCATATGTTGGAACCACAAAGTATGAGTCCGGGTAGTATTATGCCTACCTATGCCTGGATGCTCGATAACCCAATAGATACCGCATCCACTCCAGCAAAAATTCGGGCTATGCAAAAACTGGGAGTTCCTTATCCGAATGGATACGATCGGGTTGCTAATGAAGATTTAATGAAGCAGGCTGCATCTATCCGTATCAAATTAGAAGCCGATAAAATTAAAACTCCTGCCAATCGGGAAATCATCGCAATGATTGCCTACCTGCAAAGACTGGGTACCGATATAAAAGCAGTGCCTGCAACCGCATCAGTACAATAATCATTCAATCTTTGAAAAAATGCATCTATGAAATTCATTCATTATTTAGAAAAAGTATCTGGAGTAGATATATATGGTATGACATCCTTCTTTATATTCTTCAGTTTGTTTTTAGTGATGTTCTGGTGGGCTATGAAGGCTGATGAAAAGCTAATTGATGAGGTAAAAAATATTCCGCTGAAACCCTAATATTTCTTCGAATTAAAATAATCTGTATGAAACTACTATATCAGTTTATTCAAAAAAAAATGACACGAGCAGTTGCTTTATTGATGTTTATGTTTGTTCAACAACCTCTTTGGGCTGCAGGGCCGCCCGCTCCTTCTGAGATGAGCGATCCAATGGCACAGTTGTTGGTGGGAATTATTGTTGCATTGATGTTGGTAATTGTTTTATTGGCATATGTGGTTTTGGGCGCTGCTGAAATGTATCTGGATCGTTATAAAGAAAGTCGTCAAGCTGCTAAGCTAATTGTAGGAGCAATTTTATTGCTAAGCTCATCTCCGCTTTTTGCTGAATCAACTGCTACAACTGCTGCGCAAGTTGGTAAATTATCCATTACGTCACTATATGCACTTATTGGTGTTATTATAGTTGAATTGGGAGCAATATTTTATTTGTTGATTAATCTACGTTCTTTATTAGCTAAAGAGAAAGAAGTAGTGAAATCCGAAGCAAAGTCCTCATTCAGTTTTGTTTCCTGGTGGGATAAAATCAACAAATTCAAACCTGTTCAGGAGGAATCCAATATAGATTTAGGACATGATTACGATGGTATCCGAGAATTGGATAATCGTTTACCACCTTGGTGGTTATATGGATTTTATGCGTGTATTGTGTTTGCAGTTGTTTACCTCTATCGCTTCCATGTATCCCATTCAGCCCCGTTGAGTGGGGAAGAATATCAGCTGGCCGTAATACAGGCTGCTGCTGATAAAGAGGCCTATTTGGCAAAGGCGGCCAATAAAGTAGACGAAAACACTATAATGTATCAATCCTCCCCGGATTACCTGGCTGGCGGGCAAAAAATATTTACCACTGCCTGTGCGCCTTGTCATTTGGCAGATGGGGGAGGAAGTGTTGGGCCCAATTTAACCGATGATTTTTGGCTGCATGGCGGAACCATTAAAGATATATTCAAAACTATCAAATACGGCTATCCCGAAAAAGGTATGAAGAGCTGGCAGGATGATTATACCCCATCGCAAATCGCTCAATTGGCAAGTTTTGTAAAGTCGCTTCATGGCACTCATCCGGCAAAACCCAAAGATCCTCAAGGCGTATTGTTTGCAGAAAACAGTGCTGCGCCTGCTGCGGATAGCATTGCGCGAGTAGCTGCACCAGATAGTTCGTCTGGTAAGCCTATAACAAAATAAGATAATAGGAGTACCCTATGAGTCAGATTGTTCATCATAATGAGCCGGTTACAGAGAACTTCCGCGACAGAATTGCCACTGTTAATGAAAAAGGGAAGCGAAACTGGATATACGCTTATCGTCCTTCGGGGAAATTCTATCGGATAAGAACCATCTTAAGTGTTCTTTACTTTTTTGTATTCTTTGGGTTGCCATTTGTTGAGGTGAATGGAAGGCCCCTGTTTCAATTTAATATTCCGCAGGCAAAATTCATTCTGTTTGGAAAAATTTTCTGGCCTCAGGACTTTTTCATTTTCGGTATAACGATGATCACTTTTGTGTTTTTCATTATTCTGTTTACAGCGGCATTCGGAAGATTATTTTGTGGATGGGCTTGTCCTCAAACCAATTTTATGGAAATGATGTTCCGTAAAGTGGAATTCTGGATTTTAGGTGATGCCCCTGCTCAAAGGCAACTGGCTGTAGCTCCATGGAATACCCAAAAAATTCTAAAAGTTGTGACCAAACATCTGGCATTTTTTGCATTGGCTTTTATTATTGCTAACTTTTTTCTGGCCTATATCATTGGCATGAAGGCGTTGATAAAAATTATCACGGAACCTGTATCAGAACATGTGGGCGGATTTTTTGCTTTGATATTGTTTAGCGGAGTATTTTATGCTGTATATGCATATTTCAGAGAACAAGCCTGTACAGTAGTTTGTCCGTATGGCAGATTACAAAGTGTTTTATTGGATAAAAATTCAATGATTGTCGCTTATGATTACAAGCGGGGAGAACCCAGAGGTCATCAGCATAAAGGTGATGCAGCAACCAGTTTAGGTGATTGCATAGATTGCCACCAGTGTGTGAAAGTGTGTCCTACCGGAATAGATATAAGGAACGGAGTGCAGATGGAATGTGTTGGATGTACCGCCTGTATTGATGCCTGTGATTACATTATGCAAAAGCTACAAAAGCCAACTGGCTTAATTCGTTATGCATCCGAAAATACTATTGCTGAAGGCAAGCCCCTTAGGTATACTACCCGCATGAAATTTTATACCGCACTATGCTTTTTATTACTCATCATTTTGAGTGCTTTATTATTTACAAGAAAAGATATTGATGTTACAATAATCCGAACTGCCGGTATGTTATATCAGGAGAGAGGAAAAGACAGCATCACCAATTTGTACAACATTAAATTGATAAACAAAACTACCCGCGAAGAAAAAGTACATATCAGCCTACCCTCAACTTCAGGAAGAATACAGATGGTTGGGAAGGAAGATATAGTAATTCCCGTTGAAGGGCAGTCGGCAGCTTCTTTTTTTGTAGTGTTGCCAATTAGTGAAATTCATAATCGTAAAACTCCGGTAACCATTCAGGTAGCACAGGGTAATACCATTATATCTCAGCAATCAACCAATTTTTTGGGTCCATTGGGTGAGGAACATACTGATAAATAACAAAAAATTCAAAGGATGAATTGGGGAAGATCATTAATATTAGTTTTTGTTTTGTTTGCCACATTTATGGTGTATCTCGTATTTCGAGCTTCCAATACACATTTCGATTTGGTTTCGAAAGATTATTACAAAGATGAGCTCCGCTATCAGGATAAAATAAATGGATTGCAACATGCAGCTATGCTCTCTTCTCCAGTACAGATGCAGATAAACAATCAAATGTTGAATATCGATTTACCTGCCGAGATGAAGGGCAAGACTATACAGGGAGAACTATGGCTATACTGCAAAACCGATGCAGGTAAGGATGCACGAATTCCAATTCATGTTGATTCAACTGCTTCATTTTCTATTCAACTTGCAGGCAGGCCTCCAGGAACTTATCTTGCCAAACTTCATTGGGAGTCACTTCAGGTTCCATACGATTTTGAACAGGAAATAACAATACCCTGATGCTACCAGCTTCTTTTTTTGTTACCGCCCTGATTTTGGGAGCAATCAGTAGCTTTCATTGCGTGGGTATGTGTGGCCCGTTGGTGCTTAGTTTGCCGGTTGCTCAGTTGCCTGCTTCACAACGGCTTGCCGGTTTATGGTTATATCATGTTGGTAGAATTACTACTTACATGTTGATTGGACTCATCATGGGTATTGTAGGTAGGCAAATTTCTCTGGCAGGATGGCAACAGGTATTTTCTCTGTTACTGGGATGCGGGATTGTTATTTATTTTATAAGTACAAGAATCACCCAACCCTTTTCTATACCCACTATCTTTCGTCCAATGTATACAAGGTTACAAACCTATATTAGTCTAAGAATTCAACATCCAACTTTGCGGGGTATTTGGACTATGGGAATGGCGAATGGATGGTTGCCTTGTGGGATGGTTTATGTAGCTGCCACCGGCGCAATGGCTTCAGGAACCTGGTTGGGTGGTGTGGGTTTTATGATGCTATTCGGACTGGCAACTGTGCCAACACTTTTCATTCTTTCACTCGTAGGGCAACTCCTAAATGCTTCTTTGCGCAATAGAATGAGAAATCTCATGTCATATACCACGCTCTTAATTGGCATCATGCTGATTATCAGAGGATTAAACCTGCATATACCGTTGATAAGCCCAATGATTCAATTCAGCACTTCCGGTACGGCAATCGATTGCGGAAGTTGATTTAACAAATAATTGCTGCCTGGTTCGATGGAATACCGCATATAATATTGTAAATTGCTTAAGCAGCGAATGCGAAGTGGATTGTATCCTATAAAATAACGACTCTTAGATTTTACTTATATTTTTTCTCATAAGCAGTTAGTTTTGGTTGAGGTCCCGATTTCCATCGGGACCAACTTTTTTTATAGAAGGGCATACTTTCTACCCCACCACCATCCAACTCCGCAACCGATGGCATCTGCCAAAATATCTCCAAGTTCAAATGCACGATTAACCACATAATATTTTTGTACGAATTCCATAGCAATCCCATATCCGCATCCCAATAATGCAATAACCAGGAACCAACGAATTCTGGTAGGCCGACTAATGGTTGTTTTTTTGAAAGGCCAATAAAATGCAATGCAAAAAACAGTAAAAATGAAAACATGCGCCCATTTATCTACAGCCAGATTTTCCATCCAGGGATAAGCGGGAACCTTTGACCCGGGTAAAGTGAGTAGCCAAAAAGTGGTTATCCACCAAATCATCGCTGGAATAAATGATGAAATTCGGAGGCGGGTTGTAGAATTCGAAGCCCCGTTCATGTTATCTAACCAAAGCAGCATAGGCTGCATTGTCCATCAATGCTTCCACAGCAGCAACATCCGTAACGGTAATTTTTATCATCCAGCCATCACCGTAGGGATCGGAATTAACTAATTCGGGCTGTTTTTCCAGTAATGGATTAACACTGAGAATGGTGCCAGCAACTGGCAAAAATAAATCACTCACTGTTTTTACGGCTTCAACGGTTCCAAAAACTTCATCTGCCGCTAATGTTTTACCTATGGTTGAAATATCTACATATACAATGTCGCCTAACTGATGTTGGGCAAAATCGGTAATACCAATAGTAGCTTCAGATCCGTTTAATCGAATCCATTCATGTTCTTTAGTGTAGCGGAGATCAGTTGGATAATTCATGTTGAAAGTTATATTAGTGCAAAGATTGGTGAATTTTTGATTCTTTCTGCTTTTTGTTCTAAAAATTCTGTTGGGTAAAATATAATAATATGTGGTCGCGGATGAAGTTTTCCTGTTCGGGAAGAGATAGGGTTGGAAGTTCTTTGATCTGCTGAAAGTGGGGCCAACCATCGTCATCCTTACCTTCCAAAAGATAAAATCCGCTGCTTTGTAAAATGGTGCACATGGCCACGTGCATCAAGTCTTGCTTTTGTTCTTTGCTTATATCGGCTACTACATAGCCCGTTTCCTGGAGGCCAATTAAAAACAAAATAGCTTCCAGATCGGGCTTCTTGCCAAATCTTTCAACCAGTTTGGCTTCCAGGTTCCACCAGCGTTGTTGTAAATCATCTTCCATCAAATGCATAGAATGCAAAGGTAATCCGCCCTTCTTCAACGTGCAAAAGTTATCTTTGCCAAAAATCGGCTTTTATGTTACAGGTAAGCGTATTGCGCAATAATCCAGATTGGGCAAAAAACAGGCTCATGCTGAAGGGATTTTCTCAACCCGAACTGGTAGATACCATTATTGCCTTAGACGATCAAAGGAAAAAAACCCAAAATGAATTCGATCTTAACCAATCGCAGGTAAATCAGGCTTCCAAACAAATTGGAGCACTGATGGCCAAAGGAGAAAAACAAGAAGCGGAGCAATTGAAGGCAACCGTGGCTCAATTGAAAACAACCCTAGAGCCATTAAAAGAGCGAATGCAGGAAATTGAAAAGCAATTACACGATACGTTGGTGCTTCTGCCCAACTTACCCGGAGAGGCAGTGCCGGCTGGCAAATCTGCTGAAGATAATGTAGTGGTGCGTGAAGGAGGGATTAGTAAAACATTACCCGCGAATGCCGCCCCTCATTGGGATTTAATTAATCAATATCGGCTGGTTGATTTTGAAACCGGCGCAAAAATTACCGGAAGAGGCTTTCCTCTATATATAGGTAAGGGAGCAAAGTTGCAAAGAAGTTTGGTACAGTATTTCCTCGATTTCAACACAGCTGCGGGCTATACCGAATATCTGCCTCCATTTATGGTGAATGCGGAGAGTGCGTTTGCAACCGGACAATTACCAGATAAAGAGGGGCAGATGTATTATATGGAAGCCGATCAGTTTTATTTGATACCTACTGCCGAAGTACCGGTAACCAATGTTTATCGGGATACGATTGTAAAGGAAGAAGATTTGCCAATTAAGATGACGGCCTATTCTCCTTGTTTTAGAAGAGAAGCGGGTAGTTTTGGCAAGGATGTGCGGGGATTGAACCGGGTACATCAGTTTGAAAAAGTTGAAATTATTCAAATCACAACTCCGCAAATGAGTTATACTGTTTTGGATGAAATGGTAGCGCATGTAGAGCAGCTGGTTCAATCACTGGAATTGCCTTATCGGATTCTGCGCTTATGTGGAGGTGATATGGGGTTTGCAAGTGCCATAACATACGATTTTGAGGTGTTTAGTGCGGCACAGGAGAGGTGGCTGGAAGTGAGCAGTGTGAGCAATTTTGAAAGTTTTCAAACCAACCGGATGAAATGTAGGTATAAAGATAGTTCGGGTAAAACCCAGCTAACTCATTCTCTTAATGGGAGTTCACTGGCACTGCCCCGCATCATGGCATGTTTGTTAGAAAATCATCAAACTATTAGTGGAATACAAATTCCGGCAGTTTTGCAACCTTATTTTGGCAGTGATGTTATTTCACTTCCTTAAAAAAGATTCTATGCGCAATAAATGGCTTTCCCGTATCGGCTACTCCATATTGGTGTTATTCATCATCATTAATATTTTAATGGCCAGCCAGGCCTACCACTTAACGCATTTTTACGCAAATATTCCTCCACCACCCCGTCCCACAGAAATGAGTACGGGCGCAAAAATGCAGGCAGCATTATTTGGGGTAAGTTTACCCAAGTCGAAAGTGGCTGATAGTTTAGCAATTCCGCATAGTACGTTACATATAAAAACCGAGGATGGATTAACTCTTGAGAGCTGGCATCTTGCACATTCCAGTTCGGTTCCAAAAGGAACAGTTGTAATGTTTCATGGCCATGGAAGCAATAAAAGTGCAGTAATTCGCGAAGCCAGGGCATTTTTTGAAATGGGTTGGGATGTATTGCTTACCGATTTCAGGGCTCACGGAAATAGTGAGGGTGAGGTTTGCACCATTGGGGCGAATGAAGCAAAAGATGTGAAGGCGGTATACGAATACACTCGCGATAGTCTCCATGAAAAGAATCTGGTAATCTGGGGCATTTCATTAGGAGCCTCTACTACTCTACATGCAATGGCTACTTATCACTTAAAGCCGAATAAAATTATTTTAGAAATGCCCTTTGCGTCTTTACATGATGCAGTAAAGGGCCGTTTGCGCATGATGCATTTACCAGCAGAGCCTATTGCTACATTACTAACATTTTGGGGTGGAGTTCAGCAAGGTTTTTGGGCATTCAACCTACAGCCTGCAGAAGACGCCAATGCAGTTACTTGTCCGGTTCTATTGCAATGGGGTAGCAAAGATCCCAGGGTAACCGAGACGGAAACAGATTTAATCTTTGCCAAACTTGCAACCCGCGATCGTACGGTGATGAAATATTATCATAGTGGGCATGAGAGTTTGCTAAAAAAGGAACCCGAGAAGTGGCGTGTTGTAGTAGCTCAATTTTTACAGTAATGTAAAAAAAGCACCCCCTAAAAAGGGGGCGCACAACACTACAAGAGAAAAACTGTATTACCATGTACTAAATCGAATACCAATTGTGTAAGGATATTGCTCCATACGGGTGTATGATTTTTGTAAAGTATTTAAACTATACGACCCATACAATCTAACCGGACCTAAACCAATTTCTCCAATAGCCGCCAGTCTCCAAGGTTCCAATGCTAAATCGCCCCGATATTTTTGTTTGCCTCTCTCACCACTGATTTGTTTATTTCTGCTGGCGAGTAAATAACCCGCACTCATTCCGGCACTAAGAATTAATCCCTTACGTGTTCCCGGTTTTGTATTAAGATTGAGCATAAAAGGAACTGTAATATATCCCGCATATAACTTATTCTTAGTAAAACCAATTGAATCGGTAAATGCCATTGGTGCAGGTGCATTTCTAAAACTTATTTTCGAATCGTATCGAAAATTATACATCTCTAGACCCAATCCATACTTAATATTCAGTACATTTTTACTTAAACTTACTCTTTGCATAAAAAACCAAATATTTACATTACTTGATTTTCCGGTATTCAGCGTTGTTGATGATTCATTGATTGGAGCATCTCCCGGACGCATGATTTTTAAATAATTACCTGCCTGAGCATTCGTATAATTCGTCTGATCGCGATAATTGGCAAATCCTAAATCAAAAATAAACCAGTTGGTTGAGGTCGTTTTGTTTTTCTTAGCTGGTCGACTGATTGAAATTTTATTAAACGAATTATAGTTACTCCAATTCTTTGTATTGTTCTTTACAGACCCATCTGTTATAATTACAAATCCCCCTACTTTTAAAGTATCTGATCGATGAAATGCCGAATCTTGCTGACTCATCGCTCCAACAGAAGAGCATAATAAAAACAACGACATAAACCCAAACTTCTGGTACAACATATATACTTGATTTAATTTTGAATAATTTGAACTGCAGGCAACACTTTGTAGGCTTCTGCCGGCTGTGAAGTAATACTATTTTTATTTTTAAATAATGCCTGTGCTCTTCGTAAAATTCCTCTTACTTTTCCTTCCCTGATTTCCATGGTACCAATAGTAATCGTTTCGCGGGTACTTTGGATTTCTAATTCTTTATATATCACCGATTGAACCGAATTGTTTTTTTCAGCCTTTATCTCAGGCAATGATGTTGCGGTATTTTCCGAAGCAGTTTCTGAGGAAGTAGTAAGATTATTTAGTGTTGAATTAACCGGATCTGGTTTGGAAGGAGTACTGATTTCCAAATTTTGATTGGATTCATCAATTGATATTGATTTTTCAGATATCGGCAATGTAGGTTTTAAAATATTGGAAACAAATGAATGCTTGGTGGAACTTGTTGTTTTTGCATTTGAAGAAACAATAGGGTTGTCTTTTTGCATTTTTGGATTTGTTTGTAAATCCAGTGAATGCCGAACATCTTTTGGCTGGTTTACCACATCGGCTGGAGATAAATGGGTCTTTGGAGTAATAGGGAAATAAGTAAACAACAACCATCCTATCAAAGCAGCTGCAGCAATTCGAATTACACTCCGAAAAGTAATGATACGAGTGGACCGTTCTTTTTTGTAGAGGGATGCCTTATTCGGACAAGCTACAAAATCAGGTGTTAATTTTAATGTTGTAAGCTCTTGCACTCTCTTGCGGGCTGCAGCATTTGAGTTTAGCAGCATAACAATCTGGGAGTGTTCCGATTCGGAAAGCTCTTCATCCAGAAACAACCAGGCATCTGCTTCACTAATGATGGCATTTCCGGGTTGCATGAGTTGTTCTGGATGAGGGAACTGAATAACAGGTGCAGATAATTTCAGTTGTTGCCAGCGATTCCATTCCGTTTCCAGATGGGGGTTGGCAGCCAGGAATGAAAGTAATTCCTGTATCTCAGCCGGTGAAAGTTCACCGTCGGAATACAGCATACAATACATTTCAAAATTATCTGAACTAATCATGACTGGTTTTGTTAATTCAATACTTCTTCCACACTTACTAAAATACTTCTGAGTGTTTGCCGTGCCCGATGAAGATATACTTTCACCTGACTTTCGGCTAGTCCCATAATTTTTCCAATTTCCTGATAACTATATCCTTCATAATCTTTTAGCAATACTAGGCTTCTTTGTACCTCATTTAGCTGCCCCAGTGCCTCATGTAATTTTTCCTGTAAAGCCTTTTTTTCGAAAAGAGAACCTGTGGTTGGCTCAGCAGAACTGATTGGTGGAGGTGTTCTGTTTTGTTTTCTGGTAAAATCAATCAACTGGTGATAGGCAACTGTAAATAACCATGATTTTGCCTGATCGGGCATAACCGAATCGCGATGAATCCAAAGTTTTTCGAAACTGGTTTGAACGATATCACGGGCATCTTCCGATTGTCGGATATTCTTAACCACGAATCTGAATATATGATCGGCATACAGGGTAACCATCTCATTATATTGATGCTCCGTCATACAGTTAGTTACTTGGTTATCATAGTACGATTCAGCAGAAAAAATGTTACAATAAAAATGGCAAATTGCCATCCTTTACCCCAATAAATCCGGGTAGAGTGTACAGGCGGTGATAAATCGGGTTAAGCGGATTCTTAATACTCAATTACCTGCTCCTGAATGGTAGCCGGTAATTCCCTGAATTCATATTGTTGATTACGTAATTGTGGCTCGAAACCCCCTTCCCGAATGGCTTCCTGGATGGTTTTATAAGTAAACCGGTGGGGTGCCCCGGCAGCACTTACCACATTTTCTTCCAGCATGATGCTGCCAAAATCGTTTGCACCGGAATGTAGACAAATTTGAGCGGTAGATTTTCCTACCGTTAACCAACTGGCTTGAATATTGAGAATGTTGGGAAGCATAATGCGACTAATTGCTATCATGCGGATATATTCATCTGAAGTAGTAAGGTTTTGAACTCCTCTTATTTTAGCTAATAGGGTATCAACATCCTGAAAAGTCCAGGGGATAAATGCCAGGAATCCTTTAGCATTTGCAGGCTTTTTACTTTGCACTTCCCGTATTCTTTCCAAATGAATGAACCGCTCTTCGAGCGTTTCAACATGCCCGAACATCATGGTAGCACTCGTAGTAATATTTAGCTGATGGGCTTCTGCCATTATATCTAACCATTCATCTGCCCCGCATTTTCCGTTGGATACAAGGCGTCGTACCCTATCCACCAAAATTTCGGCTCCTGCTCCCGGTAAGGAATCTAGTCCCGCTTCCTTAAGGGCTTGCAGCGCTTCGCGGTGACTAATTTTATCAAGTTTACAAATATGTGCAACTTCGGGCGGACCCAGCGCATGCAGTTTCAGCTGGGGATATTCCTGCTTAAGCTGCCGAAATAAATTGGTATAAAAGTCCAGTCCTAATTCCGGATGATGGCCTCCCTGCAATAAAAGTTGATCACCCCCATACCGAAGGGTTTCTTCAATTTTTTTGCGATAGGTGGGCATGTCGGTTATATAGGATTCGGGGTGCCCCGGGATGCGATAAAAATTGCAGAACTTACAGTTAGCAACACAAACATTCGTTGTATTCACGTTTCTATCTATCTGCCAGGTAACTTTCCCATGAGGAACCTGTTTTTTTCGCAACTCATCTGCTACCAGCATCAGCTCTGCCAGCGGAGCATGTTCGAATAAAAACTGACCCTCTTCCTTGCTTAAAAATGAAAAATCGAGCGCACGTTGATATAAATCGGAAAGTTGCATATTCAAAGCTTAAATTGCTGCAAAGGTAAGCTGTGATTGGCAAAGCAATGTGTTCATTTTTTTAACAGAAACCTAGTCATAAAACAAGGTATAAGTAGTAAATTACAGCTATGAAGTTGAAGGTTGGGTTATTGTGGATTGGGTTGTGCTGCACTTTTGTTTTGCAGGCGCAGGAAGAATTTATATTATCTCCTTCCGCCTTGCTTACCCGTTTTTCTTTTTATCAGTTGAGCGGTGGTATTGCTATTTTAAAGGGAAGGATAGGCAATTCGCCTGATACCCTAAATTTTGTATTAGATACCGGCAGTGGAGGAATATCGCTAGATTCGGCAACGGTTTCCCGTTTGAAATTGCCTATAACCCCCTCCGAAAAAATTATCCGTGGTATCAACGGAATGCGAACAGTTTCATTTGTAAATAACCAAATCCTTCATTTACAAGGCCTTGAGGTGGATAGGCTAGACTTTCATATCAATGATTACGAATTACTCAGTAGTGTGTATGGAATGAAAATTGATGGCATTATTGGGTTTAGTTTTTTACGCCGTTATATTGTTGCTATAAATTTTGATGAAGATTTTATTGAAGTGTACTCTCCTGGAAATTTTAAATATCCAAGGGGCGGGTACCTACTCAAACCGAATTTTTCTAGCCTTCCCCTTCAGCCCGCCTGGATAAAGGATAGCCGACCCATACAAGGACGATTTATTTTTGATACCGGTGCCGGATTGAATTTATTGTTGTCGGAAGACTTTGTTGGAGACAGTGCAGTGTTTAGAAAAGGAAGGCTATTTTATGCAACGCAAGCAGAGGGATTGGGAGGGAAAAAACAAATGTTGTTGGGTTTGATGAAGGAAATGAGGATTGGAAGCTATAAATTCAAAAAAATTCCGGTACATGTTTTTTCAGATGATTATAATGTAACTGCTTATCCGCAAATGGCAGGCATTTTGGGGAATGATTTAATGAGGAGGTTTAATCTGATTATCAACTATCCCGATATGAGCATTCATATTAAACCTAATAAACATTTTTCAGAACCCTTTGATTATTCATATACCGGACTGGCATTTTATCTGGTAAACGGAGAAATAAAAGTCGAAGATATAATGAAGGGTTCACCTGCTGAAAAAGCCGGATTTTTACCCGGAGATATAATTTTTTCGGTTGATAAAACCATCAGTAAAGACATAAAAGCCTACCGTAATATGTTTCAAAATAGTTTAGGCAAGATTCCGGTTATGGTAATTCGAAATGGCTCACCGGTAATTTTAACCCTCGACGTAAAAGATATTCGAAAGCGCCGACAGAATTAAATGATGAATGTGAGCCCGAAACCCAGTAATTTGCGGACTGAAACCCAGCATGCGATATGATTCAATTTAACCGGTTTACCCTTTCTAATGGCTTACGGGTGTTGGTACATGAAGACCATTCTACTCCCCTGGCTGTGGTAAATGTTTTGTATGATGTGGGTGCCAGAGATGAGGATCCGTCAAAAACGGGATTTGCTCATCTGTTCGAACACCTGATGTTTGGAGGCAGTGCCCATATTCCCGATTATGATGAGCCTTTGCAAAGAGCCGGGGGAGAAAACAATGCCTATACCACTAATGATTTAACCAATTATTATTGTCAGCTCCCCGCTGCAAATATTGAAACCGCTTTTTGGTTGGAAAGTGATCGGATGCTGGGGCTTGCTTTTTCTAAGAAAAGTTTGGAAGTTCAGCGCAAAGTAGTTTGTGAGGAATTTAAAGAGCATTATCTCAATAAGCCCTATGGTGATATCTGGCATAAGATGCGTGAACTGTGTTATCAGGTGCATCCTTATCGATGGATGACAATCGGTAAAGAGTTGAGTCATGTAGAAAATGCAAAGATTGAGGATGTTAAGTCATTTTTTTATAAGCATTATCGTCCGGTTAATGCTATACTGGTAGTTGCAGGAGCAGTTACAACCGATTCTGTGCGGCAGTTGGCTGAAAAGTGGTTTGGAGAAATTCCATCCGGAGAAAAGTATATTCGGCAGTTGCCAGCAGAACCACCGCAAACGGCTGCACGTCATTTAGACATTTATGCGGATGTTCCAGCAAATGCAATCATTATGGCCTGGCATATGGATGCACGCTTAGAGCAGGGATATTATGCTGCGGAATTGCTTACGGAAATTTTGGGTGGAGGAGGCTCATCCAGATTGTATCAGTCGTTGGTGAAAGAGCAAAAAATTTTATCAGCCCTGGAAGTACATCATTTTGGCAGTAGTGATAAAGGCTTACTGGCAATAGAAGCACGATTGGTAGACGGTATTGAACATGCAACAGCCCAGGCAGCCCTGGAGGCTGAATTAGAAAAAATAACCAGGGAACCGGTATCAGCCAATGAACTGCAAAAAGTGATTAATAAAACAGAGAGCATGATTGTATTTGAGGATTTGAGTTTAATGAGCAGGGCTTCCAGTTTGGCACATTATGAACTTTTAGGGGATGCTCAGTTGATGAACACTGAATTGGAAAAATATCGTTCGATAACTGCAGCAGACTTAATGCAGGAAAGCCGTAAAATTTTTAGAAAAGAAAATAGTAACACATTATATTACCATATCCGCGCAAACAATCATGCTGAATAGGAAAAAGGCCCCCATCATACAGGATGCGGTAAATATGCCGCTGCATTTACCTCCCTATCATGCTTTTACACTTAGCAATGGCGTGCCGGTATATACTATTGAGGCGGGTGCTCAGGAGGTATTACAAATTGAGTTGTTATTTTTTGCCGGACTCTGGTATGAAGAACAGGAGCTGGTAGCGGCCACCACCAATTTTTTACTTAAGAATGGCACCCGAACCAAAACGGCTTTTCAAATAAATGAACAGGTAGAGTACTATGGTGCTTATCTTAATCGAGGATGTTTCAATGACGTATCGAACATTACGCTACATTGCCTCAATAAATATTTACCTCAATTATTACCGGTTGTTACAGATTTAATTTCTGAGAGCGTGTTTCCGGAGGATGAATTAATAATCTATAAAAATAATCAGTTACAGCGGTTGGGAATTAATTTGCGTAAATGTGAATTTGTAGGTAATCGTTTAATCGACGAATATGTATATGGTCGGCAACATCCTTATGGTAGATATTCAACGGCAGCTGCTTTTGAAAATATCAAGCGTGAGCAGTTACAAGCATTCTATCAGCAGCATTATGTTAACGGATCATGCATGATATTGGTTTCGGGAAAATTGCCTTCCGATTTGGAGCATCAACTCAATTACCATTTGGGCCAGCTTCCCCTGCGGGGTCAGTTACCCAATTTACAAAAGCATATACCTGCTCCGGGTACAGAAAAAAAATACCGGGTAATAAATGATGAAAATGGCATGCAGGGCGCTATTCGCATGGCGATAACTTGTCCCAATCGCCAGCATCCCGATTTTTTAGGAATGCAGGTGCTCAATAATGTGTTGGGGGGATATTTCAGTTCACGACTGATGAGTAATATTAGGGAAGATAAAGGATATACCTATGGAATTCATTCTTATATCCAAAGTCATCTTAACTATGCCAGCTGGAATATCAGCACAGAGGCCGGCAGAGAAGTATGTGAATCGGCTGTTGCAGAAATTTATAAGGAGTTGGATTTATTGTGCAAAGAACCGATAAGCAAGGAAGAATTAGATTTGGTAAGAAATTACATGATGGGTGGATTGCTGGGCGATCTGGATGGTCCGTTTCAGATAATGGCACGCTGGAAAACCTATTTACTCAATCAGCTTCCTGCCAACTATTTTGAACAAAGCATTGCAGCTATCCGTTCCATCTCTCCTCAACAATTACAGGAGCTCGCTAACCGATATTTCCATCCCGAAAATTTTTATGAGTTGGTGGTGGTGTAAGTAGAATCGATAAAAAAATTTATTAGCATAAACTTCTATGCTAGGGTTGTCTCCCATTGAAATTATATATATTTATAAGGGAATAAATTTATGGCTTCAAATTTCCGACATCACTTCATTCTCAAAATTGATTTTTATATATAGAGTATTCTAAATATACAAATGCAAGGAAGGTATCAATGGAGACCAGCAACCATTCAAACGGGGCGTAACCGAAAAGCCAAATGAGTAGGGCATAAAATCACCAGTATATGAAACAATTTAGAAAGTTGATCAGACCTATGTTTGCAATTATTTTGATGATTGGGTTAAGTTCATCTGTGCCCATTTCAAAAGAAGTATCAGTAAATGATAAGACTACTGAGAAAGAAAATACTTCCGAAAATTTGGCAATGACCAATCTACAATTTCTTAAATTAACTCCTCAGAGTTATTATCAACTTACGGGCATTAAGATGAGTTTTAAGGAACGAATGGCCTTAAAATTTGCTCAAAAAGAAGTACGCTCATCTATTAAGAAAAAAGAAGTAGAAGAAAATGGCGCAGTAAATCTCAGCAAGACAATGGAGTCTGGAAAAAGGAATTTCCGATTTGGTGCATTTCTGTTGGGTTTATTTTTGGGATTGATAGGAGTTGCACTCGCATATATATTTACTACTGACAAAGTTTATATTAAAAGTGCATGGAAAGGATTTGCAACATGGATTGCAATTGTTTTGCTGTTTTGGGTAATTTAGAATAATAATGGAATCTTTTAAGACAGCATAAAGTGTTCTGATTACTATTTTTTAATTAGTATAGATGAGGAGGCAAAGCCTCCTCATTTTAATTTATGGCAAATACCCCGAAAATTATTTTATACCTACTTACAAGTTTATTTTGTAAACATGTTACAGCTCAATCTATCACTGGAGTTTGGAGGGGATATTTCACAGTTACTAACGCCAGCGGTCAAAATAATAAAGCAGAAGTTACCCAATACAACTACGAAATTCAGGTATTGGAAAAAGTGGGCGGACAATTATCGGGGGTAACCTATTCTTATAAGACCAAGGAATATTTTGGCAAGACAAATTTTGTAGGCAGTATTTCGGCGAATAGAAAAAATGTTATTATCAGTGAATCTGCAATGTTGGCGGTTGAAAAAAAAGATAAGACCGATGACTGTGTAATGATTTGTACCCTTCAATATAGTAAGGTGGGTACAAACGAAGAAGTACTCAAAGGAACTTTTACGAGTAAAAATGTAAAAACCAACTCAAGTTGTTTTAGTGGTGAAGTTGTTTTGAAAAGAGTTGCCAAATCGGTTTTTCCGCTCGAGCAATTTTTAAAAAGAGTTCCGGTTGCCGATAATTTAAAAACAGCTTCACAAAAGGTAAACAATACGGGTAGTTTGGTAAATTCACCATCTGCTCCTAAAAAAAAGTATTTATTAGAATTGCCCGAGCAAGCCTTGGCTAAACAACCGATATCGATTCAGGATGAACCTCGTAAAACCCCCATCGAATTATTACAAAGAGAAAATATTGTATTGGCCTCTGTTTTGCAGCCAGAGCAAGAAGTTACCGTTTTTATTTACGATAATGGTATAGTTGATAATGATATCGTGAGTGTTTTGGTTGATTCTGTCAAGGTATATAGTGGGGTACAACTTTCTGAGAAAGCTCTTACTTTCACTTTGCACTTTTCAGAGAAGATAACACAACATCAAATTGTAACCATCGCAGAAAATTTGGGTGATATATTACCAAATACCGGACTACTGGTTATAAAAGCAGGAAAAAGAATGATTGAAGTACCTATAATGTCTGACTTCAAGAAAAATGCAAAAATTATTATCAATTATAAGGCAGCATGTAAAATAGCAGTTGAGCGATATAACTAAAATTACTTAGTTAATATTTGTGTAAACAGGTGTATAAGATAAATATGGCTATTTTATTTTTCCTAATTTTAAGTTGAATAAGTTTATATGGTTCGTTTCATCATCAAAACGCTTTCTACCGCAGTAGCTGTGTTAGTTGCTGCTTATATTTTAAAAGGAGTACAGGTTCGGGATGTGCAAACAGCTTTACTGGTGGCGTTGGTGCTGGGGTTACTAAATAGTTTTATTCGACCCATTTTGATACTACTAACCATTCCTTTTACTATTTTAACCCTGGGTTTGTTTTTAATAGTTATTAATTATTTCATCATCCGAATAACTACGCAGCTCGTGCCGGGTTTTGCAGTTGCCGGTTGGTTGTCGGCACTTTTATTCTCAATCGTAGTAAGTATTTTGTCGTCTATTATTGAAGCCATTGCAGGCTCACCTGGTGAAAAATAGCTAATTTTTTCAGTTAAGGTTATTGGGCCGACATTTTTTGCTCCCTTTTTCTCCGAAAAGTCTCCGCAGTGAAGCGAAGTGACTTTGCGGCTTGGAATGAAAATACCCATTGATTGGGCCGCACAGTATTCTCCGAAAAGTCTCTGCAGTGAAACGGAGCGACTATATGGATTGGAATGAAAATGCCATTCGAATGAGATGCACCTGTGATTTTAAATTCTCGGAAAAGTCTCTTCAGTGAAGCGAAGTGACTTTGCGGCTTGGAATGAAAATACCCATTGATTGAGCCGCACCGTATTCTCCGAAAAGTCTCCGCAGTGAAACGGAGGGACTTTGCGGATTAGCATGAAAATGCCATTCGAATACGTCGCAGTTCTCCTTTTTGATAATTTTTTTAGGCCAACCTCCCTATTTACAGTCCAATTTTCAAGTTTTTCTTGTTATTCATCCCTTTAATTTTACCGCTCATCCCTTTTTTTCGAGCATCCCAATTCAGTCAATTTTTCGTAAATAATTGATTATCAATAATATAAGGCATTCCTTACTTCCTACTTTAGCCGATTACTAAATTAAGGTAGGTACTATGTGTTGCATAGTACTAAAATTCCTCTTATCTTTGTCTTGTCAAAGCAAATGAACCTAAACAAAAATCAATCACATTAAAAAAATAAAAACATGAAAACGAATCTAATTGAGAACACACTCAGCAGAAAAGAAAACATCAGTACAGAATCAACATTAACTGTTGAAACCATTGCAGCTGCCCGTAGGGAAAACTTGCAACCATCGGTATTTGGTATTGCCGACTTATGGAAATTAGAAAGAAGTCGCCGGGCTCGTAGTACCCGCAAGCATTTTGCTTACTAATTGTAATTTCTCATCAACCGGCTAACCGAGCCACAAAATCGATTGTATGGACATTCAGAATACCCAAAGTCAAATGCGGAAAGGAGTATTGGAATTTTGCATACTTTCCATCATACGGCAGGGGGAAGTGTATCCCAGTGATTTGGTAGAAAAAATGAAAGCGGCCAACCTGCATATTTTAGAAGGTACTTTATATCCATTACTAACCCGACTCAAGAATGCCGGCGTATTAACCTATCGCTGGGTAGAGAGTAATAGTGGTCCACCCCGAAAGTACTTTGTAATGACCGATCAGGGACTCCAATTTTATCACGAATTGGAGCTTACCTGGAAAGAGTTAGCTGATGCAGTAGCCACATTAACTCAGCCCTCTGAAACCGACACCAACCCAAACTCCCCATCAACTGTTCAACCCGAATAAAAACTGAACGGAGATAAAACCATCCAACATGAAAAAGGTAATCAACATTAATTTTCAGGGTCGTGTAATTCCTATAGAGGAATCTGCATTTGAGCTGCTGAAAGCATATACCGATAGCTTGCGTCGATGTTTCGCGCAGGAGGAAGGAAAAGATGAGATCATAAACGACATTGAAAGCCGAATAGCCGAATTATTTGGTGAAGCACTTAAGAAAGGAAGTGTATGCATCACCGACGACCAGGTGAATGCAATAATTGATAATATGGGTCGCCCCGAAGATCTGGAACAGGGTACTTCATCTATAGGAGCTGAAACCAATTCTGGACAAAAAATTACCGGAGATAACAATTCAGGTGAGAGAGGAAAATTATACAGAGATGAGAATGATAAAATTATTGGGGGTGTTTGTAGTGGAATTGCCAATTATTTTAAAGTAGACCCATCTATTATTCGGGTGGCATTCGTTCTTACAACACTTGGTTGGGGTTCCGGTGTATTACTTTATGTTATTTTGTGGGCCATTCTGCCGGGCTCAAAGGTTCAGACTGGAACTCGTAACAAGCGACTGTTTAGAAATCCGGATGAAAAGGTGGTGGCAGGTGTAGCAAGTGGTATCGCCAGTTATTTTGATATTGCTGTTTGGATACCCCGACTCATTTTCGCCTTACCATTGATTACTGGATTGGGAGCATCGCTAATCAATACTGTATTTAATGTTTGGTTTTGGAGTGATGAACCAATTTCTCATATTGTATTTTCTTCCTTTGGTGGTACCTTATTAATTATCTACCTCGTTCTTTGGGCAATCATTCCAGAGGCAAAATCTGCCTCTGAAAAATTAGAGATGCGGGGAGAAAAAATTGACCTTAACAGCATTAAGACTACTATTCAGGAAGATCTGCATGCATTTGCAGCCCGCGCCGAGAAGTGGGGAAAGGAAGTAAATGAGAAAGCACAAGACTTTGGTAAGGATGTAACGCATACGGTAACATCATCGGCACAGAATGCAGGAAGCGCTGTAGTGCCGGTAGCAAAGTCGGGGATAAGCCGAATCGGAACTGCTATTGGTGTGGTGTTCAAAGCATTTTTTATGTTCATTTTTGGGTTAATTGCCTTAGTTCTATTAATTACTTTGGTAGCGATTCTTTTTGCAGGCGCAGCAGTTTTTCCTCTGAAAAATTTTCTGCTGGAAGGCTTTGATCAACAGTTTCTTGGCTGGTTATTTTTACTCCTTTTCTTTGGTACGCCAATAATTGCGCTGGTTACTTCTTTGATTCGCCGAGCAATGGGTGTGAAGTCTGGCAACAAATACATTGGCTATACATTTGCCGGTATGTGGGTTATCGGATTATTCAGTGGTCTACTGCTGATATCTTCTATTAAAAAAGACTTTAGTGTTAGAGTACGTGAAAATCAAGATAGCATTTTAGCACAACCCACATCAGGTAAAGTTTTTGTTCGACTCAAAGACGCCAACATTGTTCGACAATTTGGACCCGGCATCCACTTGTCTGGTTTAGCCAGATTATTTAAAGACAGCATTCAAATCAGCAACATTGATTTACGGATAGAGAAAAGTGCAGACTCGCTATATCATCTTAACTCTACACGCATCAGTAGCGGTAAAGATGATCAGAAAGCCAGTGCCAATTTAGCAGCCATGCAGTTCGGTTTTCAACAGCAGGACTCGGTACTTATCCTCGACAGAGGCATCATATTGCCACCGGGTTCTAGGTTCCGCAATCAGCAAATAATACTAACCATTCAGGTACCTGTGGGCAAGAAGATATTAGTCGATCGCGCAGTTAATAGGAAATTCTTTTTCCTGAATTTATCGAATATCAATTTTGCAGATGTAGATGGAGGTGATGATTGGGAATTGGAAGAATCTAAAGAAAACTGGAGAAGCGGCGTTGAATATGTAATGACAGAAACCGGCCTGAAAAAAACTGGGGTAACTATTGATGAAAAAAACTGGAGTGATAATAGCGATGATGAAGAGCACTTTTCTCCCGATTCTCGCAAATCTCGCCGACAGTTAGAACGTGAATTGGAACGTAAAAACCGGGAATTGGAAAAAATTAAAAAAGAATTAGATAAACCAGCTGAGTCTAAAAAAGTTGCTATACAGCAACCGGCAAAGGAAGGTACTTCTCAAGTAATGTTATGGTTACAATCTGCCCTGCACCGCATAACGCATGTAACGGAAGATAAGGCGGTGGCTTCGGCTTATATATTTTATCCCAAGTTAATTTGATGTGGGAAGTTGGAAAAGGTACGACCATCTGCCGGGTGCGGGTGGTCGTTTTTTATTTTTACAACCCCCGGCATACTGTATTTTTGCAGCAAATTAATCGGATTCATGAAAAATACCCCTTTTACCCAGTTACACATTGCCTTAGGAGCCAAAATGGCCGAATTTGCGGGATACAACATGCCCATCAGTTATACCGGAATCAACGATGAGCACCATACCGTTCGTAAACAGGCAGGTGTTTTTGATGTGAGCCATATGGGTGAATTTATTTTAAAAGGGCCCCATGCACTTGATTTGATTCAACGAATTACAACCAATGATGCAGCTCGCTTAACGGAAGGTCAGGCACAGTACAGTTGTTTTACCAATGAGCAAGGGGGAATTGTAGATGATTTAATAGTGTATTGTTTAACTCCCAATCAATCTTACATGTTGGTGGTAAATGCATCCAACATAGAAAAAGATTGGAATTGGGTTAGCAAACACAATACACAGGGAGTTGAAATGCATAATATCAGCGATAAAACCTGTTTACTTGCGATTCAGGGTCCTGAAGCAAACAAAATTGTTCAGCAATTAACGGATACGGATATTATGAATTTGAAATATTACACGTTTGTTCGGGGAAAGGTTGCGGGCATAGAAAATGTTATCATCAGTGCAACAGGGTATACAGGTGCAGGTGGGGTTGAAATCTATTTTGAAGATTTGGGTGATGCAGCCGTTACCATTTGGAATGCCTTAATGGAAGCCGGGAAGTCATTTGGGATAAAGCCAATAGGATTAGGTGCCCGCGATACACTTCGCTTAGAAATGGGATATTGTTTATATGGAAACGATATTAATGATACTACTACTCCGCTTGAAGCAGGTTTGGGATGGATTACCAAGTTTACCAAACCTTTTACTGCCCATGAAATATTATCGGCTCAAAAGGCTAAGGGGGTTACAAAAAAATTAGTTGGATTTGAATTGATAGAACGTGGCATTCCCCGCCATGATTATGAAGTGTTGAATGCAGCCGGCGAAAAAATTGGTATAGTAACCAGC
The DNA here is from genome assembly GCA_037142775.1 of Chitinophagia bacterium. Classification (GTDB taxonomy): domain Bacteria; phylum Bacteroidota; class Bacteroidia; order Chitinophagales; family Chitinophagaceae; genus Sediminibacterium. The sequence goes on along the minus strand of JBAWZY010000002.1, from coordinate 264,390 downwards.
GGTACACAATCTCCCAGTTTGGGAAAAGCCATCGGAATGGGCTATGTAGCTTCCGAATATGCCGCAGAAGGAACTGAAATATATATTGCTATCCGCCAAACTCCCATCAAAGCCAAGGTTGTAAAGCCACCATTCCGTTAATCGGGTTATCGAAACTTTTTGGAGATCATTTCTGATGTCGCCGGCCGCTTAACAATCAATACTCGTTCTTTGTCGAGCAAGAGATAGCCATACTCATAACAGAAGAAATATTGCTTTCCATTTTTGTTGGTGTACGTATGTGTGTAATACTGAAACCGGAAACCCATACTAAAAAGGCGGTATTGCGGAGCCCTTGCCATTAATCGCTGATCAGGAAGCAATCGTTCTAATATGGTTCGATTCTTCTTTAGATTCTGGTTGATATTCCTTACGTATGCATGTGATTCACTGTTGTACCGATTGTTATAGCTATTTCGGCAAGATTCGTCACAATATTTCTTGTCGGGCCTGCCCCTTACAATTGAGCCACAGGATAAACATTTTCTACTATCGGTTGATAACATAGAGATATAAATTTTACTGGCAAATTAAACAGGCAGGATATTCACTCATGACGTATTTATACTAGTGAAAATAACTTTACCTATAGTGTAATCACCTGAAATCCATGTAAAAGCATTTATAAGCGTTTTTTATTCGCTTTTCCCTTTTTACCGCTACCATATTTGTTTTGTTAATGCAGCCGATGCTGCTATCACTTAATAAAAAACATTCTATGAATCAGGTAAAAAACAAAGTCCAGCTGATCGGCCATTTGGGGCAGGATCCAGAGATTAAAACATTCGAAAACGACAAAAAAGTAGCCAATATGAGTTTGGCCACCAGTGAGCAATATAAAAATGCTCAGGGTGAAAAAGTAACGGAAACCCAGTGGCATTCGATTGTTGCCTGGGGAAAGCTGGCTGAGATAGCTGAAAAGTATTTAACCAAAGGTGCCGAGGTAGTGGTGGAGGGTAAATTGGTAAATAAAAACTATACCGATAAGCAGGGTATCAAGCGATATGTAACTGAGATTCAGGCAAACGAATTATTGATTCTGTCGAAGAACAAATAAAAAGTATCAAAGATTCAATAAAAGTAGCCGTAATTAGAAGGGCAGGATAACCTGTTATGCGATTAGTTGTATGGTTAGTATCTTTGCAGCATGTTATCAACCCCCCCTGCCCTTCACACGGTTATTTCTCCGCGTTTATTAGACTTGTATAATCTATCCGGATCGATTGTAGTAATCATTGATGTTTTTAGAGCTACTTCTACTATTGCAACTGCTTTGTATAATGGTGCAAGTCGGGTTATTCCGGTAGATTCAGTTGAACAATGTATTCGAATTGGTAATGATACCGGAGGCATTACTGCCGGAGAGCGAGATGGTAAAGTGATTCCCGGGCTTTCCTATGGAAATTCACCTGCCGAATATCCCCGTTCGTTTATCGAAAATAAAACCCTGGTACTTACAACAACCAATGGTACCCGATTATTACACAAGGCATTACAAAATGGAGCCGCGGATGTAATTACAGGGTCATTTCCGAACCTGTCGGCAGTATGCGATTATTTAATTCAGCAACAAAAGCCGGTAATATTGGGTTGTTCTGCTTGGAAAGATCGGGTAAATATTGAAGACACTTTATTTGCTGGGGCAGTAATTCAACGCATACGGGATCACTTTACCATACACTGCGACACCAGTCTGATGGCAGAACATTTGTATCTGCAACAACACAACCAATTGTCTGATTTCATTCGCTTAACCACCCATTGGCATCGTTTGGCAGCCTATGGATTGGAAAAAGATTTATTGTATTGCGTTACGCCAGATGTTGCGAACATTCTCCCTCGTTATAGTAACGGGGACTTACTGGTGCATACCTGATTGAAAAAAAGAGTATGCAAGCACTTTTCGCCTGATTTTTAGTAAAGGAATACCGATAGTGCTTTTTAATTAGGTAATCCATTCAAATTATCGCTTCTTCTAGCCCATAGATTGCACAATGAGTCTTTTTGCTAAGGGGTTTTCCACAATTTGTTAATGTTAGGGTTAATTAAGCGAAAATGAAGCATTACGATTGGGAAGGGCATTTGCTTTTCATTACTTTTGCTACTTGCCCTTTTTTGAAATAAACCGATTACAATGTAGGTTGGGGGTAATGAAAATTTTGTATGGCATTACCGTATCTCATTAAACATATTCATAATCACGGAACAGATGAAGTGATTCGCAGGGGTAAGCGAATTCATAGTTTGGGTAATGTGGAATTAGTAGAATTCGATGACCTAATGGGGAATGTGATTATGCGGGTGAAAGATGATGGATACACTACTTATTACAAAATTCACATCAATCGCTATAAAGATCCTACAACCATCAATCTGCGCTGCACCTGTCCGTATAACCTTTCAGAAGTTTGTAGGCATAAAGCAGCGGCTTTGTTTCAGCTGCAGGACTTACTTGATAAAAATTTATTAGGAGATAAGGACCTCCAATACGATCAGCGGCATACGGTTGTAAAAATGAAGTTGCTAGATTTGAAGTTGATTCGCATGCTTTCTTCTCGCGATAATTTTGAAGCTGCCGAAAATTTTCTCCGCACTGGTCGGGCAGCAATCTTAGAGGCAAAGGATGAGTGTGTAATTGCATCACTTGACTGGGAGGGCAAAACTTACCAAATCATCATTCGAAAAAACGAGGAAAGAAATTTTGATACAAGTTGCAATTGCAATGGCGAGCAAGCGCATCCGCTCTGTATTCATAAAGACATCGTGTTTTTACAACTCTTGCGCAATTTCGGGCCGGGTTATTTTGATACAATCCGTAATCTGGATAAAGAGAAAAACAAATTATTATCTCTCTATGGATATTCGCTGGCAGATGATTTAACTGGAAAGTTCGAGTTTACCTATACAGACGGGAAACCTTATTTACGTGTGTTGGATACCACTATAAAGCGTGTAACGCAATTTGCGCCCGAGCGACCGGTTGTAGTAGGTTCTGTTTATGAAAAAGCAGATAATCTTAATTGGCAGGTGCCTGTCGAAACACCCATTAGCACAACTATGCAACAATTAGGCGTTGTTTTAGCTATGGAAGGTGAGCCGTATCAACCCCTGCAATTTATCGCCATACAAGGAGAGCCGGATGAGGAGAAAACTAAATATATTTCGAAAGTTACCCGGTTGGATATCAGTAAATATGTTAATCAAGACTTGCTAACCGACGATGACAAGGCAACCTTGGAATTGATTAGAAAATTACAACCTGCAGAAGTAAGTAAATTTTTAGATAAGAACTCTCCCTTTTCGGGCATATGGGAAAACATCATTCATCAGCATGAGGATGGGTTGCCCGATGAAACCAAAAGTCTGGTAATCGAATATTTGTATCCCCGAATACGCAAACTATTCCGACAACTCAGTGGGTCGAATTACTTCTTTTACTTGGCCAAGGGAAAAACATTCACCACAGCTCAGCTAAAAAAGGCTGAGTCTGTTGAAGACCCAATAGTGCCGGAGTTTGCGGTTAACTATGCAAAGGGAAAATATGAAGTAAGTTGCCGGGTAGCTACTCCCGAAGGAAATTTTTCAATTGCGGATAATGGCTGGGATACCGCATTGTTATTTAACAGGGAAAATCGGTTTTATCAATGGCAAAAAAAGGAAGATATCTTACATGTGAGTAAATTTTTGCCTGCTGGTTCTATTACAATTCCTGCTGAGAGCTGGCCCCTCGCATTACAGGAATTTGTTCTGCCATTGTCTCGGGAATACAAGGTTCAGTTTAATAATGTTTTGAAAGAGGAGGTAAAGGATGAGAAGCCCGAAATGAAACTGATGTTGAAAGAGCGCAATGATAATTTGTTATTTGTACCCATTTTCAGTTATCGGGGACATGAAGTAAAGCCGGGGGATAAAGAGCAACTATATATTCCCGCTGCAGATCGCTTATTGATAATTAAAAGAAATATATCTATTGAGCAAACTTTCATTGCTAAGTTAAAATCTCTGCATTCTGGTTTTGCTGAAGTGGATGGAGGAATATTGGCATTGAAAGGGGCAGAAGTGCTAAAAAATAATTGGTTCTTTTTGTTCATGGATGCGGTGCAGGAGCAAAATATTCAGGTATATGGTTTTGAAGCATTAAAAAATTATCGTTTCAATACAGCCAAGCCTTCTACTAAAATTCATATCAGTAGTAATACAGATTGGTTTGATGCTAAAGTAGAAATTAGTTTCGGCAATCAGAAAGTAACGGTTGATGATGTAAAAAAAGCATTGGCAAGCAAGCAGCAATTTGTTCAATTACAGGATGGCTCATTGGGAATCTTGCCGGAGGAATGGTTAAAAAAATATGCACTTCTTTTTCGGGTGGGAGATGGGAAGGCCGGGAATATGAAACTCAGTAAATATCACTTCAGTGTTATTGAGGAATTGTATTTACAAAGGGATGAGCAGGAGTTGTTTTTTCAACTGGAAGAAAAGTATGAACGACTGCGAGAAAATCATTCTATAAAGCCAATAGCTCCACCGGAACACTTGAAAGAAATTTTACGCCCGTATCAGGAAAGCGGTTTTCAATGGCTGAATTATTTGCGCGAAGTGAAATGGGGTGGAATTTTAGCTGATGATATGGGTTTGGGAAAAACATTGCAGGCGCTCAGTTTCTTATATCACCTCAAACAAGAAAATGGCACCCTCAAAGCAATGGTGGTTTGTCCAACTACCTTATTATTCAATTGGCAAAATGAAATTTCCAAGTTTACGCCTAACCTCAGTTTTTACATCCATCATGGAGGCACACGGACAAGAGAAAATCTTTTTAACGAAAATATAGACGTTATCATTACCACCTATGGAACTTTGCGCAGTGATATCCGGCAGTTGGTGGAAATGGCATTTGATTATGTTATTTTAGATGAAAGTCAGGCAATCAAAAACCCTTCCAGTAAAGTTACCCGTGCGGCAGGTTTGTTGAAGGCGAATAATAGGTTGTGTTTAAGTGGTACTCCTTTACAGAATAATACCTTCGATATTTTTGCACAGATGAATTTCCTTAATCCGGGAATGCTGGGTTCGGTTGAATTTTTTAAACAGGAATTTTCAGTACCGATAGATAAATTCGGAGAAAAAGAACAGAAGGATCACCTGCGTAAAATTTTATATCCCTTTATTCTGCGAAGAACCAAGGAGCAGGTTGCCCGCGATTTACCGGAAAAACAAGAAATGGTTTTGTTTTGTGAAATGGGCGAGGAGCAACGTAAAATTTATGACGCCTACCGAAATGATTTTCGGGATAAAATATTAGGAGTGGTGGAGGAGCAAGGAATTCAGAAGTCGCAACTTACTATTTTACAAGGCTTGATGAAACTAAGGCAAATTTGTGATAGTCCTGCCATTGTGAAAGAAGAAGAAAAATTTCCCAATGTTTCAGTAAAGCTGGAAGAAATTGGCAGAGAGATTACGGAAAATATCAGCAATCATAAAGCCCTCATATTCTCACAATTTTTGGGAATGCTATCATTAATAAAAGAAAAAATGAAGGAGCTGGGTGTTGCTTTCGAATATTTCGATGGCAGCAGTACTGTTCAGGAAAGAGAGCGAGCCATCCGACGTTTTCAGGAAGATGATAATTGCAGGGTATTCCTGATTTCACTGAAAGCCGGAGGAGTGGGGTTAAATTTAACAGCTGCCGATTATGTATACATAGTAGATCCCTGGTGGAATCCTGCTGTGGAACAACAGGCGATAGACAGAACCCATCGTATTGGACAAACCAAAAACATTTTTGCTTATCGGATGATATGTACTGATACGGTTGAAGATAAAATTCTCAAGCTACAGGAGCGTAAGCGTAACTTGGCAAGAGATCTTATCACTGATGATGAGGGCTTTGTGAAAAGTCTTACCCGAGAGGATGTGGAATACCTCTTTAGCTAATGATATATTATTTCCCTTTCTTTATTTCAGCAGCTGCGAGCATGGCTTCCGGGTTCTTTTTAAATTCAGCCTTGCACTCTGAAGAACAAAATCCCAATACATACTGGTTATAGTGAGCAGTGTCGGAAACTCCAGCCGAAACAGGCATTCCGCAGGAAGGGTCTTTTTGGTTACTTAAGGAGTCGATACTTATCATGGAAGTATTAGCTGGTACCATGGTTGTGTCTTTTTCGCTAACTCCGGTAGCAGCAGGCTTGGATTCGCAACCCATAATTATGGCTATTACACTGAATATCGATAATAGAATTACGAGCGATTGGGAAGTTGAAAGCTTTTTCATATTGGATTTAGTAAATAATGATATTTTAATTGGGAAATCCCTATAGATTGACTATTCTTTCCGTTGAAGATAGAACAAAATTTTTACAGTCAAAATGGGATAGTTGCGCTGCGTTCCCCCTTTTTAAGCTCGTTTTTGCCTATTAAAATCATTTTTCACCGATTATAGGATAGGTAATACCAACTATCAAGGTAGTTTTCCGTTAAAATGTTAAACATACCCGATTCGGGTTATACTATAGTACCTTTGTGGAGGGCTTATAATACTTATTATGAAAAAATTTATTTTAATACTGATAATCAGCTCTTTAGCGAATTTTGCAAAAGCGCAAACGGTTGGAACGATTCGGGGAAAATTAATAGATTCCACGAATAAACAAAGCCTAAAAGATGCAACGATAACCGTGTTGGATGCCCGGGATTCTACCCTCGAGGTTTTTGGATTGGCGGCTGCAGATGGTAGTTTTAGTATTACGAATATTGCGCTGGGAAAGATGTTGGTGCAGGTTAAATTTCAGGGCTATGAACCTTTTGAGCGTACCATCACTTTTACCAAGGAAAACGCCACTGTTAATTTGGGTAGCATTTATTTACGGGTAGCCGCAAAGAGTTTGGGTGAGGTTACTGTAACTGCTTCTCCGGTGCAAATGAAAAAAGATACCGTTGAATTTACAGCCGGAGCATTTAAAACCAAGCCGAATGCGGTTGCTGAAGATTTACTGAAAAAGATTCCCGGAATGGAAGTTGGCAAAGACGGAACTATCCGGGCACAGGGTGAAACGGTTCAAAGGGTACTGGTAAACGGGAAGCGCTTTTTTGGTGATGATCCCAAAATGGCAACCAAAAATCTTCCTCCCGATGTAATCGACAAAATTCAGGTGTTTGACGATCAAAGCGATCAGGCAAAATTTACCGGATTTGATGATGGAAACCGGGTGAAAACCATCAACATTACTACTAAAAAAGACATGCGCAAAGGGGCTTTTGGACGCGCAGTTGCCGGCATCGGATCAGATGAAAGGTATGATGAGAGTTTTAATCTTAGTCTGGTTAAGGGCGACCGCCAGGTTACTTTATTAGGACAAGCCAATAATGTAAACAAGCAAAACTTTAACCAGATGAACCTAGGCGGCGGCAGAGGTGGAGGAGGTTTTGGTGGCGGCGGTGGCGGTGGTGGTGGAATGATGACGGTTACCATGGGTGGTGGCAGCGGAGCCGGTGGTGGAAGTGGTATTACCAGTGTGTTAGCCGGAGGTATCAATTATCGGGATGCCTGGAGTCCTAAGATTGATGCGTATGGAAGTTATTTTTATAACGCTCCCAAAACCTATTTGAATCAGGATAATTTTTCTCAAAATATTTTAACTGCTGATTCTTCGGTTTTTAATAATTCATCATCCAGTTCAGATACCCGTAATGAGAATCATCGATTTACTTTTAACTTGGAAGATCGGATTGATTCAAATAATTCCCTCATTTTCCGACCTAATATTGCTTTTCAGAGTAATAGTCCTTCCGCGGTATCTACTAATACTACTACGGCAGGTTCGAAAGGCCTCCTGATTAACCAATCTCAAACCCGCACATCCAGCTTTAACAGCGGATACAATATTAGTGGTGCAACCCTCAGTTTACGGCACCGGTTTGCCAAAAAAGGCAGAACCATGTCAATGGAAATGGGCTTCTCTTCCAGTTTAAATCAGGGAGATGGATTTAATTATTCTGTGAATTCCTTCTATAAGCCGGTATTCAGGGCCGATACCATCAATCAATATTATCGGGATACCTCAAAAACACTTTCACTCAATCCTTCTATATCCTATACAGAACCTATCGGAAAAAAAGGAAACCAGATGATTGAAATTCGATATACCTATGCTTATAATAAAACATCTTCTCAAAACAGCACCTATAATTTTATCAATGCTACCGGTAAATTTTCGCAGTTTGATAGCTTATTCAGCAACTCTTACGAATACACATCAACTGCTAATACTGCTAATTTGAGTTATCGGGTTCAAAAGGCCAAGTACAATTTGAATTTCGGAAGTGGATTACAGTTTATGGATATCAATAGTTTTAATACCACCAAGAATGTATTGGTAGCAAGAAGCTTTGTTAATCTAACTCCACAAGCCAATTTTACCTATAATTTTACCAAAACTTCCAGTTTGCGAATGTTCTATAATGGAAGAACCGGACAGCCTACTACTAGTCAGCTTCAGCCAGTGGTAACTACCTCCGACTCAGTGAATTTTCAGGTAGGTAATCCCGACTTACGTCCTCAGTTTACCAATAGTTTGCGTGTACTATATGCATCTTTTGATCCCTTTACTCAACGAATCATTTTTGCTACTGTAAATGCAACGATTACTAATCATGATATTCAGAGTTCTATTACTACCCTTCCTACAGGAGGCAGAAAAACAACCTATGTAAACCTGAATGGAACCTATAATATTTCAGGATATTTCAATTATGGATTTCCTATAAAGAAACCTAAATCGAATTTGAATTTACAATCAACGGTAAACTATAATCAAAGTCAGTCTCTGCTAAATGGAATAAGCAATTATACGCGAAGTACTATATTGGCACAAACGGTAAAGTGGACTACCAACCTCAAGAAGAATTTCGACATGAACCTGAGTACCTCGTATACCTATAATCCGGTTCGGAATACTTTATCGCCCAATCAGAATACCAATTTCACTACTTGGAGTATGGCCGCTGATTTTACTATATATTCCGACAATGGCTGGATAATTGCGAGTGATTTCGATTTAACCAAATATGGAAACAGGGCGCCCGGGTATAATACATCTGTGTTTCTGATAACACCTTCTATTGCCAAGCAGTTCTTAAAGAATAAGGCAGGAGAATTACGATTGAGTTGTTTTGATGTGTTGAAACAAAACGTTGCCATTAGTAGTTCAGCCAGCGCCAACCAGATCATCAATACTCGTACCAATAATCTAACACAGTATTTCATGCTTACTTTCACGTATAATTTGCGCAGTTTTGCCGGACAACAACAAATGCAGCGAAATATGATGATGCGTGGTATGATGCCACCCGGCGGCGAGGGTATGCGCTTCCAAATGAATGGTGGTGGCGGTGGTAACAATCGTGGCCGTGGCGGATTCTAATTTTGGCGTTTTGCTTATCTATAATTGAAATTCAAGTGTTAAATAGCCTGGTCGTTTTTTGATTTAGCAAAAAATATTGCCTTAATTCATTTTTCTGTTTTATTTTTATGTCTTGAATTCATTTTTCATATTCACAAAAGTGAAAAGAATAGTGACATATAACCCTCTTTCAGCAGATAGACGACCGGTATGCCGGACGGCTACCCCTTCTTTACCACGACCTCGACGTGGATGCTGATAGGACGAGCAACTGGCACTTGCCCCTATCAGTGAACCTTCTCCCGGAATCTAATCATGCCTTATAGGCGATTATTCATTTTCTCAATCAAAGATTGAACAAGTTGGAAAGTAACATCATTATTCGGGTAGCTAGTAGCTCCGATGTAACATATGCAACCACCATAACCGATGAAATGGAGTCCTCGGCCAAAGCCCGTGGAACTGGTATTGCCAAGAGAAGTCCGGAATATGTTTCTAAAAAAATGGAAGAAGGAAAGGCAGTAATCGCTGTTCTGTCGGATGGAACCTGGGTTGGCTTTTGTTATATTGAAGCCTGGGGGCACAATTCATTTGTGGCCAATAGCGGACTCATTGTTGCTCCCGCATTTCGGAAGACCGGTGTTGCCAAGCAAATCAAACAAACCATTTTTGCACTCTCCAGGAAAAAATATCCGGATGCAAAAATATTTGGATTAACTACCGGACTGGCTGTAATGAAAATCAATAGCGATTTGGGGTATGAGCCGGTTACCTATAGTGAACTTACAGATGACGAAGAATTTTGGGCAGGTTGTAAGAGTTGTGTTAATTACGACATATTAATGAGTAAAGATAGGAAAAACTGCATGTGTACTGCTATGTTATATGATCCCAAAGATCATCCTGAGCCCGAAGAAACTTCCAAAACATTTTCTACGAATTCAAAGTTATGGGAGCGGTTTATGAAACTAAAGCAGATTCGTTTATTGTCGATATTCCGTAAGAAAGATTCGAAAGGACAAAAAAGCACTTTTATTCAATTATTATTCAATTTACTGGGCTAATTCCAGTATGAAATAATTTTCATTAAATATATTTTATTATGAGTTGGGAAGGATTTCAGCGTGATATTGCTCCTATTGCCACTGGAAGCAAAGTGGTAATTGGATTTAGCGGTGGTTTGGATACTACATTTTGTGTTAAATATCTCACAGAAGAAAAAGGACTGGAAGTGCATAGTGTAGTGGTAAATACTGGCGGATTTAGCGCAGAAGAAATTGATCATATTGATCAACATGCCCGTAAATTAGGGGTAGCATCACATACAACTGTGGATGCAGTTGAATCGTATTATGATAAAATCATTCGCTTTTTAATTTATGGTAATGTTTTGAAAAATAATACCTATCCGCTTAGTGTTAGTGCCGAAAGATTGAGTCAGGCTCTACATATTGCCGAGCAGGCTGCCCAAATGCAGGCAACTGCTGTTGTGCATGGAAGTACGGGTGCAGGAAATGATCAGGTACGATTCGATATGATTTTTCAGATCTTATTACCCGGCATACAAATTATCACACCAATCCGGGATATGCAATTGAGCAGGGAAGCAGAAATTGAATATTTGAAAGCTAAGGGGGTAGCAATGAATTTTGAAAAAGCTGCTTACTCAATCAATAAAGGATTATGGGGTACCAGCATTGGAGGAAAAGAAACTTTGCAAAGCAAGGGAATGATTCCGGAAGCTGCTTGGCCAACACAGGTAACTGCTTCCGAACCCCGTGAAGTTGTATTAACCTTTCATCAGGGAGAACTGACTGCCATTGACGATCATACTTTTTCTCATCCGGCAAGAGCTATACAATATCTTCAATCCATTGCGGCTCCATTTGGTGTAGGAAGAGATATTCATGTGGGAGATACAATCATTGGGATAAAAGGTAGGGTTGGATTTGAGGCCGCTGCTCCCATGGTAATTCTCAAAGCGCACCATGCATTGGAAAAACATGTATTAACCAAATGGCAACTTAGTTGGAAAGATCAACTGGCACAATTTTACGGAAATTGGTTACATGAAGGACAAATTCTTGATCCGGTGATGCGAGATATAGAAGCATATTTACAACAATCGCAACAACAGGTATCTGGTAAAGTATTTGTTCAGCTGCACCCCTACCATTTTCAAATTATTGGCATAGAATCGCCCAACGATTTAATGAGCAGCCGCTTTGGAAAATATGGGGAAATGAATACAGGGTGGACAGGAGATGACGTAAGAGGATTTACCAGAATATTTGGCAACCAAACCTCGATTTATCAGCAGGTTCATGCAAATGACACCGAAAAATAAAAATAGGTTTATAAAAACAAAAAAATGTCAACAACTCAAACTACTCAACAACTGATTCATGTAGGAATTGCAGGAGGAGCAGGATATACAGGTGGAGAGTTGATTCGTTTGCTGCTGCATCATCCTGCTGTAGCGATAAGATTTGTGCATAGCAATAGTAAAGCCGGAAATCCGATTGCTTCTGTACATACTGATTTAGCAGGAGAAACAGATATGTTGTTTTCAAATCATTTATCTGATAATATTGATGTTTTGTTTTTGTGTTTGGGACATGGTGAGTCAAAATCATTTATTACTGCTAATTCAATTTCGGATTCAGTAGCAATCATTGATTTGTCGCAGGATTTTCGATGGAGTGAAAACCATCTTTTTTTGAATCGCCAGTTTGTGTATGGATTACCCGAGTTGAATCGGGATGGAATTCTTGCAGCACGCAATATTGCCAATCCGGGGTGTTTTGCTACTGCCATTCAATTGGGGTTGTTGCCCCTTGCACAGGCAGGAATTTTGAGTGATGTATATACAACAGCCATTACTGGGTCTACCGGTGCAGGTCAATCCCTCAGCAGTACAGCTCATTTTAGTTGGAGAGCAAATAATATACAGGCTTATAAAACTTTACAGCATCAGCACTTAACTGAAATTCATCAAAGCCTGCAACAATTACAAGGCAACGATGGAATGTATGTACACTTTGTTCCCTGGCGGGGAGATTTTACCCGAGGTATTTATTGCACTTCTGTATTAGATGGCGGACTGCCCCTGGAAGAAGTAAAAGCACTTTATCGTACCTACTATCAATCACATCCCTATACACATTTCAGTGAAGAGCCTATCCATTTAAAACAGGTAGTAAATACTAATAAATGTTTACTCCATATAGAAAAAGAGGGCAATAAACTGGCAGTTCATTCGGCAATAGATAATTTATTAAAAGGAGCTTCCGGACAGGCAGTTCAGAATATGAATTTACTGTTTGGTTTGGAAGAAACCATGGGGCTTCAATTGAAAGCAAGTGCTTTTTAAAAGAATATACCTAACTAAATAATTGAAATGAAACTATTTGATGTATATCCATTACAGCCTGTAACTATCACAAAAGGCCTGGGATCTTACGTGTGGGATGAATCGGGCACAAGATACCTTGATATGTATGGAGGACATGCGGTTATTAGTATCGGACACACCCATCCCCATTGGGTAAAAAGAATAGAGCAGCAACTGGAACAGCTGGCTTTCTATTCAAATTCAGTACATCTGCCTATTCAACAAAAGTTTGCTGAAAAGCTTGGAGAGATAAGTGGTAAAAAAAATTATCAGTTATTTCTTTGTAATAGTGGTGCCGAGGCAAACGAGAATGCTTTAAAACTGGCCTCATTTGTTACTAAGCGAAGAAAAATAATTGCATTTCGGCAATCTTTTCATGGCAGAACATCTCTGGCGGTAGCTGCGACAGATAATCCATCTATCATTGCTCCGGTTAATGAGACGGATGCTGTTATATTCCTGCCCTTAAATGATGAACAGGCATTGGAAGATTGTTTTAAGAAAACGGGCTCAACCATTGCTGCTGTTATTATTGAAGGCATTCAGGGGGTTGGAGGTATACGGGTGGCATCTGCTTCCTTTTTACGCTTAATCCAACAGCAGTGTAAACAATATGGTGCTTTATTAATAGCAGATAGTGTGCAATGTGGATATGGAAGAAGCGGTGAGTTCTTTTCTCATGATTTTGCTCAGGTAGATGCTGATATGTATACTATGGCAAAGGGTATGGGAAATGGATTTCCTATAGGTGGAGTTTTAATTGCACCAAACATTCAACCCAAATATGGAATGCTGGGTACTACTTTTGGTGGTAATCCTCTTGCTTGTGCTGCTGCATTGGGTGTTTTGGAGGTAATGGAAAATGAATCCCTCATTTCCAATGCACAGGAGGTTGGTCAATATCTAATGGAACAACTTAACAAAATTCCCGCCTTACAAAATGTAAGGGGCAGGGGCCTGATGATTGGTTTTGATTTGCCCCCCGAGCTGGCTTCTTTAAAAAATCGTCTCTTGAGCGAATATCATATTTTTACCGGAGAAGCTAAGCCGTCTGTAATCCGATTGTTGCCGGCCCTCTCACTTTCACGTGAGCAAGCCGATGAATTTTTACAAGCCCTGGAAAATGCAATAGCTACCCATCCAACCATCTAAATGAATAAGCAGCACATGAAAAACTTTATATCAGTAAATGATGTTTCCGACATTCCTGCTCTGGTAGATTTAGCTTTACAATACAAAAGCCAGCCTTTGTTACATCAGCAACTGGGAGCAGGAAAACGAATTGGTTTGTTATTTCTCAATCCCAGTTTACGAACAAGGCTAAGTACTCAAATTGCAGCAAGGAATTTAGGGATGGAAGCCATTGTTTTTAATGTAGATAAAGAGGGCTGGGCACTTGAATTTGAAGAAGGAGCAATTATGAGCGGAAATACGGTAGAGCATATCAAAGATGCTGGTCCCGTATTAGGAAATTATTTCGATATACTTTGTATTAGAACCTTTCCTTCTCTTCAGAATAAAGAAGATGATTATAGTGAAATGTTTATTCGCCAATTTGTAAAATATGTAGGGGTTCCTGTGGTGAGTTTAGAAAGTGCTACCCTGCATCCGCTTCAATCGTTGGCCGACTTAGTTACCATTACAGAAGTGATGCAACAAAAGCAATGGTCGGCAATCCGCCCTCCCAAAGTAGTTCTTACCTGGGCTCCGCATATCAAGCCCCTGCCGCAATGTGTTGCCAACAGCTTTGCCCAATGGATGAATGCTTGGGGGAAAGCCAATTTTGTGATTACACATCCGGTAGATTATGAGCTGGATGAACAATTCACCAAAGGCGCAACCATTACGCATAATCAAGATGAGGCGTTGAAGGATGCTGATTTTGTTTATGTAAAAAATTGGAGTACTTACACCGATTATGGTAAGGTTTATGAAAATGATCCAGGCTGGATGCTTACAGAAGAAAAATTATTTGCTACGCATCAGGCTGGAGTGATGCACTGTTTGCCTGTTAGGCGCAATGTGGAATTAAGTGATGAGGTATTGGATGGAGCAAATAGTCTGGTAACCCAGCAAGCAAGCAATCGGGTATGGTCTGCCCAGGCTGTTTTGTCTTCAATATTAACTTATACCCATTAAAGCATGCCGGAAACCATAACCATAGTAAAAATTGGAGGACAGATCCTTGACCATGAAAAAAATCTTTCCGGTTTCTGTGAACAGTTTATTGCTTTACCCGGAAAAAAAATCCTGGTGCATGGAGGAGGGAAACTGGCTACTGCTTTGGCTGAAAAATTGGGGATTCAGCAGCAAATGGTAAATGGAAGAAGGGTAACCGATACTGAAACATTGAAAATTGTAGCAATGGTATATGCCGGACTCATCAATAAACAATTGGTTGCATCTCTTAATAGTAAGGGATGTATCAGTTTGGGTGTTTGTGGAGCGGATGCACAATTAATAACTGCGCATAAACGTCAGCATCCTACTATTGAATATGGCTGGGTAGGAGACATAGATGCAGTAAATCAACAGCTTTTAATTTCCTGGCTTACGTCAGGTATAACACCTGTAGTTGCACCGATTACTGCTGATGCTTCAGGACAGCTACTCAATACCAATGCCGATACTATTGCTGCGGCGCTTGCCACTGCTCTTTCAACCCATTATCGAGTTCAATTGGTATATGCTTTTGAACGGGAAGGTGTTTTACGCGATCTTGGTAATCCGGATTCAGTTATTCCGTTGATTCTACCTGCTGATTATAGGGAATTACTGGCACAAAATATTATTGCCGACGGAATGATTCCTAAATTAGAGAATGCAATGGATACCCTTTCAAAGGGAGTGCATAAAGTGGTAATTGGAAATGCACTTCGTTTATCGGATCTGGTTGCCGGTAATGCCGGAACAACGCTAACAAATGAATAAAGTACCTTTCCATACTGATATTTCGGAAGCAGTTGCTTTATTGCAATCATTAATTCGTATTCCGTCTTTTAGTAAACAAGAAGGAGAAACCGCTCGTTTGCTGGAATCATTTTTACTATCAAAGGGCATTCAGGCAAACCGGTTTTTGAATAATGTTTGGGTAACCCAACAAAATTTTAATCCGGCTTTGCCTACGATTTTACTGAATTCACATCACGATACAGTGAAACCCAATAAGGCTTACACACGAGACCCATTTGATGGAGCAGTCGAAGATGGAAAGATTTACGGTTTGGGAAGTAATGATGCCGGAGGAGCGCTGGTAAGTTTGTTATTTACATTTTTGCATTTTTACAATCGAACAGATTTAAAATATAATCTGCTATTTGCAGCAACTGCTGAGGAAGAAATATCAGGTTCTCAGGGAATTGAAGCCTTGCTTCCCAAGTTGCCCGTTATTGAATGTGGAATAGTGGGCGAGCCAACTCAAATGCAACTTGCTGTTGCAGAGCGCGGGTTACTGGTATTGGATGTAACCGTAGAAGGCAGAGCAGGTCATGCAGCCAGAGAAGAAGGCGACAATGCTTTGTATAAAGCTATTCCCCTTATTGATTGGTTTAAAAATTACCGTTTCGAAAAAGAATCTGCATTATTAGGACCGGTGAAGATGTCGGTTACTGTTATAGAGACAGAAAATAAGGCACATAATGTAGTACCTCCGGTTTGTCATTTTGTAGTAGATGTGCGTGTTAATGAATGTTACACATTTGAAGAAGTGCTAAAAGAAATTAATCAGGCAATACCGGCAAAGGTGCTGCCGCGTTCTTTACGTATGCGCTCATCATCCATTGCCCCCGAACATCCACTGGTACTGGCAGGGATTGCACTTGAAAGAAAAATGTATGGCTCACCAACCACTTCCGATAAGGCTTTGATGCCATTCCCAACTTTAAAAATGGGTCCGGGAGATTCGGCTAGAAGTCATACGGCCGATGAATATATTTATGAACACGAATTAGAAGAGGGTATTCGATTATATCGGGAACTATTAAATAGCGTTGTATGAAATTATGGAGTAAGGGATCAACCACCACAGCAGCAGCGATTGAAAAGTTTACGGTTGGAAATGACCGGGAAATGGATGCATTACTGGCACCTTTTGATATTTTAGGTTCATTAGCTCATGTTACCATGTTGGTATCGGTTAATTTGCTAAGTGAGGAAGAAGGAAATATTTTATGCAAGGAATTGCGTCAACTATATTGTCAATCAATTAATCCGGGTATCAGCATCCCTTCATCTGCTGAAGATATACATTCACATATTGAATTTTTGTTAACAGAGCGGGTGGGAGAAGCCGGTAAAAAAATTCATGCCGCAAGAAGTAGGAATGATCAGGTTTTGGTAGATATTAAACTTTATTTGAGAAATGAAATTGAGATATTGGTAAATACTGTGCAACCCTTATTTCAATTACTGATAAATAATAGTGAAAAGTTTCGCAATCATCTTTTACCTGGATATACCCATTTGCAATTGGCAATGCCTTCTTCCTTTGGTTTGTGGATGGGAGCGTATGCCGAGAGTTTAATTGACGACCTGATAACATTACAATCTGCTTATCGGGTTGTAAACAAAAATCCATTAGGCTCGGCAGCCGGCTATGGCAGCTCGTTTCCAATAAACCGGACACTCACTACACAGCTGCTTGGGTTCGAAGATTTACATTATAACGTAGTTTATGCTCAAATGGGTAGAGGGAAAGCGGAACGCATTACTACAGCAGCCATGGTAAATCTGGCAGACACTCTTGCCAGAATGAGTATGGATGCCTGTTTGTTTTTGAATCAGCAATTTGGTTTTATCAGTTTTCCAGAAGAACTAACAACGGGTTCGAGTATTATGCCACATAAAAAAAATCCGGATGTTTTTGAATTGATTCGGGCTCATTGTAATCGTTTGAAAGCGCTTCCGAATGAGATATTGATGATTACTACAAATCTGCCATCAGGCTATCATCGCGATTTACAGATTCTGAAAGAACACGTTTTCCCTGCTTTCCATACCCTGAGGGATTGTATTGAAATGATGAAGCTTATGATGGAAAATATTTCTGTGAAAGAGCATCTTCTCTCCGATGAGAAATATGCATACTTGTTTAGCGTAGAAAAAGTAAATCAATTGGTTTTGCAAGGTGTGCCCTTTCGGGAAGCCTATATACAAGTGGGAAAGTCTATAGAAGATGGTACCTATACCTATTCAACTGAGTTAAAACATACCCATGAGGGGTCCATTGGAAACCTTTGTAATCAGCAAATTACTGAAAGAATGGAACAGGTAGTGGAATCTTTCCGATTTAACCGGGTTCATGCAGCTGTTGAAGCGCTTATTGCCGACTAACACAAAACCGGCTTACATTTCTTTCAAATGTTGTTTCTTTGCCCTTTAAAAATAAGTTGCATGAAAAAAATGATTTTTGTTGTTTGCCTGTTCGCAGGAATTAATATAGTTAGTGGTCAAATTAAAAAACCCGCTACGCCTGCCACTAAACCCGGTGTTCCTGTGAAGCCTGCTGCTCCTGTAAAGCCCGCTCCCATGGTTGCTAATTTAAAAACTATGTCGGACAGTGTTAGTTACGCATTAGGTGTTAAAATTGCCCAGAGTTTGAAGGCACAAGGTTTTGATGATCTTAATTTTGCCATGGTTCAGAAGGCATTTACCGACATCAAAAACGGGGCACAACCTATCCTTTCTGATGAGGCAATCAATAAATGCTTAGGTGATTATCAGACGCAGAAAAATGCTGAAAAAGCAATATCTACCAAAAAAGAAGGCCTGGCATTTTTGGCAGCAAATGGCAAAAGACCGGGTGTAGTAACTTTGCCAAGTGGTTTGCAATATGAAGTGATAAAAGCAGGTACCGATGCTACTAAGCCAACTTTAGATAGTAAGGTTCGTTGCCATTATCATGGTACGCTGATAAATGGAAAAGTTTTTGATAGTTCTGTAGATCGTGGAGAACCCATTACGTTTCCTTTAAATGGCGTTATCAGAGGTTGGCAGGAAGCTTTGCAGTTGATGACGGTTGGTAGTAAGTGGAAATTGTTTATTCCATCCGATCTAGCTTACGGAGATGCTGGTACGGGAGGTCCGATTGGTCCGGGTGCTACATTGATTTTTGAAGTTGAATTATTAGGAGTAGAAAAATAATTCAAAATATTAATATAGATAATCAGCTCATCGAATATGTAAAAATTAGCTGTATGAACGAATCTTTTGTTATTAGAATAGAAAAAGAACTGGATGAAATTCGGCAAGCAGGTTTATTTAAACAAGAACGAATCATTGCAAGTGAACAGGGCGCCGAGATTTTGGTAAATGGAAAGCGGGTTTTAAATTTTTGTGCTAATAATTATTTAGGACTATCCTCTCATCCCAAAGTAATAGAAGCGGCACATCATGCAATCGACAGCCGGGGCTATGGTATGAGTAGTGTTCGATTTATTTGTGGCACACAAGACATTCATAAAGAATTAGAAGAAAAATTATCAAGGTTTTTAGGTACAGAAGATACTATTTTGTACGCAGCCGCCTTCGACGCGAATGGGGGTGTTTTTGAGCCACTTTTTCAGGAGCAGGATGCTATTATTAGCGATGCCCTCAATCATGCATCTATAATTGATGGAGTTAGATTATGTAAAGCGCAAAGATTCCGGTATGAACACAATAATATGAACGATCTGGAAGCCAAGCTACAGGAGGCTGCTGGGTGTAGAAGCCGGATTATTGTTACAGATGGCTCCTTTAGTATGGATGGAACCATCGCTCAGCTCGATACAATTTGTGATCTTGCCGACAAATATGATGCGATAGTTATGACGGATGAATGTCACTCATCGGGATTTATAGGTAAAACCGGAAGAGGAACGCATGAATACAGGAATGTGATGGGAAGGGTAGATATTATTACGGGCACTTTAGGCAAGGCATTGGGTGGTGCAAGTGGCGGATTTACATCCGGCAGAAAACCCATTATAGAAATGTTGCGGCAGCGAAGCAGACCTTATTTGTTCTCAAATACCCTGGCACCCAGTATTGTTGGGGGGTCCATTGCCGTTCTGGATATGTTAACGGCAACCACCGACTTACGCGATAAGCTGGAAGCCAATACCCGGTATTTCAGAGAGCAAATTACTGCTGCCGGATTTGACATTAAGCCGGGTGATCATCCGATTGTTCCCATCATGTTATATGATGCGGTGCTCTCTCAAAAATTTGCTGCTGCCCTGCTCGAAGAGGGTGTGTATGTGATTGGATTCTTCTTCCCTGTGGTTGCAAAGGGGCAGGCGCGAATTCGGGTACAACTGAGTGCCGCCCATTCCCGTGAACATTTGGATACCGCTTTGGCAGCGTTTAAAAAAGTTGGGAAAGTACTGGGCGTAATTCAATAAAGAATCGGAATGCGGCAAATCCTTTTTAAGCGTGTACCTTTGCGCAAAATATGAGGTATGGGAATCCGTAATCGCATTCAGTCTGTTCGTCTATTTGTCTGCTGCTCACTTATTTTGCTGGGTTGGTCGGCCTGCTCCCCCAATAATGTAACCATCGACGATTCACTGGATGTTTATTTTGATAGTGCCGGAGTTACCGGAACCTATGGAATGTTCTATAACGGAGCGGGAACTTTTACACTCTGTAATGTAAAAAGATATAGAGATTCAAGTTTTACACCCTTCCATTCATTTGAGCCGGTATTACATTTGGTAGGGTTGGAAACCGGGGTTATTCCCAACGAGAAAGATGGGGTGTTGATTGATACTGTTCTGCAATTAAAAATAGGAGGCGATAGTGCATTGCGTAATTCGATTGATTCCTTTTATAGTACAGTAGCCCGCTCTGTTGGAATAAATCGATTGCAGTTAGCATTGGATACCTTGCAATATGGTTCTAAAAAAATAAAAGGGAACATCCAACATTTCTGGAATCAACCCGATTTTACTATTTCTCCCGATGAGCAATTGGGTCTTATAAAAAAACTCTATTTTCATCAGCTACCCTTTCAGAAAAGAAGTCAGGACATTGTGAAGCAATTGCTGATAAAAGAAAACAATGCCGCTTACCAACTTGCTTACCATAGTTCACTAACAACCATGTCAAATGGTTCTGTTATGAGTTGGATGATCGGTTGGGTTGAAGAAAATAAGCATCCCTACTTTTTTGTGATGAATACGGAAAGTAAAACAGGAAAAAGCCAGCAGCAATCGGTAGCATTACTAAAAAAGATATTGCTGCAGCAGGGTTTTTTGATGGGCAAACGCTAGAACAATTAATAGGCGGGAAGAACTAATTGGCTTTGGGAATGTTAATTTATATGAATCGTTGATATGCAATTGTATTGTAATAGTCTAACCCGGGTTAGCCGGCTACTTACCAAGGAAGTTTCCATTGGTGGTTTATTATTGGGTAATGGTAATCCTGTACGGGTGCAAACCATGACTACCACCGATACCATGGATACCTTGGCAACTGTTGAGCAAACGATACGTTGTATTGAAGCAGGAGCCGAATTGGTTCGGATTACTGCTCCAAGTAAAAAAGAAGCAGAAAATCTGCTCAATATCAAAAACGAAATTCGCAGAAGAGGATATCAAACTCCACTGGTTGCTGATATACATTTTACGCCCAATGCTGCTGAAATTGCCGCCAGAATCGTTGAGAAGGTTAGGGTAAATCCAGGAAATTATGTAGACAAGAAAAAGTTTGAGCAGATTGAGTATACGGATGCGGAATATCAGGAAGAAATTGAGAGGATACGCGAAAGATTTACTCCTTTAGTAAAAATTTGCAGAGAATACGGAACAGCAATGCGAATTGGAACCAACCATGGCTCTCTAAGCGATCGCATTATGAGTAGATATGGGGATACTCCTATGGGTATGGTAGAAAGTGCTATGGAATTTTTACGTATTGCCCGGGATGAAAATTTTCATCAGATTGTGCTAAGCATGAAGTCAAGCAATCCCCAGGTAATGGTGCAGGCATATCGGTTGCTTATCCAACAAATGCAGGCCTCTTTTGGTGAATGTTATCCACTTCATCTAGGTGTAACGGAAGCAGGAGATGGAGAAGATGGTCGAATCAAAAGTGCGGCAGGTATTGGAACCTTGCTGGAAGATGGAATTGGAGATACCATTCGGGTTAGTTTAACTGAGGATCCAGAATTTGAAATTCCGGTATGTGTTGATTTGGTAAAGCGATATACACTGCCAGTTGAAGACAATCATAGAATACCTTCTATAGAAAAAATTCCCTATGATCCTTTTTCTTATAAAAGAAGGAAAACTTTTGCAGTAGGAAATATTGGTAACCAGCAAGTGCCGGTTGTAGTAGCAGATTTGAGCAGGTATTCGGTTATTCAGCCAAACGATTTACAACAGATTGGATATACTTATCAGGCTGCAACCGATAAATGGAATATCAGCGACACTGCAGCGGATTATGTATTTACGGGCCATACGCTCATTCCGTTCGAATTACCGGGAACATTGCGTGTGTTGGTTTATCCTGCTACCTGGCAACAAGTTAAAGATCATCCTGCCTATGTTCCCTTATTTAGTATTTCCGGCTATCTTGAAAGTTCTATTTCAAGCGATACGATGAATGTGGTAATGGTAGATTGTTTTAATGATGAAACGGAAATTAATGACTTTACAGGATTAGATGAATTGGCAAATAAGTCAAATGTGGTATTGGCGCTCAGCAGTAATTCGCGAAGAGCGATGCCTGCAGTTCGGAGAATGTTTATGGAATTGATGAACCGTTCCATTCAGAATCCGGTAATATTGGTAACTGATAGTAATCATACGACAACAGATGAACACCTTATTCATTTTTCAACTGAATGCGGAGCTTTGTTGCTGGATGGAATGGGTGATGGAATTTGTTTGGGAATGACGGTTGAGAGTGAACAAAAAATGAAGGAAGCAGGTACTGAAATTTCAGGAAGAAATTATTTAACACATAGCGGGACAGGTCAATTTTTAAATGCAACTGCATTTGGAATTTTACAGGCTACTCGAACCAGGATTTCGAAAACGGAATATATCAGCTGTCCGAGTTGCGGAAGAACCTTATTCGATTTGCAGGAGACTACTGCCCGTATTCGAAAAGTTACCCATCATTTAAAAGGGGTAAAAATTGCGATTATGGGATGTATCGTAAATGGTCCCGGAGAAATGGCAGATGCCGATTTTGGATATGTTGGAAGCGGCCCTGGCAAAATCACGCTCTATAAAGGTAAAGATATCATGAAGCGTAACATAGAAAGCGATATTGCAGTAGAGGAGTTAATCAATCTGTTAAAAGAACATGGTGCCTGGATAGAACCTGTTGAGGCCTAGACACCATCATTTTCCCTCGTTTTATATTATGTATAATTCTACTACCACCGATTTTCTGGTAATAGGTTCCGGTATAGCCGGGTTAACTTTTGCCATAAAAACAGCCAGTAAATTTCCAGATAAAACCATTACGGTTATTACCAAAACTCAGGCAGATGAAACCAATACCAAATATGCACAGGGAGGTATTGCAGGGGTTTGGGATGAGCGCACCGATAGTTTTGAAAAACACATAGCAGATACCCTGATTGCGGGAGACGGGTTGTGTAATATAGATATTGCAAATATTGTAGTACATGAGGGCCCCGAAAGAATACGTGAAATTATTGAGTATGGTGCCGATTTCGATAAAAACGAACAGGGTAAATACAGTTTAGGAAAAGAGGGTGGCCACAGTGCTCACCGCATCCTGCATCATAAGGATGTAACAGGAAAAGAGATGGAGCGGGCATTGTTAGCCGAAATGACCCAGTTTCCCAACATTCATTTATTGCATCACTGCTTTGTTGTTGAAATCATCACACAGCATCATCTGGGCTATCTTGTAACCAAGTCAACTAATAATATTACCTGTTATGGTGTATATGTTTTGAATTTGAAAACAGGAGAAATCGAAAAAATTTTATCACGCATTACATTGATGGCAAGCGGAGGCTGCGGACAAGTTTATCGAACAACCACCAATCCTCAGATTGCAACAGGAGATGGAATTGCAATGGTGTACCGGGCAAAGGGGAAAATTGAAAACATGGAGTTTATTCAGT
Source organism: Chitinophagia bacterium (assembly GCA_037142775.1). Lineage (GTDB taxonomy): Bacteria > Bacteroidota > Bacteroidia > Chitinophagales > Chitinophagaceae > Sediminibacterium. Next base: position 240,461 of record JBAWZY010000002.1, on the reverse strand, counting down.
TTCATCCAACTGCCTTGTTCGAGCCCGGTACTTCCCCTTCATTTTTAATTACGGAGGCAGTGAGAGGAGATGGTGGAATATTACGTAATAAGCAGGGAGAAGCTTTTATGGAGCGGTATGATGAGAGAAAAGATTTGGCTCCAAGGGATATTGTGGCAAGGGCAATCGATAATGAAATGAAACAATGGGGAACAGAGCATGTGTATTTAGATTGCCGGCACATGGATGCGAATAACTTTTTACAACATTTTCCAAATATTCATGCCAAGTGTTTAAGTATAGGAATTGATGTGCAGCAACAAATGATTCCGGTAGCACCTGCCGCCCATTATAGTTGTGGGGGAATTAAAACCGATGAATGGGGGAGAACTTCCCTGATTAATTTATATGCATGCGGCGAATGTGCCAGCACCGGATTGCATGGAGCAAACAGGCTTGCCAGCAATAGCTTACTAGAAGCTATGGTGTTTGCTCACCGGGCATTTGAGCATAGTGTTTCGGTTATTGATTCAATCGCATTTCGTAACGATATTCCAAAATGGAACGCACAGGGAACAACAGACCCGAGGGAAATGATATTAATTACACAAAGTAAAAAAGAATTACAGCAAATCATGAGCGATTATGTAGGAATCGTTAGGTCTGATGTACGACTGGAACGTGCTATGAAGCGGCTTGATTTATTATTTGAAGAAACGGAGTCGCTTTACAGAACTACCAAATTATCGCCTCAGCTTTGTGAATTACGAAATTTGATTACGGTTGGTTACCTGATTGTAAAGGGAGCCCAGTTCAGGAAAGAAAGCAGGGGGCTTCACTTCAACACTGATCATCGGGAAAAAAGCAGTTTACTTCAAAATATCATTCTTTAGGCAAATCGCAAAGTGCCGAATAACAAATTGTATCTTCACAGCCTATTCAATTGCAGACGGATGTATTATTTTTATTATTCACTGTTGTTTCTTTTATCACTCTTGCCCGACAGGTTATTGTATTTAATAGGTGATGGGTTCTATCTTTTTGTATATTATATAGTAGGGTATAGAAAAAAAGTTGTTTTTAGCAATTTACTCATTGCGTTTCCAGATAAAACACCGGATGAGAGAACTCGAATAGCTAAGGAATTTTATCATCAGTTTATTAATACGATGATTGAAACGATATTGTTGATTTCTATGAGTAATCGGCGTTTCGATAAACGGGTTACTTCGAATGCTGAGGTATTAAATAAATATATCAATTCAGGGAAAAACGTGCAACTACATACTGCACACTTCTTTAATTGGGAAATGATCAATTTGGGTGTTGCACGAAAAAGTTTGTTTCCTTTTGTAGGTATTTATATGTCTTTTACGAATAAGTCATTTGATCGAATCATGTTTCAAATGAGGAAGCGCTTTAATACCATTTTAATTCCCGCATCGGATTTTAAAGATCGTTTTCACGAATATGTAAAGGGCAAATATGCTTTAGGATTGGTTGCCGATCAAAATCCTGCCAGAATTGATAAAGCATATTGGCTATCTTTTTTCAATAAAATTACTGCATTCACTTCTGGGCCCGAGCGGGGAGCCCGGGCAAATGATACCGTTGTTATTTTTATCAGTATCCAACAACCTAAAAGAGGGTTTTATTATTTGCACTATGAATTAATTACAGAAACTCCCCGTTTATTACCTGAAGGTGAACTTACTAAAATTTATGTGGCTAAATTAGAGGAAGCAATTCGAAATAATCCTTCCAATTACCTGTGGAGCCACCGTAGATGGAAATGGGAATATAATCCTGCTGATGCGTCGAAGCGCCTTATACAATAAGTATTTGCTCGTATTAATTGAGAACGGCAGGTTCAGTTTCAAAAGTAAACCTGTCGGGCAAAGTTTTGATTGCATTCCAACCACCGATTACATTTCTCACATTGTGAAAGCCCTCGCGTTTCATGATAGAGGCCGCAATAACACTTCTATATCCCCCTGCACAATGAACATACATATTCAGGGTATCATCCATGTCGCAGAGAGCAGCGGGGTCTTGTAAACTATCCAATGGCACATTGATAGCTTGCTTAATATGTCCGCCCGCATATTCTGTTTCTTTTCGTACGTCTACAATTAACAGATGCGTATCATGGGGAATATCCATAGCAAGTTCATCAGCTTCTACTTCAATAATCATATCAATCGACTTTCCTGCGTTTTTCCAGGCAGCAAATCCACCCTCCAGATATCCTTTCATTTTATCGAATCCTACACGCGCCAGTCGAACGATTGTTTCCTTTTCTTTTCCGGGTTCTGTTACAAGTAAAATGGGTTGCTGGAAAGATAATAAGCTTCCTGCCCATTCAGCAAATCGGCCATCTAATCCAATGCTGATAGATCCGGGAATAAATCCTCCGGGAAATTCGGAAGAGTTGCGCGTGTCTAAAACTATTATATCTTTTTCTTCCATGGCTTTTGCAAAAGCACTAACTGATAAAGGTTGCATACCACTTTGCAACACCTGGTCTAAACTTTCATATCCCTGTTTATTAATTTGCGCATTAATTGGAAAATACTGAGGAGGAGCGGATAAGCCCTCAGTAACGGCTTTGATAAACTCATCACGCGTAATTGCTTGTAAAGCGTAATTAGATTTTTTTTGTTCTCCGATGGTACTGAAACTTTCCGGACCTAAATTTTTTCCGCAACTGCTGCCTGCTCCATGAGCGGGATATACGATTACATCGTCGGCCAATGGAATGATTTTCTTTTGCAGACTATCATACAACATGCCTGCCAGATCATCCATAGTAATTTCATTTTCTTTTTGTGCCAAATCGGGGCGGCCAACATCACCAACAAACAACGTGTCGCCTGTGAAAACTGCGTGGTTTTTTCCAGATTCGTCTTTAAGTAAATAGCAGCAACTCTCTAATGTATGGCCAGGAGTGTGTAATACTTCAATAGTAATTTCGCCCAATGAAAAAATTTCTCCATCTTTTGCGATGTGTACAGGATATTTAGTAGCAGGCGGTGGACCATAAACAATCGTAGCACCAGTAGCAGCCGCCAAATCGAGATGACCACTTACAAAGTCGGCATGAAAATGGGTTTCGAAAATGTAGCGAATGGTGGCTCTTCTTTCTCTTGCCAGTTCCAAATACACTTCTATATCACGAAGGGGATCGATAACTGCGGCTTCGCCATTGCTTTCGATAAAGTAAGCAGATTCACTCAGGCATCCGGTATACATTTGACGGATAAACATAGCAATACAATTGTAATAGAAAAAACAACAGGCAAGCACTATCGCCCATTTCTATCGCAAAGGTACTTAAAAATTACCCTACTAAAGTTTCAACAAAGGAAACAACCTCCGCAAGTCTTTGATAATTAACGGAATAATAAATAAATTTTCCGTCGCGTGTAGTAGTTACAATTCCTGCTCTACGTAAAATTGCCAGATGTTGAGAAGCAACGGATTGTTCCAAACGTAATTTCACATAAATTTCTGTAACAGTCATTTTCTGGGTCTCGTCTAACAATTTGATAATCTGCTGACGAAGCTTATGGTTGATGGAACGAAGGATTAAAGCAGCCTTTTTTGTATGTACAAAATCTACCTTAACAGGGATATTTCCATTCAACAACTCAACGGATTGAGATGATTGGCTCATAACAATAAATTAAAGTTTTGGGGGGGTAAAAACTTTTCATGCTAAAGATAAGCAATTATTTATGATTTTCATATATAAAAAATATTAAAATGTTTCACCCCTGTGATTTAATCACCGATGCATTATAAAAATCTTTTATATAGGTTGGTTCCGAATAAGCTAAATTGGTTGCGGAACCGGTTTTCCATTGCCGAAAGGTTTGTTCGCAAATATCTGACGGAGAGTAAGTTATATCAGGAAAAATATATAAAAGCCGGGATGTATGCAATTGAATTTTTTTTGCTCCAGTGCCTGAAAATATAATATTTTTTTTATTTATGAAGTTTTTGCCTTCATCACTATCCAAAATCAGGGCACAAGGCTCGATAATTGGTTTTAGCGTTTCTGAGTAAATAGCGGTAAAAACTTCCATCCTTCGGGCATCAATCATGGGGCAAAAACCGGTCTCAGCAGTAATGATACCTCCCGATTCTTTCCAAAGTCGAATACTGGCAGCTGCCATAATAGTGAGGGTATTAATTACATACAGGGGCAGATTCATTGCAAAACAGATTCCTTTTGCTGTTGATAATCCAACCCGGAGTCCGGTATAACTGCCAGGACCATTTACAACTACAACCCCACTCAGTTGACTCAGTTCAATTCCGGCTTCGGAGCAAACTGATTCTATTGCAGGATGAATAAAACCTGCATGTTGCATAGGGGCATCATTTTGCCTAAATGCCAGTAACTGAGCATTATTTTGTAGCAGCACTGTTGCCTTTTCCGTGGCGGTATCCAATGTGAGTAAAAGTGACATGAAATGTTTCTGTATAGATTGCAAATTTAGGTTGGTAGGTTCAAAGAAATTGTTTCATTTTGTTGCATAATTCAGATATATGTCTAAAGAAGTAATCATCACTACCTCAGCTCCTGCTCCTATTGGTCCATATAATCAGGCCATCAAAGCCAATGGATTTATTTTTGTAAGTGGTCAGGTTGCCATCATTCCCGCCAGTGGGGAACTGGTTTCAGGAGACATTGTGGCCGAAACACATCAGGTTATGAAAAACATTGCAGCCATCTTACAGCAAGCGGGGGTAGGTTTTGATCATGTGGTAAAAACTACCATTTTCTTGAGCGATATGTCGTTGTTTACTCAGGTTAATGAAGTATATGGCTCTTACTTTCCCGGAACCTATCCTGCCAGAGAAACGGTTGCTGTGAAAGGCTTACCCAAGGGAGTTAATGTTGAAATCAGTGTTACTACGTTAGACCACTGATGCGGGTCTTTACCTGATAACTAGTTGAAAAACTTGCCGCGGTGTGGGAAGGTAGATGTACAAGCAGTAATCCATTATTAAAATTATCCGGTGCTCCACTGAGATTTTCTATCGCAATACTTTTTCTGTGTTGTGGAATATAAATCTGAAGAACAGGGTATGAATCATCGGGTAAAATGTGCAAAGCAATTTTTTGGTTGCTTACAACACATGAACGTTTTATTCGGGGATCTTTCCAAACAAATCCGTTATCCAATTCAATTTCTTTTAAAGGGTAGGGAGATAAGAAACGATTATCTGCTTCATAATTCCCTGTCGGGAGCAAATCGGCGTCATATTCCATTTTTTGATCAGTTGAAAACTGAAGCGTACAGTCATCAACACTTCCTCCCAGTGTAAAATAGGGATGCCAGCCTTCCGCGATGGGAATGGGAAATGGATTTTCATGAAATAACCGCACGGTAACCCGAAGGTTTGCTTCGGGCAATAATTGCCAGGTTATTGTTACCCGATAGGGAAAGGGATATCCGGAATCTTCGCCCTTATATTCGCCTTGCAAAGTTACGCTTGCCCCAAGCTCATCTGCAATCGTTTCTGCCATGGTAAAGGGAGTGTCATACATTAATCCGTGAATTGCATGATCTCCTAAATACGTTTTCTTAATCTGATAGTGATTTCCCATCCAACTATATGAGCCTTTTTTCATTCGGCAAACGAACGGACTCAGCCGCACACTCTGAAAAGCCCGGGTGAATCCGGTTCTTGCATCGGCCTGGTTTGCATACCCATCAATCAAATTCAAGGGTTTTCCATCAACCGGCACGATAAATGCATTCAGTAGCCCACCCAGGGTAAAAATTTCAGCTGATACTTGTTCCGTTTCATTATGCAGGGTGATAACGGGCCATTGATCTTCTATGCGGGTTTGAATACTAAACTTCATAAAGTTGTTTGTTTTGAAAAATACTCAAATTCTGTGATCGGACTGAAATAAAATACTAAACTAACAAACGTTAATATCCTGCAACTAATTCATTAATTTTGCCCTCTAAATATTTGGTATGTCCTTTATGCCTAAACATCCCGTTCGAATGGTTACCGCCACCAGTTTATTCGATGGGCATGATGCATCTATTAACATCATGCGAAGAATATTACAGGCAAAGGGGGTAGAAATCATTCATCTGGGACATAATCGGAGTGTGCAGGAAATAGTTGAATGTGCTATACAAGAAGATGTGCAAGGAATTGCAGTTACCAGTTACCAGGGGGGCCATTTGGAGTTTTTTAAATACATGAAAGACTTGCTCAACCAACATGGTTGCGGACATATAAAAATTTTTGGAGGCGGCGGCGGAACGATTTTGCCTCATGAAATTGAAGAGCTCCATCAATACGGCATTACCCGAATTTATAGTCCGGATGATGGCCGGAAAATGGGTCTGGAGGGAATGATTGAAGATGTTATTCAGCATTGTGATTTCCCGCTCCATCCAAACATGACAGAGATTGCTGCATACGATTCTTCTCCTCAACATATGCATTTGCTGGCAAGAGCGATTACAGCAATTGAAAGCGACGAAAAACAAATAGAAATTAAATCAAGTAGTAAAAAAATTCCTGTTATTGGTATTACAGGAACTGGAGGAGCAGGGAAGAGTTCTGTAACAGACGAATTGGTTCGAAGATATTTACGAGAAGTACCCGGAAAAAAATTAGCTATCATTTCAGTTGATCCCTCAAGAAAAAAAACCGGGGGTGCTTTACTTGGTGATCGGATTCGTATGAATGCCATTCATCATCCGAATGTTTATATGAGAAGTATGGCAACCCGTAATCAGAATCTAGCGTTAAGTCATCATGTACCAGGTGCAGTTGCCTTATGTAAGCAAGCGGGTTTTGATTTGATAATTGTAGAATCGGCGGGGGTAGGACAAAGTGATGTTTCAATAGTGGATGGGTGTGATGTGAGTGTATATGTAATGACACCGGAATATGGTGCGGCTACTCAATTGGAGAAAATTAACATGCTCGATTTTGCTGATTTGATTGTTGTGAACAAATTTGATAAACCCGGATCAGAAGATGCATTGCGGGATGTGAGCAGACAATATCGGCGGAATCATCAGCTATGGGATGAAGCTATTCCGGTGCCGGTAATTGGAACCATGGCTGCTCAGTTTAATGATACTGGCGTAAATGAATTGTTTTCGAAATTGATGGAAACAGTTGCTCGAAAAACGGGAATCTCATTTGTATCTGTAAATATTGAGCAGGTAGAAATGGGTGCTCAGTCAAACCGGGTACAAATTATTCCATCGGCAAGGGTTCGCTACTTATCTGAGATTACTGAAACCATTCGTAAATACGATCAATGGGTTGATGAGCAAGCCACATTGGCAACTAAATGGTATCAGCTGGAAGGAACCAAACATACCCTATCAGATAAGCAAATGCCGGATGACGCAATAACCATTATTGAGGAGGCTATTCATCAAATTAAATCACAATTAACACTTGAGTCGGTCGAATTAATTGAGCGTTGGCCTCAACTTTTAAATCAGTATGCACAGCATGAATTACCATACACAGTAAGAGGGAAAGTTATACACCAGCCGCTTCGTTTTACAACATTGAGTGGTACTTCTCTAGCCCGAGTTGTGTTACCAGCATATAAAGACTGGGGAGATTTATTACACTGGCAATACCAAGAAAACTTACCGGGATTTTTCCCTTATACAGCAGGTGTTTTTGAATTGAAAAGAAAGGATGAAGACCCAACCCGAATGTTTGCAGGGGAAGGTCCGGCAGAAAGAACCAATAAAAGATTTCACTATTTATCTCAGGATCAGCCGGCTAATCGTTTATCTACTGCTTTTGATAGTGTAACATTATACGGTGAAGATCCGGCGGCTCGTCCGGATATTTATGGCAAAATTGGCAATAGTGGAGTGAGCATTGCTACATTGGATGAGGCCAAAAAATTATACAGTGGTTTCGATTTGTGTGATCCCAAAACATCGGTGAGTATGACGATTAATGGGCCAGCACCTATTATATTGGCCTTCTTTTTAAATGCGGCAATCGATCAGCAATGTGAGAAATGGATAACCGATAATAATCAATGGACTAGGGTTCAGCAATGGGTAGATCAGTATTGGGCTACACATCCAAAACCAATCTATTCCGATACACATCAGCCCGGCAAACTTCCGGAGGGAAATAACGGACTCGGATTACAATTACTGGGTATTAGTGGAGATCAGGTATTGCCTGCCGAAGTATATCAACAAATAAAAGCTTATACCCTTTCGCAAGTTAGGGGAACAGTGCAGGCTGATATTTTAAAAGAAGATCAGGCGCAAAATACTTGTATTTTTTCAACTGAATTTGCACTTCAGTTAATGGGAGATGTGCAGGTATATTTTTCTCAGCATCAGGTGAAAAATTTCTATAGCATAAGCATCAGCGGTTATCATATTGCTGAAGCGGGTGCCAATCCGATTACACAGCTGGCATTTACCCTGGCAAATGGTTTTACTTTTGTAGAATATTTTTTAAGCAGGGGACTGGCCATAGACGATTTTGCAGGAAATCTCTCTTTCTTTTTCAGTAATGGGATGGACCCCGAATACAGTGTAATTGGAAGGGTTGCCCGCCGCATTTGGGCAAAAGCTATTAGGAATAAATATAAGGGTAATAGCCGTTCACAAAAGCTCAAGTATCATATACAAACAAGTGGTAGAAGTTTACACGCACAGGAAATCGATTTTAATGATATTCGAACCACATTACAGGCTTTGTATGCGATATATGATAATTGTAATAGTTTACATACTAATGCCTACGATGAAGCCATTACCACTCCTACTGAAGAAAGTGTACGCCGCGCAATGGCTATTCAGTTGATTATAAATAGGGAGTTAGGAACTGCTTTAACGGATAATTTTATTCAGGGGAGTTTTGCCCTGGAAGTACTTACCGATTTGGTTGAGCAGGCTGTGTTAGCTGAATTTGACCGGATTTCGGAAAGAGGGGGTGTATTAGGTGCAATGGAAAGAATGTATCAGCGACATAAAATTCAGGAAGAGAGTATGTATTACGAAACCAGAAAACATTCGGGCGAGTTGCCAATTATTGGCGTTAATACTTTTTTAAGCAAAAAGGGTAGTCCTACCATATTACCCGCTGAAGTAATTAGGAGTACCGCTGCTGAAAAAGAACAAACCATACAAAACCTTTCTGCTTTTCAGCAACTTCATTCCAAATCAAGCGAGGCTGCATTACATAGATTACAACAGGTTGCACTGGAAAATGGGAATATTTTTGCCGAGTTAATGGAAACAGTAAAAACCTGTTCATTGGGAGAAATAACAGCAGCATTGTACCAGGTGGGCGGCCAGTACAGAAGAAATATGTAATTCAGTAAATGGAGCTCATCTAATTCTTGATGGTTTTTTAATCAGCTTTCATTAATATTGTTTATGCAAAAGATATTAGCCTTATCAATTTTTTGTTGTTTGCTTGGCATTTTAGTGCAGGCTCAACCTGGGAGAAAATTTGATTCTACTATGAAGTTGGGTAAGGTAGGCTATAAAGTTTATTGTAGCAATAAGGCGCAGGACAAAAACAATTTAACTATTTCCCCAGTAGGATTTGAAAATACTGCAAGAGATGTAACTTTTGAAATAAAAGGAAGAGTATTTAAGGCTGAGGTAGACGATTTAAACCGTGATGGATTTCCCGACTTATTGGTGTATGTTCATATATTAAGTGATAAAAATAAGCCTAATATCATTGGGGTGAGTTCCGATAACAATCAGGGTTTTCGTCCAATATACTTCCCTGATATTTTAGACGATCCAAAAATAAAAATTGGATATAAGGGGATGGATGAATACTATTTAATGGAGGGTACATTGGTTAGGAAATTTCCTATTTTTAATCTAGAAGATACTACGCATATTCAACCCACCGGTATGTATCGTCAGGTGATGTATAAAGTGGTTGCCGGAGAAAGAGGCGAATTGAAGTTCAAGGTTTCGAGGAGTTACGACTTTGCTAAGCAGCAATAATTTATTAATAAGCTTTTCACCTATTTTTTAAAAGTCGATTTCTGTTTTTCCCTAATTTAGTTTAGTATTAGTACTTCCCCTCAATACTCCATTTGTCATTTTCTATTCAAAATCATTTCCATGCAAAAGCTATGCTTACTTTTATTACTTACTATTTCATGTATCTCCCTCCAAGCACAATCGGGTACTCAATCTGATTCAAACGCAGTTACGCTTCCCAATGGCTGGGGATTATCACCTGCGGGAAGAAGCCTTCCACTGGGAGATTTACCATTGAATATGGTATTAAGTAAGAATAAAAAATTATTGGCAGTAAGCAATAACGGACAAAGTATTCAAAGCATCCAGTTGATAGATCCGGTGAGTGAAATAGAGCTCGACCGGGTAATTATTTCCCGGAGTTGGTATGGGCTGGCATTTGGCAATAATGATCATGACCTGTATGTAGGTGGCGGCCACGATAATCGGATTTTGGTGTATGCTATTGAGAATAATAAGCTGACTTTACGTGATAGTATTGAATTGGGAAAAAAATGGCCCAATCGGGTTGCTCCTGCGGGGATGGCGCTGGATGAGGTAAACCAAATTTTATATGTGGTTACCCGTGATGATAAACGCTTATATACAATTGATCTTGCCTCGAAAAAAGTTACTGCACAATATGCTTTGGGTGGGGAAGCTTATACCTGTGTATTATCGCCAAATCGCGAAGAGTTATATATAAGTTGCTGGGGTTGTGACAAAGTATATGTTTTTAATACGATTAAAAAAAATATTGAAGCGGAAATTCCGGTTGGTGATAATCCCAACGAGTTGTTGTTAAATAAAAAAGGAGATTATTTATTGGTTGCTAATTCAAATGATAATTCTGTTTCAGTTATTCATGTAGCTGAAAGAAAAGTTGTGGAAACCTTAAATGCTGCTTTATACGCAGATGCTCCTAATGGTTCAACTACAAATGGAATGAGTTTTAGTACGGATGAAAAAATACTCTACATTGCAAATGCTGACAATAATTGTTTGGCAGTATTTGATGTAAAGAAATTGGGGGAGAGTAAAAGCTTAGGATTTATTCCTGTAGGCTGGTATCCAACCCAGGTAAGGGTTATAGGTAAAAAGCTTTTGGTTTCAAATGGAAAAGGGTTTCGCTCCATGGCAAATCCTTATGGGCCCAATCCGTTTGGAAACAAGCAAATAGTTTTACATCATGAAGGCGACCCCAATAAGCCATCGGGGGTTCAATATATTGCGGGTTTGTTTCAAGGAACCCTGAGTATTATAGATTTCCCATCAAAAACTCAACTGGAATCTTATACCCGCGCTGTATATAGAAATACGCCTTATACAAAAGTGAGAGAATTATTAGCTGATGGTGAACTGGGAAATCCTATCCCCCGAAGAGTGGGAGAAGCTAGTCCAATAAAATATGTTTTTTATGTAATTAAAGAAAACCGAACCTATGATCAGGTGTTAGGCGATATTCCGGAGGGAAATGGTGATTCCCGCTTGGTATTATTTGGTGAAAAGGTAACACCCAATCAGCATGCACTTGCCAAAGAATTTGTTTTGCTCGATAATTTTTATGTAGATGGTGAAGTAAGTATGGATGGGCATAACTGGACAATGGGTGCCTATGCAACTGATTTTTTAGAAAAAAACTGGGTAAATAGTTATGGTGGACGCGGCGGTTCGTATGATGGGGAGGGGAAAAGGCAGGTTGCTAATAATAAAGGAGGATTTATTTGGGATCATTGTAAAAAAGCGGGAGTGAGTTTCAGAACCTATGGTGAATTTGCCGATAATAATCAACCCAATATTCCAGTACTAAAGGATCATATTTGTCCGTACTTCAAAGATTATGATAATTCATTTCCCGATACTGCAAGATTTCAGCAATGGAAAAGAGAGTTTGACTCATTGCTTGCACAAAATGCCGTTCCGCAGTTTAATAGTGTTCGCTTTGGAAATGATCATACAGAAGGGCTTCGCAAGGGCCGTCCTACTCCCTATGCACATGTTGCCGATAATGACTTGGCAGTAGGAATGTTTGTTGAGCATTTGAGTAAAAGCAGTATATGGAAAGAGACTGCCGTATTTATTATTGAAGATGATGCCCAAAATGGAGCCGACCATGTGGATGCACATAGAAGTACCGCTTATCTGGCAGGAGGATTTGTGAAAAGAAATTACATCGATCATACACCCTATACAACATCCTCTATGTTACGTACGATGGAGTTGATTTTAGGTATACCACCTATGTCGCAGTATGATGCTGCTGCCTTACCGATGTGGCGTTGTTTTTCCTCACAGCCCAACACAACTGCTTTTATTGCCAAACCAGCTCAAATTAATTTGAAAGAGGTTAATACAGCCATGAATGAATGGCAGCGTTTATCGGACAAAATGGATTTTGTAAAAGAAGATAATGTTCCCGATTTAGAATTTAACCGAATCTTATGGTATGGATTAAAAGGCGATCATATTCCTTTTCCCGGCCCAAAGCGTGCTGCATTTTATAAACCAGTTAAAAAACTGGATAAAGATGGGGATTAATGCTAGATTATCTTCCTGAAATTATTACAATTTTAGTGGCAAGCCGATACTCATTTTCATCATCCCTTACCAGAACCAAGTAAACGCCCGATGCTACTTTTTTCCCCAAATAATTAAATCCATTCCAGATTGCTTGTCCTCCCTGTGTTCGGGTTTGATAAACCAGCGAACCATTTAGTTCAGTAATTTTTACCAGTGCATTTTCCTTTAAACCCCGAATCGCGATTGTTCCATTGTAATCGGGGGGAACCGGATTGGGAAATACAAGTAATTCTTCTTTTGAATTCCCTGGTTCTGTAGCAGTACTTCGATAACTGCAAATTCCCCGATCTGTTAAAACGAAAACTTCCCCAGTAGTAGGTTGAATAGCTACTTGTAATACATTGTTGGAGAGCAAGGGACTATTCTCTGCGGTAAAATGTTGTAGCACATTTTCTCCTGTTTCAGTTAATAGCCATAAGCCATTTAAGGTTCCAATCCATTTTCTGTTAGCGCCATCTACTGCTATACATTGAACAGATTCATCCTTAAATAAATTACCAAAAAAATTTCCCTGTTTTACAATCGGCAGATAAGCATCACATCCGGAAGTACTAAATACTTCGGATGCACAACGAATAATTCCAATTCCTTTATCTGTGCCAACCCAAATTGATCCACTTCGGTCTTGCGCTATACTCAATACATTATTCGATGGTAAGTTTCCCTGGTTTGAACCGGTTGTATATTTTTTCCATCGATCATCCTGTAAAATATCCAACTGTGCATACCGATAACAGATGAGACCATTATTTTTCGGACTAATCATCCATACTTGTTCATTATCGTCGCATACAAGGGCACCGGAAGCTTGTTCTGTTAATGGAAAAGGGACACTGAAAGCCAGCCATTTTCCGTCCTGCTTGCGCACATGCAAATTTGAAGGAGAGCCATAATTACTTACCCACAATCGTTGATTTTTATCAAAAGCTAATCCCGCAACCCGATAACTTCCCGGATCTCCAATGGCTTCTTGTAAACTGCTATTACTTTTTTTATAAATAATAGGGGTGCCATTTGTAGCAGGAAATTGTACCAAACCTCCTCCATAACTTCCAGCCCAAACACTTTCATCTATGGGATCGATAGCTACCGTTATAAAATCTAAAACTGAATCTAAAACCGGGGTATTAAAATAGCTGCTTGATTTCCATTGATCGGTAAAAAAATATACTCCGTTACGATTGTATTGATAGTTCCAGGAATTATTGATACTTCCGGCTGCCATTACCATTTTGTTTGCATTACCTGTTATGGCACCTGTTGCAATTCCTGGCGGACCATTAGGGATAAATCTTTCCCAGGTTGTTGTATAAGATGATAGTCCACCATATTGATCGGCAAACCAATATGCGTTGTTTAAAACAATGATATCGCGTGGATAGGATATAATTCCGGGCTGGCTGAATGTTTTTTCTATTTGGCCTGTAGTACTCAATTGAATGCATCTGGCAGCACCGGCTACTGTTCTCTCTCCCAATACTATTTTACCTGCCGCAACTGTAAAGGCGGTTATGGATGCATTTTTGTTATAATAGAGTAATTGCCAAGCTGTACCCGATTGAATCAGAATACTATCATTTTTTAGAATTACAAGTTGATCATTCAATGAATGCAAATCTTGTATTGGGCCTGCAGGTAAGCCATTACTTCCGCTGATTGTTTTCCAGTTAATAAAATTCGAGGGATTAGATTGATTAATATCTATTTGCTTCAATCCTTCGTCTGTTGCTGCATAAAAATTATTTTTTAGGTAGGTTAATCCATTTACACCTACTTGATTTCCATTACTTCCAATTATCCAGGTGTCTTTGATTTCGTATTTACCAAGATTCACCAATATTATCCCTAGTCCGGTACTCAAATATCCAATACCGTTCATGCAATAAATATTGCGGATGGTTTTATTTCCTGGGAAAGATGATTTTAATATGTCGGAAATATTGATACTATTGCCTTTTGTATTTAATACATCCAAATTACTATTTTGATAGGCTATGAGCAGTTGCTCAGTAGCAACATCCCATCCAATTTTCTTTACTCCAATATCATGTAAGCCGGTTACCTTACTATAAGATGTATATTCTTTATCGGAATCAATTGCAAATAGATGTGTTTCAGTGGCAGCATATAGTTTGTCTCCTAATTGTAATTGCCGGACATCTGTATAATTCAAATGATCTCTCCAATATCCAATAGCCGGAAGGTATGACTGGGCAGTACATAGCTCAGTAGGAAGTAGAGCAAGTAGCTGAGAAAATACTAATATGCAGCAGGTTTTTTTCAATAAAAAAATTGAGAATTAAAATTACAAAGTAATCTGCTGGAAAAGCCACCCAAACTCAGGTAATTAATTATGCGTTTGTTCCAGCACCGTTTTTCGAATGGTAAACATATGTACAACTGCAATACATAGCAATAATAAGCCAGCGGTTATGCCAGTAATCCATGAGGGGAAAGTATTCAGTTCAATCGCATTTCGTTGAAGGCTTGTTTTCAGTATCCATTGAATCACTGCTATGAGTATAAAAGAAATCAATACCATAATTGCGTGAGGGGGAAAAAATTTTTTAAAAAGAAAAATATTCATTTTTCCGGGAGATGCTCCTAACTGAATTAAAAGTTGAACTTCTGCCTGCTTGCGAACAATTTGTAATTGAATAAACAACGTTAATACCAGTAAGGCAAATACGAGCATAAAAATGCCAGATAAACCAGAAACCCCTGCTACCCAGTTTACAACTTGCCTGTATTTACTAAAGCGGGTTTTTTCTTTGTCGGCAGTCAATTGATTTTTTTCTAAAAACTTACTCAATTCCGGATCAGCAGCATCACGGGTTTTGATGAGTACCCTTGAGGGCTGTTTTTTAATATCTACGGCAAACCGGTTATTGCACCATTGCATAAAAGAATCCGGTACCAAGAGCGATTGTATTCGATCACTAAATCCGGCTACTTTTCCTTTCAGTTGCATTTCACCTTTTGAAGACCGAATATGGATGGTGAAATAAATCATCTTCACAATTTCCGGAGTAAGCTGTGGCAATTGTTGGGCGAGCGCAAATTGAAAATTATAGACATCGAGATACATCGAAGGAATAATTACCGGAACATACTCGTCACCTTCCTGCCAATTCCATTTCTCGGGTGTCTGATCGAGAAATTCATTGGGAACTGATTCAAAACTCACTTCAGTATAAAATGGGAAACGTTCGCTATTGCTACTGATACTGGCTTTAAAATAACCAGGCTGCACTATTCCCACCGCTGCAACCTGGGGTAATTTTTTTAGCTCACTGAGTTCATCTTGCCGAAGCGTCAACTCGTTTAAATTATTACTATTGAGTTGCCGATTAATTACAAGAAATTGTGCATTGGAGTCACGATTCTCTTTCCCTTTTAATAATTGGTTGAAGTTCGACTGTAACTGAACGGCAGCCAATACTAATAATGTAGCAATTCCTAAGCCAAGTGTGCCCATCCAGGCACGAAATCGACCCTGATCAGTTTGTAAAATTTTTCCTATCAATTTGTTCAGTAATGCCATAGGTTGGATTATAACTGCAAAAATTGCGTATAGGAAAAATAGTTATCCGGCTCAAGATCTAATAATATTAATCCTGCCTGTTTGATTTCCATAACTTTTTGAATCAATTCAATTGCTTTTTGCTGATTCTTTTTATCGAGATGACTAAATGGTTCGTCAAGCAATAGCCATTGGAATGGTTGCGACAATGTTCTGATTATAGCGGCGCGTTGTTGTTCACCATAGCTGCAAATACCAGCTTTTGTATTTAATAAGTCTGCAATACCTAATATTTCAGCCATCACTTCAAACGGAAACGATTCATCGGGTTGATGGGCCAGGTATTTTTTTAGTTCAATGTTTTCCCGAATAGTAAGTTCTGGAAATAGTCTTAAATCCTGATAAACAACTCCCAATTGTTCGCTACGCCATACTGCCATTTCCTGTGAAGAAAAGCTGGATAAGGGTGCACCATTCACGATAATTGAACCCGAATAATCCTTTCTAATTCCTGCAAGAAAGTGCGAGTAGGTTGTTTTTCCTCGTCCGCTGGCTGCAGTGATTTTGATTCTTTCACCTGGTGTAAACGTAATCTGCTTTCCCCAAATATCCGATCCCTCAGTAGGATTTTTCTCCTGAAGCGGGATCGGTATAATTTGTTGAAGCCGGATTTGCATCTGGTCGGTCAATCGGATTATTCCTTAGTACTTTTATTAAATGGATTTGCGCCGGTCCATTCTGATGTCTGCTTATTTTCCTTGTATTCATCCGCAACTAAAGTAAGTAACTGAACGATTGATACCAGGCTATTTACATTATTATTTTGCATTGATAATTCAGCCTGACTTGCAGTAGTTTTTCCATCAAAATTTCCGGTACTGAGCACCACTTCTTTGCAGCTTGAACCAATTTGGTAAAGGAGTTTATTAAATTTTGTGTTGGTGCTATCAGGAATGAGACCATGAATGGTAGATGCAATATCCATGTAAAAGAGTATGGAGGAGGCGTTGTATTTACTAATAGGCTCTTTAGCAAATAATGGGTTTTTCTTTCCTTTATTAGCGAGTGATTGGTTGTATAAAGATGAGTCGCTCGCAATAACAATTTGTTTGTCATTTCCTAAAAAATAAAAGGAGCCTGCTACTAAACTTGTTGAATGATATTGGGCACCGGTTTTTGCTATCCATCCACCAGAAACAGCCATATCCATTATTTTGTGGTAGCTTGTAATATCTCCCACAGGAATGGTAACCATATATTTACCCTGCGGTAAGCCTCTTTCCATAGAAAGTTCATCCCGCTTCTTCATAGGGTCAGGTTTGGAATATTGAATATCTGAAACAACAACAGAAATTTCTCCTTTGAAGGCTTTATAAACATCTTTCATTTGAAGACCGTTTTTTTCCAGATAACTATTGGCAAATACTTCCAGGTCAAGATGTTTCAGAATACCGCCAATAATTTCGGGATTAAAAGATGCCATCGTTACCAGATTGATTTGCTGGGAAGGATAATTGTTTACCAAGGAGAAATTGACTACCGGACCTGCATATTTCCCCAATAAATTATTCAATACCGGATTGGTATAATTATTAGATTGAACCCGTATTTTGCCTTTTTCAAAATGAATGGTAGCAGTGGTATAATTATCTTTTAACAACTCTTCCAGTTTAGGTGGATTGAATGGAAGCTTTCTAAGCATGGGCAAACTGCTATTGCTTGATGAAAAAATAAATCCATCTGCTTTTTCCCGGAACATATCATTGAACACTTCTACAGATGCCAGTGATTGATTGGTAGATTGTGTAAAAAATCTATCAACTTCTTCTTTACATTCCTTTGGAAGATTAGCCGGCTTCGCCTCTTTAAATGTCATTTCTATTGAGTCATAGGTTGGCTGAGTTTCGTGCATGAAATAGGTGAGCATACAAATTTCCTTATTCCAGCTTACTTGCCATTCCTTCTCATCCTGTATATAGCTATAATTTTTTTCTTCCTTAATTTTTTTGTTCTGTAACTCTTCCTGTTCTAATAAATATTTCCCAACAGCATTTTCGTTGTCTGTAGAAGTCATTATATTAATCGATGTTGAACTGCTTTTGTCGGGAAAATCTTTTTGATTTACAAAAATGAATAATTTTTCATTCCAATTAATACCAGATTCCTTCCGAGCAGCTTGTAAAAGTTTTTTTATTTTTTCGGCTGCACTATCTTTTCCGGCAAACATAGCAATCAAAGTATCGGAAGTATATCCGCCCTCGTTTAATTTTTGTTGAAGTTGGGTTAAGTCAAGTGTAATCACAAAGCTTGCTGTTTTTGGAATATAAGCAGCTTCTTTCGGTGCCTTGTTTGAACACGACGAGAATATCAGCAAACTGCCTATCAGCAGCCAAAGTATAATGGTATTTTTCATGAATATTTGTATAATATAGTAAAGGTAGTTCTTAGCCCATATTTATTGCAGCAGATTTTTTTTAATGCTGAATCGCTTGATAAATGGCATCCTGGATATTAGAACGGACATTCATTTGGCTAAGCAGATTATTATTTCTGGTTGGATTCACCCGATTCGACATGAAAATGAACAATAAATTGTTTACCGGATCGGCCCAAACACAGATACCTGTAAATCCGGTATGTCCATAGGTTTCAGGAGGCGCACTAATTGAAGGATAGGGATCTTTTCGTGTAGCATTATCTTTTTCGGGCTTATCAAATCCAAGTCCTCTTCGGCTGTTGGGGCTTCCATAGGAAGTGAATAGTTGTATTGTTGCAGGTTGGAACAATCTAATTCCATTTAAAGTTCCATTGTTAAGCAATAGCTGATATAATTGTGCAAGATCATAAGCATTACTAAAAAGTCCGGCATGTCCTGCTATGCCTCCCATCAATGCGGCACCTTCGTCGTGTACGTCGCCTTTTATGAGTTGATGTCTGAAAAAGTCGTCTTTTTCAGTTGGCACCAATAAATTCTCTTGTATTCTTTCAGTTGGATTAAATCCAGTTGAATTCATTTGAAGTGGTTTGTAAAAGTTCTCAGCTGCATATTCACTCAATGATTTACCTGAAACCGTTTCAACAATTTTACCCAATAAAATGAAATCATTATCACTGTATACATATTTTCCTTCTTTGCCTAAGGGGCTTCCTGCAATTCTTGCCTGTATGGTATCCTGCCAGTCGTTACGCAAATACATATTGCTTGCCACTCGAAACCGGTGGTCTGCATCAGGTATTGAAGTAAAATTACCCGGCAGGAGTTGTTTGGTAGCGGTATCTACCAGTTCTTTATAAAAAGTAATAAAGGGTACCAGACCAGCCTCATGCAATAATATTTGCCGGAGGGTAAGATTAGCTTTATTGGTTCCTTTCATCCATGGCAGATAATGCCCCAATGTTTGTTGTAAATCAATTTTACCTTCTTCGAACAGTTTCATAATGGAAACAGTAGTAGCAGAAATTTTGGTTACCGATGCCAGATCAAATACATGGTCGGTAGTTATTTTCTGTTGCTTTGAAAAGTCGGTATGGCCAAATGCTTTATTATACACGAGTGCTCCATTTTTAGCTACCAATATCACACATCCCGGAAATGCTTTTTTATCTATGGCTGCCTGAGCAATGGAATCTATACTTACCAGTTTCGATTCATTCATCCCAACTGAGGCGGCATTGACAGGAGCAAAATAGGGGTGCCAGCTTAACCCATTTCCTACAGGAAAACTATCATTGATGGTTACCGGCAGCTTACCTTTTGCTCCAATTTTGCCAGTTAGAATATCATAAGCTGCTTGCTGTGTTAGATCATCATCTTCATAGCAGGCTAACAGGTTTTGCGGTTTTTGTAAATATTGAATGGCATAGGGATTTCCGAATACAAGGGTGAGGTGCTGATATCGCTGCAATGCATTCAGCAAATATAGTGAAGGAGCACTGAGACCAAACTGATTGGCTGGCCTACGATTATAGTTATGTAATCCAATGATAATTTTATCGTATCCTTTTTGTTGTAAAGTACTTAGCAATTGCTCGACTGCAGTACTATCGGTTTTTTCAATCGTTGTTACCCCAGTTTGATCATCCATCAGTTGTTTGCCGATGCTGGATTTGCTGCCAAATAAATATACATCTGCATGGTAGTTGGTTTTAAGTGCTGTGGAAAGGGTATTTTCTCCGGGTGCCCCAACGCTTATATAAGCAATGCGCTGGTGAGAAGTAAGGGGGAAAATGTTTGGATTATCTTTTTTAAGCAGCGTAATACTCTCTTCGCTAATTTTTTTCCGAATTGGGTTAGTAGCAGCATTCAAATCATCAATTAATCCATCATAAGCAATACTATCAACTTTTTGTAAACCGAGGTTGTATTTTACCAGCAGCACCTTTTTTACTTTGGCATTTATTTCATCCCAGGTAATTTCTCCTTTTTCAATTGCCTGATGAACGGCTGCAATGGTACCTGGAACATCGCCAGGAAGGCAGAGCAAGTCGTTTCCCGCAATAATGGACCGAAGAGCAGCCTCACCTTTTGGATAATATTTGGTAACTCCCTGCATTTCCAGTGCATCAGTAAAAGATATGCCAGTAAATCCTAAATCCTTTCGCAATAAGCCATTGATGTGTTGGGGAGATAATGAACTGGGTAGATGGGCGCTGGTATCAATAGCAGGTACCGATAAATGTGCAATCATTACACTTCCTATCCCTGCCTTTATTAATTCACGAAATGGATATAATTCGAGTTGTTCCAATTGTTCCCTTGTTTTATTAATTACGGGTAAGTCTTTGTGAGAGTCTACCGAAACATCTCCATGTCCGGGAAAATGTTTTACGGTTCCCATCACACCTTGTTCTTGTATTCCCTTTGTATAGGCAATCGCCATTCGGGTAACCCGATATTTATCTTCTCCAAAACTTCGGTCATTTATTACAGGATTCAATGGATTGTTATTAATATCCACCACGGGAGCATAGTTTACCTGAATGCCCATGCGCTTACATTGCTGACCTACGGCTTTTCCAATTTCATAAATTACACTTTCATCTGCGCCCGCACCCTGCATCAGTTGACGGGGAAAAGGAATTACACTATCTAACCGCATACCCAGTCCCCATTCGGCATCTGTTGTTATCATGAGCGGGGTTTTGGAGATCGACTGATAAAAATTGGTGAGTTTGGCTTGCCGAACAGGACCACCCTGAAAAAAGCATAAACCGCCAACATTGTATTTACTGATTAACTCTGTTACCTGTTCAATGTGATCGGCACCCAGATTACTATGTGCCCGAATGATCATCAACTGAGCAATCCTTTCATCTTTGGAGAGTTTTCGAAATTGTTTTCTTACCCATTTTTTGGAAGCTCGGCTTTCTGTGTAAAAAGACTGTGAAAAACTGACAACTGCAAAAAACAGGAAAAGAGTGGTTAGGGTAGATTTAATATTTGGCATGGGGTAAAATTCTATTCCACAAGATACAGAATAGCTGATTTTTAAAGCTAATCAGCAACAAAAAGCCATGCGTCTTGGGCGCATGGCTTGAAAAAAAAATTTAAAAAGAAAAATTAGCCTTCTGCTTCCTCTTCTTCGCTGGCAGGCAATTCTGGCTCAATATTATTGTCGGAGATAATCTTAAACCACTTGATCATTTTCTTTAAGTCGCTGGCATATACTCTTCCAAAATCAATGGCAGGATATGCTTTTTCGAAGTATTGCTTTACAGATTTGTCGTCTTTTTCATTTGGAAGTGCTTCGGTACATTTTTTCATTGCCTGAAACACTTCAGCCAGGTTAACATTTTCATGCGTTGTATACACTTCAATACTCTCAAGATGTGAAAACTGGTGCAGACGGCTGCTGATAAATCGGGTTTGCTGATCAATTAACGATTTGGCAATGGCACCATCTGTTTTGCTGCCCACTAATTCGTATAAACCGGGTAACCCAGATACGGATATTAATTTACTGTATTCCATAATAACTGTTTAAGGAGGTGCAAAGTAACGCTAAAAAAATGTAGTCCCGAAATGGAATGCTATTTCACGGTTATATTTATAAAAATCAATTGGTTACACAATGTTTATTTTTTGTAACCCGGACCTTTTACAAATCTTCCCGGAGTTGCTCCGGTGGGATTTCCTTTTGCGAGAACGGCTTTTCCATTTACCCATACATCAGATACACCCGTAGCATATTGATGGGGTTTTTCAAATGTTGCGTGGTCTTGAATTGTGGCAGGATCGAATACAACTATATCAGCGAAATAGCCAGTTTGTAAACGTCCTCTGCGCTGTAATTTCAAATGTTCTGCCGGTAAACAGGAAAGTTTGTAAATGGCTTCTGATAAAGAGCAAACTTTTTCATCCCGTACATATTTTCCTAAAAATCGGGCAAAATTTCCATATGCTCGCGGGTGAGCACTTGATTTCAAAAAAACACCTTCATTGGTATAGGAGCCTTCATCACTTCCAAAACTTACCCAATGTAAGCCGGCTTGTTTACGAACATTTTCTTCATTCATTAAAAAATAGGCAACGCCCACTCTGGTACTGTCCTGAATAATTAAATCCATCGCACATTCCTCAACCGCTTGTTTGCGTATAGCGGCTACTTCAGCCAGGGTTTTACCAGTATATTTTTTTAAAGAATCTTGTTTAAAACTCAATAAAAGTACATGTTCTGCTCCCCCAGCACCGGAATAGAGGTTTTCCCAATCGGAGGGGTTGCTATTCATAGCGGCTTTCATGTTTTTTCGAATGGCAGGATCTTGCAGTCGTTCCCGTAATTTTCCGAATCCTCCATCCTGTAAGGAAGGTGGAAAACAGGAAGTGAGTCCGGTTGCACCAGCCACATAGGTATACATATCAGCAGCAATGGGTAGTCCGGAGGCACGGGCTTTTTCCAATAAAGCAATGGCGGAATCCATTTTATTCCAGTTATTTTTTCCTGCAGCTTTCAGGTGATGCAGTTCCCCAATAACGCCCGATTCTTTACAAATACGAATGAATTCTTCTACTGCGGGAATAAAGCGGTTGCCTTCGCTTCTTATATGACTACTATAACTGCCTCCATAGCGGGCAGCAACTTTACATAATGCAATTAGTTCTTCAGTAGAAGCAAAGTTGTCGGGTGGATAAATGAGAGCACAGGTTACTCCCAATGCACCCTCTTGCATAGCTTGATCAACTAAGCTTTGCATACTTTTTAGCTGATCGGGAGTGGGCGTTACTTTACCTTCTCCCAATACATTTATACGAATGGTTCCTGCTCCAACATAAGAGGCTATATTGGGTGAGATTCCCTTTTTTTCCAGTTGTTGCATGTATTCTCCCAGGGTATTCCAGTGAACCGGATATTTAATATCCCCTTGCCCTTCCTGCACTTGCTTTTTCATCTGATTATTTAAAGGGCCAAAACTTGATTCGCAAAATACTTCCAGTGTTACCCCCTGGCGGATATCGCTTTGTGCTCTCCCATCAGCAAATAATGTTTCTTCCGAATGCCCCATCATATTGATAAATCCGGGGGCAACTGCTTTTCCTTTTGCATTCACTACTTCGCGTGCAGTTGCTTTCGACAAATCTCCAATGGCAGCGATGGTATCATGTAATATGGCAATATCGGTAACTACTGGGTTACCGCCAGTGCCATCATATAGCATCCCTTGCGAAATAATGGTATCATACGTGGGTTGGTTTTGGCAGGAAATGGTGCATAGAGCCATTGTACCCAATAGCAGATTACGGAGTTTGTTTTTCATTTGTTAGTTTTTAGTAAATGAAAGCTAATTCGAGAACGCGTAATGAAAGTTATCGAAATCTGAGAAAATTATTTCAATTTTATAGAACAACTATTCTTTTTATGAAGAAAATACTTGTACTGATTATACTAATTGGTTGCCAGCAGCTTCAGGCGCAAACACCGGAAGAAAAATTGCAGACAGCAGGCTATAGTTTAACTAAAGTAACCGCACCTGTTGCCAATTACGTAAATGTGGTAAGAACCGGAAATTTATTATTCCTTGCAGGGAAAGGACCCATTCAGCCTGATGGTAAATATGTGACGGGAAAATTGGGAAAGGATCTAACGATAGAACAGGGATATGCAGCCGCTCAACTAACTGCATTGGCTCAGTTGTCGGTTTTAAAAGATTATTTGGGGTCCCTCAGCAGGGTAAAGCAAATTGTGAAAGTGCTCGGGTTGGTTAATTGCACCGAAACTTTTGCCGATCAGCCAAAAGTGGTGAATGGCTTTTCCGACATCATGGTGCTGGCATTTGGCGATAAGGGAAAGCATGCCCGATCGGCCATAGGTACAAATGCTTTACCTTTTGGAATGGCAGTTGAAGTGGAACTGATTGTAGAAATTGAAAAAGATTAAGCCTGACTTTTTTCTTCTAACACTTGCCGTAGCCTTTCCTGAAGCGTGGCATAATCTGTGAAGCCCCGGGCTATCTGCGTAAATGAAACTTCATTGTGTTGTACGAATACACAAGGGAATCCGGAAACTTTCAGTCGGCGGCAGTTTTCAAATTCTTCATAAGCCATTTGTTTGTATGCGTCATCGTGTAAGCGGGCATAAAACAGCTCTGCTTGAATACTATATTTTTCCAGTAAATGTCGATAGGCTTCATCATCGGTTAAATCGCGACCCTCCCAGTATAAAGAATATTGTAAGTCTGCAGCAAACGCAACCTGTTTTTCGGGATAAATTTCTTTAAATACGCAAAGGGCAATTGCCGGCTTTTCTGAATGTGGGAACCAGTCACTCAAATCGGGGTGCTCAATATGCCATAGATAATCTGCACCAAACTTTACACCCGAATATGCTTCCACTTTTGGATAGGCCTGAAGTATAAAGTCGGCAGTGGCTTTAATGGGTACGGGTTTTTCGGGCAGTATCATGCCGCCTGAAAAAACTTCTATATGTAACTCGGGATTATCTGTTGCCAGTTGCTGCATAACCTTACTAAAAGCATAGCACCAGCCGCAGTAGGCGTCGTAGCAATAAATAATGGTATTCATGGTGCAAAGGTAGTTAGCTAAAATGAGCCAGCCTCAGCAGGATAGCTTTTCTTTAATATCTTTGCAATCCTATTTATCAATCAAAATTTAATCACATGCCAGGTTACGAACTTTTTGGTGCCGAAGAGAGAAAAGAAGTGAATGATGTATTGGAAACAGGCATCCTGATGCGGTATGGTTTCGATGGACCCAGAAAGGGAATCTGGAAGGCGAAAGAGCTGGAAAGAGCGATTCAGGATACTTTTGGATGTAGGTATGCCCAATTAACTTCTAGTGGAACAGCTGCTTTGTCTACGGCTTTTGCAGCATTGGGAGTAGGCGCAGGGGATGAGGTGATAATGCCTTCCTTTACTTTTGTTGCCAGTTTCGAAGCCGTTTTGAGTGTGGGAGCCATCCCGATTTTGGTAGATGTAGATGACACCCTTACGCTGGATCCTGCTGCAGTGAGGGCTGCTATAACTCCCAAAACAAAATGTATTATGCCGGTGCACATGTGCGGAAGTATGGCGGATTTGGATGCATTGATGCAGATTGCAAAAGAAAATGGCATTCTATTGCTTGAAGATGCTTGTCAGAGTATCGGCGGAACTTATAAGGGAAAAGCTCTCGGAACCATTGGCCATGCGGGAACTTTTTCTTTTGATTTTGTGAAGATGATTACCTGTGCTGAGGGTGGCGTGGTTATGACCAATGATGAATCTGTATATATTAAGTCGGATGGGTATACCGATCACGGGCATGATCATTTGGGTGTTGATCGTGGGGCAGACCTGCATCCGTTTATTGGATATAATTATCGGATTAGTGAATTACATGCTGCAGTTGGTTTGGCACAAATCAGAAAGCTCCCTCAATTTCTTGCTTTGCAAACAAGTAATCATGCTGCATTAAAAGCTCATCTGGAACAAATTCCCGGCATTCAATTTCGTCGGATACCTGAGGGGGGAGTGGATAGCTGTAGTTTCATCAGTTGGTTTTTACCTACTGCTGCTCAAACACAGGCTGCTGTTGAAGAGATGCGCAGTCAGGGAATTTTAGCCGGTAATTTTTATTGGTATAATAATAACTGGCATTATATCCGTAAATGGGATCACCTGAAAAATGCTATGGCGTTGCACAGGCTATCAGCAGAACAAACCATTGCCCTGCAGCAATTAGCAAATCAGGATTTTGCTACCAGTGATGCCTTGATGAGTCGCTGTGTTTCTACTGCGGTTTCACTTGTTTGGACGCCCGAGCAGATAAAAGAGAAAGGGGAGAAAATGGTTGCTGCTATTCGGAAAGTATTGTAAATTCAAAATATGATACGATTCGAGATTCCTCCAAAAGTATATTCCCGCAATCAAAAAATCTGGCGCCGGATTCTTTTTATATGTGGGATTGCTTTGCTGGCACTTTCTATATTTTTCTTTTTTAGGAATGAAATAAAAGCATTAGGAAATATTGTTTTAGCAGGTTATCTGATACTGACCTATTGGCCTATTAACTCAAAAAAGCAATTGCGTTTTGTTGAAATCAATGATACCCGGCTTAGGTGGAATAATGATGAGGAGTATAATAGTCTCGAGGAATTGAACTGGTTAGAAATAACCCGAATCAAAAAACTACGACATAACGAGCTGATGTTTTTTGTAGAAAACAGTTTTTATCGCCGTATATGGCTAAACGATTACACCCCGAATGAGCAGCAGGTTATTCTAGATACCATTAAAGCTTATGCGGAACGTCTTTCACTGACTTGGGTAGAGGAAGGACCTGTTGCGGCAGTCGCATAAATTGACTTTTCCCTTCCAGCGTATTTACATAGTCTACACTTCCCAATCGGAATTTCATGGAAACGCCTGTTTTCTTTTCGAGCTCTAATTCTCTTTTGCAAAAGAAAGCAAGGTTGTTGGTATAGGTGTTCGCACTAATCATTAACCCAGGAATATAGATTGCGGTATCGATTTTACGAACGGGCGCTCCCTCCGTTGGTAACTGAAACTGTGCTTGTGCCCATGTTGCGCATAAAAATAGTATAGCGAATAAACAAATTTGTTTCATAGGGCGATTCATTGATTTGTATGTAAATTTACAGCATAATTTCTGGTATAAGCAATGTCGGTAAGTGAATATTCCGATCAAGGGCTTTTATTAGAGAACTGCAATCGCAAACCATGGCACTTAGTCAATCTTTCCAGCAAAAACTCTTGCAAAAGCTGTCTCCTCAACAAATTCAGTTGATGAAGCTATTGCAAGTGCCTACAGCCAACCTGGAGGAGCGCATTAAGGAAGAATTGGAAGAGAACCCTGCCTTGGAAATGGAATCGGAAACGGCTGAGGATGAATATGAGTTATCCGACAATACAGAAATGGAGGGAGATAGTTCGGAAGACGATGAATATGGGTCGGAAGAATTAGATTCGCCCGATGTAAGTGAATACCTGGTAGACGATGACGGTGAGATTGCGGATTATAAAATGAAGGACGATCATTATCCTGAAATGAGTGACGATAAGGTTATTCCCATTCGTGCCGAAGTAAGTTTTCAGGATCATCTGCTCAATCAGCTGGGCATGCTTGAATTAGATCAGCGGAGCAGAACCATAGCAGAACAAATCATAGGCAGTTTGGATGATGATGGATATCTCCGTTCGGAAATTAGTTCTTTGGTAGATGATATGGCATTCCGGCAAGGAATCGAAGTTGCTGAAAAAGAAGTTATGGGCTTGTTGGTACAAATTCAGCAGTTTGATCCTCCCGGTATAGCAGCCAGAAGTTTACAAGAGTGTTTGTTATTACAGTTAAGTAGAAAAGCAGCGGAGGGGGATGCAGTTCGGTTGGCTATCCAAATATTAAGTAAGTATTTCGATGAGTTTACCAAAAAGCATTACGAAAAAATTCAGCGTAGCATGAATTTGAACGACGAGCAGTTGAAGGAAATCATTGCACAAATTGTTCGACTGAATCCCAAACCCGGCGGACTTTTTGCAGAGAGTAGTCAGGCCGAAAATTTTATCATTCCCGATTTTTTTGTATTGAATACCAATGGTAAACTCGAGCTCACACTCAATGCCCGCAATGCCCCGGCTCTTAAAATTAGTGAAGGCTACCGTGATATGATGAAAGAATATGAAAGGGGAAGTAAAACAGATAAACGTCAGAAGGAAGCCGTTACTTTTATCCGTCAAAAAATTGACGCTGCTAAATGGTTTATTGATATGATTCAACAAAGGCAGGAAACATTGTTGAATACCATGGGTGCGATTCTACAACACCAGCAGGCTTTTTTTCTTTCCGGAGATGAAACGACCTTACGACCCATGATATTAAAAGATATTGCAGAACGAACCGGATTAGATATTTCTACTGTTAGCAGGGTAGCCAATAGTAAGTTTGTGCAAACAGAATTTGGCAATTTTCGATTAAAATATTTTTTCAGTGAATCACTCAGTACAGAAAGTGGAGAAGAAGTAAGTACCCGCGAAGTGAAGAAAATTCTGAGCGATCTAATTGAAGCCGAAGATAAACATAAACCATTGAGCGACGATTTACTTACCGAAATGTTGCAAGCGAAAGGATACAACATTGCCAGAAGAACAGTTGCCAAATATCGAGAACAACTCAATATTCCTGTAGCCAGACTTAGAAAAGAATTATAGATTAAATAAAATGGATAATATTACCCATCAGGAAACTAATAAAGAAGTGGAAGGGCGAACAGCTAATTGGTTAGCCATAGGTGCTCATCTGATATCTATTATCCTTCATCCTTTGTTCATTCCTACCTACATTTTTCTTTTTTTGATGCAGGTAGTTCCTTATGAGTTTGCCGGTATAACTTCCTGGCAACTTACTTTGCGTTTTTTTTCTTGTTTTTGGTATACTGCCTTTTTTCCGGCAATCGCAATATTTTTACTTTGGCGTTTACAATTTATACAATCTATTTTCCTCAAAACCCAAAAGGAAAGAATTGTACCGTTTATAATTGTAATGTTTTTCTATTGGTGGATGTATTACCTAAGCCGCAATTTTACCGATCAGCCAATCGTGCTCCGATTTTTTTATATGGGTATTTTTCTTTCAACCGTGGTTGGACTGATTCTCAATAGTTATTTTAAAATTAGTTTACACGGAATGGGCGCCGGAGGCGGAGTTGCTGCCGTACTATTATTTTCCTGGTATTATGCTATACCCTTGTGGCCGTATCTTGCAATTGCAGTAATTCTGGCAGGGTTAATCGCATCGGCACGACTTGTTATTAGCGACCATAGCAACCGTGAAATTTATATCGGACTAATGATGGGAATACTCTGTCAAGCACTTTCCTATATCTTTCTCGCTTAACGGTTTTCTATGAATTCGTGGATATAAATTTTAATAGATAGAATAAATAATGCAATCACAATTGGTCCGAATATCAGACCAATAAAGCCGAAAAGTTTTACGCCAAGTATTACTCCAAATGTTGTTATAAGGGGATGCGTGTCTCCCATTTTCTTTTGCATACTCATCCTGAAAACATTATCAAGTACACCCATAATAACGGCACCATATACCAGCATAATCACACCACGGGTTGTATCACCATCTGCAAAAAACAAGATAGCAACCGGAACCCATGCCAGTGCCGCACCAACCATAGGTATCATTGAAGTAATGCAAGTAATTACCATCCAAAATCCAATATCCTGAACCCCCAGAAAATAGTATCCAATTGCGCCAATCACTCCTTGAAATAGTGCAGTTGCCGGTATGCCCACCGCATTGGAAAAAATAAGGGTATTCAATTCTTTTCCGATCCGGCGGGTATTTTCGTGTTGCAGTGGTACATGTTTCAGACACCACTTTTCAATTCCTTTATTATTGGAAAGCAAAAAATACAGGATAAATAACATCATCACAACTGTGAGAAATGAATCAACGGTTGCACCCACAATATTTGGCAAAATACCTGCAAAAAGCAGGCCTATTTTCTCAATATTCTGATCACTAATTAATGTAATTTGAAACCGCTGCTCTACTTGATTGATAAGCGTAGCGAGGCTTTCCTTTACATTTCCTGAATGTTGAAGGGCGTATCCTACTTTATTGTAAACAACATTGATTGCCATACTAACGGGTACCAATACCATAATAATAGTAAGCAGTAATAATATGCTTGCTGCTATACCGGGCGACCATTTTCTGGTTTGTGTAAGCCAGTTCATGGGTTTAGATAACAGAATATAAAAAGTAAGGGCACCAAGAAAAGCCGGAATAAACGCACTCAGTTGCCATATAAGTACTCCTCCCGTTAGAATAAGTAAAAGGTAGAAACTGATTTGCCTGATAGAATTGGGTGATTGAGCCGACATATGAAGAAGTTTGATGAAATATACCAAATTTATCAGCCCAAGATAAAACACAGCCAATTTTATTCCTTTCTTTGCTAACAGAAAACATATATATGTGGTATACAATTGGCAAAACGATATTAAAAAATAGGCTTAGTCTGCTGTTGCTATTATTGGTGGTTACAGCAGGTATGGCATGGAAAGCCGCACAGGTGCAGTTGAGCTATGATTTTACTAGAGCTTTGCCAACCGACAATCAAAAATTCATCGAATATCAGCAGTTCTTAAAAACCTTCGGAGCCGATGCTAATACAGTTGTAGTTGGTATTCAATCAGAAAAAATGTATGAGGTCAATTTTTTCAATGCTGTAAATGCGTTACATCAACGATTAAAAAATGTGCAGGCTGTAACAGGGGTTCTGTCAATTCCTGAGGTTGTGGGTTTACAAAATGATACCGCAGCTGGTAAACTGGTATCTCAAAAAATATTTCAGGCACCCTATACAAATCAGGCTTTATTGGATAGTAGTCGCAGGGTTTTTGAAAGTTTGCCATTTTACCGCTCATTCTTGTATAATCCGGAAACGGGTAGTTACCTGATGGGAATTAGTGTAAATAAGGATACGATGAATAGTAAGGGGAGAACCCGTTTGATGAATGATATTTCGAAGGAATTACAGGCATTTGAAAAAGAAACCGGAACCACTTTATATGTGAGCGGACTACCTTTTATCAGAACCATAGTGGGCAATAAGATCAAGGCTGAAATGAACTGGTTTTTAATTGGCTCGCTGATTTTATCGGTAGTTACCCTGTTTTTATTTTTTTGGTCGTTCAGCACAACACTCATGAGTTTATTAGTGGTAGGAATGGGAGTAATCTGGAGTTTGGGAACGATTGTATTATTCGGCTATAAAATAACACTATTAACTGCTCTGATACCCCCGCTGGTAGTAGTAATTGGAATACCTAATTGTATCTATTTCATCAACAAATATCATACAGCCTATCTGGAAACCAGACAAAAAGAATCCGCATTAATTACCATGGTAGGCAGAATGGGTATAGTTACCTTGTTCTGTAATATAGCTGCTGCTATTGGGTTTGCAGTATTTGCTCTTACGCGAAGCCAGTTATTAAAAGAGTTTGGTGTGGTTGCCGGCATCAATATCATGGCTTTGTTTATAATATCTTTAATTTTTATTCCAGCTGTTTTAAGTTATTTGCCACCTCCGAAAGACAAGCATGTTCGATATCTTGAAAATCGACATTTAAAACAATTTCTGGTGAACATTGAACGCTGGGCATTTAAACATGCTCGTTGGGTTTATGGAATTACGCTGGTAGTATTGATATTTGCGGTTATCGGAATTTTTAAAATAAAAAGTGAAGGCTTTATTGTAGATGATCTTCCTCGCAGCAACAAAATTTATACCGATTTGAAGTGGTTTGAAAAAAACTTTGAAGGGGTTATGCCACTTGAAATTGTGGTAGATTCCAAAAAGAAAAAAGGTATTATGCGTATGAAGACAATTCAAAAAATCGATGAATTGTCTGAATTTATTACCGAAGATTCTGCAACTGCTCGTCCATTGTCGTTCGTGGAAGGACTAAAATTTGCCCGACAGGCATATTTCGATGGAGATAGTAATAGTTATGGTATTCCAACCGAAACGGATCTTGCATTTATTGGACCCTATCTTCAAACATCTGCTAATAATGCAGGAGCTGATTCAGCAAAAATGAAAGGAGTTGCAGGCCTTCTCAATAATTTTATAGATAGTAACCGTCAGATAGCACGTATCAGTGTTAATATGAAAGATATAGGCAGTGCCCGATTACCCCTATTACTTGAAAAGTTTCAAAAAAAATCTGAAGAAATTTTCGATACCTCGGCATATAAGGTAACATTTACAGGAAGTAGTGTAAGTTTTGTAGAAGGGTCAGGATTTATTATCCGTGGATTAAAAGAAAGTATTGCATGGGCTTTTTTACTTATTTCACTTTGTATGTTGTATCTGTTTCGCTCATTCCGGATACTTATTTGTTCGCTTATACCCAATTTGATTCCGCTCGTAATCACAGCCGGAGTAATGGGATGGATGGGCGTTGCTTTAAAACCATCTACCGTTTTGGTGTTTAGCGTTGCTTTGGGAATAGCAATTGATGTAACCATTCGATTTTTGATTAACTACAAACAAGAACTGGGCTATCATGAATATGATATAGCTGCAACTTTGGTTCAAACGATACGTCATACCGGCATTAGTATTTTATATACCTCAATGGTATTAATTGCAGGGTTTATTATCTTTTGCTGGAGCGATTTTGGAGGCACGCAGGCTTTGGGCTGGTTAACTTCACTCACATTGGTAGTGGGAACATTAACCAATCTAATTCTTTTGCCGGTGTTGATTCTTAGTATTGCTCCTAAAACAAAAAAGAAATAGAAATACTTATTTTAGTACTTCACTTAACTTTTTATCGAGGTCTTCACCCCTCAAATCAGCCGCTATAATTTTTCCTTTGGGATCTATCAGAACATTAAACGGAATTCCCTGAATTTGATATAATGGAACAACCTTACTTTCCCATTGCTTCAAATCGCTTACGTGCGTCCAGGTTAAATTATCATCTTTAATCGCCTGAAGCCATTCGCTTTTTTCTGCATCCAATGAAACTCCCAGAATAGTAAAGTTTTTATTGCTAAATTTTTTGAATGCCATTACAACATTTGGATTCTCTTTTCTGCAGGGGCCACACCAACTCGCCCAAAAATCTACCAACACATATTTCCCTCTGAAACTTTGTAATGAAATCATCTGTCCATTCGTTCCGGGTAGGGTGAAATCCGGAGCTTCTTTATCAATCAGTGTGCCTTCCTGAGCAGGTGCTGCAGTTGTTGACTCTGCAAGTAACGTTTTAATTCGTTGAATGCCAGTATGATCAGGATATTTTTTAAGGGATTCATTTGAAAGCGTAATGATTTCTTCCTTTTTCATGGTTCGGGTGGCAATGCCCATGGCATAAAAACGAGCAGCCGGACTTTCAGAATTTCGAACAAAATTTGTTACGAGCGTATTGATATCATTTATTCTGCGGTCTCTTTCCTGTTTGCAAGGAAGCATTAGGCTATCGGGAGTGTTTTTCTGCTGAAGTGAGTCTAACTTCATAAAGCAAATAGCTAACGCAGAATCTTGCTGCCGATAGTTTTCGAAAAGATCATGTAACGC
This sequence comes from Chitinophagia bacterium, assembly GCA_037142775.1. Taxonomy (GTDB): domain Bacteria; phylum Bacteroidota; class Bacteroidia; order Chitinophagales; family Chitinophagaceae; genus Sediminibacterium. The sequence goes on along the minus strand of JBAWZY010000002.1, from coordinate 206,781 downwards.
GGAGCTTGCAGGCGAGCCTTCAATCTGATAGTGCGTATAATCTTTCATGTCGACTTGTAGTTTAATATTTTTTTGGTCGTTAATTACTATTAAATCCATACCCATTTCGGTTGTTATCCGGTATAGGGTTTCCTCTTTACCAACTCCTCTCAGAATAAAATTTCCTTGATTATCGAGTGTTGTGGAATCAATCATGATCGGCTGTCGGCCTGCATATGGAAGTTCCTGTAAATAAATTTTCAGTTTGCCGGCATTCTTAAATTGTCCGCTAACGGTGAAGGCTCCAAATTTTTTTTCATTACAAGCCAGAACAACCAGTACAACTAGTAGGAACCCAATGCGTGTTTTCATGATGTATAATTAAAAAGATAAAGGGATGTATATTTGTTTCAAAAATAGTGAATGAATCTTTTTTGTTTACAACTTCTGTTTCTTTTCGGTGTCGGTTATTGAAGTTTTTCTTGTAATAGACGTGTAACCTGTTGAGGATCAGCTTTACCCTTACTGATTTTTTTTATTTCTCCCACAAATAATCCTAGTAATCCTTTTTTCCCTTTTTTATACTCGGTTACTTTATCCGGATTAGTTAAAAGAACTTCCTCAACCCAAGCTATTAATTGAGTTTCATTGGCATTTTGTAATAAATTCATTTTTTCAGCTAACAGAAGGGGGGCATCAATTTCCTTTATCATGGCAGGAAGTAATTTGCTTACTGCAGTAGAAAAATTCAATTGTGCTGATTCAACTAACTCTATCAATTCTGCTAGTCGTGCAGGCGAAACGGGAAATGTTGCAAAGTTTTGTTGATTTTCATTTAGCCATTGGCGAATAGGGCCTGTCATCCAATTGGCAATGGCTTTTTTATGTTGGGAATGAGCTGAAACAGCATCAAAGAAACGGGCAGTGTCAATGTCGTCGGTTAATTGATGTGCATCATATGCTGTAATGCCGGGTAAAAGTATCAAGCGTTCGAATAATGCATTCGGCAGTTCAGGAATTGATTTTTTAATTTGTTGGAGATACTCATCACTTAGTGTAAATGGCGCCAGATCAGGGTCGGGGAAATACCGATAATCGTTAGCCTCTTCTTTATCCCGTAAAGCAAATGTGATATCCTTTTCGGCATCGTAGCTTCGCGTTTGTTGTATAATGGGTTTGCCCTTTAATAAGAGTTCAGTCATTCGACCGATTTCAAATTCAATGGCTTTTTTTACATGTCGAATCGAATTCAGGTTTTTTACTTCCACTTTTGTTCCCAAGGTTTCCGTTCCAAAGGGCCGAAGTGAAATGTTAGCATCGCAGCGGAGACTTCCCTCTTCCATATTACCATCCGAAACACCCAGCCACCGAACCAGCTTTCTGATTTCTGCAACAAATTGTCCGGCTTCTTCAGCAGAATAGATATTAGGTTCGGTAACAATTTCTACCAATGGGGTTCCTGCTCTGTTAAGATCTATATAGGTTTGAGTGGGATGTTGATCGTGTAAACTCTTGCCAGCATCTTCTTCCAGGTGAATACGGTTTAATTTAATTGATCTTTTACCGTTACTTGTTTCAACGATCAGTTCTCCACCTTTACAAATTGGACTTGTGTGTTGTGATATCTGATAGCCTTTAGGTAGGTCGGGATAAAAATAATTTTTCCGTGCGAAAAAGTTATACTGCTCAATGGTGCATCCAATGGCTAATCCTAATTTTACTGCGAGCTCAACTGCCTTTTTATTTGTTTTGGGTAAGGTACCCGGATAGGCAAGTGAGATAGCACTGATTCTTGTATTGGGTTCTCCGCCAAATTCATTTCTGTCGCCACAAAATAATTTACTATTTGTAGCCAACTGAGCATGAATTTCTAAACCGATTACTACTTCAAATTTTTGCACGTCCTGCATATTGGCAAAAATAACCAAACTTCAGCTGCAGGTGGTAAGTATTAGCAGAAATATCACAGAGAAAGCACCATTTGGAGGTCTTCTTTTGAAATGATGAGCAATCCTGCAGGTTCCAGTCTGCGAAATAACTCTTTCCAATTTTTATTTCTCACAAAGATTTTTTTGAACATGGGCAGGGCTTTGTTCATTTGTTTATTATTGGCAAGGGTAACGGCTGTCCAAAACTGCATTTCCAGGTTTTCGGGAAAAAGACGCATCGCAGCATTGTATTCGTTCATGGCTTCTGTAATATCTTTTTTTTCATTTGCCAGATTCAGATTATTCATTTTTTCATATGCAAGGTCTCCGCTATTCATGTGATCGTATGCCAATTGCATATTGTAAAGCCGGCGTAATTCTTCCAGGGGTTGAGGGGAATCATCTACCCGAAGGTCTATAATGGTTTTTTCCCAAGGTGGCGTGAATCTTCCCGGAACAACTAAAATAGCTGCTGCCTGCATGCCCCTGATATCTCCACCGGCTGCCTGACCCGCCTCCAATGCTAATAAGATACGTTCAACAAATGGTAATTGTGCGCTGGAAAGAAAGGCTCTTTTCATAAACTCACAAACAGAATCACCTAACATCATATTGCTTTGTACACTAAAGTTTTTACCCTTTATGTGCTTGGCAACCTGGATGCACTTTGAGCCGGTAAAACTGGCAACATTTCCCTTTGTATCTATAATAGCAACCTGTCGCATTTCACGGGAACTGTCTGCTTTAAGTAAACTGTCTAATGCCTCCTGAGGGGTGTAACCTCTTTTTAAGAGAGACAATGCTTTCGGACCATAGGATTTATTAACGAATGACTGGGAAGCAACTACGCCAACACCTGCTTCAACCCATGGAACCAACGTTCCTACACCAAACCAATGACTTTGAACAGCAACTGCAAGATCTCCTGTTTTTTCATCTCTTGCTACTATAGAAAATGTATGTGCCAGTGGCTCCTTTTTACTATATACCTGTGCAGTAGAAAAAATAGGAATAACATGTAGCAGCAATAAAGCGGATATTAGTTTTTTCATGTTGGGAAAGGATATTGGTAATTACTTAATCTTCTTTAACTAGAACGTATTTATTGAAGTTTCATTGTATTTTGTATAACACAAAGGCATACCCAAGGGTATGCCTTTGCTTTTCGAAAAGACTGAGAATAGGTTTATAAATCGGCAGTTTTCAATTTTTTTGGGAAAATTACCTCAGTGCTTGATTTTTTTCCACCTCGTTCATATTCAATTTTCCACTTATCACCCTCTTTCGAGTTACCCAACAATTTCCGAACATCGTTTACATCAGCAATCGGATTGCCATTGGCAGAAAGAATTATATCATCTTTTTTAAGTCCGGCCCGGGCAGCAGGTGAGTTTTCGGTAATGGCGGTAATTTTCACTCCTTTAGCACTCTCTACTTCCTGAATGCTAACACCTAATTGAAGCCTGCGAACCCCTGGTAACATATCCATATCCATTTCCGTATTCGGTGGGAATATTTGTATTCTCTCATCAAAGTTTTTATTATCGGGGCGATTATAGCGATACATGCGAATATTAGCCCGTTGATTCTTTGTGAGGGTTGCTTTGGTTGTTTCATTCTTACCATTCCGCAGATAACTAATTTGAATGGTTTCATCAGGTTCGTGTTTTCCTACTTCTTTTGATAAGTCTGCAGCATTTTGAATAGCAACTCCGTTGATGGATGTGATGATATCTTCAGCCTGTATTCCGGCTTTTTCAGCAGCAGAACCTTTGCTTACTTCCTTTATCAGTGCCCCTTTTTCATTGTTCTCAGAAATAACTCCTAATATGGCTTTGTTTTCTGATGCAGCTCCTTCTAATGGCATTAATTCCTTCCAATCGTTGTCGCGGAAAAGTCTTAACATGTTATTCGGCAATCTCTTTGGTAAGCCATCCAGATCCAGCATCTGATCCTGTTCAATGATAGTAGTATCACCATTTTGAATGATTACAACTTTAGGCGTTCGTTTGGTTGGGGGTGGTGGTGTTGGCTGTGCAATCAACTGAAACATTCCCAGCATGCTGAGAATAGCGGATAGTGTAATTTTTGAGGATAGCATACCGATAAATTTTAATGTACGAAATATTTAGTACATCAAAACTACAGCTACATGAAGTACGAAGAGCTTCGGAATTGTTAAAAAATATTGAATATTACTGCAATAGCTGCCTGATAGTATCAATAACCTGTTGCAGGTTTGAGGGGTTTTGTCCGCCCGCAGTTGCCAGTGTTTTTGCTCCCCCGCCTCCGCCTTTAATTAGAGGTGCAACAGTTTGTTTTATCATTTGTGCTGCATCTAATTGTTTATGCGCAACGGTTTCATCGTCGATTAATATGGCTACCTGAGCTTTTCCATCAATATTGGCAGCCAATACAACTACATATTTATTGAGTTGGTTTTTTAATTGAAAGCAGATTTGTTTCAAAGCATCAGGAGCAGCAACTTCAACAATCGCACCAATAAATGGTATATCACCCACAATAGAAACCTGTTGAAGCAATTGAGGAATCAGTTGACTCAATTGTTTTGATTCCAGACTTTCAATTTTCTTTTTCAGCTCTGCATTTTCAACCATCAGTTGTTGTAGAGCGCGGGTAACTTCGGTGGGATTTTTCAAGGTTTGCCGAACTTGTTGCAAAGTAGTAGTTTCCTTCAGTATCCATTGCCATGCCGGATTTCCGCTTACCGCTTCAATTCTTCTTACACCTGCTGCAACAGCCGATTCGTGTTGAATTTTAAATAACCCCATTTCGCCGGTTTGATTAATATGCGTTCCTCCACACAACTCAACTGAATAATGAGGATCCATCGTAACAACACGTACCTTGTCGCCATACTTTTCGCCAAAAAGTGCCATAGCTCCCTTCGCCATTGCCGCCTCTTTTCCCATTTCTTCTATTTGCACAGTTATATTACTGCGAATTTTTTCATTTACAATTTGCTCGATTTTAGCAATTTCTTCTTCACCAACTTTGCTGAAATGGGCAAAATCGAATCGGAGCTGATGTTCATTTACCAAACTTCCTTTCTGTGAAACGTGGCTACCTAAAACAGACCTCAGTGCGGCATGAAGCAAATGTGTTGCACTATGATGAATAGCAGTAGATTGCCTGCAATCCGCATCAACTATAGCAATAACAGGTAACTCGGGTTGTTGGGGTAATTGAGCGGTGATATGTATAACCAGGTTATTTTCCTTTTTGGTATCTAAAACTGGTATGCTTTCTTCACCAAATAGTAAAACACCTCTATCACCAACCTGACCGCCGCTTTCTGCATAAAAAGGAGTTGCTTCCAATACCAGCTGGTATGATTCTTTACCTTTGGCTTTTACTTTTCTATATCGAACCAGGCGGGTAGATATTTCCAGGGTATCATAGCCCACAAAGGAGGTTGCTGCATCTTCATGCAAAAGAATCCAGTCTTCTGTATCCATAGCTGTAGCTGCCCTGCTTCTGTTTTTTTGCTGCAGCATTTCTGCTTCAAATTCGGCTTCATTAATTGTTCGTCCCTGTTCATTGGCAATGAGTCGGGTTAAGTCGGGTGGAAAACCAAACGTATCGAATAATTCAAAAGCTGCTTTCCCGGGAATTTCTTTCGGGTTGCTTGCTAAAATATCATCCATTCTTTTAAGCCCCTTTTCCAGTGTTTTTAGGAATGCTTCTTCCTCTTCACGAATTACTTTCGCAACAAATTCCTGCTGCTGAAAAAGTTCAGGAAATACCTGCTCAAATTGCGCAGCCAAAATGGGAACCAATTGAAATAACAGGGGTTGTTGATATTGCAAATACGTATAATAGTAGCGTACAGCCCTTCTTAAAATTCTGCGAATCACATATCCTGCTCCCGTATTGGAAGGAAGTTGTCCGTCGGAAATTGTAAAAGCAATTGCACGTATGTGATCAGCCAGTACCCTAAAAGCAACCGCTTGTTTACTATCACTGGCATCATAGGTTTGACGGGTAATTTTTTCTACTGCAGCAATTGTACCGGAAAATACGTCTGTATCGTAATTGCTTTGTTTGCCTTGAATAACCCTAACCAACCGTTCAAAGCCCATACCTGTATCTACATGTCGGGTAGGCAGAGGTTGTAGAGTTCCATCTTTTAATCGATTGTATTGAATAAATACATTATTCCAGATTTCAATAACCTGAGGATGGTCTTTATTTACCAACTCTCTCCCCGGAATCCGTTTTCTTTCTTCTTCAGAGCGGCAGTCTACATGTATTTCTGAGCAAGGTCCACAGGGTCCGGTGTCACCCATTTCCCAGAAATTATCTTTTTTATTTCCAAACAGGATCCGGTCTTCAGGTACCAGTTTCTTCCATTCGGCTAAAGCGATGGTAGAAGCAGGTATCCCTTCTGAAGCATCTCCCTCAAAAACGGTTACGTATAATCTGTCTTTATCCAGTTTGTATATTTCTGTTAGTAATTCCCAACTCCAGGCAATTGCTTCTGCCTTGAAATAATCACCAAAACTCCAGTTTCCCAGCATTTCGAACATGGTATGGTGATAAGTATCTACCCCAACTTCTTCCAAATCGTTGTGCTTACCACTCACCCGCAGGCATTTTTGTGTATCGGCTACCCGGGTAAATGCAGGCTTCTTGTTACCAAGAAAATAATCTTTGAACTGATTCATGCCGGCATTGGTAAATAAGAGCGTTGGGTCATTTTTTACAACAATAGGGGCAGAAGGAACGATATGGTGATTTTTTGACTGGAAGAAGTCTAAAAAGTGTTGTCTGATCTGTGCACTGGTCATCATCCGGAAAAAGTTTACACCCGTAATTAGGCCGTTTGAAACTATATTTGAGGCTGTTTTGGGAAGGCAAAGGTAAGGAAATGCTGCCGGAGTAAGGAAAGGGTGCGCTGATTTTCGGTTACGTTGATTATCATCTGCCTAAATACATTTATTAATCATAAGTGGCATGAAAAAGGTAAAGTATTTTTATAATACACATACCCTTCGATATGAGAAGCTGGAAACGCCTTTACGGGTGCGATTGCTGCAAGTAATTGGATTTATAGCAGCTTCACTTGTTACCGGTTTATTGATTTATACAATTGCTTTCCGATATTTTGCTTCCCCCCGTGAAAAAATACTCAAACAACAAAATGAGAGCCTGCAGGAGAATTATTCCCTGCTGATGGAGCGGGTTAATCAGCTTGAATTACAAATGGATGAAATTGAGAATAGAGATAATCAGGTTTACCGAACCATTTTTGGTGCTACCCCCATTCCAGATAGTGCACGTGTAAAAGACATGGAACGGAAGGGAGAGGTTAAACTTATTCAAAATATGGGAGAAGATGCCTTAATTAGCAGTATCCATACCCAACTCAATCGCCTGGCTTTGTTAGAGGCATATCAAATGAAGTCTTTTGATGAAATTAACCGTCTGGTAAAAAACAAAGAAATATGGCTTGCCTCTATGCCATCAATACAACCCATCAGCAACAAAAATCTTACCCGAATAGGGTCAGGGTTTGGGTATCGTATTGATCCAGTTTATAAAGACAGGAGAGAGCACAAGGGAATAGATTTTACCGCTCCACTCGGAACTCCTATTTATGCAACCGGCGACGGGAAAGTGGTGGATGCAGGATTTAGTACGGGTGGTCATGGAAATCGGGTAGTGATTAATCATGGATTTGGGTATCAATCTCTCTATGGACACATGTACCGAATTAAAGCACGTGTGGGAGATGAGGTGAAACGAGGTCAGGTGATTGGATATGTAGGAAGTACTGGTAAAAGTACGGGTCCGCATGTTCATTATGAAGTACTGCATAATGGGGTTGAAGTTGATCCGATTTACTTTTTTTATAATGACTTGAGTCCGTCTCAATTTGATCGGATTTTAAAATTAGCAGCCACCAGCAATCAAAGTATGGATTAAATCATGCCTGAACTAAAACGCTCCTCAATTGTATATATAGATTACCGAAAAATTATTTGTGGAACCCGGCATACGTCAATACCTTATTAGAATACTCAATACAATTGGCTTTGGTCTCTTATGGATGGCGGTCAATTCCACTGCCGGAATTATGCTGGGTTATGGCATAATTGAAGGTGATTTCAAAACAAGTAACCTAATCTTCTACTGTTGGTTTTTTCTCAGTCTGAGTGCATTTGTATGGTGGTGCTACCGTATCTGGAGTAAGCCCATTGAAATCGAAGATTAGTTTTTCCCATCTAAAATGACCGGCGTTTTACTGCCATTCATAATAATTACTTTGGCATTTGGTGAAGTGATTAACCCCTTCATTACTTGAATTTGTTCGTACTGAAGTTGCTTGTCGCCTAAACCTGAGCTGATAATTCGCTGATAATCGGCAATACCTTGTGCTTCTACGCGTTTTCTGTCTGCTTCTTGCTTCTCTTTCTGCAATACAAACTCCATTTTTTGTGCATCCTGCTCTGCCTTAATTTTTTCTTCAATAGAGGCCTTAACGGTTCCTGGCAATGTGATATTTCTAACCAATAGTTGCTCTAATATCAATCCGCGTTTTTTGAAATCATCCTCAATACTTTTAAAAATTTTGGATTGAAATATATCTCTTTTCGTAGAGTATAAATCTACAGCAGTAAAATATACCGCATTATCGCGCATTTTGGTTCGGGTAAGCGGACGAATAATTTTATTTTGATAGTCTATGCCGGTTTCTCTAATTAAACGGGGTGCTTCAGCGGGTAGCACACTATATAGTACTGTTAAGTCGATGGTAACTTCCAATCCATCCGCAGTTAATACCCGAATGGCATCATCTCCTTCTTTATTGCCTTCATCATGCACCCCACTCATTGTATAGTTTTGGGTTTTGATGTCAACTTCCATTACATCCATTAAAGGATTTACTAGGTTAAGTCCACTGGGTAATACATGACTTTGAATATTACCAAATAAAGACTGCACTCCCACTTTTCCGGCATCAATTTGTTTCACAGAGGACCATAGAAGTCCGAACACACCCAGCGTTAATCCTGTCCAGTAAAGTCCTCTTCCTACTGTATGTAGTTCTTCTTTATTTTTCTTAATTATCATGCCCGTAAAGGCTAGCAATAACCCAATGATGATAATGGCCATAATTTGATTTTTATAATTAGTATCGTTACTTTTATAATGTTACAGTTAGTTCTGTTAACTGGTATGATCGGCAATAATCAGCCATTTTCCATTGATTTTTCGAAGCCAAAGGGTAAAATAACCACTGGCATTTCCAATTTTTCGGGTTAGTAAAAACTTGCCTAATACAAAGCCATGGGTTGGGGAAATCTGTTGGATAGATAAAAGATTGAACTGTAATTTTCCCATAATTACCGTATCGGGATAGTTTTTCTTATAATTCTCCAGGGTGGTTGTGTAACCATAAACCGGACCATTTTTACCAACAAATAAAAGACTATCGCTATTCCAGTAACCCTGCATAAATTCGGCAATGTTTCCCTTATTCCATGCCTGAGTTTGGGCCTGCATAATGTTAAGGACCGATTGATTAAATTCGGCTTGCGCGGATAGTTTATTGAAGGTTAGTAAAAGCAGCAAGCAAGCAGCGGCAAATTTCATAATAGGTTTATTTAATTGAAATGTAGTGTATTTATCAATTCCTCCAATACAAATCGAAGTAAATTCGTGCAGTAAATAGCTTTGATTCGGTAAATTACCGGATAATTAGAAAGTATGAGTCGTTATGTAAAGCACTTGAAAAAGGATGCTATCCTATCAAATATTTTGGTTAAAAAAATAGAAATACCTATCAGTAATTCATCTATTTCTGTTAGCCTTATGAATGCAGTTGTAAGTCAACAACTAAATACACAGGTAGCAGCAATTATTTGGAATCGATTTTTATCATTGTATGCGCATCAAACACCTTCCTGCAGACAAGTGCTAGATACTCCGATCGAGACATTGCGATCGGTAGGATTGAGTGAAGCCAAGGCCAACTATATAAAGTCTGTTGCAGCATTTTGTATTGAACAGAAAAAAGCTATTCAGGAGATTGATAATTTGTCGGATGAGGAAGTGATTGATTTGCTAACGCAGATTAAGGGGGTAGGGGTGTGGACGGTTCAAATGTTGCTGATGTTTACATTAGGGAGAGTGGATGTATTCGCACCGGATGATGGAGGAATACAACAAGCGATGGCTGCTTTATATGATTTAGATAAATCCGATAAGCGTACCCTGAAAAAAAAGATGATTGAAATTTCAGAAAACTGGAAACCCTACCGAACGTATGCCTGTTTACATTTATGGCGTTGGAAAGATGCAAGCAGCTAAGAAATTAAGCCGAATTTCTGGCTGCATTGATGATGCCAAACATAGTTCGGGTAACTAGTTTCTCCAAAACATCTCTCGTAGCAGGTTCAAGTTGCTGCTGTTGTAAACGGTGGAGTGCGTATTGTTGAATCGTAAGTAATGGTAAAACAATTGTATCTCTCATTTGAATGCTGGCTCTTCCGGTTCTGTCATCTTGCATTAATTCTCTGTTATTACTTAATTCCAATACCAGTTGTTGGGTAAGATCAAATTCTTGTTTTATTATTTTCCAAATTGCACCAAATTGTGGGTCATATTGAACATTTTGAGTAAGTGTAAAATATGATTTTAGCATACTCATCATGCTATTATCTATTAAAGTTTTAAAGAAGAGCACATTTGAAAACAATTCTTTCACTTCTTCCCATTTACCAATATTTTTCATATGCTGAAGGGCCGTGCCTACACCAAAAAATCCGGGAACATTTTGTTTTAATTGGCTCCAGCTGCCCACAAAGGGAACAGCCCGAAGGTCTTCAAATCGTAGCTCCGACTGATTACCCCTTTTGGAAGGACGGCTGGCAATATTGGTTTTACTGTAATAGTTGAGTGGACTAAAAGTTTGCAGATAGGGCAAGAAAAGCGGATGATTTTTGAAAGATTGATAAGCTGCATAACTTTCTTCTCCTAATTCGGAAAGCAGATCCCGATTGGAACTGGAAAGCTGATTTTTATTTTCTGAAAAAATGGTATTTCTAACACCCGCTGAAATAAGCTGTTCTAAGTTGAACTGCGAAGAATGTATGGTGCCAAAGTTAGAGGTAATGGTTTGCCCCTGAATGGTAAGTTGTATTTCTTCATTTTCAATCAGATTGCTTTGTGATGCATAAAATTGATGGGTTTTACCACCACCACGCGAAGGAGGCCCCCCTCTTCCATCAAAGAAAAGTGATTTGATTTGAAATGCTGTTGCAAGGTGAGTTAGTTTTTCCTTTGCACAGTAGATACTCCAATTCGCTTGCAAGTAGCCTCCATCCTTTGTTCCGTCACTAAACCCCAACATGATTGTTTGATGATTTTTTCTTTGCTGTAAATGATTACGATAGGGCTGATATGTATACAGTGTTCGCATGATATTTTCTGCTTCCTGTAAGTCATCGATTGTTTCAAAAAGTGGAATAAAATCTACGGGTAAGCGGTTAGCATTCCATCCGCATAATCTGAAAAGCGCAAATACTTCAAGTACATGTATAGCCGACTGGCAGTTGCTGATAATGTAACGATGGCAGCCTGCTTCGGTATTACTGTTTTGTATAGCCGCAATCGAATAAATACTTTCCAGTGTATCTCTTGCAATTCCGGGCTCGAATAACTCTACTTCTACATTTCCATGCAGGTTTTCTAGCCAGTTAATTTTTTGTATGTCGGTTAAGGCTTCATAGTTGTCCGGTAAAATGCGAGCATATTTTTTTTGTTTGCACTGGTTGTCTAGATCTAATAATACTTTGGTATGAATCCGACTGTCCTGACGAATATCCAGCGATGCAAAATGAATTCCAAAAATGCGAACTTTATTCAGCAGAGTATCTAATTGCGATAAATAGAGTGCATGGTGTTGCTTTATGATAAGGTCTCTGATGTTCGTGAGCTTTTCAATAAGCAGCGACTTCGTAATAGGTTTTGCCTGCGCAGGCTGGAATACATTTTCAAATAGCAGCAATTCGATTTCTGTAATCAGTTGTTCTACAGAAGCAAAAGTGAGTCTGCGTTTTAGTTTGCGGATATCGCGATAATAACAAACGATAATTGCACTTCTGAGGGCATCTGCTACTTTGCGTGTAGTGACTGCATCAACAAAGGGGTTTCCATCTCTGTCGCCACCCGGCCAAAAGCCCAACTGAATGAAAGGATTCTCACCAGTATAATCTCCATCAAAAATTTCGCGGTTGATAAAAGAATAAATATTTCCAATTGAGTGATAGAAGATATTTTCGAGGTACCACATTAAGTTTATGGCCTCGTCGTAAGGTGTAGGCTGCTTTTTATTAAAAAATGGTGTGAGGCCTAATTGTTGAATATAAGAGTTAATAGTTGGGAAATCGTTTTTACTAATGGCATCCTGCATGTCGTGAATAATTCCTAAAACAGTACCAGGATAAAATTGGGTGGGATGAGCCGTTAATACAATACGGACAGCAAAATTCTTCAATTTATTTTTTAGTTCCTGCTGTTTGCCTAAAATGTTGGCTTCATTTACCAGTGCTGTTAAGGTACCCGGACCATACATCTGATTGATACTGGTAAATGCTGCGTCCTCTATTGCATCGAATAATACTACCTGGCGCTCAATATATTGGGTAAATCGAAAAAGACGATTGATTTTTTCGGTGTCTGTTCCAACCTGGGTATGTTGAGCAAAAAAATGATCGATGATTTCATAAGCACTCTTCCCTGTTTCCATACCTTCTTTACAAGATTGGAGTAAAAGGGGAAGCAGGGCACCCACATTAGCTATTCCTGAAAAAGGTAATGCAGCAAATAGGCTATTGTAGATCGTGTATTTGTCTGCTACGTTTCTTTTAAAATTTTGTATTGCTTGAGTGGAGGGCATGGATGGAGCGCGTTGAGGAAGTGTTCTTTTAAAAAATTAATTTCCTAAAGATAACTTGAAAAAGTTGTCTGTTATCATCGAAAGTCCTGCCACTTTTGGAGAGTGCTGCCCTTTTTAATGGGTATAACGTTTTTTTAAATTTTAAACCTTTTTTAGTTCTGTCAGTCTAATTAAATTGTACTTTCCGCAACATCATGCATCCTGAAGACCTCCAGCTTTTAGAATGGTTCCATCAACCCGAAACCCGGGAAAGGGGATTTACTGCCATTATACATAAATATCAGCAGCCCCTATACTGGCATATTCGCCGGTTAGTAATTTCCCATTCAGATGCGGATGATGTACTTCAGAATGTAATGCTAAAAGTTTGGAAAGCACTCGATTCGTTTAGGGAGGAAAGTAACTTGTATACCTGGCTTTACCGAATTGCCACCAATGAAAGTCTGAGCTTTTTGACCAAAGAAAAGCGCCGGGGAAGTTTCAATTTGGATGAAGATTATGTGAATCAGACTATGGTTGATAAATTACAAGCTGAACCCTATTTTAATGAGGCTCAAATTGAATGGAAGTTACAATCTGCCATCCAACAACTGCCTGAAAAACAGCGACTTGTATTCAATATGCGGTACTTTGATGAGATGAGTTATCAAGCAATGAGTGAAGTGCTACAAACCAGTGAAGGAGCTTTGAAAGCCAGCTATCATCATGCTGTTAAAAAAATTGCTGATGCCATGAAGCAACAATAAATTAAACTCCTTAGCATTTCGTTTGTCTAATAAATTGAAAATGGAAGAAAAACAACACATACACCTAGAATTACAAGAGCTGGCACCTGAACTGGTAGGTATGTCGAGGAATATGCCCTTTTCTGTTCCAGATGAATATTTTGCCAATGTAGCAAAACGAATCGGAGAAATCGTAGATCCTGTTTTACCGGTTGGAGAATTGAGTAGCGGCAGACCATTTTCTTTACCCGAAAACTATTTTCCCGAACTGAGCGGTAAAATAATGGAAAAAACCAGTACAATTGCATCAAAAACCGGGGCGTCTATATTCTCAATAAGTATTGTAAAATGGATGCCCTATGTTGCTGCTGCGTTATTTGGGGGGATATTAGTGTATACAGCCTTTTTATTCAACAATCCCCGAATCAATACCGCAAACTTGCAACCTGCTATTGATTTCACTACAATTGGGCCCCCGGTAAATTCACATACGATCTTAACCCCTGATAATGAGGTGTACCAGGCAATTGCTCAAAAAATGAAAGGGGTTAGTGATGAGGAAATAAATAAATACCTTGAAGAAACTGTATCCTCAGAAACCACAGAATGGATTCCGGAAGAAATGAATTAACCATTATGAAAAATAAACACATATACAGCATTTTACATTATCTGTTGATTGCTTTATTCCTTCTCTTGAGTAATCAGGTAATTAGTCAGCAACCCAAAAAAGGGGAACGGCTTGCACAACTTCAAGGTTTAAAAATCGATTTCATTAACCGATACTTACAATTGACTCCAGCAGATTCAGGATTTTGGCGCGTTTACACTCCATATAATTTTGAACTTCGGGAGGCCAAAATAAAAAGTACCGACGACATTATTGGATTAGAGGAACAGGTTTTAGCTATCAGAAAAAAATATCAACCCGAATTCAGAAAAGTGCTAGGTTCGGAAGAAAGAGTTCAAAAAGTGTTCACTGTAGATAGAGAATTCAATAAACTTGTAAGGGAGGAAATGCAAAAAAGGGCTGGTCGAATGCGTCAATAGTAAATCATCTTTGATATAAAGGAGTTTGTATATCATGATAGAACAAAAACGTTCTATGATCGTTTGCAGCTTCCTCCCACCATTTTTTTCTCCATTCCATCGCTTTTCTTCCGTCCATATCATATTTGGCGATGAATTTATTTTTCAATTGCTGCAATTGAGGAGCTTCGTCACCACCAAAAAAAAGTATTTCAGCGTTTTGCTGAATAGTGAATACCTGATGAAATTGACTGTGTCCTGCTGTTACCAGGTAATGAATATAGTTATCAATACTTCCTGCATCATCCTGTAACCAAACTACCCGACTATATGCTTCAAGCAAACTAACTAAATCCGGTTGATACGATGTGGATGATTTCGACATAGCAAGTTCAAATTCTCTTTGCTGACAATAATAGGTTGCATAGGGAAAGCTGATCCATCTTTCTTGTGTAGGCTCATTTAAATAACTAATCCCTCCTGCATGGTCTCGGTGTAGATGACTTAATAATACTTTTGTAACCTGATGGGGAGCGATACCGGCCTTTAATAGATTCCTGTGTATGATAGGCGTTCCAGAGGAGTCACAAAATCCTAATCCGGTATCTAATACTATTACATCCCGATCTGTTATTACAGCGAAGGGCTGAATTTCTACCAACAAGCTACCGCGATTTCTATCCAGTAACTGGTCGGTATCCTTATTAAAGGGAATAAATTGTTTAGTGGCATCAATGGTGAAACTACCTTCGGAAAGGGGAATGATTTTCATACGGGTGCAAAGCTACTATAAGCAGATGTTTACCGCAAAACCATTTGTCTGTCTGCATCCAGCCGGAGTAGTATAAATAATAGAATAGTAAAAGTTAGCAACGAAGATCCGCCATAGCTTATTAAAGGAAGCGGAATTCCTACAATTGGAAACAAACCGACTGTCATGCCAACATTCACTGCAATATGAAAAAATAGAATACTGGCAACCGAATAAGCATATACCCTACTGAACGTACTTCTTTGTCGGTCGCCCATTTGTATAATTCTAAATAAGAGAAATAGATAAATACCCAGAAACAAACAACATCCAGCAAATCCAAAAGCCTCTCCCAACGAAGTAAAAATAAAATCTGTATGCTGTTCAGGAACATATTTGCCACGAGTTTGAGTACCTTTTAAAAAGCCTTTTCCGGTAAAACCACCAGAGCCTATGGCAATTTTACTTTGACGAACATTATAATCATCCGGTTTCTTTACTGATTTTTCTTTTCCTTTTCTGGCAGATTTTTGATTGAGACTGCAATCATAATCTTTTCCAACCATGCTGTAAATACGGGTACTTTGATAACATTCCAGTACATTATTAAAAATATAAGGCACCACTAAACGAGAGGTTCCTACTGCAAATATCCAGCAGGCGATAACTATTGTGAGTACATTTCTGTTTCTTTTGATACTTTTTCTTAATAAGTATAGTATCGCTCCGCCCAAAATTGTTAAAAGTGCAGCCAGGAGGTTAGGTTCAACAATAAGCGAAGCAATTACCAGGATTCCAAAAGCAATTGTAATAATCATAATCTGCGCAGGCATCCCCTCCCGATACATCGGAATTAGAAAAGCCGTATATACGAGGGCTAGGCCCAATTCATGTTGTAATATAGATAGTACTGCCGGCAATAATGCAATGGCTGCTGCCAACAGCTGTGATTTTGTTTTTTTGAAAACGGTTTCCGGTCTCGACAAATATTTCGACAGTGCCAGTGCCGCGAAGATTTTGCACAATTCGGCAGGTTGTAAATTAAACCCTCCACCCAATGGTATCCAGCTTTTTGATCCGTTGATGTTTTTTCCAATCACAAAAGTTGCCAACATGAGTAAAATACCAAACGCGTATAGTAGGTTAGCCAATGCGGTAAACAATTTGCTGTCGGTTAATAAAATGAACATCCCTACTACCGCACAAAATCCGGCAAAAATAATTTGTTTACTGTAATTGGTTTTTCCGGTAAATAGGTTTCCCATCCAATTGGATTCGGTTCTATATTCAACCATAAATATGCACAATATTCCAATAGTTACTAATGAAGCATATAACCATACAATCGTCCAGTCGATTCCCTTTGCCAGTGAATTATTTTGTGTGGCCATTTTAACTGATTGAATACTTTTTTTTCTTTTCTCCTTGTTTTGGAATGATTGCTTCTTTCAAACCCGGTTTTTTGGATGTTTCGGGAATTGCTGGAATTAAAGGTTGGTCGAATCCTGATGCATCTTCAGCAGCTTTTTCAATTGACTCTCTCAGCAACCGTTGCTGTTCTAATTTGCTCTCTTTGATTTGCTTTAGCGAATCGTTTTTGGTCATTTCTATTCGCATTAACTTAGGAATCAGATTTTTATTTACCATGGTGGTATATTTATCTTTCCTTTCTTTTCCCGTAATAGAGTCTTTTAAATATTTTTCAATCAGCAAACTGGCAATGGGAGCAGCCGCCCAGGCACCCTGCCCTGCATTTTCGCAAATTACGGCGATGGCAATGCGGGGCTTGTCTTTAGGGGCAAAAGCACCAAAAAATGAATGGTCCTGTTGTTTTTCTACTCGTCCGTTTACTTTTGCATAATTTTCTACTGTACCTGTTTTTCCGCAAACAACAATACCGGGTACTGCCGATGCTGCTGCGGTTCCGAATTCCATCACCGCTTGCATTGCATTTTGTTCTGCCTCATATACATGAGCTGGTATTCGGTTGTCGGCCATTCTTTTTTCCTTGAATGCCGATAAAATCCCATCTGTATCACCCCCTTCAATTGAATCTATCAAATGTGGAGTGTAAAACCATCCTTTATTTGCTATAATAGCCATTACATTGGCCATTTGTAGCATGGTTGTGTTTACTTCACCCTGGCCAATTGCATTGGAAATGATATTGCATGGGAAGAATCTTTTTCCATAAATTTTTTGATAATATGCCGAACTAGGCAAAAGACCTCCTCTTTCAGAAGGAAGATCTATTCCCAACTTCTTTCCTAAACCAAAGGAGCCGGCATAATCGTTAAAAACATTGAGGGCACTATCGGTTCTTTCGTATCTGGGTTGATCTAATATCCGTTTAAACACCGTTGAGAAATAGGTGTTATCACTGTGGGCAACGGCTTCCTTGAAGCTGAAAGTTCCTTTATCCAAACATTTGGGCTTACCGGTTCCACACCCGGTAAAGTAACCTCCACAGGATACTGTAAATTGCTCATCAATCACTCCTTCCGATAATCCAATCATCCCTACAATGGTTTTGAAGGTAGAGCCCGGGGAATAATTATTCTGAATAGCCCGATTATTAAAAGGTTTTCTGGGGTCGGCAAGTAAATCGGCAAAATGTTTTCTGCGCTGATTGCCGGTTAAGTAGTTGGGATCGAAAGTAGGGGCACTTACCATGCATAAAATGCCGCCGGTAGTAGGGTCGATGGCAACCACACTTCCTACTTTGTTGGTCATTAATTCTTCTGCCATTTTTTGTAGTTCTACATCCAGCGATGAGAAAACATTTTTTCCTGCAACTGCTGCTGTATCATACATTCCCTTTTCATATTCTCCCTGAAGCCTACTTTTGTTATCCCTGATATAGTTCTTTACTCCCCGCTTACCCATGAGTATTTTTTCATAAGTTCTTTCCAGCCCGGTTCTTCCGGCATAATCACCCATTTGATACCCTTCTTCTTTATGAATCCTTAAAAAACTGGTATCTACCTCATCTATATATCCTAATAGATGCCCGGCTGCATGATATGGATAGTTTCTTACGGATCGTTCTGTTAATGAGAAGCCCTGGAATTTATAGAGATTTTCATTTAAGCGGGCAAACATTTCGGCACTTAACATGGGTTCAAATATGCCGGGACGAACCATACCGGTTTTATTGATGATATCGCGCATTCTTTTTTTGTACTCAGAAGTATCTATTTTCAAAAGCGTACACAATCCAGCAGTATCAGTTCCTTTACTGTCGACCGGAATTACCACCAGATCGTAGATGATTATATTTTCTAAAATGGGTTTCCGATTTCTGTCGAAAATAATACCTCGATCGGGATAAATTATTTTCCGATATAGGGCATTGTTTTCTGCAGCCAGTTTGTATTTGGTTGAAAAAATCTGAAGATTCGCCAGCTGTAAAATAATTACCAGCACAACTGCCGCAAAAATTAACTGGATTATTCTGCCTCTGCTTTGGGTAAATGCCGACATGCGATAAATTCAGGGTAGCTTACATACCCGTGATGCAAAGTTGATGAAATGCAAAGCATCTTCTATCAATTTCACAAAATATTTTAAAGGTTTTTTTATTCTTATTAAATCAAGCAGTTCTCTGCTTTTCCCTCCGGGGTATCAGTAATTCGGAAATCAAAATCAAAAGCATGCTAATTGCTGTAGTCCCCAGTACTTTTCCCATGAAATAAAGAAAGTTGCCGAACTGAAGCCATTCAATTAAAACAAGGTAACTGTGATGAATAATTGTGAGTAGTGCTACATAAGTAATAAAAGGAGCCCAACCCATGCTGTTATGGCCAGGTTCCATATAGCCAGCTTCTGCGGTTTCCTGTGCTAACAATAATTTCAGCAAAAAAGGGCGTAAAAATGCAATCGCCACACAAGGGGCAGCATGTAAGCCAAGGGTGCCTGTAAAATAATCAAGCGTAAGGCCGAATAGAAAAGCAATCAATAATAGTCCATTGCGTGAAATAGATACCGGCAGCCAAAGTATGAATAAAAAATACAGATAGGGAACAATAAACTGATGCAGTGGCGGAATAGTATTCAATACAAATACCTGCAGTAAAATGAAGAATATAAAACGGATACTATGTTTAATTATTGGGTTCATTATTTTACGGGACTGGCAGATTCAAGGTTTATTTGCTCGCTATATCTGGCATTTTCAATGAGATAAACATATTGTATGTTGAAAAAGTTAACGGCAGTTTTTACTTTTAAACTAAAAAAATTACTTTCAGAATCGGAGCGAATTTCGGCAACAGTTCCTACCATTAATTGTGACGGAAAATTAGCGGAATAAAAACTGGTTAAAACAGTATCCCCCTTTTTAATTACTGAACTTTTTGGAATATTCCTTAATGTAAGGAATTCAGGGTCGGCACCATCCCACTCAAGGCTTCCAGCAACGGCATCTTTTTTAAGCATCGCACTTACTTTGCTGTTGCGATGCAGTAAGCTCATTACTCGACTGATGTTGGGACCGGCCTCTACTACTACCCCCACAATTCCTTGTGATCCGGTAACTGCCATGCCTTTATGTACACCGAGAAGAGTCCCTCTTTCAATAGTAAGAAAATTGTTTTGAAGGGTAACTGTATTTCCGATAATCCTTGCTGGCAAAAAAGAATATTTTCTCCATTTGCCGGTAGAATCCCTAACTGTGGAGTCTGTAACCTGCATGCGCTTAAAGGAGGTATCTATAAAATTATTTTTCAGTTCATTTTTCAGGCGTGCATTTTCTTCAGATAATATGCGATTGGTTTCGCTTAATGAGAAATATTGCCGAACACCGCTATATTGCTGATTGATGCGTCCGGTTACTTCATTGGCAGCGGAGGAGAAAAAACTGTCGTGGCTTTTGCTACTCCTACTTAACAGCACAATACAAATGATCTGCAAAATTAAAAAGCAGATAAATGTAAAATAACGCTGTATAAATAAGATAATGTTTCTCAAACCCTGTTAACTATTGGCGCTTGTAAAACGAATGATTGTGAAACTATAGTTGGATGAACTAGCTGTGAGACTCTATTACCATTACCGCATGATAAAAGGAAACTGCTGATAATTTTTCAATGCCAATCCTGTTCCCCTAACAACACTTTTCAGCGGATCGTCTGCAACATGAACCGGGAGCTTGATTTTGGCACTCAGTCTTTTATCGAGCCCGCGTAACAAAGATCCTCCCCCAGTTAAGTATAGTCCACGCCTATAAATATCTGATGCCAACTCGGGTGGAGTTGTTTCCAGTGCTTTCAGGATAGCTTCTTCAATTTTAAAAATACTCTTATCTAATGCTTCTGCTATTTCCTGATAACTTACCATAATTTGTTTAGGAATGCCGGTTACCAGATCTCTTCCATTTACAGGAATATCGTCCGGAGGATTATCTAAATCTTTTAAAGCTGCTCCTACATTAATTTTAATTTGTTCTGCCGTGCGTTCTCCAATTAATAAACTGTGATACCTGCGCAGCGCCTCCATAATATCTGCTGTAAATTCATCTCCCGCAATTCGGATACTTTGATCGCAAACAATACCGGCTAATGCAATTACAGTGATACCAGTTGTTCCACCCCCAATATCAATAATCATATTGCCAACAGGTTCCTCAACATCTATTCCAATCCCCAATGCGGCTGCCATTGGTTCATGAATCATGTATACCTCTTTGGCTCCAGCCTGTTCAGCACTATCCCGTACTGCTCTTTTTTCTACCTCAGTAATGGATGAGGGAATACAGATTACCATTCTCCATGCAGGAGGGAAAAGTGGTTTTTTAGGATAAATCATTTTTATCAGCTCACGAATCATTAATTCGGCAGCATTGAAGTCGGCAATAACCCCATCTTTCAGCGGACGTATGGTACGGATGCTCTCATGCGTTTTTTCGTGCATCATCAATGCCTTCTTTCCAACTGCCAGCACTTCCTTCATGTTATTGCGATTGAGTGCAATAATGGAAGGTTCATTAACCACTACTTCATCGTTATGGATAATTAGGGTATTGGCAGTACCCAAATCCATTGCTATTTCCTGTGTAAAAAAATTAAATAATGACATGTTTATGTGTAATTCTCGGATCTAAGATAGTTAGGATACAAAGGTGGTTGAAAATAACCGAATCACAAAGGGCAAATCCTTATTTTTCGCGGCTTTCACTAAGTGTTGTGTTTTATGAAAATTCGTATCCTATATCTTTTCGGAAAAACATGCCTTCAAAATGAATTTGCTCTAATTCTTTTAATGAATGTTGAACGGCTTCAGTTAAGGTTTCTCCATAAGACGTAACTGCCAAAACCCTGCCACCGGAAGTTACGAGTTGACCTGTATCCGATGCTGCAGTTCCTGCCTGAAATATCAGTGTTTCCGAGCCTTTACCAGTATTTGCCAACCCGTAAATGGGCAGGTTTTTTGGATATTGACCCGGGTAACCTCCGCTAACAGCTACCACAGTTGCAACCTGCTTGTTAAAAAAAGAAATATTTGCATCACCCAGGGTGCCATTGTCCATAGCCGCCAGCAAAGCAACCAAATCGGTTTGTAATAGGGGCATTACTACTTCTGTTTCCGGATCCCCCATCCGGCAATTGTATTCAATTACCCAAGGGTCTCCCGCTACATTCATCAAACCGAAGAAAATAAAGCCCTTGTAAATCAGGTTTTCCTTAGCAATACCGGTAATAGTGGGCTCAATAATGCGTTCCGTTACTTTTTTCCAAAAGGTATCGTCCATAAAGGGTACCGGACTAATACAGCCCATTCCTCCGGTGTTGGGTCCGGTATCGCCTTCCCCAACCCTTTTATAATCTTTGGCATGGCCAATAATCTGATAATGTTCGCCATCGGTTAAAACAAAAACACTTACTTCAATACCTTTCAAAAAGGCTTCAATTACCACTTTACTCCCGGCTTCCCCAAATTGTTGCTGCCGAATCATCTGATCGAATGCCCCTAAGGCTTCCTCATAACTCGTTGCTACCACCACGCCCTTTCCAGCCGCTAATCCATCTGCCTTTACAACAATGGGCAAACTTTGATTTTTGATATATGCTTGCCCCTCCTCGAAATTATCAGCCGTAAATTCCGCATAAGCTGCGGTAGGAATGCCATGCCGCTGCATAAAATGCTTGCTAAACGATTTACTTCCTTCTAATTGTGCGGCAGCCCGGGATGGACCTACCACTATCATTTCCCTTAAACTTTCCTCCTCCTGAAAATAATCGTAGATACCCTTTACCAGCGGTTCTTCTGGCCCAACAACCAGCAGGTTGATGCTATGCTGAATACAAAGATCCCGAATAGCAGGGAAGTCGGTAACTGATACCTGCAGATTAGTGCCCAACTGGGCAGTTCCCGGATTACCAGGGGCTATAAATAATTGGGTACAATGCGGACTGGCAGCCATTTTCCAAGCAAGTGCATGTTCTCTTCCTCCTGAACCCAATAATAAAATATTCATGCAGCACCTATTTGCGACGAAGGTAATACGGTATTTAGAAAAAAGCTGATTAGTTTATAGATTCTTCTTCCATTCCCACATATCTTTTTTCAGGTAATCTGTTTGAAACCAGTAAATACAGTACAATGAAAAAGCACATGATACCGAAAAATAACCAGTAATAACGGGCACCGGTATAATGAGAAAAGAAGCCTCCGTTAGAAATACTATTATTTACCAGACTAACGAATAAATTTCCTGCGGAAATTCCCAATAAATACAAGGCACTCATGGTACTTTTCATCGATTTGGGAGAATGGGTATAGGCATATTCCAAACAGGTTACGGATACCAGCACTTCTGCTGCTGCCAAAATGAGATAAGCCAGAATTTGCCAGCCTACGGAAGGATGATTGCCCCGGTCAATTTCTTCCTGAAGTAATGCAATAATTACGAAGGTAATTGCAGTTAATACCAATCCTGCTCCAATTTTTTTAAGGGGAGTGATTTTCAATCCGGCTTTTTCCAGAGCTGGGAATATTAAATAAGTAAACACAGGAATCATCCCCACTAAAAATATAGGATTGAAGGTTTGCACCTGTTCGGTTAGTAACTCATAGCCGAAGAAATTACGGTTCAATTTTGCCGCTTGTAATACCCATTCCGATAAATTCTGATCCCATAAAGCCCAAAAAATGGGGGTGAAGGCAAATACCATTAAGATTCGGTAAACCGCCTGCACGCCATCAATGGCTGATGCTGAAAAATTATATTGATTTCCTACTCTATCCCAAAAAGGCTGAGCTGCTTCACCGGAACCACTTTTTTGAAAAATACTTTTTAAGCCCTCCCAAATAGCTGCGCTTGTTATAGAAACAAAATTTTCTCTTTTGTAACCGGAAGGGGGCACCCGAACATATTTATTTCTACCTAACCAAAAAATAATAGTAGCCAGTACCATTAAAATTCCCGGGATTCCGAAAGCAATTCTCGCCCCAAATTCTTTGTAAATAATGGGAATAATAGCGGTAGCCACAATTGACCCGGTATTGATGGTAAAGTAAAACCAGCCATACATTTTGCTTAACAAATGCTCATTTGATTTGTCGAACTGGTCTCCCACATTCGCAGAAACACAGGATTTGATTCCGCCGGCTGCAACGGCAATGATGATCAGCCCGAGTGAAAACAATTGTAAATTTTCAGTATTCAATGCCACCATCAGGTTTCCGGCAGCGTATAACATAGATACATATAAGATAACCCGGTACTTTCCTAAAAACCAATCTGCCAGTATCCCTCCCACCAGCGGCATGAAATAGGCCAGGGTGACAAATAAATGGGAAAGTTCATTCGATTTTGCTTCAGCAACTGCCTGCAATGCAGGGTCCTTCGTAGGATTGAAAAATTGTGCCACCAGAAAGGTAGTCATAATTGCCCGGATTCCATAAAAACTAAATCGCTCAGCAGCTTCATTCCCAATAATGTAGGGAACCGCGGCCGGCATACCCGTTTTTTTCACTTCGGATGACATATCAGTCATAAGTTGTATTTTGAGGCTTAAAGATATTGGAAAAATCTGCCGGATGGTTAATCTTCCGAAAGCATTTTCCATCATTCAAAAGAAACGAGTTATGTCATCTTCCAAAAAATCTTTTCAGCCCTTTGTGGCTCCCGAAAAACAAGTTAAAGAACTTACCGTAAAATCTATACTGGTAGGTAGTTTGTTTGGAGTAATCTTCGGTGCTTCTACTGTTTATCTCGCATTAAAGGCCGGATTAACTGTTTCTGCTTCTATTCCCATTGCAGTTATTGCGATTACACTGGGCAGAAGATTTCTGAAAACTACCATTTTGGAAAATAATATCATTCAAACCACAGGGTCTGCCGGAGAAAGTATTGCTGCCGGGGTGGCTTTTACTTTACCCGGGTTCTTATTTTTATCTTCTCCCACCAGTGCCGAATATTTTAATTACCTCACCATATTAATTCTGGCCATTGTGGGCGGATTACTGGGTACGTTACTGATGATACCCCTTAGGAAGGCATTGATTGTAAACGAACATGAAACCCTGCCT
This sequence comes from Chitinophagia bacterium, assembly GCA_037142775.1. GTDB lineage: Bacteria > Bacteroidota > Bacteroidia > Chitinophagales > Chitinophagaceae > Sediminibacterium. The sequence continues at coordinate 181,911 of JBAWZY010000002.1, read as the reverse complement.
TATCCTGAAGGAACTGCATGTGGTGATGTGTTGAAAGCAGGTGAGAAAGGTGGTGATTTTGCCCGTACAGCCTTCTGGGGATTAGGCGTTGCTTTTGCTTATGCCTTATTGCAAAAAGTGCTGCATGTAATTGCAGAAACTCCCTACTATGCTACCAAGCAAATCAATAAATTTTTCCCATCTGCCAAAGTTTCCGGTGAAATTACTCCGGAGTATTTGGGGGTTGGATATATCATCGGACCCAAAATTGCCGGTGTATTGGTTGCCGGTAGCGTACTAAGCTGGCTGGTTTTTATTCCATTGATGAGCACGCTGGTTCCCGGTGAAATTATTGCTACCCAACTGGCAAAATTGGGTTACCTGGCCGACATTACTAAGGCAGGGGGAAAGGGTGGCTGGGATCCGGTTACCAAAACTTTCGCAGATTATTCCAGCGCAATCTATTATGCCTTTGTTAGGCAAATTGGTGCCGGTGCAGTAGCTGCTGGAGGAATTATTACTTTAATTAAAACCATCCCTACCATCATCAAATCGGTTAAGGGAAGTATGGCTTCATTACAAGCAGAAGGGAACAATCAAGGAACTACCGTTTTGAGAACAGAAAAAGACCTGAGCCTTAAAATTGTTGGATTTGGAAGTCTGGCGTTGGTAGCATTGATAACTTTTTTACCACAAATTCCCGGAGATAGCATCATTCAAAAATTATTGGTTGGCGTGCTGGTATTATTATTTGGTGCCTTATTCGTTACCGTAGCTTCCCGTATTGTAGGACTCATCGGATCGTCTAATAGTCCGATTAGTGGCATGACAATCGCTACCGTGATGGGAACCAGTTTGATATTTTTAGCAGTGGGCTGGACTGGTCAGGCGTTTGAGCCACTGGTATTGGTGGTTGGTGGTATGATTTGTATTGCTGCTGCCAATGCAGGGGCTACTTCTCAGGATTTGAAGAGTGGTTATATTGTAGGGTCTACCCCGCGCAATCAGCAAATTGCTTTATTTGTAGGCGCGATTGTATCATCTATTGTTATTGGTATTACGGTTAAGTTTCTCGATCGCCCTTCAGCTGAAATGATGCAGCAAGGCGTTCAGCATGCAATCGGCACTGAAAAATTCCCGGCTCCACAGGCAACTTTAATGGCTACACTGATAAAAGGAATTCTTTCTCAAAATTTAGATTGGCAATATGTGGTAGTGGGTGTTTTTCTGGCAGTTACGATGGAACTCTGCGGCATCAAAGCCCTCAGTTTTGCAATTGGTGTTTATCTGCCTCTGGCAACTACTTTACCCATATTCATCGGTGGAGCCATTCGCGGATTAGTGGAATATCGTCAGCAAAAAGAAGCAAGTGTAGTAAGTCCGGAGGAAGAAGAACTGGGTAAAGGAAATTTATTTGCTACCGGACTGGTAGCTGGGGGTGCAGTTGCCGGTGTACTGATTGCCTTTTTGGCCGGATCAACTTCTGGTGAAAAATGGCTGGCACAAATTACACAGGAAGAGCATTTGGTTACTTTGCTGGGTAATGGAGGCTATTTTATTTTGGGCACACTATTTTTTGCAGCAATGGGCATGATTTTATATCGGGTTGCCCTAAAAAAGTAGACAGTACTCAGCTAGTATTCGGGTTATTTCTTTTTTTTAACAAGTTGCCAAACGATTGCTTTTAAACGTTCGACAATTCCTTGCGTCTATATTTGAAATCAATTGCTATGCGCAATCTACTACGCACCAGTGTTGGAATTGTCGGACTGCTGGCATTTTTATCCTGGGGTTTTACGCCACCCTCCTCAGACCCCATTAAGGAGTCCATTAAAATGCCCTATAAAAAAATGGGGCTTACCAAGCAGCAGGCGGCTGCCCATTTGCTAAGTAGGTTTACCATGGGTGCAACACCTGGACAGGTTGATGCGGTGGTGAAGCAGGGATTGGAAAATTGGTTTGTAGAACAGTTATCAGCTGCCATTCCTGAAACCGATATGGTGAATCGTTTGCCTGAAGCCAATTATCCTGCATTACAAATGAGTAATGAGCAGTTGGTGAACCATTATGTAAATGCCGGTCAAGCACTGCGATTGGCAGTTAAAAATCAATTGATCAATAAAGATTCTTTGCAGGCCCTTAATAAACCTGAATACCGATCCCAGCTTTTGCAACTTATGAAGCAACAGGGTCAGGAACCTTTGCAGGAATTAAACAGGCAACTCATTAATCAAAAAATTATCAGGGCAGCCTATAGTCCGAATCAGCTGAAAGAGGTATTAACCGATTTTTGGTTCAACCATTTTAATGTTTCCCTAAGTAAGGGGGCCAGTCAGCATTTTGTACTTTCTTATGAACGCGATGCTATTCGGCCTTATGTAACCGGCAATTTTTATGATCTGTTAATTCATACGGCTCAGCATCCGGCTATGCTCGAGTTTTTAGATAATGTAGGAAGTGTAAGTAATAATAACGAGCTGTCGAAAAAAAGAGAACAATCGCTGGCCGCCCGCAAAGTAAAGCAGCGAATGGAATCTATGGCAGCGGATACGGCTAACCCTCGTAATGCCGAAATGAAACAGGCATTAGCCAGAGCCAGTATGCAGGGACTGAATGAGAATTATGCGCGGGAAGTAATGGAATTACATACGATGGGTGTAGATGGAGGATATACACAACAAGATGTTACCCAGGTAGCAAAAGCATTAACCGGTTGGACGGTTCGTTCTTTGGATAAAGATGGCGCTGCTGCAAAAATGGTGCAGGCTGCCGGGCCCATCGCGAAGATTGCAGAAAAGGATAACGTAACCGTTGATGATTTTTTATTCAGAGCGAACCGGCATGATGAAGGAGAAAAAAATATTTTGGGTAAAATGTATCCGGCAAATGGAGGGTATCAGGAAGGAGTGCAGGTATTGCAGCAACTGGCATCACACCCTTCAACCGCTGCATTCATCAGCAAAAAGCTGGCAGTGCGATTTATAAAGGATACCCCATCTGTGCAGATTGTTGAGCAGATGACAGCTACCTTTTTAAAAACCGGAGGGAATATTCGTGCTGTATTGGTAACAATGGTAAATCATCCCGATTTTTGGGAGGCGGGTGCACTAAGGGAAAAAGTGAAGTCGCCCTTCGAATTGGCCATTAGCGCCATTCGTGCTACCGGAGCCGATGTGCAACAGCCTTTTCAAATCAACAACTGGATAACGAGAATGGGACAGCGGCTTTATTTTTATGCCGCTCCTACCGGGTTTCCTGATAGAGGAAATTATTGGATTAATACCGGATCGTTATTGAATCGGATGAATTTTGGACTGGCTTTTGCAACCGGAAAAATTCCCGGGGTAAAGCTGGATTTGCTGGCACTCAATCAGCATCATGAGCCTGAAAGTGCCGAAGATGCTTTGCAAACCTATAGCAGTATTTTATTGCCCGAGCGGAATCAGGAAGCAAATATTCGCAGATTAACATCCCTACTAAAAGAAACGGGCTTGGAAGAAAAAATTCGTCAGGCAGCTAACCGGCAACCGGTAATTTCAGGAGATGAGATGAATGAAGGGATGGAAGCCAACAGAAGAAATGAAGTTCAGCAAAAAAATCAGGCAGATGCAAACAGGCAGCAAGCTTCCACAACTGGAATATTGCAACAAGTAACCGGAGTAATTATTGGATCACCCGAATTTCAACGCAGATAAATCACGGCAATTTTACCACATCAATTATTTTGTATGATACAAAGAAGAGCATTTATGAAATCGGGAGCAGTAGCTTTATTTGCTGCCGGATTTCAGGGGGGTATACCCGGTTTTTTACTTCGTGCAGCAGGTGCCCCGATTTCCACTACTCAGTCTGGAAAGAAAAAAATATTGGTGTGTATTTTTCAAAGAGGAGCTATGGATGGATTAATGGCGGTAACCCCGTTTGCAGATCCCTATTTGCGTTCGCTTCGTCCGGGATTATTTATGAGTCCGGCTGAAAAGGAAGGAAAAATTTTTGATTTAGACGGACAATTTGGGATGCATCCTGCACTCGAGTCGCTCTATCCGTTTTTTTCTGAAAAAAGACTGGCAGTAGTGCATGGAGTGGGTAGTCCGAACAATACTCGCAGCCATTTCGATGCACAGGATTTTATGGAAAGTGGAACGCCCTTCAGCAAATCATCTACCAGTGGATGGTTAAATCGTGCGGTAGGAAAATTGCAGGCTTCAGGTTCTCCTTTTCGTGCGGTGAGTGTTACGCCTGCATTACCGAGGTGTTTATATGGTGATCAGGAATCTTTAGCCATTGCCAACTTACAGGATTTTGCGCTGCAGGTTCGGGGAAATCCAATGGCAGCGAAAGTTGCAGCGGGGTCTTTTGAACAATTGTATGATGCTACTACCAGTGATTTGCTCAATAAAACCGCCCGCGAAAGTTTTGATGCAATGAAGCAGTTACGGGAGGCAAATATGAAATCGTATCCTGTTACCCCGGGTGTAACCTATCCAAATAGTCCGCTGGCGAACTCCTTAAAACAAGTAGCAACCCTAATCAAAATGAATATCGGGTTAGAAGTTGCATTTACCGAAAGTGGTGGATGGGATACTCACTTTAATCAGGGAACCCTGAATGGTGCATTTGCGCGTAACCTAAAAGATTTCAGCGATAGTATTGCAGCTTTTTGGAAAGATATTCAGGCTTATCAGGATGATGTTACGTTGCTTACCATGACTGAATTTGGAAGAACGGTGCATCAAAACGGCACCGGTGGAACCGACCATGGTAGAGCCAGCTGTTTGTGGGTTTTGGGTAATGATGTATCCGGAGGAAAAGTTTATCATCAAATGAGATCACTCAATAAAGAAAATCTGGAAGATGGCAGAGATGTGCCGGTAACAACCGATTTCAGGTCGGTATTTAGTGCAGTAGCCGGGAATCATTTATCCATTTCCAATCCGGTAGCCTTATTTCCGGGATTTGATGGTTCGCCTTTACAGATGATGAAGCAAAGCGGATAACAGCTCCCTTGCATTTTTTGTATATTTATACAAAATTGTACTATGCGTTGGCGCTGGATGAAATATATGTCGCCGTTTATCCTGTTTTTCCTTGCATATTTGGCATTCACTCAGGTTGGCTGGATATGTTTTCTTCCGCTGGTATATACTTTTGGATGCATTCCGCTTGCCGAGTTGCTGCTACCACCTTCTGAGAAGAATTTAACAGCTGCGGAAGCAGAAATGGTGAAGGCAGATAAAGGGTATGATTACCTATTATATGCTGTTGTGCTGTTACAGTATGCCTCGCTCATTTTATGCCTGATTTCGCTTAAACAATCTCAGCTGGATATGCCTACCCGGGTGGGTAGAATCGTTACCATGGGGTTATTATGCGGAATATTTGGAATCAATGTGGGGCATGAACTGGGGCACAGAACGAATCGCCTGGAACAGTTTTTTGCAAAGCTGCTGCTGCTCACATCTCAGTACATGCATTTCTTTGTAGAACATAACAAGGGACATCATAAAAACGTAGCCACCCCATTTGATCCGGCCTCCGCCAGGTATGGGGAGAGTTTGTATGCCTTCTATCCACGCACCATTATTGGTTCTTACCTCAGTGCCTGGCATATTGCTGCGGACGCCTGTAAGAAAAAGGGACAGCAAGTGCTGAGCTATCATAATGAGATGATTCAATACACGCTGGTGCAACTGACTATGCTGGCACTCATCTATTATTTTTTCGGACTTACCATTCTACTTTCCTATATGGTTGCCGCGTTGATTGGTATTCTGCTGCTGGAATCAGTTAATTACATTGAACATTATGGCTTACAGCGAAATGAAACTACACCCGGAAATTTTGAGCGCACCCAACCCTGGCATAGCTGGAATAGCAATCATGTGCTAGGAAGAATCATGCTTTTTGAATTGAGCCGGCATAGCGACCATCACTATATGGCCAGTAGAAAATATCCCTTGTTGCGACATATGGAACATGCTCCTCAAATGCCCACAGGATATCCGGGAATGCTCATTTTAGCACATTTCCCTCCCTTATTTTTTCGGGTAATGAATCGTTCGTTAGCCCAGATACAAAAGCAATAAAAAATGGGGGCAGGATGCCCTTTACAATTTTCCTTGTTTGATTTCTTCCACTACTCCCGGATCCAGCAGTGTGGTGGTATCTCCCAAATTATCGGTTTCACCCTCTGCAATTTTGCGAAGAATTCTACGCATAATTTTTCCACTGCGCGTTTTGGGTAATCCGTTCACCAGTTGAATTTTATCGGGTTTTGCAATTGCACCAATCACACGGGTTACGGTTTGTAAAATATCATGCTTAATTAAATCATCCGAGCCATGTGTGTTTGCCTGATGCGATCCCTGATAAATTACAAAAGCGTATATGGCTTGTCCCTTTACCGGATGCGGAAATCCTACCACAGCACTTTCCACCACACCCGCATGCATATTGATGGCATTTTCCACTTCGGCAGTTCCTATTCTATGTCCGCTTACATTCAATACATCATCCACCCTGCCGGTGATTCGATAAAACCCGTCTTTATCCCGAAGGGCACCATCCCCTGTAAAATATAAGCCCGGGTAGGTTGCAAAATAATTGAGTCGGCATCTTTCATGATCACCATAAGTGGTTCTTAACACGGAGGGCCAGGGGAAACGGATGCAGAGATTTCCAGAAATCGTTTCATCCCCTTCAGCAATTTTCTCATTTCCTTGTTCATCCACCAATAACAATTGCACTCCCGGCATAGGTAAGGTTGCCCAACTGGGTTTCTCTGGTGTTACTCCTGCCAAATTACTTATCAAACAACCGCCGGTTTCTGTTTGCCACCAGGTATCAACAATCGGACATCTTTTTTTTCCAACTTTTTCATGATACCAGTGCCATGCTTCTTCGTTAATGGGTTCTCCTACTGTTCCCAATACCTCCAGGGTTGATAAATCTTTTCCTTCTAATGGGGTATTTCCAAATCCCATCAGGCTTCTGATAGCAGTAGGGGCGGTATAAAATATATTTACCCGATGCTTGTCTATGATGTCCCAAAATCTACCGGCATCCGGCCAGGTAGGGATGCCCTCAAAAATGAGCGTGGTTGCACCGGCACTGAGTGGACCGTAAGTAATATAGGTATGTCCGGTTATCCATCCAATATCAGCTGTACAGAAATGTATTTGACCGGGTTTATACTGAAACACGTTTACAAATGTGTAATTGGCATACACCATATAACCACCGCAAGTGTGCACTACCCCTTTGGGTTTACCGGTAGAACCGGATGTATATAAAATAAAAAGTGGGTCTTCCGCATCCATCTCCGCAGCCTCCACATAAGTAATGCCTTGTTCTTCTACCTGTTTCATTTCATCTTCCCACCAAACATCTCTTCCCTTTATCATCGAAACCGGCGTGCGGGTTCGGGTACAAACGATTACTCTTTTAATTGTGTTATTGCCAATCAACGCATCATCAATGATGCTTTTCAGTGGAATATCTTTTCCACCTCTAAATGCTCCGTCGCAGGTAACAATAAATGCTGCACCTGCATCTTGTAATCTATCCGAAATGCTTTGTGCAGAAAATCCTCCAAAAACAACGCTATGGATAGCCCCCATTCTTGCACACGCTAACACTGCAATTGCCAGTTCGGGAATCATGCCCATATATAAACAAACCCGGTCTCCCTTTTTAACTCCGTTATTGATAAGAACCTGGGTAAACTGACAAACCCTTTCATGTAATTTTTTATAAGTTATTACCCGTGGCTGCTCATCCGGGGAATTCGGTTCCCAAATGATAGCCGGCTGATTACCCAGTGTTTCTAGATGACGGTCTAAACAGTTCTCTGTGATATTTAATTTTCCTCCCTGAAACCATTTAACATCGGGTTCAGTGAAGTTCCAAGATAACACGTTATCCCATTTTTTTCTCCAGGTAAAATGTTCGGCTACTGAACCCCAGAATGCAGAGGGTTCATCAATACTTTGTTGATATGCTTGCCTGTATTCTGCCAGACTTTTAATTTGATACGGATAACTCATGGCTTGCAAATAATAAGTATAAAGGTACAGATTGTATGAGAGCCTGAAAAATTATACAACATAAGTTGAAAGGCTTTTAGTATAGTTTGGATAATTGATTGCTTTTACGTAAGTTGAACATCTTAATATTCGAACTACTAAATACTTTATACAACCAAACAAATTTTTACCGACATGCATCAACCCAAAGGGATATGGAAAGTAATCGGTGCTTCCAGCTTAGGGACCCTCATTGAATGGTACGATTTTTACATTTTCGGTAGCCTGGCTACTGTGCTGGCCGGACAATTCTTTCCCAAAAGCAATCCTACCGCTGCCCTATTGTCTACTTTAGCCACCTTTGCTGCCGGATTTCTGGTTCGCCCTTTTGGGGCATTGGTGTTTGGTAGACTGGGTGATATCATTGGACGTAAACATACTTTTTTATTAACCCTGGTTATTATGGGAGGAGCCACTTTTGCAATTGGGTTGGTTCCTTCATTTGAATCGATTGGATTTGCTGCCCCTATTATTGTATTGATTTTACGTTTAGCACAGGGCTTGGCTTTGGGGGGCGAATATGGTGGTGCTGCTACCTATGTAGCTGAGCATGCACCCGATCATAAGCGAGGTTTTTATACATCCTGGATACAAACAACCGCAACCCTTGGTTTATTTGTTTCGCTGGGGGTGATATTATTTACCCGCCACGCATTGGATATAAATCAGGCAAAGTCTATCGCAAAATTCAACGAGTGGGGCTGGAGAATTCCCTTCCTGGTTTCTATTTTACTGGTGATTGTTTCGGTATATATCCGCCTGAAGATGAAAGAATCCCCCTTATTTCAGGAGATCAAAGATTCGGGCAATGTTTCTGTAAATCCATTGAAAGAAAGTTTTGGTCATAAAACCAATCTCAAAATGGTTTTGCTGGCATTGTTCGGCGCTACAATGGGGCAGGGGGTGGTTTGGTATACCGGACAATTCTATGCGCAATCTTTTATTGAAAATGTTTGCAAAATAGAATTCGACCAGTCGAGAACGATTATTATCTGGGCTATTTTATTTGCAACCCCTTTCTTTGTTGTTTTCGGAAGCTGGAGCGATACAATTGGCAGAAAATGGATTATGTTAGGCGGTATGTTACTGGCAATTGTAACCTATCAACCCCTGTTTAAAGGGTTATTGAGTTTATCGGATGTTACCCGCCAAATTCAACTGGAAGATTTAAAGCAAATTAAAAAAACAACATCCCTGGTTCCTGGCACGCAGGATACCTTACGATCAGTAACCCATCAATATTTTTATGCAGAAGGTGCTGTACAAACCGTTACGGTAAAAGATACGGTGTATGCGAATACTGCGCGAGTTACGCTCAAACCGGAAATCAAAACTTTCACGCAACTTGGAAGCACCGATTACTGGAAAATGGTAGGACTTGTGTTTATCATGATATTATATGTTACCATGGTATATGGCCCAATCGCAGCATTTCTAGTTGAATTATTCCCCACAAAAATTCGTTACACATCAATGTCGCTGCCCTATCATATCGGAAATGGCGTGTTTGGCGGATTAACACCTTTTATTGCCACATTGCTTACAACTATTAATACAGGCGATAAGTTGGCCGGACTCCAATACCCCATCATTATTGCAGCAATCTGTTTTATAATTGGGGCATTGTATATTCAACAGGGGGTTCACGAAACTTCCACTCAAAAAAAGCATTAGTATGAATACCATAAAAAAATATGCAGGTATCGTTTGGATGTTGCTGGGGCCACTGGCAATGTATTATCTAATTAAAACTGCCGCAGGTGAAATTGCCCGCAAACCTATGCTCGATACCTGGATTCAATGGGGCGTATTTACAATGGTTGCTTTGCCCATTGCCATCGGCATGGTGTTATTCGGATATTACGCACTGCAGGGTGAGTATGATCATCTTCCGGAAGAGGCAGATGATCAGCTTATTCATTGATTTTCACATTTATTTATCGCTTCAGGCTATTATTGTGGCGAATGACTCATGAATTGCAGGTAATTTTGAAAATAAATTCGTTCGCATGTCTATAGTAGTAAACGGATTGCATAAAAAATTTGGAACGCAGGAAGCGGTTCAGGATGTTTCTTTTACTTTGCGGAAAGGAGAAATTGTTGGGTTTTTAGGTCCGAACGGTGCCGGGAAAAGCACAACGCTCAAAATGATTACCGGTTATATTCAGCCGGATGCGGGTACCATATACGTGGAAGGAATATCAGTTCAGCAACATCCTATTCAAGTAAGGAGAAAAATCGGGTACTTGCCGGAAGCCAATCCTTTGTATTACGATATGTTTGTTCGGGAGTATCTGCATTTTATAGCCGGTGTACATAAGATACAGGATGCTGATGATGCAGTTGAGCAAGCGATTGTTTTAACCGGATTACAAAAAGAAGCGCATAAAAAGAATGCCCAGCTTTCGAAAGGTTACAAACAACGGGTTGGACTGGCAGCTGCTCTGGTGCATAATCCTCCTGTGCTCATTTTAGATGAGCCAACCAGCGGATTAGATCCCAATCAGATAATTGAAATACGGGAAGTAATCCGCCAGTTAGGAAAAGAAAAAACCATTCTTTTCTCTTCACATATTTTGCAGGAGGTAGAAGCGATTTGTGATCGGGTGATGATTTTACATCAGGGCCGATTGGTTGCCGATAATCCTATTCAACAATTGCATTCGGGCATTGCCGAAACAACTGTGCTGGAAGTGCAGATGAAAGAAGCAATTCCCGAGCAACAATTTATGGAAATAGCGGGTGTTATTCGGGTTACGCAAACGGTTCCCGGTAAATATCACTTGCAAACCCTTCAGCCCGAACTGGTAAGTAAATCCCTGCTGCAATGGGCGGTTGAAAAAGGGTATACATTACTCTCTTTTACCACCGAACAAGCTTCATTGGAAGAAGTATTTAGAAATCTTACACACAAATAATTTATAATATATTATTTGTTGATATTATAATAATTGCAACGCAGTTTCGGGTATTTTTCGGTAACCCATTCGAAATAGTTACCTTGCGTTTCGAAAAATTGATTTTATTCTAACTGCATAATAACCAACAACATGAGTTACATTATTGAAGTACATGCCCGTCAGATTTTAGATAGCCGGGGAAATCCTACCGTAGAAGTAGAAGTAGTTACCGATGAGGGAGCTTTGGGAAGAGCCTCCGTTCCCAGTGGTGCAAGCACCGGAATTCACGAAGCCGTAGAATTGCGCGATAACGATAAGAAAAAATATGCAGGCAAAGGGGTTCTTAAAGCAGTTAAAAATGTAAATGATATTATAGCCGGAGCAATCGTTGGATATGATGTTACCCAGCAAGCAGCAATTGATGCCGAAATGTTAGCGTTAGATGGAACTCCTAATAAATCAAAATTAGGTGCCAATGCTATTTTAGCCGTGAGTTTGGCTGTTGCCAAAGCAGCAGCTGAAGAGGCCGACCTTCCCTTATATCGATATATTGGCGGAACCAATGCACGCACCCTACCTATTCCCATGATGAACATCCTGAACGGGGGTGCACATGCGGATAATAAAATTGATTTTCAAGAATTCATGATTATGCCAGTAGGTGCTACTTCATTTAGTGAGGGCTTGCGCTGGGGAGTAGAGATTTTTCATGTATTGAAATCAGTTTTAAAGAAAAAAGGATTTTCAACCAATGTGGGTGACGAAGGTGGATTTGCCCCCAATATTCAAAGCAATGAGGAGGCCATTGAAACTGTACTGGAAGCGATTCAGGCAGCGGGATATAAAACCGGTTCACAAATTGCCATCGCTATGGATGCCGCCAATAGCGAGTTGTGGGATGCTAAGAAGAAAAAATATGTTTTCCATAAAAGTAGCGGCAAAGTGGTTAGTAGCGATGAACTCGTGAAGTTCTGGGAAAAATGGGTAAAGCAATATCCAATTATTTCTATTGAGGATGGAATGGCAGAAGATGATTGGAATGGCTGGAAAGCCCTCACACAGGCCGTTGGAGCAAAATGTCAGCTGGTGGGTGATGATTTGTTTGTTACCAATGTGAATCGTTTGCAAACTGGAATAGATAAAAGTATTGCCAATGGATTATTGGTAAAAGTGAATCAAATTGGATCACTTACCGAAACCATCAATGCTGTAACATTGGCTCAACACAATGGATATACAACCATCATGAGTCACAGAAGCGGTGAAACAGAAGATACAACCATTGCCGACCTGGCAGTTGCATTGAATTGCGGACAAATTAAAACGGGTTCTGCTTCCAGAACCGACCGGATTGCTAAGTACAATCAATTAATTAGAATTGAAGAGCAATTGGGTGAAACGGGCATTTATCCGAAAGGTAAGATTCGGTTCGGAAAATAATTTTCGGCTTCAATTTGTAAAGCGCCCCAGTTTAACCGATTGGGGCGCTTTTTTTAACACCTGTGTATTAGTTGGTATGCTCAGCTTGCCTATTTAGCTGTAATTTTATTATATGAAGTTTTCATTTCAGCGTTTAAAAAATATCATCACCAATAAATATTTGCTGGCAAGTTTATTTTTTTTGGTGTGGATATTATTCTTTGATCAGCGCGATATTTTTCAACAATTCGACAGGCAAAAGGAGCTGAATCAGCTGGAGGCAAGGAAAAAATTTTATCAGCAGGAAATTGAAAAATCCCGCAAGGAATTATCCGATTTGCAAAGTAACCCGGCGGCCATTGAAAAATATGCACGTGAGCATTATCTTATGAAGAAAGAGGGGGAAGATATTTTTATATTAGACGATTCCAGTTCTCTTAAAAAATAATTTTCCTAAAAAATCGTTCTTACCCCCTCCGCCCTTTCCCATTGTTTTTATTGCAATATAGGAGCAGAATATCCGTTGTATACTGGCAGGCAATGTATGTGCCCGTTGTATATGAAGGAAATTACCGACGAGGATTTAATTCTCTATATATATCAGGAAGCCCCTCCTTTTTTGAAAGCTTTGATTGATAAGGAGTTGTCAATTAGTAAGGACTTGACCGACCGACTTAATCGTTTAAAACAGGTTCATGCGGAATTAGACCGGATGAAATTAACTTCCCCCTCTCCATCCGTAATACAGAAAATTATTCGTAAAGTAACTGGTAACCAACCTAAACAAGATTCCAGCCAATAGCCGAACCTGCTTTAAATGGTTAACTTTGCCGAATGAAACTGGCAGAGCGATACGAAAAAACACTTACTTGGCTGAATGAACAAATTCCCATAGCCGAAACAGAGCTGGATTACAAAAATCCTTTCCAATTACTGGTAGCAGTAATTCTTTCTGCACAATGCACCGATAAGCGGGTAAATATGGTAACCCCCGCATTATTTGCGCAATTTCCAACTCCGGAAAAATTATCGAAGGCAACTTTTGATCAGGTTTTCTCTTTAATCCGAAGTATTTCTTATCCCAATAATAAAAGTCGCCATCTTATTGGGATGGCTACTAAATTAATGAATGATTTTAATGGGGAAGTTCCACTAACAGTTGATGAGTTGGTGCAATTACCGGGTGTGGGCAGAAAAACAGCTAACGTTATTACCAGCGTTATCGATCATCAGCCTAATATGGCAGTAGATACGCATGTATTTCGCGTGAGCAAAAGAATTGGATTGGTGAATAATCGGGCTACTACCCCTTTGGCGGTAGAAAAACAATTAATTCAACATATACCTAAAGAAGCTGTACATAAGGCACACCATTGGTTAATCTTACACGGACGTTATGTTTGTGTTGCCCGAAATCCAAAATGTGCTGAGTGCGGCTTGCATAACGTATGTAAATTTTATCAGGCATCACTTAAGAAAAAGTCTTCAAAACCCGCGAACTAATTGTAAAGTCGGTTCAGTATAAATACTCATAAAATTGTTTAGCTTTAAGAAACCATATTTTTATGAGGTTATCTTCCCTTTCTTTTATTAGCCTTGCAGCAACTGCTTGTATTTTTTATTCACTTACTGCTACTGCACAAACAACCGAATCTACTCAATCCTATACTGCTCCCTATTTTGCTGATAAAGAAAGAGCAAAAAAACTGGCAGTGCATTTTCCATTGATAGAAAAATTATATCGCGAATATGCCGAAAAAAATCATTTTCCCGGTTATGCTTTTGGGGTTGTATTAGACGGGAAGCTGGTATTTTCGGGAAGCGGAGGCTTTACCGATATCAGTAAAAAAACTCCGGCAACAACCCGATCTCTGTTTCGCATCGCTTCTATGAGTAAGAGTTTTACTGCAATGGCCATCGTTCAGTTGCGCGATCAGGGGAAATTACAATTAGATGATCCTGTTTATAAGTATGTACCCGAATTGAAAGGGCAGGGTTTAACCAAAGATGCTCCCGAAATAACTATCCGGCATTTGCTTACCCATTCTGCAGGTTTTCCGGAAGATAATCCCTGGGGTGATCGTCAGCTGGCAGATACAGAAGAACAGTTGATTGCCCTGATTAAAGAAAAAATTAGTTTTTCCAATGCATCCGGAATTGCTTACGAATATAGTAATCTGGGTTTTGCTTTATTGGGATATATTATTCATCGCGTTTCGGGAATACCCTATAGTGAATATATCGAGAAAAATATCTGGCAGCCTTTAGCCATGTCGCAAAGTAGTTGGGAATTTAGTAAAGTGGCTCCTCCTTTGCTGGCTCACGGGTATCGTTGGGTCGATAATCAGTGGAAAGAAGAAACTCCCCTGCACGATGGTGTTTGGGGTGCCATGGGCGGAATGATTACTTCTATTGAATCGCTGAGTAAATATGTTGCCTTTCATTTGCAAGCATGGCCGGTTCGCAACGATGCAGAAACCGGACCACTAAAACGCAGCAGTCTTCGCGAAATGCATCAGCCCTGGAGAATTTCTGCCGTAAATGCCCATTACCAATATCCATCCGGAAGAGCTTGTCCGCAAATGTCTGCCTATGCCTATGGATTAAGAGTTTCGGAAGATTGTGAAGGAAGAAAAACAGTAGGGCATACCGGTGGATTGCCGGGTTTTGGCAGCAACTGGGTGATGTTACCTGAATACGGAATTGGTTTGATGTTTTTTGGTAATGTAACGTATGCACCAACCAGCTTTGCGAATGTTATGGTGATGGACACCCTTTTGCGATTGAGTGGAATACAACCCATGGTGCTTCCTCCTTCCCGAATTTTAACAGAGAGAAGAGATTTGCTGATACGTTTGTTGCCCGAATGGGAGGGTGCAGTTAATACAGGCTTTTTTGCGGAAAACTTCTTCGATGATTATTATGTAAGTAAGTTAAGGGAAGAGGCCAGAGTTATTTATGCCTCGGCAGGAAGAATAGTCAAATCGGGTGAGGTGGTTCCAGAAAATCAGCTGCGCGGTTATTTTATTCAAGAGGGTGAAAAAGCAAATGTTCGTATTAGCTTCACTTTAACTCCCGAAACACCCGCCCGCATTCAGGAATATCATATTGCACTTGAAAAGAAGTAGCTTGTATTTTTAGTATTCAGGCTCTTTTACCAGCAGTAATATCAGCGACAGCATTTCGAATACAATAATCCGATTGGCACTTTCCAGTCCATTCCAGGTATGGCTTTGCCACATGGCAAACCATTCACCTCCCAATACTTCAAATCCGGTAAACCAAATGAGTATGCCAATACCCAAACCTATAACGGCCCTTCGTTTCGCGTCGTAAAAAACAGCAGCCGGTTCTCGCCTGCTAATAAACATATCCCTGCTACCCTGTATACAAAACCAAGCCATCAATAATTCCAATAAAATGAGAACGATATATCCGGTATGGTATAACCAGGGTTGTTGTATAGAACGATAGAGCAGCTGGCTTCCGGGAAATATGGTATCCATTTTCATTACATGTTCAACAAAATAGTAATTGGAATAATAGTCGGTTGTATTTCCAATTACGATTAATAATGCCATTAATCCTAATGAAGCGATTGTACCTATTTTTATCCAGCGAAAATACAGGGTAGTAGTTGCCATATTAGATAGGAGGTTATTGTCCGGGTTGATAGCTTTTTGCTGCATGTTTCATTACATCATCTTTATAAAACCATACTTCCTTAAACTGTCCTTTTGTATAAGCCAATCCCTGATTATTGAAATAGGGTGAATTCGGATTCCCATTCACGCCACCAGCCAACAAAGATCGCGCGGTTACTTTTTTACCGAATTCAACCGCACAAACAAAACTGTTGCCGGTACTTCCATACCGTAAACGGGTATTGGGATAACTGCGACTAATAAAAGAGGGCAAACAACCCCAGGTAGATGCGGCTAATCCGCAGGGTAAAGAAGCTTGATTGTCGTCGTAGCTTTCCTGTATTTTTCCGCTCAATCGTTGAAAGCGATTTACTTCACCCCATGGTTTCTCCCAGGTTCCAAACTTGCGCATGAGCTCTGCAATGGTAACCTGCAATGGAGCAATCAATTGTTCCCGGGTTGCATTCGCACAAAATCTTTTGGTTTTTTCTACCACATCCGGATCTTCTTCCGGATCACCATTTCCTTTTAGAATAATCGGCCATAATTTTTGTCCCCACTCAATCGCAAGGGTTGTTCCAATAGATGATTCAGATGCAAATCGGTTCCATCCAATCAGTGTTTGCATCGCACCCCGCAACAGGTACTCGCTGGTATCTCCGCTTTTCCACGCTTTTTCTAGTGCCGGTATTAACAGATCAAAAGCCGTTAAGTAAGTATCATATCCTGCTTTGATTACTTTATCGAGTGTATATTGAGTTTCGGTTGGCAATACTTGTACAGCTCTAATTCCTCTGAAATTATCTCCATTGGGTGCCATGTATTTTGGAAATTTTTCTTTAGCGGGGCTATTGATTCCGGCGGCTGTAAACGGACTCGAATTGCAATTTTGAATCCATCCATTGGCAGGATTTTTTATGAAGATCAATTCATGTAGGGGATGTAACCCTTGCCATTCTGTTGCAGCAATCGTACCATCTACCGGCTTCTGCCAATTGTATGCAGGATTTCTCTTGGGCATAAAGTTACCATGCCAGTAAGCAATATTGCCTTTATCATCTGCATACACAGTATTGTTAGAAGTGTTTGCCAGTAACGACATCGAAGCTGTAAATGATCCCAGGTCGGTTGATTTTGTTCTTTGCCACGATTGTATTAATCCTTTGATATCGCGGTTATTGGCTTTTACACTAATCCATTTACCGTCTTTTTCTCCCATAACCGGACCATGATGTGTAAAGTAACCCGTAAAGTTTTCACTCTGGAGCACCCCATTTTTCGTGTAATAAATAACTATGTTTTTAGTTGTTATTTTTCTTTGTTGTTTTTCATACGTGTATTCCCATTCCCCTGCATTGTTTTTACTCACTTTTTCTAAGTAGGTGTCGGCAACATCACTGTAGCTGGAAGTATGCATCCAGCCACAATGCTCATTAAATCCCTGATAGATAAAAAACTGTCCCCAGGTTACAGCACCATACACGTGTAATCCTTCTTCACTTTGCATCGAAATTTCGGGACGAAAATAAAAAGTAGTGTGTGGGTTGATATAGAGTATTGCATTACCCGATGCAGTTATTGAGGGCGCAAATGCAAATCCATTCGAACCTCCCGGTTGAGGATCTATTTCTTTAGGCTTTACCTGCATTACCAGATTTCGGTTGCCGTAAAATTTTTTCAGATCCTGTGTTGTAATTTCTGCTACATCAATTGCTCCAATACTTCCATCCGTCCACAACAATGGGAACCAGGGCTCAAATTTTTGTAATAAGGCGGGTTTAACTTCGGGGTGCCGGTATAAATAATAGTTGATGCCATCTGCAAATGCCTGAAGCAAAGGTTTCATCCATGCAGGGGCTTTGGAATAATCTGATTTTGCGTCTGCTGTATCAATGATCAGTCGAATCAGCAAATCGTTGTAAACATCTTTCTCTCCATTTACCTCCGCCAATCTGCCCAGCTTTTCAATATAATTCATTTCTACCCGTGCAAAATCATCTTCACATTGGGCATATAATAAACCGAAAACAGCATCTGCATCGGTTTTGCCATACACATGGGCAATGCCCCAGGTGTCGCGTACAATAGTTATGCTGGCTGCTTGTTTTTCCCATCGGGCTATAGTTGCTTTGTCGAATGATTGTGCATGTATTAATGTCGGCAGCATCCAAGCAATCAAAGGGAGCGCATAATTTTTCATAAAAGCAGCATTATTATTATTATGTAAGTTCAAGTAATAAGTTGAAATTTCAAATTAAGTTAGTAATTCAAAATTAACAAAACAGGAGTTTTTTTCTGTTTTCAGTGGGAGTAGGTTTTCAAAACTATATACCGATTATTATTTATAAGCACTTTCCCAATCTTCCCTACAATTACAACTAGCGGCAGAAATCCCGATAGGTTATTTTATAAAAATAACATTCTTCAAAACAAATGCCGATCTGTGAGGGTCGGCATTTTGCATGAACATTGCTACTAATCGTATTGGAGAAGGTATGTATTTTCATGAATTAACAACCCATGCCAAAATGCAAAATGGCCCGATTGTAAGAAATTTCTACACCAAAATGTTGACCTCCCTGCCGGTTTGCTGCCTTACAAAGTCCCGTTCCAGTTTAAAATCCCCATAAATCGGCTTCGTTCAACTACATTTTATTTGCCATTTTTATATTAATTTTAATCATCATGAAAAAACGGCAAATAAAATGCTAAATAGTTACCGGAAACCCTAAATGACGAAACTGACTGTAAATAAATCATTAATACGAAATGAATGTATATCTCATAAAGACACCAGAATATGACATAGAAAACTTTGAAGAAGTTCAAGAGTTGCTTAGTTCATTTGATGGACCTTTGAAGTTTATTGCTGACAATTACGAATTCAACCCAGAACAATTTCCATTTCTGCAAAAATTTTCGGATGACTTTCGTTTTCCTGCAAATGAATCAGACATACGGAAAATCAACTTTGAAGAAGATGGAGGAAATCCATTAAGTTGGCTAGAACTTTTTTCACTATGTGAATTTTACCGAAATACTTTCAAAATTAGAAATAATGACTATGTTGTTCTGCTAACCTTGCGAAAAAATGCACTCAATTGGTTCAGTCATTTTGATGAAAATAAAAATATTTTTGTTCACACAGGAGATTGGGAATATTATACCAAAGCACCGCAAAAATTTCCTGTTGCTTATCAAGTAGTAGAAAATGTTATGCAACATCTTATGAGTTTGGACTCGGAGCAAATACCTAATCCTAACATTCATATAGAACCACTTGGTTGCATGAATGATTTTTGTCAAAATAAACAGCAGGTAATTTTAAAACTGAGGACTGGAGATATTTGCCATGATTGTTTATCAAAAATGCAAGAGGAAAATGTAGATGATGAAATAGTCAATCAGGCTATAGGAATCTTTGAAGTTATAAGAACCCAACTTTTATTTAAGCAGGGATTTACAAGGAATCTAAACCCAAAGCCAGTTAAAATTGAAGTGACGGGACAAATAATCATTGGTGAAAAGAAAATAGATTTGAATCCACTTGAATCAACTTTATTCATTTTCTTTTTGAAACATAAAGAGGGTATTTCACTGAATAATTTACAAATTCACAGACAAGAACTTTTAACGATTTACAAAAAGATAAGACCAAGTGGAGAGGAATCCAAGATTGACGAACTAATAAAACCCTATCATGAAGGCGGCTCTTTCTCAGTAAACAAGAGCAGGTTAAACAAGAAACTCAAAACTGAATTGGGTGAACCATTAGCAAACTTCTACTTAATTGATGGTAACAGAGGAGAAGCATTTAAAATCAGCATTAACCCTGATTTTGTTACTGATGATATTCGTTATTGATAACTCTTTTGCAACCTTGCAAACCTACTTTGTAACCTTACAAAGCTTCGTTTCCTTTTATAGCCATTCTACTTTTGCTTCATCAAACCGATAAGCGGCTTGACAGAACAAAAAAAGAATCGGCAAAATGCAACATCAAGAAACGAACACTTTAAGACAGTTAGCCAAAAGCTGGAACAACCTTGACACCAGTTTTATTGAAAGAGAATTGGCTGACGATTTTATTTATGAATCTCAATGGGTGCTGACACCTATTGAAGGAAAGAAAGAATTCCTCTCCTATCTCCATACAAAATTTACCGCAATTAAAATAGCGATGCAGTCACAGATAATGACTGTAACGGCTGAATTGGCTTTGCATCCTTCGATGCAAAACAGACCTTGTATTGTCCTTACTCAAATTACATTAGAAGAAATCAGACAAGTTTCCTTACTTATAAAAATTCAAGATAGAAAAATCAAACGCATTGATGTGTGTTTCATTCCCGACCCGACAGAAGCTGAACTAACAGGAGAATTTCCAAAGTAACTTTTAAATCAATATACAAATGACAACAGAATACAACGCACTTCTAAAAAGCCCAAGGTGGTTTGAAAAGAGAAAAACCATTTTGGCAAGAGACGGCAACAAATGCCGTTGTTGCTCCGCAACAACTACACTTCAAGTTCATCACAGGCAATACCATGTAAGCAAAAGAACAGGACAGTTTTTGCTTCCGTGGAAATATCAAAGCAAATATCTAATTACACTTTGCGACAAGTGCCATTCAGCAGGACATGCAAATTTTAAAGTTCCAACATTCAACATTTAATCATAATTAAAAATTAAAAATCATGAGCATCTTATCAAAATTCTTTGGCAGCAAAACCCAAACAGAAAATCAGGCAACAATGGTTGCCGAACCACAAGATATGATAGTGGAAACTCAACAGGAAAACATTCCTCCAGTTGATTTATTCATTGACAACGAAGTTCCGCAACCCGAACAGCATGTTGCAGCAGAAACACAAAACAAGATTACTGTTTTCCTAAACCGTAATTACCATTCAATGGGAACGAATGACGGTTATGAATATCACTCACAAGAAACCCTTGAAGTAGGAAAGAAAAAAATCAGAGCAGAGTTTCAACTAATCATTGACCAGTCCATTCAAGAAAAGTTTGCATGCAGATTGCAAATGAAAAACCTTATTGTAGATGTGACTAAAGTTTCAGATGATGCAAGGCAGAAACTTGAAAATACAGTTGAAGAATTGAATTCTTCTTTAGCTCTCTTGCAAAAGCAAAAAGAACTTTCAGCCGAAAACGAAGGATGGGTTATGAATGCGGTTCACAGCTATCATCTAGGTTTCGTTCAAGGATTGAACGATTACATCACAGGAGAAAATCTTCTCAACTCAATCAAAAATGTTTAACAATAAAAACTAAAAATCATGTTGAAAATATATAGCATCATCATTGGAGAGAATCCAAAATACACAGCCACATTTCAACCTGCAAGCAAAAGAAAAGTTGCCTTGTATGCGAACTGTTTAATTGTGCCGGTTATTCTTTGGTTCATTAACGGTTATTTACTTGTGAGTAATGTTTTAGAGGGAAGTGTTTTTTCTGCAATTCTCACAGCTTTCATTGCAGCGTTTATAATCTTCTTGATTGAAAGAGCCATTGTTATGTCTAACGGAAGCAAACCAATTTTTTGGTTTCGGATTTTCCTTGGGCTTATTGTTGCCTCACTTGGTTCAATCAGTTTAGACGAAGTGATTTTCAAACACGATATTGACACTCAAGTTGCATACTACAAGCAAGCAGAAGTTGACAGTGCGGTTCAGAAAGTTGAACGGGAGTATCAAAATCAGATCGGCTTGCAGCAATCAATCGTAAACCAAAAAGGGATTGAATGGAATCAATCTTTAAAAGATGCTAAAGGCGAAGCAGACGGAACGACAGGAAGCCATCAAAAACAAGTAGGCAAAATCGCTTTGCTGAAAATGAATGTTGCGGACAAGCAACAAACAGATTACAATATAGAGAACAATAAACTTGCTTCACTCTATTCAAGTGTGGACACAGCAAAAGCCCATGCAAAAACAAATGCCGAAGCCAACTTTAACGGAAACGCTTTGCTTGTAAGAATCAGAGCCATGTTTGACCTGATTGCAAAAGACAAGTTCATGCTTGGCGTTTATATTCTTTTTACCTTGTTTCTGTTTTGCTTGGAGTTTCTTGTAGTGCTAATAAAAATCGGAAGCAAAAATTCCATTGACGAAGACCTTGAAAAAGCCAGGGAAGTATTGTTGAGAGCAAAAACAAAAAAGACACTTGACCGAAGTGAAATCTTCTATCAGCCAGAACACTTTGTTCCGTCAGTTCAATCAGCAAACTCAATTGTAAAACAAAACGTATCATCCATATTTCGTTAATCTAAAAATAAAACGTAATGACAGAAATTCAAATTATTGATGTTCCTACAATAAAACGTGAAGTTAAAATAGAAAAAGCAACACACCACAAGTTGCTTAACCAAGTGAAGGAAGAAGCACAAGTAATAATTCACTGTTCCTACACAGGCACAATGTGGGGCGACAAAATCAGAATTTGGAAATCAACTTTTCTTTATGCTAAGAATTCAATTCACAGGAGCAAATTAGTTGATGTAAAAAATATAACAATGCATCCAGCATGGATGAATGTAGACAGAGGGCAAACGGTAAACTTCACTTTGATTTTTACAGGACTTCCAAAACATTGCAAGCAGTTTGACATGATTGAAAAAATTCCCGAACCAGGAGGATTTGTAATCAAGAAAATTGAGCGAAATAATTCTGATGTTTATCTACTTGACATTACATAAGTGGAAAAGGGCATCCGGTAACAGCGGGCTTGCAAAAGTGGCGGTTTAGTGCTTCGTATGACAATTTTTCGTATAATTGAAGTTCGCTTCTTCGTATGTAAATTTGTGGTATAAATCGCACCTTCGCAAGCCCGCAAGCCGTTGGCGGCAACTAATAGACAATACCATAAGAAATTGTAAATGAAAAAAGACAGACTACAGATTTTATCTTTCATCATCATTGCTTATACTTTTAGTTGGATAGTAGAACTAGTAGCCATTTTTACTATGAATTTCAGGTTAGATTTTTCAAAACTCTTTCCATATTTATTAGTCGCTCAATTTGGGCCCACAATTGCTGCATTAGCAACAACCTATTTTTTTGACAAAAATGATGGAGTTAATATTTTACTTAAAAGAGTTTTAAATTTCCGTTTTCATTGGATGAGTTACATATTGGCATTATTTACCATTCCATTTATTTTTTTTATTCTATATATAATCCTTGGCATATTACCTAAAGAAGGAATGGACCCGTTTATAGTTTATTTAACTTTAATAGCTTCGATTTTAAATGGCTTACTGTCATCAATTTTTGGAGGCGCTGGGCCATTGGGAGAAGAGCTGGGATGGAGAGGTTTTTTAAATCCCTTACTGCGTAAAAAAAATTCCATCCTAATTACAAGTGTAATAATAGGAATAGTCTGGGCTTTTTGGCACTTGCCAGTTTTCTTCTTTAGCGAATGGCGTAATGGTTTAACAATATTACAGTTTTTCCTACTTTACCCAATAAGTACAATTTTGATAGCCTACTTTATGTCAATAGTTGCTGAATTAACAAATGGGTCCGTATTCATAGCCATTTGGGTTCATGGAATAGTAAATTCAACCTTAGGGTATGTTTCAAATAATCAAGTATGGAATTTAACCGGTATTAGCTCATTGCATATATACCTTCTTATTTTATTTGGACTTTTATTATCCTGCATTATTATACATTTACTGAGCATAAAAAAAATAGCAGCCGCCAACAGCGTGTAAGCAATATTGCCTTGCCGCAGGCGCAACACAAGGCAACATCGCCTACACGCGAACCGTTATGGGCAAGTTTAATAAAGACACGACCAAACAAAAAAAGACTGAGTATTTATAACTTAATTGAAAAATAAAATGATTGAAATTCAACTTGACAACGGTACAACAATTCCTTTACACGGAAAATCTGTTTTGATACTTCCTGCCGGTAGTCGGATAAACAATATCATCAACAATGAAGATGATTATGATGTAATAATGATAATTGCTGGTATTGACAGGACTGTAAATATTGAATTGCATCAACCTGCAATTATTATTGTGGAAGCTGGAATCAGGACTATTGTTAATGTGACTGGCGGAATGGCGTTACCGATTTCACAAGCAGTATTAATTGCTGGACTTGACAACACAGTAAACGGACTAGCAACTCAAAATCGTGGACGAATTATCTCTGCACATAGAAACGAGT
Organism: Chitinophagia bacterium; assembly: GCA_037142775.1. Lineage (GTDB taxonomy): Bacteria > Bacteroidota > Bacteroidia > Chitinophagales > Chitinophagaceae > Sediminibacterium. The sequence continues at coordinate 157,683 of JBAWZY010000002.1, read as the reverse complement.
TTGACCTTGGGGCAATAGCGACATTTGACAAAATTGAAATTGGAAGGTAATGATGACAAGAAAACCAGCCCATAACAGCACCTACAAGAAATTTGCGGTTCAGTGGTTAAATGAAGCTTTGTGCTTCGTATCAAGTTCAGTGCTGGCAGACAGTTTTGTGCTCCGAAATCGCCAACTTCTTGTAGCCGCAAAACGTTACCTGCAAGCGTATGACGACAATAATCTAACTTATAAACACAAACCAAATTGACAATAAAGAAACACTTATGAAAACAAAATTCCTCTTTTGGGCAATCCTGATTATGCCCTTTAAATCTTTACTTGCACAAACAGATTTAGATGCAAAAGCTCCAACTCTTCAAATTGGCTTGGATGGATTTTCTTTTGCAAAAGGTTCTTTGGACGCACAACTCATAATGGAGATAGTTGCGGAAAAACAAAAAGAATTAAAAGTAAAAGCAATTCAAAATGTATTTTTAAATAAAGTACAAGGTTCGGGAGGTACTGTCTACACATATGTGGACAATGTGGTGCGTGAATTAGTTTTTGAACCTGACCAACAAGTACGAACAAAGAAAATTTTAGAGAATACAGTCAATTTGGTATTTACCATGTCTTATTTGAATTTCTATCTAGCTTCTCTAGAAAAAGGAAGTCCAGCAAGAAGTACCGTTATTGATTTAGCTTGTATATACAATCCTGCCTTAGCACATAGTCCAATTAAAGATACTTTAATAAATAAAAAAATACTTTATATTACTGATTTTTCAAGAAAGCCAAGAACAACAAGCTTTTTCAAGGATACGAATGCTGTAAAATTTATAGCTCTACTAATTGATATGACCAGTAAAGCGATAAGAGAAGATAGAACTTTGAAACAACTTGGTCTGATGCAGGTTGCATATTCAGAAATTTATGAGTACTTAAATTTATATAATAAGTTAATTCATGACAAATACAGTTTAGAATTAACAAGAAAAGAGAAAAGGAATTTAAATCAGGACACAATTAATATATTGACAAAAATAAAAAAGAATACAGTTTTATTGGCTAATAGTGTCTATAAAGATATGCAAGAAACCTTAGATAGTTGTACTAATTATATTGGCATTGTTAATTATTTAGTTGAAGATAAAACCTTCAGATATAATCTTGATAACATATCTAAAATTAATCATTTGGACAATAAGTCTGTTTCATTTAATACAACAAGGTTAAAAGAAATAAATGAAAGTTTAAAAAGCCTTATTAAAAAATTAGAATCAGAACAACCTTCAGCATTATCCAAATTTTCTACTATTGAAGGTGTAAATGTGCTGGTGCAAAAGCAGGATTCCTCCCTTAAGGCAGACATACAAAATCTTGTGAAGATTTATTTTTATATTGATAAAGCTATAAAACAAATAGAAGCCACAAAATCAGATACAGACAATATAACAAGGCTTAAGACCTACGCAGATATATTGTACACATTAAACAGTGATTTTATTCCCCACCTAAAAAATCAATCCTTTAGGTCTTTTAAATATATTGATATTATTGATTCTATGAATCTATTTAATAATGACTTTTTTACTAATATCATAAGCACTAATGAGGTTTTAAAAAAATACAAATCAGAGATACCACAGTTTTTGCTGCTTGTTTCTAAATTGTATCAATTTGACAGAGGTAGCACAATTTCGGAATACATGAAGCTACTAGACGATGTAGGTACTACTTTCCCTGACGATAATGTTCGAAATGCATTGAGTACAGTACTGAAATTTGTAAAAGATTATTCTGTTATTGAGAAAAATGATAATAATAAAGAAGTACTTTCTTTTAACGTAGAAAGCTTTTTATACAAATTACAAACAATAAAGCCTTACAAATTAAATAGAGTAACTTTTTTATTTACAGTGGGTGTCAACAATGCTATGTTTAACAAAGATTTAATTCTTCCAGATGGAAGTGTAACTCGCAACTTAAGTTTTGTAGGAGAAAAAGTTGGTGTTAAGTATATAATTCAGGATTGGGCATTTTCAAGGACAAGAAATCCAGGAGAAACTTTTCAGATTTTTGGTAAAAACTCTACATTTATTAGAAATGTCCCTCCCAAAGAACCTATTATAAGCAATTGGCATCTAGTGGCTTATGGTTCTGGAATACTTTACAATTTGGTAAATACAAAAACGCAAAAAGAATTTAATATGCCAATAATTGGGATAGGTTCTGGTTTGACTTTTTACAATAGATTGGATTTCAATATTTCTTGGGGTGTGCCTATTATTGCCAATCGACCAATAAGTTCAGATAATGGATTTTGGAATATAGGCTTCGACATCCAGTTTATTGAATACTACGAAAGATTAATGGAGAAACGCAAAAGCAATCAGATTCAAAAGCGATTAGTAGAGGCACAAAAGAACTAAAATGACTACAATCCCAAAAACGCCAGCAGGTAACAGCATCTACCCAAAAGGCGGGGTTTCGTACTTCGCAGACAGTTTTGTGGTAGCCGAAAGTTCAGTTCTCCGAATGAAGTTTAGTGATAAAAATCCCGCCCTTCGGGTAGCTGCAAAACGTTAGCACTAATTAATAAAAACACAATATATGGAAGAAAAACAAAGACAATACGATTCATTTGCTCAAAATTCAAGTATTCAACATCAAGAGATGTTATGTGGGCCAAAACCATCTGTAAGTCGTGGAAACGAATTGTATTACATAGAAAATTATTCAAAAAATACTATACTGGATATTGGATGCGGGACTGGTCACCGAACATTTCCAGAATATATCAATAAAAACATTAAGTATTTTGGTATTGAGAAATTTGAAAATCTAATAAATGCAAGTAGATTTAAATCTAATATTATTCAAGGAGACATCTGCTCGTCTAATTTCATTCTTTTACTTGAAGATGAAAATTTAATCAATGAGATTGGTGTCAGTTTTGATCTAACAGTATTATTGGGTGGTGTGGTAAACAGCTTTATTTCTGATGATTACAGAGATATTGCTTGGAAAAATATTTCATTATTGCTTAACCAAAGTAAGTATGTTGTTTTTGACACTTTAACACATTTTAGTTGGTACGAACTTGAAAGCAAAGGTAAAACTATCGAATTGCCAATACCTGTTGAAATCCCTCCTCAATATTTTTATTCAAAACTGGAGCTTGAAAACATATTTACTGATAATAGAATCAAAATAATAGAATCAAAATCTGAATTTTTACCTGGTGGCCTCAAAAGATCTCATTTTCTAATAAGTCAGGAAAAATAAAAATATATTCAAAGTGGAAAATCCTTGGAAAAAAATTAATACCTCATGTAGGGTTTGTGAAATAGATAAAGATTATTTTGTTAAAAACAAACATTTAGAAATTAGTCAAATTGAAATACCTGAGCCCTTTATCGGTTGTCCTGAGGCTCCTATTTATATTTTAATGGGTTCGCCACTTGTGTCAATTAAAGATTTAAATCAAAAAGATTTAACTCAAAAAATTGAAGATGAGAAAACAGAAGAACATCCAAGTTTAGCGCGGTCAAATTCTTTAGCCAATATCACTAATCCATTTGAATATAAGGATTATCCCTTTTATTCCATAAGCCCAGAATTGAAAAATTCAAAATCCATTAAGGATCAAAAACACTACAAATGGTGGTGGAGGGTTTTCGAAAGCCTTTCCAAAGAAATACAAAATAAACTAAATGATAAATCGGAAAAAACTAATAAATATATTATTAAAGGAATTTCACATACTTTTTTTAATTTGGAATTATATGGCTATCATTCAAATAAAACTATACACAGTGTTTTATCAAAAAGAAATAGACTACCCTCGGTTAATTATTCAATTGAATTAGTTATTCAGGCCATGGCGAATAAAAAATTAATCATTATCCCACGAGCTGTGAATACTTGGTTTAAGATAATACCGGATTTAGACAACTATGAGAAATGCTATTTTGCTGCAACGAATCGAGAAATTGAAATCAAGAAAAATACAATATCCCCTAAAGCATATCAAGAAATGGTAGATTTGATAATTGAAAAAGTAAAAAAAATAAAAGTTTAACTAGTGCTAACAGCGTGTAAGCAATATTGCCTTGCCGCAGAGTTTACCCCGATCTCGGGGCACAACACAAGGCAACATCGCCTACACGCAAATCGTTATAGCCAAATTAAACTATACTGCAATGATACATCGAAATAATAATTTAGAACTGCTTATTGAGGCTCTTGGTCTAGAAGATATAGATCTTGTCAACCCACACAATTATGAATTAATAAACCAACTTTCAATACAAGTAATTGCAGACAACAACGGAATATTATCAATAATACCGCCATTTGAAAAACATCCTTATTTAGAAGAAATTGATAGCTCAATTACAAAAGGTTTAATGATAGGGACATTTCCACCAATATCATACCTCTGTGACCAAATAGGTTTACCGAACTTAACATTCAACGGAATTATTTCGCCACCAGATCTCCCATATTTTCATGGCAATTACTCTTCTTTATGGAAATATTGTCCTATAAATTTTAATAACATATTCCAGTTTGCTCGAAATGAACAACCTCAGCAAATTAAAAATGCATTACAAGAAAACCAAATAGCATACACAGACATAATTTCCTATTGTCAAAGAGAACTGCGAGAGGAAAATGGAATTTCTTCATACACTGCGGAGGATAAGCAATTGAATAATATTGTTTTAAATAATTCCGTGTTTTCTGTTATTTTCAATAGCCCCAACATTGTCAGACTATATTTTACTAACGCAAGCTTTTTTGGCTCCAATAACCGTAATAATCATTTATTTGACAGATATGGAAATTATATATTAGATGATCGTGATGCATTTAGGTTGTTTTTAAAAGGGGCAAATGATCAGGGATACAAAATCGAAATTGCAAGAAACGAAGACCCAGAAAATTGGCATCAAATCAATGAGGGACCCAGAACAAATATTGTAAGGCGCGCACTAAATAAATTACTTACTACGAAGGTTATTTTGAGAATGCGACTTTCTATAAACGGTCATATTAAAATACTGCAATTATACTCAGCGGTTAGTCCGGCAGCAGTTAATAGAGGGATGGTTAGAAGAAATAATTGCGTAATAAAGTTTCGAGAAGAACAAAATATCGCTGAAGAGAATGCGCCAAGGGAACTATTGCAAAGAGTCTTATTGTCATTTTTTGAAAATACAATTGATGGACTTATTAATTACAACTACAATGAAGATTGATAAACTGGCTATAACAGCGTATAAGCAATATTGCCTTGCCGCAGGCGCAACACAAGGCAACATCGCCTACACGCAAACCGTTAGCGGCAACCCTATTAGGAACAATATTTAATCAAAACGACTACTTAAAAATTAATGCAATTTTTTGAAACAGGTATCATAAAAACATTTAATAAAGGGACCATTCTCCTTCGTGAAGGAGAAGTTTGTAGGTTCGGCTGTAAAGTTATTTCAGGATGTTTGAAAAGCTATGTAGTAGACCGTTCAGGGAAAGAACATATAATACAATTTGCGCCTGAAGATTGGATTATTACGGATATGGAGAGTCTGTTTAACCAAACACCTTCCAGCATATACATTGAAGCCATTGAAGATACACAAGTGCATTGGATACAGAAAGACATGGTGCAACCTTTTGAAAAGGCCAACAATGAGGACCTGCTTATTCAAATTAAAATGCTCACGCGAAACATCATAACATCTAATAAGCGTACGCGAATGTTGCTTAGTTCTACTGGAGAAGAGCGCTACCGCGATTTTTTGAAAACATACCCCGCGCTGGCTCAGCGCCTGCCTCTGAAACTTATAGCTTCATATATCGGCATTACGCCAGAATACCTGAGCGAAATTCGCAGAAAAGTAGCCGGCAAATAGTTTTCTTAAACTACCTTAAGGAATAGGCTGTCGATTTACCTGATTTTTGTGTCAATATATTTTAAACATAAAAATCATGACAGACAAATTTGCAATTTTCGAGTTGATGAATAACTACATCCTCTCTATCGACAGCCACAACAACGAACAGTTCGCAGACAACTTCACAAATGACGGAGTGTATGACAGTCCTTGGGGAGTGGCAGAAGGCAGAGAAGCAATTATCGGTAACATTAACTATTGGCATTCCAGCGGTATCACTAAGGGGAAACGTCACTTTATAGGATCGGTCAGGGTTTTAGAATTGAACGATGATATAGCAAAAGTAGAAAGCACATACTGGATTGCTGAAGCTGAAAACACACCTGGCATTGTAGCTAGCGGATACTATCTGGATACAGTAAAAAAAATGAATGGCCAATGGAAAATTTCACACAGAAAACAGGTTGTAGATCCAAGCTTTAAAATAACCCAATAATTGTAAAAAATATGACTGTAAAAACAAAATTAATAATCACTTGGATCCTTGCAGGCTTGCTTGCCTTGGCATTTTTAGGATCAGGTATTACAAAAATTATTGGCGTTGAAATGCAAATCAAAAATTTAGAAAGCTGGAGGTATCCGCTTTGGATGCGTTTCCCGATAGGGTTGAGTGAAGTGGTCTTTGCAATAGGATTGCTAATGCCCGCTTACCGTAAATGGGTAGTATATGCCATCTTTGGGTGGGCAGTAGTAGCTATTTACACTCACATTCAGGCTACACCACCGCAATATCAGATGCTAGGCGGACCTATCTTTTTTGCAATTATAAATAGCGCTCTGTTTTTTCTTAAAAAGAAAAAATCGGATAGCTAATAGTTTGTAGCCAATGCATGTATTGTCTGCAAAATTCAATAATGATTTTCCGGGCCTTCATGGTGTAAACCTGTTTGCGCATCAATACCCCATTGAACTGTTCCTGGTTTTTACTGAATTCTACATGGATCGTCCAGTGTTTGGACCCCATGCTCATACAGGAATTTCAGTTATAATGTTGTAAGCTCCCCCAAAAATAGTACCTTTTAAAAGTAGACATAAGTCTTAATTTTAAATGTTGTTTAGGCTCCCCATTTTTTACACTAGTATTCTGTTTTATTTTGCTGGTGTATTGCCTACCATTCAGCCAGCCGCCGTGGTCAAGTTCATGTTTTTATATTCATATTCATAAGTAGGCTTACATTTTTCATTGTGGTAGATTTATTACGGCTTTAATTTTTTTACAAAGAAATCAGCTGTAGCCTGATATACTTTGATGGCATTTTCATTGTTCATCCAATGATGCGTATCATCTACAATCATCATTGTTTCAAAAGGTATTTTTCTTTTGCTCAGCCGATTGATTAAATCTACACTTTGATTGAAACGAACATTTCGGTCATCATCTGCATGAATAATTAATACCGGGGAAGTCCATTTGCTCAAATCCGCAACAGGAGAAGATTTCCAGGCAGTTTGTAAAGCCAGTTGCCAATCGGGGGCTTTTTCGTATTTGTCATTATTTGCATTCAGCGCTGCCTGGGTGGTCCAGTCGTGTACACCATGGATATCAACTCCTGCAGCAAAAGTTTTAGAATCTTTCGCCAGAGCCATTGCTGTTAAATATCCACCATAGGAACCTCCGTAAATACCAATGCGCGCAGCATCAACAAACGACTGTTGTTGTAACCATTTTCCGGCAGCTTGAATGTCCTGATATTCAGCAGCACCCTGTGCGCCCCCTTTTGCGGGCTGATGAAAAGAATAACCATACCCAATTCCCAGGCGATAATTTACACTCAATACTACAAATCCTAAACTAGCCAGATATTGATTGGATGCATAGGCATTCGAGTAATAATCTGAATAATGCCAGCTCAGCAGCATTTGTCGGGGCGGACCACCATGTATGTAAACGATGGCGGGTCTTTTTCCGGTAAAGTTCTTATTTCTGAAAACCTGAGCGTGTATAGTTACTCCATCAGCTGCTTTAAACGTTACCGGTTCGGGTGTTACCAATTTTTGTTGCGGAAATTGGGTGTTGAGTAATTCTTTTTCTCCTAATAATTTTCCTGTTCCATCAACCAGATTCTTAATTGCAGGTAAAGGCGGCCTTTGTGCTGTGGCACTGAGATAAGCGATGGATTTTTCATTGTTAAAAATTACGGGAGTCCATTCAGCATCTACTCCCGGTGTTACAACCGAAAATTCACGGGTACCTATATTTACGATCGCAACATGCCTGCGTTCAATATCGGTAGGCGATGTTCCTGTGTTGGCACTGAAGCTGAGCATGTTTTTATTCGCACTGATGCTGATATGTTCACACATAAATGATCCGGGAGTAAGCAATACTGGTTTTCCTCCTGATGCAGGAACAGTATATAAATGCGGCCACCCATCCTGATAAGAGAGGAAAATAATTTGATTGTTTGCTGCCCAGTGTAAGTTGGCTGCTCCATGTGTATTGGGGAAGCAGGCATTTCCTATTCCATTCGATGTATAAATGGTGTTGGTTTCTCCGGAAGCAGTGTTGGCAATCAGAATACTCCAGGGACTGGCAGTTTTAACTGTAAGCGAATCGGGATCACCTCCTACACCGGGCCTTCTGATAAAAACGATATTTTTCCCATCGGGCGACCAGCGGGGAGACATATCGCGGGTATAGGAAGGGGCAATCCATTGAATGCTTTGTTTTGTATAGTTGAAAACTCCAATAATTGAATGATCTCCCCGATTGGCAACATAGGCTAATTTTTCATCGGAACCATCTAGTACCCATTCCAATGAACTAACTGAACCCCGGGTTGTAAATAAAGATTGCGCCGTTGCAGATCCATTTATTGGTACCCAATATGCCTGACCTGCTTTTATGAATGCTACTTTTTTGCTATCGGGCGAAATGGCGGCAGCATCGCCATCCGATAACAGTTTGGTTGTTCCACCGGAAAAAGGAACACTCATCACCGACACTTTCGTAGGTTGTATATCCAGCGAAGCATTGATGGGTAATAAGCCATCATAATTTGCGCCATGATCTCCCCCTCTCACAAATACGACCCACTCACCATCGGGTGAAAATTGCAGACCGGTGATTTCCTGTCCATCATTACGCGTAAATGTAGTTAGCTTTCGAATTGCAAAATCAGGTGCTTCCGCAACATACACATTGCGAATGCCATTTTCTTCCAACGCCCAGGCAAGGCGATTGCCCTGAGATGCAGCTTTTAATTCTGTTGGGAAGGTATAGTTTTTAAAATCCTTCATGGATAATTGAGCCATTAGCTGCAATGGAAAAAAAAGAAGTAAAAATATTTTTTTCATGATGATCAAATAAATAATGATTTAAAATGAAGGTTTACTAATCTTGTTTTCATTGGCTTTCAATACGCGCAGAATGTTGCCTCCTAATATTTTAGTGATTTGTGAACTGGAATAGCCCCTTTTGAGCAGTGCCTGCGTTATCAGTGGATAGCTGGTTACATCATCTAAACCGCGTGGGGCAGAATTGATTCCATCAAAATCAGAACCCAATCCAACATGGTCGGTTCCAATCAGTTTTACTATGTAATCTAAATGTTCCAGTAATTGTTCCAGGCTAGGCCTTGCTTCCATGGCTTCCTGCGGATATTTTTCAGATATCATCGTTACAGCGTATTCTGCCTGTATACCACTAGCTTTTAATGCATCAATTTCTGTCTGATGTGCTTTTTCAAATTGGGCTTCCTTGCGGCGATAGCCGGTATCTATAAATCCGGAAAAAAAGTTCAAAGAAATCACGCCCCCATTTTTTCCTACTTCCTTTATCTGTTCATCTTTCAAGTTGCGGGGTACCGGACACAGCGTCCAGGCATTGCTATGTGAAACGATCACCGGTTTGGTAGTAATGGATATCGCATCCCAAAAAGTTTGCTCTCCCACATGAGAAAGATCTACCATCATACCCAATTCATTCATTCTTTGCACTACCTGTTTGCCAAAATCGGTAAGTCCTTTATGGGTTTTCGATAAACTATCTTTCTTGGATGTTTCATCCCAGGCGGAGGTAGCCCAGGAAGTTGAATTGTTCCAGGTGAGCGTCATGTAGCGGGCACCCCTCTCAAAAAGATGATTGAGTTTGTCTAAGCTATTTTCAATCATATGTCCGCCTTCTACCCCAAACATCGCAGCTATTTTTCCGGCTTTTACGGCCTGCTGGATTTCGCGGGTATTTTTAGTAAGGAATATTTTGTCGGGATTTTTTTGCACAATGGCATCCAGTATATCCATTTCACGATTGGCGAACTGATAAGGTTCAGGTTTTTCCCCATCGCACCATACCGAGAATAACTGTACATCTAATCCACCCTCTTTCCATCTTTGTAAATCGGAGTGTGTTTTTCCTTTTAAGTTATCATCCATACTCACTTTTTTTTCTATACTCGCAGTAAGAATATCATTGTGGGAGTCTACTACGATAGCTTTTCGATGAATACGATCTGCATTTTGAGAAAATACAAATGAAGGCAGTAATAGCAATGGAATTAGTTTTTGTATCATAACCTACTTATTGAGTAATCAAATTTTTTAAATCACGTATCAACGCTGTAAACTCTAGTGGAGCACTATTGCTGAGCACAATCAGCGTTTTATTATTGAAAAGCGAACGAATGATTTGTGTTTTATAACCGGGGTTATCGCCATTATGGCCTACAACTTTATGATTGGGTGAATTATCCAGAATATCCCATCCAAAACCATAAAACGAAAGTTTGCCATCTGCCAACTCCATGGGTGTATATGCCAGTTGTAAGGTTGCATTTTGTATCAGCAAATTATTAGTAAGTGCCTGATCCCATTTCAACAAATCCTGTGCAGTTGAACTGATTCGGCCCGGCCCCTCTCGATGCCCGAGCCAAATGGTGTAGTTGGAAGATGGAAAAGAATCGGCTGCAACTAACCTGCCGGCTGCAGAATCGGGTATATATCCTTTCGCAAAATTTTCAATTGCCGATCTTTCTGCAGGAGTGCGCAAATCGGTATGCTCCATTCCCAGTTTTTGAAAAATATCCTGCCGGCAAATTTCCGTAAAACCTCTGCCGGATGCTTTTTCGGCAATACTGGCTAATAGCACATATCCTGTATTGCTGTATTCATATTGTGTTCCGGGAGCAAAACGCGTTGGGGGTGCATACTTATGGAGATATTCCAATATATCATCATTGTCGGCTACTTTCGATTTATCCCAATGTTCATCCATAATTGCCTGATAATCGGGTAACCCGGATGTATGTGTAAGCAAATGCCGAATAGTAATGTTTTTATAAGGAATGGACAGATATTTTTCTACCAGATCATCTAACTGTAACAATCCTTTTTCATACAACATCAATATCACCATGGAAGTGAACTGCTTACTAACAGATGCCAACTCGAATAGGTCGTTTTTTTTAATGGGCTTTTGGTTGGCGATATCACGAAAACCAGCTGCACGACTATACGTTATTTTTCCATCGGTTGCCAGCAGCACCACGCCACTAAAAGTTTGGTTTTCGATATAGGGTGCTAGTACTGCATCTACCTGGGCTTTTTGCTGGGCTATTGCAAAAAATGGTAGGAGCAGACAATAACAAACAAGCAGCTTTTTACTGTATTGCAAGTGTGTAGATTTTATTGCTGTAATTTACGGGTATTCCTGCAAATTCAATAGAGGGGAACTATTCAGGCATTCTTTTCGAAAACTGCACATAATGTATTACCTCGCTCACCGCAAATGATGGTGGAGGGTTTTACCAGTGATTTCAATTTGAGCAGGGTTCTTTTCAACTGCTTTTTAAATGAGTCGTTTTCAATATTAGCTACATCTTCTACGGTTATTGTATTGTCGGGAGTAGTTGGTTTTACTACATGGGAATAAAATTGCCAATGCTCATCGATAACCGGTATCCGGAATGATTTTTTCTTTCCCCTTTTTACAATGTATTCTTTTGGATGCTGATGATAAAAATTACGAAAGGAAACAAAATGTAAGTCTAACTGCAACTGATTCGCTATATACTGCATCGAATTTTCACTGAACCACCACTGATGAACAGGAGGTAGTTCGGTATCCCATACGATGTCATCGGGAATCAGACTCCGGTTGGGGGTGGTGATGATGGCTTTGCCTCCTTTTTTGAGTAAGTCGGCAATGGTTTTGATAAATGCAATGGGTTCGTTAACATGTTCAATTACTTCTGTTAGTATAATTATATCGTAGGTTGCAGAATGTGTATGCACATAATCAAACAGGTTATCGCAAATATAAAAGTCGCCAAAATGTTGCCGGGCATTTTGAATTGCTTCATGGGAGATATCTAACCCCTGTACATCATAGCCCGCTGTTTTAAGGGAATAGGTAAGATATCCTAATCCACAGCCTACTTCTAATATTTTGGGGTTCGGATTGTTGATAGTAATCTGTAGAAGGGCTTCCCGGATTCCCCAATAGGCATCTTCTTTTGCAGCGAGGTAGGCAAGGGGGTTGGACTGATGTTTTACCTGTTTAAAGTAATGCCAGTACCGATCATACGCCGGCACTTTTTCGCCGTTTTTATATATAAAATCATATATCGCATCTGTATTTACCAGGGGTAAGGGAAATGCAGTATGGCAATAATCGCAATGATATATGCTAAACTCCATATCTACTTTATAGCCCACAAAATTTGCAGCTCTTAATTGGGCAGTATGTTGGCAAAGGGAGCAGGGAGCGGTAGTTTGCGTATTCATGTGGGTTGTTATTCCGGTAAAAAAAGCACGCTAAGATAATTATATTTCGGTGCCCGCTACAGGAACCTGCCTGCATTATCCCGGATAGAGTTTAAGATTCAATAACTAATGGCGAATTTTACTTACCGCCCGTCCAGCGAATAACTTTCCCTGCTCTTGTTCCGATATGTTTTCCCTGATCTACGGTTACTTGTCCGTTTACCAGCACATACGAAAATCCGGTACTCAGTTGATGGGGTTGATCGAAAGTGGCCAGGTCGTTTACGGTATTTTCATCAAACACAACGATATCTGCAATAGCTCCTTCCCGAATGATACCCCTGTTTTCGATATTAAATTTACGTGCCGGCAGGGAAGTCATTCTGCGAATCGCTTCTTCCAGTGTAATGATATTTTTTTCTCTAACATATTTTCCCAAAACCCGCGCATTGGTACCATAGCCACGTGGATGAGGAACACCGGCTCCCAGTACCCGAATACCTGCATCGCTTGCAATCATGTTGTAGGGAACTTTCATAATATTGGAAACATCTTTTTCGCTCATGCCATGGAATACCATACTGGCGCCACCCTGCAACATCATGCTAATGATGGTTTCGGCTTCCGCCTGCACTTTATGGGGGTTACCATTGAGTAGATTGATGGCTTCTATACTTTTTCCATTATAAGTAGTGTCTGCCTTGTAAAAAGCTACTACTGTATAACTAAAATGTTTCAGGGAGCGCTTTTTCAAATTGGTAATCATGTGTTGAATTACCCGTTCTTTTACTTCCGGCCGGTTGAGGCGTGCTTTGATAGAATCATTTCCATCTGCCAATACCCAGTCGGGCAATAAGGTGCTAAGGGAAGTGCTGCTGGCAGTATACGGATATTGATCGATGGTTACATCCATTCCTGCTGCACGGGCGGCATCAACCAATGCGATGGTTTCGGAACTGCGCCCCCAGTTTTGTTGTCCGCTCACTTTAAAATGTGAAATTTCTACGGGAATACCGGCGGCTTTTCCAATGTTGATGGCTTCGCGAATAGCAGGCACAACACTATCGCCTTCGCTTCGGATATGACTGGCATAAACGCCATTGTATTTTGCAGCCACTGCTGCGAGCCGAATTACTTCCTCAGTTTTCGAATAGGTGCCAGGTATATAGATGAGTCCGGTTGAGAAACCTACTGCACCATTTTGCATCGCTTCTTCCACTATTTGTTCCATTCGAAGCATTTCCTCAGCTGAGGGTAAGCGATTGGCTGTTCCCATGGCTGCTTTGCGCACATCATTGTGTCCGATAAGGGATGCCACATTGATGCTGGTGTGTAAACTGTCTATCATCGCAAAGTACTTGCCAATATTGGTTTGTCCGAGTCCGCAATTACCCGTAACCACAGTAGTAACTCCATCCAAAATAAAGTTTTCGGCAAGGGGATTTTTTTTCTCATCACCTTCGATATGTGTATGCACATCAATAAAACCGGGTGCGATGATTTGGTTTTGCACGTCAATGGTTCGGGTTGCAGACCATCCACTTAGTTTACCGATAGCAATAATTTTACCATTGCTAATGGCAATATTGCTTTTATACCAGGTATTTCCGCTGCCATCGAGTATGCGGCCATTTTGGAGAATGATGTCGGCGGTTTGAGCATAAGAAACAACAATAACACAATGCATAATAAAACTAAGGAACAATCGGTTGAGTAGCATGGGAAGAATTTATTATTGAAAATACTGTTTTTTTCTTTCCCACGTAGTCTTCTCCATGGGCGAACTATTCGGTTCACATTTATCACTTCCTTCTCCGAATAGTCTTCCGATCCGCCTGGGCGGAGAGGAAGATTATGTGGGGAAGAAAAATAAATTTTCTCAGTATTTTAAAAAAACAGGGTTTTTCCTGTACTTATATACATTACATATTTAATAATATCGCATTACCATCTAAATGATTTTTATTATCATCCAGTCGGAAGTCTAATTAAGTTTAGATGCATAGTAGAGTTTCATAATAAGTTATGTGTTATGGAAAAAACTAGTCTAAATACTTTTTTTGAAAATTGTTTACAGTTATCGTTGCGCATCAAAAAAATTCGTGAAGCGTTAGGGTATACCCAGGCCGACATTGCTTATCGCTGTGATATTAGTCCATCTGCCTATGGTCAAATTGAACGAAAGGCATTCAAGGCATCTGTAGCTACACTTTATAAAATTGCAGAAGCAATGAATGTTTCTATATTGTTTATGCTTGACATACATAATGAGGAGCTAATTGAAAAAAACAAGTTATAGCTTGTTGTTGAAAGCTGAAACTTATCATTATTTTGAATCGTAAACCTTCAACACTAAAAGTTTAATTATGAATTCAATAAAATCATTCAGTTGTCAAAAAATATGGTTGATAATTACCTTTATTTCATTAGTATCCTGTAAAAAACAAGCCGAGATTAGTCCCAATCAAACAATTTTAAAAAATGAGAATGCTTTTTTTTACAGAGGAAAAGTTTCACCAAGTGCTAATGAAAAGGATTTGGTAGATACAATTATTAATTTTTGTAAAAAGGGAGATAGCACCGCTCATTTTTCTAACAAAATAATAGGAAAATACGGGTACCCTCAATGGGACTTGGCTTTGCCCATAAGTAATGCCAATGGGTTAAAGTCATTATTTATTCCGGTGGTAGATACGGGAAGTCGTGTTCAACTAATAATTTTTGCCTATCAGGATTCCAGAAAACATGTTATATTTAAGTTTATAGATAGAAATACAGAGCAAACTCAATTACCAAAGGCAAGTGCTGATAGTAGAATATTTTGTAAGGAAAGTTTGACAGGAATTTTTGGTGCTTTAGATAAAAGTGTAGCGGCTGCAAGAATTCCTAAAAATTCATCAATGGAGAATATAAAATCAAATGGAACATATGTAACATCACTCTGTTGGTTGATTTCTGCGGTTTATGAAGATGGTAGTGTAGCAGTCGTGAATTCTCAATGTAGTTATCAAATTATAATTACACCGGATAATGCTGGAAGAAAACCTGGTTTGGCGAATGGATTGATTGGAGTTTATGAAGATGTTCAAGTTGGTGATGGAGGGGGTAGTAGTTATCAAGGTAGTTATCAAGATATGTTGAACACAATTCTTAATTCAGTAAATACTGATGTAGATATAATTTCGATAGAAATAATTGATATAACTAAAGACAGAGTACAATTTAATTACATACAAAAATTTATTGAGGGAGGTTTTCCATTTGGATATTGGCGATATGATTCTGAAGACAAAGTAACTAGTGCTTTTAATAAGTCGAAAGGAGTATGGGAGATACAATCAATTGAGCACTTATCAGAAAACAAAGTAGGAATTCAAATTGGTCTTCAAACAGATTTAGTTATGAAAAAGATAAATACTTTTATTTCTCCTGACAAAAAATCAGGTACAATGGTGCTAGACTTTCGCATAGATTATACTTATGAGGCTGGACCTATTCCGGTACATCATCCCGAAAACTATTCGAAAACCCTTAAATTTAATGCATATCCTTTTTGAAAGCACTATAAATATATTAAAAAACTATTTTTTATTCAAATTGCAAAAGACTATTAAATTAATTTATTAATCGGTTGAATTGTGTAAATTTTAGATAGAAATTCTAAAATTTAATATTTGTCTGAACTTTATTAAAAATGTATTTCTATCATTCTGATAAATTTGTTAAAAGTATTAAATTATAAAATTTATCTAAAAATTTCTCACAAATTTTTTATTTAAAGAAATTGTGTACCAATTAAATTTTTTTAAGCTAAAATTAAAAAGGTGCTACTTAAAACAATAATATCAATTTCTGTTTTTTTATTCTTGTTTATTTCCGAAAATCGGGGTCAGTCATCAATTATAAAGCACGTTGATGTTTATTTTAAATTACCCTTTTTAGAGTCTAAAGAAAATCCAGAAGAATATAATATTCAATTTATTTTGGATAGTTTTTCAATATTTTATAATAACAATTTTATTTTGTATAAATTTCCATACACCTATATTGAGCAACAAAATGATAAAATAGAAAAAATTGAAGTAAAGTATACGTATTTTATTTTTAAAAATGGAAGCAAGTATGGATATCAACACGTTCCTGCTAAACCCGATTTAATAGAAAAATTAGCAGTTGATTCCATTATTAATAAAAACGCTTTTGGTAATGTAGATCTATTTTTCGATAGCGGATATCAAAAAGGTGAAGTTTATACTATGGTTGATAATTTTCACTTGATTGAAAAATACAATTCAATTCAAAAACCGGGCAAAAACTTTCCTGATACAGTAATTTATTATTATTCAGAACAATGTAAGGATCTACCTTTTTCTCTGTCCAAGAAACTTGAAGAAAAAAGAAAGTTAAAAGTACTAATGATAAAAGGTGTTTTTAATTCAAGATTTGACGAAGAAACCAAAATCACTTTTCCGAAACGTGAATTCAACTTTGAATTAAAACCTCATGACACAATGTTAGATAATTTTGTTTTATATGTTTTTAATTTATATGAAAAATAAAATTAAAGAATAGCAAACTATTCATCCTGAATAATTTGCAACAATAATTGCGCTGTTCGAAAACTTATTTTACTTAATTCAATAGGATATAATTATACAGCGGGCTATTCCCTGTTGTTACTTATACAGATTTATTGTAAATTTGAGTAGGTAGTTACAATGGGCATTTATTGGAATTGACTTATCCTGATGTGCAACATAGTACAGATTTTTCTTCCGCATAAACGAATCAGAAATATTACTGATTAAAAAAATACTATGCCAAAACGAATTTTTAGCATATCGTTTTTGCTATTGACTACATTTACAATTATTTATTTTTATCAAAAGCCTTCTTTAGGCATTTATAAAAAAAATGCCCAAATGCTTCAAGATTATCTAAACCCTAATAAATTTAGGTCTTTCAAAAGCGACACCCTCATTCGCCTGACTGTAAAAGCAAACCAACAAGATTCCTTGTATAAAAAATTGTATGATGCTGAAATTATAAATGAAAATTCATATATTCAATATAATCCGCCTAATTGTATTTCATTGGTTACGAGGAAAAAAAATTCCTTTTTTAGTTTTAAAGATTATGTGATTTTCTTCAATTTAAATATTGGAGAGTTTATCTGTAATATTAACTCCATTTACTCGCTTAACTCCGATGAAAACGTCAATAGGTTGAGTTTGAAAGTTTATCAATTAGATGAATTTATGAATCTTGCGGTAGTTGAAAATTAATATGAGATTCCATGTTATTTTAATTCCTATATGGTCTTCGCAACTGCTAAACAATGCAATTTGCAGTGATGATTCATTAAATTAAGTATATTTCCTTCTCCGCATAGTCTTCCGATCCGCCTGGGCGGAGAGGAGACTATGCGTTTCGGAGGAATAATTTCCCTAATTCAGCGAGATATTTTTATACAAGGAAAATATGTAACTATGAAGTTGATTCATAAATGGAAATAGCAGATCTTTACTTGAGTGTAAGGTAAACCAATACTTTTATTTTACTGAAGTTGATTTGTACTCCGAAGCGCATAGTCGCCTACGCCATTAGGCGTATGACTATGCGAGGAAGGAAAATAGCAGATGTTTACTTGAGTGTTAGGTGAAGCAATACTTATATTTTACTGAAGTTGATTTGTACTCCGAAGCGCATAGTCGCCTACGCCATTGGGCGTAAGACTATGCGAGGAAGGAAATCATATTAAAATAAATCAATGATGATTAGTACAAGGAAGTCCATTAGTATTAAGTTATTTATTATTTAATTTTGCGAAAAGCAATTGTGAAAAATCTATTTTAGTAGAATCTTTATTACAATGAAGCTTCAAAGTACTTGCTACTAGGTGATGGTAGCATTATTATTAGCTTATAAAACTTATAGAAATATGTTCCTAAATAAGTATTGTTCTAATAATAAATTAATTGAATATTACTTCTTCGTGAGAGGGGATTATTCGGATTATAAAAATCGGGAGTTGCAATTTTTTCCTGATGGCAGTTCTATTATCGTATTTAATTTTGGAAGCGATTTTGTTGAAGGCCAAAATATTTTACCAAGAAAACTGTTATCAGCTACTTGTACTGAAACGCACTATTTGAAATTAAAAAAGGGATGCATTGATATTCTTGGTATTAAACTTAAGCCATATGGGCTATACCCATTTTTACAAAATAATATAAGTGCAATATCTTCACGCATTATTAATCTGGAAGTGTTATTTGGAGAAGAATTAAGTGGAGTAGTGGAATTATTGCTTCAAAAGGATGAGCCATTGGAAAAAGTAGAGTTTTTGGACAATTATTTACTAAGTAAAATCATAAGGGAGGTTCCAACACTTATTCAGACATTAATTGAAGAATTAGATATCTCCAGCGACGACCATTCAGTTTTTTCACTTGCCACTAAGTACCATGTTTCAACAAAAACAATTCAACGATTATTTAATCAATATATTGGTATTAGCCCTAAAAAGTATTTACGTCTTCATAAATTAGTAACAATGATTCGTTTAATGAAAGAAAAAAAGGAGTTTAATCTTAGTGGCTTAACTTACGAACTTGGTTATTCCGATCAATCTCATTTCATTAAGGAATTTTATGAATTTACAAAACTAAAACCATCTCTGTTTCAAAAAAATATTCCAATGTCTGATTTTTACAATTTTGAACTTTTTTCATGATATAGTTTTGTATTAAATTATATTATATCATGAAATTGATAGTATCCATTTTCGAGAAATATAGACTAATATCCACTTTACTAGTTATAGTTATTATCTCTTCCTGCAATAAGAAAGATAATTCTCCCACCATTAGTGAAATAAGAGAGCAGGAATTTCAAAAAATATTGTCGGATGCAAAGTTAAATACTCAATCACCAGCACTAATGTTATCTGTAGCAAGGCCTTCCAAGAATTGGAGTTGGTCAGGAGCAATAGGAAAAGCAAATATTGGCTCGTCAGAAAATGCAACTGTTCAACATAGATTTCGGGTAGCTAGTGTAACTAAAATGTTTACTGCAGCAGCTATACTATTACTGGAAGAAGAAAAAAAACTAAGTCTTACAGATCCCATAAGTATTCATTTAAGCACATCTATGTTCTTAACTATTAAAAACAAAATACCGAATGCAGATAATATAACAATTCGAAATTTATTAAATCATACATCGTCTTTGGGTGAGTATACTGGAAAAACAGACTTTATTAATTTATTTCCGAATAAAAATTCAGCACCTACTCGTCAACAAGTCATTGAAATTGGTCTTAAATATTCTCCAGCAGGAAGTTTTGGCTCATGGAATTATAGTAATACTGGTTATAATTTATTAAGTATTATTATAGAAAAAGTATCTGGAAAAGATTATCGAACATTTATTAAGGAGAGAATAATAGATTATTTGAAGTTGTCAAACACATATTTTCCAAATGATGAGTTTATGCAAGCCCCATTTATTACTCCTTATTTTACATTAACACCCCCAGCCAAGGAAGCTGATAATTTTGCCACATTTAATTGTAATTGGGCTATTGGAACTGGTGATTTGGTAAGTTCACTAAGTGATTTGCAAACTTTTATGCAGGCACTGATTCAAGGCAAATTAATTACAAGTCAAAGTATTTTAAAAATGAATAACAATCCTGTTTCTTCATCTTATACAGGACTTCCGGGTGAAAAATATGGACTTGGAGTATTTATGTGTGATAATCCAGAGTTTTTTGGACACGCCGGCGACTTATTTGGGATTCACACGAAGGTTTTTTATATTAATAAAATTGACACTTATATTATTACTGTTTTGAATTTAAATGATAATGACACTATAGCATTTGAAATGATAGGAACAGTTTCAGATTGGATAAAAAATAATGATAATTAGGGAAGAGATAAGAGCTATATTAAAATGTCACAATAGATTATATTGAACATCAATTTGTTTTTTCTCTAATAATGGTATCATATAAATTAAAACTTATTAGTTTGATAAAAAAATTTCTGTTTTTGTTTCTTTTTATTCCATCTGTACTAACATTTGGTCAAAAATTAGAAATTAAAAAAGGTCAAAAGAGACGAGTAGAGATATCTTTCTCAATTAATCAACTTCCTGTAAATGTGAAAAACGCTACTATTGACTTTCAGTATTTTGATGGGAAAGCACCTTCCATTATTCCAATTGATACAATTAAGTCAACATATAATTTACAAAAGCAAATTTTTAATACATCAATCGGATTTGGAATTTCGTACTATTTTTCAGAAAATATATTTATCTCGTTTCATGCAATGCCACATCTAAATTCATTTCTTTCCAATAAAGGAAAAGATGGCAAGGTTTATGGTGCTCAAATTGAAGTGAATGGAAATTATGAAAAAATGATCGGCCAAAATATATTTTTGACATCTGGGATAGGAATTTGCAGAATTTTAGGAGGATATGGCATTACTTCTGGCGGTCCATCTGCTAAGCCTTATCTCTATGTCAACCAAAATAAACTATATGATCAAGATATTGGTTTTCATATCATTGATAACTCATGGGCAGCAAAACTACAATTTGGAGTGAAATATAGAATAATGAAAGGATTATTCAGTTACATAAATCTCGCATATCAATTTAATTATTCAAGAGCGAGTCAACTAAATTTTGCAGGTATTGATGAAAATGCAAAAGTATTATGGAATAAGAAATCATATGATGATGCTGATTTATTTTTGAAAGTCAATGGACAACGAATCACAAATAATAATTTCAGTAACCTCCCCTTTACTTTTGATGGTCTTTCCACTCAATTTAGATTAGCTATTTCATTATAAGAAGATTCTTTGCCAAAAAATAGGATATGAGGTGATAAATGAAAATGAAGAAATATTGTAATTTATAATTTTTCGAGATGGATTCGGGTAATAAAATTCTTCCCCTATGAAAATACGATATTTATTAATTGTATTATTACAATTAAAAAATATATACGCTCAAAATGAAAATATGTATCAAAAGGGCCAGGTACAAATTAATTTGGCATTCAGTCTGATGCCCATTAATAAATCTAATGCAAAATTGCACTTTAATTATCGTGATGGAAATTTAATTTCAAAACTTCCGATTGATGAAATCACAGCTAACTATTCTTTGAAGAAAAAGTATTTTGGTAATGTATTTATGCTAGGTTTGGGCTACTTCATAAACAATCAATTGAGGGCAGGGTTTAATTTAAAACCACATTTAAATTCTTTTTTACCAAATCAGGCAAAAAATGGAAATGCCTATGGTATCCAATTTGATTTTGGGGTTGACTACTTCCATTCAATTTCGAGTGATTTAAGTATATCTTTTGGCACATCTTTGTCTAGGATATTAGGAGGTTTCGGTATCACTTCGGCAGGCCCTAGAAAAAAAATGTATTTGCTCGTGAATGGAAATAAATTATACGATTATGATATTGGATTTCATATAATTGATAAAAGCTGGGTTTTCGTTCCAAGAATTGGAGTTTATCAAAGGATTGCAAATAATTTTATAATTTTTGCTAACTCGGGTTTCCAAACAACATTAGGACGTAATATCCAGTTAAATATTGCGGGGATACAAAAAGATGGAAAAGTAAGTTGGAATAGAATAAAATTCGGAGATCCTGCTTTTAATTTTATAGTTAACGACACCATAATTCGGCCTAAGAGTGTAAAATGGCTACCATATAAATATTCAGGTCTTTTTTTTGATTTTGGAACAGCTATTAATATTAAGGCAGGTAATAAATCTTGAATCAATTACTGCTGATTCTTTTCTTTTTCCTTCTCCGAATTGTCTTCTGATCCGCCTGGGCGGAGAGGGACTATGCGTTTCGGAGGAATAATTTCCCTAATTCAGCCGGATATTTTTATACAAGGAAAATATGTATCTATGAAGTTGATTCATAAATAGAAATAGCAGATGTTTCCTTGAGTGTTAGGTGAAGCAATACTTTTATTTTACTGAAGTTGATTTGTACTCCGAAGCGCATAGTCGCCTTCGCCATTAGGCGTATGACTATGCGAGGAAGGAAGGGAATTTAAATAAAGACTAGGCATTCTAATTTCTCAACTTCATTCTCCCCACAAAATCGTACCTTTGCACCCGAAATTGCCGGAATATGCTGAATAAATTAGATGCCATTAAAGCCAGATTCGATCAGGTGGGCATTGCTTTAACCAATCCGGAAATCATCAACAACCAAAAAGAATTCGGGGCATATAGCAAGGAATACCGTTCTCTTGAAAAAATTATGCAGCCCTACGAGGCCTATAAAAAAGTGTTGGCGGATTACGAATTTGCCAAAGAAGCCCAGCACTCTTCCGATGAAGATATGAAGGAGCTCGCCAAAATGGAACTGCCCGGCCTGGAGGAAAAAAAGGAAGTACTCGAAAAACTGCTTACCCAATTACTCATACCCAAAGACCCGCAAGACGATAAAAATGCCATCCTCGAAATTCGTGCCGGTACCGGTGGCGATGAAGCCAGTTTATTTGCCGGCGACCTGTTGGGGATGTACCTGCGCTACTGTTCGAAAAAAGGATGGAAAACCCAAATTGTGAGCGAAAGTGAGGGAACCGTTGGAGGTTACAAAGAGGTGGTAGTTGAAGTTACCGGGGAAGATGTATATGGTACACTAAAATTTGAAAGTGGCGTTCATCGTGTGCAACGGGTACCCGATACAGAAACCCAGGGGCGCGTACATACTTCCGCTGCAACCGTTGCAGTAATGCCAGAGGCAGAAGAGGTAGATTTCGAATTAAAAGAAAGTGATGTGAAAATGGAGACTGCCCGCAGTGGCGGTGCTGGCGGACAAAACGTAAATAAAGTAGAAACCAAAGTGTTTCTTACCCATATTCCCACTGGGGTGGTAGTGGTTTGCCAAACCGAACGTTCTCAGCTCGGTAACCGCGAAAAAGCCATGACGATGTTGCGTACCAAATTGTATGAAGAACAGGTTCGTAAGCAGGAAGACGAAATTGCGCGCAGAAGAAAAACCCTCGTAAGTACCGGCGACAGAAGTGCAAAAATCAGAACCTATAACTGGCCACAGGGCAGGGTTACCGATCATAGAATCGGACTAACATCCTATAATCTCGATGCAGTAATTAACGGGGATATTGATGAATTTATCGAAGCGCTGCAGGTTGCAGAGAATGCAGAGAAAATGCTTACGCAGTAGCTTTAGTTGTTTTTTACTTTTTCCTCGGTTTCTTTTATTGCTAATTCCCAGTTCCAGGCAGTACGCATCATTTCCTGTAAATCGTAGCGAATAGTCCATCCCAATTGCTGCACAGCTTTTTCATTATTGGCATAAATCGCCATTACATCACCGGGGCGGCGATCACCAATGGTATAAGATAATGCTTGGCCACTAACGGCTTCAAACATGCGAATGGCTTCCAGTACCGTTATGCCATTGCCGGTTCCTAAATTAAATACTTCACAGGGTTGCGTGTTTTTATTTGCCTGCAGGTATTGTAATGCCAGTGTATGGGCATGCGCAATATCACACACATGAATGTAATCACGGATACAACTACCATCACGGGTGGGATAATCGTTGCCAAACACTTTCATGGAAGGTAATTTGCCAATGGCAGTTTGAGTAATTGCCGGAACCAGATTTTGAGGTTTACCAATGGGTGTTTCTCCAATTAGCGCCGATGGATGCGCACCTACCGGATTAAAATAGCGCAATAAAATCGCAGCGCCATTTGCTTGATTGAATACATCCCTCACCATCGTTTCCCCCATCTGCTTCGTGGCCCCATATGGCGATTCGGCTGTTTGTATAGGGGTAGTTTCGGTTACAGGTATTTGGGCAGGACTACCATACACCGTGCAAGATGAGGAGAAAACAAAATGCGGTACATTGAATTCTGTGGCGCATTTTAATAAGTTAATCAACGAGAACAAGTTGTTTTCGTAATATAGGAGGGGCTCTTCCACCGATTCGCCCACAGCCTTGTATGCAGCAAAATGGATAATTCCTTCAATCGCTTCATTCTCTTGAAACACTGCCCGTGTTTCATCAAAATTTTTCAGGTCTACTTTATAATTTTTTACCCGCTTACCGGTAATTTTTTCAATACCGGTTAATGAATAGGCAGAGGAACGGGATAAATCATCAATTGAAATTACTTCATATCCATTTTCAATTAAATCAACTAGGGTATGGGAGCCAATATAACCGCATCCACCAGTAACTAATATCTTAGCCATAACTATTGTTGTAGCTGCAAGATAGTCCGAATCAATGATTCGAAAAACTCTGAAAAACTAAACCAATTAGATAAATATTTTGAGAACATAAAAAATAATACCTGCCAGCAATGCAGAAATAGGGATTGTTAATATCCAGGCCCATAGTAGGTTTACTGTAACTCCCCATCTAACAGCACTTAACCGTTTGGTAGCCCCAACTCCAATGATAGAACCGGTGATGGTATGCGTAGTTGAAACAGGAATTTTAAAATGTTCGGTCATAAATAAAGTAATCGCTCCGGCTGTTTCAGCAGCAACACCTTCCAGCGGGGATACTTTGGTAATGCGGGTTCCCATGGTTTTTACAATCTTCCAACCCCCACTCATCGTTCCCAAACCAATGCATAAAAAGCTAGTGAACGGCACCCAGGGATACGCTTCTACAAACTGATTAAAGTCCATATGAACTCCCTTGCTTTTTTCATAAAATATAGTAGCTGCCCCAATAATTCCCATCACTTTCTGGGCATCATTGCCCCCATGTCCGATACTAAATGCCGCACTGGAAACCAGCTGCAATCGTTTGAACCAATTCTCGGCTTTATAGGGATTGGATCCTTTACAGATATGCACGATTAATATCGTAATGAAAAATGCAATAATCATCCCGATAAATGGGGCAATGAAAATGAAAAGGAAAGTGGGAATTACTTTTACATAATTGATTACATCTACGCCACCTGCACTAAATCCATGGGCATTCGTAAGGGCAGCACCTACAAATCCTCCCATAAGTGTATGGGAAGAACTGGATGGAATGCCAAACCACCAGGTAATCAGGTTCCAGATAATTGCTGCAATGATACCTGCTAAAATTACTTGCAGGGTAATGAATTCGGGATTCACCCATTTGGCAACCGTATTTCCAATGCCAAATTCTTTAAAAACATACTTAGCCATGAAAAAAGCAGCGAAGTTGAAAATCGCTGCCCATACAACTGCCTGAAAAGGAGTTAACACTTTGGTGGAAACGATGGTTGCGATTGCATTGGCTGCATCATGAAAGCCATTGATATAATCAAAGATAAATGCCAGAACAATGATAATAATCAGTAACGTGAGCATAGAGGGGTTTTTACAAAAACAGCCGAAATGGAAATCGTAAATCCGAATTAAGCGTATTTGATGATGATGGATTCAATCACATTGGCAGCATCCTCACATTTATCGGTGGCAATTTCCATTACCTGATAGATTTCTCTCTTTTTAATCACTTCCTTAAAATCATTCTCCTGCTGAAACAACATTTCAATACTCATGTCAAAAACATCATCCGCCTGATTTTCTATGCTGTTAACCTTTACCATGGCTTCTGTCATTTCCCGCAGATTTTTCATATCCCTCAAACCCATTACTGCTTTCCGAATTTCATGCGAACCACTTAAAATCAGTTCAGCCATTTTTTGAATGCCGGTATCGTTAGGGTTTACATTATAAAAGTTGATTTTTTTGGCAGAAGCATATATATAATCACAAATGTCATCTAGTGAGGTTGCGAGATAGTGAATATCCTCTCTATCGAACGGGGTAATAAAATTTCTTCCCAATTCAGTAAAAATTCGATGGGTATTTTCATCATTTTTATGCTCCAAATCTTCAATTTGTGCCAGTATAGCTGCTCTTTTATTTTTATCAGGTTCACTCACCATTTCTTTCAATTTCAACGCCATTTCAAGTACTTTTTCTGCTACCCCTTCAAAAAGTTCATAAAATACTTTGTTTTTGGGCATGAATAGGTTTCCAAAATTGTTGAGTCGCATAGGGGCAATTTTTTGTAAAAGTAGGGTTAACTAAGCTTGAGCGTAAATGAACTGTAAAATTAATAATTGTTTAATATATACATCGATAGGCTTCTTTAATATACAGAAAGTTAATGGTTGTTAGTTTTATGACTGTCCAAAATAAAGCCAATGGTTGTACCCACATCTTTTTTACTTCTTACATGGATGGTTTTACCATGAGCTTCTATGATGTGTTTGCAAATAGCCAAACCTAGTCCGGTACCCCCAACATCCCGGCTTCTCCCTTGATCGGTTCTGTAAAAACGTTCAAATATGCGGGGAAGATGTTCTTCTGCAATGCCTATGCCATCATCACTAAATTCAATCAGCACATGTCCTTCATCCATTGGATATATACTCGCTACAATGGTGCCATCCTGTTTACCATATTTATTGGCATTATCCAGTAGATTTACAATTACCTGTAATATCTTTTCTCTGTCGGCATACACCATAACCGGAGATTCGCAACCCTTTTTAATACTACATCGTATGTTTTTTGCCGTTGTTTTGATGTAAAGTGCCTCAAATGCATCTTTTATCAAATCTTGAATCACAAATTGAGTGGGATACAATGGCTGTTCTCCACTTTCTAACCGGGATATTTCGTCTAAATCTTCCAGCAGGTGCACCATTCTTTCAACATTTCGGGAAGTATTTTCCAGAAATTTTTTGCGGGTTTCGGGATTATCCATAGCCCCTTGTAACAAAGTATCTACATATCCCTGAATGGCAAAAATGGGAGTTTTAAATTCATGAGCCAGATTTTGGAGAAACTCTTTCCTGTAGGTTTCATTGGTTTTCAGGGTTTCGATTTCAGCTTTTCTTTGATGGGCCCATTGTTCTACGTCCTCTCTTACTTCATCAATACCTTTTTGAGGAAGAATGTATTTGTAATAAGTTTCCTCTTTTTTGGTTGCTTTGGTTTGATAAATTACTTTATAAATTAATTTTATTTTCCGGTAAATGAACGATTCCAAAACCGTTCTAACTAATAAATAACTCCCGATAAAAATCAGAATAAAAATTACCAATGCCAATTTCCATCCGGGTAAAAGCCACCAGCTTCCGAGTCCAATCGGAACCGATAAAATCAGCGCAGTAAAAGCTGATAGTTGTTGGGGAGATAAATGGTTGGTTGAAAACATAACAGGTAAAGTTCCTTCTTTAAAGGTAGGGCAAATTAACCCCTAACCATCGTTTTACCAGTCAAACTTATACCCAACTCCCTTTACAGTAGTAATGCAGTCTGCATCCAGCTTTTGCCGGATTTTTCGAATATGAACATCAATGGTTCTGTCGCCAACAATCACTTCACTTCCCCAAACCTGCGATAATATTTCATTTCTCAGCAAAACCCTACCCGGTTTTGAAGCAAGTAAGTACAGTAATTCAAATTCTTTTTTGGCAAGGGTTACTTCTCTGTCATCTATGGTAACCAGGTAACTTGCAGGATCTATCGAAAAGTTGCCAATTTTTATTTTTTTGTTTTCTTCCGGCACCTGCATGATTCTCCGGAATAGTGCATTTACCCGGCTCACCAGCACTTTCGGGCTCACCGGTTTGGTTACATAGTCATCGGCTCCGGATTCGAGTCCTTTTATCTGAACAGCTTCATCACTAACTGCAGTAAGAAAAATAATGAGGGTTTTTTGAAATTCCGGCTGAGTACGTAAAATCTGACAAACTTCAACACCTGTTTTTTTAGGCATCATAATGTCTAAAATAATCAAATCGGGATGATGAAGGCGGGCGCTTTCTAAAGCTTCATTGCCATTGGAGGCAGTAAATACTTCATAACCTTCTTTTTTTAAATTATATGAAATGATTTCCAGGATATCCGGTTCATCATCTGCAACCAGAATTGTAAGGGCATTTTCTTCCATTCAGCCAGCGGGTTTCCACAAAATTAATTTGAATAGTCGGCAATTTCTATTTTATCCATTATTATGTTATTGTTAAGCGATTCCCCCTCAGCTACCCCATTGCGAAACTTTTAATACTATTTTTGAGGTATGATGAGGTTTTTTCAATTGATAGGGTTGTTTTGCAGTATACTGTGTTGTAAGGTATTGTCGGCTCAAATCAGTCAATGGCCTACCATTCCCCCCATGCGCCAGTTGTATCATGAACAGATTATGCTGGAAAATGAAAAAATTAATGTTTTGCACCAAACAGGTAAATCTGCCTTCCAAACAAAAAAAGAGGTACAAAATGATCCATTGGATAAGCAGGAAACTAATAAGCAAATAGAATTGATCCGGTATAAAATAGAAACCGAGTATAATTTATCGGATAATCTTAAATATGGTTGGCTGCGAGGTTTGAGAGATTTACTGGAGGGGTATCGTTTATTATTGCAGTCAAATAAAATACAGTCTATCGAATTTCCGGTTTTGTTAAAGAGCTTTGGTGCAGCCATGGAAGATACATGGAAAAATAAATCCTATGCCACTTATTTCAATCTGCTTTCTGTTGAGGCAGGCAAATTATTTTTGCAAAATGCTGCTTTTGCAGAGAATACCGGTAAGTCGGAGGCAAGTGATATTGTATTATTGAAAGAAGTTACATTGTTTCCACAAAAAACGCTCCCGCTTTTAAGTAAAAGACCCCAATGCAGATATACAGATAGCTTATTGGTTACATCGGCTTTCCGCGATCAGGAAATGCTGTATACCTATGCCTCTGTTCCTGATGCCCTTGGTAAGCGAATTCATCAAAACAGTCATCCTCTGGTTAAATTAATATCCTATTTAACCAAGTTGCCCACCGGTAGAATGATTTTTCCATTTTTAGATGAAATTTATCATGGTCGCTTAACAATAGACTCTATAGCTCCCTTTACACACCAGGATACAACCGGCACCTATTTTTCTATGCTCGTAGCAACCCGCCAGGCTTATGTAAAGAGATTACAAAAGGGAGATACGGCTATGGCTATGGAGGCACTTTACAAAAAAATTCAACAAAAGGCTGTAGAGGATTATCTGAATGTGATTAATGGGTTGCACGAGATTAATCAGCCGGCAATTCGATTTAAAATGATCAACAAGCTAAGCGCTGCGGAATTATATTATGTAGCGGTTGCGGGCAGCGAAGAAATGTATACTTCCAGTTTTGTTTTGGGCATATATCCCCGCATTTTCCGAATGTGGAAAGATAAAAAAGCAGATTCGTTTTTGGAAAATGTGCAGTACGATCAATATAGAACATTTATTCGCCTTTGTGCCGCCTACAATACATTGGATGATTTTTTGGGGAGAATGGATTCTGCAGCTGCAAGAAAGCTGGTATTGGATTTTGCAGATCATTTAGAGCAAACACGGCAACTGAATGATGCCGTTGATGTTGCCAACACGTATTCGAGTATTTATAATCAGCGAATTAAAGATTGGATGCTGCAAAAGGTAGGGGAGCGGGCAGCAGAGTTTTCCCGAAAAAATGAAAAAAAGGGGGCGGTACTCTATGATATACTTTTAAAAATTTTCAATTCAATGGATACCCTTCAGCACCCAGGATTATTGAAGGAACTGGGTATTCAACCCGTTGACCGGTTGCCGGTTTCTTTATTAAAAGATTCAACCGGACGGATTATTGTTCAACAGTTTTTTTATGGAGATAAGGGGGGTGTAGATATTTTTCAAACATTTCTAAAAAAATTTTCAAATCCTAACTGGAAAATTATTAGGAAGCCATTTTGGACAGAAGTATCTTCTACACGGGGTATACCCATCATTATATATTCAAATCTTCCGCTTGATGAAGTAAGAGATTTAGATGAGCATGCACAAGATAGCTTGATTGTTTATTTACAAAACAAAGGACTTGAACCTGTAATATCTATTCATCGGGGTCATAGTTACAGTTTACCATCCACTATTGAGAAATTACCGTATAGTTCGCAATTGGTATTGGTTGGAAGCTGTGGAGGATATCAACGCCTCCATGATGTGCTGGAGAGTTGTCCGAATGCAGCAATTATTTCTTCTAAACAAGTAGGAACCGGGCAAATCAATCAGCTGTTAATTGATGTAATTTGTGAGCAATTGCGCTTGGGTAAAGACATTTACTGGCCTGGATTATGGAAGCAGGTTGCAGCCGGCTTTTCCGGTAAATCGCTGGAAACTTTTCGCGATTATGTTCCTCCCCATCAAAATTTGGGAGCATTGTTTATTCAGGCCTATCGCCATGCTATGGAAGAATAGTTTGGGCTTCCGATTCAATATTACAGAAATGGGTTATGTGCTTTTTCATGTCCAATGGTTGTAGAACCTCCATGACCGGGATATACGGTTGTTGTATCCGGCAACGGCCATAATTTTTCGCGAATGCTGGTGAGCAGTTGCTCCTGATTAGCACCCGGAATATCAGTTCTGCCAATACTTTCTCTGAATAATACATCACCGGCAATTAAAAATTCCTGTTGTGCGCAATAAAAACAAATGCTGGCAGGCGAGTGTCCGGGAGCTTCAATCACTTGTAATTGATCATTTCCTAGATAAACGACATCCTGTTCTTTCAAAAAATGAAGTGGGCCGGAATAGTTTGTAAAGGGGAGTCCCCAATTGTCTCCCGAAATAGGTGCTCGTTCCAAAACAGTTTGTTCCCCTGCATGAATATGTAGTTCCAAACCATAGGTTTCATGAACCCAGCGATTGCCAAATACATGATCCAGGTGGCAGTGCGTGTTTAGCAATTTTTCAGGTTTTAGTCCTTCCGACTGGATATAATTTTTTAACATTTCTTCTTCCGCACTAAAATAACAACCGGGGTCAATTATAATAGCTTTGCGTTGTTCGTTAAACAAAATATAGGTGTTTTCGCGAATAGGGCTAAAAGTGAATACCTGAAGGGTTAACATATTGGTAATTTTGGCTTCTTTTGGCGTTAATTGATTAATTTTAAAATACTAAAGTTCGGATATGCGTTTCAAATGGTTGGGTATAGGTTGGTTTGTATTGGCGAGTATTCCATTTTTTTCAATGGCGCAAGTGAATGGTGTAGAATTTGGCAAAAATAGGGTACAACATAAAAAATTCACCTGGAAGTTTTATCAGTCTCCCAATTTTAATACCTATGTTAATCAGGGTGGAGTTGAATTGGGCAAGTTTGCTGCTCAAGTGGCGGAAGAAGAATTACCGGGCATAGAAAGTTTTGTTGAGTATTCCCTTCAAAGAAGGGCAAACATTGTTATTTATAACAATTACAATGATTATAAGAGCAGTAATATCGGACTGGGTACCGACTGGCAAAGTGCGGGAGGAATTACCCGTTTGGTGAATAATAAACTGGTGGTGTATTTTGATGGAAATCATACCAATTTACGTCGGCAGATTCGGGAAGGGATTGCTAAAATTTTGACAGATAATTTATTATTCGGCGAAGATATAGGGGAGTTTGCAAGTAATCAGGCACTGTTGGATTTACCCAAGTGGCTGATTGATGGATATGTTGCCTATGCAGGTGAACCCTGGAATACCTTGTTGGATGATGATTTAAAGAGTGCTTTACTAAGTGGCAGGTACAATTCATTTTATCAGTTCGCTTTTGAGCAACCAGTTTTAGCCGGTCATGCCTTTTGGAGATATATTGCCGAAAAGTACAGGAAAGATAATGTTACCTATTTGCTGTACCTGGCTCGGATTTATAAAAACCTAAACAATGCCTGTCTGCGGATTTGCAAAAAAAAGTTCAAAGAAGTGTTGAAAGATTTTATGCAGTTCGAACAGGAACGCTATGCCAAGGATATAACTCGTCGTAGAAATCAACCAAAGGGAACCGTTGTGGTTACAGAAGACATTTCCAAAAAAGATTATTTCCGTTTTCAGGCTAACCCTAATCCTAAAAGTTCTACCTATGCCGTAGTTGAGTTCAATGATGGACAGTATGCTGTTAAGTTGCATGAAAATTTTTACGATGCCCGCACTTTATTGAAACTTGGAAATAAAACGTATCAGGGTGATATCAACCCAAGCTACCCTATTTTGGCATGGGATGGTAAGGGAAGTAGACTGCTCGTAATTTATTGGGAGAAGGGAAAGATTAACATGTTTGTGTATGATAATATTGCCAAGTACAAACGCTATAAGCAAACTATTACAGGTGTTGATCAGATTTTGGATGCCTCATTTTTGTTAGATGCCAATAATGTGGTTTTGAGTGCTGTTAAAAACGGGCATACCGATATTTATACATATAAAATTGAGGAACAACGACTCACACAAATTACGGATGATGTGTATGATGATATTGATCCTGCTTTGGTTGCTTTCCCAAATAAAGTAGGTATTGTGTTTGCTTCCAATCGCCCTTCAGGAGTGGCTCGCGGAGCAGATACTGTATTACCTAGTCGTTATCCTTTCAACATATTCTTTACGGATATCTTAAATGATGGAAAGTCGAAACAGATAACCCGCTTAACCAATATTAAATATGGTTCTGCCCGATACCCCATGCAATACAATACCAACCATTTCACTTTCGTATCGGATGAAAATGGGATTGCCAATCGTTGGGCAGGTTTCTTCTCAACACAACGCAATGGATTGGATACCTTAATTTATATAGGGGAAGAAGTTTTACATAATCCTAGTCCTAAGGAAATTGACTCTACCCTCAAAGCCTGGCAAGTAAATAAACCCGATAGCATTAGTTTTTATCAGGTTTACAACGACTCAACCTATACATTCCCCCTTACGAATTATCAAAGCAGTCTATCAGAAACCCGCATTGCAGGGAATAACGGACAGGTTAGTGAAGTACGTAGAGAAGGTGACTATAAATTTTTATATAAGTTAAAGGTTGATGAGCAAACGCTTCAAAAAAGAAATGTAGCAACTCGTCCAACCGAATACATGAAGAAAGTAATAGCCGATTCCAAAGCACAAACCGGTAAGGCTATGGTATATGTTAATAAGGTTTCTGCCGACACAGGCAAAAAAGTTGCCGACTTTTTCCAAAATGAATTTGCCAATGAGAAGCCAGATACCAGTGCAATGGTAAGCAGGCAATCGGAAATGGAAGAAAAAGTTTCTTTGTTAAGTAAGGCTAAATTATTCGATTATCGGCTGAAATTTAGTTCCGATTTTTTGCAGAGCGGCATTACTAATTCCATTTTAATTAACCGCTATCAGCCATATGGTGGAGGTTCAGGACCGATTCAATTGAATAATGGAGCCAATCTAAATTTTGCATTCAAGGTAGGAGTAAGCGATTTAATGGAGGATTTGCGATTCATTGGAGGTTTCCGTTTTGGAACCAATCTTAGCGATAAGGATGTGCTATTTGCCTTCCAGAATAATCGAAAAAGGCTTGATTGGGGGCTCACTTATTATAGAAGTAATGTTTCTAATTTTTACAATACTCGTTTCAATACAATGTTGTATACCAACTTGTATCAGTTTAATGTTTCCTATCCGTTTGATGAAGTCCGGAGTTTACGCGCAATCATAGGTATTCGGAACGATCGCGGCATTTTACGTCCGTATGATAATTTAACCGGATATCCGGATCCCAATGCGTTGGCGTATCGGGATACTGTTTCGCGGTTTATTGTTTCCCGACTGGAATACGTACACGACAATACTATTAATCCCACACAAAATATTTGGAAGGGTTTGCGATACAAAGTATTTCTGGATATAAATATGCCCTCATTCAAAACAGCGCTTAATAATGGAAAAGCGACTTTCAATTTTGGATTTGACGGGCGGTACTACAAAAAAATTTACCGCAATTTTATTTGGGCTGGAAGGGCTGCAGCTGATTTTTCGTGGGGAGAACAAAAAATTGTTTACTATTTAGGAGGAACCGATGGTTGGCTGGGACCTCAGTTTAACAATAATCCACCTGCCCCCGATCAGAGTTATGCCTTTCAGTCGCTGGCATTGAATATGCGAGGGTATAACCAAAATGTGGCCAACGGAAACAATGCTTTTGTAATTAACAGTGAATTTCGCTTCCCTCTCTTTTCTACACTAATTAACCGTCCTATCAATAATGCTTTCCTGCGCAACTTTCAGATTGTTCAGTTTTTTGATTTGGGTACTGCTTGGAATGGAAAGTACAATGGCATAACTCGTCCGGGTGAGTATTATAGTAATGGGTTAGTAAGTGTTAGAATTGATGCCGGGGGGTTAGGTCCTTTTGCAGGTGGTTATGGTTTTGGCATGCGAAGTACTTTATTGGGATATTTCCTTCGGGTAGATGCCGGTTGGCCAATGAAGGGGGTTTTTAAGGGTCAACCTATTTGGTATTTTTCTCTTGGGTTCGACTTTTAATTCCTGCCTGTTTTTTGAATTACTCTTTTTCTTCCTCGGGAAGCACCGGTTCTCTGAGCGATACTGGTTTAGTTTTTGTTCTTAGTCTCATGTTAAGCATTTCAACTACAAATGAGAATGCCATAGAGAAATACACGTAATTTTTGAGGTTCAATCCATGGGCTTTTTCAGGATTCCACCCTTCCACAAGCAATACAAATCCAATCATCACCAAAAAAGAGAGTGCCAGCATTTTTAGGGTTGGATGTTTGTGAATAAATGCAGCAATTTTTGCACTGAACAGAAACATAATAATCATTGCTACAATAACTGCAGCAATCATTATTTCCAGTCTTTTTGCAGTTCCTCCCGCAGTTATAATACTGTCGAAGCTAAAAACCATATCAATTAAAATAATTTGCATCATCCCCTGATAAAAACTGATATGTGTTTTGGAAGTTGAACCGGCAGTAAGTTCTTCTCCTTCCAGTTTGTGATGTATTTCTTTAACGGTTTTATATATCAGAAATAAACCTCCTGCCAACATAATCAAACTTGCCAAATCAAAGGGTTTCTCTGCCAGGGTAAATACAGGTTTACCTTTTTGTTGTAAAAGCCAACTTAGTGCAAATAGCAGGGCGGTTCTGGTTAAAATGCCTGCTACCATCCAAACCGTTCTTGCTCTTTGCTGATAGCTGGAGGCAAGCCGATTCATTATGATACTTACAAAAATTACATTGTCTATACCCAATACAACTTCCAAAATAACTAATATGAAAAAGCTGATAAGATGTTCGGATGTAAAAAGTGATTCCATTATTAAATTTTACTGATGAGATACGAGTTCCTTTCCAATTTGTTTTACGAGGGAGGGACCGCTATAAATAAATCCGGTCCAAATTTGAATTAAATCTGCTCCTGCTAATAATCGTTGAGCACCATCGGATCCTGTCATAATTCCACCACTAGAAATGATGGGAATTGAATCCCCACATTGCTTTTTTAAATAGTGAAAAACGTTCTTAGAAAGCGACTGAAGCGGTTTGCCACTTAGCCCACCCATCCCTATACCGGCTAGTTTTTCTCGGGATGCGGGGGATAAATTTTCTCGAGAAATGGTTGTATTAGTAGCTACTAAACCGTTTAAGGGAACCCGATTGGCAAGTTCCACTATATCGTTCAGTTGTTCTTTGGAAAGATCGGGTGCTATTTTCAGCCAGATGGGTTTAGGGTTTTGCATTCCCTGATTGTAATGTTGAAGCCGCTCTGTTATTTGCAATAATGCATCTTTATCCTGCAATTCACGAAGTCCGGGTGTATTGGGAGAACTTACATTAACTACAAAATAGTCTGCTTCCTCATGCAGGTGTTGAAAAACCTTTAAATAGTCTTTCCATGCATCTTCATTGGGGGTGATTTTATTTTTTCCCAGGTTTGCACCTACTATCATTCGATTTTTTGAGCAGGAAGTTTCCCGGTTTTTCCAATTTGCTAATCGGGACTTTACGGCTTCCATTCCATCATTATTAAAGCCCATCCGATTGATCAATGCCTCATCGGCCGGTAGCCGAAAAAGTCGGGGTTTATCATTTCCGGGTTGCGCCAAGGGTGTTATAGTGCCAACTTCTACAAATCCAAATCCCAAAGCCTTTAATGGTGCCAGGTATTGGGCATTTTTATCAAAACCAGCTCCCAGTCCAACCGGATTGGGGAATTCAATTCCTGAGACTGTTTTTGGAATAGGTGATGGGAATCGGAAACAACTGGAAATCAGCGATTCACCTGCTGGAATAGAACATGCAATTGATAAACACTTCATTGAAAAATGGTGTGCCTGCTCCGGCGACAAGGTAAATAACAGCGACCGAACTAACGGGTAAATCATGGAACAAAGATAATCATTCCGTTTTCCTTTTATGTCTTCTCTCAAATAATAGTTGCATAAACAACTTTTAATAAAAATTCATTATTTTTACATAGAAAAACTATAAACTATGCAAGAGGCATATATCATAGCAGGTTATAGAACTGCTGTTACCAAGAGTAAAAAAGGCGGATTTCGGTTTTTTCGACCTGATGACCTTGCGGTGGAAGTTATTAAAGGATTGATGTCAACGTTACCTGCGGTAAATCCAAAAGAAGTAGATGATGTGATTGTTGGCAATGCAGTTCCCGAGGCTGAGCAGGGCTTACAATTTGGTAGAATTATTGCTGCCCGTGCATTGGGGGAAGAAGTTGCGGGAATTACCATAAACAGGTATTGTGCAAGTGGTTTGGAAAGTATTGCCATGGCTACTGCAAAAATTAGATCAGGCATGGCTGATTGCATTATAGCCGGTGGAACGGAAAGTATGAGTTTGGTTCCCACTGCCGGTTGGAAAACGGTTCCTTCTTATGCAATTGCCAAAGATGAGCCGGATTATTATTTGAGTATGGGATTAACGGCTGAGGCGGTTGCCAATGAGTATTCGGTAAGTAGAGAAGATCAGGATATGTTCGCATATCAATCTCATCAAAAGGCGATGAAAGCTATACAGGATGGCCATTTTAAACCGGGTATCCTTCCGATTACTGTTGAGGAGGTTTATGTTAATGAGCAAGGAAAAAAAGCAACCCGTAATTATATAGTTGATACAGATGAAGGAGTACGGGCAGATACCACTCCCGAAGCATTGGCTAAATTGAAACCAGCATTTGCTACAGGTGGGTCTGTTACAGCGGGTAATGCTTCACAAACCAGTGATGGTGCCGCTTTTGTTGTTGTAATGAGTGAGCGGATGATGAATCGTTTGGGCTTACAGCCAATAGGGCGTCTGGTAAATTGCGTTTCTGCAGGAGTGCCTCCCCGTATTATGGGTATCGGACCAGTTGCCGCTATTCCCAAAGTATTACAAAGAGCCGGGATGAATATTGATCAAATAGACTTAATTGAATTGAATGAGGCTTTTGCTTCTCAGGCGCTGGCAGTTATCCGTACGCTGGATTTACCTGCAGATAAGGTTAATATTAATGGGGGTGCTATTGCACTGGGCCATC
Source organism: Chitinophagia bacterium (assembly GCA_037142775.1). Classification (GTDB taxonomy): domain Bacteria; phylum Bacteroidota; class Bacteroidia; order Chitinophagales; family Chitinophagaceae; genus Sediminibacterium. The sequence goes on along the minus strand of JBAWZY010000002.1, from coordinate 119,628 downwards.
CATTGGGATGCACCGGATGTAAGTTAACGGTGCAATTGCTTCACGATTTGAAACGGCTCAATAAAAAATATGGAATGGTTACCGCTTGTGTTGGGGGCGGACAAGGTATAGCAGGCATTATCGAGTACCTTGGGTAGTTAAATTGCAATGAGGAGAAGGAACTGACGAATATCATTTTTGCTGCGGAATGGTAGTATTATCTTCGTATTTAAATCATCTATCATGCAAAATATTCTTGTTCCAGTCGATTTTTCCGAAATCAGTAGGCATGCCGCCATATATGCGATCAAATTAGCAGCTCAGTTACATGTGCCGAAGGTAATTTTATATCATGCATATCAGGCCCCGTTAACAATTGATTCGCCTGTTGCAGCCGTCCAATTATTTGATGAAGCTCAACTTAAAAAAGACAGTTCAGCAGCATTACAACATTTTCGTAGTACAATTGAAAACGAATGTACCCCCGGTTGCTTTTTAGAAACGTATAATGAATACAACTTATTGATAAATGGAGTTGATGAAGTATGTAATTTAACCAATAGTAAGTTGGTGGTAATGGGAATAACCGGAGGCGGTGCACTTGCCGAAAAAATAATTGGAAGCAATACTGTAACTGTAGCCCGAAATTCAACAGTGCCGGTTGTCATAGTTTCAAAGGACACCGAGTTTAAACCTTTTTCTTCCATCGTTCTATTGACCGATTATCATCATACCGATGAAAATTTACCAATCCAGAAAATTCATTGGTTGTTAGATCAAACACACGCTAAGTTACAGGTACTGCATGTGGAAAAAGATAAAAATGTTCAGCAGGCATTGCAGGAAATAGTGTTATTGAAAGATCATAATCCTTCTTATCATGTAGTGCATAGCGAACATTTTACAACAGGAGTTGAAGATTTTGTAAATACAAACGGAGCCGACCTGATTATCATAATCCCTAAAGATCATGCTTTCTTCTCGAGTTTGTTTATAACCAGTCATACCACTCAATTAGCCTTTCACAGTAAAGTTCCGGTTTTAGCCATTCATGAGTAGAAAAGTATTCTTTTCAAGATTACAATCTATAAGTTATGCTCAATCTGCTTATCCCTGTTGATTTTTCTGCATCATCCAGGAATGCTGCTTTGTATGCAGCCGGATTGGCGAATCAAATCGGAAGCCGGAAACTCGTGTTATACAATGCCTATCAAACAATGTTAGCTAACTTTCATGCTAATCCCGATTTAGAAGGCTTAGATGAAGAAGAATTGCTGCCTCAAAAGGAGGAGGAATTATATGAATTAAAGCAGGAAGTAAAAAGCATTACTGATTCTTATATAACAATAGAAACACATTGTGTGTATGAAGTTTTTTCCGATAATTTATCAAAAGTGTGCAAACAAACCAATACAAACTGGATTGTTATGGGAATTACGGGTGGAGGAAAACTAAAAGAACGCTTGGTTGGAAGTCATACCTTGAAAGTTTCCCGAAATACCGATAATCAGGTGATAATAGTTCCACCTGATGCAAGATTTACCGGAATAAAGAAAATCATGTTATTAACCGACTATGAGCAGGTTGATGCTTTTACTCCTTTCGATGTGATTCATCAGTTAATGCTTTATACTAAAGCACATTTAGAAGTGGTTCATGTTGAGGTTAACCCGTCTGCTAAAAACCATGATAGTAAAAATATTGCTGGTGAGAACACAAAAATGTACGAACATTTATTATCCTATTTGCCACATTATTATACGGTTTATAATCCCTCTTTTGAAAAGGCAGTAGATGATACTGTAAGGGAACACTCGATAGATTTGATAGTGGTGATACCCAAAAAAGTCAGCTTCATAGATAGGTTACTACATGTAAGTCATATTGATTTACTGGCTTACCACAGTCATGTACCTATTTTAGTTGCGCATAAATAAAATCAGTTCGTATTAACTTAAATATTTCCCCACAATTGGTACTCTTCTGCCTACGCCAAAGGCTTTTGGTGAAATACGTATTATAGGGCAAAACTGATTTCTTTTGTACTCATTGGTGTTCACCATTTTGAGTGTACGATTTACCAAAGCCGGATCAAAGCCTAACTTTTTTATTTCGTCCGGACCATTTCTCTTTTCAATATATTGATACAATATTTGATCGAGAATTGCATAGTCCGGTAAACTGTCGCTATCTTTCTGACCCGGGCGGAGTTCGGCGCTGGGCGGTTTCTGAATAATTGAATGGGGAATGATTTCCTGATTTCGATTGATGTAATGTGCCAGTGCATATACCTGCAGTTTATAACAATCACCTAAAACACTTAATCCACCTGCCATATCTCCATAAAGCGTTCCATAACCGGTAGCCAGTTCGCTTTTGTTGGATGTATTGAGTAAAATATATCCAAATTTATTTGCAATGGCCATGAGTATATTCCCCCTGCTTCGGCTTTGCATATTTTCTTCGGCTAATGAAAATGGAAGATCCCCGAAGATTGGACGTACCGCTTCGAGCATTGAAGCATACACCTGATGTATAGGAATTATTTCATAAGGATTTTGGAGTTTTTTACTTAGCTCTATTGCATCTGCTACAGAATGTTCTGTTGAATAGGGAGATGGAAGCAGAATAGCCCGAACATTAGATGCTCCCAATGCCTCACATGCAATGGCAAGGGTAACTGCTGAATCAATTCCACCTGAAGAACCTAATATTGCTTTTGTAAAACCCATTTTAGTAAAATAGTCACGAATTCCCATAATCAATGCCTGATACACTTGTTCAATATTCAATTCGGGTTCAAGGTTTGCAGGATTGAGTTCTTTGTCGGGCATTCTGCTGGCTGGTTCAATAATGGGGGCATGTATGGCACCTGAATCATCCAGTTCGAAAAGTGCAGTAGCCTCATTAAACATTGGAAGCGCACCACATAAATTGGCTTTTGCATCAAACACCAATGAAGCACCATCGAAAACAATTTCGGTTTGGCTTCCCACTGCATTGCAATAAAAGAGGGGTAAATGGTATTTGAGCACATTGGCCTTTATAACCGACTTTCTGTCTTCATCATGTGTATAGTCGAATGGCGAAGCGCTGATGTTGAGCATAATGTCTGGCTTTTGCGCCATTAATTGGTCCATTGGGCAAATCGTATACAAGGGATTGTATCCCAGGTTCCAGATATCTTCACAAATCGTAATGGCTAACTTTTTTCCTTTAAATGGAATAACCTGCCATTGTTTAGCGGGTTCAAAATAACGGTATTCATCAAAAACATCGTAAGTAGGTAATAAGGTTTTATGAATAACCGATACAATTTTTTGTTCGTATAGAAAAAAGGCTGCGTTGAATAAGTCTTTACCTAAGCGAGAAGGATTTCGGGCAGGGCTCCCAATTAAAACTCCGATGGTATCCGCTTCAGCCCGGATAATATCAACTGCCTGCTCACATTGTTCAATAAAATTATTAAATTCTACAAAGTCTCTGGCAGGATATCCGCACACACACATTTCACTGAACATTATCAAATCTGCACCTGCCATTTTTGCCTCACGAATCGCAAGGATAATCTTCTGCGTGTTCAATTCAAAATTACCAATATGATAATTCTGTTGTGCTAATACTATTTTCATAGTACGAAGTTCAGTAACTTTTTGCTATGTTTAAGAAAATAGGGCCACTAATTATTCTTCTGCAATTATCAACAGGCTTTAACACTAATTTTGTTAACTGAGAGGGGGTTTTATTTCAAAGTGTTATATTTTTATTTATGAATGTTAGCTATATCAAATCCGTTTTCCCCCTTTTGATTTTTCTGTTATTTATTCTTAGTTGTCAGCAATCGAGGCGCATACCGGATATCTCTTCAGTACAAATTCAATTCTCTGTAGAGCGTTTTGAGAAGGATTTCTTTGCAATAGACACCCTGCATATAGAAACTTCGCTTGATGAATTGAGTAAAAAATATCCGGGGTTTATACAGGATTTTCTTTTCAATATTATAGGAACTTCGCCCGATAAGGCAATGAATGAGTTGCCCAGATTTTTACGTACTTACCAAGCCTGGCTAGTTGCTGCTAAATCCGACAAAGTGCTTGAGCCTTATTTTTTGCAGGTTCGAGAAGGATGTAAGTTTGTAAAATATTATTTTCCTCGATATGCTTTGCCTAAAAAATTAATCACTTTTATTGGTCCGGTTAACGGATATGGAAATATATTAACTCCTGAAGCGTTGGCCGTTGGCTTGCAGATATACATGGGAAAAGATTTTGCGTGGTATGCAAGTGGTGAGGGGCAGCAATTATATCCTCCTTTCATATCGCGTCGATTTGAGCCTGAATATATTCCGGTAAATTGTATGAAGAATATTTTAGACGATTTATACCCTAATAAAAGTATGGGAAGACCGCTGGTTGAGCAGATGATAGAATCGGGAAAGCGGGTAGCTTTGCTATCATTCCTACTCCCTTCTTTACCGGATACACTGATAACAGGATATACCGGAGCACAGTTGGCTGCCTGCAGAGCGAGTGAAAAAGGTATTTGGAGTTACTTTGTTCAAAATAATTTGTTGTTTGGAATTGACCCCTCTTATACACGCGACTATTTAACAGATTCACCGGGTACTCCGGAATTGGGCGATCAGGCTCCAGGAAATATTGGACAATTTTGCGGTTGGCAAATTGTAAAAAAATGGATGGACCAACAAAAAGAAATGCATCCGGAAAAATTATTGAAAACCCCTGCTGCTACTATATTCCAGGAAGCCAAATATAAGCCCTGACAAAAAAGTTTTTACTAATTCAATTTAGAAGGGGCCACCATTTCAAAAGGTGGAATTTTAACAGAAAACATCTGATGCGTATCAGCATTCATCATGCTATATGAGCCCTGCATTTTTCCCATTTCCGAACGTAGGTTACATGCGCTGATATACTGATATTCTTCTCCAGGTTGCAATACAGGTTGAACTCCAACAACTCCCTCTCCTTCTACTTCCCGATGTTCACCATTGCTATCAAATATATACCAGTGTCTGCGCAATAATTTCACCGGAAAATTATTATGATTATAAATACTTACCTGATAAGCAAACATATATTCTCCATGAACTGGATCGCTAAATTCATTTTGATAGTAGGTTTCAACTGAAACCTGAATACCGTCGGTAATTTTTGAAACCATGGCATTTCGGTTGGAGTACGGTAAAAATACCGAATAAATGCTGATTTGATATTGAAAATATATAGACGGCCCCACCAATTTAACAGTGGTGTTGTAGAGCCTTTGCTTATTTTTGCAACCAAATTTCAAACACTATGAACAAAGTTGCGGTAGCAAAGGGAGACGGGATAGGTCCGGAAATTATGGACGCAGTTTTAACCATTTTTCAGGCAGCCAATGTTCCTCTTGAGTATGAGGTGGTTGAAATGGGTAAATGGGTATTTGATAAGGGGTTTAGTAATGGTATGACGCCTGAGGCTCAGCATACCATCGAGTCACTGGGGGTATTGTTTAAAGGGCCCATGGAAACCCCAAAAGGGAAGGGGGTAAAAAGTGTGAATGTTACTGCACGAAAAACCTGGAATACCTATGCCAATAAGCGTACTTTTCAAACATTACATGGGGTAGATACCGTTTTTAGTAAGGCCGGTATACCCATTGATATTACTATTGTTCGGGAGAATATCGAAGATACATATGGGGGTGTGGAGCATATGTTAACACATGATGTTGCACTGAGTCGCCGATTTATTACTCGTCCGGGCAGCATGCAGGTTATTCGCTATGCTTTTGAAATGGCAAGAAAGAAAAATGCCCGGAGAATTACCTGCGGTCACAAAGCCAATATCATGAAACTTACAGATGGACTATTTCTGGAAGTATTTTATGAGGTAGCAAAGGAATATCCTGAATTAAAAGCAGATGATGTAATTGTTGATGATTTGTGTATGAAATTGGTTAGCAGACCCGATTTGTTTGATGTAGTTGTTTTAACCAATTTACAGGGAGATATCGTAAGCGATTTGTGTGCGGGATTGGTTGGTGGCTTAGGTTTTGCGCCTTCAGCCAATATCGGGGATCATATCTCTATTTTTGAAGCAGTTCATGGAACCGCACCGGATATTGCCGGAAAAAATATCGCAAACCCAACAGCCCTATTATTAAGCGGATTTGCAATGTTACGACACCTGGGTTTAATGGAAGTGGCAGCTATTCTGGAAAATGCTTTATTGTACACATTGGAGTCTGGTTTGCATACAGGCGATTTTGGAAGCAAGGCGGTTCAACCATTAACTACAACTGAATTTGCTCAGGCAATTATTCAAAATATTGGTAAAATTCCCGAGCATCAGCCTAAGCCAATATTACCTAATCAGCCCCCAACGCCTACGCATTTTAAATTAACTGCTAACCCTATGTTAGAAAGTGCCGATCACGCGAAAGTGATGATTGTAGGGGTAGATATGTTTATAGAAAGCAATCTGCAACCTACGGAAGTAGCTGAAAAATGTTTACTGCATACAGGTGAATTATTCAAATTGGTAACCATTAGCAATCGTGGAACACAGGTATGGCCTAAGGGATCGTCTTTTACCAATTTGGTAAACCAATATGGTTGCCGGTTCGAAAGCGTTGCAGGGGCTGCTGTTACACAGGTAGATGTACTGGAACTCTATCGCAGATTGTTGCAGGATTTTAAAATTTGCTCTACGGAACTATTAAATCAGTTTGGCGATAAAAAAGCATACAGTCTTGCTCAGGGGCAATAACCAGACTATTTTTAATTCAATCTTACCTGCTCAACGCCTTTTTTTTAACAGGGTTGGGGCAGTTCTTAATTTTAGCGTAATTTCACGGCTCAATTAAAGCGTTAAGGAACTATGGCTGAAGTGATATTAATGCCCCGTTTGAGTGATACAATGACGGAAGGGGTTATTGCATCCTGGCATAAAAAAATAGGTGAAACTGTTAAGAAAGGCGACTTGCTGGCTGAAATAGAAACCGATAAGGCCACGATGGAACTTGAAAGTTATCAGAATGGCACCCTATTGCATATTGGAACCCCCAATGGAGGAAAACTTCAGGTGAACGATTTATTGGCAATTATTGGCAAAGCAGGTGAGGATGTAAGTGCCTTAGTTGCTCAACATAGCGGAGGATCTGCCCCCGCCCCACAACCAGCTGCAGCACCACCCGCTCCTCAACAGTCTTCTCCTGCTTCTGCCACTCAGGTTTCCGGCTCAGCAAATTTGAATCCGGCAAATATGGAGGAAGTAGTTTTGATGCCCCGTTTGAGTGATACAATGACGGAAGGGGTTATTGCAGGCTGGCACAAAAAAGTAGGAGATGCGGTAAAAAAGGGCGATGTGTTGGCTGATATCGAAACAGATAAAGCTACAATGGAACTGGAGAGCTATAAAGATGGCATTTTATTATATCAGGGTGCCGCGGCAGGTTCAGTAATAAAAGTAAACGATTTGTTGTGCATCATAGGTAAGGAAGGATTGGATGTGGCTGCGATAGTAGCTGCTGTTAATAATGGAGGTAAGGTATCCGAAATTGCACCTATTGCTGCCGCTGCTACAGCAACATCACCCATTCCAGCAGCTGCTCCTGTACAAGCCGAGGCAGATCATACAGGAAGAATTTTTGCCTCCCCACTAGCCAAAAAACTGGCAGCAGAGAAAGGAATAGATTTAAAGCAAGTAAAGGGATCGGGAGATAATGGAAGAATTATCAGAAATGATATTGAATCTTTCCATCCTGCCGCACAATCTGAAGCAGGTTCAACTGCAACAGTAACTTCCTCTCCAACACAATCTGTTCAATCTGTGATATCCGTTGCAACAGGAGTAGAGAGTTTTGAAGAAGTTCCTGTTTCTCAAATGAGAAAAGTAATTGCTCGCCGATTGAGTGAAAGTTTATTTACTGCCCCTCATTTTTACTTAACTATGTCGGTTGATATGGATGCAGCCGTTGCTGCACGTACTCGCTTGAATGAAAATGCATCCGTTAAAATTAGCTTCAATGATATGGTTGTAAAAGCAACAGCCATTGCATTGCAACAGCATCCCAAAGTAAATAGTAGCTGGTTGGGCGACAAAATTAGATTCAATCATCACATAAATATTGGTGTAGCAGTGGCAGTTGATGAAGGGTTACTGGTTCCGGTAGTTCGCTTCGCAAATACAAAAACACTCACAACAATTGGTGCAGAAGTAAAAAGCTTCGCTCAAAAAGCAAAGGATAAAAAATTACAACCTTCGGATTGGGAAGGAAGTACGTTCACCATTTCCAATTTAGGAATGTTTGGAATTGATCAGTTTACTGCAATCATTAACCCACCTGACGCTTGTATTCTGGCGGTAGGAGGAATTTCGCAGGTGCCTGTTGTTAAAAACGGACAGGTAGTTCCCGGAAATGTAATGAAATTAACACTTAGTTGCGATCATCGAGTGGTAGACGGAGCAACCGGAGCAGCCTTTTTACAAACCCTGAAAAGTTTGTTAGAAGAGCCATTGCGCATGTTATTGTAATCCAACGCTTACATTTTTTTCAATTTATTATAGTCCCCTTAACAAAAGGGGATTATCTTTTTACGGAAATTACTGTGTATTTCAATGTATGAGGAAATCTATATTCGTTATTTATTGGGTAGTAGCATCCAAATTTGGAATAGCACAAAGTTTAGTTGCGAATGGAAATTTTGAGGACAGAAATATCTGTATAGAATTTAAATCGGGTTGTGCACCAGAAGCCTGGTTTCGGTTTCCTATGCAAAGAATGAATCAATCGTATTTTAACAGAACATATTCGAAGGGTTATTTTTACGAAACAGTTTCAATGGAGAACCGCGAAATACCATTTAGTTCCCGTTCTTATATTTATACGAAATTGATTTGTCCACTCGAAAAAGGCAGAGAATATCGGTTTAGGGTTTCTGTATTTACAAATGGACATCAGTTCGACCATATTGATTTGGCAGTAAGTAATTATGAACCATACCGCAATCGGAACTTATTAGAAAACAATCAGCAGAATTATGTTCTGAAGTTAACACACTTTAGCAAATATGTAAATGATTGGCGAGAAGCTTCGGTTGTTTTTACGGCCACAGGAGAGGAACGTTATTTGTTATTAGGAAATCTTTCACGTAATCAGATGCCTTATACCCGAGAGTATAGCAGAGAAGATCCATGGATATATTATGATTTAGATAGCGTATCCTTACTTCCGGTGAGTGGTAAATGGACACCCTGCGAGAATGCCAAGGAGAATTTACAGTTGTTATACATGAATAATTTCCGGCATACTGAGTTTAATTTTTTGGATGATGAGCAACCTGTAAAAGATCCACCCTCCAAGCCAACAGATCCTGTTAATGTTTTGCCTAAGAAAGATACTATCCGGCAACCTTCTACAGATACATTGTTAATCCCGGATGTGCTTTTTGAGTTTGATAAAGGAGTTCTAAATCCGGCATTTTATCCTAAGCTCGATAAGATAATTCAGGTACTGAAGCAAAAACCCTTTAACCGATTGGAGATAATTGGACATACGGATGGGAAGGGTTCTGCGGTGTACAATCAGCAACTTTCCGAACAAAGGGCAAAGGCAGTTTCCACCTATTTGTACACACATCTTCCTCTAACTTCCAATAAAGTAACCATCATTGGACAAGGAGCAACCCGACCGGTAGCGTCAAATCAAACCGCTGCCGGAAGGACGCAAAACCGCCGGGTAGAAATTGTAATTATCCGATAAAGAATTATTACCACTCAAACTCTTGATCACAACCAATAGGAGCCCCTGGAGGAATTTCTTTGTGAACAGGAAAAGGAATTTCTTTTGGCTTTTCAATTCTTTCTATGGTGTAATTGCTAAATGCTGTTAGATCAGGAATTTTCTTATTTGCCAATGCAATTTGTTTGATTTGTTGTAATCCTTGCATACAAATGGCTTTTACTGCATAGCCTGCCTGATCGTTTTGGTATAAAGCCAGCATCCAGGTTATTACCATTTGTTGGGTTTGCAGTTGTATTTCCTTTAGTAATCCTTTTTGTAAGGGCATTTTCCAGGTTTCATCAATGATTGCATTCAGCAGATCCTCGAATCCCGGGGTATTCGCCCTTGCTTTCAATTGAACCATTCGATTGGCTCTTTCAGGATGAAACAAGAAAGAGAGTTCGAAGTCGGTTAGTGCTTCCGCAGCAGCCAGTGCATCAAATGCCATTCCTGTTCTTTTATTAAAAAGTTCTCCTACAGAATAGTATTGCGGTGGTCTAGGAGGAATGATATCTATGATGGTTGATGGAATTGCCAAAACTTCAGGTGAAAGGCAGTGCATGGCGGCTTGAATGGCAGCTTGTTGTGTGGGAGCAGGTAGAATCGAAGGTTTTTGCTGGTTATCCCCTTTTACAGAATAGGCATAATTTATACCACCAATCAATTTGCAATTGGCTTCTAATTGGTAGCGATGAAAATTATATATTGGAACCAGAACATCTTCTAGGGTAGATAGGGGAGCATTGGTGGGTAAGGCGTTTTCAGAGAACTGTAGTAATGCTTTTTTGCGCACTTCTAATACAGATTTTAATTGTTGCGTTGCCTGAGTACCATTATCCCATAAATGTGCCTGTGGATGCATACCTCCCGCTGCTCTGGCATCTGCATCCGCAATAAATAATAATCCCTGTTGTGTATTACGTTCTAGTAACTCATTCAATGCCAGATTCTCATTGGTGCCGTTAGAGAAATGAGAATAGCCATATTTGATGGCTTGTTTATCCCATTCTCCAATTTGATTTGTATATACTTCCGAAAAGTCGATTTCTCCTTTACTATTGAGAGTAATATTTGGATGAGGATAATCCATTACGGAAGCCCGGCTATTTACGCTGGATGCGTAGTTATGTTGTAATCCAAGTGTATGTCCTATTTCATGTGCAGCCAGCTGTCGCAGTCTTTGTAAAGCAGCATTTTTCATTGTATTGGGCACAGGCTTTCCGGTTTCATAAGGAGAGAGCAGTCCTGTAAATATTAAATGATCTTGCCTTACTCTGAGAGAGCCTAAAGTAACCTGACCTTTAATGATTTCTCCTGTTCTAGGATCTACTATGCTATTTCCGTAACTCCAACCACGGGTTGATCTGTGAACCCAGTTTACCATATTATATCGAATATCCATAGGATCGGCAGAGTCAGGAAGCATTTTAAATTGAAATGCATTGATAAAACCCGCAGCCTCAAATGCTTGGTTCCACCAGGTACCACCATCCAGTAAAGCGCTTCTGATTGGTTCCGGGGTGCCATTGTCTAAATAATAGATGATTGGTTTAATTGCCTCACTTTTAGTAGCTGCGGGGTCTTTCTTTTCAAGCCTATGCCGTGTAATAAACATTTGCTGAATTGGCTCTGTAAAGGGAGAACTGTAATCGAAGTAGCTAATAGCATTATATCCGCTTCTGATATCATATCTGCGAGGACGATATTGATTGTCGGGTAGCTGAACAAATGAATGATGCATGCGAAGGGTAATTGCTTCCGGACTAGGCACAACGGTTCTTACAAATTTTCCTGCATCGGCACCACCGGTAAAGGTGATGGTAGCTTCAAATTCTGAGTTTAGAGGAAAGTTGCGGGTATGATCTATATAAATAGCAGAACGTGCTTCAGAAAGTGAATAGGAACCTTGTTTCATCATTCTGATACGATCAGCTACATTCATGGCATCCCTTAGGAAGAATGCAGTAGCATCTACCAGATATTCTCCTTTTTCTTCTTCTTCAATGGTAAAGCTTCCTAATATGGATTGTGCAAATGATTCAGCTACTGCTCTTTTTTCTCGAGGATCGGTTGAAGAAGCTCTGTAATCGTAGTTGGGTTCGATGAGTAATAATTTCTTTCCAACTTTTTGAAAACTTACCACTCTACCTCCACCAATCAAACCTCTGTCTAACCCAATATCATTTGAACCCATCCCGGCAGGAAGGCTATGCACGTATAAAAATTCGGTGCCGATTTTATTTACCAACAACCATATTTTTCCGTTGGACGCATCCCACCAAAAGGGGAAAAAGCCATCATATTTTGTAAAGCGGCTGGTTTTTTCTTGCAATTTATTGGTGGATTGTGCTACTGAAATGATTGAGCAACTTAGGAGACAGGCAATAAAAAGTGTTCGCATATAAATATGTTGAGCAGTGATTTGAATAATGTAAGGTAAGAGATATGCATAAAAAATCCGGTAAACATTTTTAGTGTCTCCCGGATTTTGCAAGTTGTTTTTCCAAAATTAGCTGTTGCTGCTTTCGGGTGCTGCTGGACTGGGTGCAGGTGCGGGTGCAGGTGCTGGAGTGGCAACCGGCGCTGGAGCAGGCTTTGGTGCAGCAGGCTTTTTAGCTGGCGCTTTCTTTTTAGGCGCAACTTTTTTAGCAGCTACCTTCTTTTTGGCGGGAGCCTTCTTTGCTGCTGCTTTTTTCGCAGGTGCTTTTTTTGCAGCTACTTTCTTTTTAGGCGCAGCTTTCTTTTTAGGTGCAGCCTTTTTTGCGGCTACTTTCTTTTTGGCGGGAGCCTTTTTTTTGGCTGCTGCTTTTTTCGCAGGTGCTTTTTTTGCAGCTACTTTCTTTTTAGGTGCAGCTTTTTTAGCGGCTGCTTTCTTTTTGGTTGCTTTTGCCATGACGCTTGTTGTTTAGTTGGTTTTAGATATTGCTTGAAAGTTAGAAAAATTTTTATTAAATATCACCAAATCTTTGGGTATATATTTTTGAGCCTCTACAAAAATTGTTGCTTTCGAAGCCATTCAATACATAATGCTGGCCATTGCGAAAGCTCAGGATCTGTGGGGGCAGTTCCAAAACCATGTCCGCCATGGTTGAAAATTGTCAGTTGCGATGGAATACCAGCTTTTCGTAAGGCTTCATAGAATACCTCGCTATTTTTCATGGGAACAGCTTTATCATCACTTGAATGAACCAGCCAGGTGGGAGGGGTATTTTTTGTTATACTGTTTTGAGTTGAAAGTTTCGTAACCAATTCTTCAGACGGGCTTTTGCCTAAAAGCATTTCCCGGCTATATCTATGTCCGAAAACGGTGTCCATAGAAATAACGGGGTATAACAAAATCGCAAAGTCGGGCCGGCTACTGAATCTTTCATGCCAGATTTCGGCAGATGGATTTCCCGATTTATGGATGGTAGCTGCGGTTGAAGCAAGATGTCCCCCTGCTGAGAAGCCTAATACCCCTATTTTAGACGGTTTAATGCCATCGCCAGCTTTACCGGAACGGATAAGTTGAATGGCAGTTGTAAGATCATTGTATTGAGCGGGATAATTATGGCCCTCCTGCTTTCTATTGTTCAGCCGATATCGAAGCACAAATGCATCTATACCGGCTGTATTGAAAATGGCAGCAACTACTGTTCCCTCTTTTTCCCATGCAAGATGTGCATACGCTCCGCCCGGACAAATAACGATTGCGGTTTTATTTGCGGAGGGTATTTTGGAGGGAAAGTAGTCCATAAAAGGCGGAAGACTATCGAAGCCGGTATGGAAAATATCCGGGGTATTGGGAGGATAGAGCCAAATTCTTTCCTGGGCAGCGGTAGAAGTGGATGTAAGCATAAATAGGAAGAAGCAGATAAATGTGCAACCAAAACGCATAGGGTTGAGTTTACTTTGAAAGGTACCGATTAAAATTATGAAAAGTTGGGCTAAGTATAATTAGTTTACAGGAGGGCCTCAATTATAAATGAATTATTTTTGCTGTATGAAAAAGACAGTTGTGCTTGGGGCATCTGAAAATCCCTCCAGATACAGTTATTTGGCCGTTGAGCGACTTCGCGAAAATGGACATCCGGTTGTTGCAATTGGAAGGAAACCAGGGGTGATTGGCGACACTCCTATAGTTACGGGTCATCCGGAGATTGAAGACGTAGATACTGTTACTTTATATTTGAATCCTCAGTTGCAGGAATCGGAATATGAATATATCATGCATTTGAACCCCCGACGGGTGATATTTAATCCGGGTACAGAAAATGATGCCTTTTTGGAATTGTTAGAGAAAAGAAATATTCAGGGAATTGAGGCCTGTACGCTGGTAATGTTGAGTACAGGACAATTTTAGGCTTCAAGTGAGTATAATCAATTATCCAATCTGTAAGATATACAAAACATTTTCTGGACTATCATTAGTAATTTAATTTACTCATATCTTCTGTTTTTCTCTTATCCTCCCCACCCCTCTCTGTCTAAACTTCTAAAGTGAATGGCTTCCGCTAAATGCTCGGTTAATATATCATCTTTCCCATCTAAATCTGCAATAGTTCTGCTAACCTTAATTATTCTGTCATATGCACGCGCGCTGAGATTTAATTTCTCCATTGCACTCTTTAATAGCTGTTTGCCGGGGTCACTAATAGTACAATATAGATTTATTAATTGACTCCCAATTTGGGCGTTGGAATAAATGCCTGCATGTTCCTCATATCGTTTCATTTGTTTGTGTCTGGCTGCGATTACCCTACTTCTGATTGTGGCAGAATTTTCAGAAGCAGATTGATGACTCAATTCATTATAAGAAACAGGAGTTACCTCTACATGTAAATCTATTCGATCTAATAAAGGACCTGAAACCTTGTTAAGGTATTTTTGAACTGATCCTGGCGGACAAGTACATTCTTTTTCTGGGTGGTTGAAATATCCACAGGCGCAAGGGTTCATTGATGCAATAAGCACAAAGTTAGCCGGGAAATCTAATGCCATTTTAGCACGGGATATAGTAACTTTTCGTTCTTCCATCGGTTGTCGCATTACCTCTAAAACTGTTCTTTTGAATTCGGGCAATTCATCTAGAAATAATACTCCGTTATGAGCAAGAGATATTTCTCCCGGTTGGGGCGTACCCCCACCTCCAACTAAAGCAACATCTGAAATAGTATGGTGTGGCGAACGGAAAGGTCTTTTATTTATCAAAGCACAATGCTCCGGTAATCTGCCGGCAACACTATGAATTTTAGTGGTTTCTAAAGCTTCTTGTAAACTCAAGGGAGGTAAAATAGTGGGTAATCTTCTGGCAAGCATTGTTTTTCCGGCACCTGGCGGGCCAATCAAAATTGCATTATGACCACCGGCCGCAGCAATCTCCATCGCTCGTTTAATGTTTTCTTGTCCTTTAACTTCACTAAAATCAATATCATAATCAGCAGGCTTCATTGAGAATGCCTCTTCCACATTGTTTTGTACTGGTGATAAGGTATTTTCATCAGAAATAAAGTCTACCACTTCTTTTAAATGACTAACCCCATATACCTTTAAGCCTTCTACCATGGCAGCTTCTTTTGCATTGCTTAGTGGTACAATCAACGCCCTGAATCCTTCACGTTGAGCCTGTAAAGCAATTGGCAAAGCTCCTTTTATGGGCTGTACCGCTCCATCTAAACTCAGTTCTCCCATCATTACGTAATCCGATAGGCGCTCAACCTTTTCAATTTGTTCGCTTGCGCCCAATACTGCTAGTGTAATTGGTAAGTCGAATGCTGATCCGCTTTTTCTTATATCAGCTGGGGCCAAGTTCACAATAATCTTTGTTCGCGGCATATGAAAATCATTCGTCTTAATCGCGCTCTCGGTTCTTTGTAAACTCTCTCTCACTGCATTGTCGGGAAGACCCACTATATGATAACCCTGACCCATACTTACATTTACTTCAATAGCAATTGAAATAGCTTCTACTCCAAAAACCGCACTCCCAAAAGTCTTTACCAACATGTATGAATAGTTTAAGGCATAAGTTATTGCCAGACAATTTCTATTGCACACAAGATTAGCCTACTATAAGGAGTAACCCTTAGGTATTTATTCCTAATTATTCCGATAAATCACCTGATTTGAAAATTCAATTCCATTGAATTGCGTAGTAAAGACATGGAATGCTACCAATATTAGTTAAGTTATGAGATACCATAGAACCTAACCAAACAACATCTCCCTCATTGGCTTTTGGATGTGTTTGATCTATCTGCATTTCGGCATTTCCTGCCAATAATAAAATGATTTCTTCATTTTTATGTGTATGCGGTTCATGACTCTTCTTGCCAACATTTAGTGTAGTGATGTGGATGTCAAATTTACTTAGCATAGCAGTGGGTCGATTGAATACTTGCCTTACTCCACCTCTATCATGAGGTTTAAACACCAACTCGTTAAAGCCAAGCATACATGATTTTCCAATATCTGTTCCATTTTCGTGAGAAAGTATTTTTTTTGAAGTTGCTGAAAGCACATAATAAGTCAAGGTTTCATTTCCAGAATTTTTAATAGTTACCTTATCCTTCGGAAGCACAAAAATTAGTGAGCCGGTCTCTAGCATTTTTTCTTCTCCAAAAAGTCTTACAGATGCTTTTCCGTTTTTGATGATAATCAAATCCTCTTCATTTTCACCTGCAATAAATTTGATTTTTTTACCAACTTCAGTTGTATAATATCCTATACTTTGCTTATCTAACACTAATCCTGATCCATATAAAACTCCCACGCTTTTATTTTTTCCTTTTGTTGGTATCGATGTTGGAATGCTGTATACGCCAGACTGCACTGGTTGCGCATAGACAGATGCAGAAGTTAAAAGAAGTGCTAAGATTATATTCAATTTCATGAGAATAGATATTTGTGGCAAGTAAATATTGAAAAATATTACGTTCTATAATTTATTTAATATTTCTAAAACACCTTCTTTTTGTAAAATCAAATACCCCAATCGATCATTACTAATTCCCCTTTTTAATTGATAACTAAAGCAAAGTTCACCTGCTGCTAAGGATGTTTCAAAATAATGAAATTGTATATTATTATATTTGGTAAGGGTTTTACCAATTTCATACAAGTGAGTTGAAATCACAAATAAACACTCGGAATTTTTTCTAAGTCCTTCCATTACCGCAGTACTGCATCGTATTGCGTCTTCCTGATTGGTACCCTTAAATAATTCATCTATTAAAATGAGCCATTTAAAACCTGTTTTTACTTTTTCTAAGGTACTCTTGATCCTTTGCACTTCATTATAAAAAAAGCTTTCCCCTTTTATAATATTATCAGTTATCTGAATATTGCTAACAATTCCATGCAATAAACTAATTGTCATTTTTTTTGCAGGTACCCCCATGCCAATATGGGCCAAATATGCAGCAATACCTATTGCTTTAATGAAAGTACTTTTCCCTGCCATATTGGCTCCGGTTAAAAATATAAAATTAGATTCCTTTTTTAAGGATAAGGTATAAGGTACAGGAACTGGAAGTAAAATATGGAAAAGTTCCTCTGCTTCCATTCTGGTATCTTCACTGTCTATAAAAGTCGGGAATTGAAGTCCCCACTTTTCACCCGCTACCGCTAAGCTCATATACGCATCAATCTGATAATAAATATCAATTAATTCAAGTAGGGCACTCTTATAAACATTTCTTAAAAAGCTCCCCAAGCTAATTACTTCTTCAATCGTTAATTGATTACGATCTGCTTGAAATAAATCACTGATTTCTGCTCTTTGTAACAGCTTTTTAATTCGCTGCCTCCAATCTATTATGAAACTGCTATTTCCCTTTTCTAGCAGAATCATAATCGAAGCCATTCCTTTAGTAAAATCTATGGCATGTTGCACAGTATATCTTGTAAGAGAATAATCTGTTGCAGATATAATTCGATAATACCATCCAATCATTATGCCTGCTTTGGCAGGTAACTTATCTATGGGAGTTTCATAAAATTTTTCTAATACCATTAAAGTACCATTCGATATCGAAACCGGCCAGTCACATGCTATTTCACCTAAAGCTTGAATTGTTTGCTGGGTGTTTTCAATAGCTGGTATATTGCCAAGTGGATGGGACAGGAGTTGGCGAAGATATTCTTTCCCTGTGTTGGTTTGAGTGAAATTTAAATAATGAAATATAGACTGTTCAACCTCGGCATGAAATATTGATAAATCTGCAAGAGTGGTTTTGTCTGCTAACATACAAAATGAATTCTCAAAGTAAGTTAACCAATCTCTTTCGATTATAGCATATTAATCTTCAAAATGGATAGAAAAAACAATCATGCGTGAAAAAATTTTTTCTAGTACATTAGAGTACTTCAAATCAGGATCCATTTTATGTAAGTTTGCCAAGCCGTTGCTGATTTTTATTTCAGGAGATATCGTTACAAAGGGAAGGTAAAAATTGAATCCTAGCCCTAATTCATATCCATAATCTGTTCGATTCAGTTTAATCAAATCTTCTGAACTTCTTGCTGTTGAATTACTCGATAAATCAATATCATATTTTAATCCAGCCATCATATAAGTTCGGAAATTTCTAATTCTGTCGGAATTGAATTTTATTTGAAAAGGGAAGCTAACAATAGTGGCAGGAAGTGTTTGTTTTTGAAACGACGCTTCGCCTAATCCCGGTTTTTGAAGCGTATAGGCGATAGCACGTGTACCTCCAATAATCAGTTGTGGGTTTATGCGAAATTGAAAATGATCGTTTAATCGTGCAGTCGCCAATAAACCCATGGTTACACCACCGCTTCTCCCAGGTTCTGCTATCACAATGCTATCCGATTGAATGAATGTAGGAGATTTGTTAAATTGGAGATAAGAGCTGTTATAGCCCAGAGATAACCCGAAATAATATAAAAGATCGTCATGGAATGGACGATAATTCTCTTTCATATACTGTGCCTGAACTACAGAAACAGATGTCAGTAAAAGCCATAACGGAATGATTACTTGCTTCCGCAGTATATGGTGCATATTCCGAAACTTAATTTTTTCAGATAAGTATTGCTAAATCCTGCTTCCTGCATAATACGTAAAAAGTTTTCACCTTCCGGAAATGCCTGAACACTTTTGTTCAAGTATTCATATGCATCTCGATTATTAGAAACCAATTTTCCTACAGTTGGAGTAGCATAATTCATGTATAGCTGATATAGTTGTTTAAAACCTATGCCTGTAGGTTTTGAAAATTCCAATACTACAATTTTACCTCCTGGTTGTAATACCCGATACATTTCTTTAATCCCCTGCAATAATCTTTGAAAATTCCTTACTCCAAAAGCAACTGAAATTGCATCAAAAGTATCATCATTAAATCGAAGATGTTCGCTGTCGCCGGTTTCCAGTGAGATAATAGGACTAAGGCCCTTTTTTTCAATTTTTTTTCTTCCCAAATCCAGCATTCCTTCAGAAATATCTATTCCTATAATTTTATTAGGTTGTAAGATTTTGCTTGCCATAATTGCAACTTCTGCTGTTCCAGTTGCCACATCTAGCAGTTGATTTATAGGCTGTTTTTTTAATTCACGTAAAGCCCTCTTTCTCCAATACACATCAATCCCCCCACTTAACATACGGTTGAGTAAATCGTATCGATGTGCTATATCATTGAACATTCCTGCTACCTGCTCTTTCTTTTCCAGAGAGCTGTTATTGTTGGGAGTTATGGTATCGTGTGCAAATTTTTCCATATTACACGAAGATATTGATTTTAACGGGCTGATGCCTGATAGATACCTGTTTAAACATATAAAATGGTTAATGTTTCGTAAAATTTATGATCAAGTCTGATATATAATTTCAACTACATCCGCAACTCCTGCAGTATATTCGTGTTCATGAAAGCCCGCATTTATAAGTCAACTGGTAGCTGGTACCTTGCAAAAGGTTTCGATGGTAAATTTTATCAGGCAAGGGCTCGCGGTATATTTAAAATTGATGGAATTACTTCAACCAATCCCATTGCAGTAGGCGATGAAGTTGAGATGACCTTGGAGGATGTACAGGAAGAATCTGCTGTAATTGACCAGATTTACACACGTAATAATTATGTAGCCCGCATTTCTCCGCATAATAAACATCAGCATCATATTATTGCAAGTAATCTAGATCAAAGTATTTTAATCGCTACCCTTGTTTCTCCCAAAACTTCAATGGGGTTTATGGATCGGTTTTTAGTTTCCTCAGCATCCTTTCATATACCAGCAATATTGGTATTTAACAAATCAGATTTGTATCGAAAAAAAGAACTGCAACTTTTTGAACGGTATAAGGAAATTTACACAGCTATTGGGTATGAAGTGCTATTAATTAGCGTTCAAACAAATTCCGGACTTGATCAGTTACATGAAAAATTGCATAATAAGACTACCTTATTAAGCGGGCATAGTGGTGTGGGAAAGTCTTCATTCATTAATTCTCTATTTCCCGATTTTCAGCTTCGTACCTCTGAAGTAAGTGATTGGAGTGGAAAGGGGCTGCACACTACAACATTTGCCGAGATGTTTGATCTGCCCAATGGGGGAAGTATTATTGATACGCCTGGATTACGGGAATTCGGACTGGTAGATATTTCACGCCAGGAACTTTCACATTATTTCCCTGAAATGCTGGCACTTTTACCCCATTGCAGATTTAATAATTGTATGCATATTAATGAAAGTGATTGTGGTGTGAAGGCTGGGTTAGCTAAGGGCTTTGTTTCTGAAGAACGTTACCTCAGTTATCGCTCTATTTTAGATACAATTGACACCAAAAATTATTAAAGATTAATTTTCTATTTTATTACCTTACTTTTTTTAGAAGCGGCCTTTATTGCTTTCGGGTCACCGGATAAAATTCTTTCTGCACCAACATTTCTTCCTACCGGACATCCGCTTTTTCTTTTCCCTAAAATACTGCAGCCGGAGAAATAGCATCCGATTAGTAAAGTGAATATCAAGAGAGAAAATGATTTTTTCATAGTACATGATTAGTTTCAGAAACTTGCTTTGCATGTTGGTACCAACCTGAATAGATAACATAGTTATTTGCAATTCTGTTAATTTCGCCGCTTATATGTTCAGGAGAAATGTCTTTTACTTTTTTTGCTGGAATGCCAGCATAAATTGAACCCTCTTCTACTATAGTTCCTTCTAATACTACTGCACCGGCAGCGATAATGGAATTGCTGTGCACAACGCATTCATCCATTATAATGGCTCCCATTCCAATTAATACATCATCATGTATCGTGCATCCATGCACCATAGCCTGATGACCGATGGATACATGGTTTCCAATTATGGTAGGGTGCTTCTGATAAGTACAATGTATAATGGCTCCATCCTGTACATTTACCCGATTCCCCATTTTGATATAATGCACATCACCCCTAATTACGGCATTGAACCAAATGCTACATTCATCACCCATACTCACTTCTCCAATAATGCTTGCATTGGGAGCAAAAAAACAATTTTTACCCCAAATCGGGGTTTTATCTTGTAATGAAAGAATAGTTGCCATGGATCTAATGAATTTATCTGTGAAGATAAATCTATTCGGTTAATTTTGTTGTTAAGGTAGATTTACAATTAACATATGTACTTTAGGTTTTTTTAGTATGAACCAGCGACAATTATTTCTGCAACACCTAGCCCCCACTTCTCAATCTCCAATGAATATTGAGATGATTTCGGCTAAAGGTATTTATATGTGGGATGCTGATGGTAAAAAATATACCGACCTGATTGCTGGATTCAGTGTAGCCAATATTGGTCATGGCCATCCTTCCGTAATAAAAGCTGTTCAAGAGCAGGCGGAAACTTACATGCATCTCATGGTGTATGGTGAACTGATACAAACCCCCTCTGTTCAGTATGCTAAGGCACTCGCTAATCACCTGCCGGAATCGCTCAACTGTGTCTATTTTACCAATAGTGGAACGGAAGCTGCTGAAGGCGCAATAAAATTGGCAAAACGGGTTACCGGCCGTTCTAAAATAATTGCATTCAATAAAGCATACCATGGTAGTACACAAGGTGCTTTGAGTTTGATAGGTGATGAATATTGGAGAAGAGCGTATCGTCCGCTACTGCCGGATATATTTCACTATCCCTTTGGCAGTGATGAAGTACTGGATGCTATTGATGATTCAACAGCATGCGTTATTGTTGAAACAGTTCAGGCCGAAAGCGGCGTAACTCGTCCTTATCCTGATTGGCTCAAAAAGATTCGTAAAAAATGTGATGAGCATTGTGTATTATTCATTTTAGATGAAATTCAGGCTGGTTTTGGAAGAACTGGAAGCCTTTGGGCATTTGAACAAATGGGGGTAGTACCGGATATCCTTTTATTAGGAAAAGCTCTGGGAGGTGGCATGCCTTTGGGAGCATTCATTTCCTCAAATAAAATGATGCAAACACTCAGCTATCAGCCTGTGTTAGGTCATATCACAACTTTTGGAGGCCATCCGGTTTCCTGCGCAGCCGGATTGGCAGCATTTAATGTATTGATAAATAGTAATTGGATAAATGAAGTAAAGAAAAAAGAGCAATTGCTATTACAAAATTTACAACACCCGGCTATAGTGTCTGTTCAATCTGCAGGATGCTGGCTTTCACTTCAATTCGAAACAGATGAGCTGAACCGTAAAATTGTGCATCAGTGTGTAAAAAATGGGTTACTTACCGACTGGTTTATTTTTGCTCCCAATCGCTTGCGTATAGCTCCTCCATTATGTATTTCCGAAGAGCAAATTACAGATTGTACCCACACTATACTGAAAAGTATCGGTCAAGTGGTGGGATAAGTTAATCAAGGTTTAATTGCTGCAGGTATCCATCCGACAAAATCTACTATATAAGTTTTCGTATTGGGGAATGATTTTGCTAATATCGAATTTACAAGCATGATTGTAAGCTTTTTCTTTCATAGCTGCTAATTGCTCTGAACTGCTTAATAGTTCAATTGCATATTTACTCATTGTATCTACATCACCCACATTAGCCATATAACCCGTTTCTCCGGAAATATTTATTTCTGCCAAGCCGCCCGCATTGGAACTAATAACAACAACCCTTGCTGCCATTGCTTCCAATGCTGCTAATCCAAAACTTTCATATTCAGATGGTAGCAGAAACACATCACTTACCGCTAAGATATCTTCCATTTGTTCCTGCTTTCCTAAAAACCTTACATGCTCATCAACACCCAGGTCTCTGCTGAGTGCTTCGGCTGCATGTCGCTCCGGACCATCCCCTACCATTAAAAGTTTGGCAGGGATAGCTGCCCTCACTCTGGCAAAAACTTTTATCACTTCGTCTGTCCGTTTCACTTTTCTAAAATTTGAGGCATGTATGATTATTTTTTCATCATCAGGAGCAATTACTTTTCTAAATGCATCCAGCGGTTTTTTATTAAAACGATTTACATCTACAAAATTGTAAATCACTTCAATTTCTTTTTTGATATCAAAATACCGATAAGTTTCATCTCGTAAATTTTTTGATACCGCTGTGATTGCATCACTCTCATTGATTGAAAAAGTTACAACCGGCTCATAGGTTTTATCTTTTCCTACCAAAGTAATATCGGTTCCATGTAATGTAGTTATAACCGGTACATTTCTACCATTCTTTTGTTTTACAATTTGCTTTGCCATATAGGCAGCAGATGCGTGCGGGATGGCATAATGCACATGTAGCAGGTCGAGATCATGATTGATAATTACATCAACCATCGTACTTGCCAAAGCTAATTCATAAGGTGGGTAATCGAAAAGAGGATAGGTGGGAACCCTTACTTCATGATAAAATATATTTGTATTAAATGCATTGAGCCTTACCGGTTGTTGATAAGTAATAAAATGAACATGATGCCCTTCATTTGCCAAGGCTTTTCCTAGTTCTGTTGCCAAAACACCACTTCCTCCAAATGTGGGATAACAAACTATTCCTATTTTCATATTCAGCCAGTATTAATTATTTTCGTTTATCATCCTCAAGGTAAACATAATTTAATGTATTTACCGCTATTATAATTAACCATTCGAATATGCAATTGTTTAACTTTACTATATGAAAAAAGTCACCTTTATCCTATTCTTTTTGCCGCTCATCACATTTGCTCAGGCAGATACCGATTCTATCTTTATTAAGAAAATGTCCGACGACATCCTCCGAAACGGTAAAGCGCATGAATTACTCCGACAGCTTACTAAACAGATTGGAGGCAGACTAGCCGGTTCGCCTCAGTTTGCAAGGGCGGTTAGCTGGGGTAAATTTACAATGGAGATGATTGCACCCGATAAAGTATTTCTGCAACAATGTATGGTTCCACATTGGGTTCGAGGAGGAACAGATTTAGGATCCATCGTTGAATTGGATAAAAAAACATATAATAAAAAACTGGATGTGCTGGCATTAGGTAATTCTATCGGTAAGGGTACCGTTACAGCTCCTTTACTGGCAGTTGCAGATTTTGCTGATTTGGAAAAGAAGAAGGATAGTGCCGTTGGTAAAATAGTATTCTTTAATAAAGGGTTTGATCCAACTAATATAAAGCCCTTTATTTCATATGGTCAGGTTGGGGTTTACAGAAGAAACGGGCCCAGTATAGCGGCTAAATATGGTGCCGTTGGTGTTATGATTCGCTCATTAACTGAGTCAGTTTCAAATGATCCACATACTGGGGCAACCGCATACAATGATTCTTTTCCCAGAATACCAGCTATTGCAATTGGTCCGCGCGATGCCGATGAAATGTGGAATTTGAGCAAGAAATCTTCTTTACTGGTTTCATTAACAACTAATGGAAAATTTTACCCTGATACCATCGGGCATAATGTTGTAGGAGAAATTACCGGAACAGATTTTCCGGGAGAGTTTATTACAATAGGAGGTCATCTAGATAGCTGGGATGTAAATGAAGGAGCTCATGATGATGGTGCAGGAGTTGTACAAACGCTGGAAGTAATGCGGGTATTGAAAGCCATGGGATATAAACCCAAACATTCACTAAGGTTTGTTTTGTTTGCCAATGAAGAAAATGGATTAAAGGGCGGATCCCAATATGCGCTAGATGCTGAGACTAAAAAAGAAAAACATATTTTCGCCCTAGAAAGTGATGCTGGCGGTTTTACACCCCGAGGTTTTACAGTGGGTGGCTTAACACCTGTTCAATTGCAAAAAATGCAAACTTGGGTTAAATTGCTGACACCATATGGGGTAACTGAAATTTCCAATGGGGGAGGCGGTGCCGATATCGGCCCTTTGAATCGATTATTTGCAACCCCGGTTTGTGAACTGGAGCCCGATCCTCAGAGATATTTCGATTACCATCATGCTCGAACTGATGTGTTTGAAAATGTAAACAAGAGAGAACTCCTTTTGGGAGCCATTAATATGGCTGCGCTTATCTATTTAGTTGATAAATATGGTTTATAATGCAAACAGTAAAAAAATTTCTTAGATACCTGATAATTGTTGTACTACTTGCATTAGCACCTTTATTTTACTGGAGATATTATTTTATAGTAGCAGACGGTACCCAGGCCGGAACATTAAATTTATTTCAAAAAAAAGGTATTCTTTTCAAAACATTTGAGGGAAAACTAATTCAAAGTGGATTTAAAGCCAATATACAAAGTAATGAATTCTCATTCAGTGTTACTGATGCTAAATTAGCAGAACAACTGATGAAATTATCAGGTAAAGAATTAAACCTTCACTATAAACAATATATTGCCAGCCTTCCTTGGCGGGGTATGCAGGTAAATATAGTAGATAGTATCTATGAGGTGCGGGATCCCCAATGGCAAGAAACATCCATTCGACCTAAAAACAAATAAATTTTAACTGGCTTGAATTAAAAAAATTGCCGGGCGTTTGTGGTATGACGTAGTTAGTTTTTTCCAATCTGAAATGCTTTGTGTAACAATAGATTCATTTTTGCCGGTTATATCAGCCGCTACACAAAGCAAGGTTTGCTGGTTACAGGTTTGTATCAAATCAGCCAGCATTGCCTGATTCCGGTAGGGGGTTTCAATAAAAATCTGAGTTGCTCCGGATTTTAATGATATGTTTTCAAGTTCTTTTATTTTCTTTTTTCTATCGCCCGCATCAATAGGGAGATAGCCATGAAAACTGAATTGCTGTCCATTCATCCCGGATGCCATCAAAGCTAAAATTATCGAATTCGGACCTACCAATGGACTTACAGTGTATCCCCTGAGTTGGGCTGCTTTTACTAAAAGTTGTCCAGGGTCTGCAATACCAGGGCATCCGGCTTCACTTAGTATCCCCACATTTTTTCCTGCTGAAAGTGCGTTTAGCATGTGCTGCCTTACAGATTCACCTCCATCGGAAATTTCAAGCCATTCGTAATGATCAATTACAATTTCCTTCCACAATTTTTTTAGAAATCGACGCGTGGTTTTGGGTTGCTCAACCAGAAAAAGAGAACATTTTTTTATAGAATCAATTAGGTAGTGTGGTATAGTTTCTATAGCTTCTTCATCCAGTAAGGAAGGAATTAGGTATAGCTTTCCGGGTATTATTTCATGCTTCATGGTGCTGAATGTAACCTTAAGATTGTTGTTCAGTTTCGTTAGTTATTGGATATATACTTACGGTAGCAGCAATAATTGCATACGCAGGGGCCAGCACCCAACCAATTACCGGTATTAGATGCATTCCATAAAAAACGATTCCATTCCCTATCGCAAAGCCTTTATGATGACTGATAAAGAATCGGCTTTGAACAGTACTTATTTTTTTTCTTTCCAGTGAATAGTCAACCATCGAAAAACCAAAGTAATAACATTCAATTATCATCACTAACAAAGGAGTAAGCCAACCAATTATGGGAATGAAACTTATTAGTAAAATGGAAAGAATATAAATGGTTTGCCAAAAAAAATTTCTAACTGAAAGCCGAATACTTCTTTTTATATCCGACAGCAACTTACTGCCTTGAATTGGCTGAATTCCTCCTTCCATAATACCAGTTGTTTTTTCGCTTAGATATGCAAAAATGGGTGAGCCGATAACTAGAAAGAGCGATCTTACCAAAGAGAAGTAGAGCATGAATGAGCAAAACCAAACCAACATCGTTCCAATAGCAAGTAACAAACTCAAAGACCCATTATTGAGTTTCTCATTCCAATTTTTTAATCCTGTTTTAAGAATAAACCATTCAATAAATTCTGAAGAGGTACTACTGAAATAGGATACACTCACTAAAAACAAAGCGGTATACAAAATGCCAGGAATCAGAATCCATTTCCATAATTTATTTTCACGAATCAATCGGTGAGCCCTGAAAAAAGCTTGTATCGCTATAATTATTTCCTTCAGCACAAATGCTATTTTTTGATTGATTTATTTTGAATTTTTTTCGGGTATTGAACTTTAGGCAGATGAATATTTAAAATTTAGGACAATTAATAGGTCGCTGATCGGAGGGTCTGCGAATGTAAATCAAAGAAATTTCAATTCCACCTCTATTTAAAGAAGCCGTTTTTAATCCGGATGTATTTAAATCATAGCTAACGCCAATGCGTAAATCATTAAATTCCAGGCCCAAATAAGGTATTAAAGCATCATTCAACCGAAGCCAGCTTCCTGCATATATACTGGCGGGTTTCTCAACATCCGGGTTGGCAATCAGCTGTATTGCTCCTCCCAGCATGGTTTCGTTGGCTCCACCCTGCGACATGTGAAGGGCACTCATGTGTAACGTGGCATGCGGCGAAACCGGAAAATAGCCTCCTGCATGAATAGTAGTTCTTGGACTCAACACATATAATCCTCCATTAAAATTCTGTTTTGGTCGATTAATATGATACATGCTTACTCCAACATAAAAGTTATTTTTATCGCTGGTACTTCCATTATAAATAAATCCGGCATTGATATCCAGATATTTTGAAGATAATGTTGCTCCGGCAAAACTTTCCGATGTAACTCCAGTAAATCCATTAACAGTTAACTGATCTTCGAAATTGAGCATAGATGTATTGATCATCATATTGGCATAAGAAACCTGAAACCCAGCACCAATTTGATGATACCCATCTTCATCTAAACCTTTATGATATGCAGTTGATAAAGAGGCGAAATTAAAAGATACAGCACCATTTGCACTTTTATCATTATATCCTGCCATCCCAAATCCCCAGCTATCATTATTGGGTATTTTTTGTTGTAGCAGATGAAAATCTGCAGAGAAGGCAGTAGTTACATATGCATTATTAATCGTTGGCCATTGGTTTCGATAATTGCCGGTTACACGATAGGAGCCCGAAAACTTTCCTGTTAAAGCAGGGTTTAATGTTAAGGGTGAGGCAAAGAATTGCGAGAAATGCGGATCCTGCGCATAAATTTTGCCAAAAAGGCAACAAAAGATTAAGACAGATAGGAACCGGTACATTTCATAGGAATATACGTAAAATTACTGAAAATCAACATTTATTCTTCCAATAAACTGTTATAATGCTGGTTAAAAAACAAGTCAAACCCTTATTATTGCTGCATTTTGGTGCCAAAAGCCAAATCACCGGCATCTCCTAAACCGGGAACAATATATCCCTTGGCGGTTAATTCATCATCTATATCTCCACACCAAATACTGATTTGCTCTCCACAATCCCGCTGAATCATTTCAATGCCTTCAGTACAAGCAATAGCACATACTACATGTATTGCTTTGGGTTTCCCTTCGTTTTTAATAAACTCGATGGTTTTTATGATAGAAGCACCAGTGGCTAACATCGGGTCACTGATGATAACTATTCGGTTTTCTAAAGATGGACAACTCATGTATTGCATACATATCTCAAAACTCCCATCATGGTGATGCTTTCTATATGCAGAAATAAAAGCGTTATCCGCCTTGTCAAAATATTCTAGCATACCCTGATGCATGGGTAATCCAGCACGTAAAATGGTTGCCAATACCGGTTGCGACTCTAACACTTTACTGGAATGTATCCCCAATGGAGTGCGGGTTTCCTGAGTTTTCCAAGGCAATACTTTACTGATTTCATAAGCAGCCACTTGTCCAATCCGCTCTAAATTGGTACGAAAACGCATGCGATCTCCCTGTATATCAACATCTCTTAATTCTGATATCCAATTACTAACCAAGGTGTGGTGACTACTTAAGTTTACTATCATTTTCAATCAATTTATTCAATCAAAGCTACTGTCATTCCCTTGTTCGCGAAAATATTTTTCGAAATCAATACACCTGAGGTTTTATTTAATTGTGCTGCGAAAAAAGCTAAAACTATCACCATTAAATAATCCAAAATCACTGATTTTAATATGGGGAATTACCAGTAGGCACATAAAACTGAGCGTCATAAAGGGAGCATTTAATTTGCTACCAAGTAATTTGGCTTTTTTATCAATAGCGGTATATTTTTCGGCAACCCAATAACCATTTTCAATACTCATCAGTCCGGCAACTGGTAATTCTAATAACGCATCATTTTCGTTCATTCCATCCGATACACAGCTAACTCCTCCTTTGCTGCTGATAATTAAATTTATTGCTGATGCGATTGATGCATCATCAACCCCTACTGCAACTATGTTATGACTATCATGTGCAACAGAAGAAGCAATGGCTCCTTTGGTTAGTCCAAACCCCACAACAAATGCTTTTGCAATAGGTGCGGGGTGGTAGCGATTTACAACAACTATTTTTAATATATCATTAGTTGTATCAGTAATCCATTCAGTATTGCTTTCTTTTCCCTTTATATCCATTTGCCGGGTAATCAACTGGCCATCCAGCGCCTCAATTACAGGAATAGTGCCATCCAAATTCATAGGATATTCATCAGTTGATATTGAAAGATCAAAGGCAGCTACCGGATTGGCTTGAAATGAGTTGATGGGTTCAACTTTTGGTCCAACTTCTATTAATGAATTACCATTCTTGGCAACCCGAACACCATTGATATATGTTTCTTCTACTTTCCATTCATCAAAATTATTTACGATTATACAATCAGCAGCATCACCCTCACGTAGCATACCTACCCGCATTTTATAATGGAGAATCGGATTAATACAGGCTGCTCTTAAAACAGAAAATAAAGGAATTCCAGCTTGAATGGCTCTTGCACAAAGCTCATTAATATGGCCTGTTGCTAAACTATCGGGATGTTTGTCATCACTACAAAACATCATCTGATCGGGGTATGTATTCAGTAAAGCAATCAAAGCATCAAAATTTTTGGCTGCACTGCCCTCTCTGATTAAAATCTTCATTCCAGCCTGTAATTTTTCCTCCGCTTCGGCTGCTGTAAAACATTCATGATCGGTTGTGATACCCGCCTGAATGTATTTCCTTGCGGCATCCCCTCTTAATCCGGGGGCATGTCCATCCACCGGCTTGCCCCATTTTTTGGAGGCAGCAATTTTTTTCATCACTTCAGCATCTCCCTGCAAAACTCCCGGATAATTCATCATTTCACTGAGATAATAAATGTCCTCAGAAGCTAACAAGGCATCCACTGCTTCGCTATTAATGGAATCACCTGCAGTTTCAAATTGAGTTGCCGGCACACAACTTGGTGCACCAAAATGAAATTTGAATGGCACTTTTTTGCCATTCTCAATCATAAAATGTACGCCATTTACTCCGCAAACATTGGCAATTTCATGTGGGTCGCTAATAGTTGCCACTGTACCATGTACTACAGCCATTCTGGCAAATTCTGTGGGAATTAACATGCTACTTTCTATATGAACATGGCTATCTATAAAACCTGGAAGAATAAAAGAAGCCCCGGCTTTCGGACCATCCTGCAATACACGAATGGTTTCAATTTTACCATTTCGAATGATGATTTCAGCATAATCTATCTTTTTAGACAGAATATCTACCCGGTTACCCAGTAATTGAAAGGGGGCATCTTGCATAGGTTGAAAATTGATCATGAACAATTAACACGCAATATGTGTTAATTTTGAGTTCTTGTTTTACAAAACTACTATTAAACATACGAATACTAAACTCAAATCAGGTGTATATGATTTCCAGATTTCTTCTTTTGTTAACTATGATTTCATTTTCTTTTGTTGCTGTAGCACAAACTGCCGACGAGGTAATTGCAAAATATGAAGCTGCAGCGGGTGGCAGAGAAAAACTGGAAGGGATCCGATACCTCGAGGTTAATAGTAACCTGGGCATGAGTATGATGGGAAGAACCATTGATCTTCCGCTTACGATGGTGAAAGAAAAAGGTAAGTTGTTTCGTCGCCAGTTAGGTGGAATTATGGGGATGGGGGATAGTTTTACTATGATTACCGATACTGCAGGATACATTTTTATTCCTGCAATGAGAGGTTTTGGAGATATGCAGGGAACCGAAGCCATCACTTCCCGAATTCCCGATGCAGATGTGGCTGCCCAGCAATATGAACTAGATTGTGCAGGGGCTTTTGGCGATTTAGTGAATTACGCAGCCAAAGGTCATAAAGCAGAATTAGTGGGAACAGAAAAAGTTAGTAAAGTGCCATGTTTTAAAATTAAGTTAACCCTGAAAACCGGACAGGTGGTTTATTACTATATAGATAGTCAAACCAGTCTGGTTAAGCAAATGGAAGCAAGTGGAGAAATGGCAGCAAATATGTCTGGTTTCGGAAGTATGATGAAGTCATTTGGAAGAAATGTAAAAAAAGACGAGAAAGCAACTTTGTTTGTAAAAGAATATAAAGACATCAACGGTATCAAATACCCCGGAAAATATATCCTTAGTTTTGGACCCATTGAAAGTGAGGTTGAGAATATGGCAATTAAAATTAATGAGGGGCTAGACGAAAAGTGGTATCACGTTAAATAAATAGATCCTCTTCTGCCAATTTATTTTTTTTAGAACTGATTTCAGCGGTATCTTAGAAACCCAATTGAAATCATATGAAAAAAATTGTTCTGCTCACATTCCTACTTACTGTATCTGTATCTTTTTTATCCGCTCAAACTAAAAAGCAAGCTAAGGTTGTTACTTCACCTGCTGCTACTTCGATCGCAGCTGATGCCAGTGAAACACTATTTAGCAAAATAAAATATCGACAAGTTGGTCCGTTTAGAGGTGGCAGAAGTGCTGCAGTAACTGGCAGCAGGGTAAATAAAAATACATTTTATTTTGGCGCAACTGGTGGAGGTGTTTGGAAAACAATGGATGGTGGAAGTAACTGGAAAAATATTTCTGATAAGTATTTCGGAAGCACTATCGGATCGGTTGCACTGGCCCCATCAGATGAAAGCGTTGTGTATGTAGGAGAAGGGGAAAATACCATGCGTGGTAATGTTTCTGAAGGCCTTGGGGGAATGTGGCGCAGTGATGATGCCGGTAAAACATGGAAAAATCTAGGTTTACAGGATGGGCGCCATATCGTTCGAATCATAGTCCACCCCAAAGATCCAAATACAGTTTGGGTGGCAGTAATGGGTCATTTATTCGGACCATCCGCCGAAAGAGGAGTATTTAAAACAACGGATGGTGGTAAAACCTGGACAAAAACCCTCTTTGTAAATAATCAAACAGGTTGCTCCGATTTAGTTATGGAACCGGGTAATCCATCCGTACTATACGCAGGCATGTGGGAAGTTATCCGCCGCCCGCACAGCATGGAAAGCGGTGGTGCAGGAAGTGGTTTATATAAAAGTACAGATGGAGGTGAAACATGGGTTCCTCTTTCAGGAAAAAAGGGTTTACCTAAAGGCGTATGGGGAATTGTAGGGGTTGCCGTTGCCCCCTCTAATACCGATAAAGTTTATGCCATTATTGAAAACGCAGCTGGTGGTTTATTTGTGAGTTCCGATGCCGGTGAAACATGGACACTCTCCAGCAGTGATAATAATATTCGTCAGCGTGCCTGGTATTATTCCAAAGTATTTGTAGACCCAGCCAATGAGAATTTGGTTTATTGCCCCAATGTGGAATTTATGCGTAGCAGAGATGGAGGAAAAACTTTTCAAGCTATGAATACTCCTCACGGCGACCATCACGATTTATGGATTGATCCTCAGGATGGCAATCGTATGATAGTAGCAGATGATGGGGGTGCACAAGTTTCCTTTGATGGAGGATATAACTGGAGCTCACCAGATAATCAACCCACTGCTCAGTTTTATCGGGTATCAACAGATAATGCTTACCCCTATCGGATTTTAGGAGCTCAGCAAGATAATACTACTGTTCGAATTCGCAGCAAAACAAGTGGTCCCGGAATTACTCAACGCGATTGGGATGTTACCGCCGGAGCTGAAAGTGGCTATGCACAGGCCGATCCTACCAATCCTGATGTTGTGTATGGAGGAAATTACGGAGGATACCTCTCTAGATTGGATCACAGAACTGGCGAAAATCGTGCGATCAATGTTTGGCCCGATAATCCAATGGGTGCAGGGGCAGATGTGCTGAAATATCGTTTCCAATGGAATTTCCCCTTTTTCTTCTCTCCGCATAATCCCAAAAGATTATATGCAGGGGGGAATCATTTATTCGTAACCGAAAATGAAGGACAAAGTTGGGAAATGATTAGTCCGGATCTTACTACCAACGATAAATCAAAACAGGCTTCCAGCGGAGGACCCATCACAAAAGATAATACCTCCGTAGAATATTACTGTACCATTTTTACTGCTGCAGAATCGCCGCTTGAAAAAGATTTACTATGGACAGGCAGTGATGATGGATTGGTTCATATCAGCAGAGATGGAGGTAAAAATTGGGAAAATGTAACACCTCCGGAAGCGGGTAAATGGATGATGTGGAATTGTATTGAAGTAAATCCTTTCGTGAAGGGTGCTGCCTATATTGTTGGTACCCGATACAAATTGGATGATTTTGCGCCGTATATTTTTGTTACTTACGATTATGGTAAAACCTGGAATAAAATTGTAAGCGGTATCCCAAATCTACATTTTACCCGGGCTATGCGTGCTGATAAAGTTCGTAAGGGATTATTGTATGCAGGTACAGAATATGGCATGTATATCAGTTATGATGATGGGGCTAACTGGAAAAAATTCCAACTCAATTTACCGGTTGTTCCAATAACTGATTTAACTATCAAGGAAAATGATCTGATAGTTGCCACACAGGGAAGAGCATTTTGGGTGCTGGATGATTTAACCATTGTTCAGCAAAAAGATAGCTCCATTCTTGCTAAAAACTGGCATGTGTTTAGTGTAAATGATGCTTATCGTTCGGAAGGTGGAGGAAGAAGCCGAAACAGAGGTGGAGGGTCAGCAATGCCAAACATGGGTGAAAATCCTCCTTCAGGTGTTGTATTTAATTATTTTCTGAAAGAAGGAACAGATACTGCCGATTTAAAGATTACCATATACGATAAAAAAAATAAGCCTATTAAAACTTTCAGCAAATCGGCAAAGGAAATGAGTGATAAAATTGAATATGCTTCCGGGATGAATCAATTTGTTTGGGATATGAATTATCCTCCGGGAGAAAAAACCGATGGAATGATTTTATGGAATGGTGGTATCGGATCTGCAAAAGCCGCCCCTGGGAAATATCAGGCAAAGTTTACTTTGGGTAAAGATTCTGCCTGGGTTCCCTTTGTAATTAAGCCTAATCCTAATTACGCCATCACAGAAGCTGACTATGATGCTCAAACAGCATTTTTGCTTCAGGTAAGGGATAAGTTTAATGAGGTGCAAGTTTCTATAAAAAATATTAGAACCATACGCGGACAGATAACCGATCTCACCTCCCGTTTAGAAGGCGATAACGCGAAGGAAATAAAGAAAATGGCCGATAGTATTCAGAAGCAACTTACTACCATTGAAGAAGCCCTGTATCAAACGAAATCGAAGAGCGGACAAGACGTGTTGAATTTTCCGATTCGGTTAAATGATAAGCTGGCTGGGTTGTATGGTGTGGCTGCTAGCGGACAAAATGCACCTAGCAAACAAGCTCAGGAAGCTTATGCGGAATTAGCGGGACAGGCAGATGTTCAGATGAATCATTTAAAAAAGGTACTCAGCACTGATGTAAGCAACTTGAATAAATTAATTAACGAAAAACAAGTACCGATTATTGGTATTAAAAAATAATCGGTTTTAATTGATCCAGTAACTCAGTTTAAATACGAGTGCCCGATTCCGGTTAGTGATTACCGGAGTAATAAAGTAGTTGTCGGTATACACTACATATAAGTCACTCATTGGCCGGAACCTATATTGTAAACGGGAATTGATATTAAAATTGTTTCGTTGGGTATTGTATTGCACAAAAGTTGTCCAAAATAACCGGGTGTTGAAATTGCATTCAAAACGGGGTGCAATTAAAATTAATTCTGTGCTTCCATATTCACTGGGTAATTGTATTTTGTTATATTCTGCCTGCAGCGCAACATTGATATGGGGTTGATGTCGGATCGACAGAACGGTTCGTACACTTTGATAATGACCGTTATAAAATTCACCTCCGGCAAGTTTTACTAACAGGTTTACTTTTTTTCGATAATCGGTTTGATACGAAACTGCCAGTTGTTGAAAATCATAATTACCTACCGGAAGCGGTGTTCCGGCTGTAAAAGCAGTGGGGTATAAAATATTTACACGGTTATGTGTTCCTGTAAACTCAAATCCGCTGGTATTCTTATAATTAATATTGTATTTCAGTTCAACATTAGATTCGTTATGAGTATAATCCGGATTTACCACCATAAAGTTGGTTACTTTGAAAACATGTTGAACTACGTTGCCTTTCTCAGGAAAAATTCTATAGGTAATATCATTATATAATTGTTTAAATCCAAGTCGAATAACCGTATCGCGAATGGCATCATAATTATTTATTCTGGCAACAAATCCCATATCCGTATAGTAATTGGTCCCTAAGCTACCCACATCTAATACAAAACTCCAGCGGCGATTCGTATGCATGAAACCGGCATCAATATATTGATTCTTATCGGTAATGGTTTGCTTAAATGAATGGTGATAGGCTGCCCAAACATTCCACTTTCCATCGTTATTGATATAATTCCATTCAGTGCCGGCATTTCTTCCATATGCATTCAATGGATTGGCCTGCTTCTCGGCACTGGTGATAAAATTTTCCCTGTTTAGCAGGTAAGCCTTTATTACCGATCTCTTTAAAATCCGGTGATTAATACTGGCTGCCATATAATTTTCCGGGCGATAACTATTCAGTGCCCCTGTTTGCATATCCATAAATCCAATCCTTGTTCTGCCGGAAATGTTTCCGGTTACTCT
Source organism: Chitinophagia bacterium (assembly GCA_037142775.1). GTDB lineage: Bacteria > Bacteroidota > Bacteroidia > Chitinophagales > Chitinophagaceae > Sediminibacterium. The sequence continues at coordinate 83,582 of JBAWZY010000002.1, read as the reverse complement.
GGCACCCGCAATAATGGGAATCCGGTTTCCATCCGGGTCTAATCCTATTTTTCTTGAATAAAAAGGACGTATCGGCGGAATACCATATTCAGCAAATAAGTCGGCATTCTCTAAAAAAAAGGTACGGCGCTCGGGAAGAAAAATATTGAATCGTGTAAGATTGGTTACCTGCTGATCTACTTCTACCTGAGAAAAATCGGGATTTACAGTAACATCTAAATTAAGAGCAGAAGTAAGCGCCCATTTTCCATCAAAACCTCCATTGAAGGTAGCTCGGGTAGATGCTCCATTCTCTTTATCAGCAGAAGCTCCACCTGTTAAATAGGGTAGAAAAACATAATTACTCGAAGTTTGGGGAGGTGCTTCTTTCCAAATTAAAGCCCCCGTAAATCCCATATTCATCGATTTGAAATTCACAGGAACGGGCGTCCAGGTTGAAAATTCATTCGATTTTGGATCACTTCTTACAAAGTTCACACCCCATATCAACTTTTCCGCAGAATACCGTATGCTTTTAAAGGGGATGGCAATTTCGGCTGTCCACCGGTCCTTATAAATTTTAGTTTCCGAAAACCACTTGCTGTCCCAACTCCAGGTTGGCATTTCATCCCCAATTTTTAACTGATCATCACTTTGAGCATTCAATGCATTAACTGTAAAAAAGAATCCGGTAGTTTTTTCATTACCCGGATCTAAGGTAATACCCACACCGTCATTCCCATCATGCCCCATATCCCTTTTTAAGCTTTGTATCAATGCTTTTCCCGAATCCCAGGCGGTAATAGCAAAATATATGAACTTGCTATCATAACATACCTGCACGTGTGTTTGCTTTTGAGGTTTACCGATATCGGTTGGATATTTTTTATGAAAGGAGGAAGCTACCTCCGCTTCCTTCCAAACCGGCTCATTGAATTCACCATCCAGTAATATGGGGGAACTGGTTTTGGATATATGTATTTTGAAATTGCTTTGTAGATATTGTGCATCCAATACCTGAGCCTGTATTCGAATAACCGATATTAAACAAATTGCTAATAAATAAGTGAATTTTCGGGTTGCCATGCAGCTGATTACGAATAAAAACGGCAAAGTTGATGTAAATATTGAAAACTGAAAATTAATTGGGTTAACAGGTAGGTGGATGGTATAAGTGGTAATGGGAATATTATTCTTCCTCAAGTAAATCGGGTCTTCTTTCACGTGTACGTAGCAAGGATTGCTCAAATCTCCATTCTTCCACTTTTTTTGGATCGCCCCCTAATAATACTTCCGGAACTTTCATTCCCCTGAATTCAGCTGGTCGTGTGTAAACAGGAGGAGCCAGTAATTTATCCTGAAATGAATCAAATAAAGCTGAAGTTTCATCATTTAATACCCCGGGAATTAATCTGCCAATACTATCTGTAATTACCGCAGCCGCAATTTCGCCTCCGCTTAGTACATAATCTCCAATAGATATTTCCAGTGTTACATAAGTATTCCGGATACGTTCATCAATTCCTTTGTAATGCCCACATATGATGAGCAGTCTGCTGGTCAATGATAACCGGTTTGCCATCGATTGCTCAAAGGTTTTTCCGTCGGGGGTTAGATATATGATTTCGTCGTAAGCTCCTTTTTGCTGTAAACTTTCGATTGCATTGGCCAGGGGCTCACACATCAACACCATTCCGGCACCGCCTCCAAACTGATAATCATCTACTTGCATGTGCTTATTGATGGCCCATTGCCGCAAATTGTGGGTTTGAACCGTGAGGAGCCCTTTTTCCTGTGCACGTTTTAGAATGCTGTGACTAAATGGTCCTTCTAATAATTCGGGTACAACCGTTATAATGTCAATATGCAGCATATGCTATTCTGTTAAGGTGCTTCTTCTGTTTGGTCCGTATTTGTATTTAAAAAATCACCCAAATCTCTTCGCTCTTTTTTAGTTGGTCGCCCAATTTTACTCAGCCGCTTCCCTGTTTGAAAGGAAGATGCATTGAATCGGATAGCTGCCAACTCCTCTGCTGGCGTTTCATCCTGATAAAATAGAATTGCTTCGCTATATGCTTTTCGGTTTTCTAACAAACCGGTTACCCGAATCAGCCATTTTCGGTTTTCTGTTTTCACATCATACATATCCCCAATTGCCACATTGCGGGAAGCTTTAACCGGAACTCCGTTTATTTTTACTTTTCCCTTATCACAGGCATCTCCTGCCTGCGACCTGGTTTTGAACAGCCGAATGGCCCAAAGATATTTGTCGATTCGCAATTTCTCTTTCTCCATAATAGCTACTTCTTATGCTCCTTCAGCAAAATACAGATGGAAATAAGGGATGGTTTCTATTCCCTTATAATAATTGAAGAGGTCGTATTTTTCGTTAGGACTATGCAGATTGTCGCTATCTAATCCAAATCCCATAAAAACAATCTTTAATCCCAGTTCTTTTTCAAATAATGCACAAATGGGAATACTACCTCCTCCTCTAACCGGTATGGGCTCTTTGCCAAATGTGGTTTCAATGGCGCGTGCAGCTGAGCGATAAGCATGAGAATCTATAGGAGTAAGATAAGGTTCCCCGCCATGATGTTCCATAGCAGTTACCGTTACACCTTCCGGTGCTATTGACTCAAAATACCGGATAATTTTTTCTGTAATCACTGCAGAACTTTGGTTAGGAACCAACCGGCAGGAAATTTTTGCAAACGCTTTTGAGGGAAGTACTGTTTTCGCTCCTTCTCCTGTATATCCTCCCCAAATACCATTTACTTCCAGCGTTGGTCGAATTCCGGTTCTCTCATGTGTAGAATATCCTTTCTCACCCCAAAGTTGTTGAACTCCCAAATCATCTTTGTATTCTTTTTCATCAAAAGGTGCCAGCGCCATTTTCGCCCTTTCTTCTTCACTCGACTCCAATACGTCATCATAAAATCCTGGGATGGTAATACGGTTATTTTCATCGTGGCAGGATGCAATCATTTTTGCCAACATAGTTACCGGATTGGCTACTGCTCCCCCATATACGCCACTATGTAAGTCGCGATTAGGCCCTGTTACTTCCACTTCAATATAACTTAACCCCCGCACACCCACATCAATTGAAGGGGTTTGCATACTCAACATAGAAGTATCACTTATTAAAATAACATCTGCTTTCAGTAGGTCTCTGTTATTTTTTACAAAAGTTGCCAGATTGGGAGACCCTACTTCTTCCTCACCTTCAATTAGAAATTTTATATTGGCCGACAATGTTCCGGTTTGTGTCATTATCTCCAGCGCCTTCACATGCATGTAAAATTGTCCTTTATCGTCGCAAGCCCCGCGTGCATATATTTTCCCGTCTCTGATTTCGGGTTCGAACGGTCCAGACTTCCACAATTCCAGTGGGTCGGCAGGCTGAACATCATAGTGTCCATACACCAGAATGGTAGGTTTGGCCGGATCAATTATTTTTTCACCATATACAATAGGATGACCCTCAGTTTGATAAATAGATGCACTGTCTGCTCCCGCTTCTACTAAGCGTTTTTTAACTAATTCCGCACATTCCAGCATACTTTCTTTGTTTTCAGAACGTGCACTAATGCTGGGGATACGCAATAGTTCCAGCAATTCCTGTAGAAATCTTTCCTGATGTGCGGCTTGATAATCTTTCCAGCTTAACATATTCATAGCTTTTATAAGGTAATTGGCACGGGGCCTAACAGAAAGAACAAAGGTACACCCTCAATTTATAATCGGTGCTTTTCGTTCGAAAGGATATTTGCCAGCGTCCATTCGGGCCGGTTGATAAAGGATTGTTGACGGACTTTACAATCGGAAATAGCACAAACCGTGCAGCTAAATGGCATACAGCCATCTGTATGCACAAACAATTCAATACTGTCGCCCAATTCCCGTTCAATTAATTTTGCCAACTCATCAATTTCTCGGTGTGCCTCATGCACATTGAAATACCAGGGAACTGTTAGGTGACAATCAATGTGTAAAAGTGCACCATACTGAATTACACGAAGATTGTGAACATCTATCCATTGGTTTCTTCGATTTTTATTGAGTATTACGATAAATCGTTTGAGTAATTTGCTATCTGCCTCATCCATTATCCCTGCTAATGATCTACGTAGAATGGTATAGCCATTGTAAATAATCAAAACACTCATCAGGAGGGCAATCGCCTGATCAATCCACATATACCCTGTAAAAAGCATCAGTAGCAAACCCAGCAGGATGGCTAGCGTTGAATAGGTGTCCATCTGCAAATGTTTACCACTAGCTTCCAGTGCCAGGGATTTATTTTTCCTTCCTATCTGCAAACAGATATACCCCCCTGCATAATTTAATAGGGCAGTGGCTGCAATAATCCAGCAGCCAATATCCAGCTGATGAAGTGTTAAGGGATGCAGAAAATGCTGAATAGACTCAAAAATAATCATCACTCCTGCTGCTATAATCAGGGTTCCCTCTACTGCCGCTGAAACAAATTCGGCCTTACCATGTCCATAAGGATGATCTAAATCCCGTGGTTTGGCGGCAACATATAAACTATATAAGCCAACTAAGCCTGCCACCACATTTACAATGCTTTCAAGTGCATCGGTTAAAATTGCAAGTGAATGCGTTAACTGATAAGCTACAATTTTGGCCAGCAGCAACAGTACACCTCCTGCGGTAATGAACTGTTGCAGCCGAAAATTTTGTTGGGCCTTATTCAGAGGATTTTTTTTAAAATGTAAATCGGATGTATTGGTTATAAAGTACCGATTTCGTAGGATATCTTACAATGCTTGGCTAGCATCGCTGATATTCCACAATACTTTTCATGCGATAATGATACCGCTCGGGCAACTTTATCGGCATGTTCTGAAGCAACATCTGTTTTATAAATCATATGTATAAAACGAAATGTTTTGGGGGTTTCATCCGTTTGCTCTGCTGATGCTGAAATTTCGATTCTCTCAAAGGGTACTTTCATTTTTTTAAGAATGTCAACTACATCAATTCCGCTGCAGCCACATAATGAGCCTAATAATAATTTTTTAGGATTTAATCCGGTATCCGAACCTCCCGATTCAATAGAGGCATCTATTCTTACGGTATGTGCAGAATCGGGTGATGATAAATCAAAAGCAAGGGCACTCGCCCAGGTTACTTGTACTTGCACAGCAATTATTTTTACAGTTGAAAAATTATCCTTTGTTCAATTGAGTTTCTACAAAATCCCAGTTAACCAGATTCCACCAACTAGCAATATAATCTGCTCTCCTGTTCTGATAGTGTAGATAATAAGCATGTTCCCAAACATCCAAACCTAAAATCGGTCTGCCCTTGAATTCACTGATATCCATGAGTGGATTATCCTGATTGGCAGTGGACCCAATCGCCAATTTTTTATCGGTAGTTACTACTAGCCATGCCCAGCCACTTCCAAAGCGATTTTTGGCGGCATCACTAAATTGGGTTTTCATAGCATCCAATGAACCAAATGAGCTGTTGATGGCTGCAAGTAAGCCTGTTCCCGGAACACCAGCAGTTCCAGGCCGCATACATTGCCAGAAAAATTCATGATTATAATGTCCGCCGCCATTATTGCGCATCTTGGCAGAATAATTTGAAATAGTTCGAAGCAACTGTTCTGGTGAAACGGATTTTGTGTCAACCTTTTCAGCAACACAAGCATCCGCCAGATTTTTAGCATACGTGGCTGCGTGTTTGCTGTAATGAATCGTCATGGTTGTGGTATCAATCGAAGGTTCCAAAGCCTCATACGCATAAGGTAAGGGTTGCTGAGTATAACCAACTTCACCCGGCAGACTCTTTGTGCTGGCCGCCAGCGATGGTAAACCTGATAGTAGCATTCCGGCAGAAATTCCGGCTTGGCCGGTTGTTTTAATAAATTGTCGGCGTTGCATTTTTCTGCTCATAATAGTAGGTTTAAACGGATTTTTTTCGAATAGTAAAGTTAGCCAAAAATTGCCGCAATTGCATGAATTGGCGATAGTAAAACTCGTTGTTGAATAATTGAGAATCCGACATGGCTTTATAGGTTAAGAATAAGCCTACCGGAATCAATAAAAAACTAGAAAGCCACATTCCATTTAAGGGATTCAACTCGTTCGACCGCACTAGTTTCTCCCCAAAATTGTTAAGCAGGTAAAAGATCACAAAAAAGATAATTGCAAAAACCAAGGGCAATCCCAATCCCCCTTTGCGAATAATGGAACCCAGAGGTGCCCCAATCATGAAGAGGATTAAACAGGCAACCGATAAGGTAAATTTTCGATGCCATTCGATCTTATGAAAGTTCAGCGATTGAAAGCGGTCTTTATATTCCGACTCTAAAACAACCGCATTGCCCCGGATGTTGCTGATTTGACTAATCGCATTGCCATAAACTGATTGTTTGATTGAATCCGGAATCAATTGATCAATCTGTTGATTTTTTCCCGATATGTTAGCAGTTGATTTTGTCCATCCGGTATCAGCATATCGAACAAAGGACAAATAAGGGGAAAACTCTTTTCTTGTTTTGCTAATAAATAATGAATCCAGATTTTGTAAAGAATCTATTGTGTTGTTGAGTTGTCGAATACTCAGCATCTTGGGATCGTAAAATGCACTATCGCCCGTTTTACTCATTTGAAAACTTTTCAGGTCGAATACTTTTTTATAAGTCTTGAATCCCATTTGAATAAATTGCGTGTTGATACTGTTTCGTGGTCCGGCTTCTTCGTATCGGTAACCATCCTGCAAAATAAATTCGAGATCTCTTTTATTTTTCGACAACCGCATCACACCGGTTTTTGCAACAGTAATATAGTCTTGCAGTTGCCCCCCTTTTTCAAAAATTACTACATCATGAATGATACTATCATTTTTTTCCTTCTTCCCTAATTTAATTACATAGCCATCAATTTTATCATAAAAAACCCCCTCCTTAATGTCAAATGCTGGCTTGGCAACAATAATATCATATTTGAGTGCCGATAATTTTTTTTGAGTAACCGGAATAATATTGTTGGCAAATAAAAAGGCAAGTCCACTTACAAAAATGGCAAAGATTAACAGCGGACGCATAAATCTGAGTAGGGGTATTCCCGAGGATTTAATTGCAATTAATTCAAAACTTTCCCCCAAATTCCCGAAGGTCATAATGGAAGAAAACAATAAAGATAATGGGAGCGCTGTCGGTATCCAGAATAAGGTTACCAAACCCACAAGTTTTAAAATGGTAAGAAGATCCAACCCTTTTCCTACCAAATCATCAATGTAGAGCCAAAAAAACTGCATGGTTAGCACGAATACCGATATGCTAAAAGCAGCGATAAACGGACCAACAAAGGCCTTAATAATCAGAATGTCCAATTTTTTTATCACTTTGTGCTTCTAATTTGAGAAATATGGGTAGTTCAAAAGTAACACTTTCGCCAGAGGAATGGGCATTGGTAAGCAATCCGGATATTATTTTAACAAAGAATGCCATTATAGAAAAGGTTTACCAAATACTGGGTGGGATTGCAGAAAATTATACAAAAATCGTTCGCCAATTACCCGATCAATATAGGGGCGAATGGATCAATCCGTCACCTAAAATTGCTCGTGGTGAACAGTATCAATCATTGCCGTGGGTGATGCTAGATTATCCTCGTTTTTATGCTGAAGGAAACACAAAAGCGATTCGCACATTTTTCTGGTGGGGACATGGTTTCAGCATTCATTTATTGTTGCAGGGCAGTTTTTGCAATCAATGGAAAAGCAATGCAAATACCCATATACTTAGTGCAGAAAAAAATTGGTGGATGGATGTTGATTCAGATCCCTGGCAACATCATTTCCGTGAATCGTTTTGCATTCCAGTTCACCAAATGCAAAGGCAACAAGTGGATGAGCTGAATTTCATTAAATACAGTTGCTGGTTTCCGCTAGCAGATTGGGAAAACATTCCTGAAAGCTGTACTGAAATATTTGCAAAGTGGATAAAGATGCCTTAGATACCAATCACTAGGCAATATTAACTAGTTGCTTCCCAATCGATGAAATAGATCTTTCACTTGGTATCCCCAGAGTTGAGACTGATCCTTGATTTCGTTTTTTTCAGCGAAATCTTTAATCATTAAAATGGTTTGATTGGAAATTTCGGTTTTTTCAATCCGAAACTCGAAATATTCGTTTTTGTCGCTGGTAAGCCAACGATATCGGATAAATTTATCCTGTTCCTGATCAACTACCTCAGCTTTTTGCGGTTTATCTCCATTCCATGAAAAACTATATACATTTTCCCATTCATCTACCTTATCGGCAAACCATTCCTGTAAACCAGCGGGAGTAGCTAAAAATTCGAATAATATGCTGGGAGAACATCTTACAGGAAATTCAAGTGTAAATAACTGCTTTTTACTCATTACTTTCTATTTGGCTATTTCATTTGCGCCCTTGCAATAATATAAAAAAAATATTGGTACCCAAATGTTTTTTTATAAAGGATGGGATTTGAGGGTTAACATCCTGTTAATTCTTCCCAAATTATCTTATAATTTATTGATAATTAATTGCTTACAGTATTTTTTCTAATAATCGATTTCTATTGTTTCTATGAGCAACGGTAATCAGTTGTAGCCTGTAATTAATTGTAAAACGCTAATTATAGGCTGTTCCTATTTACATTATTTGCTGTATGAACGGTTTTTAACGAACAGGATAGCCCTGCAATTTCTATATTTGCGGCTTGATCATTTAATTACGGCAATCAGTGTGTAAAAAGCAGTAAAAAAGGAAGAGTATGTTTAATTCATTGAGTGAAAAACTCGAAGCAGCGTTTAAAAATCTGAAAGGGGAAGCCCGCATTAATGAGCTGAATATTGCCAATACAATTAAGGATATCCGTAAGGCATTACTGGATGCCGACGTAAACTTCACTATTGCTAAACAGTTTACCGATAAAGTGAAGGAAAAAGCGATTGGCGAAAAAGTAATCGCTGCGGTAAGTCCTGGACAACTCATGGTTAAAATTGTACAGGATGAATTAACCGGATTGATGGGTGGTAAGGAAGCAGATTTTCAAGTGAGTGGAAACCCTGCTATTATTTTAATTGCCGGGTTACAGGGAAGTGGTAAAACAACTTTTTCCGGTAAACTTGCCAATTACCTAACTGGGAAAAAGGGGAAATCAGTGTTGTTAGTTGCGGCCGACGTTTATCGACCTGCTGCCATCGATCAACTTGAAGTTTTGTCGAAGCAAATTGGGGTAGACATGTATGCGGAGAGAGAAAATAAGCAACCGCTTACGATAGCCCGAAATGCGGTACAATTTGCCAAATCCAATAATAAGAATGTAGTAATCATAGATACGGCCGGTCGATTGGCGGTAGATGAAGCGATGATGACAGAAGTGGCGCAATTAAAAGATGCATTGCAGCCTACTGAAATCTTGTTTGTAGTGGATTCGATGACAGGTCAGGATGCTGTTAATACTGCCAAAGCTTTTAATGATCGGCTCAATTTTACCGGAGTAATATTAACCAAACTGGATGGCGATACCCGTGGTGGAGCGGCTTTATCAATCAGTTATACTGTAAACAAACCTATCAAGTTTGTAAGCAGTGGAGAGAAGATGGATACCCTGGAGGTTTTTTATCCCGACAGGATGGCGCAGCGAATATTGGGAATGGGAGATATTACCAGTTTGGTAGAAAAAGCCCAGGCTCAATTTTCGGAAGCGGAAGCAAAAAAACTGGAAAAAAAGATCCGCAAAAATCAATTCGATTTTCAGGATTTTATGGATCAGTTACAACAAATTAAGAAGATGGGTAATCTGAAAGATTTGATGGGCATGATCCCGGGGATGGGGAAGGCAATGAAAAATATCGATATCAATGACGATGCCTTTACCGGAATTGAATCGATTATTTTATCTATGACACCTGCCGAACGTGCCAATCCCGACTTAATCAATCCTTCCCGAAAAAATCGAATTGCCAGGGGCTGTGGTAAAGATTTACAGGAAATCAATGCCTTTATGAAGCAGTTTGAGCAGATGAAGCAAACGATGAAGATGATGAATAATATGCCTATGGGGGGCTTTCCCGGAATGAGGGGTATGCGCAAATAACGGTGGCTTTTCAATTTATTGCGATTTAACTTTTTCTATTTTTCCAAATCTTCGTATATTTGCAGTCCGACTAATCTTAGTCAATTGAAAACCAATTGTTTAACGCCTTTAAATGTCTATTTAACATGGCAGTAAAAATCCGCTTACAAAGACACGGAAGTAAGAAGAGACCTTTTTACTTTATCGTTGTGGCCGATGGCCGCTCACCCAGAGATGGGAAATTCATTCAGAAAGTAGGAACCTACAATCCCCTTACTGTTCCTGCAACCATTCAACTCGATCGCCAAAAGGCATTGGAGTGGTTGAATAAAGGGGCTCAGCCTACCGATACAGTTCGCAGAATTTTATCCTTCAAAGGGGTATTATATCTCAAGCATCTTTTACGCGGAGTAAAGCTGGGATTATTTGATGAGGCAGCCGCTATGGCGAAGTTTCAGGTATGGCATAACGAGCATGAAGCACATATCGCTCGTCGCTCTGAAGCGCATAAAAGCACACAGCGCGCTAAGAAAGCCTATGTTCCTGTTGTTAAAAAAGTGGAAACAGCCGAGCCAGCAGCTGAAGAAGGAACTGCAGAAGCTTAATTTTTCCATTATATTTTTTTGCAAAACCCGAATTTTTTCGGGTTTTGTTTTTGTAGCCTACCCCATAAATATTGAATAACTTTACTGGTAATTAATGTAGTTGTGGCAGAAGATTATATCCATATTGGAAAAATGGTTGCTCCTTTTGGTGTGAACGGACAACTCATTTTACAGCACGTATTGGGAAAAAAAACGCAGCTTCCTCAACTGGAGGTGCTTTTTATTGAAGAAGTAAAAGGAACCTATCTTCCGTATTTTATTGAAAAAGCGCAGGCAAAATCTCTAGAAGAAACCATCATTTCGCTGGAGGGAATTCAATCCCGCGAAGCAGCCCAGCGCTTGTGCTCCCGGGCAGTTTGGTTGCGAGAAGCAGATTGTAGAAAGTTGGTAGGCAAGTCGGCTCCACTTAGTTTATTAGGATACCAGATTGTGGAGAATGGTAAAGAGTTGGGAGAGATAAAAGAAGTGATTGAACAACCTCACCAGGTGTTGGTAACCATTTCACTGGAGGGGAAAGATGCTTACATCCCCCTACATGCAGCATCCTTGCAATCGGTTAATCATACTAATAAAACAGTGACTGTGCAATTACCAGCAGGTTTATTGGATATTTACCGGGAATAAAGCATCAACGATGGCAGCGGGGCATGTATATAAAAAAGAAATAGTGGTATTGCCAACACATATTGATGAGTTGCAGCATGTAAATAATGTTCAATACCTGCATTGGATGATGGAAGCCGCAGAGGCGCACTGGAAAAATCGTGCAACAGAAACTCAACAAAAAGATTTCATTTGGGTAGTTAGTAAACACGACATTCATTATCGTGGGGCTGCCCGAATCGGGGATGTTTTGGAACTTACTACTTATACGGGAGACTGCACCGGTGCTGGCTGGTGGCGACACTTTAGCATTCGCAATAAAGCAAATGATGCTACTATCGTTGAAGCGAAAACGCTTTTTGTGCTGTTAAGTCGCAAATCCGAAAAGCCCATACGTATTCAGGATGCTGTGTTGAATATTTTTAGACAAGCATAATCTATACTAGTTTTATTGAGCATGGATGGCCCTCAACGTTATATTGCCCACTTTGATCTCGACTCATTTTTTGTGAGCGTAGAAGTATTACTAAATCCCGATTTGAAAGGGAAAGCCGTAATAGTAGGCGGTTCTGCCGAAAGAGGCGTGGTAAGCACTTGTAGTTATGAAGCCAGAAAAATGGGAGTGAAAAGCGCAATGCCAATGAAAACGGCTATAAGGCTTTGTCCGCATGCAATTATTGTAAGTGGCTCGTATGCCAATTATGCTTATTATTCCAATAGGGTTACAGATATCATAGCACAAAGAGCCCCCTTATTTGAAAAAGCCTCTATAGATGAATTTTATATCGATTTAACTGGTATGGATAAATATGATGATCCCTATCGGTGGACGATACAGCTTCGGGAGGAAATTATGCAAACTACCGGATTGCCTATTTCTTTCGGACTCGCTTCCAATAAGATGGTGGCAAAGATTGCTACCGATTTGGCGAAGCCTAATGGATATATTCAGGTTCCTCCTGGTAAAGAAAAAGATTTTTTGGCACCCCTTCCGGTCGGAAGAATTTCCGGTGTAGGTGAACAAACGCTGTCTGTGCTTGCTTCCATGGGTATTCATACCATTCAGCAACTATCCGAATCTTCCCGCACCCTGTTGATACACCGACTGGGAAAAATGGGCGAATCGCTTTATGAAAAATCTCAGGGAATTCATACAACACCTGTGCAACCTTATCACGAAGCCAAATCCGTTTCGGCTGAAAACACCTTTGAAGAAAATATTACCGACTTCAACTCGCTAATCTCCGAATTGGTTCGCCTTACCGAAAAAGTTGCTTTCTCCCTACGGAAGAGCAATCAACTCGCTTCCTGTATAACAGTGAAATTGCGTAATCCGGATTTTGTTACCCGCAACCGGCAAATGACCATTCAGGCAACCAATCGGGATGATTTATTTATTCCAGCAGCCATTCAATTGCTGCATGATTTATATGAACCAGGAACCGCAGTAAGATTGTTGGGAGTAAGGTTATCCGAATTTAGCAACGAGGCAGTTCAAACGAATTTATTCGATGATATTACCAGAAAACAACACTTGTATGAAGCCATTGATGAGGTGAAAAATAAGTATGGCAAATCGGCCCTACAAAAAGCGCGCACCTTGCCAAAGAAAAAATAATTTTTTATTAGTCTACTTATTTAGTAGAATTTTATATATTTGCTTTCTAAAATGATGCAAATATGAGCTTACGTTTAGGCGATATCGCCCCCAATTTTACCGCAGTTACCTCTTTAGGACCTATTGATTTTTATGCGTATTTAGGCGACAGCTGGGGCGTGCTGTTTTCGCATCCTGCAGATTATACCCCGGTTTGTACAACCGAATTAGGAAGAACAGCCGCACTAAAGGATGAGTTCGAGAAAAGAAATGTAAAAGTGCTTGCCCTTAGTGTAGATAAGGTTTCGAGTCATGAAGGTTGGATTAAAGACATCAACGAAACCCAACACACAACCGTAGGGTTTCCGATTATAGCAGATGAAGATAGATCGATTGCCCAGGCATACGATATGATTCATCCCAATGCTTCGGAAACCACAACAGTTCGGTCGTTGTTTATTATCGGACCGGATAAAAAAATCAAATTACAGATTACCTATCCTGCTTCCACCGGAAGAAATTTTGTTGAGGTTTTACGGGTGATAGATTCGCTTCAATTAACTGCCCGATATAGTGTTGCCACGCCTGCAGATTGGAAAGAAGGGGAAGATGTAATTGTGGTACCGGCGGTTTCAACAGAAGACGCGGTGAAAAAATTTCCGAAAGGCGTTAAAATCGTTAAGCCCTATTTACGGTATACACCCCAGCCTAATAAATAATTGTTTTTTGTTTGTACTTGTATCGGCCCCAATTTCTATTGGGGCTTTTTTATGTACGGCTCCATTTTTTTAGCTGTTGCAAAGTTGCACTGAGGTCTTTTGGAATAGGGGCAGTTATGGAATAGGGTATACCATTCCAGTTAAAGTGAAGTTCACTTGCATGTAATGCCAGTCGGGATAACAAGGGTCGCTCCGTTTCTTCGGAATGCGAAAGCTTGAATTTCTTTTTTAATGAAGATAATAAAAGGGGTTTACCATCTCCATACCACTCATCGCACACCAGTGCATTACCTGTTTGTTGCATGTGCACCCTTATCTGATGGGTTCTTCCTGTATGTATTTGCCATCTCACCCAACTGTATCCTCTAAAAGATTCAATTACTGTATAGTCGGTATGGGCAGACTTCCCTTTTGCATGAGCAACCATTCTTCCCGGTTTTCCCGGATGTTCCATGATAGGTAAGTGAATACTTCCGGAAGCCGGTTGCGGATTGCCCAGCACGAGTCCAACATACCATTTTTCTACCGCACGATCTTCAAACATCTGTGATAGCAAAGTGTGCGCCGCTTCTGTTTTGGCAAATAGAATGATTCCGCTGGTTTCTCTGTCAATCCTGTGAACGGTATAAATATTTGCGTACCGATTTCTAAGCGCATCTTTTAAGGAAGGTTCTTTCCCTTGCCGGTCGGGGATACTTAACAAACCGCTTGGCTTATCAACCGCCACCCAATCATCTGTTTCTTCCAGAATGTTCCATTTCATGAATTGAATTCCCTATTTTTTTTCTGCGGCAGTTTTTCTGATGAAAGACTGGTTCATAAATTTCAGCAATCGCACTTCTTTTTCCTGTAGGAGTCGCCATTTTCCTCTCTCTACATTTTTTTTAGTAAGGTTGGCAAACATTACCCTGTCGAGGCCCTTAACTTCATATCCTAGATGTTCAAACATCCGGCGAACAATTCTGTTTTTACCGCTGTGAATTTCTATGCCAATTACGTTTTTAGGATGACCTTCTGCAAATCCCGCTGCATCTGCTTTTACAAATCCATCCTCCAGTGTAATGCCTTGTAACAATTGTTCCAGATGTTTGGCAACAACCGGTTTATCTAAGGTTACTTCGTATATTTTTTTCACTTCAAAAGAAGGATGGGTGAGTTGCTGTGCTAATTCTCCATCGTTGGTGATTAGTAAAACTCCGGTCGTATTTCTGTCTAGCCTGCCAACCGGATACACTCTTTCCGGTGTAGCGGCCTTCACCAGTTCCAACACGGTTTTTCTTCCCTCTGGATCACGGGTGGTTGTGATAAAGTCCTTTGGTTTATTCAGTAGTATATAAACAAGATTATGTTTCAGGTGTAGGGTTTTGCCACCCATGCTCACTTTTTCATTTCCGGTAACTTTATATCCAGGTTCATAAATGATATCTCCGTTAACCGTTATTTTTCCTTGTTTGATTAAATCGGCTGCTTCGCGCCTTCCACATACTCCACAGTGTGCAATGAATTTATTCAGGGGCATGGAAGTAAGGTCTGCTGATGCTTGATCATGGTTTTCAGTTCTTTTCTTTGAAACTTTACTTTCTTCAGCTGTTGGGCGGTAGGTTCCATAAGCAACGGGCTTCTGCGGGCCACGCTGATTATTAAATTTCACCTTTTTATCGTTTCGGAAAGTGGCTTTCTTTTCAGGTAAAATACCCTGGGCTTTCTCTATTTTTTTTCTTCGGATGGCTTCTCCTTCGGCCTGTGCAGCAGCTTTCTGCTTTTTCTTTTCTTGCCGAAAGGCTTCTTTAATAGCACTGCCTTTTTTTTGGTTAGCAAACTTGCTAAAATTGTCGGTTCTTTGTTTCATACTGAGGGGTACTGTTTTTCAACAGGAATGTAAAGGTACTCTTTATTCTATAGATGGGGGTTAATTGCCTTTATTGGCTAACTGACCACAAGCGGCGTCTATATCTTTGCCCCTGCTTCTGCGCAAACGTGCATTTACTCCATTTTTTTCCAGTTGTGACATAAATTGTTGTATGCCTTTTTCGTCGGGTTTGGTAAACTGAAATGCATCTATCGGGTTGTATTCGATAATATTGATTAAATCGGACGGCACCTGGCGATAAATTTTAGTCAGCTCCTCTGCATCTTTTTCGCTGTCGTTTAATCCTTTGAAAAGTATGTATTCCAGCGTGATTTCATTCCCGGTTTTTTGATAAAAATAGTTCAAGGCATCGGTTAGGGCACGAATGGAATTGGTTTCGTTGATGGGCATGATTTGGTTGCGCTTGCTATCGTTTGCAGCATGCAGCGAAAGTGCAAGTTTAAATCGAACCTGATCGTCGCCTAATTTTTTTATTTGCTTGGCTACCCCTGCTGTTGAAACGGTAATTCTTCTGGCACTCATTCCCAATCCCTCAGGCGAAGTAATTCGCTCGATTGCCTTTATCACTTCCGAATAATTTAACAGGGGTTCTCCCATCCCCATAAATACGATATTCGTTATCTTTTTATTAAATAAACGCTCCGATTCTTCATTGATCCAAACCACCTGATCGTATATTTCATCAAAATTTAGGTTCCGTTTCCTATCCATGTAACCGGTAGCACAAAATTTGCAACTTAAACTGCAACCGATTTGGGAAGATACACAGGCTGTTTTTCTTTCGTCTGTAGGAATCAATACACCTTCAATTAAATGCTGATCAAAAGTCTGGAATCGGAATTTGGAAGTTCCATCAATGCTATTTTGCACTGCATTGATTTGCAGGGCCGGAAGCGAAAAATCATTTTCCAATTGCAAACGGAGGTTTTTACTCAAATTTGTCATGTCTTGAAAGCTCCGGGCATTTTTTTGCCACAACCATTCCTGAATCTGTTGAACCCTGAATTTTTTTTCTCCGGACTTTTCCAGGTAGGCTTGCAGGGCTTCTGTTGAGAGGTTTCTGATATTGGGAAGGATGGTTTGCATGCTGCAAAGATACGCAACCTGCCGGTAACGGCTTGTTGGAAGAATTACGGAGAAAGTATTACTTTGTAGGAGCAAACTTTTTTCTTTACCCAATTGTTTAGTAAAAAACAAATTGCTTTTATGAAAAAGATTTTTTTATTGATGTTATTAGTAGGTTCTTTTACAGCTGCATTTTCGCAGCAGGCTCCCTCCGGAGATTCCACCTTGCAACAGTACGCTGGAAAATATAAGTTTCCCGAGGGAAGCGTTGTTGCAGAAGTTACTGTTATTCTCGATGGAGGAAATTTAACAATGTCGAGCCCGGTTGGCACTTCCCCGTTAGAGAAAAAAGAAGAAGATGTATTTGTGATTACGCAATTTCAGGGAACTGCAAAATTTAACAGGGATGCCAGTAAAAAAATTATTGGTGTAACTATCAATGCCGGCGGTTATTTACTTGAAGGCACCCGAACCGAGGAGGGTATTGCTTTGCAACTTTCATCAGCAAGCTATCTCAATCAATTATTGAAAGGGATAATCAGGTAAGGAATCGATGGATATGGTTTCCTGATTTCCGGTTATCAGATTTTTAATTTTACAAACCCCTGCTTGCATCTCATCACTGCCGATAATAATGGCATATGGGATGCTTTTTTTATCGGCATACTTGAATTGCTTATCCAGTTTTACGGCATCAGGATAAATTTCGGATGCAATTCCTTTTTCACGAATACCTTGCATAGCTGCATAGGCAACTCCCGATTCTGCTGCTCCGAGATTAACAAACATCACTTTCGTGCCACTTGCAACCGATTCAGGGAAAAGCTGCAGTTGTTCCAAAACATCGTATATCCTGTCTACCCCAAAACTGATGCCCACTCCCGGTATGCCAGGCACATCGAAGAGGCCGGTTAAGTCATCGTATCTGCCACCCCCACCAATACTTCCCATTGCAGCATGCAGGGCTTTTACTTCGAATATGGTACCTGTATAATAATTCAGTCCTCGTGCCAGGGTAGGTTTGGTTACTACTTGAATACCGCCGGGCCAGGGGTCCATTTGATGTAAATAGTTCAAATCGGCAGCACCTGCCAGCATAAGTGGGTGCTCTTGGGTGAGTATCGCGAGCGATTCCATTTTTTGCTCATGCGTGCCTTCTAATTGCAAATATTGCGTTACGATTTGTATTGCATTTTCAGTTAATCCTGCGTTTACCAGTTCGGATTGTACTTTTTCTAAACCTATTTTATCTATTTTATCTATGGCAGTTGTGATAGCGGTAAGTAAATGAGGTCCTCCGCACACTTCAGCCAAAGCACTAAGGATGGAGCGATGATTGATTTGAATTTCAACTGCCAAACCTAAGCGACTAAAAACGGTTGCGTAAATATGTAAAAGTTCTACCTCATTTAACAGCGATTTACTTCCTACAATATCGCAATCGCATTGTGTAAATTCACGGTATCTGCCTTTTTGCGGCCGATCGGCTCTCCAAACTGGTTGAATTTGATATCTTTTAAACGGGAAAACCAGTTGCCCCTGATTCATGGCCACATATCTTGCAAAAGGGATGGTGAGATCGTATCTGAGGGCACGCTCTGTTAACTCTGAGCTCGATTTTCCGGCAAGCACTTTCTCAAAACCAGCTGTAGCAGATGCCAGTTTTGTTGGGTTTTCAAGACCGTTATTCAAAATCTTAAAAATCAGCTTGTCTCCTTCTTCACCGTATTTTCCCATCAACGTGTCGAGGTTTTCCATTGCCGGGGTTTCGAGCGGTTGAAATCCATACAATTCAAAAACGCTTCGAATGGTTTGAAAAATATATTGCCGACGCTGAACCACAGCAGCACTAAAATCACGGGTTCCCTGAGGTAATTGGGGCTTGCTCATGCGCAAAAATAATGATTCCGGCGGGCTTAGCCGTTTGATAACTTATAATTATCGATTATACTGCAACAACCCCGGTTTATTAGATCGAATACTTTATCAAAATCAGCCGCTGTTCCAAAATAGGGATCGGGTACCGGCTCTTTCCGGTCGGGATAAAGCTCATGCAATAGCCAATGCACTTTTTTTTCATCAAAAAGTGCTCCGCTAATATTTTTTACTTCTTTGTAATTATTTGCATCCATTACATAAATTCTGTCGAATCGTTGCATATCTTCTTTCAGAAACTTCCTGCATTTTTGCTCGCTGATATCCAGCTGGTTTCTTGCGGCTACTTCCTGAGAAAGATAATAAGGTGGCTCTCCTGCATGGTACGAAGCCGTTCCGGCACTGTCTATCTCCCAGTCTAATCCGGCTTCTGCAGCCCTTTTGCGCATGATGCCTTCTGCTAGCGGACTTCTGCAGATATTTCCTAAACAAACCATTAAAATTTTCATTCGTATTTTTTATTGTTTTAGTTGCGGACAGCATTTGTTGAAAAGGCTCAACAAAAAGTAGCTGCGAAGCATTTCAAAAATAAATTATTTAAGCACTGCTTACATTATCAGATGAGTTTACTAACAAATATTAGTCTGTAAGCGTATGGAAAAACTTTGGTTCATACATCTCATAAATAAGAAAGAATTTACATCAATTTGATTGTCTTGTTTGAAAAGGATACAAAATATTTAATTAAATTGCCGGTTCGGTTTAAATGATTATGGAAAATACCCAGAGAAATAACAGAGAGAAGAGCTTCAAGGTGATGCGCATGGTATACGACCTAACCATGGGATTGTTGATGTTATCTCTGGGGGTGGCGATGTTGATGGCGGATCGGTGGGGATTTGCGCAAGTGTTGGATTGGGGAAAGGGGATGCGCTATTTTTTTGGTATCATTTTGTTTTTATATGGTGGATTTAGGATTTACAGAGGGGTTAAGCAAGTTCAATAAAATGTGCCGCAAGATTTCATTTGTAGTAAGTATTATGTTATTTATATCCTGTGGTGCTGACAAGCAGCCCGATAGCAGAGATACTCCGGTCAAGGGATCTATCCATATTAGTGTGGATGAGAGCTTTCAACCGGTAATTGAAGAACAGCTGAAGGTGCACCATGCTTCTTTTCCGAATACTGAAATACGGGTTACTTATCAGTCGGAAGCTGCCTGTTTAAGAGATTTACAGGAAGATAGTACCAGAATGGTTGTGGTAGCAAGGGGCTTAACGGATGAGGAAGCAGAGGGGTATCAGAAATATTTATCTTTTAAACCGATTTACGGTATTTTGGCCTATGATGCAATTGCAGTGCTGATTAGCCGTAATCGAAAAGATAGTTTATTTACCCTGCAGCAGTTAACCGACATATTGAATGGCAACAATCCGGTACCGGCAGTGATGGATGGATTGCGCGCAACCAGTACTGTTCGTTTTTTGCAGGATAGCTTGTTAAAAGGTGGACCTTTCGGAAAAAATGTGGTAGGTGTGGAGAATAGCAAGGCAGTTGTGGAGGCGATTAAAAAAAATCCAGACGCAATTGGTTTTGTTGGAATGAGTTGGGTAGGGGATGTGTACGATAAGCAGCAACAAGCCTATCAGCAGCAAATAGCAATGGCAAGGGTGGAGTGTACGCAATGTGAGGAGAAAGGAATTTTTGCAAAACCTTCGCAAGCTACAATCACCTATGGCCAGTATCCTTTAGCCAGACCGCTCTATTATATCTTAAAAGAGAATTGGGCTGGATTGGGAACTGGTTTCATGAATTTCATGAGTTTGGAAAGGGGTCAGCTGATTTTCAGAAGAGCCTTTCTGGCACCGGCGAAAATAGATTTTAGAGTAAGAAGTGGAAAAATTAAAGAGCAATAAACCAATCAATCATAAACAAAGCATCATGAAGAAGTCTCTCCTTTTATTATTGGCATGTTGGGTGTTACATCTAAACAACTTCGCTCAATACGCGGATGGAATCCGTTTATTGAATTATGAAAAAAACAAGTCGGCACGTGAAACCTTTCAGAAGTTGGTTGATGCCAATCCTCAGGATGCACAGGCAATTTATTGGTTAGGCCAGGCTATATTAGCTACCGATGGGGGCGAAGCCACCAAAGAGCAAATTGCTGCAGCCAAAGCTTTATATCAAAAAGCGCTCGGCAGTTTAGGAAGTAATCCCTGGTTGGTAACCGGAATGGGACACATTGAGTTATTAGAGCGAGGCGACATCAATTCTGTTAAGCAAAAATTTGAGCAGGCAATTACTGCTTCAACAGAAACAAAGGGTAAAAATAAGGGTAAAGCAGATGCCGGAATTTTGAATGCGATTGGCCGCGCGAATGCTAAAGTTCCCAGTGGAATTGGCGACAATCTTTATGCAATTGATAAGTTGAATCAGGCTCAATTAATTGATTTAACCAATCCTGATATTTTGATAAATAAAGGGATAAATTATCTGAAAATGGGTGGAGAAAATGGGGGTGAGGCTGTGAAAGCCTATCAGGAAGCCATTTCCCGCGATCCTAAAAATGCCTTTGCATTTTACAGAATAGGAAAAATTTATCAAAGTCAAAACAATAAAGAACTATTTGAGCAAAATTTTGATAATGCTATCACTGCCGATCCAGCTTGTCCATTACCCTATTTTGCTTATTATCTGAATTATGCCAATAAAGATGTAAATAAGGCAAAAGAGTATTTGGATAAATATGTATCTACAGCAGATAAAGATCCAAAGACAGATTATTTTGTAGCAGAATATCTTTTCCGTGCCGGAAAAAATGATGAATCGCTCGCAAAAATTCAGGAATTGGAAAAGTCTGCAGGATTAACAGAAATACCTCGTTTAAGCATGTTATATGCATATAACTATGATAGAAAAGGAGATTCCGTGCAGGCGAAAGCCAACCTGGAGAAGTTTTTTGCCAATGCACCGGCCGATAAAATTGAGCCAACCGACTATGAACTGGCTGTAAAAGTGCTTACGAAATTTCCAGGTAGCGAAGCTCAGGCTGCATCCTATTTAGAAAAAGCCATTGCAACCGATACTGCTCGTATCAATAAGCAAAACTATATGCAGCAGGGGGCGGATATGTATGCTAAAGCTAAAAACCCTGCAGAACAGTTGAAATGGATGAAGCGATTGGTAGAATTCAAGGGTACCACTTCAGAAGGGGATTACTACAGGCTAACTGCAGCGGCATTGAGTGCTAAGGATTATCCCCAAACCATCGATCTTTCCAAAAAATACATGGCTGCTTTTCCCGATAAACCACAGCCTTTTACTTTTTATCGCAGGGCTGCCATTGCATCCGATCCGGATACTACCAGCGGAAAGGGGGTTGAACAACTCCAATACATTGATTCAATTTATAATTTGAATAAGGATAAATACAAAAAAGAACTCTTCCTTAATAAATATTATACAATTTTGTACTATATAAACAAGCAAAATGCGCTTAAGAAGAGTCCCGATTTTAAAGTGAAGAGTGATGGAACTAAAACTGAGGTAGTTGATCAATTCCTGGGAATTTGCCAAAAAAGTCTGGAAGTAACCGATAAAATGATTGAATTATACCCGGATGTGGCGGATGAGAACAATAAATTTGCTCAAAGTGTACGCTCGGAAATACAGAAAAACATAGATTATTATTCAAAACCCCCAGTGAAGAAGGCAGGCGCTCCTGCTGCTCCACCAAAAGGGTAATGAAAAATTATTCGAAAAACTCTCCGCTTCAGCGGAGAGTTTTTTATTTATAACCCACACTATCGTATTTTTGCGAAAATTTTACGGAATCCATGAATTTGATTCAACTGATTACCGACTCCAGCGCATCCAATTCCGCCTCCAACTATTTGCCAATTGGTATTCAATTAATTTTTGCTGCCTGCTTTGTTTTTGCAATGATTGGCTTATCAGCCTGGATGGGTCCGAAGCGGAAAACCAGCGACAAGCTGGAGAATTTTACCAGCGGTATCGAGTCGCACGGAAATGCCCGTCAGCCTATGGCCATTAAGTATTTTCTGGTGGCGATTTTGTTTGTTTTGTTTGATGTAGAAGTTATATTTTTTTATCCCTATGCTGTAAATTTTAGAGAACTCGGTTGGTCGGGGTTAGGAGCTGTGTTGATGTTTGTTGGATTTTTTCTGGCCGGTTTCATTTATATCATTAAAAAGGGCGCATTAACCTGGGAAGATTAACAAACGGGTTCAAACCCTGTTGATTATAAATTGTTGTTTAGAATGTATTCAATTCATTCAAACTATTCCCGAAAGGGAAATTAAAGGAGATATAAAATATGTCACGTCCGGTTCGATTTAACATTCATCCCATACCTGCAGAGGCAAAGGATGCAGTGAGTGTGGCGGAAGCCCCAGAAGGCTATGCCGGAGAAGGTTTTTTTACTACACAATTGAGCAGTGTGGTGGGTTTGGCAAGGAAAAATTCTATGTGGCCGCTGCCTTTTGCCACTTCCTGTTGCGGAATTGAGTTTATGGCAACCATGGCTTCACATTACGATTTAGCTCGTTTTGGAGCTGAGCGCGTAGGGTTTTCTCCACGTCAATGCGACTTATTAATGGTGATGGGCACTATTGCCAAGAAAATGGGTCCTGTATTGCGACAGGTATACCTTCAAATGGCAGAGCCTCGTTGGGTAATAGCAGTAGGGGCTTGTGCTTCCAGTGGGGGAATCTTCGATTCTTATAGTGTATTACAAGGGATCGATCAGATTATTCCGGTTGATGTGTATGTGCCGGGTTGCCCTCCCCGACCAGAAGCAATTCTGGATGGCTTCATGAAAATTCAGGAATTGGTAGGACAAGAAAGCATTCGTCGCAGAAATAGCGAACAGTATAAAGCATTGCTCAATAGTTACGGAATAGAATAATTTTTTCTTAAGGAAATCGACTACATGGCACTCAATAATTCCATCATTCAAGAAAAACTGGTTGCACAGTTTGGAGAAGAAATGTTCTCCTTTTCTGAGCAATATGGCATGCTTTGCTTGGAAGCTCCTACTGAACAAAATTTAAAAGTATTACAGTTTTTATATGATGAACCCACACTGGCATTCCGTTTTTTAACGGATCTCTGTGCAGTGCACGATCCTGAAAAACCCGGGAAAGAAATTTGCGTGGTTTATCATTTGCATAATCTCATAGAAAATGTGCGGATACGGTTGAAGGTGTACACTTCCGTTGCAGATCCTAAAGTGTTTACAGCTACCCGATTATTCGAAGCAGCCAACTGGATGGAAAGAGAAACCTATGATTTTTATGGGGTTCAATTTGTAGGACATCCTAATTTGAAAAGAGTACTGAATGTAGATGAAATGGATTATTTCCCCTTACGGAAAGAATATCCATTGGAAGACCAAACCAGAATTGATAAAGATGATCAGATGTTCGGAAGAGGCTAATCCCTTATCCGTGAATTAAATAAGTGTCTATTCATTAACCGAGGGTTATATTATGACAGAACATATTCAACATATACAGTTACCGGAAGGTTCTATAGAGAAGCAAACAACTACCCTCAATTTAGGACCCACCCATCCGGCAACTCATGGAGTATTTCAAAATATCATTGAACTGGATGGTGAGCGCATTGTGTCTGCTGAATCAACTGTAGGATATATTCATCGGGCATTTGAAAAAATTGCGGAACGCCGACCTTTATATCAAATCACACCCCTAACCGACCGACTTAATTATTGCAGCAGTCCAATTAATAATATGGGCTGGCACCTCACCTGTGAAAAACTCCTGGGGGTAGAAACTCCCAAGCGGGTGGATTATTTACGTGTAATCATTATGGAGTTAGCACGTATTTCCGACCATTTGATTTGTAATTCAATCGTGGGGGTAGATACCGGTGCGTTTACTGGATTTTTATATGTAATGCAATACCGGGAACTGATTTATGAAATTTATGAGGAGGTATGTGGTTCTCGCTTAACAACCAATATTGGAAGAATCGGAGGTTTTGAAAGAAATTTTTCAAATACCGCCTTTACCAAACTGGAAAAGTTTCTGAAAGAATATCCTGACGTTTTAAAAGAATTTGAAAATTTATTCAACCGGAACCGAATTTTCATGGAGCGCACAATCGGTGGCGGTGCCATCAGCGCTGAACGCGCTTTGAATTATGGATTTACTGGTCCGAACCTACGTGCTGCTGGAGTAGATTATGATGTGCGTGTACAAAATCCCTACAGTAGTTATCAGGATTTTGATTTTATAATACCCGTTGGTAAAACCGGAGATAACTACGATCGTTTTCTTGTGCGTAACGAGGAAATGTGGCAAAGCTTATCGATTATTCAGCAGGCATACAGAAAGATTCAGGAATTTAAAGGTGAAGAAGCCGAAGTATTTCATGCTAATGTTCCGGAATATTATCTTCCCAAAAAAGAAGATGTGTACACTAAAATGGAAGCATTGATTTGGCATTTTAAAATTATCATGGGTGAAGTAGAGATGCCCAAGGGTGAAGTATATCAGGCAGTAGAAGGGGGTAATGGCGAATTAGGATTTTATTTGATTAGTGATGGTGGAAGAACGCCTTTTCGTTTGCATTTCCGCAGGCCTTGTTTCATTTATTATCAGGCATATCCAGAGCTGGTAAAAGGAAGCATGCTGAGTGATGCCGTAGTAACTATGAGTAGCTTGAATTTGATAGCAGGAGAAATGGATGCATAAAAATTAGTAAAACCCCAATACCCTATCGGGATTATTATATGGTACAATTTTCAGATCAAGAGCTGGCTAAGGTGAAAGAGATTATTTCACATTATCCGGAAGGAAAACAAAAGAGCGCACTGTTGCCGGTACTGCATTTGGCTCAGGATACTTTTGGAGGCTGGCTAAGTACAGAAACGATGGATTATGTAGCATCCTTGTTGCAGATTGAACCCATTGAAGTGTATGAAGTGGCAACATTTTACAGTATGTATCACTTAAAACCCGTAGGCAAATATGTGTTTGAAGTTTGCCAAACCGGACCGTGCATGTTGCGGGGTAGCGATGATATTATTCAATATATCACACAAACATTGGGAATTAAATCCGGTGAAACTACTGCTGATGGAATGTTTACCTTAAAAACAGTTGAATGTTTGGGAGCATGTGGTTATGCACCCATGATGCAATTGGGAAAATATTATCGTGAACACCTAACCAAAGAAAAAGTGGATGCGATTATTGCTGAATGTAGAAAAACGGCTGCTGAACTAAACTGAATACTCCAAACACCAGACACAAAATTGCTGGTTTGAAATAAGTAACTATGGGTATAAAATTATTACTCGAAAAAGCACAGGTACCGGGAATCCGCCACTACGAAACCTATCGCCGTGAAGGAGGTTATCGGAGTGTTGAAAAAGCACTCAAGCAAATGAGTCCCGAAACCATTGTGGAAGAAGTTAAGAAAAGTGGGTTACGTGGAAGAGGCGGTGCGGGGTTTCCTGCCGGTATGAAGTGGAGCTTTATTGCAAAGCCCGAAGGTGTTCCGCGCCACCTAGTGTGCAATGCCGATGAAAGTGAGCCGGGTACATTCAAAGACCGATATTTGATGGAGTTTATTCCTCACTTATTAATTGAAGGATTGATTGTTTCTTCCTTTGCGTTGGGCAGCAATGCAACTTATATTTATATCCGCGGCGAATATGCCTGGATCGCAACTATTTTAGAAACCGCAATCGCTGAAGCGAAGGCTAACGGAATGCTCGGTAAAAATATCCTGGGTTCCGGTTTCGATTGTGAAATATATGTTCATCGCGGTGCAGGTGCCTATATCTGTGGTGAAGAAACTGCGCTTATTGAATCTTTGGAAGGTAAGAGAGGCAATCCCCGCATAAAACCTCCATTCCCCGCCATTCAGGGGGTTTGGATGCGCCCAACGGTTGTGAACAATGTAGAAACGCTGGCAGCCGTAGTTCCTATCATCAATATGGGTGGTGAGGAGTATGCTAAAATTGGAGTAGGCAAATCAACCGGTACTAAATTAATTTCCGCCTGCGGAAATATTAATAAACCGGGGGTGTATGAAATAGACATGACTATTTCTGTTGAAGAATTTATTTACAGTGATGAATATTGTGGTGGAATTGCAAATGGTAAAAGATTGAAAGCCTGTATCCCGGGCGGCTCTTCCGTTCCTATTTTGCCCGCAAACTTATTATTGAAAACAGCAAAGGGTGAAACCCGTTACATGAATTATGAAAGCCTGAGTGATGGCGGATTTGCTTCTGGTTCCATGATGGGTTCTGGTGGATTTATCATTTTAGATGAGGACCAGTGTATTGTGAAAAATACTTACACATTGGCTCGTTTTTACCGTCATGAAAGCTGCGGACAATGCTCACCCTGCCGGGAAGGAACCGGTTGGATGGAAAAAATATTGTGGCGACTCGAAAATGGAGAAGGCAAGTTGAGTGATATTGATTTGTTATGGGATATCCAACGCCGCATCGAAGGAAATACGATTTGTCCGTTAGGAGATGCAGCTGCTTGGCCAGTTGCTGCTGCTATTCGGCATTTTAGAGATGAATTTGAATGGCATGTAAATGAGCCTCAATTAGCCACCCAGAGAAATTATGGATTGGCGCATTATGCAGACCCTATTCATGTGACGGTAGCAGGATAAAAACTAATTAGCATTATTAAAGGAAAGCTGAAAAAGTACATTATGTCGGAACAAGCCTTACTTACAGTAACCATCGATAATATAACGGTACAAGTACCGGCAGGTACTACTATTTTACAAGCCGCCCGAAAAATTGGTGGTGATGTGGCCCCTCCTGCAATGTGCTATTATAGCAAATTGGAAGGTAGCGGAGGAAAATGTAGAACCTGCCTCGTAGAAGTAAGTAAGGGTTCGGAGAAAGATCCTCGGCCCATGCCCAAGTTAGTGGCTTCGTGCAGAACAACAGTAATGGATGGAATGGAGGTTAAAAATATCACCAGTCCACGCGTTACAGATGCCCGTGCCGGTGTGGTGGAATTCTTATTAATCAATCACCCACTCGATTGCCCGGTATGCGATCAGGCAGGGGAATGCCATTTGCAAGATTTAAGTTACGAGCATGGTAAAGAAGGTACCCGATACGAATTTCAGCGCCGCACTTTTGTAAAGCATGATTTAGGAAAATATATCCAGCTTCACATGACTCGCTGTATTCTATGCTATCGTTGTGTGTATACTGCCGATCAGCTTACTCAAAAGAGAGAGCATGGTGTGCTCGACAGAGGCGATCATGCAGAAATAGCCACCTTAATTGAAAAAAGTTTAGAAAATAATTTTATCGGCAACGTAATCGATGTTTGTCCGGTAGGCGCCCTTACCGATAAAACTTTCCGTTTCAAGAACCGGGTTTGGTTTTTGAAGCCCGTTAATGCACATCGCGATTGCCCCGAATGTTGTGGTAAGGTTACGCTATGGAATAGAGGCGATGAAGTGTTTCGCGTTACTGCCCGTAAAGATGAATGGGGAGAAGTAGAAAGTTTAGCAGATGGCAGCACTGCCTGGATTTGCAATACCTGTCGTTTTGAAAAGAAACAAACAAGTGATTGGGTAATTGAGGGGCCAAGAAAAATCAGCCGTCATTCTGTGATTTCACAGGGTCATTATGAAGGTAATGTAGGAACCGCTCATGCAAATGAAACTTTTTCAGCTGTGCATGGAGGACGCCAACCAAAACTGTTAATGGATATTCATGCTATCAGTGAAGTAAATCGACCGGAAATTCAATTGAGCCTGATTGCCGGACCTTCCACATCTAAAGACTTTTCAACCGGGAACGAATAAAATTTTGTTATGAGCCTTTTGCAGTTAGATGTTTTATTGTTGATTGAAAAACTGGTATTGATTGTAATTATCGTACTGGCTAGTTTGGGCATTGCTTTGTATACCACTTTTGCAGAGAGAAAAGTGGCAGCTATTTTGCAAGACCGCCCTGGTCCGGAACGTGCAGGTCCTCTTGGATTATTGCAACCATTTGCTGATGGTTTGAAATTAATTATGAAGGAAGAAATTATTCCCTCTCACTCCAATAAAGGTCTTTTCATTTTGGGTCCGGCGCTTGCTATGATTGCGGCATTAATGACTTGTGCTGTGATACCCTGGAGTAGTTCACTTGAATTATTTGGAAGAAAAATTGATTTGCAAATTGCCGATATCAATATTGGTATTTTATATGTTTTTGGCGTGGTAAGTTTAGGCGTGTACGGGATTATGATTGGTGGCTGGGCATCTAACAATAAATTTTCTTTGATGGCTGCTCTGCGGGGTGCATCCCAGGCAATCAGTTACGAACTGGCCATGGGCTTATCATTGATTGCTGTGCTGATGTTGGGAGGTTCATTAAGTCTAAAAACATTGGTTGAACAACAAATGGCACCGGGTTCGTTGTGGAATATTGCCTATCAGCCACTGGGTTTTTTGATATTTTTTGTTTGTGCACTGGCAGAATGTAACCGCACTCCCTTCGATTTACCTGAAGCGGAAAGTGAATTGAATTTTGGATATCACCAGGAGTACTCTTCCATGAAACTGGGCTTCTATTTGTTCTCCGAGTATGTGAATATGATAATGAGTAGTGCAGTGATGGCCTGTTTGTTTTTTGGCGGATATGATATTCCTTTTTTGGATGAAACAACATTGTCGCCCAATTTGGCTGCAGTTTTAGGCATATTGTGTTTACTCACCAAAATTGTGATCTTCTTATTCGTATTTATGTGGATTCGGTGGACGATTCCTCGTTTTAGATACGATCAGTTGATGAACCTGGGCTGGAAAAAAATGATACCACTTGCTTTGTTCAATATGTTGTTAACCGGTGTATTGATTTTAATGAAGCAAGAAGGAACCTGGCAAACCATACTTCATTTATTTAAAAAATAAAGGAATGTTGGCTGAAAAGCCGACAGAAAAAATAGTTATATGCAAGCACTCACGAATCGATCAAAGGCAGTAAGCCGCAAACCACTCAGTTTCTGGGAAAGTTTGTATTTGCCTGCAATCTTAAAAGGTATGTTGATTACCTTTCGGCATATTTTCACCAAGAACCCAACCATCCGATATCCCGAGCAACAAAGACCTTTTAGTCCGGTTTTCCGCGGTTTGCATGTGTTGAACAGAGACGAGCAGGGGAGAGAGCGTTGCACTGCCTGCGGTTTATGTGCAGTAGCTTGTCCGGCAGAAGCAATTACAATGGAGGCCGCCGAAAGGTTACCAGGTGAAGAGAATCATTACCGCGAAGAGAAGTATGCGGCAAAATATGAAATTAATATGTTGCGTTGTATCTTCTGTGGTTTATGTGAAGAAGCTTGTCCAAAGGATGCCATCTACCTAAGCGAAACATTTGCTCCGGCAAATTTTACCCGTAAGGGATTTATATATGGTAAAGATGATTTGCTGATTCCTAATCCGCTAACCGAGCCTGAAGCATTTGCGAAAGCGAAAGGGGCCAAAACAACAGTTTAACCTGGAGTAACCACCTCATGAGGTGTCACTCTGTTATTTATGATAGTATGAGTATAGTTCAAATTCTTTTTTATTTGCTTAGCGGATTGGCTGTATTCGCTTCACTGATGGTATTACTCAGCAAAAATCCGGTTCATAGTGTATTATGGCTGATTGTAGTTTTTTTCGCAATATCTGGTCATTATATTTTATTGAATGCCCAGTTTCTTGCCATTGTTAATCTCATTGTGTATGCCGGAGCGATTATGGTATTATTTCTGTTTGTTATCATGCTCATGAATTTGAATGCATCCACCGAGCCCAATCAGCATATCTGGATGAAACTTGCTGGAGTAATTGCAGGAGGCTGCTTTTTAATTATGATGGTATCCCTTGCCAGTCAGGCAGGTGATATGGCAACCAAGCAAGTTTTAATGAAAGATGGGAATATTGGATTAATTAAGGATCTGGGAAAATTATTATTCAGCGACTTTGTTCTTCCATTTGAGATAACCAGCGTATTGTTTTTGAGTGCAATGGTAGGAGCAGTTGTGTTAGGGAAAAAAGATAAAGCATAAATTAACTTATTGATATTAATGTTCGCATATGCCTATTAATTACTACATTTTTTTCTGCCTTACGCTTTTCAGTATTGGTATGGTAGGAGTATTAACCCGCAGAAATGCCATAATCATATTTATGTGTATTGAACTCATGTTGAATGCTGTAAATCTATTGTTGGTAGCTTTTTCTAAAATGCATAATGGTATTGCTGCAGCTGCTGCTAATAATGCTCCTTCAACTGTTGGCGGGGATGGACAAATTTTTGTGTTCTTCATTATGGTGGTGGCTGCTGCTGAAGTGAGTGTGGGATTGGCCATTATTGTTATGATGTATAGAAATATTCATTCTGTTGATATTAATTTTCTCAACCGATTGAAAAACTAATTGCTAAAGCAAAATAGTTACTCAGTTTATAAAAGAGATGATAATTATGAGTCACCTAGTTTTTTTAGTGCCCCTTTTTCCATTATTAGGTTTTTTAATTAATGGATTGGGAAGAAATCTACTTTCAAAAAAATCCATTGGCGCCATTGGAACCGGTGCGGTACTATTATCATTTTTGGTAAGCATACAATTATTTTTGCAAGTACTTCAGGGGGGTGGTGGAGTAGATACGCTGTTTTATTTATTTAAAACCCCTGAATTATCGATTCCATTTGCTTTTCAAGTGGATGCACTATCCGCACTGTTTTTGTTAATCATCACGGGTATCGGATCGCTGATTCACTTGTATTCTACCGCATATATGCATGATGAATCGGCGCCGCATTTTGCCCGGTATTTTGCTTATCTCAACTTGTTTGTGTTTTCAATGCTGTTGCTGGTGCTGGGATCAGGTTTTGTAATCATGTTTATCGGTTGGGAGGGCGTGGGGCTTTGTTCTTATTTATTAATTGGATACTGGTTTACAAATAACGATTATAACTATGCTGCCCGCAAGGCTTTTGTAATGAATCGTATTGGCGACCTTGGCTTTTTATTGGCTATTTTCTGGATCATCAGCAAATTGGGTACTACCGAATATGCCGGAGTTTTAGCCGGAGTTAATAAACTGAGTTCCTCAGATATCACTGCTATAACGCTCTTGCTTTTTGTGGGTGCTATGGGTAAAAGTGCACAAATACCATTGTATACCTGGCTACCCGATGCCATGGCGGGCCCCACTCCGGTATCTGCTTTGATTCATGCTGCAACCATGGTTACTGCCGGCATTTACATGATTGCCCGCACCAATTTGCTGTATACGATGGCTCCCTTTACACAGAGTCTGGTAGCAATCATAGGTTTGGCAACTGCCTTATTTGCTGCAACCATCGCACTGAGGCAAAACGATATCAAAAAAGTATTGGCTTAT
This sequence comes from Chitinophagia bacterium, assembly GCA_037142775.1. Lineage (GTDB taxonomy): Bacteria > Bacteroidota > Bacteroidia > Chitinophagales > Chitinophagaceae > Sediminibacterium. The sequence continues at coordinate 51,750 of JBAWZY010000002.1, read as the reverse complement.
TCAACGGTAAGCCAGTTGGGCTATATGTTTTTGGGTCTTGGAGTTGGTGCTTACACTGGAGCTGTTTTCCATGTGATGACGCATGCTTTTTTCAAAGCATTATTGTTTTTAGGCGCAGGATCGGTAATTCATGCTATGCACCATGAACAGGATATACGCAAAATGGGGGGCTTGCAAAAGCGCTTACCTCATACGCACCTTACTTTTTTGTTAGGCTGTTTAGCCATTGCAGGTATTCCTCCTTTTTCCGGTTTCTTCTCAAAAGATGAAATTTTATCAGCTGCCTTACAGGCCAATCCTATATTCTATGTGCTGGGATTAATTGGAGCATTGCTTACTGCATTTTACATGTTCCGATTATATACACTTACTTTTTTAGGTAATGCCCGCTTTCAGGAAGACCCTCATCATGCTGTTCATGAGAGTCCGTGGCAAATGGTATTGCCCTTGTATGTACTTGCTATTTTGTCGGTAGCAGGAGGTTGGATAGGAATTCCTGAATGGATTTTGCCACATGCCCACCGGCTGGAGGAATTGCTTCAACCCATTTTTGCGGGTTCTGTAGCACTCACCCAGGAGCACTCACATCTTACACATGCTCAGGAGTGGATGTTAACTGGGGCTGCTACGTTGTTGATAATAGTTGCTGTAATTTTTGCGATTCGCAGTGCTTCCAAAAATGTGCCATCTTCAGACCCTGCTTCTGGTTTCAGTGGGTTACTTGAAAACAAGTGGTATATAGATGAGTTGTATGATAATGCAATCGTAAAACCACTGCAGGCATTTGCAAACCTGTTAAAGAATGCAATAGAAAAAAGTGGGATTGATGCATTGGTGAATGGTGTAGGAAAATTAGTGCATTATGGAGGTCGCCAAATGCGACTGGTGCAGAGTGGACAGGTAGGGAATTATATTTTAATAATGGTATTGTCGATGGTAGTATTTCTATTGATTTGGTTTAACGACAGTACCCTGATGAAATTTTTACATTCATTTTTTAGTTAGTTGAGATACCGTTAAAGAAAAGATATGATTTCAGTATTACTCATTCTCATTCCGCTGATAACTGCGCTGGTGGCTTTTGCGATGCCGGCTTCGGGTTCTGTTAAAAACTGGGCTATATTGTCGGCACTGGCAACCCTGGTAGTAGCTGTGTTGGCAGCTGTTACCACTTCAGCCAATTTGTTGCAAGTGAATGTTGCTTGGTTACCGGTTTTGGGAACCCAATTTTCATTGCAAATGGACGGAATGAGCAAAATGTTGTGTTTACTTACGGGTATTTCTTTTCCCCTGATTTTTATTGCGATTCATAAACAGGAAACCCCAGCTGCACCTGCTTTTTATGGCTGGATGTTACTATCACAAGCCGGTTTAATGGGCGTTTTTCTTGCGGCGGATGCTCTGTTGTTTTATATCTTTTGGGAGCTTGCACTCATACCTGTTTATTTTCTTTGTTCTTTATGGGGTGGAGAAAAACGAATTGCGGTTACATTTAAATTTTTCATTTATACATTTTTGGGCTCTCTTTTCATGCTTACTGGCATTATCTATTTATCTTATCATGTTCCCGGTGGAAGTTTTGCCATAGCTGCCCTTACAAAGGCCGCACTGTCTGAATCACAGCGTAATGGTTTATTCTGGCTTTTCTTTATAGCTTTTGCAATTAAGATGCCATTGTTTCCTTTACACACCTGGCAACCGGATGCCTACGAAGAAGCTCCAACTGCTGTTACTATGGTGATGAGTGGTATTATGGTGAAGATGGGATTGTTTGCTGTGGTTCGTTGGTTGCTGCCCATATTTCCTGCTGCTGCTGTTCAGTTTAGTTCTGTAATTATTGCACTTGCAGTTACCGGAATGTTATACGCTTCCTTCATTGCTATGCAGCAAAATAATCTCAAAAGACTAATTGCCTATTCTTCTATTGCACATATTGGACTTATGTGTGCCGCTTTATTTACTGCTCAGCCGGGAGCTTATCAGGGAGTTATGATACAGATGTTTTGTCATGGAATAAATGTAATCGGGCTATGGATAATTGCCGATGCTGTTGAAAAAAAATTAGGTACCCGGGAATTAAGTGAGATGGGTGGATTGGCTCAAAAAGCACCCGTATTAGCAATATTACTGGTTGTCATGGGACTGGCGAATGTGGCTTTACCACTCACGAATTCCTTCATCGGAGAGTTTATGATGTTCAATGGATTATTTCAGTATAATATGGTTTGGGCAGCTGTGGCAGGAATCAGTATTATATTGGCTGCGGTATATACTCTACGAATGATTCAACAAATTTTGTACGGCCCCACGAATGCTATCACTGAAAATGCAACCGATTTATCGGCAACTACCCGTTGGGCATTATTGGTGGGAGTTATATTAATAATTGTAGGAGGAGTTTTTCCTCAGCCCTTAATTGATTTAACCAAAGATACCGTTCAGGCCTTGTCAATAAAACCTTAATCAACCCATTCGCCGAATTCGATTCGAAAAAGCAATATGAACTAGTATGAATGCAATAATTTTTTCAGCCTTGTTGGGAGTGGTAATGATGTTCAGTGGAATAGTTACCCAAAATAAACAAACCATTACTCGTATTTCGTGGGTTGGCATGCTATTTTTATTAATAGTTAATTGCCTGCATGCCTACGGAACCTGGGTAATTAAGGTTGATACTCACGGTACCTTACATTTTGATTCAATCGGTTTAATTTTCAATAGCATTGTTTTTTTTGCAGCATTCCTCTTTTTGATTTTAAGTGGAAGTGATATTGAAAAAACAGGTATTCATCTGGCAGAATATTATGCATTGATATTTTTTGTGTTGTGCGGAGTTAGTATCCTTACAGCATATAATGGATTATTGATGTTGTTTTTGGGAATTGAAATCATGACAATACCCTTATATATACTCACCGGAGCCGATAAGCGCAATTTGAAAAGTAATGAAGCAGCTCTGAAGTATTTTTTAATGGGGTCGTTCTCAACCGGAATTATGCTAATGGGTATTGCACTTATTTATGGAGCAACCGGTCGTTTTGAAGTAACTGGGGGTTCCGGATTAGCTCCCTCAACTGGGTTAGCAATTCGTCCCTCTTTTTTAGAAGTTGGTGGATTGCTACTTTTATTTGTATCTATGTGTTTCAAAGTTTCGGCAGCTCCCTTTCATTTCTGGACTCCCGATGTGTATGATGGGGCTCCAAGTGTGTTCACTTCTTATATGGCAACCATTGTAAAATCTGCCGGATTTTTTGCTTTTATTAAGTTGTTCGAAGGGCATACCATTATATTAGGAGATAGTTGGAATTTGCTGGTACCGATGGTGATTTTCTTAACATTATTAATCGGTAATATTACTGCAGTATTTCAGCAAAGTGTTAAGCGAATGTTGGCTTATTCAAGTATTGCACAGGCAGGATTTATGTTATTTGCACTCTATGGCACCAACGATTTAGCCAAAGAAGGAATTTTATTATATGCTTTCTCCTATAGTTTGGCAACCATTGGAATTTTTGCGATACTCATTAAATTGAAAGATTATTCCCTGGATGGATTCAACGGACTGGCAACACAGTATCCGATGGTAGCATTTGCGGGTACCATCTTCCTACTTTCATTGGCAGGGATTCCGTTAACCGGTGGATTCTTTGCCAAGTATTACATGCTTTCTGCTGCAATAAAAGCGGGTGGCATTTTTTGGTTAGTGATAGCAGCCATCCTGTTGGCTGCAGTGAGTGTTTATTATTATTTCAGGGTAATACAGTCTATGTACTTTAAAAAAGGCACACCCGAATGGAACCATCCTGTTTCAAAATCCTTCCAGTGGGCACTAATGGCAGTTGCTGTGATGGTGATTTTGATTGGACTCTTCCCTACATTATTGCTCAATTTCTTCTATTTTTAACCGCTCCTCACATTTTTAGGGCTGTTTCGGGGGTTTGCCGGGGGATGGCAGTAACTTTGCCTATTGTTTGATTTAATAGATAATAGAAGTTTCATGACGCTTTCCGATTCATTTTCTCTAGCTTGGCGCACAATTAAAGGGAATAAATTACGATCCTCCATCACGATTGCCATTATTGCCTTTGGAATTATGGCCCTGATAGGAATTATTACCGCTATCCAAGCTATGAACCAAAGCTTAAAAGAAAGCTTCTCATCTATGGGCGCCAATGCATTTAGTATCCGATATAAAGAAATTCGGATGGGATTCAATAACGGAAATGGGGAAGTTAAAAAAACGCGCAGGGGTTTGAAAGAGAAAAAGTCCAATATGGGAAAGCCCATTTTAAAGGATGAAGCAGAACGATTTAAAAGTAATTTTCAATTCCCGGGTTCAGTTGTAAGTATTTACCGAAGAGGCCCAGGAGCACAGGAACTCCACTATCTCGAGAAAAAAACCAATCCACAAATCACCCTCTGGGGTGGAGATGATCAATACTTAACAGTAAATGGGTATTCAATAGCTTCCGGTAGAAATTTGAATAATCTCGATATTCAAAGTGGAAGAAATGTGTGCATAATTGGAAGTAATGTTGCCACCAAATTATTCGGTGCTGGAAATCCCGAACGTTGTTTAGATAAAATTATTCGCGTTGGCAGTATGCCCTATCGGGTAATTGGTTTATTGAAAAGCAAAGGATCCAGTGCAATGCTTCGGCAGGATGATATTGTTTTCACTTCATATACCAATGTTAGGCATTTTCAAAACATTTCTCCTTCCTATATTTTGGGAGTAATGGTAAAAAATGTAAATGAACTGGATGTTGCATCCGATGAAGCTACTTCAGTTTTTAGAGCAGTTCGTAAAATGGAACCTTCAGAAGATGTCAATTTTATAATTGAACGAAGCGACAAATTTGCTGAATTGTTTATTGGGTTTTTAAGCAGCATTACCGGTGCCGCTGGTGCTATTGGTTTTATTACGTTAATTGGTGCGGCAATTGGATTAATGAATATTATGTTAGTGGCCGTGAGTGAAAGAACCCGTGAGGTTGGACTAATTAAAGCAATCGGAGGGAAAAGCAGCAATATTCGTCAGCAATTTTTATTTGAAAGTGTGATTATTAGCTTACTGGGTGCTTTTTTCGGAATAATCCTTGGCATTTTAGTTGGAAATTTATTCTCCATCGTTTTAAAAACAGGATTTGTTATCCCATGGTTTTGGGTGATGATGGGTGTAATTATATGCACTGCAGTTGGATTGATAGCTGGTATTTATCCGGCTATGAAAGCTGCAAGACTAAACCCCATTGTGGCGCTACGATTTGAATAATGAAGTGTAGCTTATTTTTCGGGTGGAAATTTTTTTAGTTGATCATTAATATAATATGCAAGATCTTCCTCTTTAGGATGTTTTCTTAGCCATTCCCAAACAGGGCGACTTTTTTTCATGAATTCAATTAATTTTTCTTCTTTTAAACCGGTATACTTATTTACCAGTTCTGCATTATATCGATAATTGATATAGGCTTCTTCTTCATTATCGATAAAGTATTGTATTGCTTTTCTTTTGCTTTTTTCGTGTTTAGAAAAACGGTCGATATTCAATGCAATTCCCGCACCATAATTTGCTTGCGAAAGGGTTGGAAGGGGGTTGCTTCCGATTGACTGGAAGAAATCGGTATGCCGTTGCATGCTATCCATTTGATATCGACTCATACCTTTTGTTGTAACGGTTACATTCCCTAAACTGGAAAGCAGGGGTGAAAGAGTAAGTTGAAGGGTATCTTGCAATAAATAAGTTCCTTTATAATAAATGGTGTCAAAATGATATCCCACTGCAGCAAATGAAATCAACTGGTTGGGTGATAGTGTTATACTAAATCTTCCTTTCGTATTTGTAATTACCGTTTGTTTCGATTGATTGTTTTTTACACTTGCCATCGCAATTGGCTCGCCACTAGCACTGTCTTTGAGATATCCATATATTAACCTACTAGGTTGTGCAAAAACCTTTATGGAAAACAAACAGGCAAATAAAAAAAACCAAATTTTCATACATTGTAATTTCTACAAAGATACGAGCTATGATTGGGCTCAATAAAAAAAGCCGGCACATATTTGGGTGCCGGCTTTTTGATTAAAAGTGAAATGCTTACTTAGGATCTAATGCCTTTTTTATTCTATCAGCTACATCTTGTAAATGGTATTTGCTCAATTTGTCGGATGTTATGCCGGCAGCTGCATTTACTTCATTCAGAATTGTTTTTAGCTCTCCGCGAGCGGCTGAATTTACATCGGTGTTACGGGTGTTTACAGGAGGGGTAAAACCACCACGACCACCACCGGAAACTACAATAGTTGTGACCATCGAAGTTGATGGGGTTATTAAATCAATCAGTTTTTCAACGTGTGCTTTCTGAAGATTTCTGCGATAAGAGTCTATAGCTTTTCCTCCTGCTAATTCACTCCATACTCCTTTTCTCACATCTTCCATTAACTCATCAACCCGGTATGTAGAGGAGCCAAAGCGGTTAGCTGCTGCAACCAGGCGGAATAAACGTTGTGCATCCAATACATTATTAAGTACGGATGTTTGTAGGCTTTGTACTCTCTCCAGCGAAGTAGGAGCAGTAATCTTATTCAGGATGTTTTTATCCAGCAACCAATTGGGAGTTTGAAAAAGTTGCTTGTTCAAAAATGCAACAGCTTCCTTCTGGGTTACTTTGGGAGTGGGTTCATATACGTCACCTGCTTGTTCAACAGATTTAAATGTTTCCTGCACGCCACCGATGTTTTTGGTAACATGTCCCATATATCTGCTAAACTGAGAAATCACCTGTCCATACATATCGCTCAAATTCTCATAACGATCTGCTTCTTCCTTCGTCCATTCGGGTAATTGGGTAATGATGCGTTGCAAATTTTTGATACCGTATTCGCTCGCTTTCATGCTATTATCACCCAGATCTTCTGTTTGTGCTCTTGGGTCTTGATTCATGCCCTCACCCCCAAACCAAACACGCGGGTTTGCCGCAAGTTTATCAACAATCCATTTGTTATTAATTTTCTTGTCTTTTTCTACATCACTTTCTCCGATATAACGGTAACCCCATTCGATGGCCCATTTATCATAATCGCCAATGCGAGGGAATAAGCCAACTTCGCTGATATTATCTTCCGGTTGGGCTACGTAATTAAATCGTGCATAGTCCATGATGGATGCGGTATGGCCGTTAGCTTCCACCCAGGCTTTGTTGCGCAGGTTTTCTACTGGAGTTTTGCTACTGCTTCCCATGTTATGGCGAAGGCCGAGTGTATGACCAACTTCGTGTGAGGATACAAAACGGATGAGCTGTCCCATCAATTCGTCGTCGAATTTCATTTTACGGGCTTTAGGATCTACCGCTGCAGTTTGTACCATATACCAATCGTGTACCAACTTCATTACATTATGGTACCAGCCGATATGGCTTTCCAGAATTTCACCGCTGCGTGGATCGTGAACCTGTGGACCATACGCATTCTCAATATCAGATGCGAAATAGCGGATAACAGAGAATCGGGCATCTTCCAGACTCATATTTGGATCATTTGGCCATTCTTTACCAACAATTGCGTTTTTAAATCCTGCTTTTTCAAAAGCTTTTTGCCAGTCGTTTATGCCATCAATTAATGGCTTAACCCATTGTTTGGGTGTTGCGGGGTCAATATAGTATACGATTTGCTTGGCGGGTTCAACCAGTTCGCCTCTCATATATTTTTCTCTGTCTTCAGGCTTGGGTTCCAATCTCCAGCGAACAGCAAAAGTTTGGTTTTCCACAGCTTGCTGATCATCGCTATATACAACAAAGCGATCGGCAAAGAAACCTACGCGGCTATCGAATAAACGGCGATTCATAGGAACCTTTGGTAACAGAATCATCGATGTATTCAATTCAATTGTTACCACGCCTGCACGAGAAGCAGCAGGCAGGGAAGCTCCGCCACCGCCCGGGATACTCAAACCTGGAATACCACCACCGGAAGAAGCTCCGTAAGTTTTAACGGTTTTAATTTCCGTATTGATAGGGAAGGTGTTGATACTTTGGATATAGGAGCGATCGGGTAAAAGGCCTGTTAAATTGAACTGGCGTTTGTCATTTGGATCGAGGCCAACAATTTGATTATCCCCTTTAAAGAAATCAGTTACCTCAATAACTACACCTGTAGAATCTTTACTCAGTGCAGCCACACCAAATGCGTATCCGATTGGGTCGAGGTTTGAATTTTTAACTGCACGCGAAATCGCAGTAGTGGAGTCTGCAGTACTGATAAGAGTAACTACACGCAGAAATACATTGTTGCTAGGTCCTTTTTCAAATTTCAGGCTTTGGGTATTTACTTCTTCTCCACCATATTTTCCACCACCACCAGCTATCCGGGAAAATCGGGTAACGGCGAGTACTTCACGACCCATCAAAGAATCGGGAATTTCGAAATAATACTTGTCATCCACCTTGTGTACCGTAAATAATCCTTTTTTTGATACTGCCTTCTCGGTAATAACTTCTTTAAATGGTCGCGGTCCCTGGCGCATGGCTGCTGCACCTCCCATTCCTGGCATTCCACCATTCATAGACATACGTGTGGCAGCTCCACCCGGAATTGAGTCGCGCTGCTGGGCCCATGAAAGGGAAGTAACCAGACATGCAAAAACTAACAATTGTTTTCTCATAAAGTATTAAAATATAGGGTTGAAAAAATTAAAGATACAGTTGAAACCCAAATAAAAACCTTTTTTTTTGAATGTTGGGATAAATGGTAAACAGGGGATTTTTATCGGCGAAAATGGGCTAATAGCGGCAATTAGCAAGGGATTGAAGAAAAATAAAAAAAATTAATGTATAAATATTGAGATAATTTCCTGTTTAATTTGGTGCATTCAATAAAATACTTAATTTGTACCTCCTATTTTAATTTTTCTGATAAACAGTTGGTGGAAATCAAACTTTTTTTCAGTAGAATTGTGGGACTTTACTAATTAACATTCTTAAAAAACAAAAACAACTGAATCATGGCTGAAACAAAACCAACTGCTGGTGCTGCTAAAAGTTCAACAGCTGCGCAACCTAAGAAAAGCAGTAATGCAATTTCCTGGATCGCTCCACTTACCTGTATTATTTTGGGTTATGTAATTTGGAGATTTGGACTGGGAGCAGATTCTAATTTTACTCAACCTGACCCTAGTGGTGGTTTCTGGCCACAACATAAAGGACCAAAAGCTGGATTGAGCAAGATGTATGAGGGTGGAATTATCGTACCTATTTTGATCGGTTGTTTTTTAACCGTTCTTACTTTCTGTATTGAACGTTTCCTTACCATTTCACGTGCAGCCGGTTCCGGTAATGTGGGAGAGTTTGTTCGTACAGTTCAGTTTCACCTGGCTAACAAAGATGTAGACAAAGCCCTTGCAGCCTGCGATAAGCAAAAAGGTTCTGTAGGTAATGTAATGAAGGCCGGCTTAAAGAAATACAAAGAAATGATTACCAATACCGAATTGGTAACCGAGCAAAAAGTATTGAATATTCAGAAGGAAGTTGAGGAAGCAACTGCTTTGGAACTGCCTATGCTGGAAAAGAACCTGGTATTCCTTTCTACTATCGCTTCAGTAGCAACCCTGTTAGGATTGTTAGGAACGGTATTGGGAATGATTAAATCTTTCTCTGCCTTAGGAGATGAAGGTGGTGGAGATGCTGCACGTGAATTATCGAAGGGTATTTCTGAGGCCCTGTTTAATACAGCTTTGGGTATCGGTACTTCTGCTATTGCCATCATTATGTACAACGTATTTACTACACGTATAGATGGTATTACTTATGGTATTGATGAATCTGGTTTCACCTTAACACAAAGTTTTGCTGCTAATTACAAATAATTGTAGCAATCATTTGTGGAATTCACAACGAATTGAATCTTAAACAAGGGGAACTAAAAATTAATAACAATGGGCAGAGCCAAATTACCTCGTAAGAGTACAAACATCGACATGACGGCGATGTGTGATGTAGCCTTTTTGTTGTTGTCGTTCTTCATCTTAACAACCAAATTCAAGCCATCCGAAGCAATTGCGGTAACTATACCTAAATCTGTTGCGGCAAAAGTGGCACCTACGAAGGATATTGTGCAGGTGATTATCGACAAAGACGGAAAGGTGTTTCTGGAAATGGACGATGAGTCTGTAAAAGAAACGATTGCGAACACACTAAATAATACCAAGGGAATGAATCTGAATGTTGTAGCATTCAAAAAATCTGCATTCTTTGGTGCTCCTTTTAGTGGACTAAGCACCTATCTTTCTCTTCCGGAAGATCAGCGTAAGGGGAATAATTTACCAGGGATACCGGTAAAAGATTCTACTAATAATGAACTCGTTACCTGGATGGCACTCGTAAGAGATGCTTATCAAGGAAAGAAACCAAACTTGTTGCTCAAGGGCGACAATATGGCTAAATACCCTGCTTTTAAAAGTGTGGTAGACGCGTTCAAGAAAAATGATTTTCTGAAATTCCAGATGGTGACAAATCCCGAACCCGTTCCAACCGGAACTGATTTGTGGAAGAAAGCACAATCCGGCGAGAAGAGAGAAGAATAAAGACAACCTAATTATCAACGAAAACTAAATTCTACCGACATGGCAGAAATGGATACCTCAGGTGGCGGTGGTCATAAAAAAGGACCGGGCGTTAAGAAAGGAAAAAAACTTTCTACCCGTGTAGACCTCACGCCCATGGTGGATTTGGGATTCCTGCTTATCACGTTTTTCATTTTCACAACAACGATGAGCCAGGCAACCGCCATGAAATTGATTTTGCCTAAAGATGCGGATAAACCCGAAGATCAAAACAAGGCAAAGCAATCAGGCGTTATCACCATCCTTCTCGGAAGAGACAATAACGTTTTTTACTACGAAGGAGAATTGGCAATAGATGCTTCCAATTTTAAAACATCTACCTTCAAAGACATTCGGGATGTATTAATTAATAAGAAAAACAGCGTTCGGGATATCAAAGATTTTGTGGTTATCCTGAAGCCTTCCGAAGAATGTACTTACCGAAATGTGGTGGATATTTTAGATGAAATGGCTATTAATGTGTGCACCCGCTATGCATTGGTAGACATTACCTCCATCGAAACGCAATTAGTGAAAAAAACCGAAGAGATGGCAGGAACTCCTACTGGATTATAATCGCCAAACATTCTTAAAGAACTTAACATGGATATTAACCAACTGAAAACCGCCGATGTTCTCGACATCATTTTTGATGGTCGGAATAAAGAATATGGCGCGTATGATTTGCGGAAAACCTATAACAGAAGGCTTCGGAATTCTTTAGTAGCTATGATAGGCATTTTGTTGCTGTTATTGGTTGTCTCAATCATCGCCAACACTGCAGGCAAGGAAAAACAACAGGTAATGGTGCAGGATATGAGTCTCGAGAATATGAAGACCGAGGAAAAGAAGCCCGAACCCCCACCCCCACCTCCTCCACCCAAGCAAGAGCCTCCTAAAGTGGAAATTACCAAATTCACCCCTCCCAAAATTGTGAAGGATGAAGAAGTAAAACCCGATGAGGAAATTAAGGAAGTGGAAAAACTAGAGGATACCAAAATCGGAACCATTAACCAAGAAGGTGCTAAAGATGAAGGTTTGGTGGCTCCTCCAGTTGAAAAGAGTACCGGTGTGGTAGAAGCTCCTAAGGTGGAAGAAGATTACGACAAGGTATTTACCGTAGTTCAAATTCCTGCTGAATTTCCTGGCGGAACACCAGCATGGAGCCGCTACCTCGAAAGAAACCTGAATAGAGATATTCCGGTAGAGAACGGTGCGCCTCCTGCACGTTATACCGTTGTAGTTGCCTTTACAGTTTCAAAAACAGGTGCTATCAGCGATGTAGTTGCTGAAAATGACCCTGGTTACGGAACCAAAGCAGAAGCTATACGCGTAATTACAAAAGGACCAGCCTGGAAACCCGCTGTTCAAAATGGAAGAAACGTAATCTATCGCCATAGACAAAGTATTACTTTCGTTGTGGCTGAAGAATAATTTCTTTTTCAAACAAATTCTAAAACTTCCTGCTTGTCGGGAAGTTTTTTTTTGCTCCTAACTCATTTGAATTATTTGCAATCGTTGATATGGAATTTTTTCTCTTCAGCATCTTATAAACATAGGTTTATCCCCTGAAACATGCTGCAGCATTGTTTTTCAGCCGATAGAAGTTTGTGGAATATTATTTCATCCTTAACTGCTATTCTATGTCTGAAATGCCAATTGCTGCCTCTGGCAGAAAAATCGCCGTAACACCTATATCCCGAACATCCCCACCCCGGGTAGATCTTACACCCATGGTAGATCTGGGATTTTTATTGCTCTCTTTTTTTATTTTCACAACAACCCTGGCAACGCCTTTATCAAAAACATTGGTATTGCCTGCCAGCAAAGGTCCCAACACGCCGCCTACACCATTGCCCGAATCTCGAACCATTACATTGCTGCCTGCCGGCAATGATACGGTACAGTATTATGAAGGAATATTTACTTCCGGCAAAACAGTGATGCATACTGTTACAGTTACCGAAATAAGGAGGGTTCTGATGCAAAAGCAAGAACTGACGAAAGCAAGAGGCGGCATCATCGCTGTTATTCAGCCCGATAGCAGTTGTGCTTATGGGTTGCTGGTAAACCTATTGGATGAACTCACCATCATGGGTTGCAATAAATATTTTTTAACGGATACGAATTAATTGAATATGCTCAGTTTCCATTCACCTTGTAAACATTTTTTATGCAAACGCAAAACAACTTTCCAACAGACTGGCTCGATGTGCTTTTTCAGCACCGGAATAAATTATATGGAGCTTATGAGCTTCGCAGAAATTACCCGAGGCGCTTAACTTATTCTTTATTGGGGCTATTAGCCATATGTTTACTATTGATAACACTGGTTTCATTGGCTACTAAGCAGAAGGGAGTAACACCCGCTGTTACTTATACAGATATTATATTTGATCCCTATCAACCAGATCCTGCTACCCCTCCGCCACCACCGCCACCCCCTCCGGTGTCAACGCAAATCAGGCAAGAAATATATGTAGTTCCCCGAATTGTACCAGATGCAATGGTTAATCCTGATGAAACAATACCTCCGCTGGAAGATTTACAACTTGCCAATATTGGAACAAGGCGTATTGAGGGTATAGACGGCACAGGGAATGGTTGGGAGGAACCTGCTACAGGAAGTGCAATCCCGGTAAATCCTCCCCATCAGGATGCGCCCGAAGAAACCCAGTTTGCCAGCGTGCAAATTCCTGCAGCCTTTCCGGGAGGTGCTGAAGCCTGGAGCAGGTATCTGCAAAGAAATTTAAATCAGGAAATACCTATGCAGGAAGGTGCTCCCGCCGGGCGATATACCGTGATAGTGTCATTTACCGTGAGTGCAGGCGGAGTAATTAGTGATGTAATGGCTGAAGTAGATCCCGGTTTTGGAACAGCTGCGGAAGCGATTCGGGTAATTAAGAAAGGACCCAATTGGAATCCGGCCAACCAGAATGGCAGACAAGTTCCCTGCAGGCATAAACAGCAAATTACTTTTATTGTGTCGGCAGATTAAAGCAGTGATAAGCTGATTCCTTTTCGTATAGGGTAACTTTTGCAGAAAGGGAATCAGCTTTACTAGAAGGCATTGTAATACCTTTGCAGGAAATACCCTGCATGCAAACCCCGCTCTCTTTATGGAACGATACCATTGTAGCACTGGCTACTCCACCGGGTATGGGCGCAATTGCAGTTATTCGGGTAAGCGGGAAGCAAGCTATAGAAGTGGTGGATAGCGTTTTTTCGGGAAAACGACTTGCGGATCAGCCAGGTAGAACCCTGCATATTGGATTGATAAAGGAGAACGAGCAAGCCCTGGATGAAGTAGTGATTAGTTTATTCCGTGCTCCTGCATCCTATACGGGAGAAGATTTGATAGAAATAAGTTGTCATGGCTCCCCCTACATTCAACAGCAAATAATAAGATTAATTCTTTCCAAAGGAGTTCGATTAGCTCAACCGGGTGAATTTACCCAGCGTGCTTTTTTACACGGCAAAATGGATTTGGCGCAGGCGGAAGCAGTTGCAGATTTAATTGCCAGCAATACAGAAAGTAGCAGAAAAGCTGCCCTCCACACATTGAAAGGGGGCTTTTCAAAAGAATTGAAAGAATTGAGGGAACAGTTAATACAATTTTCTGCTCTCATCGAACTTGAGTTAGATTTTTCGCAGGAAGATGTTGCATTTGCCGACAGAACGCAATTAAAACTATTAATTCAGCAATTACAACAAACCACCACTCGTTTGCTTGATTCGTTTAGATTGGGAAATGTAATTCGGCAGGGCGTTTCTATTGCAATCATAGGTAAACCCAATGCAGGTAAAAGTACTTTGCTTAATGCATTACTAAATGAAAACAGGGCGTTGGTTAGTGAAATTGCAGGAACTACCCGCGATACAGTGGAAGAGGTGCTGAATATTAAAGGAATTTTATTTCGATTGATAGATACTGCGGGCATTCGTTTCGAAACGGATGATGTGATAGAACAAATGGGAGTTGAAAAAAGCTTTGAAAAAATGCGCGCTGCCAATTTGGTAGTTTACCTGATAGATGCTCAAACCTTGGCAACAGATACCTTACAAGAAGCTACCGACAGATTAGCGGCTGAGCAAGTGCCCTATATTATTGTAATCAATAAAGTAGATATGCTTGCTGAAGGAAGTATACCGAAACAGGAAAATATAATTCAGATATCCGCGAAAAATAAAACCGGTATTCATGAACTGCAAGAAGCCATTTTTAATAGAACAGTAGAAGGAGATTTGCAGGGTGAAGCAACAATTGTTACCAATGAAAGGCATGTAGCTGCTTTACGTGCATTGCAAATTTCATTACAAGATGTAGCAACTGGCATGGAAGCCGCGTCGCCCGGAGATTTGCTTGCATTAGATATTCGTTCCTGCCTGCATCATCTGGGTACCATCACCGGCACCATTGCGCATGATGAGCAATTGGATTATATATTTTCGAAATTTTGTATCGGAAAGTAATTTACTTTCTTTTGTTTGTCAAGTGCTTGTTTTTCATAGGTTTTAGAGTGTTTTTCTTTCTCTTTTTTGTTGCCAAACTCTACTTTTTTACTTATATTTGTTGCCCAGTTGTTGCCCAATTGGCTATTTTGTTGCCCACATATCAGTTTGATGGAAGTCAGGCGAAATAATGCACCAAGTAGCACCACCCAGCAACATACTGCAACAAATAGCAACAAATGAGTAGTACAATTAAACTTCCCAAATTCTGCGACCATTGCGGTAAGGCTTTCATAGCCCAAAAGACCACAACAAGATATTGTGGCCATAAATGCAACAGTGCTGCCTACAAGAAAGCCAAACGAGAAGAAAAAGTAAACGCAGAATTTAAGAACCAACAAAGCAAAATTGTTTCCCCTTCTCCAGTAGTTGCTACTGAAACCCTATCCAACCCGATAGCAGGTAATCACATTAATTTAAGAGAGAAAGAATTTTTAAGCATACTGGAAGTTGCTACCCTTTTGGGTGCAAGTAGATGGACCATTCAACGGATGATAAAAAGTAATCGTTTGCCGGTGGCAAAGCTGGGCAGTCGTACTATCATCAAAAGGGCTTCAATTGATAATTTATTTAACTGATAAGAAAATGAAAGTAACATTAAGACAACGGCTCAAAGGCGATAAAATAAGCCTTTATTTAGAGTACTACTCCAATGGCAAACGCCAGTACGAGTATTTGAATTTGTACTTAACACCCGACCCCGAAAAAGGGAAGCTCACCAATGCAGTAAAAGAGGAGAATAAAAAGATATTGGCATTAGCCGAAACCATCCGCAGTAAAAGGCATTTGGAGATACAGAATAGCACTTACGATTTCCACGATAAGGAGAAGCTAAAAACGTACTTCATTATGTATATGGAGGCATTGGCTGAAAAGAGAAAAGACAGCAAAGGGAATTATGGCAATTGGGATAGTACCATAAAGCACTTGAAAAAGTATTGCCCAAGAGATATACAATTTAACCAAATCAATAAAGCCTTTGTGGATGGCTTCAGGGATTACCTGTTGAAAGAAGCCAGTACCAAAACCAAAAAGGCAATTTCAACAAATACCAAATACAGTTACTTTAATAAGTTCAGAGCAGCACTCAAACAAGCTGTGAGGGATGGCATACTAAAAACCAACCCTGCCGAAATGGTAGAAGGCTTGCCACAAGGCGAACCAGTAAGAGAGTTTTTAACCCTTGATGAATTAAAGACCTTAGCCAAAACCGAATGTAAAAACGAGTTGATGAAAAGGGCTTTTATTTTTGCTTGCCTTACTGGATTACGTTTCAGCGATATTCAGAAATTGAAATGGAGTGAAATGCAACAATCCACAGAGTTAGGGCATTACATCCGTTTCGTACAGCAAAAAACAAAAGGATCTGAAACATTGCCCATATCTGATGAAGCCTATAATTTATTAGGAGAAAAAGGAAAGCCAACCGACCCGGTATTTCCTGATTTGATTTACTCCGATAGTCGCAATGCTGATTTATACAGATGGATGGTAAAGGCAGGTATTGAAAAGCACATCACTTTCCACTGTGCAAGGCACACATACGCCACATTGCAGCTTACTTTGGGTACTGATATTTTCACAGTATCAAAATTGCTTGGACACAGGCATTTAAAAACAACACAGATTTATGCTAATGTAATTGATGAAAAGAAAACAGTAGCAGCTAACAAAATAAATATCGGCTTATAATGGAAATAAAAATATTGAATAGCATTTTGTTCAAAGAACTTATGCCCTGGACTTTTGATGCCAAAGGCACAAAAGCCATCAACGAGAAAATAAAAAAGGTAGGCAGCAAAGAACCCACCACAGAAGCCGAGTTGGTGCAGCAGCTTCAAGTATTGTTAGCTGATTATTCCGACCTCTCCAATTGGCTTACAAAGCAAAATACAAAGGGTACAAGCACTTTGAAAAACCATTGCTACGCAATAGATTTTCCAGCTTACATCGATGCAGTAAGCAAGTTTTATAATGCAGTTATCAGCCTTGAAACACTTCGTGTTTTCAATGCTTTTAATGCCAAGATGCAGAAGTACAGCAAAAAGGTTGATATAGTGTATCACACCACCATTGCATTAAAGAACATCAAAGCACTAACCGTAAACACAGTTAAGGAGATTAAGGAAAGAGGATTTGAGGAAGCTCCTACCGAGCAAAGCTCGTTACCTCATTTTGTATTGCAGTTGTTAAGGCAGCACCTCACTATTTTATTTTTTGATATTCAGGAATTGAGTATAGCAAGTATTGACAGCCCCACCAGTATTGAAGATTTTTATTTGTTGGATTTGAACTTGCCAAAGGCACAGTTTAATGAATTGCAGAAAGTAGAAATTGAAACAGAGAAAACCGAGAAGCCAACCACCAAAGAAAAGCTATCATTTGGCTTTAAAGGCATAGAAGCAAAACTGAAATCTACCATCACTTCATTAGTAAACCAAGTAGATTTATTGAATGAGGAAAAATGCACCGCAGACCATTTAGTAACTATTCTAACAGCAAAGGCACTCACTACCAAAATGCACAAAGTGTATTTCGGTTGCGAAACGGTGCAGCTTAGATACATCATTGATAAACTTAGTGCCAGCTTCAATAATCTAACCCCAACAGCACTTGAAAAATCTGGTTTGTTTTATACAAAGACCAACAAACTTTTAAAGGCTCAAAATCTGTATTCCAATAAAATTGAAAGCCCCAAAAATCAGTCAACCATTGACAACATAATCAACCAAATGAAATAAAAAATAGTGAGATTAGGGAGTTATCTCAATGAGATATAACACTCTAATCCTTTGCCCCTGCTGCATTGTAGAGTTTTGTTCCATCAAATTTTAAAAAATAAAAAGATGGCAACAGAAAATTTAATTCTCGACAAGCTCACAGAAATTGCAAACAAATTAGATGAGCAAAACTTACTGCAAAAAACAGTATTAAACTTCAACGAGGCTTGCACATTCCTTGATTTAAGCCCCTCACATTTGTACAAACTTACAAGTACAAAAAGTATTCCCCATTTCTGTCCCCAGGGAAAGAAACTCTATTTCAAGCGTTCCGAGTTAGACGACTGGTTGCAGCGTAACCGTCAATCATCAACCGATGAAATTGATGCTATGGCTACCGAGTACATACTCAAGAACAAACGCAAATAGAATTTTTTAACCGATAAGAAAGAAAAGAAATGGCATCAAGTACCATATTTAAAAACTTTACTGTCCCGGTAGAAAAAAAATCTCTACTGCTGATAGGTAAAGACATTATTTCCGACAAATACAAAACGGAAGTAGAAGAAATCCGCAATCTTATTGCACAGGGCAATAAGGCAGAAGCCGACAACAAAAAGAAACAGTTATTGGCTTTTACGCCTTCGGCTGTATTTACCGAAAAAAGGCAAATGCCTTTTCTTGAAATGTACAGTGGCTTTGTGCATTTAGATTTTGACAAACTAACACCAGAGCAATTGCAAACTGCGTTTGCAATCATTAGTAAAATCTCCTACACATCACTTTGCTTCATCAGTCCAAGTGGCAACGGCTTAAAAGTATTTGTTGAGGTAAGCACAGAACTGGAACACCACGACATTGCTTATTTGCAAGTGCAGAAGTATTATGAAGATGCCACAGGACTAATGGCAGACCCAAGCTGCAAAGATGTTACAAGGCTTTGTTTTATGAGCTACGACCCCAACGCTTACAGGACCATCCAAAACGAGAAATTCATTGTGGCTTTGCCCCAATTCATTCAAGAACAACAATCGCAAACGCCTACGGCTATTGCTCCAGTTGTTCCAATAGAAACGGCAGAACCCGAAGACCTCAACATTACATTTTTATTCAATCAACAAATTCAATTCACAAACCAAAAAGCATCATATACCGATGGAAACAGAAATAATTATATTTATCTGCTTGCTTCTAATTGCAACAGAGTTGGTTTATCGCAATCCGATACTGAAATACTATGTACACAGCATTTTGATTTACCTGAAAGAGAAATTAAGACTGCCGTAAATAGTGCCTATTCACACCACACCCAAGAACACAAAAAATTTGAACCAAAGCAAAAGGCAACGGATCAAGAGGAAACACAGCCCGAAGAACAAATGCCTACTTTGCCCGATGCAGTATTTGACACAATACCAGAGTTTTTAAAACACATTACAGGAGTAGCCACCACCAAAGAGGAAAGGGATATTTTATTGTTAGGTTCATTGGTTACGTTAAGTGTGGCATTTCCTAAACTCATTGGTAAGTATGGCGACAATCCAGTAAATACAAACCTGTTTATTTTCATTTCTGCCAAAGCATCAGCAGGGAAAGGTATTTTAATTCATTGCCGAAAATTGGTTGAACCCATACACTTAGCATTAAGAAACCAAGCCAAAATAATGAAGCAACAGTTTGAGGTAGATATGCAAGAGTACAACGCAAACAAGGGTAAAGATGCCAACACCGAAAAGCCACAGAAACCACCTCAAAAAATGTTGTTCATTCCTGCCAATAACAGTGCAACAGGCTTTTTAGAAATATTGGGCGATAGCGATAAAAGAGGGCTTATTTTTGAAACAGAGGGTGATACCCTTGCCAAAGCATTTAAAAGCGATTACGGAGACTTTAGCGATGGTTTTCGCAATGCTTTTCAACACGAACCTATCTCATATTATCGCAGAACAGACAAGGAATATGTAGAAATTGACAGACCTTGTTTATCAGCTTTACTTTCAGGCACTCCCAAGCAAATAACAACCCTCATTCCCAATGCTGAAAATGGTTTGTTCAGCCGTTTTATGTTCTATGTAATGAATATGAAATTGATTTGGAAAGATGTGTTTGCTTCTAAAACCGAAAACGGTTTAGATGTACATTTTGAAAAGCTGGGCAATGAGTTTTACAGTTTGTACCAAACTTTACAAGCCAATCCCGATGTACACTTTTCTTTGACCCCATCACAGCAATTGCAATTCAACCAATTCTTTGAGAAAATGCAAACCCTGTATGTCAATATTCAAGAAGAGGAGATTATCAGTTCAGTAAGGCGTTTGGGCTTAATTGCCTACCGAATAATGATGATTTTTTCAGCACTCCGTATTATGGAAGATGGAGAAATTACCCAAAACCTAATTTGTAACGATACCGACTTTCAAAACACGTTGGATATGATTACCATACTGGTAAAGCACAGCAGTTATGTGTATTCTCAAATAGCCCAGGAAACCTACAAGCCCAAACCAAAGCACAAGAAAGAGCAGTTTTTAGAAAACCTGCCTTACCATTTCAACCGCCAAACCTATGTAGCAACAGCCCTAAGTTTGGGCATTACCGACAAGTCAGCACAGCGTTACATCAAGGAGTTTAAAGATGCTGATATTGTCCAGTACGATGGTCACGACCAGTACACCAACCCCAACGCCAAAAATCCTCAATAGTTCCTATTTGAGGATTTAAGGATATGAGGAAGCGGTAATCCGCCTTTCCTCAAATCCTCATTTCCCCACTTTCTCAAAACTTTTTAACGTACTACTTTTTTTAGTAACTCTTTGCTTTTGTTTTCTTATATTTGCCAATATTTGTCAAGACAATATTATTATAATGGCAACACAGTTTGGTGAACGAATTAGAGAACTAAGAACGAAGCAAAATATGTTGCTGCGGCAGCTTGCTTCTCTGTTAGATGTGGACACTTCTATTATTAGCAAAGTAGAGCGAGGCGACAGGCAATTAAAGAAAGAGCAAATCCCATTATTAGCCCAAATACTAAAAGCGGATGTAGAAGAATTGCAAACACTTTGGCTTGCCGACCAAATTTATGAAGTGGTAAAAGATGAAAAGATGGCAAATGAAGCTATGCAGGTGGCGGAAAAAAAACTAAATTTTAAAAAGCGTAAGCAATAATGGACATGAAAAATATATTCGATTTACATAAGGATATTCTTGGCGATTACAAGCTATACATTGATAGCTTTATCAATATTGCTGATGAAAAAATACTTGCTACTGTTAGAAAGGATTTTGATTCCGGCAACTTATATCCAGAGCCATTAGTCCAATTCAACCCTTCCTTTGAATCTGGTGGTAGTGTTGAAGATTTAGTTAATGATGGAGTATTGGTAAAAGAGTTTAATAATATTTTTTATGATGGTGAAAATAATTCATGGTCAATATATAAACACCAAACAGATGCAATAGTCAAAGGCAATGAAGGAAAAGGCTTTGTTGTTACCTCTGGTACTGGTTCGGGTAAGAGTTTAACTTACATCTCAACCATTTTCAACCACCTTTTTAAAAACCCCAATAAGCCTGGTATTAAGG
The DNA here is from genome assembly GCA_037142775.1 of Chitinophagia bacterium. Classification (GTDB taxonomy): domain Bacteria; phylum Bacteroidota; class Bacteroidia; order Chitinophagales; family Chitinophagaceae; genus Sediminibacterium. Next base: position 30,339 of record JBAWZY010000002.1, on the reverse strand, counting down.
CAATTATTGTTTATCCTTTAAATGCTTTAATTAATTCACAGGAGGCTGCATTATTAGGCTTTGAAGAAAACTACAGAAAACGCACTGGAATCAGTTTACCATTCACTTTCGCAAAATATACCGGTCAGGAAAAGCAAGATGACAGAGATAAGGTAATTGCAAACCCTCCCGATATTCTACTCACGAATTACATGATGTTAGAACTCTTGATGGTGCGTAAGGCAGATGAGGGTTTAAGGAAATCATTTTTGGATAGCATTGAATATTTGGTTTATGACGAATTGCATGTTTACAAAGGCAGACAAGGTGCAGATGTATCCTTACTAAACAGAAGAATTAAATCAGCAGCTAAAAATAAGAATATCCTTTGCATCGGAACATCGGCAACTATGGCTACCGGCACAATTGATGAGCAGAAAAACGAAGTTGCAAAAGTTGCAACAAGATTTTTTGATACTGATTTCTTTCCGGAAAACGTAATTGTAGAATCATTAACTTATTCAACAAATGAAGTAATTCCATCAAAGGATGCATTAGTATCAGCTTTAAAAGCAGACATAAAAGACTTATCAAAAAAGGCAATACTTGAAAACCCCATAGCAATATGGCTTGAAAGGACCATTGCTGTTAGAAATGAAGGAGAGCATAAAAGAAGGAATGAGCCTAAATCTTTAAAAACAATTGCAGCAGAGTTCTCACTTGAAACGGGAATTAGCGAAGCAGAGGCCGAGAAAAAAATTATTGAAATTTTAATTTGGGCTGAATCCTTAAATATTGAAAGTGCAAGGGAAAAGAAAAAAGATACTATTCTTCCGTTCAAATTGCATCAATTTATTTCACAAACTGGCTATGTATATGTAACACTCGAAGATGCTGATAAAAGGTATATAACCTTAGAACCAAATCCATTTGTAAAACTTTCTGAAAGCGAGCCGGAAGTCCCTGTTTTTCAAACTGTATTTAGCAGGGTTAGTGGCGTTGAATTTATTTGTGTCAGAAAAGATTTTAGTGAATCAAAACTAATCTTTAGAGACTTCAATGAAAATCAAAATCCGAAGAACGAAGATGATTTAAAAGCCAATGATGGCAACAAAGTAAAGAAAGTAAAAAGCCGCCTTCAGGATGATTACAAGGATGGCTACATCCTATTTGATAAGGGATACCAGTTGGATATAAATGATTTTATTGAACTGTTACCTGCTGCATGGATAAGCAAATCAGGCAAAATAGAAACCTCAAAAGATTTTCTACTTCCAAAAGAAATCTATGTATCAAAGGATGGTTCATTTTCAGAAACACCAAATGGAGGGGTAAAAGCATGGTTCATGCCAGCTCCCTTAATTTACGACCCAACTTGTGGGTTAATTTATTTGGAGCCTAAACTCAGTGAAAAATCAAAACTCATTTCTTTAGGCAATGAAGGTCGTTCCACATCAACCACCCTGATTACACTTCAAACTTTGTTGGCTCTCTACAAACATGGCAAGGTATTGAAAGAGCAAAAGCTAATGAGCTTTACCGATAACAGGCAAGACGCCTCCCTGCAAGCCGGGCATTTCAACGATTTCATACAAGTTGTTCATTTACGTTCTGCAATTGAAAAAGTGTTGAAGGTGAGTGATGAACCTTTAAAAATATCTGACTTAATATTTAAGGTTCAGGAAGCATTAAACCTTCCTGAGAAAGATTATGCAACCAACCCAGCTCCAAACCCTAATAGGCCAAATGAAGATAACCTGGAAGCATTAAGAAACTATATTTCATATCGTATAATACAGGATCTTAAAAGAGGCTGGCGTTACATTCTACCCAATCTTGAACAAACTGCTCTTTTAGAAATAACATACAAGAATTTAGATAAAGATGTTGCCGATGAAACACTTTGGAACACAATTGATTTATTAAAAGACTGGACAGTTGAAAAAAGGAAGGAATTCATTCTGCAAGTATTAAACTACTTCAGAAATATGTATGCAGTTGATTACGACATGCTGCGATATGAAAACAGGCTGCGTATTGAAAGCGAATTAAATCAGCAATTAAATAAAGAAAAACTTTGGTCGCTTGATAAAGGCGAAAAGTTGGATGCTCCAAACTTTCTTTCAGTTCAGGGTGCTGATAAAGCCACAAGAGAAACATTTATTCAAAGTATAGGTCCATCAAGTCGCTTAGCTCGATTCATAAAACATGAGTTTAGAAAACATGGAATTACACCACCAAGCAGTAATGATTACAATATTTTCATGACTAAGGTTTTGGATGCACTTGCAGAAGCTCATTATTTAAAAAAGATAAATATTAAAGCTGAAAAAGGCGACAAGGATGCATATCAATTAATCCTATCAAAAGTGCTTTGGAAAAAGGGCGATTTGATAAATGTTGCCACTGACAAGACATCATACATTACACTGGATGAGGAAATCAAAATCAAACCGCATTTATACTTCCAATATTTGTATCAGGAAGATTTTTCTAAACTTCCAAAATCATACATAGCTGCAGAGCATACCGGACAAATTAAGAACGAGGAAAAAATTGAAAGGGAAGAGAAGTTTAATGAAGCCATAGAATTAAGTGCTTTGTATTGTTCGCCTACAATGGAATTAGGAATTGATATTTCTTCTCTAAACATTGTCCATATGCGTAATGTACCGCCAAGCCCGGCTAACTATGCACAGCGTAGTGGCCGTGCAGGTCGTAGTGGGCAATCAGCATTGGTATTCACTTATGCTTCTAAAGTTTCACCACACGACAAACACTATTTTGCAAATCCTGTAAAAATGGTTGCCGGTATTGTTCAGGCTCCAAGAATTGACCTCACCAATGAAGAACTGATCCGTTCACATATAAATGCAACGGTACTTTCTTTTTTAAACGCAGAAGAATTTAAACCTTCATTGATTGACCTCATTGACATTGCTGGTGGCTCTTATAAATTAAAAAGCGACATAAAGGCAAAATATCAGGATGTAATTGATTCCAGTTTTACCGACATAAAGAATTTAGTTTTAAGAGTAGTTGCCAGTATTGATTTTAGAGGCATCCGTTGGTTTAACGATGCATGGTTAGAAACGCAAATCAGAACAGTTCCAGATAAATTAGAACATGCCTTGCTTCGTTGGCGTAAAATGTATTTGGATGCATTGCGTCAAATGAACGAAGCACACGAAACGCATATAAGCCCGGTAATAAAAGATGCAGAGTTAAAAAAGCTGGCCAACATTTCTTACATGAGGGCAAAGGATAGAAAAAGCCTCTTGGAAAACCAATCGGATAAAAACAAAAATTCAACATTATCTGAGTTCTACACTTTCCGTTATTTGGCTTCTGAAGGCTTTCTGCCAGGATACAATTTTACCCGTTTGCCAATTCGTGTTTTCTTAGGTGGCAAGGATAGGAACGAATCTATTTCAAGACCAAGATTTATTGGGCTGAAAGAGTTTGGCCCTAACAATCTTATTTATCACAATGGTGGTAAGTATAAGGTAAATCGTATTACTCCAAATGATGTTTCGCTGGACTTGATGGAAATAAAAATATCAAAGGAAACCAATTATGCTTTTCTTGGTAAAGATGAAGGAAAAGGCAAAAATCAAGACCCAATTACCGGAACACAATTCACTGCAAGCAATATTGAGTTACATCAGAACCTGCTCGAATTAGAAGAAGCCCAGTCGGAAAACTCTGAACGCATTTCTTGCATGGAAGAAGTACGAACCTCCGAAGGGTATGTAACAGAACTTTATTTAAACTCAGCAGATAGTTTGCTTGATGCCACAAAAATTAAACTGACAGTTGATGGCGATGAATTGATGAAATTGTTTTACGCACCAGCAGCAAAGCTGATCTTGCTAAACAAAAAATGGAAGCGAGGCCGTGATGATGGTTTTGATATTGGTACTAAGACAGGCTTTTTCAAAACCAAAAAACAATTGGAGAAACCTAATCCAGAAGACCCAATTCAAAACATCATGTTGTACACTTATGATACTTCTGATGTATTGTATGTGCAGCCAATAAAATCATTGGGTTTAACAGAAGAAGGGGTTGTAACAATGCAATACGCTTTAGAAAAAGCGATTGAACAATTATACAATATTGAACCTGTGGAAATTGATGCCCGATTAATGGGCAGTGATGAATATAAAAACATCATGCTTTATGAATCTGCCGAAGGAAGTATAGGTGTATTAAAAGACATTGCCCGTAATCCTGCAAAACTTCGAGGAATATTTTTAAAGGCATATGAAATATGCGGCTATGACTATGCTACAAAGGAAGACCTATTTCCTACACGGCCTAAAGCAAGCTATGATGATTTGTTGTCTTACTACAACCAAATGGATCATACAAAAATAGATCGTCATTCCATCATTAAAGCCTTAGAATTATTAATCGTTTCCAATCCTGATGATACGGTGGGCGGCACTTATGAAGAGAAATATGAGGAGTTGAAAAAAGGATTACACCACCGCAGCCCAGGAGAAAAAGCATTGTTGGATTATCTGTTTGAAAATGGATACAGATTACCTGATTTTACCAACCACAATATGGAGCAGTTTTATGTGCAACCTGATTTTGTATATGAGAAAGAAAAGGCTTTAGTATTTGTTGATGGTGGGATTCATAAGAAAGCTCTCAATAAAGCTGATGATGAGAAAAAACGAAAAACGATTGAGTTAGCCGGTTTTGATGTGTTGGTTTGGGATGATACTTCAGAACCAGTTGCAGCATTCGTAACAAGGAGACAAGACATTTTTAGAAAAGTACGCTAAGCAATATGATAGACAGTAAATTAAAAAAGCCGGGTAAGCTCGTAAAGTTCAGAGGAAGAAGGTGTGTTGTACAACCATCTTCTGACAGTGAAATAGTATTGCTCAAACCGCTTGGTGGTTCTGATGATGAAATGATTTCAGTATTTGAACCCGTATTGCAAGCCTTTGATAAATTAGAAGATGACCAGTTTGAATTACCTGATAAATCAGACTTAGACAGTTTTCTTACTGCAAAACTTTTATACGATGCAGCAAGGCTTTCTTTCCGTCAGGTAAGCGGTCCGTTTCGTTGCATGGGCAAACTTTCGTTTCGTCCAAGATCATATCAATTGGTTCCGCTAATAATGGCATTAAAGCAATCTGTTACTCGTTTATTAGTGGCAGATGATGTGGGGGTTGGTAAAACCATTGAAGCCATCTTGATTCTTCGTGAGCTGTTGGAACGAGGTACAATAAAATCCTTTGCTGTTTTATGTCCTCCGCATTTATGCGAACAGTGGCAAAAAGAATTATCTGATAAATTAGATATTGATGCTGTAATCATTCGTTCAAGCACAGTTGCTGGATTGGAGAGAAAGATTGTTGGAGATGATACACTGAATGTATTCAACTATTATCCGTACCAGGTGGTATCCATTGACTATGTAAAAAATGGTTCAGCTAAAATGCCTGCCTTTCTAAAAGATGTTCCTGATTTGGTGATTGTAGATGAAGCTCATACTTGTACTAAAAACCTTGATTTCAAAAAAGCTGGCCAAAGCCAGCAACGATATGAACTGTTGGAAAAGATTGCTAAAAACGATCAACAACATTTGCTTTTACTCACTGCAACGCCACATAGCGGAAAGGATGGAGAATTTAAATCGTTGTTAGGGTTGGTTAATCCTGAATTTGAAACCTACGATTTTGCAGATTTAGAAACATCAGAAAAAAGAAAAGTTGCTGCTCACTTCATACAACGTAAAAGAAAGAATATTGAAAAGTGGTTGGATGAAGAAACACCTTTTCCGAAGCGAACAACAGAAGAATTGCCCTACACCCTTTCTGCTTCCTCAGATTATTACAAACTCTATCAGGATGTATTAAAATTTGCAAGAGGTATAAGCACCGAAGGTGTTACAGAAAACAAGGCACGCATAAAATACTTTGCTGCTCTGTCATTATTAAGAGGTGTAATGAGTAGCCCGGCAGCAGGGTTTGAAATGTTACAAAAGCGTAAATCAAAAATTGCAGAGCTTGATGAAATTACCGCAGATGAAGTAAAAGACAATCCAATTGTAGAAAAGTGGGATGAGCAAAGTGATTCCGAGCAGATTGAAATTATTGACCGTGCCGGTCTTTCGGAAAGCGAATGGAATATTTTACATAGGCTTGCTCAAAAGGCTGCGGAGTTAACTAAAATTGAGAAAGACCAAAAGGTGAAACTTGGTGCAGAGCAAATTAAACTTTGGATTAATAAAGGGCAAAGTCCAATTGTATTCTGTCGCTTTATTGCCACTGCACAATATGTGGCTAAAATTCTAAAAGAATATTTACCAAAGGATGTGGATGTTCGTGCCATCACCAGCGAACTGAGTGATGAAGAACGCAGAGAGAAGATTGATGAAATGGCCAAAAGCCCTAAACGGGTTTTAGTGGCAACAGATTGTTTAAGTGAGGGTATTAACCTTCAAGATAAATTCAATGCCATCCTGCATTACGATTTACCCTGGAACCCTAACCGTTTGGAACAAAGAGAAGGCCGTGTTGACCGTTACGGCCAACCGGGATGGATTGATAAAAACGGCAATCATCAAAACACCATTGATGTTAAAGTGCTGTTTGGTGAAGACAATCCGATGGATGTCGTGGTACTTAAAATCATCATCGAAAAAATACAACGCATACAAAGCACATCAGGTGTAAGCATTGCGTTAGCTGATGATAACCGTTCGGTGATGGACAAGGTTTTGAAAGAGGTATTACTAAATCCTGATAAAGCCCAAAACAGATTTTCAAAACAAATACGCATTGATTTTGGTGCAAGCCCTGAGTTAGACGAATTGGATGTTGAAATTACCAACGAGATTGAAGCAGCAAGGGAAAAGGCCGAAAAAATCCGTTCCATTTTTGCCCATGAAAGCATTATGCCGGATGAAGTTAAAAAAGACTTACACGAAGTAGATGAAGCCATTGGCGATGTGGCCACCTTAGAAGCATTTGTGCTGGCAGCTGCAAAACTATTAGGTGCAAACTTTGATAAAACACAAGGCGGCTACATTTTTAAGAAATTAAATATGGATGATTGGATGGCATCTGCATTGGGGCAGGGCGACAAAATTCATATTTCATTCCAGTCACCTACTCCGCAAGGCTTCCGTTACATAGGCCGCAACCATCGTTTTGTAGAGCAGCTATGTCACCGCATTATTGCCAACTCTCTTGATAAAGAAAGAAAAGGAAATAAAGCTGCAAGGGCATCCGTATTCCGCACAGATGCGGTTAATACTCAAACTACCTTAATTCAATTCCGTGTTCGCAACGTTATTCGTGAAGTAAGCAAGCAACACGAAATGGTTTCTGAAGAAATGTTTCTTTGGGGTTACGAGCAAACAGCTGATGGTATTCATGCTCTGGATATTGACCAATGTAAAACACTATTGCATACTTCAAGTGCATTAGACATTAGCACCGAAAGGCAGGAAATCATTTTTGAAAAGGAACTGCAGCATTTTGAAGAATTGCATCCTGACTTTATTGCGGTAGTTGCGAAACGTTCTGATGAATTAGTGAATGCACATACCCGTTTTGCAAAGTACATCGGTGCAAAGCGGTTTGAAGCAGTCACTCCTGTTTTGCCTCCTGATATTTTAGGGGTATATGTATTAATTCCTAATCCTAAAATCTAAGCAAAGCAATCAGTATGAATTTTCCATCAATAGATATACAAGGTTCCATTCTATCCACTGACTTGTTGGCCAAAATCCGCAGTGAGCAGGCAACCTTTCAGCAGGGCAAAGATTTCAATCCTGATTTGACTAACGCCAAACTAAAGGATGAAATAAGCCTTGCTTGGCAAGAAGCAAAAGGACAATGGACCATTTATAAAAGCAAACTAACCCGATTAAAAGAAGGCGAAACAGGAACTACCGAAACCCGAAATTTCTGGATTTCTCCCATACTTACAAATCTTGGCTACAACCTTACTTTCGACCGCAAAGGTGAAGAACTTAACGGCAAATCATTTCCTATTGGTTACCGGGACAGCAGCTTAGATAATTTTCCTGTGTACGTAGGCGGTTACCACGAATCACTTGATAAAAGACCAGAAAATAAACAACTCCGTGTATCGCCTCATGCTATGGTGCAGGAGTACCTCAATTACAGTGAGCACCTGTATGGCATGGTTACCAATGGTCGCCAACTGCGTTTGCTTCGTGATGCCAGCCGCATTACTCGGTTAAGCTATGTAGAGTTTAACCTGGAGAAAATGATGGAAGAGGATCTGTATTCCGATTTCGTTATTCTGTACCGTGTGCTTCATGCCAGCCGTATGCCCAAAAAGGTGGATGCCGGGGCTGACAGCATCATGGAGAAATACCATCAGGAAGGTTTAGAAGCTGGCAGTACCATCCGCAATAAATTAGGCGAAGCAGTAAAAGGGGCAATTAAGAACTTAGCCAATGGCTTTATCAACCATCCTAATAATACAACATTGCGTGAAGCTGTTGCTGCCGGAAATATTAATGCAGATGAATATTACCGCCACCAGTTACGTATCATTTATCGCTTACTTTTTTTGTTTGTAATCGAGGAACGTAATCTTGTTTATGCTGATAGTAAGACACCCGAAACCAAACGATTTAATCACATCTATTTTAACTATTATAGTTTATTACGTTTAAGGAAATTAACCAAGAAATTGCTTCCACCCGAAGCCAACCGCCATTACGATTTATGGCAAAGCCTCGTAAGTACCTTCTCTTTATTCGAGAAAAAAGACATTGGCGAGAAGCTCGGCATCATGAGCCTGCAAGGTGATTTGTTTGGCTACCATGCCATCAGCAATAATCAATACGATTTGCACCAATGTTACCTGAGCAATGCAGTACTATTAAACATCATTAAGTCACTCAGTTATTTTGAAAATGACAATGGCGTATTGATTGCCGTAAATTATGGCGGACTGGATGTAGAAGAATTTGGCTCTGTGTACGAAGGCTTGCTGGAATTAAAATTAGAGTTCAATAAAGTAGAAGGCTCTGATAATTATTCGGTGAACTGGCAAAAGCAAGCAGGTGGCAGAGAGTTTCAATCTCACTATACACCCGAAGAATTGGTGCAGCCTTTAATCAAACATTCATTAGAATATCTCATTGAAGATATATTGCTGCTTTACTCTCAAAAGAAAGTAAACAAGGAAAATACAATAAAGGCTTTATTGAAATTAAAAGTATGCGATGTTGCCTGCGGCAGCGGACATATTTTGTTGAGTGCAGCCCGAAGAATTGCATTGGCAGTGGCAAGGGTGCTAACCGATGAAGAACAACCCAATCCTTTGTCTATTCGCAAAGCCATGAAAGATGTGGTGCGGAATTGCATCTATGGTGTAGATAAAAACCCATTGGCAGTTGAGCTTTGTAAAATTGCCTTATGGCTCGAAGCATACAACCCCGGAGAACCGCTTAACTTTTTAGACCACCACATTAAATGTGGTGATGCCATTGTAGGCTTAGCACATCGCAGCGAATTGGAAAAAGGCATAGCCGATGAAGCCTTTAAAACACTACCTGATGATGACAAGGAAATTTCAGCTTCTTTTAGAAAAAGAAACCAACAAGAAAGAAAGCAAAAAGATCAAACTACTTTGAATTTTGATGTTACAATTAATGATGAGGTTAATGCTGTAATTGAAAAGTACAATCTGTTTAAAAATCTGCCGGAATCAACTCCTGAGGAGGTTGAGAAAAAAGCAAAGCAATACATTCAATTTCAAGAAAAAACGGTTGAGCGTATTAGATTGAAACAGTTAGCTGATGCCCAAGTCGCACAATTTTTTATTACTAAAACTGATGCTACAAAAACATATCTATTAACCGATGGAGAATACCGAAATTTTTTGAGAAATGTAAAAAAAGGATTAGGTCCTTTACAATCAAATAAATTAGCATTTGTAGAAGCCGTGGTAATAGAAAAAAGGTTCTTTCATTGGTTTATTGAATTTCCAGAAGTTTTTAGTGAAGGTGGTTTTGATTGTGTATTAGGTAATCCTCCATATTTAGGAGCAAAGAAAATTCGTGGAACCTATGGTGATAGCTTTTTAAATTACCTCCATGACTATTATGATGCAGGAGCTCAAACAGATTTGATTTGTTATTTTGTAAATAGAGATTACTCAATAATAAAAGATAAAAAATTTGTTTCATTAATAACTACTAATACTATTTCTGAAGGCGATACAAAAGCAAATAGTATTGATAGGATAATTTCCCAAAACGGTGAAATAGTTTTTGCTGTAAAAAGCATTCCTTGGATAGGAACAGCCAATCTTTCAGTTTCACTAATTTCTTTTTTCAAAGGGAATTGGATAAAAAAGAAATTTATTGGCAGTAAGGAAGCAATAAGCATAAATTCATTTTTCGAGGATTCAATTGAGTTTCAAAACCCTAACTCACTCTTAATAAATCAGAATAAACTTTTCAAAGGAAATGATTTTGCTGGTGAAGGATTCATAATTACTAAAGATGAGTATCATACCCTATTGGATTTGAATCCCAAAAATCAAGAAGTTTTATTTCCATTAATAAATGGCAGAAATATAAATGACGATTACGAACTTATTAATGATAGGTATATTATTAATTTTTTCGATTGGAGTTTTGAAAAAGCAAGTCAGTATTCTGAGGTATTTTCAATAATTGAAGAAAGAGTAAAGCCCGAAAGAGAAAAGTTTAAACCAATTAACTCATGGAATAAATTCGTAAGGGAAAACTATTGGCTATTTGGGGCATACAGGGTTGCCTTAAATGAAGGATTAATTGATAAAAGAAATTGTTTTGTTACATCTGTTGTTACAAAATATTTGAATTTTACTTTGGCTGATACAAGATTTGTGTTTTCTAATGCAGTTTATGTATACACCAATAACTCATTTTCTGATTATACAATTTTACAGGGGAGTTTTCATAATGAATGGATAAGAAGGTATTGCTCATCTTTGGAAAGTCGGTTACGTTATACAACGACAGATGGTTTTGAAACCTTCCCTTTTCCTCAAAACCTCAACCCACAACAAGAACAAAAATTAGAAACCATTGGTGAAGCCTATCACGGACATCGAAAGCAACTCATGTTGGGTATGCAATTGGGGCTTACCAAAACCTATAATTTGTTTCACAGCAATGCTATCACAACCCAAAGCATTAACGATAAAGACAAACAGGTAGCATCCCTGCAAAAGCATTTAGAAAAAACTGCAAATACCATTTCATTTGATGAAGCCATACAAGGCATTCTCAAACTCCGTGAGCTGCATGTAAAAATGGATGAAGCGGTATTGGATGCTTATGGATGGAATGATATAGACCTCAAACATGATTTCTACGAAGTAGATTATTTACCGGAGAATGACAGGGTTCGTTTTACCATTCATCCTGATGCCAGGAAAGAAGTGTTGAAACGGTTGTTGGAGTTGAACCACAAAATACATGAGGAGGAAAAAGCGGATGGTCTGTTGGATAAGAAGAAAACGGTAAGTAAGAAAAAACCATCAAGCCCCGGAACACAGGAGTTGGGCTTCTAATAGGCTAAAATTGTAAATTATTTACAATAATTTTGTCTTTTTACTTTGAAATACAAATATAGTCTGTATTTTTGTAAAAAATCTGCAAAAAATGATAGTCAACTTCACCATAAAGAATTTCCGTTCCTTTAAGGAGGAAACTGTATTTAGTCTGGAAGCATCTGGCTCTAAAGGCAAATCTGATAATGTAGCAGAACTTGAAACAAAGAATGGTAAAAAATTCAGGCTTTTAAAAACTGCCGTTATTTATGGAGCCAATGCAAGTGGCAAAAGCAATGTCATCAGGGCTTACTGGTCTTTCCGCCAACTCATTGCTGCATCATTCCGCTATGATGTAAACGATGAGCTAATACTTGCCGAGCCATTTGAACTATCCCCCGAAACAGAAAGCGAACCCACCGAATTTAGCCTAAACTTTATTGCTTGGGATAAGCAACAATATATCTATTCCATTGCCATCTCAAAAATTGAAGGAATAATTGAAGAAACATTAAAGTATTATCCAGAGAAAACACAAAAATTAATATACAGAAGAAGGGGTAGAAAAATATTGTCTAAAAACCCTGATTTTTTTAAAGGTAAAAACGATGTAGAAAGCATAAACCCAAAGCGTTTGTTTTTATCCGAATTAGGCAATAGTGGCGATGTGTTTTGGGAAGAACTTAGAAATTATTTTATTGTTGGAAGCTCTGTTTTAAATAGCTCTGCAAATGGTATGGTGCATCGTATGACCGAAAATGCAAAACGCATTTTTGAAAGTAATGAAGCAGGTGCAATCGCCATAAAAAATAAAGTAATCAAGTTAGTCCAGTTATCCGATTTAGGCATTAAGGGATTAGAACTTGTTGAAGAAGAACAGGTAGTAAAGCCAGATACTAATGCTTTGAATGAACAAGATGAAACTTATTCAGGCATCAGAAAGCAAAAGCGTTTTAAGACCTATCATGATGTTTATGCCAATAACAACGTAATCGGCAAAAAGCAGTTTGATTTAATAAAGCAAGGCTCTACCGGCACATTTGCATTAGTAGGTCTTAGTACAGAAATTTTATTGTCGTTAAGCTTACCTCATGGCCGGCCAATTTGGATAGATGAAATAGACAATAGTTTACATCCCTATTTGTGCAGATTCCTGATTAGTTTGTTTAATCATCCTAAGAGTAACCCCTATAATGCACAGCTTATTTTTGCAACACACGAAACCACTTTATTAGATAGGAATAATTTCCGCAAAGATCAAATTTGGATTACTGCAAAAGATAAATTCGGCTGCACAAAATTATACAGTGTATACGATTTAGATGTGGAAGGTTTGAGGGATGATGTTCCTTTCGACAAATGGTACATGAGTGGCAAATTTGGCGGGCTTCCTAAAATAAAAGAGTTGGATTTCATTTTTGACAGACAAGAAATAAATACCAATGGCTAGAATAAAAAAAAGGGTAATAATAAAGCCAGTGTTGTTTATTGCTTGTGAAGGCACTTCCTCAGAATATCAATATTTTGACAGCTGGGCTCAAACCGATGAGGCATTAAATTTTTTTGAACGTGTAGATGTTTATCCAGATGAAAATGAGGATAGACCTAAAACTACGCCTTACCAATTGTATGAAAAAGCAAAAAAGGTAATAGAAGATGGCTCAGCCAATTTTGCCTGGATTGTGTTCGATAAAGATAATCACCCCCGGCTGCCAGAAACATTTAATGATGCTGCCGCAGCAGGTGTGAAAATTGCATTTTCTTCCCGTTCTTTTGAGGAATGGGTACTGATGCATTTTCAAAAAATCAACACTACTTTCAATGCAACTGAATGCAAGGATGCAGCAGGTAAGCCAACAAATTGTGGTTCACCTGTTGTTCCTAACTGTGCTCCGGTAAATTGCTTAACAGGTCATATCAGACGCCAAAACTTTATACCTGATTATTCCAAGAAAAAAACATTTGACCTTTTCACAGCTATTAACCAGCGTACAGAAATAGCAGTTGTAAATGCAGCTTGGCTTAGATTTCAGGTAAATGCTTCAGTAAATACAGCTCAACCTGCATTGCAAACCTTAAATCCATACACAGATGTTGACCAACTTATTTTTAAACTGCATGATAGATCCGATAAAATTGAGTGGGGTCCTTCTGGCACTGACATTTCGCTGAACAATTGGACTATAAATGCAAGTTTAGCTAATGGAAATATTGTGGTTAGATTATCACATACAAAACCTCAGTCAGTTGCACTAAATGCTTTATTCCCATTGCCAACTTTTTTTACAACAGACGATGACTTGAATGATACCACTTGCACATTAGTAAGCAGTGCTTTTGTTATAAACCATCACGGCAGTTTGCATAATTTATTATGTAGAGATGATATAATTGAATATACCCTGCAATCGAATAATCAACCTTATTTTCTCTTTAAAGATAACGGCAGTGCAGTGAAAATTTATGTGGTTTTATAAATGGATAAATACAGTGTAAATATGGAAATCTTCGACCTTTCTATCAAAACCAAAGCCACTAAAGGTGTAAATGAAGGTGTAAATGAAGGTGTAAAAAAAGTGCATTTTAAAGCCGAGAGTGAAGGTGTATACGAGGAGCTAAACGCCATCTACTCAGTAATAGAGAAAACGCCAGGATTAAAAGCCCCGGCCATTGCATCGGCATTGGGCGTAAGCCTTTCAACAGCCGAAAGGTATATCAAGAAATTGAAAGACGCTAAGTATATAAAATTTGTAGGTGTACCTAAAACAGGAGGGTATTTTATCAAATAAACAATAGCCGATGCAGCAAGAGATTCAATTAAATATCATCCCATTTTCACCAACTGTTACAAAGTTGGAAGTAGGTTTATTCAAAGAAAAAACTGAAGGCTACGCCTGTTTGCATAAAGGCGAATATCCAAAAGAATTGTGGGAGCAATATGAAAGCGAGTTAAAAGAAATTAGTCACCTGTACTGCAACTTTTCTACTACAGAAAATGCCGACTATACAGCCACAGTAGATATAAAGAAGAACACTAATTTCGGTTTGCATTACTTCCGTTTTCTTATCTATAATTATTTGCAAGACAAAGTAGATGTGTTGTTTCCGAATTTTGTAAATGATGTAGAAGTATGGCAACACGATAAAAATAAAAGCACCACAAAATTTAATCTTTATAACAAATTCACCCTTAAAGTACAGTATGCAAGGGTGTCTAATACATTTGAATTAGTATTGTCTTATGATGGCACAGCAAAGCTGTACGCCAAATCAATGCAAGACATTGGCAATATAGATACCGATAAAATTACTTGGGTAAACAGCAATGGCAAATTATTCCGTTGGATAAAGATGCCACCGGAAGAAAAGCAAGATTTAGATAAAATATTTCCGTTACTCAATAATCAACTAAAAAGGGAATTTGAAATACCATTTGATAAACCCGATTTCAGCAACCGCTATCCAAAGTATTTAGGCTTTATAAATGCTTTCTACAATACCGTTTTAAATACCAAAGGCTTTAAAAGCATTATACAATTAAGTAAGGAAGGATTTTGGAAAGTAAACGAAGACCAAACTTTTAGAACCAAACACAATTCTAACGAATTGTTATTTGGCAAAAACACACTTTCCATTAATCCATTGGCAGGTATGAAAAATGGTCCGTATAAAAAGTCACCACACAATAATGTAAAATTCTTTTTCATTTATCATCCCGAAGACAAAGCCATAGCAGTAGCAAACATTTACAGATATTTCAACAAAGGCTTTTTCAAAAAGAATGATGAAGGGCAAGAATACAGAGCATTTCCAGACATCTACACTTACATCAAACAGCCACTACTTTTAGACATTGCAAGCAATATTGAAATACAAGACAAAGCAAATATTGTTGCTGAGGTTGATGCAGCCATAAAGAATACAGTAAGAACACCCAATACGCAATATGTGGCCATTTACATTAGCCCAATTGCCAAAACAGAAGAAAACACCGACCTGCTAAATGTGTACTATAAGGTTAAAGAAATCCTCATAAAACACGACATCAGCTCACAGGTTATCTTCAATCAAAACTTAGCAAGAGAAGATTTTAATTTGTACTTACCCAATATTGAAATTGCATTATTGGCAAAGCTGGGCGGAGTTCCCTGGCGTTTAAATTGTTCAACAGTCAATGAGTTAATAGTTGGCGTTGGTGCATTCTACAGCCACAGCAACAAAACCAAATACGTGGGTTCGGCTTTCTGCTTTAATAACGAAGGCATATTTGAAGGCTTTGACTGTTTCGGTGCAGATGAAACGTTGATGTTGGCAGGAAGCATTCGCAATGCAGTTACAACGTATGTGGAGCAAAAGAAAGATGCAAAAAGGCTAATCATTCATTTCTACAAGAAAATGTCGGAACAGGAATTAGAACCAATCTTGGATGTGCTACATCATTTAGAATTGGACATTCCTGTAATAGTAGTTTCCATCAACAAAACAGAAAGCAAGGAGTTATTGGCATTTGATATTAAAGACCCTAAAAACTTAATGCCATTAAGCGGCACTATTTTGCAAATAGGAAAAAGAGATTATCTGCTGTGCAACAACACCCGTTATGCAGCAAATAGTCCAGTAAGAAATAAGGAGTATCATTTCCCAATCAAGCTTCATATATCAAGTACCCACCCGGAAGTATTTGATGATATTGCTGTAGTAAAAGATTTGATGGATCAAGTGTATCAGTTCAGCCGTATGTATTGGAAAAGCATCAGCCAACAAAGTTTACCAGTTACTACACTCTACCCCGAAATGGTAGCAGAAATGTATCCCCACTTTGAGAACGAACACTTATCCGATTTTGGTAAGAATAACCTTTGGTTTCTATAAAATAAAAAGCAATGTAAAATGAGCAGAACAATAAAAACCCAGCAATTCTATAATATTTTCATCAATGCAGATACAGTGCACAGGTGTGTATTTTCTTTGCTCCATAATCTTAAAAACGTAATTATATGGACTCATTAAACGACTTCCTAATTCAAAAACCAAGACCACTTCCTGTTATTGTTGCAGTAGACAGAAGTGGCAGTATGGGAACAAATGGTAAAATAGATGCCTTAAACATTGCACTCAAAGACTTTATTAATTCAATAAAGGACGAAGACAGCAACAAGGCAGAAATACACATTTCTTTATTCAGCTTCGGGGGTGAAAGTGCAACTTGTGACATCCCGTTGACACCAATTAGCCAAGTAAACACTCAGACATACCAGGCACAAGGCAGGACGCCAATGGGTGGTGCGTTTACAATGTTAAAAGAACTAATAGAGGACAAAGTACAAATTCCATCAAGATCTTATAAACCAACAATTGTTTTGTTAACTGATGGTATTCCGACCGATGATTTTCTTTCTCCAATGAATGAACTTATTAATGATGGTCGGTCTTCAAAAGCCTTCCGTATTGCTATGGCAATTGGTGATGACGCTGACCATAATATGCTTTCAAAATTTGTAAGCTCACCTGAATATTTGGTTTTGGGTGATAGTGCAAGAGATATTAGGAAGTTTTTCAGGTTCGTAACAATGTCTGTTACCCAGCGAATGAAAAGTCAAACACCGGATATGCAGCAAATACCACAAATGCCTGATGACGAAACTCTTGATTTCTAATGGAGTTGAAAACTACAATCATACAAGCAAGTATCCGTGGCGATAAACATGAAACTATTCCCAATCAAGATTATATAAATGTCTTTGAGAATGATGAATTTCTGATATCCACAGTTTCAGATGGATTAGGTTCATCTAAAAATTCGTTAGAAGGAGCACAAATTGCTTGTAAGAGTGTAATTGATGAAATCCAAAAATTTCAACTTTCGTCTGAACTTCAATTCCTCAATAATAAGGTAAAAGAAAGGTGGAAAAAGGAAATAGAATCAATTTCCAGCAGTGTAAGTGATTATCGAACTACCAACTCCTTTATAGCTGTTTTCAAAAAGGAAAAGAAAATAATTGTTGGTCAGATAGGTGATGTTCTGGTTTCGCTTAGAATGGATGGTTTATTCCGCTATTTAGAATCAACAAGTAAAGATTTCTCTAATGAGACCGTTTGCCTTGGTTCTGGTAGAGATGAAAATTTCAAACTGGCCTTATTTGAATTTGGGCACACATTTGATTTTTTGATTGCAACTGATGGCATTGCTGACGAATTACAAACAGAAAAAATTGAAACATTGCATGACTATTTTAAAAACAAATTTCAAAATATTGAAGAATCAAGAAGAAATGATGCTTTAAAATGTGATTTAGAAGAATTCCTAACCGAAAAAAACAATGATGATAAATCAATGATTTTCATCTGGTCAAATAAAAATTAAATGAACGTAGTAGATTCAAAAAATATCAGTTACGAAGTGCTTGAAAAACTTGGAGAAGGTTCTCAAGGTGTAACCTATTTGCTAAAAGACAAAAAGCATATTGTTAAACTCTTCAACCAAAGTTTTGATGACAATACAACCAAATCCAAAATCAATTTCCTAATAAATTTAGGGTTAGATAAAAAAGTGTTTGCAGTTCCATTAAGACAAATTACACAACCAAAGAATGGTTATGTATCTGAATTTGCATCTGGAATGATTCCGTTGTCATCATTAAAACTTGGAACAGAAAATACAAATCTTGCAGAATGGTATTTGTCATCAGGAGGTTTATTAAAAAGATACAATGTTCTTATTCGTTTAGCAGCATTATTGAGGGCATTACACAGTAAGGGTCTCGCCTATTGTGATTTATCACCTAATAATGTTTTTATATCTGAAAGGACTGAATCAGATAATGTTTTTTTGATTGATTTAGACAATCTCAGGTATAAAACAAGTATAGTTAATAACATCTACACCCCTTTTTATGGTGCACCTGAAGTTATTTCTAATAATGCTCCAAATACAACCATGTCCGACTGTTTTTCATTTGCTGTTTTGGCTTATGAACTGCTCACATTAAACCACCCTCTAATTGGAGATTATGTTTCTGAAGGTGAACCGGAATTGGAAGAAGAAGCCTTAAAAGGTAAATTACCCTGGGTTGACCATTCTGAAGACAACACGAATGAAAGGACTACCGGCTTGCCTTCAGAAAAGGTAATGCCGGAAAAACTACTAAATCTTTTCAGAAAGAATTTTGAAGAAGGGCTAAATAATTCTCTTGAAAGACCAAGTATGGCAGAATGGTTTGACATGCTAAATCTTGCATTAAATGAGCTTCTGAGATGTGGTAACATCAATTGCAACCTTAGATACCCATACAACAATTCAAAAAAATGTAATTTCTGTGGTCAAGCACCTCAAAAGGTGACTCGTATTCAAATGAGAAGATGGGAGGAAATTGAATATTATGATGAGAAAACACACGAAGTAAAACAGCAGTTCTGCTTACAGCCGGAAGTTTATGATGAAATTTTAATTGATGAAAACACTCCAAAGGAAATTGCTGCCTTCAATTTTCTTTTAACCGAAATAGAGCCATTAGCTTCCCTTTTAAAAATTGAGTACTTGAAGGAAAAGGATGAATTGAAAATTTTACTTACACCATTAAATGGTGTAAAGTTCAATATAAGTCCCCGCAATGGGTTGTCTGAAGGTGGCAAAACCATTCTTCTTGACACTCCAAAGAAAATAAGGGTAGTTGATGCTACCCAACAGGACAAACAAAAATATATGCTTCACTTGAAAGACTTAAACACTCCACAAAGGGTGCTAACAATAGATTAATATGGCGGATTTAAAAGACATACTGAATAATTTTCCTGAAGAAACACTTCAAAACACCATTAATGGAAAAATCCTCAATGGTGCTATAAATTGGGAGAAAAAGCCAATCCTCCTGAAAGCTGAACAAATTGAATCCAACCAAATTTTATTCAGCCTTAACACAGCCCCACTGCGTGTATCATTCACAAGTAATGCTATTGGCGACAATGAAACTGACAAAGCATCCATTGCTCAAAGCTTATTCTGGATTACTAATGTAAAAGATGAAAGCATTGAGATAAAATATCTTCCCTGTGGCACTAGCCAAACTTTCAACGAATCTCTTGAAATTGGTTTTGGCGACAATATAATCTTGGCAAATAAGAATGTTAAGATTGAGAAGTTATCTGAAAATCTTAATAATGATTTTGTATTCCAATCCGAAAGATCTGATTTTATTTTTGTTCAAACCTATCCCGGCAATACAGATTTAAGCTTCACAATACACGGTCTTCGCAAACGAGTTGATATTTTGGTGAAAGAGAATAAATGGATTGTTCAGAAAATAACCAATAAGCCATTTGCCAAAAAATACGCTGACTTTTCAATCCTGAATGTAGCTGAATACCCGTCAATCAAATTTGTAGAGGCATCAAAAGCAAAAGAAGCTTACGAAACTATTAAAGCAGAAGAAGCTAAAGGCAATACACTTATTGCACTATGGCAAACCTATTCTGCAATTGAATTAGAAAGGGCAAACCAACTCAAAGAAAAGGTTGGTGAATTACGCTTCACCAGAATTAGATTTCTGCCAGATGGTATTACGAAAGTTCGAATTGGAAATTTGACAGAAGAACTGAAATTAGCAATTAACGAAAGTAAGGATGATTTATTAAACACTTCACTAGAACTTACAATAGAAAAGGAAGGTGAAGTAAAGCAGGCAGAAAATAAGCGGTTCTTAATGAAATCAATAAGTAATGATTTTTCTTTTGAACTATATGATGAACTAAGTTCTATTCCTGAAACAGGTAAATTCCTTATCTCTCTAATAGGCGATGAGATTGTAAACAAAAGAAGAGAAAGGGCTTTAAAGAGTCTTAGAGAGGATAGGAAATTTATTACCAGAAATCTGCTTTTTGCTATAGAGGGTGCTTCGGATGCTATGTTAGCAAAAAAGAGGAACGAAAAAGCCTTAACAGAAAGAACCAGAAAGTTTTTAAAAGACAAATTTGGTATAGATGATTTAACGGCAAATCAGAAAGAAGCTGTTGAGATTGCTATTAATACCCCTGATATTGCAATAGTTCAGGGTCCTCCAGGAACAGGTAAATCTACAGTGGTTGCCGCCATTTGCGATAGACTTATTGAAATTGCCGAAAAGAGCAGAAAGAATTACAATGGCAAGCTTATTTTAGTTTCTGCCTTCCAAAATGATACTGTTGAACACATTGCTTCAAAAATTTACACCTTAGGTTTACCAACAATAAAAATTGGGAAAGAGACACTAGGCAATATTAGAGCTGAGGATAAACTTATAGAGGAAATGAAATTGCAAATTGACACATCTCTTCAAAGGCTTAAAATCAAAGGCACAAATCACAGAATTTCTAAAAAGTTAACTGACATTAAATCAATTTATATTTCTGAAAGGAATGATCAGAAATTAAAAGAAGCTATTGAAACTATAATTGCCACTATAGATATAAGCGATCAACTTTGGAATGATTGGAAAGAAATTAATGGCGACCGGAGCTTTAATGAATCCTCGAATTTTAAGAATATAAAACTTGTAAAAGGGATTCGGGCAGAATTTGAATCATACAATGACGATGGGTTTTATAAAATCCAGCACTTGTTAAAATCCGACATTCCTTTTACGGAAGAAGAAAAATCATTTTTAGAAGCTTGCCCAGTTGACAATCCTGATAAGGCAATACTTAAACGTCTAAGCGAAATTCAGGAAGGTTATTTGGAGAGAATTAATTCATCTGCAAATACCATTGTTTCTGGTAACAATATTTCAATATTAAGTTGGCTTGAAAATGCGATAATATTCTTTAAGCAGAAAGAAGAATCTTCATACGAAGATGAGGATACTTTTTTTACCGCAAACCTTGAAGTATTAAGAGATGAACTTGATGGGAATGCTGAGTATATTAGGAATACTATTAAAGATTATGGAGAAAGTCTTGCGGCAACCAATCAAGTTGCAGGTGGGCGTGAAATGAGTTCATATTCAAGTATTGATAATGTTATACTTGAAGAAGCAGCCCGTTCAAATCCATTGGATCTTCTTATTCCAATGGCTAAAGCCACGGAAAGAATCATTATGGTTGGCGACCAGAATCAGTTGCCGCATCTATTAGAGGATGATATCGCAGATGAAACATCAACAAAACTGTCAGATAAGTTTATAGCGGCTGAGACTAGAAAAAAATTAGAAGAATCATTGTTTGGTGTTATTTTCAAGAATCTACATACTGCTAATCCGAGAAGGACAATTACACTTACTGAGCAGTTTCGTATGCACCCTTTTATTGGCGAATTCATCAGTAGGGTTTATTACAAAAACGAACTGAAAGCAGGTATTCCAAATCAAGCAGAACTTAAAAAGCACAAATTAGAGTTGCCGTGGGCAAAAGATAAAGTTGCTGTATTCTGTGACCTTAGGAAAAATAAAGGCATGGAAGAAAGCGGTAAAAGTAAATCAAGAAATGCCGAGGCCCAGCGAATAGTTAAAATATTAGATGAATTAAAAACAGACCCAAATTTTGAAAATTTAAGTATCGGTATCATCACTTTCTATGCAAAGCAGGTTAATGAATTATTTAAAGAAGCCAGTAAGAAGGGATATGCTGAGCTAAAGTCTGATGGTAATTATGAAATTGCCTTACATTACCGTGAAACTGCTGACGGTCGTGAAAAACTGAGAATTGGCTCTGTCGATTCATTTCAAGGGAAAGAATTTGACATCGTTATTCTAAGTACAGTCCGTTCCAATGCTATTAATCGCAACCATGATAATTTCAAAAAAGTATTTGGCTTTTTAACCTTAGAAAACAGGCTTAATGTAGCCTTTTCCCGTGCTCAAAAGTTGCTCATTGTTGTGGGCGATGGAGAGATGTTCGCTGATGACTTTGCTAAAACCTATGTAGAAGGTCTTTTTGAATTTTATACAAATCTCTCAATCGATAATGAATATGGCAATAGAATACAATAACATATATTTTCATATTAAACGTAGGCCTTCAAGAAAGTCTTTGATGGTATGTATTCCGTTTTATATGTATCGGATTGAGACCAATGAGTTTGAACACGGTTTAAATTTCTTCCAAAAGATTGTTCTGAAATTTAAGGCTAGACCAGGTATTAAAGATGAAGCTATTGCTGAATATACAGGGCTGGATTCAAAGCTAATCGGTATTGTAACAGGAGAACTGCAAGCAAAGCAACTTATTAATGAACATGGTTCATTGAGCGTAAAAGGAAAAGAAAAGTTAATGGAAGTTGACGGTCTGGTGATTAATTCCGGTAAGAAGAAAATTGGTTATGTATTCAAATATGTTAACCAAGATAAGCTTTACCCGTATTACATTAGTCAAGTTGTCCCGGCAGATTTAATAGAAGATTCAAAGGGGCAACATCCAAAAATTGTAACCGGTACAAAAGGAGATGGAGAGGATTTCACAGACCTTCCTTTTTTCTTAGATGAAGCCATAAAAACTAAATCTAACTATAATCGTCCCTCAGAAAGGGAAGTATTACAGCTTATTCAAAATAGTAACAGAAAAGGTATTAATCAGGAAGAAGATGAAGCTAAAAATGAGAAGTTATCCAATCAGCTAAGCGTTCGATTTTTAAATGACCAACCTGAAGTTATTTGGGCTTGCTCTTATGTGTATTTACACCAGCATGAAGATGAGACATATGAGCCTGATTGGAGAATGCTTGACCCGTTTGGTTTTGGCGATAACGTTGCACTAAAGTTCTATATCAACAATCCAGTAAACAAACATTTATTAGAAAGTATCCATAACAGATTCGCTGATGCAAAAACATTAGGTGGTAAAATACTTGCGGATTATCAGGAACAGTTAAACAAGCTCATAGAAGAAAAGTTGCTATCCGATTTTTCAATAGGTTTCAATAGCCTAGATAAAAATTTGCAATTGTATCTTGAGACAATTATAAAGAACTTAATTCTTATTGAAAACAATAATTTCAATGACTTGGATGGTAGTGTTTCCTTCTCTCTAAATCTACAAAATGCTTTAGAAAATATCTTAAAGCAAGACAAAGAGAAAAGAGCTTCATTTTATGAAATCGTTTATGCGGAATTAGATATTGATTCTTCCAAAAAGAGGAATAGTCTTATTGGGATTTACCGCCAGCGATTGTTTTCAAATAACACTCAAGTGCCTCAGCCATTATTAAACGCAAGTAGAGGCAATTTGGCTAAAGGTAATTCCCTGTTATCCTATTTAGTGTCATTCGTTCTTACTTACAATTTCGATAACAAATCTGTTCTGTTTAAAATCCTGAATGATAGAATTGAACTTTTTATAGAAGTGGCTCAACTTAGAAATGAAAAAGGCCACGGACAAACTTCAAACGAAAAGGCCCTGAAGCCCCTTTCTAAAGAAGAAGTAGAAAAATATTATGGCTTCATAAAATCATTTATAAACGACTGCATTAAATTCAATTGATATGGGAAAGAATAAAAATAGGAATAAAAGTATTCCGCAAAATAACCAACCAGCTAAACAAACTCCTACCGCACCTGTAAAACCGTTGCTTACAGATGAGCAGAAAATTGAGATTGAATTGAAGCAAGAGGAACTTCAATCTGTAGATCCAGTTGAACAATTAACTCCTGAATCTGATTCTAAATTGAAAGAATCTGAAACAAAGGATGACCTGTCAAAATATTGGAACTTTGTAAAAGATATCAATAAACGCCTGGAATCGCTATTGGTGTCAACAAAGGATGAAAAAGAAAAGACAAGTAAGTTAAAAGAAGAGTTAGAATCTTCAAAAAAGGAAGCCGATGGCATAAAAGCTGATTTAAAGAAGAAGCTAGAAGACTACAACAAAAAGGACAAAGAGCTTACAGAAAGAGAATTTGCTCTTGACAATGGCGAATACACTGCTGTTATTAGAAAGCTTCTTGATACAATTAAAGACACCGAACAAAAGGTTTTTACTGATACTGAAAATTTATTAAAAGAACTGTCAGCGTTTCATAAGAAAAATATTGAGGATTTTTCCGAACATATCAGTCTTAATGCTGATTTTGAAAAGCAACAGGCAGAACTTAAAAGAGAAAAGAAAAAGTTTGAAGTTGAAAAACAAATTTTCAAAGATGATTTGCAGGATGAGTTTGAAACCAAGTATTCTGAGCAGTTAACAATAAAAACCGCAGAACTAGAAAGATTACAGCGTAAAGCAAATACAATTGAGCAGGAGAATGCGAATTTAAAACAGCTTTTTGAAGACTTGCAAAATGCCTTTGAATCAACAGAGCCACAAGAAATTTTAATGCAACATTCTTTTCTGACTAAAGAATTGGAAAATCTGAAAAAGGAAATAAATGAAAGACCAGAACAATTTGAATTAGATACTAAACAAGCAAAAATTGAGGAGCTTCAGGCAAAAGTAACAGAGTATCAATCAAAGATTAATGAAGGGGAATTACTTGAACTCAAACGTATTTTAAGCAATATGGATTCTTATGTTATAGAAATTAACGCTTACAAGAATCAAATAGAAAGTGCAAAAGTTCGGGAAGCTTCATTGAAAAAGACCATTGACGACTTATCAGTAACCATTGATCAACTTAAAGGCGAATCGACTAAAAAGTCGGATGCCTTTGAATTTGCCAAAAATTGCGATTCTGATGCCAGAAACCTTGGTTTCAATCATCTTCAAACCAAAAAGGATGCTCCTGCTAATTTGGTTGACCTATCCAGCTATGTTCAGCAATGGATGGCATTCAAGTCGGATAAACCATTTTATTATTCACTAGAAACAATCAGAATATTTCTTGCGGGTTTGCACATGTCACCAATTAGTATTTTGCAAGGAATAAGCGGAACAGGAAAAACAAGCTTGCCAAGAGAGTTTGCGAAGGCTTTGGTTTCTGACGGATATTATGTAGGTGTAGATGATGACAACCAAAATAAAGCTCCCTACAGGATATGTGCTGTTCAATCAGGTTGGCGAGACAATATGGACTTGATGGGCTATTACAATTCTTTTGAGCACAAATACAAAGAGACCGATTTCTTTAAAGCTTTATACACAGCTAATCAGCCTAAATATGCTGACACCTTATTCCTGATTATACTCGATGAAATGAATCTTTCAAGACCTGAGCACTATTTTGCTGATTTCCTATCACTATTAGAACAATCTCCATCTGAACGTTATATTGGTCTTACAAACACGCCTAATGAAGTTTTACCGGCACTAATTAAAGGAGGTAAACTCAAGATTCCGGAAAATGTAAGATTTATTGGTACTGCAAATCATGATGAAACTACTTTAGAGTTTGCACCTAAAACCTATGACCGTTCCAATTTGATGGAAATGCCAAAGAACCATCCAGATAAAAAAGACTTTAAAACAACTGATGGTAGCTTCAATGTAAAATACAGTTGGCTGAACACAAAATTCGAAGAGGCTGAGCAAAAGCAGAAAGACTCATTCAATAAGTTCCATACTTTCATAAATTCAGATGATATGAAATTGCTCTTAATGGATAAAGGAATCGGGATTGGAAATCGTCTTGAATTTCAGGCAGAGAAGTTTATTAGCGTTTTTGTTGAATCAGGTAAGGAAAAAGAAAAAGATGTTGCAAAAGCAATTGACCATTTAATATCAAGCCGTCTTTTTAGGTCCTTGAAAAATAGATACGATTTAGATAAAGCAAACATGACAAAATTCAAGGATGATTATGTAAAACTATTTAATACTTCATTTAAGCTTCAGCCAAGTTTTGCAATTGAGTTATTAACAACAGAAATAAGTAAGAAGTAATGAATCTATATGACAGATATATAGATAAAATTGTCTTGGAAAAAGACCTGCCAAATCAAATTGATTTTGGTAGATATTGTATTATGGATAATGACGGAGGTTTTAAGGATATTACTTATTCAAACTTCCAAACAAATAAAGCAATCAGCCAGGAATTACTTTTAGCGAAAAATAAAAGCATACAGGAAATATTCATTGATATTTCAATTGATATAGTCAAAGCAGGAAATGATAATTTTAATGTAATACCATTAATCCGAAGAATCAAAAATAAATTAGGATTAAATGAGTTTGAAAAACAACTTTATGAAAAGGTTTTTCACCTCGAAGAAATATTCAGAGTGCCGCATTATTTGCTTGAAAGAGAGATAGAGAAAGTGAAT
Organism: Chitinophagia bacterium; assembly: GCA_037142775.1. Lineage (GTDB taxonomy): Bacteria > Bacteroidota > Bacteroidia > Chitinophagales > Chitinophagaceae > Sediminibacterium. The sequence goes on along the minus strand of JBAWZY010000002.1, from coordinate 3,645 downwards.
GTTTCAAGGGCAAAGAGGATACCTTCTAAAAGTTATCAATACCTGGCGTCACATACAGAAGATTGGATTCATAAAAGCATTGTAAGTTTTAAACCAAGCAGAATTCTTAATGAAGAATTGGAGTTGAATTTTGATATTTATGAAAATCAACTGACCGTTGCTTTTCTTGAAAGGTGCTTGGTTTATCTTAATTCAAGGATGAAGGAAATTCAGGATATCAAATCTTTTCTATCTGAATATGAAAAACTACTTAAAAACAGAAACGACCAAAAGGGATGGTATAAAAAGATAAATAGAAATCTGAGTTTGATTGGTGCTGTTTATGAAGATGACCATTTTCATGGCAAAAGCAAAGACGGATCAACATTAACTGAAACAGAGGAAACTTTGAACCAAATCAACAAAAGGCTATTGCTACTTCGTAAAAGTGACCTTTTCGACTTGGTAAACAAACGAGCCACACAATCTATTTCGCTTCGCAATACGAATGTATTAGTAAATCATAAACATTACAGGTATATAAAATCTTTATGGATTGAACTTGAGAAGGTGAAGCCAGAAAAAAGCGATTCAGAGAAAATCAAATTTGAACAAGATGTTTTTAAAGGACTTAGAGCTTATGGTAAAAGTCTATTTACATATATCTTAAAAAATAATTTAGAATACGAACTAAATGGGAATTATAAAAATCTAAGTGGTCAACATTTGCTTTTAAGCAAAGTTAATTTCATAGAAACAGACAAAGGAACTTTTATACTTACGATTGGTAATTACCAAATCAAAATTGTCATTATAGGCAATGAACCTATTGTTGATGATAATCTTTACTCATCACTAAAAAGCAAGAATACTTTCGTCTTGTATTTTGCTGAGCAAACAATAATAGGTAATTCAAAGCTAATTCAAATAAATCCTTTAGACCCTGATAGTATTGAACGCTTAGGTACTTTGGTCAGAAAGTTCCTTTTGATGGCATATTTAGATAATATTTTCAACGAGTATGAATTTAAACACCTTCTAAAAGATTATATAAAATATATACCAACTCAATTCATAGATTTTATCAGCTATAGTTACAAGTTTCATTCATTCCCCAAAACAAAACTATCATTTGAAGAAGTAAAAAAAGCTATTGAGAACGACTCAGTATTTAAATCCAAAAGCAGACCTGACCAGGATAACATCTTAAAAGCAATTTCTGATTTGCTTGAGGAAATAGAATTGAATGCGATTCGGCTAAAGGACGATTATTTGAACTGTTTCAATTGTGGTGAAAAACTACATTCATTCCACATTGAAAAACTAAATTACCTCAAATGTACATCCTGCCAATGTTTGATTGATAGTTCAAATAATGAAAAAATAATTCTGAAAATAGATGATTCAAAATATAATACAATAGCAATTGATGAATTTGGCATGGATGCTTTAACCTTTAACCAAGCGGAATTATGAGTATCAATAAAAACGCTTATCTAAGATACCAGATACTTGATAAATGCTTTAGCAACAAGTACAAAATTTATTTTATCGAGGATTTACTGGATGAAGTGAATAAGGCATTGGAAGACTTCAATGGTTCCGGTTCTAAAATAGAAAGAAGGCAACTTTTTGATGACATCAAATTTATGGAAAGTGAAGCAGGTTGGTCAATTCCATTAGAAAGAATTAAAGATGGTAAAAAGGTAAAATATCGCTATAGTGAAGATAACTTCAGCATCAAAAATCAAAAGATAAGTGATGAAGAATTAGATGCTATTAATGCTGCATTGATGGTTCTATTGCGTTTCAGAGGGCTTCCTCAGTTTGAATGGATTAACGAATTGGTTCCTAAACTACAATCGCTATTTCAGCAAGATGAAACAATTGAAGTGATAAGCTTTGACCAAAATGAATTTCTCATAGGTTTAGAGCATTTACCAATGCTTTATAAAAGCATTATAAAGGAAACAACTCTTGTAATTGAATACCAATCATTCAAAGACACAAATCCTAAATTGTTAAAGATCCATCCCTATTATTTGAAACAATTCAATAAAAGATGGTTTCTATTTGGCCTTAACAATACAGACAAACTACTCTATAATTTGCCATTAGACAGAATTAAAAACATTAAACCTGATTCAACTAAATTCAAGAAAAATACTGGCACAAATTTCAAGGAATACTTTGAAGACATTGTTGGAGTTAGTTTTCAAGCAAATAGTAAACCGATTAAAATAAAGATGCAACTGGACAACGAAATTGCTCCCTACATACTGACCAAACCGTTGCACGGTTCGCAAAAGAAGATTGAATCAAATGACAAAGGTCTTATTATTCAAATAGAAGTTATTCCTAACCACGAATTAAAGCAACTTCTTCTGTCATATGGTGACGGACTTGAAATACTTTCACCAAAATCATTCAGAATGGAAATTTTTAACACTATTACCCGAATGAACAAAAAATATAATAAAACAGAAACCCTATGATGAATCTTAATATATCCCCCAATAAAAATGGTGTAGGTGTAACAATTGATAAAATAAATTTAGCTAGCGATTTATCTGCTACTTTAATAATTCAAATTCAGGATTTACTTAGTAAGTACAAAGTTGTCGTCTTTAAAGACCAACACTTAACTGATGAACAATTAAGTGATTTTGCTTTTCGTTTTGGACCTCCATTTGTACCTGATAATAAATTTCCTGTATTAGGCAGCAAGGATTCTAGTAATCCGATTGTGATAGTTGGAAATCAAGCACATGAATATTCTAATTCATATTTGGGGCATCAAGAAGTACTGCCGCATTCAGATCACCAGTGGTTAAAATGTCCATCATCAGCATCTTTGCTATACGCATTGGATATTCATCTAAATTCTGCACCAACAGTATGGTTCGATATGGTACAGGCATACAATATGCTTGATTCTGAAACTAAATCGATTATTGAAGAAATAAATTCAATTACGTATAATCCTTTTTATAGACCATTTGGTTCTGTTTCAGCGAAATATGTTGATAGAAACATTGATATTCCTCCGGGGGATACCTTCCCTCATCCTTTGGTTAGAACGCATCCTCTTACTAAAGAAAAAATTCTTTACTTGAATATTGCATATGAGTTAGATTTTGTTGGTGTTCCTTATAAAGTTGGAAATGAATTGTTTTCAAAATTGTATGACCATATAATTAACCTTAGTTACAAATACGAACATCATTGGCATAATGGTGATTTGGTATTCTGGGACAATCGGTCTACGATACATTACAGACCGTCATTTGATTCCAGTATTAGAAGAGTTTTAAAGCGCGTAACCATTGGCGGTGAAATGCCTTATTGATAAAAAAATAGTTTAATAACATGAAATTGAATAACGAAGGTTTACATCCTCAGGACATAAATATCATTTCTAATAAACTTTTAGATATGCTGGTTGATATCGCCAGACAGATAATCGTGACTAGGCCTGAGAACGAAAATTTCCAAATAAATCCTGATGACCCAGATGAACATGTAAGTAACTGGCATCAATTTGGTATAATTACGCACACAAAAGTTGTATTAGATGCCTACATAACTACTATATCCGAGTATTTTATCGATTGGTGTATATTCCGGTCAATATGACCCCTCATTCCGGGATATTGACCCCCCTTA